>NZ_JBHVSE010000010.1:0-1133 GCF_042885275.1 Agromyces sp. NPDC058064 | reverse complement strand
CTTTACTACAGTTTGATATTGGTGTTCGGTTCGGCTTGTGTAGGATAGGTGGGAGACTTTGAAGCGGCCACGCCAGTGGTTGTGGAGTCGTCGTTGAAATACCACTCTGGTCGTGCTGGATGTCTAACCTGGGTCCGTGATCCGGATCAGGGACAGTGTCTGATGGGTAGTTTAACTGGGGCGGTTGCCTCCTAAAGAGTAACGGAGGCGCCCAAAGGTTCCCTCAGCCTGGTTGGTAATCAGGTGTTGAGTGTAAGTGCACAAGGGAGCTTGACTGTGAGACCGACGGGTCGAGCAGGGACGAAAGTCGGGACTAGTGATCCGGCGGTGGCTTGTGGAAGCGCCGTCGCTCAACGGATAAAAGGTACCCCGGGGATAACAGGCTGATCTTCCCCAAGAGTCCATATCGACGGGATGGTTTGGCACCTCGATGTCGGCTCGTCGCATCCTGGGGCTGGAGTCGGTCCCAAGGGTTGGGCTGTTCGCCCATTAAAGCGGTACGCGAGCTGGGTTTAGAACGTCGTGAGACAGTTCGGTCCCTATCCGCTGCGCGCGTAGGAATATTGAGAAGGGCTGTCCCTAGTACGAGAGGACCGGGACGGACGAACCTCTGGTGTGCCAGTTGTCCTGCCAAGGGCATGGCTGGTTGGCTACGTTCGGAAAGGATAACCGCTGAAAGCATCTAAGCGGGAAGCCTGCTTCGAGATGAGTATTCCCACCCCCTTGAGGGGTTAAGGCTCCCAGTAGACGACTGGGTTGATAGGCCAGATCTGGAAGCCCGGTAACGGGTGGAGGTGACTGGTACTAATAGGCCGAGGGCTTGTCCTCAGTTGCTCGCGTCCACTGTGTTGGTTCTGAAACCACGAACAACCCTACGTTTGTCACAGAGCGTGGTGCGGTTGACAGTTTCATAGTGTTTCGGTGGTCATAGCGTGAGGGAAACGCCCGGTTACATTCCGAACCCGGAAGCTAAGCCTCACAGCGCCGATGGTACTGCAGGGGGGACCCTGTGGGAGAGTAGGACGCCGCCGAACTTTTTTTGAAGAAAACCCCCGTAACGGATGAGAATCCTGTTACGGGGGTTTTCTGCGTTGTACGCCGAGCATTGTGCCGGTCCCGGGCCGGTCCCCTCG
>NZ_JBHVSE010000009.1:0-1162 GCF_042885275.1 Agromyces sp. NPDC058064 | reverse complement strand
GTCCCGACTTACCCTGGGCAGATCAGCTTGACCCAGGAACCCTTAGTCAATCGGCGCACACGTTTCTCACGTGTGTATCGCTACTCATGCCTGCATTCTCACTCGTGAACCGTCCACAACTCGCTTCCGCGGCTGCTTCACCCGGCACACGACGCTCCCCTACCCATCCCAGCGGGCGTTGGCCCTACATGCTGGAATGACACGACTTCGGCGGTACGCTTGAGCCCCGCTACATTGTCGGCGCGGAATCACTAGACCAGTGAGCTATTACGCACTCTTTCAAGGGTGGCTGCTTCTAAGCCAACCTCCTGGTTGTCTGTGCGACTCCACATCCTTTCCCACTTAGCGTACGCTTAGGGGCCTTAGTCGATGCTCTGGGCTGTTTCCCTCTCGACCATGGAGCTTATCCCCCACAGTCTCACTGCCGTGCTCTCACTTACCGGCATTCGGAGTTTGGCTAAGGTCAGTAACCCGGTAGGGCCCATCGCCTATCCAGTGCTCTACCTCCGGCAAGAAACACACGACGCTGCACCTAAATGCATTTCGGGGAGAACCAGCTATCACGGAGTTTGATTGGCCTTTCACCCCTAACCACAGGTCATCCCCCAGGTTTTCAACCCTGGTGGGTTCGGTCCTCCACGAAGTCTTACCTCCGCTTCAACCTGCCCATGGCTAGATCACTCCGCTTCGGGTCTTGAGCGCGCTACTGAATCGCCCTATTCGGACTCGCTTTCGCTACGGCTTCCCCACACGGGTTAACCTCGCAACGCACCGCAAACTCGCAGGCTCATTCTTCAAAAGGCACGCAGTCACGACGCAAGGAACAAGTTCCTTGCGCGACGCTCCCACGGCTTGTAGGCACACGGTTTCAGGTACTATTTCACTCCGCTCCCGCGGTACTTTTCACCATTCCCTCACGGTACTATCCGCTATCGGTCACCAGGGAATATTTAGGCTTAGCGGGTGGTCCCGCCAGATTCACACGGGATTTCTCGGGCCCCGTGCTACTTGGGTGTCTCTCAAACGAGCCGCTGATGTTTCGACTACGGGGGTCTTACCCTCTACGCCGGACCTTTCGCATGTCCTTCGCCTACATCAACGGTTTCTGACTCGTCTCACAGCCGGCAGACTGTGAAAGAGAGATCCCACAACCCCACATGCG
>NZ_JBHVSE010000008.1:0-5480 GCF_042885275.1 Agromyces sp. NPDC058064 | reverse complement strand
CTACTATGGTGGCTCAGGACGGAATCGAACCGCCGACACAAGGATTTTCAGTCCTTTGCTCTACCGACTGAGCTACTGAGCCACATTTGTATTCAATTTTATAATGGCGGTCCCGACGGGAATCGAACCCGCGATCTCCTGCGTGACAGGCAGGCATGTTAACCGCTACACCACGGGACCAGTAAAGCATTTATATAAAGAAGTGACCCGTACGGGATTCGAACCCGTGTTACCGCCGTGAAAGGGCGGTGTCTTAACCGCTTGACCAACGGGCCAAATGGCGGAGAAGGAGGGATTTGAACCCTCGCGCCGCTCGCGCGACCTACACCCTTAGCAGGGGCGCCTCTTCAGCCTCTTGAGTACTTCCCCATGGCTCCGCAGGTAGGACTCGAACCTACGACCGTTCGGTTAACAGCCGAATGCTCTACCACTGAGCTACTGCGGAATAATATAATGTTTCCTAATACTCATTTACAGATTTTAAATGAATAGCCTGGCAGCGTCCTACTCTCACAGGGGGAAACCCCCAACTACCATCGGCGCTGAAGAGCTTAACTGCCGTGTTCGGAATGGGAACGGGTGTGACCTCTTCGCTATCGCCACCAAACATATAAGGAACGTTGTTCCTTCAAAACTAGATAATAAGAAGGTATTTCATTTTTTAAAGCGTGGTTAAGTCCTCGATCTATTAGTATCAGTCAGCTCCACATGTCGCCACGCTTCCACCTCTGACCTATCAACCTGATCATCTTTCAGGGATCTTACTAGCTTGCGCTATGGGAAATCTCATCTTGAGGGGGGCTTCATGCTTAGATGCTTTCAGCACTTATCCCGTCCGCACGTAGCTACCCAGCTATGCCTTTGGCAAGACAACTGGTACACCAGCGGTGCGTCCATCCCGGTCCTCTCGTACTAAGGACAGCTCCTCTCAAATTTCCTGCGCCCGCGACGGATAGGGACCGAACTGTCTCACGACGTTCTGAACCCAGCTCGCGTACCGCTTTAATGGGCGAACAGCCCAACCCTTGGGACCGACTACAGCCCCAGGATGCGATGAGCCGACATCGAGGTGCCAAACCTCCCCGTCGATGTGGACTCTTGGGGGAGATAAGCCTGTTATCCCCGGGGTAGCTTTTATCCGTTGAGCGATGGCCCTTCCATGCGGAACCACCGGATCACTAAGCCCGACTTTCGTCCCTGCTCGACTTGTAGGTCTCGCAGTCAAGCTCCCTTGTGCCTTTACACTCTACGAATGATTTCCAACCATTCTGAGGGAACCTTTGGGCGCCTCCGTTACTCTTTAGGAGGCGACCGCCCCAGTCAAACTGCCCACCTGACACTGTCTCCCACCCCGATAAGGGGCGCGGGTTAGAATTTCAATACAGCCAGGGTAGTATCCCACCAACGCCTCCACCGAAGCTGGCGCTCCGGCTTCTCAGGCTCCTACCTATCCTGTACAAGCTGTACCAAAATTCAATATCAGGCTGCAGTAAAGCTCCACGGGGTCTTTCCGTCCTGTCGCGGGTAACCTGCATCTTCACAGGTACTATAATTTCACCGAGTCTCTCGTTGAGACAGTGCCCAGATCGTTACACCTTTCGTGCGGGTCGGAACTTACCCGACAAGGAATTTCGCTACCTTAGGACCGTTATAGTTACGGCCGCCGTTTACTGGGGCTTCGGTTCAAAGCTTCGCTTGCGCTAACCTCTCCCCTTAACCTTCCAGCACCGGGCAGGTGTCAGCCCCTATACTTCGCCTTGCGGCTTCGCAGAGACCTGTGTTTTTGCTAAACAGTCGCCTGGGCCTATTCACTGCGGCTTTTCTGGGCTATTCACCCTAAAAAGCACCCCTTCTCCCGAAGTTACGGGGTCATTTTGCCGAGTTCCTTAACGAGAGTTCTCTCGCACACCTTAGGATTCTCTCCTCGCCTACCTGTGTCGGTTTGCGGTACGGGCACCTTACATCTCACTAGAGGCTTTTCTTGGCAGCGTGGAATCAGGAACTTCGGTACTATATTTCCCTCGCCATCACAGCTCCGCCTTAATGGAAACGGGATTTGCCTCGTTTCCGGCCTAACTGCTTGGACGCGCATATCCAACAGCGCGCTTACCCTATCCTTCTGCGTCCCCCCATCGTTCAAACGATGTATAGGTGGTACAGGAATATCAACCTGTTGTCCATCGCCTACGCCTTTCGGCCTCGGCTTAGGTCCCGACTAACCCTGAGCGGACGAGCCTTCCTCAGGAAACCTTAGGCATTCGGTGGAAGGGATTCTCACCCTTCTTTCGCTACTCATACCGGCATTCTCACTTCTAAGCGCTCCACCAGTCCTTCCGGTCTGACTTCAACGCCCTTAGAACGCTCTCCTACCATCGACACCTACGGTGTCAATCCACAGCTTCGGTGATACGTTTAGCCCCGGTACATTTTCGGCGCAGAGTCACTCGACCAGTGAGCTATTACGCACTCTTTAAATGGTGGCTGCTTCTAAGCCAACATCCTGGTTGTCTAAGCAACTCCACATCCTTTTCCACTTAACGTATACTTTGGGACCTTAGCTGGCGGTCTGGGCTGTTTCCCTTTCGACTACGGATCTTATCACTCGCAGTCTGACTCCCAAGGATAAGTCTTTGGCATTCGGAGTTTGACTGAATTCGGTAACCCGGTAGGGGCCCCTAGTCCAATCAGTGCTCTACCTCCGAGACTCTTACCTTGAGGCTAGCCCTAAAGCTATTTCGGAGAGAACCAGCTATCTCCAGGTTCGATTGGCATTTCACCCCTACCCACACCTCATCCCCGCACTTTTCAACGTGCGTGGGTTCGGGCCTCCATTCAGTGTTACCTGAACTTCACCCTGGACATGGGTAGATCACCTGGTTTCGGGTCTACGACCACGTACTCATTCGCCCTATTCAGACTCGCTTTCGCTGCGGCTCCGCATCTTCTGCTTAACCTTGCACGGGATCGTAACTCGCCGGTTCATTCTACAAAAGGCACGCCATCACCCGTTAACGGGCTCTGACTACTTGTAGGCACACGGTTTCAGGATCTCTTTCACTCCCCTTCCGGGGTGCTTTTCACCTTTCCCTCACGGTACTGGTTCACTATCGGTCACTAGGGAGTATTTAGCCTTGGGAGATGGTCCTCCCGGATTCCGACGGAATTTCACGTGTTCCGCCGTACTCAGGATCCACTCAGGAGAGAACGAAGTTTTGACTACAGGGCTGTTACCTCCTATGGCGGGCCTTTCCAGACCTCTTCATCTACCTCGTTCCTTTGTAACTCCGTACAGAGTGTCCTACAACCCCAAGAGGCAAGCCTCTTGGTTTGGGCTAATTCCGTTTCGCTCGCCGCTACTCAGGAAATCGCATTTGCTTTCTCTTCCTCCGGGTACTTAGATGTTTCAGTTCCCCGGGTCTGCCTTCAGTACCCTATGTATTCAGGTAAAGATACTGTTCCATTACGAACAGTGGGTTTCCCCATTCGGAAATCTCCGGATCAAAGCTTACTTACAGCTCCCCGAAGCATATCGGTGTTAGTCCCGTCCTTCATCGGCTCCTAGTGCCAAGGCATCCACCGTGCGCCCTTTCTAACTTAACCGTTAAAAAAGATCTTACAGATGCTTTGAAAAAAATAATTGCCTTCTATCTATTATCTAGTTTTCAAGGAACAAAGAAGAAAAAACTTCATCACAACGTGATGAGATCTTTCGTATCTGAATGAATTACTCATTCAAAACTGAACAAAACAAAAGCGCTCTCGTATTTATCCTTAGAAAGGAGGTGATCCAGCCGCACCTTCCGATACGGCTACCTTGTTACGACTTCACCCCAATCATCTGTCCCACCTTAGGCGGCTGGCTCCATAAAGGTTACCTCACCGACTTCGGGTGTTACAAACTCTCGTGGTGTGACGGGCGGTGTGTACAAGGCCCGGGAACGTATTCACCGCGGCATGCTGATCCGCGATTACTAGCGATTCCGGCTTCATGTAGGCGAGTTGCAGCCTACAATCCGAACTGAGAATGGCTTTATGGGATTCGCTTACCTTCGCAGGTTTGCAGCCCTTTGTACCATCCATTGTAGCACGTGTGTAGCCCAGGTCATAAGGGGCATGATGATTTGACGTCATCCCCACCTTCCTCCGGTTTGTCACCGGCAGTCACCTTAGAGTGCCCAACTGAATGCTGGCAACTAAGATCAAGGGTTGCGCTCGTTGCGGGACTTAACCCAACATCTCACGACACGAGCTGACGACAACCATGCACCACCTGTCACTCTGTCCCCCGAAGGGGAACGCCCTATCTCTAGGGTTGTCAGAGGATGTCAAGACCTGGTAAGGTTCTTCGCGTTGCTTCGAATTAAACCACATGCTCCACCGCTTGTGCGGGCCCCCGTCAATTCCTTTGAGTTTCAGCCTTGCGGCCGTACTCCCCAGGCGGAGTGCTTAATGCGTTAGCTGCAGCACTAAAGGGCGGAAACCCTCTAACACTTAGCACTCATCGTTTACGGCGTGGACTACCAGGGTATCTAATCCTGTTTGCTCCCCACGCTTTCGCGCCTCAGTGTCAGTTACAGACCAGAAAGTCGCCTTCGCCACTGGTGTTCCTCCAAATCTCTACGCATTTCACCGCTACACTTGGAATTCCACTTTCCTCTTCTGCACTCAAGTTCCCCAGTTTCCAATGACCCTCCACGGTTGAGCCGTGGGCTTTCACATCAGACTTAAGGAACCACCTGCGCGCGCTTTACGCCCAATAATTCCGGACAACGCTTGCCACCTACGTATTACCGCGGCTGCTGGCACGTAGTTAGCCGTGGCTTTCTGGTTAGGTACCGTCAAGGTACCAGCAGTTACTCTGGTACTTGTTCTTCCCTAACAACAGAACTTTACGACCCGAAGGCCTTCTTCGTTCACGCGGCGTTGCTCCGTCAGACTTTCGTCCATTGCGGAAGATTCCCTACTGCTGCCTCCCGTAGGAGTCTGGGCCGTGTCTCAGTCCCAGTGTGGCCGATCACCCTCTCAGGTCGGCTACGCATCGTCGCCTTGGTGAGCCATTACCTCACCAACTAGCTAATGCGCCGCGGGCCCATCTATAAGTGACAGCGTAGACCGTCTTTCCATCTTCTCTCATGCGAGAAAAGAACGTATCCGGTATTAGCTCCGGTTTCCCGAAGTTATCCCAGTCTTATAGGCAGGTTGCCCACGTGTTACTCACCCGTCCGCCGCTAATCTCAGGGAGCAAGCTCCCATCGATTCGCTCGACTTGCATGTATTAGGCACGCCGCCAGCGTTCGTCCTGAGCCAGGATCAAACTCTCCGAAGAAATGTTTGACTTGCTCATTTTGCTTTTTGATAGTGTGTGCTCACTTAAAAATTAACGTTGGCGCTTTGTTTTGTTCAGTTTTCAAAGAGCAATTTACCGCCGCTCTGTTAGCGACTTTATTATCATAACACCTTTCAAACAACATGTCAACAAC
>NZ_JBHVSE010000007.1:0-5859 GCF_042885275.1 Agromyces sp. NPDC058064 | reverse complement strand
GCGGCTTGGGTTGGTGTGTGGTTGTTAAAGTCGAAGAGCCGCCCACGTGGTGGGCGGCTCTTCGTAATGTTTGTCCGGCGGTGTCCTACTCTCCCACAGGGTCCCCCCTGCAGTACCATCGGCGCTGCGAGTCTTAGCTTCCGGGTTCGGAATGTGTCCGGGCGTTTCCCTCGCGCTATGGCCGCCGAAACTCTAGGACCAACGTGTCCGCACGTGTGGTGCGGGGTTGGTGGTTTCGGTGGACCCCTCACCGTGGTGGGGGTCGTGTTGAATTACGTGTGTTTCCGTCTGAAGGGAACCACAGAGTGGACGCGAGGACATCTCAGGCCACGCACACGGCCTTTACTTGAATGAGTTCAAATCGTGTGAGTGTAGTGATTATCAAGTTATCGGCTTATTAGTACCGGTCAGCTCCGACAGTCGTTAGTCCTGTCTTCCACATCCGGCCTATCAACCCAGTCGTCTGGCTGGGAGCCTCTCCCCCGAAGGGATGGAAATCTCATCTTGAGGCCGGCTTCCCGCTTAGATGCTTTCAGCGGTTATCCATTCCGAACGTAGCTAACCAGCGGTGCTCCTGGCGGAACAACTGGCACACCAGAGGTTCGTCCAACCCGGTCCTCTCGTACTAGGGTCAGATCCTCTCAAATTTCCTGCGCGCGCAGAGGATAGGGACCGAACTGTCTCACGACGTTCTAAACCCAGCTCGCGTACCGCTTTAATGGGCGAACAGCCCAACCCTTGGGACCTACTCCAGCCCCAGGATGCGACGAGCCGACATCGAGGTGCCAAACCATGCCGTCGATATGGACTCTTGGGCAAGATCAGCCTGTTATCCCCGAGGTACCTTTTATCCGTTGAGCGACAGCGCTTCCACAAGCCACTGCCGGATCACTAGTCCCGACTTTCGTCCCTGCTCGACCTGTCAGTCTCACAGTCAAGCTCCCTTGTGCACTTACACTCGCCACCTGATTGCCAACCAGGTTGAGGGAACCTTTGGGCGCCTCCGTTACTTTTTGGGAGGCAACCGCCCCAGTTAAACTACCCACCAGGCACTGTCCCTGAACCGGATCACGGTTCGAAGTTAGATATCCAGAGTGACCAGAGTGGTATTTCAACAATGACTCCACCGACACTAGCGTGCCAGCTTCACAGTCTCCCACCTATCCTACACAAGCCACACCGAACACCAATACCAAGCTGTAGTAAAGGTCACGGGGTCTTTCCGTCCTTCTGCGCGTAACGAGCATCTTTACTCGTAATGCAATTTCGCCGAGTTCGCGGTTGAGACAGCTGGGAAGTCGTTACGCCATTCGTGCAGGTCGGAACTTACCCGACAAGGAATTTCGCTACCTTAGGATGGTTATAGTTACCACCGCCGTTTACTGGGGCTTAAATTCTCAGCTTCGCCTTGCGGCTAACCGGTCCTCTTAACCTTCCAGCACCGGGCAGGCGTCAGTCCGTATACATCGTCTTGCGACTTGGCACGGACCTGTGTTTTTAGTAAACAGTCGCTTCCCACTGGTCTCTGCGGCCTTCAAACGCTTTCGGAGCAAGTCCTAATACGCCTCAGGCCCCCCTTCTCCCGAAGTTACGGGGGCATTTTGCCGAGTTCCTTAACCACGATTCTCTCGATCTCCTTAGTATTCTCTACCTGACCACCTGAGTCGGTTTGGGGTACGGGCGGCTGGAACCTCGCGTCGATGCTTTTCTCGGCAGCATAGGATCACCCACTTTTCATCCGCATCGCGTCTCAGCCTTGATGAGCGACGGATTTGCCTATCGCTCGGCCTACACGCTTGCCCCGGGTCAACCATCGCCCGGGCTGGGCTACCTTCCTGCGTCACACCTGTTAATACGCTCACTCCACCAGATGGGGTCGCATGCCGCCACGCGATCGTCCCCGAAGGGATCCACGCGTCTTGGGATGCTTAGCACTCCTGATTTCATGTGGGCGGTTCTTCGCCGGTACGGGAATATCAACCCGTTGTCCATCGACTACGCCTGTCGGCCTCGCCTTAGGTCCCGACTTACCCAGGGCAGATTAGCTTGACCCTGGAACCCTTGGTCTTCCGGAGGACGGGTTTCTCACCCGTCTTTCGCTACTCATGCCTGCATTCTCACTCGTGTGCCGTCCACGGCTGGTTTCCACCGCCGCTTCACCCGGCACACGACGCTCTCCTACCCATCAACACGGCTGGACCACGAAGGCCTACCACAAATGTCAATGCCACAACTTCGGTGGCGTGCTTGAGCCCCGTTACATTGTCGGCGCGGAATCACTTGACCAGTGAGCTATTACGCACTCTTTCAAGGGTGGCTGCTTCTAAGCCAACCTCCTGGTTGTCTGTGCAACTCCACATCCTTTCCCACTTAGCACGCGCTTAGGGACCTTAGTTGGTGGTCTGGGTTGTTTCCCTCTCGACGATGAAGCTTATCCCCCACCGTCTCACTGCTGCGCTCTCACTTACCGGCATTCGGAGTTTGGCTGACGTCAGTAACCTGTTGAGGCCCATCGGCCATCCAGTAGCTCTACCTCCGGCAAGAAACACGCAACGCTGCACCTAAATGCATTTCGGAGAGAACCAGCTATCACGAAGTTTGATTGGCCTTTCACCCCTATCCACAGCTCATCCCCTCCATTTTCAACTGAAGTGGGTTCGGTCCTCCACGACGTCTTACCGTCGCTTCAACCTGGCCATGGATAGATCACTTCGCTTCGGGTCTAGGACCTGCGACTGAATCGCCCTATTCAGACTCGCTTTCGCTACGGCTGCCCCACACGGGTTAACCTCGCCACAGATCACTAACTCGCAGGCTCATTCTTCAAAAGGCACGCTGTCACCCCAACAAGGAGGCTCCAACGGTTTGTAAGCAAACGGTTTCAGGTACTATTTCACTCCCCTCCCGGGGTACTTTTCACCTTTCCCTCACGGTACTTGTCCGCTATCGGTCATCTGGGAGTATTTAGGCTTATCAGGTGGTCCTGACAGATTCACGCGGGATTTCTCGGGCCCCGCGCTACTTGGGATACCTCTCCGGCCGGCCAGGCATTTCGACTACGGGACTCACACCCACTCCGGTCCGCCTTTCAATGCGGTTCGTCTATACCTGACGCGTCACCGTGACTGCACGGCAGTACAGTCCGAAAGGTCCCACAACCCCGATCATGCAACCCCTGCCGGGTATCACACATGACCGGTTTAGCCTCTTCCGCTTTCGCTCGCCACTACTCACGGAATCACGGTTGTTTTCTCTTCCTGTGGGTACTGAGATGTTTCACTTCCCCACGTTCCCTCTACCCGCCCTATATATTCAGGCGGGAGTCACCAGGTCACCCTAAGGGCCTGGCGGGGTTTCCCCATTCGGAAATCCTCGGATCACAGCTCGTTTATCAGCTCCCCGAGGCTTATCGCAGATTACGACGTCCTTCTTCGGCTCCAGATGCCAAGGCATCCACCGTTTGCTCTTAGAAACTTGAAATCACATGAGTTTGAATCGATCGCGCACCCGAAGGTGCGAGATTGACCAATGATTAGTCAGACACACCCCGAAGGGCATGCCATCGAAATCTTTGTGAAACAGCCCGAAGGGCTGCTTCTAAGATGCTCGCGTCCACTATGTAGTTCTCAACAGACGGCCAGAACCCCCACACCCACCGAATCAGAACCATCGGCTTCGTGAAGGTCTGAAGAGACCATCACCCCAGGCCGAAGCCCAGGAGTTGTCCGGTCCCTCAGGACCCAACAGCGTGCACGTGCCCGACCGGCCGGCCCCCACCGTTCCAACCCCACACGTGAGGCGTACTAGGTCTGAACCATTCAGACGAGCACCTATGTCAATGTTCCACCCATGAGCAACCAGCAGACACGTTCGGTCTGATCTGGCGCACTGCGAAAACCCGAAGGCTTCCGAGTTGCTCCTTAGAAAGGAGGTGATCCAGCCGCACCTTCCGGTACGGCTACCTTGTTACGACTTAGTCCTAATCACCGATCCCACCTTCGACGGCTCCCTCCACAAGGGTTAGGCCACCGGCTTCGGGTGTTACCGACTTTCATGACTTGACGGGCGGTGTGTACAAGGCCCGGGAACGTATTCACCGCAGCGTTGCTGATCTGCGATTACTAGCGACTCCGACTTCATGAGGTCGAGTTGCAGACCTCAATCCGAACTGAGACCGGCTTTTTGGGATTCGCTCCGCCTTACGACATCGCAGCCCTTTGTACCGGCCATTGTAGCATGCGTGAAGCCCAAGACATAAGGGGCATGATGATTTGACGTCATCCCCACCTTCCTCCGAGTTGACCCCGGCAGTCTCACATGAGTTCCCACCATTACGTGCTGGCAACATGCGACGAGGGTTGCGCTCGTTGCGGGACTTAACCCAACATCTCACGACACGAGCTGACGACAACCATGCACCACCTGTTCACGAGTGTCCAAAGAGTTGACCATTTCTGGCCCGTTCTCGTGTATGTCAAGCCTTGGTAAGGTTCTTCGCGTTGCATCGAATTAATCCGCATGCTCCGCCGCTTGTGCGGGCCCCCGTCAATTCCTTTGAGTTTTAGCCTTGCGGCCGTACTCCCCAGGCGGGGCGCTTAATGCGTTAGCTACGACACGGAAACCGTGGAAAGGTCCCCACATCTAGCGCCCAACGTTTACGGCGTGGACTACCAGGGTATCTAATCCTGTTCGCTCCCCACGCTTTCGCTCCTCAGCGTCAGTTACGGCCCAGAGAACTGCCTTCGCCATCGGTGTTCCTCCTGATATCTGCGCATTCCACCGCTACACCAGGAATTCCATTCTCCCCTACCGCACTCAAGTCTGCCCGTACCCACTGCAGGCTAGAGGTTGAGCCTCTAGTTTTCACAGCAGACGCGACAAACCGCCTACGAGCTCTTTACGCCCAATAATTCCGGACAACGCTCGGACCCTACGTATTACCGCGGCTGCTGGCACGTAGTTAGCCGGTCCTTTTTCTGCAAGTACCGTCAAGGCCGAAGCCCCTTCTTCCTTACTAAAAGCGGTTTACAACCCGAAGGCCGTCATCCCGCACGCGGCGTTGCTGCATCAGGCTTGCGCCCATTGTGCAATATTCCCCACTGCTGCCTCCCGTAGGAGTCTGGGCCGTGTCTCAGTCCCAGTGTGGCCGGTCACCCTCTCAGGCCGGCTACCCGTCGACGCCTTGGTGAGCCATTACCTCACCAACAAGCTGATAGGCCGCGAGTCCATCCCAGACCGAAAAACTTTCCACCCCAGATCATGCGATCCGAGGTCCTATCCGGTATTAGACGTCGTTTCCAACGCTTATCCCAGAGTCCAGGGCAGGTTACTCACGTGTTACTCACCCGTTCGCCACTAATCCACCAGAGCAAGCTCCAGCTTCATCGTTCGACTTGCATGTGTTAAGCACGCCGCCAGCGTTCGTCCTGAGCCAGGATCAAACTCTCCAAAAAAAATGGTTCCCAACACCGAAGTGTCGAGGAGTTCAATCTCTGACAGAGAAACAACTGACTCGAAAATCAAATTGTCCATCAATCAAAGGAATCCCACCCACTCCGAAGAGCAGGCTGGGGTTCAATAAATTGGCATTGAACATAGTGCACGCTGTTGAGTTCTCAAGGAACGGACGCACCCGAGTTGAAACCCGGATCGAACACCGGGCCAGCCCTCAGGGCAACCTGTAAAACATACCACCGAACCAGCCCGCCGAAAACACGACGACAACCACAACCCGAAGGCCATGCTCACAACTGAAGTGGGTTTCTCATCCTAGACTTGAAATCACCGAGTCGCAATCCTGCGCCTTCGAGGTTATTTGGCTAGAACCACCACCGCTCGACCCGGGCCTCACTCTCGCGC
>NZ_JBHVSE010000006.1:134447-294692 GCF_042885275.1 Agromyces sp. NPDC058064 | reverse complement strand
GATGACCACTCCCGGCTGGCGTACCTCGAGATCCATCCCGACGAACGAGGTGCGACCTGTGCCGGGTTCCTCGAACGAGCGATCGCGTTCTACGCTCAACTCGGCGTGCGAGTCGAGCGCGTGATCACGGACAACGCGTTCGCGTACCGAAACTCGACCGTGTTCCGCGATGTCCTGAACGACCACAGCATCAAGCAGAAGTTCATCCGCCCGCGCTGCCCATGGACCAATGGGAAAGTCGAACGCCTCAACCGAACCCTCGCGACCGAGTGGGCCTACGCCCGACCCTGGGCATCGAATACCGACCGCGCAGCGGCCTTGCCGATCTGGCTCGACTACTACAACCTAGACAGAACCCACCTCGGCATCGGAGGCCACACCCCCATCGACCGAATCAACAACGGTCGAGGTCAGTACATCTAGCTCGGCTGCGACGATTAGGAGCGATCACAAGCGAGTCACCAGATGGCGCTCGGTGGGGCGTTGTCGAGTCCACCACAGACCATGTGATGCTTGGCAATATGACCATGGAGCAACAGTTCGGGCGGCAGGCACTTCGACCTCGCGCCCGCCTCCTGCGGACGCTCGGCGACGATCTAATCAGCAGCAAAAAAGTGGCTCTGATCGAACTAGTCAAGAATGCATACGACGCGGACGCAAGCGTTGTTCTAGTCCGCTTCTCGGGAATCGCGCCACATATCTCCGGCCGGATTGAGATCTGGGACGATGGCCACGGGATGGACGCAGCGGTCCTTCAGAGAGCGTGGCTGGATATCGCCACTGATGTGAAGCGAAAGCGCCCACGAAGTGAAAGCGGAAGGCGCAGAGTCCTGGGAGAAAAGGGAATCGGCCGCCTCGCCGCGGCACGACTCGGCAGCGAGTTACGGCTGGTCTCACGTCGAGCGAGTTCATCGGAAGTCGAGCTTCTGATTGACTGGTCCGCATTCGATCGCCCCGATGCCTATCTCGACGAGGTGGAACTTGCGTGGGAAGAGGGTCCTGCAAAGGTATTCACTCCGAGTGGGGCGGCAGCAGAAGCTTTCTCCGAGGCTGGTGTCACCGCCTTCTCTGAGGCTCGTGGCACTCTCCTTCAGATCGACAAGCTCGCCGGGGAGTGGGCGGAAGCTGACTTCGCGGAGTTGCGCACCTCCTTGGCAAGGTTGATGCGACCCCGCCCCTCCTCAACCGGTGTAATCGACGAATTCAGAATCATCCTTTCACTACCCGCCCCGTTTACATCACTCGATGGAGAAGTGGAGCCACCGGAAGAGCTCGATATGCCCTCGTACAGGCTCTTCGGTTCAGTAGATAACAACGGAATAGCGCAACTGACCTACATCCAACACACACCACCGGCGACGTTGGAACTTCGAGATGAACCCCTCTGGAGTAGTTCAGGCCGCAAACCCGCAGCAGGGCCATTTGAGCTGGATATCTCGGTTTGGGATCGCGACACAGAAGCGATCAGAGCAGCCGGAGGCGGGTCGAACATTCGCGCCTTCAGAAGATTGCTCGATGATGTGGCCGGCGTAAGTGTCTATCGAGATGGGTTCAGGGTCCTGCCGTTCGGCGAGGCCGGCGACGATTGGCTGGGGTTGGATCGACGTCGCGTTCAGAATCCCACTCTGCGACTATCGAACAACCAGATACTTGGTCACATCTTCATCAGTGCGGACAACAATGATGAATTGAAAGATCAGTCCAACCGCGAAGGACTTCTCGAAGGCGCCGCCTACAGCGATCTGAAGTCGATCGTCGGTGAAGCTCTCGCTGAGATCGAGACGAGGCGGTACGCGGCGCGCCGTCCGAGCGAGCATCACACCGATGCACGGCGAGGCCTGTTCGAGTCGTTCGAGCTGAACGGGATCCGCGAAGCGATCGTTGCGAATGATGGATCCGACCCTGCCGATACAGCGCTGCTGTCGCTCGTCGACAACAAGGTCGCCGAAATGCAAGCGAGCGTCGAGAGCGTACAACGAACGCTGTCCCAGTATTCACGATTGGCGACGTTGGGTTCGTTGATCGATAGGGTTCTGCATGACGGCCGCACGGCTGCAACTCGGCTGGCGAGCATTGCGCGCTTCGGTGAGCGAGACCTGGCAAAGCAGAGCCTCACCCGTGATGAGAAGATCGCGGTCGGAAGAAAGGCGATGCGAGACACCCACCTTCAAGCAGATCTTCTGTCTACGCTCTTCAACCAGATTGAGCCGTTCAGTGGACGCAAGCGCGGTCGCCCCTCCAAGGTGGGCCTCCGGCTGATCGTCAACGAAGCAGCCGATATTTTCGCTTCAGAGGCCATCGAGCTGGGCGTTCTCCTCGAAACACTAGGTGATGAGGTCGAGGCGACGGTCGACCGCGCCGAGATCCTCACAGTGCTCGTGAACCTGATCCAGAATGCCCTGCATTGGGTCACGACTAACTCCTCCGGATCACCGGGCCAGATCCTGGTAGGCGTCAATCGAAACACCGATGGCTCCGTAACGCTCACGGTGAGCGACAACGGGCCGGGTGTGCCTTACGAGATTCGCGATCTGATCTTCGATCCGTACTTCTCTCAACGACCCGACGGCGTTGGGCTTGGACTTAGCATCGCAGGCAATATTGTCGAAGAGCTCTACGGTGGTGAGCTAGAACTTGATCCGGAGGGCCCCCTCTCCGGAGCCACATTCCGAGCAACTCTACGAAAGCGCGTCTGATGAATCCAAGCATCCTAAGAGTCCTCGTCGTTGACGACAATGAACAGCTCGCGTTGGATGCACAGCGCGAGATTCACGATGCTTTTGACGGCGAGCCATTGACGGTTGTGGTGAACATCGAGAATGACTTCGACAGGGGTTACGAGCGAGTACGTGCTGGAGAGTGCGATGTCGTTGTGTTGGATGTTCGCAGGGACCGCAACGGGAACGTCCCGGACGACGATCAAGCGGGCGCCCGCGTGTTCTCTGATATTCGGGGCAGCAAGTTCCTTCCAGTCATCTTTTGGACCGCCCTGCCTGACCAAGTTCGCGACAGCGAGATGCCGCCGTTCGTCGTCGTCCTAGGCAAGGACCAGCTCCCTTCCATTCCGTCCGCGATCCGTGCTGCAGTCGAAGGCGAGACTGCCCACCAGATGGGGGCCCTAGAGGCCAGGATCTCGAACGTGATGAGAGAACACATGTGGAGTGAAATCGCGCCGAACTGGGCAGAATACCTTGAAGGCGGCCGCCTTGAGGACATGAGTCGTGTGCTTATCACTCGCGTCGCGCAGTGGCTGGAAGATCAGGACGACACTGGGATCGAGTCGGTACCGAGCCGACGATACGTCTATCCGCCCGTCGCGACGAACCTGCGGCCCGGAGACGTCATGGTGCTCGACCCCACCGCCGACGCGGGCGAATCTTGGTGGTCCGTATTGACACCCGCATGTGACTTCGCTCAGAGCAAGGTGGAATTCGCATTGCTTGTGGGCGGAACTCACCTCACGAATTTCACCACGTACAAGGAATGGGTCGATAGTCAGGACTCCAAAACTAAGTGGGGTGGGCTTCAACAGCTCCTGACGAGTCGCCTACCGAGATACCACTACTTGCCGCGCTTTCGGGCGGTCCCCGATCTTGTGCTGGACTTTGAGAATCTCGTGGCCGTTCCAGTTGCAGATCTTTCGAATTATCGGCGAGTCGCATCACTCGCAAGTCCATACTCGGAGCACCTTCTTATCCGTAATTCTGACTACCGCAGTCGCATCGGAGTGCCAGACCAAGATCTGAAGAAGACGAAGGCAAGGCTGCAGGCGGACGCAAGGCTCTAGCGAGATTGTGAGTTAGCGGATCCACGGCACGGGCAGAATCTGCGTCGTGGCAAGCGCGTCGATCGCCCTTGAGGAGACCGCCCACCGTGCCCACGAGCGGCTCGCGACCCATCACCGCGGGCGCAGTCGAGCGCGCAAGCAAAGAGGCGGCCCCGGGCGCGCAAGCATCACTTCGCCCGGGTTGACACTGAGAGTGCGATTCTTGATCCTCTTGGGTGAGGAGGGCTACGTCGTTCCGGCCGAACCGCCGCCCCGGCCAGCCCGCTGAGCTTGCAATTCTCCAGCCCCAACCAGCCGTGCAGGTGGCGCGCCTCGTCGGCCGGGACGGCCGACGCGCCTTAGTCGGCACCGGCAGAAGGGGTTATGACCGTGCGCGCATACTCACGAAACAACGGGTCGGAAACGTAGACAAACGTCCCGCGCATCCCCCGCGTCAGCAGTACGGCGTAGATGTTCAAGATGTACTGCAGCACGTCGTCGCCGTCATACGTGATGCCAAGTTGGGCGTTGTGCTCTTTGCCCTTCTTGTCGAAGTAGTTGTCGAGATCGGCGACGACCTTGCCGCTCATGGGGTCGAGGCGCAGGTCGGGGCCGATGATCACGCCGGCGTAGTTCAGGTCGTAGCCTTGCAGTGTATGGATCGATCCGACCTCTTCAAGAGCGTTCGGCGAGCTCGCCCAGTCGGTGGCGGTGGTGTTCCAGCGCAGCCCGATGCCGTCGAGCTCGATGTCGACGGTCGAGGCGTCGTGCTTGCTCTTCCATGGCCAGGCATAGCCGGCCGCCAAGCGGGCGAGACCGTGCTCACGGTCGCGCTCACGGATCGCCTCGTGCATCTCAGCGAGGTCGTCGAACATCCGAAGCTCGTACCCGAAGAACTCGCGCGGTTCCTTCGCCTCAGCCCGAAGCATCCGTCGGATGAAATCGATGTAGTCGGCACCGCCGGCGACGCGCATCTGTGATGCGAGCGGATAGAACCGATGCTGCTCCTTCGAATCGCGCACGAGTGGGCCGACCACGTGACTCGGCAGGTCGGCCGGCCGTATGCTCTGTGCTTCGTCGAGCAGCAGTACCTGGTGTCGGCTCTTCGAGCGAATCCAGTCGAGCTGGGTCTTGCCGAGGTCGTCATGACCGAAGAGCCTCGTGTTGATCTCGGGGAACTTCTTGTTGAGCGCGCCCGACGGTTGATTCGCCCGCTGGCTCAGCCGGTGGGCTTCGTCGACGACCAGAAGGTCGAAATCCTGGTCAGACTCGCCGACCTGGAACGGCGTCAGCACCATGCTCTTCTCGAGGCCCGGCGTCTTTGCGAAGACCTTCTGCACCGACTTCCGGAGCGACTGCTGGGGAATCACGATCCCGATCCTGAAGTCCTTCAGCTTCTCGACGTACCCCTCCGTGAAGAAGTCGGAGAAGAGCGAGTCGTTCTCGGTGCGCTCGGTGGGGTCAGCGCGCTCGATGTCACGGAGCAGCTTCATGAAGAAGATGCCGACGATCGTCTTGCCCGTGCCTGGGTCACCCTGCACGACGATAGTGCCCCGCTCACCGGAGTCAATGTCAGCGAAAAGCGCCTCGAGAATGCCCTCCATCGTGATCGCTTGCTCTTGGTTCAGCGCTTTGAAGGGCGACAGTTTGAAGAGGTCGTTGTTCTCGATTTCGGGGATGTCACGAGTGAACATTCCCGCTTCGCGCAGTTCTTCGAAGATCGCGTCGAACGTTGCGCGATAGCGCACACGCTCGAAGTAGTCGGCATCGGTGATGCCCTCGTTGCGATTGATCACAGTGAACTTGCCGTCGCCGGCGAAGAGACGGATCAGATATGACTCGAGATCGAGGCAGACCGACTTGTTGAAGGTCTCGTCGATCACAATTCGGGCGGCGCTAAGCTCCTTCTTGCCCGGAGCGTCGAGATGCTGGCGCAGACGACCTGCTGCGTTCAGCGTTTCGCCCACGTAAATCTCGCGGTTGCTGCTCAGCGTGTAGACCACGGGCCAGTTTGCATGCCGCCCATCGGGCTCGGCCCAGGTCTTAATCGACTGTCTGCTGAACGGGAATTGCTCGACCCTAAAGCTGGTCATACTTGGCGCTCCGCCCGCGCGAACGATCGACCGGGTACTTCGCTCGGGTCTGCTGGAGCTTGTCGAGCACGATCTGGTCAGCGTCGACACCGAGGTTGTCTGCGAGCAGAAGACAATATGTCAGCACATCGGCGAGCTCTTCAACTACGCGTTCAGTAGGCGCCCCCGCTTGCCATTGAAAGCACTCGAGCAACTCAGCTGCCTCGATGCTGATGCTCTTCGCGAGATTTTCCGGAGAGTGAAACTGACCCCACTCGCGTTCTTCGACGAAGTCCCGAAGCTCCTGAACCACCCGATCATCTGCCACGCTCGGAGCGTACACCGACGGCCCGACACTGTGATGAAGGCTCAGAGTGCCGATGTCCGCTCGCACGCGAGCCCGAAGCGCGATGCGGATTGTCACCGCCCGACCCGGACGCGCTCCCGGCCGATCAGCATCTGCAAGGCCTACCGCTCCGAAGGCACGATGTTCTGATTCAGGTGGAACAAGTTCGCGGGGTCGTACGCATCCTTCACCGCTGTCAGGCGCGCGAGATGCTCGGGTGCGTACGCGCGGCGTACGCCCGCTGATCCTTCGTCGCTGAGCGCGTTGACGTAGGCGCCGCTCGCGAAGGGCTCCAGCATCACGGCATACCGACGAGCGCCCGCGATGCATGCCTCGTCATCGGCGCGATCGACCCACTTCGACGCACACACGAACTCGAACGCCGTATCGCGCCGCGAGAACGCCGTCTCCCCCGGCGCGACATCGGCGATCGCCCCGCCATACGCCTGCAAACTTACGTTCGGCAGATCGTCACCATCACGCGCAAGCACCGCGTCGATGACGTCGTCGCTCAGTTCGCTGAAGTAGTGGCCCTTCCAGTAGCGGCGCCACTCGTGCGCCTCGACGTCGTCTTCGCGGGTCTGCAGCTCGAGGTAGGTCATCGGAACGATCACTCGCTCGAAGCCGGCGTCGACTTCGGCGAGACTCGTCGCGAGCGTGGCCGCCGCGGCCTCGCCGTCGACCGGGTCGCCGACCCAGACGAAGCCGAGCAACAGCGTCCCATCGGAGATGGTCGCGTTGTAGGTCGCGCGTCGGTCGGCTCGGGTGCTCTCGTCGCGCCAGCGACGCATCGCCGCGGTGCCGGATGCCACGGGGTAGAGGTACTCGACCGAGAGCACGTTTCCGGGCTCGGGGTGCAACACCAGCTCGAACTCGGTCACGACGCCGAAGTTTCCGCCGCCACCCCTCAGCGCCCAGAACAGCTCGGGGTGATGATCGCGGTCGACCCGCAAGATCTCGCCCTCAGCGGTCACGACCTCGAACGAGACGACGTTGTCGCAGGTCAGTCCGTGCTGTCGGGCGAGCCAGCCCATGCCGCCGCCGAGCGCGAGCCCGCCGACACCGGTGTGCGACACATTGCCCGCGGTCGTTGCGAGGCCATGGGCCTGCGCCGCGCGGTCGAGAGCCCCGAGCAGCGCGCCGCCCTGCACATGAGCTCGGAGAGTCGTGGCATCCACCTCGACCGAACCCATCGGTCGCAGGTCGATCATGAGCCCGCCGTCAGGCACGGCGTGGCCGACGATGCTGTGCCCGCCGCAGCGCACGCCGATCTCGAGGTCGTTCGCACGCGCGAAGCGGATCGCCTCGGCGACGTCCTCGGCGCTCGAGCAGGCAGCGATGTACCGAGGTCTGCGGTCGATCATCGCGTTCCACACGCGCCGCGCGTCGTCGTAACCGTCGTCACCTGGTGCGAGCATCTGCATGAGAACTCCCCCGCCTGTCTCGGCCCGAGGATGCCGCGGACGAGCGTCGGCGTCAAGTGCGAGCTCTGCGACGAAGGGCTGGTCGGGCGGCCGATCGTTGGCTACGGTGGGCCGCAGGAGGTCACCATGTCATTCGATGCGCACGTCGATCCGGGATCTGAGACCGACCTCGCGATTCAGCGGGCGCTCGAGGCCGCGAGCCTCCGCGCCGGAGATTCGCTGGGCAGCACGACCGCCTCGGTCATCGAGTGGGAGCCGTCGGCCGCCGAAGCCGGCGATCTAGGCGACGCCGCCGACGGCGACTGACCAAGGGTGGCTGCAGCGGCACCCGGTCACGAACCCGCGAGCGCTTCGACCGCGCCGCTCGGCAGCACGATCCATCCTTCGCGATCCGCCTGCTCACGTACCGCCGGCGGCACCGGGTGCGTCTCGCCGAGCGCGTGCGCCCGCGCGATCAGCGCCGCGATGACGGCGTCGAACGTGTCATCCGACTCGATCAACCGACGCCTGACCGAATCGAGGTCGAGCCACGGTGCGCGCTCCTCGAGGCTCGCGATGAGGCCGGCCCGCACCTCTGCATCGGTCTTGTAGCCCGGCCGGCTGAGCTGCCAGAGTCGCAGGGCCGCAGCCGGGTAGACCTCGACGATGCGACCCGAGCCACCACGCGAAATCGGGCCGATGCGGTCGGCCAGCGCGTCGAGCAGTGCCGCGCAATGCATGGCGGTCAGCCCCAGCCGATCGGTCGCCACACTCAGCGGCGCGCGCCCGGTGCGCCGCAGCACCTCGCGGTCGGTCTCGCGGTACGCGAGGCGCCGGCGCCAGTCGATTCCGCGGTCGCGAGAGAGATCGACGCGGGCACCCTCCGCATGGCGGCTCACGAACTCGACGAAGTCATCGGGCCACCCGAACGCGCAGTCGATGCCCATGCGGTCGACGTCGGCCGCGACATCCACGATCATTTCATCGGGTGCCCCGAGCTCGACCCGCTCGACCGTCGCCCGAACCGACTCCCACTGGATGACCGCGATCGCGGTCTTCTTGGTGTCTGCGGCGAGGTCGACTCCGGCGGTGCGCACGCTCGAAGTGTAGCGACCGGCCGGGGTCTCTCCGTGGGTGAGCCTCCGGCCGTTACTCGCGTGATGGAGCGGTGGTCTCGAGGCGCTCCTGCGTCGCTCCTCGACCGACCGGAGTGGGGTGCTTCTTCGTCACCAGGTACGAGCCGAGCAGCACGAGCGCGAAGCCGACGATCGTCCACACGGTCACCCGCTCCCCCAGCACGACGACGCCGGCGATGATCGCGACGGCCGGGTTGACGTAGGTGATCGTGGTCGCCTTGACCGGGCCGATCTCGGCGATGAGGCCGACCATGAGCAGGAACGCGAGGGCGCTGCAGACCACGGCGAGCACGATGATCGCGACGACGACCTGCGTCGACGGCCACGCCGTGGGCAGGCCCTCGGCCAACAGCACGAACGGCAGGTACGCGATCGCGGCGCCCGCGAGCGAGACGGCGACGATGCCGATGCCGGGCAGGTCGGGCATCCAGCGGGCGAGGATCGCCGGGCCGAGCGCGTAGCCGACGACGACCACGGCCATCTGGGCGACGGCGAAGAGGTCGGAGCCCGCGACATCCAAGCCGACGAGCGCGGCGACGCCGAGCATGCCGAGCGCGATGCCGATCCAGTTCGAGCCGGATAGTCGCTCGGGGCGGCCCATGAGGAACGCGATAGCGACGCCCGCGAGCGGCACGGCCGCGAGCAGCAGCCCCGCGGTCGAGCTCGGCAGGCTCTGCTCGGCCGAGCTCAGGAAGTACCACGGCAGCACGATCTCGACGAGGGTGTAGGCGAGCATCGGCTTCCAGCGGCGCAGCACCGGCCCGACCTCGTGACGGAAGATCGCGAGCGGCAGCAGCAGGATCGCCGCGAGGCCCGAACGCGCGAGCACGACCATGCCCGGGTCGAGTTCCGACACGGCGACCTTGATGAAGAGATAGGGGATGCCCCACGCGATTCCGAGCGCGATGAAGAGGAGCAGTCCGCGGCGAGTCACTTGAGTATTCTGCCGCTGCGACTTTGTGGCCGTCAGTCGACAGCGGTCAAGATGGCGGGACATTCCGCCAAGAGCTGCTCGGATGCCTCGAGGTAGGGGTCTCGATACGCTGCGGTACTCGACCGACGGAGTGAGGGTCTCGATACGCTTCGCTACTCGACCAGCGGTGGGTCAGTCGAAGATCCCGTCGAGCACGCTGCCGATGACGAGGCCGCCGAGGATTCCGCCCATGACGTCGGAGCTGCCGCCGCGACGGCCGCCGCCGCCCCAGCCCGGGTCGCCCCACTGGCCGGGGCCGCCCGAAGGGCGTGAGGAGTCGATGTCGCGCTTCGCGAGCTGCAGCGCTTCGGCGGCGAGCTGCGCGACGCGGCGGGCCATGGCCATGGCCTGCTCGCGGTGGTCTTCGCCGATGACCGAGACGGTCGCCGCCGAGGTGCCGAGGAAGCGGTCGAGGTCGATGCGCACCCGCTCGGACTCGGCGAGGCGGGTGCGGGCATCGGCGCCGATCCAGCCGCGGTGGCCGGCGATGACGTCTCGGGCGACGGCGAGCTGACGGTCGGCGTCGTCGATCGCGTGGTGCACGTGCTCGAGCGGCGGGATCGGGCGCGCAGCGCGCTCGCGGGCCGCGGCGATCGCGGCATCGAGGCCGGCGTTCGCATCACGGAGGCGGGTGAGCTGGGCGAAGGGGTCGGTGTTGACTCCGGCCGAGGGCAGCGCGGCGAGCGCGCCCTGGAGTGCGGCCATTGCGGCGGTGACCGCGGGCGTCTGCGGTTCGCGCTGGGCGACGATCAGGTCGTCACGGGAGTCTTCGACGATAGCCGCGAGGGTCGACTCGGCGCGCAGCGCCTCGATCTCGAAGGTCTCGACGGCGTCGAGCAGCTTGCCCGCGCGGCGCGCCGACTCGGTCGCGGCCTCGAGGGCGAGGTTGGCCTGCTCGCGCTGTCCGGCCTCGCGTCGGCGTTCGGCGACGGCGGCGCCGTGCTCGGCGAATCCGATGAGCTGCTCGGCCTCGGCGGGGTTGGAGTCGACCTGGGCGAGCGCCTCGCGCGAGTAACGGGCGGCGAGGCGCTCGACGGTCTCGCGCGCGTGCGGCACGAGTGCGCGGAGGCGCGTGGCATCCGCCCTGACGCCGGCGATGATCTCGGGCGCGCGGCGCGCCCGCGCGATCTTGTCGGCGAGCGCGGCCGTGCGCTCGTCGAGCACGTCTTCGGCCCACTCGCACAGCTGCACGATGCGCGCGTTGCGGGTGCGCAGCTCGTCGGCGGTGTCGGGGATCTCGTCGTGGTTCAGCTGGTTCAGCCGGAACGCCTCGCCGAGGTGCTGCTTCACCGCGGCGAGCCCCTCGTTCAGCTCAGCGGTCGCGTCGTGACCGAGCTCGGCCTCGGCGAAGACGAGCTCATCGGAGGTGACGCGCACGCGCTCATCGGCGGCGACCAGCGCACTGCCCGCCCGCTTCGCCAGATCGGCGTCCTGGGCCTGCAGTTCCAGATCTTCGCGCTTGCGCTTGCCCCAGAATCCAGCCATGCGATCGATCCTAGGGGCGCGGGCTGGAAGGGGGCCGCGACTTCTAGTGCTGCAGCACCGCCCACGCGATCAGGCTGTCGATACGGCGGACGTCGGCGCCCTTCGTGAGCTTGACCTTGATGTGGCCAGCACGGGTCCAGAGCTCGACCTCGGCGTCGCGGTCGAGGAGGCCGCCGGCGTTCTCGGTCGACCACATGTTGATCGAGCTGTACGGCAGCGAGTAGATCTCGACCTTCTTGCCGGTCATGCCCTGCGCGTCGCGCACGATGAGGCGCTTCGTCGTGAAGGTCGCCGAGTCGCGGAACGTCTTGAACGAGGCCACCGCCTGCTCGCCCTCGACGAGCAGCGGCGTGATGTCGGCGGGAATCGGGATCTCGTTGCGCAGGGTCCACGCGAGCATCGGTGCGGTTTCCATCAGGGCCTTCCTCGAGACGACGTGCCCGCCCGGCGCGGAGCACACGGGTCGCAGCCTATCGGCGCGACGATCGCCGGCACGCGTCGCGTGGCCCGCAACCTGAACGGCGCCCCCGTTCTGGGGCGTCCGGTCTCACCGAGTCGGATGCCTCGCGCTCGCAGCCGCGGTCGGTATCACTTTGTGCGGGGCGACCACATGACCACATGACCACACCTCGCCCGAACACATGACCACATGACCACACCTCGCCCGACCACATGACCACATGACCACACGCCTCCGAGAGGAACACTTGCTTCCGCGGGCGCGAACTGGTCAGGTGTCCGAACCTCGTGACGAGAGCACCGGCACCCGTCGCTCGCGCTCGTCGAGCACGTAGACCTGCGACGCTTTGGCGCGGAAGAGCCGGAACGGCGCCTCGCCGGTCACGTCAGCCGCCGTCCAGCGGCGCAGGCCGAGCCCGGTCGACTTCGCGTCGTACACGGCGATGGCCGCTTCGAGCTCGGCGGCCGGCACCTCGCCGGCGGTGCCCTCGACGTAGACGGCGATCGCGCTGCCGACCGCGACCGTCGAGTCGAAGACGGCGAGCGCGACCTCGGATCGCTCGGCGATGTTCCGCGAGTGGCGGGTCTCGGGGCGCGAGACCCAGTAGTACTCGCGCAGCTCGTGCTCGGCGAACCAGACGGGCGTCGCCCAGGGCGTGCCCGCGGCATCCGCGGTGGCGATCGTCAGGTACGAAGCGGCGTCGACGACTCGGCGGGCGGCGTCAGCAGGTGCGGCGTTCACGTCGATGGGCATGTTCATGGGTAGCAGCTTCGGGCGACCGCCGAAAGGGTTCCCGCGATCAGTCGGGCACGCCGCCTCGCCGCCCGGCATCCTGCAGTCGCGCCGCCCGGATGTCGCGCCGCGCCAGGTGCAGCGCTTCGCTCGCGAGGGATGCGACGTGCTGCGCCATCGCGATCACGTGCGCCCGGTGGTGTTCGTCGGTCAGCGTGATCGGCGCGCTCGAACTGCCGAGGTAGTGGCCGAGGTCGGTGCGCACGCGCTCAGACCGGGCGAGCTGCGCGAGCGCCTCGGGGCCGACCCAGCCGGGGTGTCCGCCGACGGTGTCGCGCACCAGGTCGAGCTGCTGGTCGGCATCGTAGATGGCGTGGCGCACGTGCTCGGGTGGCGGGACCGGTTGCGTTGCCCGCTCGCGCACCGCCTCGATCGCGGCGTCCAGGGCCTCGTTCGCGGCGCGCAGCCGCGTGAGGCAGGCGATCGGGTCGGTGTTGACGCCGGCCGCCGGGAGACCGTCGAGCGCGGCCCGCAACCCCGCGATCGCGTCGGCGACGCCGCGCGATTGCGGGGCCTCGAGCGCGCCGGCGAGGGCACGGCGCGACTGCTCGACGAGTGCCGCCAGCCTGGACTCCGCGTGCAACGCCTCGACCTCGAAGGTCTCGACCGCGTCGAGCAGCGTCGCCGCCCGGCGCACCGCTTCGGTGGCCGCCTCGAGCGCGAGGTTCGCCTGCTCGCGCTGCCCGGCCGCACGCCGGCGCTCGGCCACGCGCGCGCTGTGTTCGGCGAAGTCGAGCAGCTGTTCAGCCTCGGCGGGTTCGGCGGCGACCTCGACGAGCGCCTCGCTCGAGTAGCGGGCGGCGAGCTGGTCGACGATGTCGCGAGCCTGCGGGATCCGCGCGCGGAGGAGCGAGGCATCCGTCTGAATGCCCGCGATGACCTCGGGCGCCCGCCGCGCGAGCGCGAGCCGGTGGGCGAGCGTGGTGGACTCCTCGTCGAGTGCGGTCACAGCCGACACGCACAGCTCGACGATGCGGGCGTCGCGGGCTCGCATGTCGTCGGGGGTGCCGCGTACCGCGTCGTGATTGGCCCGGTTCAGCCGGAATGCCTCGCCCAAGCTCTCGCGGCCCGCGGCGATCGCCCGGCTCAACCCCTCGGTCGAGTCGGGTCCGAGCTCGGCCTCGGCGAAGGCGAGTTCGTCGATGGCGACGCGAATGCGCTCGTCGCAGGCGAACAGGGCCGATCCAGCCCGCTTCGCCAAGTCTGCGTCGTGGACTTCGAGTTCGTGCGCATCGCGTCTGCGCCTGACCCGGATCCAGGCCATGCTCCATCTTAAGAGCGGGACGCCTGAAGCGCGCCACCCGGGGCCCGCCATCCAGCGGGCCCCGGGTTCGTCTCCAGTCGCTCAGGCGAGCGCTTTCTCAGGCTCTCGCTCCGGCGCGGCACCGACCGCTTCGGAATCAGCCGGCTCCGTGACATCCAGCGGGTGCACGAGCTCGTCGCGGCGCATGCGGGCCGCGACGATCGCGACGACGCCGATCACGAGCGGGGCGATGCCGGCGATGAGGAACACCATCGGCAGCCCGAGCCCCTCGCCCGCTGGGCCGGCGAACGCCATCGACACGGGCATGAACGCGAGCGAGACGAAGAAGTCGAGGCTCGAGACGCGGCCGAGCATCTCGGGCGGAACCCGGCGCTGCAGCAGCGTTCCCCAGATCACGACGCCGCCGTTGAACGCGGCGCCGACGGCGAACGCGGCGAGCGCCATCACCCACACCTGGTCGGTCAGGCCGAACACGACGAGCGGCAGGCAGCCGAGGCCCCACAGCAGGTTCATGACGGTGAGGTAGCGGCGCGGCAGCCGCAGGGATGCCACGACCATCGACCCGACCGCACCGCCGATGCCGAACGCCGCCAGCACGAGGGCGTGGCCCTCGGGGCCGCCGCCCGCGACATCCTTGATGACGAACGGAACCAGCACCTCGAACGGCCCCATGATGATGAGGATCAGCAGCGACGCGAACGCCAGGGTGCCGAGCAGCCACGGCGTGCGCACCATGTACGAGAATCCGTCGCGCACGTCGACGAGCAAGGCCACGGCCGGATGCCTCGTTCCGCTCGCCCGCTCGCCGCGCAGCGGCTGGTCGGGCACTCGCCTGAGGCACACCGCGGCGACCACGCCCGTGAGCGCGGCGATCGCGAGCGCGGCACCGGGTGACGAGATCGCGATGAGCGCGCTCGCGAGCGCGGGACCGCCGGCCTGCATGAGCACCGGACGCGCCATGCCCTCGAAGCCGTTGGCGGCGAGCAGTTCGTCCTCGGGCAGCACGCTCGGCAGCAGCGCCGAGTACGCCGGGTAGTAGAGGCCCGCCATCACGCCGCCGACGAAGGCGACGACGGTGAGGTGCCAGACGTCGAGAGTTCCGGCGAGCGCGAGCAGGGCGACCGCCCCGACGCTCGCGGCGCGCACGACCTCGACGACGATGAGGATGCGGCGCTGCGGGATCCGGTCGGCGAGCGCGCCGCCCAGAAGGGTGGTGAGCAGCATCCCGATCGCGGATGCCCCGGCGACGAGCGACAACTCGGCCGCCCCACCGCCGATCGCGACGATCTGCCAGACGAGTGCCACCATCCAGATGCCCGCGCCGACCATCGACGCGACGAGTGCGGCGGCGAGCCACCGGTAGGCGGGGTTGCGCAGGGGGCGAAGGACCCGAGGTGTTGCCATGATCTTGCTCCTTGCCGTGAGTTCGGATGCTTCGGATGCTTCGTGAAGCGGTGGTGCATCGGTGCTTCTACTCATGCGTCGAACGGGATTGGGTGAGATCGACATCGGGCGTGAGACCGCCACCGGTCCCTGTGGAATGCCTCGGCCGCGGAATACCTCGTGCGCGTCGTCCGCAAGACGCTGAAGCTCGGACCGGTACCGCGCGAGTACTGACGTCGCGGAGCGGCGCCTACTGCTCGAGGATGCCCTTGAGCGTCTTCAGGTTGCTGCGCATGCCGCGCTCGAAGAGTGGCTCGGCGAGGGCCCCGAGCAGACGCGCGGGTCCAGGCAGTCCGGCCGCACTGATCGAGCCCTCGAGCTCGAGACGGGAGCCGCCGGGTGCGGGCCGGACCCGATAGCGATACGAGAACGGGGTGGGGCCGTCGACCGAGGCGAAGGTGATCTCTTCGCCTTCGGTGCAACTGTCGACGACCACGGTGTTGGCCGCGGGGCCCGAAGGGAGCCGACGATGGACCGTGTACGTCGTGCCGGCGCCACCGGTGCCGTGGACGCGTTCCACCCGTTGCACCGCCGAGTACCACTGCGGCGTGGTGGCGAAGTCGGCGATGAACTCGAAGACCCGCGCGGGCTCGGCGTCGACGTCGAGCGTCAGGGTGAAGGTCATGCGCCCCTCCGTCGGGCTTCGTCGTCGGGTCCCATCGTGGGGAGTCGCTCTCGACGAGGCGACCACATTTCCACATGACCACACCGGTCGCGACCACAATTCCACATTTCCACACGCTCACCGACGAGAGTCCCCGACCGCGGCCGCGGCGATGGCCTGGCACCCGCCGCGGCGGGATGACCGCTGGGTGGTTCACTGTGGCGAAGCAGTGGTGAAGCAGAGAAGCGGCGCGGTTCTTGGGACAGACCACCGGGTCGCTGAGTCCACGACCGGCGTCGGCGCCACGATCTCGGCGCTTCAGGCGAGCGGGTCTCGTCGAGTACGCGGATCAATCGCGCCTTCTTGCGGTCCTGCAGAACTCGAGGAGTACCTCGGTGGGCGCGACATCGCCGAACGCCTGCAATGCTTCGAGATTGCTGCGCGGGCCGGGCAGGCCGGAGTGCACGGTCAGGTAGTCGGCGATCTCGGCGGCGGGCAGCCCCCGAAGCACGGCCTGGTGCCGTTCGAGCTGCGTCGGACGCCCCATCAGACCGTCCCCAGAGCCGCGACTCCGGCCACGGCCCGCGCAAGTTCCCCCTGTGCGCGGGCCGCAGCCCGAGGCATCCCTAGTCGCCCTTGACGTTCACGATCTGGCGCAGCGTGTGCCGCACCTTCACGAGCGGGGCGGCGTCGGCCATCACCCGGTCGATCGGCTTGTAGGCCTGCGGGATCTCGTCGATGAACGCGTCGGTGTCGCGGAACTCGATGCCGACCATCGCCTCACGCAGCTGCTCGTGCGTGAAGGTCTTGCGGGCCTTCGACCGCGAGTACTCCCGGCCGGCGCCGTGCGGCGACGAGTTCAGCGACATCGTGTCGCCGAGCCCCTCGACCACGTACGACGCGGTGCCCATCGACCCCGGGATGAGCCCGGGCCGACCGGCGTCGGCCTGGATCGCGCCCTTGCGCGACACCCACACCCGCTTGCCGAAGTGCTCCTCGCTCTCGGTGAAGTTGTGGTGGCAGTTGATGCGCTGCCGCTCCTCCACCGGGCGGCCCACCCACTCGGAGACCTGCCGGAAGACCCGGTCCATCATCTCCTCGCGGTTGAGCAGGGCGAAGTGCTGCGCCCACCTGAGCTCGGCGATGTACCGCGTGAACTCGGGCGAACCCTCGACGAGGTAGGCCAGGTCGGGGTTCGGCAGCTCGATCCACCACTGCTTCGCGAGCCGCTGGGCGACCTTGATGTGGTGCTGCGCGATCTTGTTGCCCACGCCCCGGCTGCCCGAGTGCAGGAAGAGCCACACCCGGTCGGCCTCGTCGAGCGACACCTCGATGAAGTGGTTGCCGCTGCCGAGCGTGCCGAGCTGCTCGCGCCAGTTGCCGGCGTACCGTGCCGGGTCGAAGCCCTTCGCCTCGGCGAGTGCCTCGAGCTCGGCGACGCGCGGCTCGGCGGTCGCGACGACCTTGCGGTTGTACTTGCCGGCCGAGAGCGGGATGGCGCGCTCGATCTGCTCCCGCACCTCCCGCCGGTCGGCGGGCAGCTCGGATGCCTCGAACTGCGTCTGCACCGCGATCATGCCGCAGCCGATGTCGACGCCGACGGCCGCGGGGATGATCGCACCGAGCGTCGGGATGACCGAGCCCACCGTGGCCCCGAGGCCGAGGTGCGCGTCGGGCATGAGCGCGAGGTGCGGGTAGATGAACGGCATCGTCGACGAGACGCGGGCCTGCTCGATCGTCTGCTCGTCGAGCAGGCTCGCCCACGAAACGAGCCGATCGGAGATCCTCTCCATGTTCCTTTCCTGTCTGGTTGCGGTCGCGCCCCGCGGGTGCGGAGTGCGACGGGCGAGTTCCTCGGGCCCGAGGGTCTCGTCGCGCGCAGACGGAAACACCCCGGGCCTCGAGCGGCACGGGGTGACGGATTCGCGAATGGTCGCGGCGTCAGGGTGCCTGGTCGAGAAGCTGGTCGAGTTCACGGGTGAACCCGCGCTGGGCGGGCTCGTTCATGGGCTCGACGAAGGTCGGCTTGTTCGTGCGCTGCAGATACACGCTCATGGCCGCCTCCATTCCAGATTCCGGGGATGCTGCGCGGTCGGCGCAGCCTTGGAACACTAGCGGGGTTTCGTGGCGGGGGTCAAGGGCGGCAGTGGCGGGCTCTCACCGCCCGGCACCCGCGCCCATGCGTCGATCGTCGAGTCATCGCATGTTGTATTCGGGGCGGAACTCGGTGAGCATTCTGCGCTTAAGGTCGCTCGCCTCATCGGCATTGGAGCACTCGACCCACGCGATATGGAATTCAGACAGCCGCTCGTTGACCGACGCCACGGCCCAATCAGGCAGTGACGCCGGACGCTGTCGAGCAGTCCATCGGCTCACCCCGAGCACGTCGACGGCGACGCTCGCACGAAGTGTGCTTCGGCTGAGATCGGCGTCGGTCGCGAGATGCGCGCGAATTCTGCCGCGAAGCCCCGCTTGACCAGTTCCCTTGCCCAGGAACACCGGCTCATCCATATCGAAAACGGCGCAGACACCTGGGCGCGAAGGAACTTCAGCATCAGCCAGCGCCCCCATGGATCGACGAGGAGCGCGCAGCAGCGGGGCCCAGGCAGGTCCCGGCGCGTTCGCTTCCACACGTGTCTGCACACCGTTCGCGCGGTCAAGGGCTTCGAGGATCATGGCCAGCTCCTCCATGTCCTCTGCGCCGTACATCTGCATGTCGCTGAGCGACAGACCGTCGTAGCGATTTCCCGGGTCGAGCATCTCCCGACACTATTGGCGCCACCGGCAGGAGTCTCGCCCCATTTCGGGGCGAACTTCGGGCGGTTCGCAGTCGTCGAGACCGCAACCCATCGAGACGAACCCGACGACCGACCACCGCTTCGCCGAAGATCACAACTGGGTCACTTGTCCCACTTTTCCCTTGACCGGGCGGGAGGCGGTACGGATGCTGGTCTGACCCGACCCTCGAAGTCACGATGGAGTGCAATGCGCCAGGTTCGCCGTCCGATCGTCGCCGTCTCCGCGACCGCCGTCCTCCTGGTGATCCAGGCGCTCATCGATCCGACGGGCCTGCTCGCCCTCGTCGGCTGGCCCGGCGGCATGCCGCAGGCCGAGCTCTGGTGGCCGATCGCCCGCTACGTGGTCTTCGTGCCGGTCATGCTCGCCGTGGTGTGGTGGAGCGCCGTCCGCGCGGGCGACCGCTTCTGGACGCTGACGGCCGGGGTCGTGCTCGCCGCCCTGCTCGCGCAGGCGGCCGCGTGCCTCGCGATGACGGGCGACCTCGCGTTGTCGGCCTGGGCGGCCGGGTACATCACCGCGAAGGCGGTGCCGTCGGCCCTGATCGTGGCGGGCGTCGTGCGGGTGGTCGAGCGGATCGTCGCGCGGCGGCGCGGCCTCGATTCGGCCTTCCGCGCCGCCCCGGCCGACGGCCGTTCGATCTGGCCGGCCGCCGTCGCGTTCGGCGCGGCCGCGCCGCTGCTCGCGGGCTCGTGGTGGACGGGCGCCACCTCCGCCCCCGGCATCCCGACGCCGCACCCCGGCAGCGGACTGCCCGGGATCGTGGGCATGGTCGTGGCGATCGCCCTCCTCATCGGCGCCGCGTGGCTCGGCCTCCGCTGGATGCGCCCGCGCGTCCCCGGCCTCCTCGGCGCCTGGCTCGGCGCGCTCGTCGCGGGCGGGCTGTTCGGCCTCGCGCAGGGCGTGATCGGCCTCGTCGTCGACGACGGGTTCCGCGGCGACCTGTGGCCGCTGATGGCGACGTACGTGCACGTCGCCGACGGCCTCGCCTTCGGCGCGTGCACCGGCTGGCTCCCCGGCGCGGTCGCACTCGTCGCCGACCGGGTGCTCGCGAAGCGCACCGCATCGGATGCCACGCCCGCGACCGTCGCGGTCGCCGCGGGCGCCGCCGTGGCCGTCGTCGCGGTGGCCGCGCTCACCGCCTCGCTCATCGCCCCGGCCTCGGCCGCCGCCGTCGCCGCCGGGCGCGGCGAGTCATCCGTGCCCGCCGGGTTCCTGCGCGTCGAGGACGGGGTCATCGCCGACGGCGAGGGCCACCAGGTGCTGCTGCGCGGGGTGAACGTCAACCAGCTCGTCGACTTCTACCAGGCCCGCCCCGAGGTGCCGGTGACGCGCGAGCTCACCGAGCAGGACTTCGCCGACATGGCGACGTACGGCTTCAACGTCGTGCGCCTCGGGCTCTCGTGGTCGGCGCTCGAACCGACGCAGGGGTCGCTCGATCCCGAGTACCTCGCGACCGTGAAGCAGGCCGTCGCGTGGGGCGAGGAGCACGGCATCCGCACCGTGCTCGACATGCACCAGGACGGCTGGTCGAACCTGCCGACCGCCGAGGGCACCGTCTGCCGGCCCGGCACCGACCCGATGTGGGGCTACGACGGCGCGCCCGAGTGGGCCACGCACTGGGACGGCACTCCGCGCTGCTCGTTCACGGGCCGCGACATCTCCCCCGCCGGCGACCGCGCGTTCGAGCACTTCTGGTTCGACACCGACGGAATCCGGCAGGCGCTCGTGCGCACCTGGGGCGAGCTCGCGGGCGAGTTCGCCGACGAGCAGGCCGTCGCCGGGTTCGACCTGCTCAACGAGCCCGGTTTCGGCGAGACCGCGCCCGTGACGACCTCGCTGAAGCTCGGCGAGTTCTCGGCCGACGCGATCGAGGCGATCCGCGAGGCCGGCGCACCGCAGATCGTATTCGTCGAGCCGAGCATCCTGTGGTCGGGCCTCGGGTTCGACAGCGGCCCGCGCCCCGGCTTCACCGACGACGCCAACGTCGTCTTCTCCCCGCACCTCTACGCCGAGTCGATCACGATGGATGCCTCGCTCGGCCTGCCGACGATCGTCAGCACCGAGCGCCAGTTCGAGCTCGGCCAGCGCGTGGCCGACGAGCTCGGCATGCCGATGTGGTCGGGCGAGTACGGCTACTGGGGCGACGACGCGTCGACCGCGGCCCACCTCTCGCGCTACGCCGCCGAAGAGGACGCACGCATGCTCGGCAGCGCGTACTGGGTCTGGAAGCAGGCGTGCGGCGACCCGCAGAACGGCATCCAGGAGCTCGGCAACGGCCTGCTCTCGGAGGACTGCGCGACCGGCGACGACGCGCCCCGCAAGGACCACCTGCTCGACATCCTGTCGCGGGCGTACCCGCAGGAGGCGCCGGGCGTGCTCACGAGCCTCGAGGCCGGGGTCGCGGGCGGCGACCGCGCCGAGCTCGCCTTCACCGGCGTCGTCGACGAGCCGACCTGCGGACTCCGCGTGTGGATCCCGGGCGAGGCCGAGCCGCGCTTGTCGGAGCAGGGCGGCCTCAGCCGCGTCGAGCTCGAGCAGGTCGAGGGCGGCTGGATCGTCAGCGGCTGCGCCGACGGCGAGTACGCGCTCACGACCGAGTAGCGAGGGATGCCTCGGGGCTGCGGCGGCTACGCAGCCCCGAGGCCCTCCCGGCCGAGGCGCCGAAGCAGGGTGGTGCGGTGCCCGAGATCCTCCGCGTCGACCCGGCGAGCGCCGACGCCGTCGCGATCCTCCGTCGCTACTACGACGACATCATCACGCGGTACTACGGCCGGCCGGCGACCGAGGCCGAAGTCGACGAGCAGCTCGCAGGAGATCCCGACGACGACCTGCGCGACGACCTCGGCGTGTTCTTCCTCGCGTCCGAAGCCGGGCGGGCGCTCGGCTGTGCGGGGGCGCGCTACGTCGACGCCGACACGGCCGAACTGACGCGGGTGTTCGTCGCCCCCGAGGCCCGAGGTTCAGGGCTCGCCGCGGCCCTGGTCGCCGCCGTCGAGGCCGAGTCGATGCGACACGGGCGAACCCGCGCCCGACTCGACACCCGCGACGACCTCGTCGAAGCCCGCGCGCTCTACGCGAAGCTCGGCTACACCGAGGTCGCGCCGTTCAACGACAGCCCGTACGCCGAGCACTGGTTCGCGAAGGAGCTCGCCCAGGAGCCGTGAACGCGACCGCCGGGGTGGTCGATCCCGGCGATCGGTGGTGAAGCAGAGAAGTGGTGCGTTCTCTCGAGCACGAACCTCTCCGCACGGCGATGTCAACCGCCTCCCCGCGGGCCGGCCGTCGTGCGAACGTGGCGACGACACCCCACGGAGGAGCGGACATGACTGACACCTCAGGCGGCCTCGGCGAGCCGCACGAAGACGAGGACGCCGACCGCACGGACCTCCCGGCGACGAAGGCCGACGATGAGGAGGCCGAGGCCCGTCGCGGCGATGCCGTCGACGCGAGCGCCGGCACCGTCAAGCCCGACGGACTCGGCTCAGGCGGCACGATCCCCAACGTCCCCGGCGGCGTCGGGGTCGGCGCGGGCGCGCCGACGACGTTCGAACCCGAGGAGGACGTCGAGGCGGCACGACGACGCGACGATCGGTCGGCCATCTGAGCCCCGCTCGGCCTGAGCCGGCAGCGGCCGGCGGCTACCCGAGCGCCTCGCGGGCGTGGCGGTACTTGGCGGCCAGGCGCTGCTGGGCGTCGTAATCGAGCTTGCGCAGGCGCCACGGCGCCGAGTTGTCGGCGACGTCGGCGAGCTTCACGCGACGGGCGAGCGGGTTGGTGCGGATCCGCGCGAAGTACGCGTCGTCGCTCATCTCGGGTGTGCGGGTGAGCAGCAGCACGACCTCGACGATGTCGGGGCGCACGCCCGCCTCGAGCAGCTCCTGCTCGGAGACGGCGCTGCGCTCGATCACGTCGTGCAGCCACGCGGCCGCCGTCTCGACGGGCTCGGTCGCCGCGTCGAAGTGCTCGGCCACCCGGCCGGGGTGGTCGATGTAGTCGGCGCCGACCTGGTCGACCTGCCCGCGGTGCGCCACGAAGGCGATGCCCTTCGCGAGCGCGACCTGCGCCGCCGCATCGGCGTCGACCGCGGGGGCCGGTGCGGAGTGCAGGGCGGCGGGCGCCGCGATCGGGGTCACGGATGCCGCGGGCGCGAGCGCGTCCGTCGGGTTCGTCATCATCGCCACAGGGTTCGTCTCCTCGTTCGAGTCGTGGTCGGAGGCAGCGGCCGCGTCAGGGGCGGCGACCGTCTCGGGGGTGGCCTCCGCGGCAGGCGGGAAGGCCGGCGCGGGAGTCTGGATGGGTTCGGGGGGCGGCCCGGGCACGAGCGTCAGCCGCGGCGTCGGGGGCACCGGGGACACGACGGGCGGCACGGGCACGAGCGAGAGCTTCGGCGGCGTGAGCGGTGCGGATGGCGCGGGCTCGGGAAGGGTGTGCGTCGGAGCGTCGACCGCCGGCGCCTCGTCGGACTGCGCCCCGAGTGCCGGCGCGGTGGCGGGCGTGGAGACCGTCGGCTCGGGCTCGGGCTCGGCGGCGTGGGCCGGCGTCGTCGCCCGGCCGGGCTCATCGGCCGGCGCGACCGCGGGCGCGGGCTCGGCCGGAGCCGGCGGCTCGATGGGGGCCGCCTCGGGCTGTTCGATCGTCTCCGCCCACTGCATGAGCACCGGCTCGACCATCAGGGATTCGGGATGGGACGCGGGGGCCGGCTCGGCTGCCGGCTCGGGCTCGAGCGGTTCGAGGTTCAGTTCGGGCGGCTCGAACCCGGCGCGACGCAGCAGCTCGACCCAGGCCTCGGCATCGGTCTCGGGTGCCGCGGCCGGCTCCGGCGACGCCGCGAGCGACGCGGACGACGCCGGCTCGACGGGCTGCGGCACCTCGGCGGCTGGGGCCGGCTCGGCGACGGGCGGCACCTCGGCCGCAGCGGAGGGCTCGCTCGGCTCGGCGACCACGTCGGCGGTGGCCGCGGCGGGCGTCGTCGGGCCCGTGGCATCCGCAGCCGCGACGTCGGAGGCGAACGCCTCGCCGGCGCTCTCGGCGGCCAGCTCGGCGAGCGGATCGCGACCGCGCAGCGGGCGCACGAAGTTCAGCTCGGCCTCGAGCTGGGCCATCTCGCGCGCGTCGAGCTCGAGCATCGAGCGGGCGTCGCCGAGGCTTCGGCGCACGAAGTAGTACTCGTCGACCTCGGCGAGGCGGTCGCCGTCGCTGGTCGTGAAGTATCGACGGCGGCCGCCGTCGCTGACCGCGAGGATGACCTCGACGAAGTCGCCGCTCGGCACCTCGCAGCACAGGTAGTAGCGCTCGATCTCGGCCGGGACTGCGGCGGGCGGCACGGGCGCCGCAGCGGGTGCGGGTGCCGCGGGCACCGAGGCGCCGCCGCCCTGCGGGGGCACCGCGGCGCCGCCGCCCTGCTCTGGAGCGGCTGGAGCCCACACGCTCGCCCGGTCGGGCATGCGGCGCGGCCGCAGCGTTCCCCCGAGCTCGGCGCTGCGTCGCGCAGCGCGCGACTCGGGCTCGGCGGCCCCAGGCAACCCGGGCGTGGACTGATCGTCTGCGGGGATCGTCAATCTGGCTCCTGGGGGTGGGCGCCGGGGCGGGCGGGGATTCGGCGAGCGCTCGGGTGCGGCACGCCTCTCCGATGCTAAGCGGTTCGCCGCCGGGAAACGAGGAACCCGACGGCGGATGTGCGAATCAGCTCGGTGCGGTCACCCCGTCGTCGGGCTCCTGGAAGACCGTGAGCTGCAGCCCGGCCGGTCCGGCGAGCCGCGAGTTGATCGAGCGCCACGGCGTCTCGCGCGGGGTCGCGAGCAGCTCGGCTCCAGCGTCGACGAGCTCGTCGGTGACCGTCGCCGTGTCGTCGACCTCGAAGGCGACTCGGAGGTGCGGGCTGCGCACCCCGTCGGTCTCGACGCGGTCGATGAGCCGCACCTGCGCCGGGTTCGAGAGCTCGAGCGTCGCCCGGCCGGCGTCGAGGATCATCACCCGGGCGCCGTCGTCGCCGTCGTAGGCCTCCTCCTCGGTGAGGCCGAGCACGTCGCGGTAGAACGCGACGGCCGCCTCCCAGTCCTCGGCCTCCACCACGAGGCGGAGCTGGCGTACCCGGCGGGGCGCCGGGGCGCCGCTGTTCGATTCGTGGCTCATAGGGTCACGATACGGGGCGACGGGTCTCGAGACGCTCGCTTCGCTCGCTCCTCGACCACCGAGGGGCGTCCGCTCCTCGACCACCGGCGGCTGAGGAATCCGACAAGGGATTCGCACGGGGCATCCGGTTCTCGCACAATCGGAGGCATGCGCATGACTCCGCGACGACTCGCCATCGGCATGAGCCTCTGGGCTCCGAACCTGTGGTCGGGCATCCGCGTCAGACGGTTCGCCGACGACTGGACCAGCGCCACCGTCGAGCTGCACGTGAACGCGATCACCCGCAACTACGTCGGCACCGCCTTCGGCGGCTCGATGTCGGCGATGACCGACCCCTACTACTTCATGCTGATCATGCACCAACTGGGGCGCGACTACGTCGTGTGGGACACCCGCGGGGAGATCGAGCTCGTGAAGCCCGGCCGCGGCGTGCTCACCGCGCATTTCGAGGTGCCGAAGGCGAAGGCCGACGAGCTCCGCGAGCGCGCCCGCGGCGGCGCGAAGGTGCTCGAGTGGTTCGAGACCGAGATCACTGACCGCGACGGCGAGGTCGTCGCCCGCGTGCGCCGCGAGGTGTACGTGCGCGAGAAGCGGCGCGTGACCGAGGCGGCCGCCGAGTAGCCGACCGTCGTCCGAACCTCGGCCTCGACATCGGCCGGGCACCTGATTAGATGGATGCCACGTGCCCCTCAACGAAGACGAGGTCGATGGATGACGGCGATGCGGCGAACCCTCGGAGTCGGAACGGCGATCGCGCTCGCGCTCGGACTGGCCGCGTGCACGGCGACGCCCGACTCCCCCGCGCCGACGAGTCCCGTCGTGCAGCTCGGTGCGCCGGGTGAGCCGAACCGCACCCTCTCGCCCGACGAGGCCGGCGACGCGATCGACGCGCCCGAGCATACCGACCTCGACACCGCCTTCATGCGCGACATGATCCACCACCACGACCAGGCGATCGAGATGACCGCCCTCGTCGAGCAGCGCACCGACGACCGCGACATCCGGCTGCTCGCCGAACGCATGTCGGCGAGCCAGCAGGACGAACGCACGCTCATGGTGAGCTGGCTGCAGGAGCGCGGGGAGCCGGTCAACGACCAGGGGCACGATGCGCACGCGAACGACGGAGGCGCGATGCCGGGCATGCTCAGCGACGAGCAGATGGCCGAACTCGAGGCGGCCGACGGTGAGACGTTCGAGCGGTTGTTCCTCGTCTCCATGATCCAGCACCACGAGGGCGCGGTGCAGATGGTCGACGAGCTCTACGCCGCGGGCGGCGGGCAGGAATCGGCGACCGACCAGTTCGCCCGCCACGTCGAGTCCGACCAGGGCATCGAGATCGCCCGCATGCAGCAGATGCTCGCCGAGCGGGCGGGCTGACCCGAATCTGACGCGAACGGGCCCGGCGGTCGTCGACCGCCGGGCCCGTTCGGGGTGAGGGGGCCGTCACCCGGCCCCCTCACCGATTCATCCGAAGGTCGCCGCCAGCGCGGTCAGCCCCTGCACGACGTTCGAGTCGACCGGAGCACCCGACTTGCGCGCCGCGTTGTCGAGCTGCGCGACGACCGCGCGGCCGGCGGCCGAGCCATCCGCCAGCTTCTCGGCCTTGTCGACGTGCTTGCGCACCTCGGCGAGCGCCGCACCGCTCAGGCTGCCGTCGCGCTCGGCCTGGTCGATGTACGACCGCGCCACCGCGAAGCTCGGCTCGTGCACGATGGTGGTCTGCATCTGCGCGTTGAACTCATCGAGCTGCACCTCGCCGGCCGCCTCGATCTCGTTCGCCGACATCTGCTCGCTCACCGCGAGGCCCATCGTGTCGAAGCCGCGCGCGATCTCGCTGCCGAGCACGTTGCCGTTGTACCAGTACGTCGACCAGTAGCCGCCGAGCGAGAGCACGTCGGCGTCGATCGGGCCGCGGTCGAGGTACGCGATCTCGGTCGGGTTGGCCGTGTCGGTGAAGTCGATGATCGACAGACCGCCCTGGTACCACGCCTGCACCATGATGTCGCGACCCGGCACCGGGACGAGCGAGCCGTTGTGCGCGACGCAGTTCTCCTGCACCGTCTGCGGCACCGGCAGCTTGTAGTAGCTCGCGAACTCGAGCTTGCCGTCGACGATGTCGAACAGCGCGTTCGCGCCCCACTGGGGCTGGTCGGTCGCACGGCAGCGAGCGCCGGTTCCGCCGCCCCACTCGTCGGTGAAGATGACCTTCGTGCCGTCGTTGTTGAACGTCGCCGAGTGCCAGTACGAGAAGTTCGGGTCGGCGACGGCGTCGACGCGAACGGGGTTCACCGGGTCGCTGATGTCGAGCAGGATGCCGTTGCCCTGGCACGCACCCGCCGCGAGCCCGATCTCGGGGTACGCGGTGATGTCGTGGCAGGTGTTGGTGTTCGGCGTCGGGCTGTAGACCGTGCCGCTCGGGTGCATCTGCCCCCCGAGGGTGTTCTGCAGGCCGTTGTACGCGCCCGTGTCGGGGTTGGTGAAGATGCGCGGCTGGCTGACGACCGCGGCCTCCTCGGGGGCGTCGAGCGGCACCTTGATGACGTCGATGCGCCACTGCGTCGGGTCGCCCGAGGTCACCGGCTCGGCGGTCAGCGTCGCGTTCTGGCAGCCCGCGAGCTCGAGCGGCGAGCGCACGCCGGACGTGCCCGAGTTGTAGATGTAGATGTTCTCGGCATCGTCGGGGTCGGTCACCACGGTGTGCGTGTGCGATCCGCGGCAGGTCTGCACGCCCGGCAGCTGCACCGGGTTATCGATGTCGCTGATGTCGAAGATGCGCACGCCGCGGAACCGCTCGGGGTTCACCGGGGTGTTGCCCGTGCCCTGCGTGCCGCAGTCGATGCGGCCGAGGCCCTGTTCCACCGACATGAACAGCAGGTCGCCGTACACCGAGACGTCGCCCTGCCCGCCCGGGCAGAGATACGACTTCTGCAGTACGGGCGCCGCCGGGTCGGAGACGTCGTACACCTGGAACCCCTGGTAGCTGCCGACGACCGCGTGGTCGCCGGTGAATGCGAGGTCGGAGTTGATGGAACCCGCGGCGAACGGGCCGGCGCCCGGCGTGCTCGACAGCAGGTCGATGCCGCTCGTCGCGAGCCCGGCGTCGAAGAGCCCCGCCGGCAGGTCGACACGGGGGTCGTCTTCAGCGACCGCCGCGGTGGCGGTCATCAGGGATGCGCCGAGCAGCAGCGCTCCGGCGGCGGCGAGTGCGCGTGTTCGCCCTCGCGGGGGTCGGTGGTGGAATCTCATCGCTGGCCCTCATCTCGTCGTGACTGAACTTCGTCGTTGCAACACGCGATCGAGCCATCCGATGGACGGGCGGCCACACCCCCGTGCCCGCCCGCGGCCCCGGAAGGCCGACCAATTCCCCCAACGTATCGAGAAAGGCGCGGTCGGCGCAGCAGAAATCTCGGCCCGGCAGGACGGACGGCACGGGGAGCGCGGCGGCGGCGGACGGTTGGCGCCCGCCGCCGCCCCGCGCGAGCTCAGCGCGCCACGTCGTAGACGGCCTTCACGATGCCGTTCGAGTAGGCCTCGTGCTCGACGAGGTCGAGCTTCGCGGTCAGCCCGGGGTCGTCGCCGAAGAGCCGCTTGCCGCTGCCGAGCAGCACCGGGAACACGAGCAGGTGGTAGCGGTCGACGAGTCCGGCCGTCGCGAGGCCCTGCGCGAGCGTGGCGCTGCCGTGGACGATGATCGGCCCGCCGTCGCCCTCCTTGAGCTCGGCGACGTCGTCGAGCGTGCGCAGCACGTGGCAGTTCTGCCACTCGGGCAGCAGGGTCTCGTCGGTCAGGGTCGAGGAGACGATGTACTTCGGCATCGCGTTGTACTCGGCGAACTCGTCGACCATCGTCGGCCAGACCGGGGCGAACTCGTCGTAGCTGACCCGGCCGAGCAGCATCGCCCGAGCCTCGAGCTGCTCCGAGCCCTTGATCGCGTACGCCTCCTCGACGAAGGGCACCTCCTTGAACGTCCAGCCGGCACGCGGGTGCGAGCCGCCGCCGGGAGAGTCGACGACGCCGTCGAGGCTGATGAACTCGCTGACGATGAGGGTGCGCATGAGGTGTCCTTTCGCGGCGACGGGATTTCCGTCTCATTGTGGCGTCGAACGGGAACGACCGCGATCGACATCGGCCACGAGATTCCTTCGGGCTGCACTAGGCTCGCTCGCAGTGACACGGGGTGCCGCGCTCGCGCGGCTGAGATCACACCCGTCGAACCTGATCTAGTTCGGACTAGCGAAGGGATGTCGCCATGAGCGCGCGCCTGTACGACCCTGCCCACTCGAGCGCACTGCGGCTCGATCGACTGCGCGAGAGCCCGCCGCTCGTGCAGTGCATCACGAACACGGTGGTGACGAACTTCACGGCGAACGCGCTGCTCGCCGTCGGCGCCGCCCCGGCGATGGTCGACATCGTCGGCGAGGCGGGCGCGTTCGCGCGCGTCGCGAGCGCAGTGCTCGTGAACCTCGGCACGCCGAATCCCCAGCAGCGGGATGCCGCCCGCGAAGCGGTCGCCGCCGCTCGCGAGGCGGGGACGCCGTGGGTGCTCGACCCCGTCGCGATCGGCGCGCTGCCGATCCGCACGGCCCTCGCGCACGAGCTCGTCGAGTTCGGGCCGACGGCGATCCGGGGCAACGCGAGCGAGATCCTGGCGCTCGCGGGCGACGGCGCCGGCGGTCGCGGCGTCGACGCCGCCGACTCGACGGAGGCCGCGGCCGGTGCCGCAGCCCTGCTCGCCGAGCGCTTCGGCGCGGTCGTCGCGGTGTCGGGACCGGTCGACCTCATCACCGACGGGGCGCGCACGGCGCGCATCGCGAACGGCGACGCGCTGCTCACCCGGGTCACGGGCGGCGGCTGCGCGCTCGGCGCGGTGACAGCGGCGTTCCTCGCCGCGGGCGACGACCCGTTCGAGGCGACCGTCGCGGCGAACCTCGTCTACACCGTCGCCGCCGAGCTCGCGGCCGAGGGTGCGAGCGGCCCCGGCAGCTTCGCGCCCCGGTTCGTCGACGCGCTCGCGGCGGTCGATGCGGCGGCGCTCGTCGGCCGCGCGCGGGTCGCGGTCTCCCCCGCCGACGACGCGGATGACCCTGCCCCTGCCCCGGCCCCTTCGCCGGGCGCGGGCGACGCCCCGCTCGAGGTCGCGGCAGCGGGAGCCGGCGCATGACCGCCCGCACGGCCCTCGACCTCTCCCTCTACCTCGTCACCGACCCGGTGCTCTGCGGCGAGCGCGGCGTCGTCGACGTCGTCGCCCGGGCCGTCGAGGGCGGGGTGCGGGTCGTGCAGCTGCGCGACAAGCACGCCGAGGCATCCGCGATGCTGGCGCAGCTCGAGGCCCTCGCCGAGGCGATCGACGGGCGCGCGACGCTGCTCGTGAACGACCGGCTCGACGTCGCGCTCGCGGCGCGCGCCGCCGGCGTGCGCGTCGACGGCGTGCACCTCGGCCAGGGCGACGCGGCCGTGCTCGACGCCCGCGAACGGCTCGGCGCCGACGCGATCGTGGGGCTCACGGCGAACAGCCGCGCCCACCTCGACGCGGTGGCCCGTCTGCCGCGCGGCACCGTCGACTATCTCGGCGTCGGGGTGATCCGGCCGACGTCGACGAAGCCCGACCACCCGCCGGCGCTCGGCGTCGACGGCTTCGCGCGGGTCGCCGCCGAGGCCGAGCTGCCGTGCGTCGCGATCGGCGGCATCGGGCTCGCCGACCTCGCCCCGCTCCGTGAGGCGGGCGCCGCGGGCGTCGCCGTCGTCTCGGCGCTCTGCGCGGCCGACGACCCCCGTGCCGCCGCAGCCGAGTTCGCGACCGAATGGGAGGTCGCCCGATGACCGCGCGCGTGCTCAGCATCGCCGGCAGCGACCCCTCGGGCGGCGCAGGGATCCAGGCCGACCTCAAGTCGATCGCCGCGGTCGGCGGGTACGGTATGGCCGCGATCACGGCGCTCACCGCGCAGAACACTCGGGGCGTGCGCGCGGTGCACGTTCCGCCCACGGCGTTCCTCGCCGAGCAGCTCGAGGCGATCGCCGACGACATCGGGATCGACGCGGTGAAGCTCGGCATGCTCGCGAACGCCGAGGTGATCGGCGTGGTCGCCGAGTGGCTCGGCCGGGTGCGGCCGCCCGTCGTCGTGCTCGACCCCGTGATGGTCGCGACGAGCGGCGACCGGCTGCTCGCGCCCGAGGCCGAGCGGGCGATGCGCGAGCTGCTGCCGCTCGCCGACCTCGTGACGCCGAACCTCGCCGAGCTCGCGGTGCTCGCCGGGCTCGGCCAGGAGGCGCCGGCCGCGGACGGCGAACTCGGCACCCCCGCTCCCCCGGTCGCGGCCACCTGGGCCGAGGCGATCGCACAGGCCGAGGCCGTCTCGGCCCGGTTCGGCGTGCGCGTGCTCGCGAAGGGCGGGCACCTCGGCGGCGACACGGCGCCCGACGCGCTCGTCGACGCCGCGGGTGCGAGCCTCGTCGAGTTCCCGGGCGAGCGCATCGCGACGACGGCGACGCACGGCACCGGATGCTCCCTCTCCTCCGCGATCGCGACGCTCGCCGCGAGCGGCGGCACGGGCGACCGCGCGAGCAGCACCGTGCGCGAGGCCGGCGGCGACGACCCGTGGGTCGCGGCCGTCGCCGAGGCCCGTCGCTGGCTGCGCGAGTCGCTGCGGCACGGCGAGGCCCTCGAGGTCGGCGGCGGGCACGGCCCGATCAGCCACTTCGCCGGGCTCTGGTCGCGCGGCGGCACCCGCACCGCGCCCACCCCGGCCGAGGTCGAGCACGAGTGGTGGGCGTCGATCCGCGGCATCCGCGACGACATCGACGCACTGCCCTTCATCCGCGGCCTCGCCGACGGCACGCTCGCCCGCGAGCCGTTCCTCGGGTACCTCACGCAGGACGCCCACTACCTCCGCGACTACGCCCGCGTGCTCGCCGAGGCCTCACGCCTCGCACCGGATGCCGCGGGGCAGGCCTTCTGGGCGGACTCGGCCCACGGCTCCATCGTCGGCGAGCTCGAACTGCACACGGGGTGGCTCGGCCGCGAGGCCGGCACCGGGGCATCCGCACCGCCCGATGCGACGACGACGGCCTACCTCGACCACCTGCTCGCGACCGCCCAGCGCGGCGAGCACGCCGTGCTGATCGCGGCGCTGCTGCCGTGCTTCTGGATCTACACCGACCTCGGCGAGCGGCTCGCCGCGGGAGCGTTCGGCGCGGCGGCACTCGACCCGGCGCACCCGTACGCCTCGTGGCTCGCGACCTACGCCGACCCCGGCTTCGCCGTGGCGACGCGCGAGGCGATCGGCTTCGTCACGCGGGCCGCGGCGAGCGCGGCGCCCGAGCAGCGCGAGCGGATGCACCGCGCCTTCGTCGCCTCGTCGCGGCACGAGCTCGCGTTCTTCGCGGCGCCGCTCGCGGCGCGGCGCGACACGGGTCTGCCCGCCGGGACCGTGCACGAGTCGGCGACGGCGGTGACCGCGTGAGCGGGGGCGCCCCGGTCGCGGCGCCGGCTCCCGACGCCCGCGCCGCCGAGCCCGCGCCGCCGCCCGCCGACGCGGCCCGCGGACGCCGCGCGCTCGCCGCGGCCGCCTTCGGCACCGTGCTCGAGTGGTACGACTTCTTCCTCTACGGCACCGCGGCGGCGCTCGTCTTCCCGACGCTGTTCTTCCCGGCCGACGACCCGCTCACGAGCCTGCTGCTGTCGTTCGCCGTGTTCGCGACCGGGTTCGTCGCCCGCCCCCTCGGCGGTCTCGTCTCCGGCTCGCTCGGCGACCGCTTCGGACGCCGCCGCGTGCTCGTCGCGACGCTGCTCGCGATGGGCATCGCGACGGCGCTCATCGGGATGCTGCCGACGCACGCGCAGATCGGGGCGCTCGCGCCGATGCTGCTCGTCGCACTGCGCCTCGTGCAGGGCCTCGCGACGGGCGGCGAGTGGAGCGGGGCCGTGCTGCTCGCCCTCGAGCAATCGCCGCTCCGGCGCGGGTTCCGCGGCGCGTTCATCTCGAGCGCGGTCTACGTCGGACTCATCCTCGGCAACCTCGCCTTCGTGGTGCTCGTCGCCGTGCTCGACGAGCAGGCGCTCCTCGACTGGGGCTGGCGGGTGCCGTTCGTCGCGAGCCTCGTGCTCGTCGCGATCGGGTGGTGGCTGCGCCGACGGGTCGACGAGTCGCCCGAGTTCCTCGCGGTGCTCGAGGCCCGTCGTGAGGCGCGACGGCCCGTCGCCGAGGTCCTGCGGCGGCCGCGCGGCATCCTCGCCGTGTTCCTGGTGCGCGTCGGGGTGAACACGACCTTCTACGTCGTCTCGGTGTTCTGCCTGAGCTACGCGTCGACGGTCGTCGGGATGCCTCGCGAGACCACCCTCACGGCCCTCCTCGCCGGGGCCGCGGTCGCCGCGGTGCTGTGCCCGGTGTGGGGCGCGCTCGGCGACAAGATCGGCCCGCGCCGGCTCGTCGTCGGCGGCCTCGTGGCGTTCGCCGTGCTCGCCGGGCCCCTCTTCCTCGTGCTCGACACCGGGTCGGCGGCGCTCGTCGTCGGCATGGTCGTCGTCGCGATCGGCATCGTGAACTCGGCGGCCGACGGCGTGCAGCCGGCGTACTTCACCGCGATGTTCGACGCACGGGTGCGCTACTCGGGCATCTCGATCGGGCGCGAGGCGGGCGCGATCGTCGGCGGCGGGCTCGCGCCGCTCGCGGCCACCGCGCTGCTCGCCTGGTCGGGGCACTGGTGGCCGATCGCCGTCATGATGGCCGTCGCGGCCGCGGTCGGGCTCGTCGGCACGGCGATCGCGCCGCGGGCGGCGCGCTGAACGGGCGCGGTGAGCGGGCCGGCTGAGCTGGCGCCTTCCGCAGATCGACGACGAAGCCCCCGACCGCTGCGGCCGGGGGCTTCGTCGTCTCACCGCGAGGCGAGCACGGTCACCTCGGGCAGGCCCAGTAGCCCTCGCCCTCGTACACGTACCAGACGAGCGTCTCGCCCGGGCAGGGCCCGCAGCCGTCGTCGTCGCGCGGGCCCTCGGTGGGCTGCGGCACGGGTGCGCTCTCGACGGGCGCCTCGACGGCGGGGGCGGCTGCCGCAGGAGCCGACTCGACGTCGGACTCCGCCTCGACCCATTCCTCGACGTCGGCGGTCTCGGCCTCGGCTGCTGCTGCGGCGTCGGCCGCGGCCCGCTCGGCGGCCAGGCGCGCCGCCTCGGCCTCGGCGGCGACGCGCGCGGCCTCCGCGGCCGCCGCGGCCTCGCGCGCCTCACGGTCTGCGGCGGCCGCCGCCAGGAAGGCGGCGGTGTCGTGCTCGGGGTTCGCGCTCGGCGACGTCGAGGACGCCGCCGCGGCTGTGGAGGTCGGCGCATCGACGGCGAGCGAGTTCGCGGTCGGCATGAGCGCGGCGCCGAGTGCGAGCGCGGCGATGATGGCGAGTGATCTCATCTGACGGTCCAATCGTGGTAGGGATGATCGTGCTGTCATGCGGTGGTGCGGTGTGGGGGCTGGTGCGTGGTCCGTCGCGACGAGCCGGCGATGAGATCGGGTTGCGCGGCTCGCGGGCGTGATGACGGGCCCGCCTGGGTCGACGACCGGGGTCGTCGCACGGGGCGCTCGGCTCAGGTCGGATCGCGACCCGGGTGCGCGGGCATGCGCATGGCGGCCGGATCGGCCTGAGGGGCGCCCCGGGCCCCGTTCCTCGCAGAGGAGAACACGCCCACCCCTCACCCGCTCAGGCGATCAGTCCCCCCGACCGCGCTGCCCCCGAAGACCTCGTGGGTCTTGCCTGCTTGCGTCCATCGTGGCGCGACGAGGCCCCGACTCGTGCGCGAATCGCTGGGAGTCGGGTTTTCGGGCCGACGTGACGCGGTCGCGTCGCGCGGGCGCGAGCGGGCGATCGAACCGCGCGGGCCGCTCAGCCCGCGCTGCGAGCGACGATCGCGTCGGACTCGCGGGCCACCCATCCGACGAGGGGCAGCATGTGCTCCATGAGGTCGCGGCCGAGCGCGGTGAGCGCATAGTCGACCCGCGGGGGCACCTCGGGGTGGGCGGTGCGCAGCACGAGCCCGTCGGCCTCGAGGGTGCGCAGCGTCGAGGCGAGCATCTTCTCGCTGATGCCCTCGACCTCGCGGCGCAGCTCGCCCCAGCGGTGCGTGCCGTCGGTGAGCGCGAGCAGCACGAGCACGCCCCACTTGCTCATGATGTGGTCGAGCACGACGCGCGTGGGGCACCCGTCGGTGAAGACCTCGCCCGACTGAGCCCGGATCTCCGCAAGACTTACCGTCATGCGGGTACCTTACTTTAAAGTGGGTACCGCTGCTTGGGAAGGTGTTGGGGCGGCATCCGGTTCTCTTCCCGTGAACCCCACGGAAGGAACACCATGACCATCCTCGTCACCGCCGCCTCCGGCCAGCTCGGCCGCCTCGTCGTCGACGCGCTCCTCGACCGCGGCGTCGCCCCGGGCGAACTCGTCGCCACCGCACGCGACACGTCGAAGCTCGCGGATGCCTCGGCGCGAGGCGTGCGCACCGCCGAACTCGACTACGACCGCCCCGAGACCGTCGCCGCGGCGCTCGACGGCGTCGACACCGTGCTCCTCATCTCGGGGAGCGCGCCGGGCTCGCGCGTGCAGGGCCACCGCAACGTCATCGACGCGGCGACCGCGGCGGGCGTCTCGAAGCTCGTCTACACGAGCGTCCCCCAGGCGACGACGGCCGAGTTCGTGCTCGCGCCCGACCACAAGGCCACCGAGGAGGCGATCGCCGCCTCCGGCATCCCGGCGGTCATCGCCCGGCACAACTGGTACACCGAGAACTACACGAGCGACGTGGCCCGTGCGGCCGAGACGGGCGTGATCGCCGCGAGCGTCGGCGACGGCCTCGTGGCGAGCGCCACCCGTGCCGACCTCGCCGCCGGCCTCGCCGCCCTGCTCACCGACGACGGGCACGTCGGCGAGGTCTACGACTTCACCGGCGAGACCGCCTGGTCGTACGAGGAGCTCGCGGCCGCGGCATCCGAGATCACCGGCCGCGAGGTCGTCTACACGGCGCTCACCCCCGAAGCCCACCTCGCGGCGCTCGAGTCGGCCGGGCTCGACGCCGGCACCGCGGGCTTCGTCGCGGGCATCGACGACGGCATCCGTCGCGGCGTGCTCGCGAACGCCGACGGCACGCTCGCCCGCCTCATCGGGCGGCCGACGACCTCGCTCGTCGAGGGCCTGCGCGCGGCCGTCTGATCGCTGTCAGCACGGCGGGCCCGTCTCCCCGCCGGAGGCGGGCCCGTTGTCATGCGCCGCCGCGACGACCCGAGAGGACGCGTCGCTCCCGCGGTCGGGGCGCTTCCGCCCGTACGCTCGCCCCAGGTCGACATGAGGGGGACTCGATGACCGCGCCCATGTACCCGCCGCCGCCGTCGGAGGCGCTCAACACGATCGAGCACATGCGCGATGCGGTGTTCTTCGACGAGCCGGGCCGCGTGCAGCGCGTGCGCCGGTTCTGGATCCTGCTCGTGCTCTCGTCGGCGATCGCCGCGAGCGGCGTCGTCGGCGACTCCACCGCCACGGTGATCGGCGCGATGATCGTCGCGCCGATGATGCTGCCGATCCAGGGCACGATGCTCGCCACCGTGCTCGGCGAGCGAGTCAACTTCGGGCGCTCGCTGCTCACGATGATCGCGGGCGCCGCCGCCGCGATCGCGATCGGCTACCTCGTGGGCCTCCTCGTCGTCGTGCCGCAGACCGCGGCGACGAACACCCAGATCGCCGAGCGGGCGACCCCCGACCTCATGAGCCTGTTCGGCGCACTCGCGACCGGTGCCGTCGCCTCGATCGCGCTCGTCCGCAAGGACATCTCGGACACGCTGCCTGGCGTCGCGATCGCGATCTCGCTCGTGCCGCCGCTCGTCGTCGTCGGCGTCGCCGCGGAGTCGGGCGACTACGCCGCGTCGATCGGCTCGCTGCTGCTCTTCGTCGCGAACGTCGCGGCGATCCTCGGCACCGGGGTCGTGGTGATGGCGTTCTACCGGGTGCAGCGCTGGGGGTCGTTCCCGCTCGGCGAGGCGACGCCCCCGGCGACGACGACGACGACGGCGACCGGCACGATCCGGCCGCTCGCGACGGTCAACCGGCGCCGCTCGCACATCACGATCGCGGTGCTGCTCGTGCTCATCGCGATTCCCCTGACCATCTCGACCTACCGCACGGTCACGGCCACGATGGCGTCGTCCGACGTCGACACGGTGGCACGGTCGTGGGCCGATGCCCAGGATCTCGAGGTCCTCGACATCGCGGCCGAGTCGCCGGGCTACGTCGTGCGGGTGACCGGGGGCGACGCGATGCCCGACGTCTCGTCGCTGCGCAGCTCGCTCGAGGCCGACGACGTCGACCCCGCGACGGTCGTCGTCGAGTGGGTGCCGACCACCCGCGTCGTCGTCGGCGACTGAGCGCCGGCGAGTCGCCCCACCCGCGAGGTCAGCGCGAGCGGAGCCATCCGGCGAGGGCCGAACGGAACGCCTCGGGCTGCTCGACCCACGGGTAGTGCCCGCACCCTTCGAGCCACTGCAGCTCGGCGCCGATCGCCTCGGCGTACGCCTCGACGGTGCGCACCCCGACGAGGATGTCCCCGTCGCCGGCGATCACGAGCGCCGGCCGAGCGGGGGCGGCAATGATCCGTTCGACCGCATCGCCGGGGATGTCGGTGAAGTACGCGTCGAGCGCCGCGAGCGACCACCCGCCGACCGCGGCGTGCCGCCGCTCTCGATCGGTCCAGCGGGCGTAGCCGGCCGGCCCCTCGATCTCCCGTGCCCGTTCGAACTCCGCCTGATCGCGGGGGTCGGGCCCGGTGAGCGAGTCGAGCGCCCGGTCGACGAGCGGGTCGTTCCGGCGCCGTCCGATCTCGAGGCTGTCGCGCGGCGCGTCGGTGAACCAGGCCGCGGCGGGCGTGATGAGCGCGAGGCTGCCGACGCGCTCGGGCGTGCGCGCCCACGCGGCGAGGGCGAGCCGGGTGCCGGCGGAGTGCGCGACGACGTCGACGGCAGGGAGCCCGAGGTGGTCGGCCAGGTCGACCAGGTCGTCGGCGTCGGTCCACCAGCCGCGCGAGAGGCCGCCGGTGGTGGGGGTGCCGCGCGGATGCAGCACCGCGAGGGCGCGCCCCGCGGCGTCGGCCGCGCCCGCCAGGTCCTCGAGGTACTCCGCGCCCCGGCACGGTCCGCCGGGAACGACGATCGCTGAGGCATCCCCGTTCGACGAACCGATGAGGTGGTAGGCGATCGGTCGTCCGTCACGGGCTTCGAAGGTCAGCACCCGCCCGACGATAGCCGAAGCGCGTCGTGCCCGACGCCGGGAGGACGCCGGAACGCGAACGGGCCCGCCTCCGAGGAGGCGGGCCCGTTTCTGCGGCGCGGGGCAGGGGGTGCGCCGCAGTTCCGCGCACCGAGCGGCGGCGGGGTCTGCGTGGGGACTAGCCCGCGAGCAGCGTCAGCGAGTCGATGACGCGGTTCGAGAAGCCCCACTCGTTGTCGTACCAGGAGACGACCTTGATGTGCTTGCCGTCGACGCGGGTCAGCTCGGAGTCGAAGATCGACGAGTGCGGGTTGCCGACGATGTCGCTCGAGACGAGCGGCTCCTCGGAGTACTCGAGCACGCCCGCGAGGGGGCCCTCGGCGGCGGCCTTGTACGCGGCGAGCACCTCGTCGCGCGTGACCTCCTTCGAGACGGTCGCGTTGAGCTCGACGATCGAGCCGACGGGGATCGGCACGCGCATGGCGTCGCCGTTCAGCTTGCCGTCGAGGTTCGGGAGCACGAGGCCGATGGCCTTCGCCGCGCCGGTCGACGACGGGACGATGTTCTCGGCCGCGGCGCGCGCACGACGGGGGTCGGAGTGCGGCGCGTCCTGCAGGTTCTGGTCCTGCGTGTAGGCGTGCACGGTGGTCATGAAGCCGTGCTCGATGCCGGCGAGGTCGTCGAGGACCTTCGCGAGCGGGGCGAGCGCGTTCGTGGTGCACGAGGCGTTCGAGACGATGACGTCGGTCTCGGCGTTGTACGCGTCGGTGTTCACGCCGTAGACGAGCGTGGAGTCGGCGCCCTTGGCGGGAGCCGAGACGAGCACCTTCTTGGCGCCGGCGGCGATGTGCGCCTTCGCGGCCTCCGCGTCGGTGAAGCGGCCGGTCGACTCGAGCACGAGGTCGACGCCGAGCTCGCCCCAGGGCAGCTTCGCGGGGTCGCGCTCGGCGAGGACCTTGACGCGCCGGCCGTCGATGACGAGGACGTCGCCGTCGACCTCGACGGTGCGGCCGAAGCGGCCGCCCGCGGTGTCGTACTTCAGCAGGCGCGCGAGCTCGGCGGGGGAGGTCAGGTCGTTGACGGCGACGAGGTCGAGGTCGGCGTCGCGCTCGACGAGTGCGCGCACGACGTTGCGTCCGATGCGTCCGAAGCCGTTGATGGCGATGCGGGTGGTCATGGCGGGGAAGGGTCCTTTCATTCCGCGATGGTTCCACTCTCGCCCCGGGATGCCTCGCGCGCGAGTGGCACGCAAGCCAGTGCTCGAAAGGATCTCGCCAAGGTCGGCCGGTGCCGCCGATATCGTGGGCGCATGCCCTACGCGCCGCTGCCGTTCGCCCTCGAGACCGAGCGCCTGAGCCTCCGGCTCTGGCAGGAGTCCGACGCCGAGGGCTACCGCCGGCTCGTCTCCGAGCGCGAGGGCGACCACGCCTCGCGCACGAGCGGCAGGCCCGAGCCCGACGGCGAGCCGATGAGCCTCGACGCCGCGCTCGACGACATCCGCGGGGCGCGCGAGACCGCGCCGGGTCGAGGCATCCACCTGCTCGCGATGCACCCGCGAGGCACCGACGACTTCCTCGGGTACTGCGGCCTCGTCATCGGGCGGTCGACGATCGGCGAGCCCGAGATCGCCTACGAGCTGCTGCGCAGCGCGCACGGCTGCGGCTACGCCACCGAGGCGGCCGCCGCCGTCGTCGAGGCGGCCCGGGCGACCGGCCGGCACCGGCTGTGGGCGACCGTGGGCAGCTGGAACGCGCCCTCGTTCCGGGTGCTCGACAAGCTCGGGTTCCGGCGCGACCGCACGGTGGTCGAGGCGGAGGCCGGCGAGATCGTGTGGACGGTGCTCGACCTGGCGTGACCGGACGGCCGCCCGAAGCGGCCGCACGCTGCGCCCGTCGAGAGCTACTCGCCGCGTGCGAACGTCTCGCGGTAGTCGCTCGGCGAGGTGCCGAGGATCCGCTTGAAGTGCAGCCGAAGGTTCGCGCCCGTGCCGAGGCCCGCGCGCGCCGCGATCTGGTCGATGCCGAGCTCGCTGCGCTCGAGCAGCTCGCGCGCCATGTCGACGCGGGCGCGCAGCACCCACTGCATCGGCGTGTACCCGGTGTCGTCGACGAAGCGGCGCGAGAAGGTGCGCGCCGAGACGTTCGCGTGCCGTGCGAGCGCGTCGAGGGTGAGCGGCTCGTCGAGTCGGCGCAGCGCCCACTCGCGGGTGTCGGCGAACACCGCACCGAGCTCGGGCGGCAGGCTGCGCGGCACGAACTGGGCCTGGCCGCCCGAGCGGTACGGCGCGGCCACGAGGCGCCGCGCCGCGTGGTTCGCGACGGCGACGCCGTGGTCGCGGCGCACGAGGTGCAGGCAGAGGTCGAGGCCCGAGGCGGCGCCGGCACTCGTCAGCACCGATCCCTCGTCGACGAAGAGCACGTTGGCGTCGACGTTCACGAGCGGATGCCTCGTGGCGAGCTCCCGCGTGTAGTGCCAGTGCGTCGTGGCCCGGCGGCCGTCGAGCAGCCCCGTCGCGGCGAGCGCGAACGCCCCCGTCGAGATCGCGGCGAGCCGGGCGCCGCGCGCGTGGGCCGCGCGCAGCGCCTCCACCACCGCGGCGGGCGGGTCGTCGAGGTCGGGCCTGCGGTAGCCGGGGATGAAGATCGTCTCGGCCCACGCGAGCGCGTCGAGCCCGTCGGCCACGTGGTACGAGAGTCCGTCGCCGCCCGTCACGAGGCCGGGTGCGGCGCCGCAGACGCGCACCTCGTACGGCATGCTCGCCCGGGTCGAGAACACCTGCGCGGGGATGCCGACGTCGAGCGGCTTCGCCCCGGGCAGGACGAGCACGGCGACGCGATGGTGACGACGAGGCATTCGGCCAGAATGCCATGACTCGCAAGGTTTCGGCCACTCAGCCGCGATGTCCCCCAATGCGGGGGACAAAGTCCGTTTCCGCGTTCCCCGGGCGCAGAGCCGACCCTAGACTCGCTCGAAACCCGTTCCGGTCCGCCGCCGTGCATCCCGATTCCGCCGCGTCGACCGTCTTCTCGCCGACCCGTTCGGCCTGTCGAAGGACCCTGCCATGAAACGTCCCTTCTCCGTGCTCGCCGTCGCCGTGCTCGGCGCCGGCCTCGCCCTCGCCGGTGCGGTCGCGCCCGCCGCGGCGACGCCGACCGCGACGCCCACGATCGCCGCGAACTGCATCTCGCTCGACCTCGACCTCAGCGGCTACGCGACCGACCCCGGCGCCCCCGCGGTGACCGAGGAGCGCGTCGTCACGCCGGCCGTCGCCGAGGTGAGCCACACCGACCACGAGTACAAGACCACCCGCATGAAGCTCGACGGCTGGAAGCCCGTCTTCCACGACGTGTACCGCTGGGCGCACAAGGACGGCGGCCACCACCAGATCTACGACTGGGAGACCTGGTGGTCGACCGGCAACACCCAGAAGCACGTCGAGGTCGAGGCGCAGGCCGCCGTCACCGAGACGGTCGAGGTCACCCCCGCCGTGCCGGCGAACCCGACCCCGAACACCGTCTCGGTCGAGATCGACGGCGAGCTCGTCGTCGACGGCGCCGCGTTCGGCGAGGCCTTCGCGCAGAGCTTCGCGCTCGACAAGTACACCGAGCAGGCGTACACCGTGACCGTCGACTCGTTCGACGGCGCGGCCGACGGCGTGTTCACCGGCACCTCGCCGGCGTGCGCCCTCGGCGCGGCGAACCCCTCCGCCGTGATCGAGACCTCCTGCGGCGTCGCCGCGGTCGACGTCGCCAACGTCGCACGCGCGGCCGACGCGATCAACGCCACCGTCTCGGTCGTCGTGTACGTCGACGGCACGGCGGTGGACTTCTTCGCCCCGGCCGAGGACGCCACCGCGGCGGAGTCGTACACCTTCGCCGAGGACTCGGGCGAGCACACGGTCGTCGTGCGCACCGGCCCCGCCCACGGCGACCTCGTGCTCGCCTCGGCGACGGTGTCGACCGACTGCGTCGAGAACCCGGGCGGACCGGTCGACCCGGCGGTCGGCACCCTGAGCGTCTCGGGCGACTTCGTCGCCGGCGGCGCCATCACCGTGACCGGCGACGGCTTCGAGCCGAACACCGAGTACGACGTCGAGCTGCACTCGACGCCGCAGGCGCTCGGCACCGTCACGACCGACGGCGAGGGCGACTTCGCGCTCGAGGCCGTCATCGGCGAGTCGACCCCGGCCGGAGACCACGAGGTGGTCGTGCTGCAGGGCGACACCGAGGTGGCGAGCACCGGCATCACGATCGTGGCCGACGGCTCGGAGGAGCCCGGCGCCGAGGAGCCCGGCGCCGAGACGCCCGCCGCACCCGCGGCCGAGGGCTCGACCCCGGCGAAGACCGACGGCCTCGCCGAGACGGGCCTCGACGCGGGCGGGTCGCTGCTCGCGGCGCTCGCACTGCTCGCCCTCGGCGGCATCGCCTTCGGCATGACCCGTCGCGTCGCCCGCGACCGCGCCTGACGCGCCGTTGCATCTGAAGGGGTCCGCGGCGCACGCCGCGGACCCCTTCTGCGTCGGCGGCCGGGCGTAGGGTGGGGCGGGTCGGCCGACGACGGCCGCCCCGATCGATCGACGAGGTGCCATGCAACCGTCCACGAGCACGCCCGCCACGCCCGACTCGGAGCCCACGGACTCCGACGTCCGCGAGGCATCCGCACCGCCGTCGACGACGCTCCCCCGCTGGCCGTTCGTCCTCATCGGCGTCGCCGCGGCCGTCGTCGGGCTGCTTCCGTGGCTCGTCACGGGGATGCGGCTGCCGTTGCAGAACCTCTGGGCGAGCGACACCATGCCCGACGACATGCCGCTCGTGCTGCTGCCGTTCAGCCAGTACCGGCTGTCGACCATCGCCTCGCTGCTCGTCGTCGGCGCGGCCGCCGCGGGCATCGCCGCCCGCGCGCTGCGCGACCGCACCCCGCGCGGCGGCTTCGCCCTGCTCTTCTCCGGCGTGCTCCTCGTCGACGTGGTCGCGATCGTGCAGACCGCGACCGTCGTCGGCGCGGGCCTGCGCGACGACGACTGGTCCACCTTCTACCTCGCGGCCGTGCTCGCCGTCGCGCTGCTCGCGCTCGTCATCGCCATGCTCGTGCTGTGGCTCATCGCCAGGACGCCGCGTGCGGGCGCGGTGGTCGGGCTCGCGACCGCCGCCGTGCTCGTCTCGGGGTGGCTGCACCTCCTGCTCGCGCCCCAACCCGTCTTCACCGGCGAACCCGAGTGGCTCTGGACGGCGGTGCGCTGGGTGCCCGCGGTCCTCGTCGGAGCGGCCATCGCCTGGGCCGGCATCGGAACGGTCGGTCGGGCGATCGGCGCGCTCGCGAGCCTCGTGATCCTCTGGGTCGGCCCGGCGCTGATCACGGCCGTGTCGGCCGCGGCAGGCACCCGGGTGCTCGCCCGCGAGCCCGCCGAGATGCTCGACTACGCCCGGCGTGTCTTCGGGATGGCGCTCACCGACCCCGCCCTCGTCGTGCCCCCGCTCGTGGTCGCGGTCTGCGTCGCCGGAGTCGGGCTGGTCGGCCGGGCGCTGCTCGGTCGATCGCGTCCTTCCGCAGCGCCGGCTCCCGCGGACTGAGGTCAGAGCAGACCGCGCCGGGCGAGGCCCCGGTAGAGCTCGTCGATGCCGAAGGTCCACGGCGCGACCGTCTCGCTGTGGCGCACCCGGTTGACGAGCGCACCGAGCCGAGGCTCGCGGATCGTGACGACGTCGTCGACCTCGTGGGTGAACCCGTGACCGGCCCCGCCGCGGTCCTGGACGGGCGCGAACAGCGTGCCGAGGTAGAGCACGAAGCCGTCGGGGTAGCCGTGGTGGGCGCCGATGGTCTGCGCCACGAGGTCGGCGGGGTCGCGGCTGATGCGCTCGAGCGGGCTCGTCGCCTCGAGTCGGAACCCGTCGGCGCCCTCGACCTCGAGCGTGACGACCGCGCTGCGCACGTCGTCCAGCGAATAGCCGCTGTCGAAGAACCTGATGAACGGGCCGACCGCGGCCGAGGCGTTGTTGTCCTTCGCCTTGCCGAGCAGCAGCGCCGAGCGGCCCTCGATGTCGCGCAGGTTCACGTCGTTGCCGAGGGTCGCACCGACGATGCGCCCGTCGGAGGCGACGACGAGCACGAGCTCGGGTTCGGGGTTGTTCCACGCCGACGTGGACAGCACTCCGACGTGCGAGCCCGAGCCGACGGTCGAGAGCACCGGCGCCTTCGTGAACACCTCGGCGTCGGGACCGATGCCGACCTCGAGATACTGGCTCCACAGGCCCTGCTCGATGAGCAGCGCCTTGAGCGCCGCTGCCTCGGGTGAGCCCGGCACGAGGTCCTCGAGGGAGCCGCCGAGGATCGCGAGCACCTCGTCGCGCACGTCGGCGGCGGAATCCGCGGCGCCGCGGGCGCGCTCCTCGATGATGCGCTCGATCATCGACACCGGGAAGGTGACACCGGCCGCCTTCACCACGTGCAGGTCGATCGGCGAGAGCAGCCACGGGCGGGCGGGGTCGCGCACATCGTCGGGGGTGTTCGCGACGATCTCGGCGAGGCTGCCGAGCACGGGACCGTCGGCCGCGGCGAGCGCGGCGGCGGGATCGGGCGACTCGGTGAGCGCGCGCATCGTGGCGAACCGGGCGCTTACGTCGACGACACCCTCGTCGCGGATCGCGACGACGCTCGGCCCGCCCGCGACGGGGTCGAAGACGCGGCCCGCGAGGGCCCCGGCGGTACCGTCGACCGGCAGCATCGCGGCGGCATCGGCGGTGCGGTCTGCGGTGGGCTCGAGATCGTTCGTCACGGGATCGAGCTTCGCAGCATCAGGGGCACGATGCACGACTGCCGGGCACTCGGTGCCCCTACGATCGGAGCATGAGCGACCCCACGCGCCCCTGGTGGACCGGCGAGGACGACATCGGCGGCCTCGGCTTCGCCCGCTTCTTCGCGTGGACCGGCCTCGTGCTCGGCGCGGGCGCGCTCGTCATCGCCCTGTTCGCGCCGCTCGAGGGCCAGGCGCTGCGCACCGTGTGGATCGCGGGCTTCGGGTGCGCCGCGATCTGGGTGGCGGCGATGGCGATGCCGCGCTACCGGCGATCGGGCGTGCGCAGCTCATGGGTCGTGCGCACAGCGGTCACGCTCGGCGGGCTCGCGGTGCTCGTCGCCGCCTACGCGTTCCTCGTCATCTGGCTCGCGTCGAGCGGTGTCGAACTGCCGGCGCCGGCGTACTGGTTGCCGCCCGGACAGGCGCCCGTCGGAGTGACGGCGCTCGGGTGACGACGCTCACCGACGCGAGGTAGGCGCCGGAGCGGAGGTGCCGTGCCCACCGGGTGTGGTCGCGACCACATGACCACACCACCCTCGACCACATGGCCACACGACCACACCCGGGCTGGAAGTACTCCTCCGAGGCGGTTCGACGGCGGCGGTCCGCTCCGCGCTTCGCGCTCCTCGATCGGCGGCGGAGGCGGTCTCGAGACGCCTCCGCGCTCCTCGACCGGCCCGGGACCCCGAGACGCGCTACTCCACCGCGTCGAGCGCCGCGAGCACGCGTGCGACCGAGCCGCCGAGGTTCCACTCGTCGACGAGCCCCTCGAGCACGGCCCGGCGCCCGCCCGTCACCGGGTGCAGGTGCGCATCGACCTCGGGCAGCTCGAGGTCGCGCACGACCTCGACGACCCGCGGCGCGACGGCGAGGTAGTCGGCGGCCGCCGCGAGCTTCGCGCGCACGCCCGCCGACATCGGCGCCGAGGCATCCGATGCCGCCTCGATGATGCCGTCGAGGTCGACGAACTGCTGGATCAGCCCCGAGGCCGTCTTCTCGCCGACGCCCGCGACGCCCGGCAGCCCGTCGGAGGAGTCGCCGCGCAGCGCCGCGAAGTCGGCGTACTGCTGCGGCAGCACCCCGTACTTGCCGACCACGACGGCGTCGGTCACGAGCTCGAGCTTCGACATGCCGCGCGCCGTGTAGATCACGCGAACGGATGCCTCGTCGTCGACGAGCTGGAAGAGGTCGCGGTCGCCCGTGACGACGTCGACGGGCCGGCCCGCTCCCGTCGCGAGGGTGCCGATCACGTCGTCGGCCTCGTGCTCGGGCGCGCCCACGATCGGCACCCCGAGGAGTCCGAGCACTTCGCGGATGAGGGGGATCTGGCGCACGAGCCCGGGCGGGGTCTCCTCGACGTCGACGCCGCCGGGCACCGCCCGTTCGACCCGGTGCCCCTTGTAGCTCGGGATGAGGGCGACCCGCCACCCCGGGCGCCAGTCGTCGTCCCAGCAGGCGACGAGCTCCGTGGGCTCGAACTCGGTGACGAGCTTCGCGATCATGTCGAGCAGGCCCCGCACCGCGTTGACGGGGGTGCCGTCGGCGCGCTTCAGCGAGTCGGGCACGCCGTAGAAGGCGCGGAAGTACAGCGAGGCGGTGTCGAGTAACAGCAACTTCTCGGGGCGGGATGCCATGTCGTCAGCGTAACCGCGGCGGTGTCATCGCGTCAGCCGGGGAGGCCAGGATGCCAACTCGACGCGAAGAAGCGCTGGGTCGGGAAGCTCTCTGGGAGGCTCATCGGAGTAGCCGACCCACTCGATGCCGCCGAGCCATCCGTCACGGGTGAAGAGAAACAGACCGTCATCCGAACTCTGAACCTCCGCGTTCACGCGGATCTCCATGCCCGACGTCGTTGGCGGGTGCGCAAAATCGACGGACGGGCATCCGCAAGGGCACCGCATTGCGGCAAGCACAGACTCGCTCTGCCTTCGAAGCCACCCGACTCCGGGGAAGTCGACCGAGAGCATCAAATCCAGAACCGCTCGTTCACGCGGGGTCATCGGCCGAAACTCGGTCTCGCGAGTGCGGTCCGGCAGTCCTGGCTCATCGCTCACAGCGAGCGTCCCTCCTCGAATCCGTGCGACTCGTGATACGCGCGGAAGTAGAGCGAGGCGGTGTCGAGGAGCATCAGTCGGTCGGCCACACCGCGATCTTGGCACGGACGACCGGCATCCTCGATAGCGTGGGACGATGAGCGGCGAACCGAACGACCGTCCGATCAGCGATTTCGAGACGCCTCCCCCGGCGAGGCGATCCCTCCCGCCGGTGCAGCGCTGGGTCTTCTGGCCGGCCGCGATCGTCATCGTCGCCTTCGTCGCGTTCGCACTCGTCGCGCCGAAGGCGGCCGAGGCGATGTTCGGCGCGATCCAGTCGGGCATCGTCAACGCCTTCAACTGGTACTACGTGCTCATCGCCGCGTTCTTCGTCGCGTTCAGCCTGTTCGTCGGCTTCAGCCGATTCGGCGACATCCGCCTCGGCCGCGACGACGACGAGCCCGAGTTCTCGCTGCTCGCCTGGTTCTCGCTGCTGTTCGCCGCCGGCATGGGCATCGGCCTCGTCTTCTACGGGGTGAGCGAACCCCTCAGCCACTACGTCTCCCCCAGGCCCGGCGTCGAGGGCACCCCGCCCGAGCTCGCGCAGGCCGCGCTCAGCCAGACCTACCTGCACTGGGGCGTGCACGCCTGGTCGATCTACGTCGTGATCGGGCTCGCGCTCGCCTACGCGATCCATCGCCGCCGGCGGCCGATCTCGATCCGCTGGACCCTCGAGCCCATCCTCGGCAAGCGCGTCGAGGGCGGCTGGGGGCACGCGATCGACGTGATCGCCCTCGTCGGCACCCTCTTCGGCGTCGCCACCTCGCTCGGCCTCGGCGTGCTGCAGATCAGTGCAGGGCTCGACTTCGCCGGCATCCTCGAACCCAACGAGGTCACCGAGGTCGTGCTCATCCTCGTGATCTCGGTGTTCGTGCTCATGTCGGTGCTCTCGGGCGTGACCAAGGGCATGAAGTGGCTGTCGACGGCGAACCTCGTGCTCGCGGGCCTGCTCGTGCTGTACCTGCTCGTGTTCGGCTCGACCGAGTTCCTGCTGCGCGAGTTCGTGCAGTCGATCGGCAACTACCTGCAGGGCTTCATCGGCCTGTCGTTCAACGTGAGCGCCTTCCAGGGTGCGGCGGGCGAGGAGTGGCAGGCGAGCTGGACCTCCTTCTACTGGGGCTGGTGGATCTCGTGGGCGCCGTTCGTCGGCATCTTCATCGCCCGCGTCTCGAAGGGGCGCACGGTGCGGCAGTTCGTGACGGGCGTCATCCTCGTGCCGACCCTGCTCGGCATCCTCTGGTTCTCCGTGCTCGGCGGCTCGGCGCTCGCGATCGAGATGGCCGAACCGGGCGCGCTCACGCAGTCCGACGGCTCGGTGAACGTCGAGGCGGCGCTCTTCCAGCTGCTGCAGCACTTCCCCGGAAGCCAGGCGCTCACGGTCGGCGTGATCCTCCTCATCGGCATCTTCTTCGTCACCTCGGCCGACTCGGGCGCCCTCGTGATGGGCATGATCGCCACCGGCGGCCAGCTCAACCCGAAGCGCTGGATCCGCACCTTCTTCACCGCGATCACCGCGGCGCTCGCGATCGCACTGCTGCTCTCGGGCGGGCTGAAGGCCCTGCAGACCGCGGCGATCATCATCGCCCTGCCGTTCAGCGTCGTGATGCTGCTCATCTGCTGGTCGACGATCATCGCGTTCACCCGCGAGCGGCGTGCGTACGCCAAGGCCGAGCGGGCGCAGTTCATCGACCACATCGGCGAGTACTACGGGCTCGAGGTCGAGGAACCGCTCGAGCGCGGCATCGTCGCGGCCACGCCGGCGTGGGTGCGCGGCCTCCGCCGGCGGCTCGGCCTGCACGCGGATGCCACGGGGTCGCCGCGTCGGGCCTCGGTCCGCGCGCTGTCGGCCGAGAACGCACTGCCCGACAACGTGCCGACCGACGACGTCGACGCGGTGGTCGACCACGACCCGCTGGCGAGCGGCGACGATCCCGACATCCCCGAGCACGGCGAGGGCGACCCGCGCACGCTTCCGCAGTAGCGCGACAATGGATCCCATGGGGATCACCTCGACCTTCCGGGCGGCCAAGCGCGTGCCCATCCTGCAGGTCGCGAAGGCCGCGGTCGCCACGATCACCGCGTGGCTCGTCGCCGGCTGGCTGATCCCCGGGCAGCTGCCCGTGTTCGCGGCGATCGCCGCACTGCTCGTCGTGCAGCCGAGCGTCAACCAGTCGTTCGGCAAGGCGATCGAGCGGTCGATCGGCGTCATCCTCGGCGTGCTCATCGCGACGGGCATCTCGCTCGCGTTCGGGCAGAACAGCGCGATCATCCTCGTCGCGATCGTCGTCGCGATGCTCGTCGCGTGGGCGCTGAAGATGACGCCCGGCACGTCGAACCAGGTCGCGATCAGCGCGATGCTCGTGCTCGCGCTCGGCGCGTCCTCGCCCGAGTACGCCATCGACCGGGTGCTCGAGACCCTCATCGGCGCGCTGATCGGCATCGTCGTGAACACCCTCATCGTGCCGCCCGTCGCGGTCGCCCCGGCCCGCCGCGACCTGGCGCTGCTCGGGGGCGAGCTCGCGGCATCCCTCGACCGGCTCGCGAGCGCCCTCGAGAAGCCGCAGTCGCCCGCGAAGCTGCAGCAGCTCATGCTCGAGGCGCGCCTCATGCGGCCGATGCGGGATGCCGCGGACGCGGCCATCGCCGCCGGCGAGGAGTCGCTCACCCTGAACCCCAGGCGCTCGGCGCACCGCACCGACCTCGCCGAGATGCGCACGCTCATCGAGCGCCTGAGCCCGATCGTGACCCAGGTGATCGGCATGACGCGCGCCTTCTTCGACCACTACGACGACGCCCTCGCCGAGGAGCCGACGGTGCAGGCGATCGCCGAGCAGCTGCGCCGGGCCGCCCACGACGTGCGGCTCGCGGTGCACCTCGCCGACATCGAGCCCGAGCCCGAGCCGCTGACCTCGGTGGTGCCGGCGCTCACCGCGCCGCTCGTCATCGCCCCGCCCCGCTCGGGCCACTGGATCCTCGTCGGCTCGCTCATGGAGGACCTCCGCCGCATCCGCGGCGAGCTGGTCGACGACGAGTAGCCGGGCCGGAGTCGCCGTGCGCGGCTCCCCGGCGGCCCCGTCCGGCCTCCCCCCGGATTGGGGCTCACCGCCGTGCCCCCGGAGGTGCAGACTGACCCCGAGCACCGTGACAGGCCGGCTCCCCGTACCCCGTCGCCCCGACGGATGTGCCTTGTCCCGGAACGCCGCGTCTGATGAGGAGGCGAAATTGCGGCTGCTTCTCCAACCCCGACCCGAGCGGACCGAATTCGACTGGATCGACGCCAGGGTCCCCGACCTCGCCGCTCTCAGCGCCGGCGAGACGACCGTGCTGCGCGCCCTCGCCACGGGCGCGTCGAACACGGCGATCGCGACGACGCTGTGCGTGTCGGAACGAACCGTCGAGTCGCACGTCCGATCGATCTTCGTGAAGCTCGGGCTCCTGCAGTGCGCCGACGAGAACCGTCGCGTCATCGCCGCCGTCGTCTGGACGCGGTCGGCGGCCTAGGCCGCGCCTCGCCCGGCCGGCGCCGCCCTCGGGCCGCGCCGGCCGGGCACCTCGCGTACGCTTCCGGACATGAGCACAGTCGCGCCCGGGTTCGACTTCTTCGCCGTCGGCGAGCTGCCCGCACCGAACCTCTCCACGGACGAGGTGACGGCGATCGTCGCCGCGGAGTGGGGTCTCGACGTCGTGCTCGAACCGCTCGGCAGCCAGCAGGACCAGAACTTCGTCGCGCGCGCCCGTGACGCGGCGGCGCTGCCGCTCGGGGTCGTGAAGATCACGAACCCCGCGTTCACCGCGACGGAGCTCGCCGCGCAGGACGCCGCGGCCGAGCGCATCGCCGCCGCGTGGCCCGAGCTGCGCGTCGCCACGACGACGAGCACGGACGGCGACGGCACCGTCGCCGGCACCGGCCCCCGCCCCGGCCCCCGCTCGATCGTCGCCGAGACGAGCGAGGGCCCGCTCGCGATGCGGCTCCTGAGCTTCCTCGACGGCGGAACCCTCACGGGCGACGCGCACCTCGCACCGGCGGCCGTCGCCCGCCTGGGCGAGCTCGCGGCGAAGTCGAGCCTCGCCCTCGCCGGGCTCGAGCACCCGGGCCTCGAGCGGGTGCTGCAGTGGGACCCCCGCTTCGCCGACCGCGTCGTCGCGCTGCTCGCCCCGCACCATCCCGACCCCGCACGGCGCGAACGGCTCGTCGCGGCCGCCGAGTCGGCCTGGGCGACGGTCGCCGGTCTCGCCGACGAGCTTCCGCAGCAGGCGGTGCACCTCGACCTCACCGACGACAACGTGGTGTGCCGGGCCGAGGGCGGTCGGCGCCTGCCCGACGGCATGATCGACTTCGGCGACGTGACCCGCAGCTGGGCGGTCGCCGAGCTCGCCATCACGATCTCCTCGGTGCTGCACCACGCGGGCGCCGAACCCGCCTCGGTGCTGCCCGCGGTGCGGGCCTTCCACGAGCTGCGCCCGCTCTCGGCGAGCGAGGTCGCCGCGCTGTGGCCGCTCGTCGTGCTGCGCGGCGCCGTGCTCGTCGTCAGCGGCGAGCACCAGGTGCAGCTCGACGGCGGCGCGAACGCCTACGCCGCGGCCGGGCTCGACCGCGAGTGGCGCATCTTCGAGCAGGCGTGCTCGGTGCCCGCCGACGTGATGACCGCGGTGATCGCCGACGCGCTCGGCCTCGCCTCCGGCGCGGAGCGCTCCGCCACCACGGCATCGTCGACACCGTCACCGGGAGCGTCGAGCGGCGACCCCCTGCGGCTCGACGTCTCGGTGTTCGCCGACGCGGTCGACGGCGGCGCGTGGCAGGACGGCGAGGCGCTCGAGGAGCGGCTCGCGCTCGACGCGCTCGACGCGGGGGCACCGGCCGCCTGGCTGCCGCGCGGGGCGCCCCGGCTCACCGCGAGCCGTACGCTCGCCCCCGTCTCGCCCGCGACCGTGCCGATCGGCGTCGACGTCTGGTACGCCGAGACGCAGCGACTCGAGGCATCCGAGCATCTCGAGATCGACGGCGCAGCGCAGGACGCCGACGGCGTCTGGATCGTGCCGGCGCGCACGCGCATCAGGGCGCGCCTCGGCCGGGCCGGCGCGCCCCACCTCGTGCGCCCCGAGTACGCGGCGGGATGGCTCGCGGTGACCCTCGACCCCGCGCCGATGCTGGAGCTCGAGGCGGACGCGGGTGCGGGCGCGGGCGCGGGCGCGGGCGCCGAGACGATCGCCGGCGCTCGCGCCTCGACCGCCGGAGGGAAGGCGCTCCTCGACCGCCGCAGCGCGGCCTTCGCCGAGGTGCAGGAGCACTACTACGACGCCCCGCCGCAGGTCGAGCGCGGCTGGCGCGAGCACCTCGCCGACACCGGCGGGCGCGTCTACCTCGACATGGTGAACAACGTCACGCCGCTCGGGCACGGCCACCTCGGCGTCGCCGCCGCGGTGAACCGCCAGCTCCGCCGGCTCAACACCAACTCGCGGTTCAACTACGAGGCCGTCGTCGAGTTCAGCGAGCGCCTCGCAGGTCTCGTGCCCGAGCCGCTCGACACCGTGTTCCTCGTGAACTCGGGTTCGGAGGCCACCGACCTCGCGATCCGCGTGGCGCTCGCCGCGACGGGCCGGCGCGACGTGGTGAGCGTGCTCGAGGCGTACCACGGGTGGACGTACGCGTCCGACGCGGTGTCGACCTCGACCGCCGACAACCCGAACGCGCTCGAGACCCGCCCCGACTGGGTGCACGCGGTCGAGGCGCCGAACTCGTTCCGCGGCAGGTATCGCGGGTCGGATGCCACGCGCTACGCGCCCGAGGCCGCCGCACGCATCCGCGAGCTCGCCGCCGCGGGCCGGCCGCCGGCCGCGTTCATCGCCGAGACGTTCTACGGCAACGCCGGAGGCATCCCGCTGCCCGACGGCTACCTCGCCGAGGTGTACGCCGCGGTGCGCGAGGCCGGCGGGCTCGCGATCGCCGACGAGGTGCAGGCCGGGTACGGCCGGCTCGGCGACTGGTTCTGGGGCTTCGAGCAGCAGGGCGTGGTGCCCGACGTCGTCGCGGTGGCGAAGGCGATGGGCAACGGACACCCGCTCGGCGCGGTCATCACGACCCGCGAGATCGCCGCGACGTTCCGCAGCCAGGGGTACTTCTTCTCGTCGACGGGCGGCAGCCCGGCCTCGTCGGTCGCCGGGCTCGCGGTGCTCGACGCCTACGCGGCGGACGGGCTGCAGGGGCACGCCGCCGAGATCGGACGCCAGCTCAAGCAGGACCTCGAGGAGCTCGCGACTCGTCACCCGCTCATCGGGGCGGTGCACGGGCTCGGGCTCTACCTCGGCGTCGAGTTCGTGCGCGACCACGAGACGCTCGAACCTGCGACCGAGGAGACGCGCGCGATCTGCGACCGGCTGCTCGAGCTCGGGGTGGTCATGCAGCCGACGGGCGACCACCAGAACGTGCTGAAGACGAAGCCGCCGCTCTGCATCGAGGCCGGCTCGGCCGACTTCTTCGTCGAGATGCTCGACCGGGTGCTGACCGAGGGGTGGTGAGGCGACTCTCGTCGACTCAGGCGAGCAGGTCGCGGACGGCCAGCCCCCACTCGAAGCCGCACTCGCGGCAGTCGAAGATCGGGGCGTCGTCGGAGAGGAACGCGTCGACCGACTCGGCCTCGACCGCGAGGTCGAGCGGGCCGTAGACGATCGCGCGCACCGACCCCGAGCCGCAGCGCGGGCACGGCTCGTCGAGCACCTCGATGGGGGCTTCGCTCTGCGTCTGGTTCGTCATGGCAGCCAAGGTACGCCGCCCCTCCGACATCGGGTGTCACGGCGCGGGCGAGTCCGACACCGCCCGCCCCGACATCCCTAGACTGGGCGCGTGCTCACCGCCGTCGTCCTCTTCGCCATCGTGCCGGCCAGCGTCATCCTGGTGCTGGGGCTCGTCGCGCGCGTGGTCGCGGCGCAGCGGGTGAACGCGCCGGTCGTGCAGTACACGGCCCCTCGGGGGTCCACGGTCTTCCGCGACGCCCTCCTCGTCGACGCCGACCGGCGTGCGCCGTCGGCCGCGCTCATCGACCTCGCCGTGAAGCGCAAGGTGCGACTCATCGCGGGCGCGCCCGGCACGCGCGAGCCGATCGGCGTCGAGCTCACCGACGGCGTCGTGCTCACCGCCGACGAGACCGCGCTGCTCGAGACGCTGTTCGGCCCCGAGCACACCGGCACGCGCCTGCGGCGCTTCTCGGCCGACCGCCGCGCGCTGGCCGGCCGGCTGAAGACCCTCCTCCTGAACACCGAGCACGGCCTCGCCCGCGACGGGCTCATCGCCGAGCGCCGGGTGACGTGGCCGGGCACGACGCTGACCTCGCTCGCGTACCTCGGCATGCTCGTCGAGGGCCTCTTCATCGTCTTCGCGCTGATCGGCGGCGACCTGCCCGCGCTCGTCGCGACGCTCGTCGCCCTCGCCCTGACGATCGCGACGATCTTCGTCACCCCGGCCTGGTGGCGCCGCTTCCTGCCCGCGGCCACGCCGATCCGCGAGCACCTCGCGGGGCTGCGCCGCTACCTCGAGGTCGCCGAGGCCGATCGCCTCCGTGCGCTGCAGTCGCCGAGCGGCGCCGAACTGCGGGCCGACGCCTCGGTGCCGGCGCCGTTCGCCGACGCCGTCGGCGAGGCATCCGCACCGCTCGCCCGCTTCCACCTCAACGAGCGCCTGCTGCCGTACGCCGTGCTGTTCGGCGTCGAGCGCGAGTGGATCGCCAAGCTGAAGCTCGAGGCCGAGACCCTCTCGCACACGAACCTCGACACCCTCGGCGACCTCGTCGAGGTGACCGCCGACGTCGCGACGGCGATCGACGCGGTCGGCAACGTGGTCGAGCTGACCTCCGCACTCGGCGATCTCGTCGACGGCGCCGGCTCGGTCGTCGAGGGCGTCGGCGGCATCTTCGAGGCGTTCGGGTCGTGAGCGAGGTGCTGACCGAGCTCGAGGAGCGCCTCACCGTCGAACTCGACGGCGGGCCCGTCTCGGCGATCGCCGGGCGCGCGGCCGGCTCGAGCCCGGCCGAGGCCACGATCGTCGTCGCCCATGGAGCGGGCGCGGGCATGGAGCATCCCTTCATGTCGGGTTACACGCGCGCGCTGAACGACGCCGGGTTCGCGACGCTGCGCTTCAACTTCGCCTACCGCGAGGCGGGGCGGAGGTTCCCCGACCGGCCGCCCGCCGCGATCGGCGCCTGGCGCGAGGTCGTCGCGGTCGCGACGGAGCGCGCCGCGGCCGAAGGGCGCGCGGGTGCGCCGATCTGGGCGGCCGGCAAGTCGTTCGGCGGGCGCATGGCGTCGATGGCGGTCGCCGAGGGCATGGCGGTCACGGGGCTCGTGTTCCTCGGCTATCCGCTGCACGCGCCGGGCAAGCCCGAGAAGCCCCGCGACGAGCACCTGCCCGGCATCACCGTGCCGATGCTGTTCCTGCAGGGGCGCAGCGACCCGTTCGCGATCCCCAACGAGCAGCTCGACGAGGTGGCCGAACGGGTCGGCCCGAACGCCGTCGTCGAGTGGATCGAGGGCGGCAACCACTCCTTCGAGGTGAAGGGCGCGAAGCGCCCGGCCGCCGAGATCGGGGCGGGGCTCGCGGCCCCGACCGCGGAGTTCGTGCGGGCGCACACCGACTCGGTGGTCGAGTAGCGGAGCGTATCGAGACCCACCCGAGCGTACGCTGAACGCATGGGCGAGACGCGCTCCCGCAGGACCTGGGTGCTCCCGGCCGCCGCCGGCGCGGGCGCGGCCGCCTTCGGCGCGGGGCTCGGCGAGCTGACCGCCGCGGTCATCGCGCCCGAGTCGGGCCCGTTCGTCGTGATCGGCGCGGCCCTCATCGGCCTCGCGCCGCCGTGGGCGAAGGACACCGCGATCGCGCTCTTCGGCACCGGCGACAAGCCGGCACTGCTCATCGGCATCGGCGTGGTGCTGCTCGTGGCCGCCGGTGCCGCCGGGGTGCTCGAGCTGCGCCGCCCGCCATGGGGGCAGGTCGTGCTCGGCCTGTTCGCGGTGGCCGGGGCAGTGGCCGCGGCGACGCGAGCGAACGCGCCGATGCTCGCGGTCGCACCGTCGCTCGTCGCCGGGGTCACTGCGGTGGTCGCGCTTCGGGTGCTCGTGGGGCGGTTGCGTCGGCTCGAGGCGCCCGTCGACGCGCGCGCCTCGACCGACGTCGAGGACGGCGACGGCGACGGCGACGGCGACGGCGCCGGCGCGACGGTCGTCACTGCGTCCGACGGTGCGACGCGGCGCGGGTTCCTCGCGTGGGCGGGCGGAGCGGCGGCGATCGGCGTGCTCGCCGCGGTCGCGGGCTCGGCGCTGCGCGCCGGCGGCCGAGCGCTCTCTGCGGTGCGCGAGGCGATCCGGCTTCCGGCCGCGGCGACGACCGCTTCGGTCCCCGCGGGTGCGGAGCTCGGCATCGACGGGCTCACGCCGGTCATCACCCCGAACGCCGAGTTCTACCGCATCGACACCGCCCTCGCCGTGCCGCTCGTCGACCCCTCCGAGTGGCGCCTGCGCATCCACGGGCTCGTCGAGCGCGAGGTCGAACTCACGTGGGACGAGCTGCTCGCCCTCCCCCTCGACGAGAGCATCACGACCCTCGCGTGCGTCTCGAACGAGGTGGGCGGCAGCCTCATCGGCAACGCGGTGTGGCTGGGGCATCCGATTCGCGAGCTGCTCGCCCGGGCCCGCCCGCTCGCCGAGGCCGACATGGTGCTCTCGCGCAGCGTCGACGGCTTCACCGCGTCGACGCCGCTCGAGGTGCTGCAGGACGACCGGGCGGCGATCCTCGCGGTCGGCATGAACGGCGAGCCGCTGCCGATCGAGCACGGGTTCCCGGTGCGCATGGTCGTGCCGGGCCTCTACGGCTACGTCTCGGCGACGAAGTGGGTGGTCGAGCTCGAGGTGACCCGCTTCGACGCCGTCAACGCCTACTGGACCGACCGCGGCTGGAGCGCCCGCGGCCCGATCAAGCTCTCGTCGCGCATCGACGTGCCCCGCGGCGGGCAGCCCGTCGATGCCGGCGCCGCCGTGCTCGCGGGCGTCGCCTGGCACCAGCACGTCGGCGTCGCCGCCGTCGAGGTGCAGCTCGACGGCGGCGAGTGGCGTCCGGCCACGCTCGCGACCGCGATCTCCGACGACACGTGGGTGCAGTGGCGCTACGAATGGCCGGATGCCTCGCCGGGCACCCACACCGCCCGCGTGCGCGCGATCGGGGCCGACGGCGAGGTGCAGACGGCCGACGAACAGGGCGTCGTGCCCGACGGTGCGACCGGGCTCCACGAGGTCGCCTTCGACGTGTCGTGAGCCGGGTCAGACCGCCGAGTAGCCGCCGTCGATGACGTGGTAGCTGCCGGTGACGAAGCTCGCGGCATCGCTCGCCAGGAACCCGACGAGTGCGGCGACCTCCTCGGGCTCGCCGAGCCGGCCGATCGGGTGCTTCGTGACGAGGAACTCGACGAGCGCGTCGTCGGCGTGGGCGGTGAGCATCGGGGTCCTGATGAAGGCTGGGCCGACGGCGTTCACGCGGACGCCGTGGGGCGCGTACTCGGCCGCGGCGCTCTTCGTCAGGCCGACGAGGGCGTGCTTCGAGGTCACGTAGGCCGACTGCGCGGGGAACCCGACGCTGCCGAACACCGAGCTCATCACCACGATCGAGCCGCCGCCGTTCGCCACGATCGCCGGCAGCTGCGCCTTGAGATTGCGGAAGGTGGCGTTCACGTTGAGCTCGATGACCGACTGCCAGCTGTCGTCGGGATAGTCGCCGATCGCGGCGGCCGCCCCGCCGATCCCGGCGTTGTCGACCGCGATCCGGAGCGGAGCGAGCGCGTTCGCCTGCTCGATCGACGAGGCGATCCAGACCGCGTCGGAGGCATCGCCCGGCGAGGCCGCGGCGGTGCCGCCGGCCGCCCGGATCTCCTCCACGACCGCGTCGGCCCTGCCTGCGTCGACGTCGTTCACGAGCACCGATGCCCCGTTCGCCGCCAGCAGGAGGGCGGTCGCCCGGCCGAGGCCGCTGCCCGCCCCGGTCACGATGGCCGAACGGCCACCCACGTCGTACTGCGCCATTGCAGACTCCCATCCGGCCGGGCCCTGGACCGGGAACCCTTCTCGGCCGGCCCGCCGGAGCCAGAATAGTAAGTTAATCGCGATTCCGGTCAACTCTGACGGTTCTCGGTCCTTCACTCGCTTCGGGGCGTCTGCGCAGAACGCCTCATTCCGCGGCGGCATCCCCCTCGGGGAAGCGAAGCGCCAGGGCCGCGCCGATCTCGGAGTACCGCAGGAGGAAGGCGCGCTCGTCGAGCTTCTTGCGCCGCAGCCACGACGTGACCTCGTCGTTGGACTTGCTCGCGTTGCACGAACCGCAGGCGGGCACGACGTTGCCGAGCGTGTACCGGCCGCCGCGCGAGATCGGCTGCACGCAGTCTCGCTGCAACGGCCGGTCTCCCGCCCCGCAGTAGGCGCACCCCTGCCATTCCGCCACGAGCGCCGCCCACTGCTCGTCGCTGAGGTCGTGCGTGCGCTGCGCCATCCGACGCTTGCGCCGACGCGCGTAGACCGCCGCACGGCTCCGACTGACCGCCATCCGGTCAGACTAACCCGGGCGGCGACCGCCGCCCGGGTGCCGCGCCCCGCTCAGAGGCGCGGGGTGCGCGGCGGCTCGGTGCGGCGCGAGCCGGTCGCCTCGAAGGCCGCGGCGAGCGTGAGCAGCGCGGTGTCGTCGTAGGCGCGTCCGGCGAAGGTGAGGCCCACCGGCATGCCGATGTCGGCCATCGTGCCCATCGGCACGGTCACCGTCGGGATGCCGAGGTGGCGCGGCACGAGGTTGCCGTTCGACACCCACACGCCGTTGCGCCAGCCGAGGTCGGCCGAGGTCTCGTTCACGTCCATGTCGGCCGGGCCGACGTCGGCCGCGGCCGGGAACACGACCGCGTCGAGGCCGAGCCCGTCCATCCACTGCTCGAGGTCGATGCGGCGGGTCTCCTCGAGGCCGCGCAGCCCCTGCTCGAGCTCGGGGATCTCGGCGACCGACGACACGGGGTGCTCGCGCACCTGAGCCGGGTACGTCGCGATGTCGTCGTCGAAGCCCTCGTAGCAATCGGGCAGGGCGCCCTCGGGGTGCGGGAAGATCGAGGCGCCGTCGACGCCCGCGAGCGTCGAGAGGTTCGGGTCGCCGTTCGCCGCGAGGAAGTCGTCCCACGCCCACGCCGACAGGTCGATGATCTCGCGGTGCAGGAACTCGGGCGAGACGAGCCCGCGCGTCGCGATCGTCGGGGCCCCCGGCCGGTCGCCCTCGTAGTTCGACACGACGGGGAAGTCGACCTCGACGACCTCGACGCCGGCCGCCTCGAGGTCGCGGCGCGCCGCCTCCCAGAGGGCGATGACCGATGCACGGGTCTCGATGCGTCGGCCCGTGGGGCCGCCGATGCCCACCTGCTCGCCGGTGCCGGCGAGCGGGTCGGCGTTGACGTACATCCTGGGCACGCCGAACCGCTTGCCGGCGAGCGCGGCACGCCCGGCCGAGGCATCCGTGACCCGGAGCGCCGGGTACGACGGGGGCCTGACCTCCGAGGCCGCCGGGAGCGCCACCCACTGCTGCGCGCGCCAGAAGTCGCCGCGCGTCTCGGCGTCGTCGGCGACGATGACGTCGAGCACCTCGAGCAGGTCGGCCATGCTGCGGGTGTGCGGCACGACGACGTCCATCGTCGGTACGAGCGGCCAGTTGCCACGCGTCGAGATCACCCCGCGCGAGGGCGTGTAGGCGCAGAGCGCGTTGTTCGACGCGGGCGCCCGGCCGCTCGACCAGGTCTCCTCGCCGAGCCCGAACGCCGCGAACGACGCCGCCGTCGCGGTGCCCGAGCCGTTCGACGAGCCCGAGCCGAAGGCCGCCGTGAGGAACTCCGCGTTGTACGGGCTCTCGGCGCGCCCGTAGACGCCGCGCTGCATGCCGCCGTTCGCCATCGGGGGCATGTTCGTGAGCCCGACGAGCACGGCGCCCGCCGCGCGCAGGCGCTCGATCGTGAAGGCGTCGCGCTGCGCGACGAGGTCCTTGAACGCGGGCGACCCCGAGGCCGCGGTCAGCCCACGGGCGAGGTAACTGTCCTTGGCGGTGTATGGGATCCCGTCGAGCGGACCGAGCACCTCGCCACGCGCGCGGCGCTCGTCGGCGGCCGCCGCGTCGGCCCGCGCCTCGGGGTTCATGACGACGAGGGCGTTGAGCGCCGTCGCGGTGCCGGGGGCGTCGTACGCCGCGATGCGCGCGAGGTACGCGTCGAGCAGCTCGACCGAGGTGGTCTCGCCGCGCTCGAGTGCACCCCGCAGCTCGGCGATCGAGGCCTCGACGACGTCGAACGACCCGCCGCTCATCGGCCGACCACCGGCTGCTGCTGGGTGATGCAGTGGATGCCGCCGCCGCGGGCGAAGATGTCGCGCGAGTCGACGGTCACGGCACGCCGGCCCGGGTAGGCCGCCTCGAGGATCTCGCGAGCCGCGGCATCCGCAGCCTCCTCGCCGAAGCCGCACGCGATGATGCCGTCGTTCACGACCAGGTGGTTGACGTAGCTGTAGTCGACGAAGCCCTCCTCGTCGCGCAGCGTCGCGGGCGCGGGGATGTCGACGATCTCGAAGCGCCGGCCCGCGGCGTCCGTCTGCTCGGCGAGCAGGGCGCGCAGCTCGCGCGTGACCTCGTAGTCGGGGTGCTCGGGGTCCTGCTGCGCGTGCAGCAGGAGCTTGCCGGGCGAGGTGATCGTCGCGACGATGTCGACGTGGCCGTTCGTGCCGAACTCGTCGTAGTCGCGGGTGAGGCCGCGGGGCAGCCAGACGACCTTCGTCGCACCGATCGTGCGGGCCAGCTCGGCCTCGACGCGAGCCTTGTCGGCGTACGGGTTGCGGCGCGGGTCGAGCTGCACGGTCTCGGTGACGAGCACGGTGCCCTCGCCGTCGACGTGGATGCCGCCGCCCTCGTTGACGAGCACGGAGCTCACGAGCTCTGCACCGACGAGGGGTGCGATGACGCGGGCGATCTCGGCCGACTTCCGCCACTCGGCCCACTCGGGGGCACCCCAGCCGTTGAAGGTCCAGTCGACCGCACCGAGCACACCGGGGCGCTCGTCGTCGACGACGAACGTCGGGCCGAAGTCGCGCATCCAGAACTCGTCGAGGGGCGCCTCGACGATCTCGACGTCGCCGCTCAGCATGCGGCGGGCGCGCTCGATCTCGGTCGGGTCGACGACCATCGTGACGGGCTCGAACTCGGCGACCGCGTGCGCCACCGCCGTCCAGGCGGCGTAGCCGGCCTCGCGCTCGGCGGCCTCCTCGCCGAGGGTGAAGCCCTCTCGGGGGAACGCCATCCAGGTGCGCTCGTGCGGTGCGGTCTCACTCGGCATGCGCCAGGCCATGCGTGGTCTCCCCTTCGAGATGGTGCGATCGTCGTCGTGACCCCCGTGCGTTCGGGGGTTTTATTGACCAAATGATCAATACTGCTGCGAGATTACCTATGATGGGTGATCATGTCAACGCCGACCCGACCCCGAGCCGCCCGCAAGTCGCCCGACGAGCGCACCCGCGACATCGTCGTGGCCGCGCGCGACCTCGCGCTCGAGGAGGGGCTCGCCGCGGTGACCCTGCGCGCCGTCGCCGCACGCGCCGGGGTCGCTCCCGCGCTCGTCGCCCACTACGTCCCGAGCATGGAATCACTCATCGCGAGCACGTTCGCGACCGTCGTCGGGTCGGAGATCGCCGAGGTCGAGACGCTCGTCGCGTCGCTCGAGGGGCCGCCCGCCCAGCTCGGCACGCTCATCCGCACCGTGCTCGACGGCACCCGCGACGACGTCACCGTGATCTGGGTCGAGGCCTGGGCGCTCGGCCGGCGCAACGAGAGCCTCGCCCGCGTCGTGCGCGAGCAGATGGATGCCTGGCAGTCGGTGCTCCAGGGCGTCATCGAGGCAGGCGTCGGGTCGGGCGACTTCGAGACGACGGATGCCTCGGGGGTGGCGTGGCAGGTGCTCGGCATGATCGACGGGCTCAACGCGCAGGCGCTCGTGCGCTGGGGCGACACCGCGCACCGCGGCGAGCTCACCCTGCACGCGGTCGAGGGGCTGCTCGGGTTGCCCCGCGGCGGGCTCGACGCGCCGGTCGCCGCGCCGCCCGTCGCGTAGCGGACGCCGCGCGCGGCGAGCCCGGCGCGATGCCCGGTGCGCGGCTTCGACCGGATGGGCCCATCGACGGGCCCGCCCCGCCGGCCCCGATGTCGGCGCCCGCAGGTACCGTGGAGGCATCCGAACGAAGGAGCCCGATGTACCTCTCGAACGGCTCCGTCGTGACCAGCGCGAGCGACCTGAAGAAGGCGAGCGACTGCGAGTTCGCCTTCCTCCGCGAGCTCGACGTGAAGCTCGGGCGCGACACGCTCTTCGCCCCGCTCGACGACCCGATGCTCCGGCGCGCCGGCGAGCTGGGCGACGTGCACGAGCTGCGGCTGCTCGAGGCGTACCGCGCCGAGTTCGGCGACGGGGTGGTCGAGATCGAGCGCCCCGACGTGCGTGACGACGAGGCGGTGGCCTCGGCGATCGCCGCGACGATCGCCGCCTTCCGGGCCGGCGCGCCCGTGGTGTTCCAGGCGACCTTCGGCGACCAGCCGGTGCCCGGGCAGGGGTTCATCGGCTTCGCCGACTTCATCGTGCGGCAGCCCGACGGCCGCTATCGCGTGCAAGACGCGAAGCTCGCACGCCGGGCGCGGGTGACGGCGCTCCTCCAGCTCGCCGCCTACGCCGAGCAGCTCCTCCGGCTCGAGGTCCCGCTCGACGACACCGTCGAACTCCTCCTCGGCGACGGCTCGGTGAGCGCCCATCGACTCGACGACATCCTGCCGGTGTACCGCGAGCGCGTCGCCCGGTTGCAGCGCGTCGTCGCCGACCGCGTCGCCGACACCCTGCCGGTCGCCTGGGGCGACCCGCGCTACGACCACGACGGGCGCTGCCCGACGTGCGAGCTCGAGGTGCAGGCGCGCCGCGACGTGCTGATGGTCGGGGGCATGCGCGTCACCCAGCGCGAGCCGCTCGCCGCCGCCGGCATCACCACGATCGACGAGCTGGCGGCCTCGACCGGCCCGGTGCCCCACGTGATGGAGGCGACCCTCGACAACCTCCGAGCGCAGGCCCGGCTGCAACTGCGTGCCGAAGCCGAACTGAGTGCCGCGACCGCATCGGGCGCGTGGCGCGAGGGCGACCCGCCGCTGCCGCCGCCCGTCGGCGTGCGCGACGCCAGGGCGATCGCTGCGATCCCCGAGCCGAGCCCGGGCGACCTGTTCTTCGACTTCGAGGGCGACCCGCTCTACACCGAGGGCGACGGCACCAGCTGGAACCTCGACTACCTGTGGGGCATGGTCGACACCGACGAGACCTTCACGGCGTTCTGGGCGCACTCCTTCGCCGAGGAGCGCGAGGCCCTGCTGCGGTTCCTCGAGCTCGTGAAGCTGCGCAGACAGGCGCACCCCGGGCTGCACATCTTCCACTACGCGAGCTACGAGCGCACCCACCTCACGGCCATCGCGGCCCGGCACGGCGTCGGCGAGGCCGAGGTCGACCAGCTGCTCGCCGACGGCGTGCTCGTCGACCTCTACCCGATCGTGAAGCGGGCCGTGCGGGTCGGCAGCCGCTCGTACTCCATCAAGAAGCTCGAGCCCCTCTACATGGGCTCCGAGCTGCGCGAGGCCGACGTGAAGTCGGGCGCCGACTCGATCACCGAGTACGTCCGCGCGAGCGAGCTGCGCGCCACCGCGCGGGCGACGGGCGACGACGCGGCCGCCGAGGAGGCGGCCCGCATCCTCGCCGATCTCGCCGACTACAACCGCTACGACTGCGTCTCGACGCTGCGCCTGCGCGACTGGCTGCTCGCCGTCGGCGCACGCGAGGGCATCCGCCCGGTCGCCGCCTCGATGCTCGCCGACCGCGCCGAGGGCAAGGTCTACGAGGCGTCGCCGCTCGCACTGCAGCTCAGGGCGATCGTGCGCGAGCGCGACGAGCTCACCGCCGCGGCCGCGGGGTCGGCGCACCTCGTCGGCGCCGAGCGGCGCGACGCCGACACCGAGGCCCTCGCGCTCGCCTCCGCGGCGATCGATTACCACGCGAGGGAGGCGAAGAGCTTCTGGTGGTCGCACTACCTCCGCTGCGACCAGCCGCTCGAGAGCTGGGAGGAGCACCGCGACGTGCTCGTCGTCGACCCGGCGCGCTCGCGCGCGGTGGGCCGGTGGTACGAGGAGCCCAGGTGGCAGAGCGCGCGCCGCGAACTGCAGCTCGGCGGTCGCGTGGCCCCGGGCTCGCGGTTCAGCGTCGGCGGCGACGTGTTCCTGCTGTACGAGTGGCCGGCGCCGTTCCCCTCGCAGTCGACCCGGCCGGGCCAGCGCGCGTGGTCGAACGCCACAGTGGTCGAGGTGACCGACGAGGGTGTGCGCGTCGAGGAGCGCGGCCAGCCCGGCATCACGTGGACGGAGCTCCCGCTCGCGATCGCGCCGGGCGCACCGCCCCGCGCCGACGCGCTGCGCGACGCGATCGCCGAGTGGGCCGCGCCGATCCCGGGGCGCATCCCCGAGCTGCCGCCCGGTGCCGCGATGGACGTGCTGCGGCGCCGGCCGCCGCGGGCGGTCGGCGGGCTCGTCCCGCTCGGCGCCGACCACGACTACGTCCCGGCGGTCGTCGAGTCGGTGCGGCGGCTCGACCGCTCGTACCTCGCGGTGCAGGGCCCTCCCGGCACCGGCAAGACCTATCTCGCGGCGCACGTGATCGCTGCGCTCGTGCGCGACCACGGCTGGCGCATCGGCGTGGTGGCCCAGTCGCACTCGGTCGTCGAGAACGTGCTCGACGCGGTCGTGAACGCGGCGGGGCTCGACGGCCGGCTCGTCGCGAAGCACCTGAAGGACGCGAGCGCCGCCGGCGGTCACGGCTTCACCGCGCTGACCACGAAAGACGGGGTCGCCGCCTTCACCGGCGACCGCCCCGGCGGCTACGTCATCGGCGGCACCGCATGGGACTTCTGCAACGTGCGGCGGGTGCCCCGCGGCTCCCTCGACCTGCTCGTCATCGACGAGGCCGGCCAGTTCTCGCTGGCGTCGACGATCGCCGTCTCGGTCTCGGCGACCCGGCTGCTGCTGCTCGGCGACCCGCAGCAGCTGCCGCAGGTGAGCCAAGCCCTGCACCCCGAGCCGGTCGACGCCTCGGCACTCGGCTGGGTGGCCGACGGCCACGACGTGCTGCCCGCCGAGTTCGGCTACTTCCTCGCCGAGAGCCGGCGCATGCACCCGGCGGTCGCGGGCCCGGTGTCGCGGCTCTCGTACGAGGGCGAGCTGCGCTCGCACCCCGTCGCCGAGCGCCGTTCGCTTGACGGCGTCGCGCCCGGCGTCACCCCGATCCCCGTCGCGCACGAGGGCAACTCGACCTACTCCCCCGAAGAGGCCGAGTCGGTCGTGCAACTCGTGCGCTCGCTCATCGGGCGCGAGTGGAGCGACGCCGCTGACTCGGCGAACGGCCCGGTCGTCGCACCGCCGCGCCCGCTCGAGCAGCGCGACCTGATCGTCGTGACGCCGTACAACGCGCAACTCGCAACCGTGCGCGAGGCGCTCGACGCGGCCGGCCTCGTCGGGGTCCCGGTCGGCACGGTCGACAAGTTCCAGGGCCAGGAGGCGGTCGTCGCGATCGTCTCGCTCGCGGCGTCCTCGGCGCATTCCGCACCGCGCGGCCTCGAGTTCCTGCTGCTGAAGAACCGGCTCAACGTCGCGATCTCGCGGGCCAAGTGGGCGGCGTACCTCGTGTACTCGCCCGGGTTGCTCGACGGGCTCCCCCACCGGGCCGAGGGCGTCGCCCAGCTCAGCGCGTTCATGCGGCTGGTCGGCGCGGAGGCGCCGCGCTCCGGCACGAGCGAAGCGCCCGCCGCCGAGTTCGACGATTCGCCGCTCGCTGCGCCGAGCCCGGCGAGCTGAGCGGCCGGCGCGCGCAACGCGCGAGGTCCCGCGGCCGCCCGCGAACGCGCGAGCGCCGCGCGGTCAGCCGCCGAAGTCGAGGCGGGTTCCGCCGAGCCGCTCCGGACGCAGCCGGATGACGACCCGGCCCTCGGCGACCGCGTCGGCGAGGAACGCGCTCGGATCGGCGGGCCGCGCGGCCTCCGGCACCATCGACAGCAGCTCCAGTCCGACCGCGTCGCCCGGCTCGACGGTGGGCGCCGAGACCTCCGCGACCCCCTCGACCGCGGCGAAGGACCAGTGGTCGTCGGCCGAGACGTGCAGGGTCGCCCGCGGGTCGCGCCTCAGGTGCGTCGCCTTCATGCGCGTGCTCGTCGTCGAGAAGCGGGCGATGCGCTCCGACGTGTCCCAGCGGTAGAGCATGGTGGCCAGGTGGGGCTGCCCGTCGCGCTTCAGCGTGGCGAGCACCCCGAAGGTCTGAGCCGCGAGCAGCTCGGATGCCTCGGTCTCGGTCAGCGGTACGGGCCCGGCGTTCTCAGTCATGTCAGGGCGAACCGGCTTCGACTCCGGCGCATTCCGCCGAGTCGCAGGATGTCCGAAAGCCGCGCCGTGGCTGCCGGCCGAGGGCCTCACGGGAATACCCCAGACCCGTAATGCGTACAGTACCTGTGTGACTTCCTCCACTGCGCAGAACCCCGACCGCATCACCATGTACGGCGCCGCCTGGTGCGGCGACTGCCGTCGCTCGAAGCGACTGCTCGACGGTCGCGGCGTCGACTACGACTACGTCGACCTCGAGGTGAACATCGAGGCCGCCGAGATCGCCAAGTCGATCTCGGGGCGCACCAACATCCCGGTCGTCGTCTTCCCCGACGGCACCCACTTCACCGAGCCCACCGACGCCGAGCTCGGCGCGAAGCTCGACGAGACGCTCGCCGCGTAGCTTCCCCTCCGCCGACTGGCCGATCCGGAGGCCTCCCTCGACTTGGGGGTAGCCGCGGGACGCGGTTCGCTCGACGCTCCGCGAGGCGCATGGAACACTGGCGGCATGCCACGCGAGGCACGTCGGCTGCACGGACGCGAGCGCGAAGTCGCCTCGATCTCGCTCGAGCTCGAGGCGGCGTTCGAGGGCTCGACGCGCGTCGTCGTGCTGCACGGAGAAGCCGGCATCGGCAAGACGGCGCTGATGGAGACGGCCGCGCAGGGGGCGTCGGCGCGCGCTCGCGTGCTGTCGGTGCGCAATCTTCCCCTCACCACGCGGATGCCGAACCTCGCCGTGCGCGCCCTGCTCTCGCAGGCCGAGAACGGCGGGCCGCAGGGCGACGGCACCCGCCCGCCGCTCCCGCTGCGTCTCGATGCGGCGATCGAGCGGCTCACCGCGGTCGCGCCCGTCGTCGTCACGGTCGACGACCTGCAGTGGGCCGATGCCGATACGCTCGATGCACTCATGTTCCTCGTGGGCGGGGCCGAGGACCGTCCGCTCGCGATCCTGGCGACCGTCCGCTCAGGTGCCGGACGCTCCGTCGACCGGTGGCGCGCCGACCTGCTTCGGCTCCCAGGTGCTCGCTCCCTGCACGTGCGACCCCTCGATCGCCTCGGGATGCACGACCTGATCGCGGCGCGGCTCGGTGCTCCGCCGCACGATGCGCTCGTCCGCGACGTCCTCGACCGCACCGGCGGCAACCCCTACCACGCGCGGCTCCTGATCGACGGCGTCGATCCGGACGCACTCGCGGCGCCGCCCGCCGCGGTGTCGTCGACGACGGGCGATCTCGGCACCGCACTGCTGCAGACCTGGGCGACGCTTCCGGAGCGGACGCGCGAGCTCACCGTGCTGCTCGCGATCCACGGGAAGCCGATCCGGGCGAGCATCCTCGCCGACCTCGATCCCGCGTGGGGCGAGGCCGTGAACGAGCTGCGCCCGGCGTTGGCGACCCACGTGCTCGACCGGGACGACGGCGGTCGCATGTGGTTCCACCACCCCCTGATCGCCGAGCTCCTCGTCGCCTCGGTGCCGGCCGAGGAGCTGCGGCGACAGCATGCGACGCTCGCCCACGGCGTCGAACAGCTCATCGAGGTCGACGGGGCGACGCCCGATCGGCTCGTCGACCTTGCGGATCACCTCGCCGCCGCAGGGGCCGCGGCCGAGTGCTTCGCCGCGAGCCGGCGCGCCGTCGACGCGCTCCGCGGTACCGATCGGGCCACGACAGCGCTGCGACTCATCCGACGCAGCGTCGAGCTGCAGGACGACGATCCGGCCATCGACGGCGACCGTCGGGCGCTGCTCCTCGACTGGGCCGAGGCGGCGTCTGCGGCGGAGTCGGATCACGACGAGTACGCCGCGGTGCAGGCCCTGCTCGGGTCGATCGGGTCCGACGAGCCGCTCGCCCGCGCCGAGCTGCTGCTGCAGCGTCGCCGGCTGGAGGTGCGTCTCGGCGGTGAGCTCAGCACCTCCGAAGCCGTCCGCGAAGCGGTCGAGCTCACCGCGCACGCTCCCGCGAGCCGGCAGTACGCGCTCGCGCTCGGCGAGCTCGCCCACGCCGAGGTCATCGCCGGCGATCCCCGCAGCGTCGCGCACGCGGCGGAGGCGCTCGAGCTCGCCAACCGTCTCGGCGACGAGGAGGCGATGGCCTACGCGCTGGCCGTCTCGGCGCAGCTCGCCGCGGCGACCCGCGATCTCCCTGCGGCCTCCCGACTCGCCGAGGAGACGTTCGCGGTCGCCCGGTCGTCCGGGCACTTCGAACCCGCGACGCTCGCCGCCGCATGGGAGGCGTACTCGATGCCCGGTTACCGTCGGGCGGCGGATCGCCTGCACGAGTGGCGCACCCGGCTCTCCGCAGCCGGTGCGCCCCGGCTCACGATCGCCTCGCTCGCCTGCATCGAGGCGGCGGGGTGGCTGACGATCGGCGTGAGCCCCGCCGTGCGCGACGCGCTGCGCATCGTCCGCTCCGAGGACGCACCGGAGTACATCGAGCTGGCGATGCGCTCGATCTCCGCCCGGTTCTCGGCGCTGCGCGGCCGCGTCGACGAGGCAGAGGCCCACCTGCAGCGGGCCCGCGAGCGGTTCCCGGACCCGCCCGCGTATGCCGCGCTCGAACAGGCCGTCGCCCAGGGGTTCACCAGCCTCGCGGCCGGCGATCCGGGCGCTGCGCTCGCGTCGCTCCTTCCGATGATCGACGAGGGGCCGGGCGGCCGCAGCTCCGAGTGGCTGGTGCCGCTCGCCGCGCGCGCCCTCGCCGACCGGGCGACGGCGGCGCGGGACGACCCCGATCTCCGGGACGACGCCGACCTCCCCGAAGTCCTCGTCGAGCTCGACGCCCTCGAAGCGGTGCACCCCCGGGTGATCCGCCGCACGATGGGGCTCTCGTACCCGTCCGATCTCGAAGCACTCGACGCCCTCTACGCCGCCGAGCTGGCGCGAGCTCGCGGGCTTCCCGAGGCCTTCGACCGCTGGGTCGATGCCGCCGACCTCGCCGCCCTGGGCGAGTTGGCGTGGGAGGAGGGCTACGCCTGTCGACGCGGCGCGGAGCAGGGTCTCATCGACGGCGGCGCTCGGCGACGCGTCGCGATCGCCCTCCTCCGCCGCGGCGCAGCGATCGCGGCGCGCACCGAGGCCGACGGGCTCGCCGACGAACTCGAGGTCCTCGCGAGGTGGGCTCGGATCCGGCTGCACCCCGACGGCACGGCGCCCGCGGCCGCGCCCGATCGCCTGGCCGGCGCGGCGCTCACCGGTCGGGAGCGCGAACTGCTGCCCTACCTCGTCGACGGGCGGACGTACGCCGAGATCGCCGAGCTGCTGACGATCAGCGAGAAGACCGTGAGCTCCCACGTCTCGAACCTCCTGCGCAAGACCGGCGCCGCCAACCGGGTCGACCTCGCCCGCATGGCGCGCGAGACGCACGAGATCTGAGGGGTTCGCGACCGCATCTGAGGGGCCGTGCCCGATGCCGCCCCCTCGGCCCCTGCCTAGCCTGTGCCCCGTACACCGCATCCTGATGCCGTGGGCATCGCGCGGGAGGGAGCACCATCATGTCGTCCGTCACCAGAGGCACCGCCGTCGCCGCCGGCGCGATGCTCCTCATCGCCCTCGCGGGCTGCGCAGGAGGTCCCGGCTCGAACGAGGCGGAACTGCACCAGGAACGCACGGGCCGGCAGTCTGCGGCTGCGGCCGCCTCGGCCGATCTGCAGGGCGAGCGCCTCGCCGCGCAGGCCGCAGCGCAGGCCGGCGCCGCGGAGACGGGCACGAACGCCGCCGCGATGCAGGGCGCGCGCCTGGCCGAGTACGCCGAGACGCTCGCCGGCTCGGGCGGCGCCTCGTGGGCCGAGCATCGCGGCATCGAGGACTGAAGGCCGCCGCAGACGAGGGGCCGCGCCGAGCCCGGTCGGGGCCGAGCTCCGGATCGATGCCGGGCCTCCCGCCGCCGCCGTGGGCACGCGTCGGGATTCCGTGAGGAATCGCCGCTCCACCGCGCGGATCGCGTAACAAACGCGCGCGCGGCCGCGAGTCGGCGTAGAACGGATGCATGCCCTCGACCGCCCGGCGCCCCGCGTGACGCTCACCCGTCTGCTGCCGACGCTGCGGCGCTCGATCCCCGATCCGATCGCGCCCGAGCGCTGGCCGGCGGGCACCCGCGTCACCACGACCGACGTCATCGTCGGCGGCTTCTCGATGACGCGACTCGCGGAGCGCGACGGCACCCCGCTCGCGCACCTCGCCCCGACGCCGACCCCGACGGGCGGGCACGGCGAGCGCGTGCGGCACCGCGGGGTCGCGGTCGCGACGGTGCGCGGGATCTCGGACGCCGACGGTCTGCCGCTGGTCGCGATCGACGGGGGCAACGGCCCGCTTCGCCCCGACTGGGCGGAGGCTCGCCTGATCGGCCGCGTCTCGGTCGCGAAGACGGTGACGGTGGCGGTCGGGTTCGCAGCCGGCGGAGGCCATGCCCTCGCCCGGATCGAGCTGCCCGGAGACCTCGCGGTCGGCGACCTCATCGCGGTGCCGATCGAGGCGGACCGCGTCACGATCCGCTTCGCCCGGCCGACCGACGCGGCTCGGCGCGCAGAGCCCGCCCTGCACGGCTGAACGCACCGCCGCACCGGTCGGCGGGGTCAGCACGGCGCGCCGAACCGGCCCGCGGCGTCAGCGCAGCGCCGGAACGACCTCGGTCGCGAACAGCTCGAGCCCGGATCGGTCGTACGCCGCCTCGGGCGCGTAGAGGATCGCGTAGTCGAGCCCGACCGTGCGCCGCTCCTCGAGCTTGGCCACGACCTCGTCGGGAGTGCCGACGAGCGCACCGGCCGCGGCGTGGAAGTAGTTGTCCATGAACTTCGCCGCCCCCTCGGCGCCGAGGTGCGGCTCGACCCGCGCCTCGATGCGGGCGAGGCGCGCCTCGACGTCGGCCGTCGACGAGCCGATGACGGTGTTGAAGTTCATCGAGCGGGTGATCTCCGAGGCATCCCGGCCGATCGCCTCGCAGTGCCCGCGCAGCACCTCGCCCTTGTGGGCGAACTCCTCGAGCGTGCCGGTGAAGTTCGTGTACGCGGCGTACTTCGCCGCGATCTTGAGCGTGACCTGCTCGCCGCCGCCCGCGATCCAGAAGGGAATGCCGCCCTCCTGGAGCGGCTGGGGCTGCACGATCGCCCCGTCGACCTGGTAGAAGCGGCCGTCGAGCGTCGCCTGCCCCGTCGTCCAGGCCTGGCGCATGATCTCGACGCCCTCGCGCAGCATGCCGAGACGCTCGGGGATCGAGGGGAAGCCGTAGCCGTACGCCTCCCACTCGTGCTCGTACCAGCCGCCGCCGATGCCCATCTCGACGCGCCCGCCCGAGACGAGGTCGGCGGTCGCCGCGACCTTCGCCAGGTAGGCGGGGTTGCGGTAGCCCATGCAGGTGCACATCTGGCCGAGCCGCACGCGGGAGGTCGAGGCGGCGAAGGCCGCCATGAGGGTCCACGCCTCGTGGGTCGCCTCGGTCGGCGACGGCACCGGGGTGGTGTGGAAGTGGTCGTAGACCCAGATCGACTCGAACGGCGACTCGGCCGCATCGGCGAACTCGGCGAGGCCGCGCATGACCGCCCACTGCTCGGCGGGATCGATGCCGACGAGGTCGTAACGCCAGCCCTGGGGAACGAACATTCCGAAACGCATGGGCAACAGCCTAGAAGAGCGCGAGGAGGATGCCTGCCAGTTCCCACTCCGTACGGCGCACCTCGTTTCAGCGTCAGCACTGAGGACGATGCGAGGGCCCGGGCGTAGCTTCGGCCGAATGAACGGTCAGCTCCACTGCGATTTCGCCGTCGCCGATTTCGACGCGACCGTCGTCGAGACCTGCGACGCACGCCTCATCCGCGTCACCGGCCACGGGCTCGCCCCGTCGACCGGCTGGCAGCTCGAACTCGTCGCCGCCAACCCCGGCGTCGTGCCGCACCCCGAGAGCCTCTGGCTCGAGATCCGCGAGACCCCGCCGGCCGAGCCGCGCCCGCGTGTGCTCTCCGAAGTGCCCGTCGAGGCCATCATCGAGGACTCGCACGCCCGCGAGATCATCGTGCGCTTCCGCTGGCGGGAGGGATTCCGCCTGCCGCTGCGCGAACGGGTGCCCTCGTTCCGCTGACGCCTCCGCTGCTTCTGCAGGAGCAGCAGCAGCACGGATGCCACGGGGCTCGCCCCGTGGCATCCGTGCTGCGATGAACGCTAGGCGAGCGCGAAGCGGAGCTCGGCCATCGCCGGGCCCGCCCACACCGTGCCGTCGAGGTCGTCGCTGCGCACCGTGACGACCTTGCCGCCCTTCGAGATGACGAGCAGCGCGAGCTGCGGCAGCAGGTCGCCTGCCCGGGTGCCGTCGTCGAGCGTCGCGCCCGAGCCGTGGTCGCTGGCGAACTCGATGGCGCCCGACTCGTGGTCGAGGGTGCCGTTCACCGTCGTGGTGAAGTCGAACCACAGGGTCTCGACCGCGCCGTCGGCGGCCTCGCGGCCGATCGCGGCGAGGTCGCGCTCGACCCGGCCAGCGGTGCCCTCGGTGAGGTCGCGCAGGGCCTGCTCGGCCTCGTGCACGTTGAGCTTCGCGAGCTGCTGGCGCAGGGCCTCGTCGACCTCGGCCGGGCCGAGCCGGTCGGGCGAGCCGGGCACCGCGATGACGCGGCGCGAGTTTCGGGTGTTCGCGAGGAACAGGCTCAGCAGCGGCTCGGCGGCGAACACGAACACCGGTACGCGCTCGTCGGGGTCGCGGGCGAGGAGTTCGCGACGCGCGATCTCGATGACGCGCTTCGAGTACTGGTCGAGCAGGGTCTTGCGGCCCTCGTCGCCCATCAGGCGGCTCGCTCCCCCCTGGCTCGAGGTGCCGCGGTTGGCGCCGCGCGGCCGGTCTTCGTTGGGTTCGCGGTTCGTGGCCTCGTCGAGGTTGGCCGCGCCCGACTGGTCGACCTCGAGCTTGGCGGCCCGGTCGGTCGGCGTCGCGTGCCACAGCGACCACTCGTGCGCCGAGAGCGTCAGCGCGAACGCCTCCTGGTCTTGGCTGGGCGCCCGCAGCAGCTGCCCGAGCGTGAAGTGCGAGCCGACGTGCCACGCGTCGTCGAGCCGGTTCGGCAGCACGAACACCTCGCTGAAGCCGGGTGCGACGAAGATCGCCATCGACCGGGCGAGGCCGCCCCAGAGGCGCTGGTCGCCGATGATCGCGTCGCGCTCGGCGCGGAGCGCCGCGACCTCGGCCGAGGAGGCGCCGTCGGCGCGAACCCGCTCGATGGCCTCGTCGAAGGCGCTGCGGGCGGCGACCTCGGAGCGCTCGCGCTCGCTCACGACCGGCGAGGTCGAGAGGTAGACGGTGATCGCGGGGTGATGCGCACCCGCGAGGGCCGCGAAATCGGCAGTGGTGGGCAATTCGTAGTGGACGGTCATTCGTATCCTCCCCCGAGATCGCGCGACGACGATGTCGCTCGCTCTCCAGCCTATGAAGGCCGGAGCGCGAGCGACACCCCCCACGCGAGATCCACGGGTCGAGAACCCGGCGACCGCGCGGTCACCCCACGGGGTGGTTGGAGCGGATGACCCGGGTCGGGTCGATCGCCCGCTTGAGCGCGCGCAGGCGCGCGAGCCGTCCGCCGAAGAACTGCACGGCGTCGCGGCGCTGCTCGGCGAAGTTGAGGTACTCCTCGGGTGCACGCCACGGCTCGATCTGCGAGAACAGGCGGCCGAGCGAACGCGCGATCGCCTCGTCGGCGCCGGGCATCGCCATGGCGCCGGCGAACACGAGGTAGTTCGCCTCGAAGCCAGCGGTGGCGCCCGGCACCGGCAGTCCGAGCTCGGCCGAGCGCTGCACGGCAGCATCGGGCTCGACCGCGCCGCCGAGGTGGCGGATCTCGGTCGTGAACAGCGCGGTGCCCGACCCGGCGCCGACGGCGCCGACGAAGGCGCGCACGGCGGCCGGCGGCAGTTCGCGCAGCATCATGCCGTCGCCGCGACCGGGCACGGGTCCGGGCGGGTCCATGTGCAGGGCCAGCAGCTCGGCGGGCGACTGCGGGTGCACGGTGTCGAGCTCGGGCTCGAGCGCGCGCAGCGGGGCCAGCAGTTCGTCGGCCTTCGCCGGCGAGTCGAGCACGACGGCCTCGACGATCACGACCGAACGGCCGGAGAGGAAGGGCGGCAGCTCGGGCAGCGGCGGCAGGTGCATGATGCGTACCACGCTCTGCACGGCGTCGGGCACGGTGCTCGTCCAGTCGGCCCAGGCTGCGGCGACCTCGTCGGCGCGCTCGACCGGCCAGAGCAGCATGCCCGCGACCACCTCGGTGATCGGGAACAGGCGGAACTCGAGCGCCGTGACGACGCCGAAGTCGCCGCCGCCGCCGCGCACCGCCCAGAACAGCTCGGCGTCGTGCTCCTCGTCGACGCGGCGGAGCCGGCCGTCGGCGGTCACGATCTCGACGGCGAGCACCTGGTTGGCGGCGAGGCCGTGCGTGCGGGCGAGCCAGCTGACGCCGCCGCCGAGGGTGTAGCCGACCACGCCGACGTCGTGCGACGAACCGGCGAGCGCGGCGAGGCCGTGCGGCGCGGCGGCGGCGACCACGTCGCCCCAGAGCGCGCCGGCCTCGACGCGGGCGACCCGGCGGTCGGCGTCGATCTCGACGCCGCGCAGCTCGTGGGTGCGCAGCAGGATCGCGTCGGCGAGCCCGTTGTCGGCCGCGAGGGGTCCGGCGTTGTGACCGGTGCCCTGCGGGGCGACGGCGAGTCCGTAGCGGGCGCCGAATGCGACGGTGCGCACGAGGTCCTCGGTCGATCGGGCCGTGACGACGACCGCGGGGCGCTGGTCGACGTCGAGGTTCCAGGCGGTGCGGGCGGCGTCCCAGTCGGGATCGCCCGAGAGGTGCACGCGGCCGGCGAGCTGCTCGTCGAGCAGGGCGAGGGCCTCGCGGAGCGAGAGGGTGGCGATGTCGGGCACGGGCTCCTGGAGCGCGAGGTCGGCCACCGCGGCGTCGGCCACGGCGGCGGAGGGCACAGGGGTGTTCACGGGTGGTTCCTTTCAGGTTGATGCTCGCGGGCCGGTTGCCTCGGTTCGTGAACCGGCCCGGCGGCCGCATCGATGGATGCAGCACTCGCGACGAGAACCCATCCAACGACGCGGAGAAGCCCCGGTCACCCGTGCCATCCCTCCGATCCGCTCAGGGGTATCCCTGCCACGGTCTCGATGCGCTTCGCTGCTCGACCGCCGAGCAGAACGGAATACCGGATGCCCCGTGGAGGTTGCCGAAGAGGATGAACATCTCGCCGCGCCTGTCCGTACTCGACCTCGTCCCGGTTCGGAGCGATCAGACGAGCCGAGGTGCCGTCGCGGCATCCGTTCGCCTGGCGCAGCTCGCCGACCGGCTCGGATTCACCCGCTACTGGTTCGCCGAGCACCACAACATGCCGGCCGTCGCCTCGACGACGCCACCCGTGCTGATCGCGTCGATCGCGGCGCAGACCGAGCGCATCCGTGTGGGATCGGGCGGCGTGATGCTGCCGAACCACGCACCGCTCGTCGTCGCCGAGCAGTTCGCGGCGCTCGAGGCGCTCGCCCCCGGCCGCATCGACCTCGGCATCGGGCGCGCACCGGGCAGCGACCCGGTCATCACGCAACTGCTGCGCATCTCTGGGCCGACGGCGGAGGTCGACCGCTTCCCCGACCACCTCGCCGACATCCTCTCGCTGCTCTCGCCCGACGGCGCGACGCTGCGCCTCACGAGCGGGCGCGAGTACCCCATCACCGCGACGCCCGCCGCGTCGGACGTGCCGCCGCTCTGGCTGCTCGGCTCGAGCGACTACTCGGCGAAGCTCGCCGCAGAGCTCGGCCTGCCGTACGTCTTCGCGAATCACTTCTCGGGCCAGGGGCTCGAGCGCGCGCTCGAGCTCTACCGCACGGGGTACCGCCCGAGCGAGGCGCACCCCGAGCCCGAGACCTTCCTCACCGTGAACGCGTCGGTCGCGCCGACACTCGACGAGGCCCGCGCGCGGGCCCTGCCGCAGCTGCGCTCGATGGCGCGGCTGCAGCTCGGCCGGCCGATGCGGCCCCTCGAGACGATCGACGAGGCGCAGGCGGCGGCGGCCGATTCGCAGGCTGCGGAGCTCATCACCGCGATGGAACGGCGCTGGGTGATCGCGGATGCCGCTGGCGCGGCCGCCGAGCTCCGGACGCTCGCCGCACGCCACGGCATCGACGAGGTCATGGTGGCGCCCATCGCCGGCTCGTACGCCGCGGAGCCGCTCGACCGCACGCCGGGTCGCGAGCAGACGCTCGAGCTGCTGGCGGGAGCGCTCGCCGGCTAGCGCATGCGAACGGAGGCCCGGGCCGCTCTCGCGGTCGGGCCTCCGGGTGCGGCCGGCTCAGGCCGCGAGGCCGAGCCGGCGCAGGTCCTCCGTCGAGGCGCGGTACTCGTCGCCGTCGGCGATGGTCGTCTCGCGGGGCACGCGCGCCCCGTTCTGCACCTTCGCGCCGCTGCCGATGGTGGCGTACGGCCCGATGACGGCGTTGCGACCGACCACGGCGCGCCGCCCGACGTGGGCGTTCACGCCGATCACGGCGCGTTCGGCGACGATCGCGTCGCCCTCGATCCAGCCGCCCGGGCCGATCTGGGCGCCGCGTTGCACTTCGGCGCCGGGATCGACGTAGGCCGTCGGGTCGACGAACGCGCTCGGGTCGACCTTCGCAGTGGTGGCGACGAGGCCACGACCGTTCGCGTGCTTGCGGTAGCGACGCAGGATCCCGGCTTCGTCCTCGAACTCGACATAGCTGATGCCCACGTTCTCCTCCTTCCGGCGTGGCGCCTCCACGCCCGAACATAGACACAACATCCGCGCTGACCGGGGTATTCCCGCGCTCGGACGCCGCGGGAGCCGAAGAACGGCCGGTGGCGAGATTAGGCTGTCCTAAGCCCCGCGGATGCCGCGCCGCGCGGCGCCGTCCGACCGCCCCCGACCCAGGCCAGGCATGCGCATTCCGCCCATCATCGAGCTCGACCGCGTGAGCATCCGCCACGACGGCGCGGCCCGGCCGACCCCGGCCGAGGTGTCGTTCGCGGTGGCGCCGGGCGAGGTCGTGCTGATCCTCGGTCCGAGCGGGTGCGGCAAGTCGACCCTGGCGCTGGCGCTCGACGGCCTCGTGCCGCACGCCGTGCCCGCCGAGCTCGACGGCACCGTGCGGGTCGCGGGCCTCGACAGCCGCGACCACCCGGTCGGGGTGCTGAGCGAGCACGTGGCGATGGTCTTCCAGGACCCCGACGCGCAGATCGTCACGGGCACCGTGCTCGACGAGGTGTGCTTCGCGCCCGAGAACCGGCTCGTCGAGGCATCCGAGGTGCTCGCCCGTGCCGAACGCGCACTGAAGCTCGTCGGGCTCTGGGACCGTCGCACCGAGAACCCCGACCGCCTCTCGGGCGGCGGGCGGCAGCGGCTCGCCATCGCGTGCGCGCTCGCGATGGCGGCACCCGTGCTCGTGCTCGACGAGCCCACCGCGAATCTCGATCCAGCCGGCATCGACGAGGTCTACGCCGTGCTGCGCGAGCTCGCCGACGACGACGATCACGCGATCGTGCTCGTCGAGCACAACCTCGACGCGGCCGTCGACCTCGTCGACCGGGTCATCGTGCTCGACGCCTCGGGGCGGCTCGTCATCGACGGCCCCGCCCGCGAGACGCTGCGCGAGCGCGCCGACGAGCTCGCCGAGCTCGGCGTCTGGCTGCCGGTCTCGACGCTCGCGGCGATGCGCCTGCGCGATGCCGGCGTGCCGATCGGGCCGCTGCCGCTCACCCCGGCCGAGCTCGCGACGGCGCTCGACGCCCTGCCGGGCCTGCCCCCTCCGCTCAGCGACTCCTCCCCCGTGCGTTCGACGGCGCTCGCGCCGACCCCGTCGCTCGCGACCGGCACGGGCGGCGTCGCCGCGCAGGCCGACCCCGTGATCCGAGCGCGCGGGCTCTCGGTGCGGCGCGGTGGGCGACGCGGGCCGGTCGTCGTTCACGACGTCGACCTCGAGGTCGCCGCGGGCGAGTTCCTCGCGATCGTCGGCACGAACGGCGCCGGCAAGACCTCGATGCTGCAGGCGCTCGCCGGCGTCGTCGAGGCGCCGCGCGGCAGCGTCGAGGTGCTCGGCCTCGACCCCGCCCGCGCCGACGCCCGCGAGCGGTCGCGGCGGGTGGGCTTCGTCTTCCAGAACCCCGAGCACCAGTTCATCGCGGGCTCCGTGCGCGAGGAGCTCGAGCAGGGACTCCGGCTGCAGGGCCTCGACGACGCCGAGGTGACCGCGTCGTGCGATCGGATGCTCCGCCGCTTCGGCCTCGACGAGCTCGCCGAGCAGCACCCGTTCCTGCTCTCGGGCGGGCAGAAGCGCCGGCTCTCGGTGGGCACGGCGCTCGTGGCCGGCGCCCCGGTGCTCGCCCTCGACGAGCCCACGTTCGGGCAGGACCGCGCCCGCGCCGCCGAGCTGCTCGACATGCTCCGCGGGCTCAACGACGAGGGCACTACGGTGCTCGTCGTGACGCACGACCTGCAGCTCGTCGCCGACTACGCGACCCGGCTCGCGGTCATGGAGGGCGGGCGGCTCCTCGGCGTCGGCCCGACGGCCGAGGTGCTCGCCGGGCCGCTGATCGAGCAGGCGGGGCTCCGGCATCCGCCGCTCGCCCGCGCGACGCGCGGACTCGAACACCACCCCGAGTGGCGCGCCGTGACCCGCATGTCGCAGCTCCCGGTCGCCGCCGGAGGGGCGCGATGAGCGGCAGGACCGGCGCGACCCCGCCCCCGGGCGACGCGAGCTCCGTTCCGGCCGACGCGACCTCCGTCCCGGCCGACGCGAGCTCCGTCCCGGCCGACGCGACCGCGCCCACCGCCGCGTTCCGACCCGGCGTTGCGCCCCGGCGCGGACCGCTCGCGACGCTGAACCCGCTCGCGAAGCTCGCCGCCCCCCTGCCCGCGATGCTCGTCGTCGTGTTCAGCCGCGACCCGCTGCTGCCCCTGGCGTTCATCGTGCTCTCGCTGCTCGTGCTGCTCGTCGGCGCCCGGCTCCCCGGCCGGGTCGTCGCGGCGCTCCTCATCGGCACGCCGCTCGCCGCGGTCGTGCTGGGGTTCAGCTTCGGCGTGTGGGTCGACCCGGCGAGCCTCTCGGGCCCCGCGACCTCCACCGTGCTCTTCTCGATCGGCGACTGGAGCTTCACGCTCGCCGCCTACGCGGTCGGGTTCACGACGGGGCTGCGCATCATCGCGGTCCTGATGCTCTCGCTCATGGCCGGCCTGACGTCGACCGGGCCCGAGTTCGTGCGCGCGGCGGTGCAGAACCTGCGGGTGCCCTACCGCATCGGCTACACCGCGCTCGCGGCGCTGCGCTTCGTGCCCCGCTTCGGGCACGAGCTCGAGATCATCAGGGCGGCGCACCGGGTGCGCGGCACCGTGCGCGGCCGCGGGCCGATCGCGGCCGTCCGCCGGGGGCTCGGCACGGCGGTGCCGCTGCTCGCCTCGGCGATCCGGCACGCCGAGCGCGTCGCCCTCGCCATGGATGCCCGCGCCTTCGGCGCCCACCCCACCCGGACCGAGCGGTACGAAAGCCCGTGGCGACTGCGAGACACGCTCTTCGTCGCGGGCTTCCTCGTCGCGAGCGCGGTCATCGTCTGGGCGACCTGGGGCCGCTGAGCGCCGATCGGCGTCGCCGCGCGGGTGCCGGTGCGGGCGCCGGTGCCGGCGCCGGTGCGGGCGCGCGACGCCGATGCGCGAGTCGCAGGAGCGCTCACGCGACACGCCGCCGCCCGGCGCGCAGACGGGCGTCCGTTCCTACGACTCGTCACCTCGCCGCGCGGGTCGCAGACGCCGATGCGCGAGTCGCAGGAGCACTCACCCGACACGCCGCCGCCCGGCGCGCAGACGGGCGTCCGTTCCTACGACTCGTCACCTCGCCGCGGGTCGCAGACGCACGAAGGGCCGGATGCCCGTGGCATCCGGCCCTTCTCGATCACTGCGCGACTACGCCGCGGGCGCGGTGTCCTCGATCTCGACGAGGAACACGAGCGTCTGTCCGCCGAGGTCGTGCGCGGCGGGGTCGGTGCCGTACGCGTACTCGGGCGGGATCACGACGATGAGCTTGGTGCCGACCTTCTGGCCGACGAGCGCCGCGCCGAAGCCCTGGATCACGCCGTCGGTCGTGAACGTCGAGGGCTCGCCGCGGGTGTAGCTCTGGTCGAAGACCTCGCCGCTGTCCCAGCTGATGCCCTGGTACTGCACGGTCACGCTGTCGCCCTCGCCGACGGTGTCGCCGTCGCCCTCTTCGAGCACCTTCATCTGCAGCTCGGTCGGTGCGTCGACCTTCGGCAGGGTGACGACGGGGGCCTCGCCCTCGGCGCCGAACTTCACCTCGGGCACGTTCTCGGTCCACTCGGCGGGCTTCAGCGGCTGCTGCACCTCGACGACGTCGACGACGACCACGACGTCCTCGTCGGCCGCGAGGCCGATGGTCTCGTTGCCCTGGCCGTCGTAGAGCGCGGCGGCGGGCGCCACGGTCACGGTGCGCGAGCCGAGCGGCACGCAGTCGATGCCGGCGCGGAACGCGTCGAACACGGTCTCGTCGCCGACGGTGATCTGGGCGGGCTGCGAGAGCAGCTGCTCGCCCGAGGTGCCCGAGTAGAGCGAGACGACGGCGTTGATCTTCTGGCCGGCCTCGGTCGTGTCGCCGTCGCCCTCGATGGCGATCGTGCGCTGGAGCTCGTCGGTCTCGAGCGGTGCGGTGAAGGTCGCGGTCGACGCTCCGGGGAACTCGCCCTCGACCTTCACGCCGTCGCTGAGCGCGCCGGACTCGACGTCCATGCAGTCGGCGGTGGCGGCAGGGGTCTCGGATGCCTCGGGGTCGCCGCCGCTCGCGCAACCGGCGAGGAGCAGGGCGGCCGCGGTGGCGAGCGCGAGGGGCGCGCCACGGCGCAGGGCACGGTTCATGGGGGTGACTCGATTCGATCGGAGGACGTGATGCGGTGCACCCAGTCTGCACCGTTCGGCTTTCGATTGCCTGAATCCCGCGAATCCGGCCGATCAGGGGCGAGAATGGGCCCATGGGGGAGACGACGAACGAGCCTGATTTCGTCGGGGGGTTCACGGCGGCCGCCGCGTCCTACGCCGAACTCGACGAGGCGGTCTGGAATCCGATCTCGACGGCGACGGTGGCCAGGTCGAGGCCGATGTTCGACGAGCTGGTGCTCGACGCGTGCTCGGGCGACGGGGCCTCGGCGTTGCCGACGGCCGAGCTCGTCGGGCCCGGCGGCGTCGTCGACGCGGTCGACCTGACGGCCGGGCTCGTCGACATCGCCCGCGAGCGCGCCGGCGACCGGCTGCCGCAGCTCCGGCTGCACGTCGCCGACGTCACGACGTGGGAGCCGACGGGCTACGACCTCGTGCAGTGCGTGCTCGGGGTGCTCTTCTTCGACGACCTCGACGCGGGTACCCGCCACCTGGTGGAGCGGGCGAAGCCGGGCGGACGCATGGCGGTCACGGTGTGGGCGCGCGGCGCGCTCGAGCCGGTGCCCGAGGTGCTCGCGACGGCCCTGCCCGCCGATCTCGCGCTGCGGCTGCAGGGCGGCTCCGCGTCGCCCAGCATCAGCGACGTCGACACGCCCGGCACGCTCGCGCAGTGGCTCACGGGGCTCGGCCTCGTGCGGGTGCGCGCCGAGATCGTGCGACGCCACCTCGACCTCGACGAGGGGCTGGCGTGGTCGCTCGTGACGGGCACGGGCCTGCGCGCGTTCCTCGTCGGACTCGACGACGACGAGCTCAAGGCCGTTCGCGGGCGGTATCTCGCGGGCCTCGCGGAGCGCGAGGTGACGTCGATCGACCTGACGACCCTCGTCGCCGTGGGGTTCAGGGCCGACTGAGTCAGGCCTCGGGCCCGGTCGCCACGGGGCGTCCGTCCTCGCGCGACCACTGGCTCCAGGAGCCCGGGTAGAGCGCCGCGTCGATGCCGGCGATCGCGAGCGCCGCGACGGCGTGCGCCGCGGTGACGCCCGACCCGCAGTACGCGCCGACGGCGACGCCGGGCACGGCGCCGAGCTCGGCGAAGCGCTCGCGCAGCTCGTCGGCCGGCAGGAACCGGCCGCCCGCATCGAGGTTGCCGCCGCTCGGGGCGGAGCGCGCGCCGGGGATGTGGCCCGCGCGGGGGTCGATCGGCTCCACCTCGCCGCGGTAGCGCTCGGCGGCGCGCGCGTCGAGCAGCACTCCCCCGTCGGGCAGCGCGGCGGCCCCGTCGGCGTCGAGCACCGGCATGGCGCCGAAGTGCGCGGTCGCGTCGCCCGGCCCGGGCGAGACCCGTCCGGTGTCGAGCGGATGCCCCGCCGCCCGCCACGCTGCGTTCGCACCGTCGAGCATCCGCACGTCGGCGACGCCCGCGTGGCGCAGCAGCCACCAGGCGCGCGCGGCCGACTGGTTGCCGAGGTCGTCGGTGACGACGACGGTGTCGCCGTCGCGGAGTCCCCAGCGGCGCATCGCCGCGGTGAGCGACGGCTCGGTCGGCAGCGGATGCCGCCCCTCGCCGACCACGTCGTGATCGGCGAGCTCGTGGTCGAGGTCGACGTACACGGCGCCGGGGATGTGCCCGGCGAGATACGCCTCGGTGCCGTCGGGAGCGGCGAGCGACCAGCGGACGTCGAGCACCACGGTGCGCGTGCCGGGCTGGGCCCCCCGCTCGGCGGCGTCGCGCTCGGCTGCGAGGCGCTCGAGGAGTTCGTCGGGCTGGATCAGGATCGGCATCCCTCCATCCTGCAGGAGATTCGGCACGCGGCATCCCCCTCTCGGCGGCGGATGCGTCGCGCGTCCCGGCGAGGCATCCGCCGCCGTTCGCTGCTCAGTCGAGCAGCGCGACAATCTCGTCGTAGCCGCTCGCGCGGGCGTGCTCGAGCGCGGTGACGCCGCCGCGATCGGCGATCGAACGGTCGGCGCCGCCCTCGAGCAGCACCCGCACGGTCTCCTGATGGCGCGGCCCGCCGTCGCCGAGGATGACGGCCTCGAGCAGCGCCGTCCAGCCGAGGTCGTTGACGTGGTCGACGTCGATGTCGGTCTGCAGCACGCGCTCGAGGTACTCGACGTGGCCGCGCTCCCCCGCGGGGATGATCGAGATGCCGCCGTAGCGGTTCACGATCGTGAAGTCGGGCTCGGCGGCGAGCAGCACCTCGGCCATCGCGACGCTGCCCGTGACGCCCGTGACGAGCCACGGGGTGTCGCGCTGGTCGTCGAGCGCGTCGGGGTCGGCACCGGCGGCGACGAGCACGCTCGCGGCCTCGACGTGGTCGGCCGCGGAGGCCAGCAGCAGGGCGGTGCGACCGCGGGCGTCGCGCGCCTCGAGCGCGGCGCCGGCGCGGACGGCGAGGGAGACGGTCGCGGCGTCGCCGGCGGCCGCGGCGCTGAGCAGGGTGCCGTCGGGGTCGGGGAGCACGGGGGCGGGGGTCTCGGTCATGGTGACATCCTCTCGTGGCGGGGCGGTCGGCGAAGCGGACGTCGAGCGCGGCGCGTCGGAGCCGGAGGGGCCGCCGCCCGCCGCGCACCCCGTGAGCAGCAGCGCCGCCGCGACGATCGCGACGGCGCTGCGACGACCGGTGCCGGTCAGCCCCACGGCGACCCCACGATGTCGTACGGGCCCGAGGCGGCGGGCTGCTCGTCGAACTTGCTGTCGACCGCGAGCAGGCGCCCGTGCAGCATCTTGGCGGTCGTGTAGACGCGGTCGGGGTCGCTCGTCCGCTGCTCGATGCGGTGCACCGCGTCGCCGTCGGCCGAGACGCGCATGGTCGCGACCATCTTGGAGAAGTTGCGGATGACGGTGAGCCGGTTGCCCTGGCGCACGAGGCCGTCGGCGTTCACGAGGTCGGCGCCGTGCGTGTCGATCTCGGTCGCGGCGGCGGTCGTCGCATCGAATCGCCACAGCTGCCCGGTGTTGCCCTGGGCGACGACGAATGCGCTCCGGTCGGCCGAGAGCACGATGCCGCCGAGGTTGAACCCGGCCGCGCGCTCGACCGTTCCGGCGGCGTCGGCCCAGAGCTCGGCCCGCCAGGTGCCGCCCTCTTCGGCGACGCGGAAGATCTGCGGGTCGTTCGAGTTGGTGAAGTAGGCGGCGCCGTCGGCGCCGATCGCGACGTCGTTGAGGAACGCGTCGGGCGTGCCGGGCACGCGGAGCGCGGCGAGCAGCTCGCCCCCGTTCGAGTACACCCACAGGTCGGGGCGGTCGGGGTTGCCGATGCCGTTCGGGCCGCCGGCCACGTAGACGTTGCCTGCGGCGTCGACCGTCACGCCGCGGGCGGTGTAGCGGCCGTCGGTGCCGTCGCCCGCGAGCCACTGCTCGGCCTGCGGGTTCCGCACGTCGCCGCGGTGGATCTCGCCGCCCGTGACCTCGCTGACGTAGAAGAGGCCGCGGCGCTCGTCGGCGCCGATGCCCTCGAACCGCGAGCCCGCGGCGTCGCCCGGCACGGTGTAGCGGTCGGGGCGGCCGCCGTCCGCGGCCTGCGCGGCGTCGGCGCCGTTCGACAGCGTGGCCGACGCGATCCCGGCGGTGAGGCTCGCCGTGGCGAGTGCGATGGCGATGGTGCGCTTCATGGTTCTCCTCGGTTCAGCACGCCGGTCATCGACGTGCACTCCCAGCCTCGGGGCGGTATCCGGCACGGGCGTCGGGCGATCGGCTGCACTTGGATAGCCGATCGGATGATGCCGGCCGGCGGCGCCCGTGCCTAGGCTTGGCGATCATGTCCGTCTCCGACCAGACCGGCCTCCGGGGCATCCTCGCGCCCGTCGCCAGCCTCGACCGCTGGTTGCAGATCGTGTTCCTCGCCCTGCTCGCGACCTCGGCCGTGCGCTATCTCGAACGCCACGGGTTCGGCCCCGACGGCGTGCTCGTGCTCGCGGGCGCGGCCCTGCTCGCGATCGCGTACTCGGTGCGCCCGCTGCTGCCGACGCGCGCCTGGTGGCCGACCGCGTGGGTGGTGACCGTCACGGTGCTGTGGGCGCTGCTCACGCTCGCGGCGCCGTCGTTCGCGTGGTGCGCCGTGCCGCTCGGCTTCGCCGTGCTCCAGGTGCTGCCGTTCCGGGGCGCCGTGGTCGTCGTCGTGCTCATGACGGGCCTCGTCACCGTGGCCGAGCTCCGCATCGCCGACGGCGTCGACCCGACCGTGATCGCCGGCCCGATCGGCATCGCCGTCGTCACGGTGCTCGTCTACCGGGCGCTGCAGCGCGAGTCGGCCGAGCGGCAGCGGCTGCTCGACGAGCTCACCGACGCGCAGGACGAGCTGCTGCAGGCGCAGCACCGCGCCGGGGCGCTCGCGGAGCGCGAGCGGCTCTCGCGCGAGATCCACGACTCGGTCGGGCAGCAGCTCTCGAGCATCAACCTCCTGCTGCAGGCCGCCGAGCAGGACTGGTCGTCGCGACCCGATGCGGCGCGCGGGCACGTTCACACCGCCGCGGCGACCGCCCGCGAGGGCCTCGACGAGGTGCGCCGGGTCGTGCGCGACCTCGCGCCCGCCTCGCTCGAGGGCGGCAGCGCCGAGGCACTGCCCGACGCGCTCGAGCGCCTGGTCGCGGATGCCGCCGCCACCGGCGACGGCGCCGCACTCGAGTTCCACCGCCACGGCGACGCCCGTGCCGTGCCCGCGGCGGTCGCCGGCGCCCTGCTGCGCAGCGCGAGGGGCGCGCTCGCGAACGCGCTCGAGCACGCGCGGGCGCGGCGCGTCGTGGTGAGCCTGACGTTCCAGCCCGACGAGGTGCGCCTCGACGTGCGCGACGACGGCGTCGGCTTCGACCAGTCGGGGCCGAGCCGACGGGGAGCGCCCGAGCGCGGCCAGACCGAGCGCGGCCTCGGCGAGCGCGGCCTCGGCGAGCGCGGTCCGGCCGAGCGCGGCCACGGGCTGCGCGGGCTTCGCGACCGCGCGCAGGAGCTCGGCGGCCGCGCCGAGATCGAGAGCTCGCCGGGCGAGGGCACGACGGTCTCGGTCGCGTTCCCGCTGACGGGCGACTCGGGCGAAGGCGGTGCGTCGTGACCGGGGCATCCGGCGCCGAGCCGAACACCGAGGTCGTTCGCGTGATGCTCGTCGACGACCATCCCGTCGTCCGCGCCGGGCTCGCGGCCCTCCTCGCCGGTCGCGCCGAGTTCGAGGTCGTCGCCGAGGCGGGCGACGCCGACGAGGCCGTCTCGAAGGCGCGGGCGTACCGCCCCGACGTCGTGCTCATGGACCTCAACCTCGGCGCGGGGCCCGGCGGGGTCGAGGCGACCTCCCGGCTGCGCGCGCTCGACGAGCGGCCCGCCGTGCTCGTGCTCACGACCTACGACACCGAGGCCGACATCCTGCGGGCCCTCGAGGCCGGCGCGGGCGGCTACCTCCTGAAGGACGCGCCGCCCGAGGAGCTGTTCGCGGGCATCCGCGCGGTCGCCCGCGGGGAGACCGTGCTCGCGCCGTCGGTCGCCGCGACCCTCGTGCGCCGCGCGGCCGCGCCGGGGCCCGTCGTCACCGAGCGCGAGGTCGAGGTGCTCGAGCTGCTCGCCCAGGGGCTCGGCAACAAGGAGCTCGCGCGGGAGCTGCTCGTCTCGGAGGCGACGGTGAAGTCGCACCTCTCGCACATCTACGCGAAGCTCGGCGTCGACACCCGCGCGGGCGCCGTCGCCGCCGCGATCGAGCGGCGCATCATCCGCCGCTGAGCCGCGGCGGGCTCGGTGCTCGCCCGGCGCTCAGTGCTCGCGGGGCTTGCGCTTCTGCACCTGGGGCACGACGAGCTCGGGCACCGCGCGGCGCATGAAGCGATCGAAGTCGGGCACCGTGAAGGCGGCGTAGCCGTGCTCGGGCGTGTAGAGCAGGCCCATGTCGATGAGCTCAGCGCGGGTCGGCCCGACCTGGGTCGACTCGCGGCCCATCACGCGCGCGACGTCGGCCGCCTTCTGCGGCGCCGGGCCGAGCTCGGCCATCGCGCGCATGTAGGCGGTCTGCAGCGGGGTCGCCCGGTCGAGCCGCACGCGGAAGAACGAGCCGTCGAGCTTCGACTCGTAGGCCTCGCGCGCGAGCTCGACGTCGTCGCGGTGCACCCGGCCCCCGGTCGCCACTCCCCAGACCTGGTAGCCGAGCTCCTGGATGAAGTACGGGTAGCCCTGGGTGATCTCGGTCGCGAGCTCGACGGCGTCGTCGTCGAAGACCACGCCCTCGACGAGCGCCGGCTCGACGAGGGCCCGGCGGGCGTCGTCGTCGCTCAGCGAGCCGATCACCGGGAACTTGAACAGCCGCTCGGCGTACGACTTCGCATCGCCGGCGAGTTCGGCGATCTGCGGCAGCCCCGCACCGACGAGCGTGATGGGCAGCTTGCGCTGGACGGTCTTGTGCACGGCCTGGATGAGCGCCTCGAGCTGCGTGCGACCGAGGAACTGCACCTCGTCGATGAGCAGCACGACCCCTCGCTCGCGTTCGGCGGCCGCCTCGCCGAGCGCGACGAACACGTCGGTGAGGTCCATCGCGAGGTCGCCGTGATCGCCCTCACCCTCGGCGGGCGGGATGTCCCACGAGACGCTGAACGTGCCCTGCTGGTCGACCGACACGGCGAACGCGCTCAGCACCTCGGCCGCCCTGCGGCTCAGCTCGGTCCAGCGGGCGCGGGGCGAGAGCCGCAGCAGCGCGGCCTTGAGCTGCGAGAACATCGCCTGGCGGAAGCGCACGTCGTCGTGCTTGCTCGCCTCGATCTCGACGACCTCCCAGTGGGCCGCGTTCGCGAGGTCCATGAACTGCCCGAGCAGCACGGTCTTGCCCACCCCGCGCAGGCCGGTGATGATCATCGACTGCTCGGTGCGGCCGCGCTCGAGGCGGCTGAGCAGCACCCGGAAGCCCTCGAGCTGGTCGTCGCGGCCGACGACGATCTCGGGCGCGGCACCCGCGTTCGGGGTGTACGGATTGCTGATGGCATCCATGTCGGCGATCTTAGAGGTTTTAGAAGGTTTTATCCATCATGAATAAAACGGACTAAAGTCTTTCGATCCTCCCGTAGACTGAAGACTCGGCGCGAGCGTGAGGAGTGTGGATGATTCTCTCCCTCGTGCTGTTCGGCGCCCTCGCCCTCGTGACGCCGCTGCTGACCCGCGTGCTCGGGCGCCGCGTCTTCGCCGTCATCGCGTTGCTGCCCGCCGCCGTGTTCGTGCTGCTGCTGACCTGGCTCCCCGGTGTGCTCGCCGGCACCCCGGTCGTCGAGACCGTCGAGTGGATCCCGGCGCTCGACATCGCGCTGAGCTTCCGGCTCGACGCCCTCGCACTGCTGCTCGCGCTGATCGTGACCGGCATCGGCGCGCTCGTGCTGCTCTACTGCATGAACTACTTCGCCGACGACGAACCCGCACTGGGGCGCTTCGCCGCGCTCCTGCTCGCCTTCGCCGGGGTGATGTTCGGCCTCGTCACCGCCGACGACGTCTTCGTGCTGTTCACCTTCTGGGAGGCGACGAGCGTGCTCTCGTACCTCCTCATCGGCCACTACACCGGTCGGAAGGAGAGCCGCGGTGCGGCACTGCAGGCCCTCACGGTGACGACCTTCGGCGGGCTCGCGATGCTCGTCGGCCTCGTCATCCTCGCCGTCGAGGGCGGCACGACGAGCCTCGCCGAGCTCGTCGCGAACCCCGTCACGGGCGCGGCCGGCGAGTGGGCGATCGCGCTCGTCCTCCTCGGCGCGGTCTCGAAGAGCGCCCTCGTCCCGTTCCACTTCTGGCTGCCCGCCGCGATGGCGGCGCCCACCCCGGTGTCGGCGTACCTGCACGCCGCGGCGATGGTGAAGGCCGGCGTCTACCTCGTCGCGCGCCTCGCCCCCGGCTACGCCGAGCTCGAGGTGTGGCATCCCATCGTCATCGGGCTCGGCGGGCTCACGATGCTCGTCGGCGGCTGGCGCGCACTGCGCCAGTACGACCTCAAGCTCCTGCTCGCCTACGGCACGGTCAGCCAGCTCGGCTTCCTCATCATGGTGACGGGCCTCGGCACCCGTGACGCCGCACTCGCGGGCGTCGCGCTGCTGCTCGCCCACGCGCTGTTCAAGGCGACCCTCTTCCTCGTCGTCGGCATCGTCGACCACGCGGCCGGAACGCGCGACTGGCGCAAGCTCTCCGGCCTCGGCCGCCGCATGCCGGTCATCGCCACGATCGCCTTCCTCGCGGCCGCCTCGATGGCGGGCCTGCCGCCGCTCCTCGGCTTCGTGGCGAAGGAGGCGGTCTTCACGGCCGAGCTCGAGTCGGCCCTCGCGGGCGACACGTGGGGCTGGATCGCCCTCGTCGCCGCGTTCCTCGGCTCGGTGCTCACGGTCGCGTACACGGTGCGCTTCGTCTGGGGCGCGTTCTTCACCAAGGCGGAGGTCCCGCCCACGCCCCTGCACCGCGAGAGCCCCGCGATCGGCATCGCGCCCGCGATCCTCGCCGGGGCGTCCGTCGTCTTCGCGTTCGCCGTGCCGCTCATCGAACCCCTCCTCGCCGCCTACGCCGACGAACTGCCGGGCGGCCACGAGTACCACCTCGCGCTCTGGCACGGCCTCGAGCCGGCGCTCGCCCTGTCGGCCGCGGTGTTCGCGCTCGCGGCCCTCCTCGTCTGGGGCCGGCAACGGGTGGCCCGCATGCAGGCCGCCATGCCGCCCGCGCTCGACTCGGCGCGCGGCTACCTCGGCATCGTGTCGTTCGTCGACCGCCTCGCCGCCCGGGTGACCACCGCGTTCCAGGTGCGCGGGCTCGCCGGCTACCTCGCGATCATCATGGTCGTGTTCATCGGCGGGCTCGGCACCGCGGCGATCCTCAACGCCTCCTGGCCCGGCGGCGTGCGGCTGTGGGACTACCCCGCCCAGCCGTTCATCGCGTTCATCATGTCGATCGCCGCGATCGCCGCCGCGATCGTGCGCCGCCGCGTGACTTCGGTGCTGCTCGTCGGCGTCACGGGCTACGGGCTCGTGCTGCTCTTCGGCATGTCGGGGGCGCCCGACCTCGCGCTCACCCAGGCCCTCGTCGAGACCATCACGATCGTCGTCTTCGTGCTCGTGCTGCGACGCCTGCCGAAGCAGAGCGCCGTGCACCCGACCGCGCTCGGCCGCGCGACCCGAGCCGTGATCGGCGTGCTCGCCGGTCTCGTGATGGGCGTCATCGGCCTCGTCGCGCTCAGCGCCCGCATCGAGCCGACGATCTCCGAGGGCCTTCCGGCGCTGAGCATCGAGGCCCACGGCAAGAACATCGTGAACGTCATGCTCGTCGACATCCGCGCGTGGGACACGCTCGGTGAGATCTCCGTGCTCGTCGCCGTCGCGACGGGCGTGGCGAGCCTCATCTTCGTCTCGGGCCGCACGGGCGGGGCGCCGCGCCTCGACGAGCAGCCCGACCGCCGCAACCGGCTGCAGCCGGTGCTCGAGCCGGCCTCGAGCATCCGCGCGGCGAAGCCGCGCCTGGCCGAGGTCGACGACGAGACCGACGCCGCCGCCGAGGCCCACGAGAACCGCCAGACCTGGCTGCTCGCGGGTCGCACGCTCTCGCCGCGCAACCGTTCGATCCTCATCGAGGTGCTCGTGCGGCTGCTCTTCCACCCGGCGATCATCGTCTCGGTGTACCTGCTCTTCGTCGGCCACAACGCCCCGGGCGGCGGATTCGCCGGCGGCCTGCTCGCGGGGCTCGCACTGGTCGCCCGCTACCTCGCGGGCGGACGGTACGAGCTCGGCGAGGCCGCGCCGGTCGATGCCGGTCGCCTGCTCGGCACCGGCCTCCTGCTCGCGGCGGGCACCGCCGCCTCCTCGCTGCTCTTCGGCCTCACCGCGTTCGAGTCGACCTGGTTCGAGGCCGACGTGCCCGTCCTCGGGCACCTCTCGATCGGCACCTCGACGCTCTTCGACATCGGCGTCTACCTCGTGGTGGTCGGGCTCGTGCTCGACATCCTCCGCTCGCTCGGCGCCGAGGTCGATCGGCATCAAGAAGAGGTCGAGGGCGACCCCGAGGCATCCGACCCGACTGCCGCCGACCGCGAGGGGGCCCCGGCATGACCGCATCGCTCACTCTCGTCGTCCTCATGGCGGTGCTCTTCGGCGCCGGCATCTCGGTGATGCTCGAGCGCAGCCTCACGCGCGTGCTCATCGGGTTCCTGCTCGTCGGCAATGCGGTGAACATCCTCATCTACCTCATGAGCGGCACGCCCGGCCTCGCGCCGATCCTCGGCGAGGGCGTCGACGCCGACGAGATCTCCGACCCGCTCCCCCAGGCGTTCGTGCTCACCGCCATCGTCATCAACCTCGGCATCACCGCGTTCATGCTCGCCCTGATCTACCGCTCCTGGTGGCTGGCGAAGCTCGGGGCGAAGGGCGACCTCGTCGACGACGAGGCCGAGCTCGCAGAGGACGCCGAGGAGACGGCCGACCTCATCCGCTCCTCCGCCGCCGACGACGAGGCGATCCAGTCGCTCATCGAGGCGAGCGACGAGGAGTTCGACGGGATCGACGACGAGCTCGAGCGCGAGGCATCCACCCGTGACGCCGACGACGAGGAGGCCCGCCGATGACCGCCGTGCTCGTGCCCCTCGTCGTGCTCCTGCCGATGCTCGGCGCCGCGACCGCGCTCATCCTCGGCCGGCACCGGCGCGCGCAGATGGCCGTCGGCGTCTCCGTGCTCGCCGCGGTCACGGTCATCGCGGCCGTGCTGCTCGTCGCGGTCGACACGACCGGGCCCGCCGTCGTCTACCTCGGCGCGTGGGACGCCCCCTGGGGCATCACCCTCGTCGTCGACCGCCTGTCGGCGATCATGCTCGTCATCTCGGCGATCATGCTGCTCGTCGTGCTCGTCTACTCGGTCGGCCAGGGCATCGCCGACCAGCACCGCGAGACGCCGGTGTCGATCTTCCACCCGAGCTACCTGATCCTGTCGGCGGGCGTGTTCAACGCCTTCATCGCGGGCGACCTGTTCAACCTGTACGTCGGTTTCGAGATCCTGCTCGCGGCGAGCTACGTGCTGCTCACCCTCGGCGGAACGGGCGAGCGCATCCGCTCTGGCGTCACGTACATCATCACGAGCCTCGTGTCGTCGCTGTTCTTCCTCTCGGCGATCGCGCTCATCTACGGTGCGACCGGCACCGCGAACATCGCCCAGCTCTCGGTGCGCCTCGCCGAGCTGCCGCAGGACGTGCAGCTCATCCTGCACCTGCTGCTGCTCATGGCCTTCGGCATCAAGGCGGCCGTGTTCCCGCTGTCGTTCTGGCTGCCCGACTCGTACCCGACGGCGCCCGCCCCGGTGACGGCGGTGTTCGCGGGCCTGCTCACGAAGGTCGGCGTCTACGCGATCATCCGCACCGAGACGGTGCTCTTCGTCGAGAGCGACGTGTCGACGCTGCTGCTCGTGATCGGCGGGCTGACCATGCTCATCGGCATCCTCGGCGCGCTCACGCAGGCCGACATCAAGCGACTGCTCTCGTTCACCCTCGTGAGCCACATCGGCTACATGGTGTTCGGCATCGGGCTCTCGAGCGTGATCGGGCTGACGGCCACGATCTACTACGTGGTGCACCACATCACGGTGCAGACGGCGCTGTTCCTCACGACGGGGCTCATCGAGCGCTTCGGCGGCGCGACGTCGATCACCCGCCTCGCGGGCCTGCTCAAGGCCTCGCCGCTGCTCGCGGTGCTCTTCTTCATCCCCGCGATGAACCTCGGCGGCATCCCGCCCTTCTCGGGGTTCCTCGGCAAGGCCGGCCTCTTCCTCGCGGGCGCGCAGGGCACCGCGGAGGGCAGCCCGTCGGGGCCCGACTGGCTCATCTGGGTCGTCATCGCGGCGGGCGCGGCGACCTCGCTCATCACGCTGTACGCGCTCACCCGCTTCTGGAACATGGCGTTCTGGCGCGGCCGCGACGAGCTCGAGGGCTACGAGTCGGTGCTGCTCGGCTCGGTGCTCGAGGCGCCCGAGGGGGCGACCGTCACGGCGACCCGCACGACGCCCGTGCTCATGGTCGTCGCGACCGCCTCCCTCGTCGCGATCACGGTCTGCCTCACCGTCTTCGCCGGCCCGCTGTTCGACCTCGCGGGGCGCGCGGCCGAAGGGCTCAGCGACCCGTCGGCGTACGTCTCGATCGTCTTCCCCGAGGGGGTGCGATGACCCACACGAACGAACCGGTCTCGCGCTGGCGCTCGGTCTGGCGGCAGTTGCCGCTGCTCGTCGCGCTGCTCGTGCTGTGGCTCCTCCTCTGGGATCACATCGACGCGCTCAGCCTCGTCACCGGGGTGCTGCTCGCGATCGCGGTGACCCGTGCCCTCTACCTGCCGCCGGTGCTGCTCAGCGGCCGGTTCAACCCCTGGCGCGGCCTGCTCCTCGGACTGCGGATGATGGTCGACGTCATGTTCGCCTCGCTGCAGGTGGCGGCGTACTCGATCTGGCCGTGGTGGAAGCCGATGAACTCGATCATCGTCGTACAGCTGCACACCCGCTCCGACCTCGTGACGACGCTCACCGCCGAGGCGATCTCGGTCGTGCCCGGCACCGTCGTCGTCGACATCGACCGCGAGCGCGGCCTGCTCTACCTGCATGCGCTCGGCACCCGCACCCAGGCCGACATCGACCGCACGCACCGCCAGGTGCTCGGCACCGAGGAGCGCATCGTGCTCGCGATCGGCACGCACGAGCAGGCCGAGGTGGTGCGCGCCGAGCGTCGCGCCCGGCGTGCGGGCGAGCGCACGACGAGCCACTCCGACATGCACCAGGGGCCGTCCGGCCGGAACGGAGGCACGCCGTGACCTTCCTCACCCTCGTCTCGATCATCGCCGGCCTCATGTTCGGCATCGGCGCGATCGCCGCGGTCGTCCGCATCATCAAGGGGCCGTCGATCCTCGACCGGGCCCTCGCGACCGACGTGCTGCTCGCGATCGCGATGTGCGCGCTCGGTGCCGAGATGGCGATCAACCGGCACACCGACACGCTCGTCGTGCTGCTCGTGCTCGCGATGTTCGCGGTCGTCGGCTCGATCTCGATCGCACGCTTCATGGCGAAGCAGGATGCCTCGTGAACGCCGCCGAGATCGCCGTCGGACTGCTCATCCTGGTGAGCGCGTTCCTGTCGATGGCGGCGGGCATCGGCATCGTGCGCTTCCCCGACGTGCTGACCCGGCTGCACGCCGCGACGAAGCCGCAGGTGCTGGGCCTCGCGACGGTGCTGCTCGCGATCGCACTGCGCGCACCCACGTGGGGCGTCATCAGCACCGTGATCGTGATCATGACGTTCCAGCTGCTCACGCAGCCGATGACGGCGCACATGCTCGGCCGTTCGGCCTACCGCACCGACCACGTCCGCCGCGATCTCCTCATCGAGGACGACCTCGGCCGCGACATCGCCGAGCACGACGAGCACCCGGCGGAGCGCTGAATGCGGGCGATGCCCTCTCGCGCAGGTACGATCTGCGGATGAGCCAGGCCCAGCCGACGACGACCGCGCGGTTCGACGCCGCCCCGCTGCTCGATCGGGTCGACCGCGCGTCGGTGCGGGAGTACGAGGTCCGCAGCGGCTTCCGTCGGAGCGGCGCCGGCGTCCCCTGGTACGGTGCCGTCTTCGGCCTCCTCCTCGGCGGCTTCGCCGCCGTCATCGTCGCGCTGCCCCTCGCCGGCGTGGTGATGCTCGTCGACGGCGCGCTCGAGGCCTGGATGGGCACCGGCATCCCCGGCGACCTCGTGTTCCCACTGGCGCTCGCCGGCGCCGTGACGATCATCGCGGGCGTCGCCTGGTACGCCGTGGCGTCGTCCCGCCTCCGGGGCGAAGCCCGATTCCGGGTCGCTCGCTTCGCCGCCGCCAACGGGCTCGAGTTCGTGCCGCGCCTCGTCGAGCCCGAGGCCCCTGGAATGATCTTCGGCCTCGGCACCGACCGCGTCGCCAGCGAGATCGTGCGCCTGTCGGACCCCCGGCCGGTCGAGATCGCGAACTACCAGTACGTGAAGAAGACGACGAAGACGCATGAGACGTTCCAGTGGTCGTACCTCGCGTTCACGCTCGATCGCGAGCTGCCGCACATCGTGCTCGACGGCGTCGGCAACGACTCGAGACTGCTCGGCTCGAATCTGCCCGTCGCCCTCGCGACCGCGCAGCGTCTCTCGCTCGAGGGCGACTTCGACCGGCACTTCACCCTGTACTGCCCCGAGGGCTACGAGACCGACGCGCTGTACCTCTTCACGCCCGATCTGATGGAGCGCTTCGTCGACGCCGGCGGAGACCTCGACGTCGAGATCGTCGACGACCGCCTGTACGTCTACGCGGGCGGCGGGCGATCGTTCTCGAGCGCCGACCCCGCGATGTGGGAGTGGGTGTTCACGACGGTCGACGCCCTGAACGCGAAGCTCGAGCGATGGGAGCGGTGGCGCGACGAGCGCCTCGCCGAGCCGAGCCGAGCCGGTGCCGAGCGCCCGTCCTCGGCCGAGGGTCCCGGTACCACGAGCGCCGCCGACCCGCTCCCCGTCGGCCCGCTTCCCGCGATCCCCCGCGGCGTCGCGCCGCAGGGGCGACGGCTCAAGCAGCGGATCCCGCTGATCGCGTTCCTGCCGATCGTCGTCATGGTCGGCATCTGGTTCTGCATCCCGCTGCTCGAAGCACTCGGCCGAGGCGGCTGAGCGCGGGTCCCTGTCGACTCAACTCAGCCCTGCCCGGCGGACTCCGGCGGCGCGGCCGGCGTTTCGGAACGCGGTGCGCTCAGCGCGTGATCGCGCTCCCGAACGCACCGATGAGCGCACCGACGATCACCGCGCCGACCATCACCGCCATCGCGAGGCCGGCCGGTCGCAGGCTCCGCCGACGTTGCACGAGCCGCACGATCGTGACGATCAGCCCCGTGACCGCTGCGCTCACGACGACGAGCACCGTGATGCCCGCGCCGACGCGCTTGACGATCGTGCAGCCTTCGGTCGTGCACCCCATCGCATCGAGGCCGATGAGCAGGCCGGCCACCAGAGCGAGCCCGCAGACGAGGAGCATGACGATGAGGAGCGCCGTCGTGAGCACCCCGTTCACGATCGGATCCTGCGGCGGGCCCGCCGGCCGCACGTCCGTATCCAGCGGTTCGGTCATGCGTCGGTTCTCCACCCGGGTTCGATTCGGTCATGAGGTGCGGGGGCGCTCATTACCAGGCTCCGCCGATCGGACCGGCGGTGAGGTTCTTCCAGAGTTCATTCTCGGTGGCGATGCCGCTCTCGCGAATCTCGAGTGCTCCTCCGGACTCCGGCGAGACCTGGTATCCGAGCACCACTGCGTCCCCCGGTTCACTGCACGCCGACGACGTCGTCGTCGAATCTCTCGGCGACTCGCGTCTCCGGATTGCCGGGGGAGAACCTCAGCCCCGCCCGGTGAACGCGGGCGTGCGCTTCTCCTGGAAGGCGGCGAAGCCCTCGCGGTAGTCGGCGGTGTCGCAGAGCGCGGCCTGCGCGCGGTTCTCCTCGGCCATCGAGGCCCAGAGCCCGAGCCGTTCGTCGCGGAGCGATGCGACGAGCCGCTTCGAGGCGACGAACGCCTGCGTGGCGCCCTGCGCCGCGCGGGCGGCCGCTGCGCGGGTGGCCTCCAGCACCTCATCGGCGGGGAACGCCTGGGAGAAGAGGCCCGCGGCGACGGCCTCGGCCCCCGTCATGAGCCGGCCGCTGACGATGAGGTCCATCGTGCGGTGCGCGCCGAGCCGCTCGACGAAGAGGGCATGGCCGCCCGAGTCGAGGGTCGCGCCGAGGTTCGCGAACGGCGAGCCGATCTTCGCGGTGTCGGCGACGTAAACGATGTCGCTCGCGATGAGCAGGCCGAGTCCGACGCCGAGGCAGGCGCCGTGCGCGACGGCGAACGTCGGCACCGGGATGGCGGCCATGCGCTGCAGCAGCGGCTCGACGATGCCGCCGAGGTAGCCCTGCACGTCGTCCTCGCGGGGATCGACGCCCGAGATGTCGCGGCCCGCGCAGAACGCGCGGCCCTCGCCGCGCAGCACGAGCGCCCTGACCTCGCCCGACTGGGCCAGGCGCTCGGCCTCGGCGTAGGCCGCCGAGAGCTCGCCGAGCGCCGTCTCGTCGAGCGAGTTGAGCTTCTCGGGCGCGTTCAGCACGACCTCGGCGACGCCGTCGGCCACGGTGAGTTCGATCATGTACGGGTTCCTCCTGCTCAGACGTCGTCGGCTCAGACGTCGTAGTCGACGACCACGCGCTCCGACTTCGGGTGCGACTGGCACGTGAGCACGTAGCCGCGCTCGAGCTCGTCGGGTTCGAGGGCGTAGTTCTCGGTCATGTTCACACTGCCCTCGACGACCCGCGCACGGCAAGTGCCGCAGACGCCGCCGGCGCACGCGAACGGCACGTCGGGCCGCACCCGCAGCGCGGCGTTGAGGATCGACTCGTTCGCCGAGACCGGGCTCTCGACGGTCGACGACTGCCCGTCGAGCGTGAACTCGATCGCCACCGTGTCTTCGCCCTGCTTCACCTCGACCGGGCGACCGTGGCGCGGCTCGACCCGGTCGGCGTCGGTGGTGAACAGCTCGTAGCGCACGTGCGCGGCGGGCACGCCCCGCGCCTCGAGGGTGTCGCGGGCGAGCTGCACGAGCTCGAACGGCCCGCAGAGGAACCACTCGTCGACCGTCTCGGGCCGGATCAGCACGTCGAGCATGGTGTCGAGCTTCTCGGCGTCGATGCGGCCGGAGAGGATCGGCGCGGTGCGCTGCTCGCGCGAGAGCACGTGGTGGAGCGCGAGCCGCGAGGGGTAGCGGTCCTTCAGCTCGGCGAGCTCCTCGAGGAACATCACGTCGAGCGTCGAGCGGTTCGTGTAGACGAGCTCGAACTCGGAGGTCTCGGAGCGGGCCAGCACCGTCTCGGCGAGCGCCATGAGCGGGGTGATGCCCGAGCCCGCCGCGATCGCGACGACGTGCTTGCCGTCGAGCGCGTCGAGCGTCGAGGTGAAGGTGCCCTGGGGGCTCATCACGTCGAGGGTGTCGCCCGCCTGCAGCTCGCTGTTCGCCCAGCTCGAGAAGATGCCGCCGAGGTCGCGCTTGATGCCGACCGAGATGCGGCCGGTGCCGTCGTCGGCGACGTGGGGCGGGCGGCAGATCGAGTAGCTGCGCCGGCGCTCGTGCCCGTCGAGCTCCTTGCGGAGGGCGACGTACTGGCCGGGCAGGTAGCTGTACTCGTCGGCGAGCTCGGCCGGCACGGTGAAGGTCACCTCGACGGCGTCGCTCGTGAGCGGCCGCACCTCGGCGACCTCGAGCGAGTGGAATCGCGCACGACGGCGCTTCGTCACGTGCTCGCCGCCGACGGTCGCGTTGAGGAAGGCCTCGGCCGCCGTCTCGGTCGAGCCCAGGTTTCTCGCCGCCATCAGATCACCTTGAAGTAGTCGAAGGGCTCGAGGCAGGTGCGGCACTCGTAGAGGGCCTTGCACGAGGTCGAGCCGAAACGGGCGATCTCGCGGGTGTCGAGCGAGTCGCAGCGGGGGCACTTCACCGCGAGCTGCACGCGCACGGGGCCCGAGCCCCGCGCGGCGGCGAGGCCGGTCGGTGCCTGGATGCCGTAGCGGCGCAGCTTCTGCTTGCCCGCCTCGGTCATCCAGTCGGTGGTCCAGGCGGGCGCGAGCACGAGGTCGACCCGCACCTCGTCGTAGCCCGCGTGCGTGAGCGCGAGCACGACGTCGTCGCGCATGGCGTCCATCGCGGGGCATCCGCTGTAGGTGGGGGTGAGCTCCACGTGCACGGCGCCGTCGTCGGCGACCTCGACCGTGCGCAGCACGCCGAGGTCCTCGATCGTGAGCACGGGGATCTCGGGGTCGGTCACGGTCGCCGCGACCTGCCAGGCGGTGCGGGTCTCGGTACGCTCGCCGGCGCTCGCACCTCGACCACCGGTCCGCATCGCGGTCACCACGACGCCCCCGGGTGCTGGCGGGCGAGCACCTGCATCTCGGCGAGGAGCGGCCCGAGGTGCTCGGTGTGCATGCCCCGTCGTCCGCCGCCCGAGGCGGTGTAGGCGGTGCGGCCCGAGGGCCGTTCGAGCCCGGCCTCGGCGAACACCTCGTCGACGGCCGACTCGAACGCCGGTCGCAGCGTCGACGGCAGCACCGCGACGCCGTCGGCGGCAAGGCGCTCGGTGAGCTCGTCGTCGGCGAACAGCTCGTCGGCGTACGGCCAGGTGACCTCGACGCCGCGGATCATGCGGCGGCGCGACTCCTCGGTGCCGCCCGCGAGTCGCAGCACCCACTGGGTCGCGTGGTCGCGGTGGTAGTCGACCTCCTTCACCGACTTCGCGGCGATCGCCGCGAGGGTCGGGTCGGTCGACCCGGCGAGCGCGCGGTAGAGCTCGTAGAGGTAGAGGGATGCCACGAGCTGACGCGCGATCGTGCACGCGAAGTCGCCGTTCGGCTGTTCGAAGAGCCACGCGTTGCGCCACTCGGGCTCGTCGCGCCAGTAGGCCAGGTCGTCTTCGCTGCGGCCGGTCGCGCTGCCGGCGTAGTGCAGCAGCGAGCGGGCGTGCCCGATGAGGTCGAGGCCGATGTTGCCGAGGGCGACGTCCTCCTCGAGCTCGGGCGCACGGGTGATCCACATGCCGAGCTGCTGGGCGAGCACGAGCGCGTCGTCGCCGAGGCGCAGGGCGTACTCCGCGGCATCCTCGGAGGCGACGCGACCGGCGCCCTCCTCCGAGCCGGCGAGCTCCTCGGCGAGCGCGACCCGGTCGACCGAGACGTCGCCGTGGACGTCACCGTGGGGGTCGAAGTCGTCGCCGCTCACAGGTGCTTCACCCCTTCGCTCTTCGTGTAGTACACCGCGTGCCGGTAGTTCTTGCCGGCCGGGCTCTCGAAGAAGGCGCCCTTCGCGTCGGGGTCGCTCGTCGTGACGGCGTCGGCCGGCACGACCCAGATCGAGACGCCCTCGTTGCGGCGCGTGTAGAGGTCGCGCGCGTTGCGCACGGCCATGTCGGCGTCGGGCGCGTGCAGCGAGCCGACGTGGACGTGGCTGAGGCCACGGTTGGCGCGCACGAAGACCTCCCACAGGGGCCAGGGCTCGGTTCCCATCTCACCGGGGGTCGACATCATGCCACCGCCTTCACTCGTTCGGCCTGCTTGCGGGCGTACTCCGCAGCCGCTTCGCGCACCCACGCACCTTCTTCGTGGGCCTCGCGACGGCGGCGCAGGCGCTCGGCGTTGGCGGGGCCGCGGCCGGCGAGCACCTCGTTGAACTCGGTCCAGTCGATCTCGCTCATGTCGTACTCGCCGGTCTCCTCGTTGAAGCGCAGGTTCGGATCGGGCAGGGTGACGCCGAGCACCTCGGCCTGCGGCACGAGCATGCCGACGAAGCGCTGGCGCAGCTCGTCGTTCGAGAAGCGCTTGATGTTCCACGCCATCGACTGCGCCGAGTTCGGCGACTGGTCGTCGGGCGGGCCGAACATCTGCAGGGCGGGCCAGTACCAGCGGTTCACCGAGTCCTGCGCCATCTGCCGCTGCTCGGGCGTGCCCTGCATGAGCTCGAGCAGGATCTCGAAGCCCTGCCGCTGGTGGAAGGACTCCTCCTTGCAGATGCGCACCATCGCGCGACCGTACGGGCCGTACGAGGCGCGGCAGAGGGGCACCTGGTTGCAGATCGCGGCGCCGTCGACGAGCCACCCGATCGCGCCCATGTCGGCCCAGGTGGGAGTCGTGTAGTTGAAGATCGACGAGTAGCGCGCCTTGCCCTCGATGAGCTGCTCCATCATCTCGTCGCGTCCGATGCCGAGGGTCTGCGCGGCCGAGTAGAGGTAGAGCCCGTGGCCCGCCTCGTCCTGCACCTTGGCCATGAGGATGGCCTTGCGCTTGAGGCTCGGCGCGCGCGTGATCCAGTTCGACTCGGGCTGCATGCCGATGATCTCGGAGTGCGCGTGCTGGCTGATCTGGCGGATGAGCGTCTTGCGGTAGGCCTCGGGCATCCAGTCGCGGGGCTCGATGCGCGAGTCCTTCGCGATGAGCTCGTCGAAGAGCGCCTGGCCCTCGTCGTCGGGCGCCTGATCGGCGACCGGGCTGAGCACGGTGGCTGCGGTCATCATCGACTCCTGTGTCTCGGTGAGGATCGGGGCGCTTCGCGAATGACGGCGCCTCGTGGCATCCAACATTACTAACCGATCGTTCAGTTAGTATATAGTCATCGTCAGCGTCGCAGCAACGGCGCCCGAACTCGATGAGGAGTCGAACATGACGGAAGCCGCGACCGCCCCGAACCGCGCGATGATGCAGCGCGACCTCGCCTCCGCGGCGCTCGGCATGGTCGTCGAACACGACGACCCCGGCCACGCCGTCGTCTCGATGCGCGTGCGCGACGACATGACCAACGGCTTCGGCATCACCCACGGCGGCCTGGTCTTCACCCTCGCCGACACCGCCTTCGCGATCGCCTGCAACGAGGACGAGACCGTCACCGTCGCCGCAGGCGCCGACATCACGTTCCTGAAGTCCACCGTCGCGGGGCAGACCCTCACCGCGACCGCCGTCCGCCGCACCCGGTCGGGCCGCACCGGACTGTACGACGTCTCGGTCGTCGACGAGCACGGCGACGCGGTCGCCGAGTTCCGCGGCCGTTCCATCTCCACCAACCGCACCCTCTGACCAGCACGGAGTCCCACGTGTCGACGACGACCACCTCCCCCACCGTCTCGGGCCTCGTGCCCCCGCGCCCCGACGAGCTCGACCCCGAGGAGCGGATGACCCGCGCCGAACTCGAGGCGCTGCAGCTCGAGCGGCTGCAGCAGACCGTCGCGCACGCCTACGCGAACGTGCCCCTCTACACGGCGAAGTTCGACGCGGCGGGCGTGCACCCCCGTGACATCCAGACCCTCGCCGACGTCGCGAAGCTGCCCTTCACCACCAAGGAGGACCTGCGGCAGACCTACCCCTTCGGCATGTTCGCCGTGCCGATGGCCGAGGTCGCGCGCATCCACGCCTCGAGCGGCACCACCGGGCGCCCGACCGTCGTCGGCTACACGAAGGGCGACCTCGACCGCTGGGCGACGCTCATCGCGCGCTCGCTCCGCGCGAGCGGCGTGCGCCCCGGCATGAAGGTGCACAACGCCTACGGCTACGGCCTGTTCACCGGCGGGCTCGGCGCCCACGCGGGCATCGAGAAGCTCGGCGCGACGGTGATCCCGATGTCGGGCGGCCAGACGGCCCGCCAGGTGCAGCTCATCGTCGACTTCGAGCCCGACGCGATCCTCTGCACGCCGAGCTACCTGCTCACGATCGCCGACGCCATGGTCGCGGCGGGCATCGACCCCCGCTCGACCTCGCTCAAGACCGCGGTCCTCGGCGCCGAGCCGTGGACGAACGAGATGCGCCACGAGCTCGAGCAGCGCCTCGGCATCGACGCGCTCGACATCTACGGCCTCAGCGAGGTCATGGGCCCGGGTGTCGGCAACGAGTGCATCGAGACGAAGGACGGCCCCCACATCTGGGAGGACCACTTCCTGCCCGAGGTCATCGACGGCGACTCGGGCGCCGTGCTCGCCGACGGCGAGATGGGCGAGCTCGTCTTCACCTCCCTGACGAAGGAGGCGTTCCCGGTCATCCGGTACCGCACCCGCGACCTCACGCGCCTCCTGCCGGGCACCGCACGCCCCGCGATGCGCCGCATCGAGAAGATCACGGGCCGCAACGACGACATGATCATCCTGCGCGGAGTGAACCTCTTCCCGACGCAGATCGAGGAGATCGTGCTCGGCATCGAGCAGCTCACGCCGCACTTCATCCTCGAGCTCACCCGCGAGGGCCGCATGGACGCGATGACGGTGCGCATCGAACGTCACCCCGACCTCTCGCGCGAGGTGTGCGAGGCGGCGACCGAGGTGCTCGCGAAGCGCATCAAGGTGCTCATCGGCTCGACCGTCGAGGTGCGCCTCGAGGAGCCGGGCGCGCTGCCGCGCAGCGAGGGCAAGTACAAGCGGGTCTACGACCTGCGAGGCCAGTGAGGGCGGCCGCCGCGCGCCGCAGCGGCGCAGCCGGGTGCGGCGGCCGGCGAGTGAGAGACTTGGGGCGATGAGCGAGAACGGATCACTCCGGCGGGGCCGCCCGGGCTACGACCAGCAGGGCATCCTCGACGTCGCCGTCGCCGCCTTCAACCAGTACGGCTACGACGCGACCTCGATGGGCGTGCTCGCCGATCGGCTCGGCCTCTCGAAGTCGGCCATCTACCACCACTTCGCCTCGAAGGACGAGATCCTCGAGCGCGCCCTCGACGACGCGCTGAGCGCGCTCGAAGGGGTGCTCGGCGAGGCGGATGCCACGGGCGGCCGCGCGGCCGATCGCCTCGACCTCGTGCTGCGGGGCGCGGTGCACGTGCTCGTCGCGAAGCTGCCGACCGTCACGCTGCTGCTGCGCGTGCGCGGCAACACCGAGGTCGAGCGCCGCGCGCTCGCCAGACGGCGCGCGTTCGACCGCGCGATCACGGCCCTCGTCGAGGAGGCCCAGGCCGAGGGCACGCTGCGCAGCGACCTCGACGCGAGCGTCGTCGCACGACTCGTCTTCGGCATGGTCAACTCGATCGTCGAGTGGTACCGGCCGGGCGGCCGCGAAGACGCCGACAAGCTCGCCGACGACGTCATCGCGATCGCGCTCGACGGGCTGCGCATGCCCACGTCGAACCGGGTGCAGGAGCTGCTCGGCTGAAGCGCCCGGGCACGGCCGTTCGTGCCCGGCTCAGGCCGTCGCCCACCCGCGGCCGGCGGCCGCGGCGCGGCGCGCCCGCCGCACCCGGCGGCGACGCGGCTCGGTGCTCGCCGGCTCGGCGAGCCGTTCGGCCGCGACCCGGCGCCGCTCGAGCTCGTGCGCGAGTCGCGCCTCCTCCGCGGCGCGGAGGTGCGGGAAGGTGCTCTCCGAGATCAACATGTCGACTCCTCCTGCTCGGTCGACTTCGAGCCTGCGCTCTGAGGTGGGGGCGCGGCATCCGGCGATCGCCTTAACTTCGCGCCGCGCGGCCCTGAGGCCGGCGCCGCACCGCGCCGGAGACGGATCGGGCCGCGCACCCCGAGGGATGCGCGGCCCGATCACCGGATGCCGTTACGCGCGACGACGACGCGCGACGACGAACAGCACCGCGCCCCCGAGCAGGGCGAGCGCACCCGCGGCGAGCGCGGGCACGAGGCCGTCGACGCCCGTGGAGGCGATGCGATCGGGCACGGGCAGCTCGAGCGTGTTCGTGAGCACGACCTCGACGACGGTGCCGTCGCCGATCACGATCGTCGACTCGCTGAACTCGGCGCCCGTCCAGCTCGCCCCCTCGACCTCGGACGGGGCGAGCTCGGACAGCGTCACGACCGCGCCGTACGGGATCGGCTCGCTCGTGACCGCCTCGCCGTCGGCCGTCACGGTGAGCACGCCCGCGCCTCCGGCGAAGCCCGGGCCGGCCGGGTACTCGTAGCGCACCGTGAACCGCGCGTCGGCCGGCAGTTCGCCGGCGCCCGAGCCGACCACGTGCTTGCGCACCGAGAACGCGCCGCTGTTCAGCTCGAGCGTGTTCACGGCGACGACGTCGAGCTGCTCGTCCTTCGCGACGACGAAGGTGTTCGACGCCTCGAAGCGGGGCGTCGCCCACGTTCCGCCGACGACCGCGTCGGGCGCCTGCTCGCGGAGCGTCACGACGGCACCCGCGGGCACGTCGTCGACCGTCACCGCGGTGCCGTCGCCCGGCACGACGATCTCGGTCGGCTCGAGCGCCTCGTAGCTCGCGCCGGCGGGGTACTCGTAGGTGAACGTGTACTCCGCGTCGGCGCCGGCGAGGTGCGCCCCGGTGCCCTCGACCCGCTTCTGCAGGCTGAAGGCGCCGACGTCGCGCGTGATCGTGTTCGTGAGCGTGACGGCGACCGTGGTGCCGTCGCCGATCGTCACCGTCTCGGGCGAGAAGGTGCCGGTGCCGGTCCAGGTGCCGCCGACCACCGGCGCGGGAGGCGCTTCGCTCAGCCGCAGCACCGCGCCGTACGGCAGGGGCCCGCTCGTGGCGACCGTGCCGTCGGCGGAGACGACGAGCTCGCCCTCGCCCGCCGTGAAACCGATGCCCGCGTCGTACGCGTAGCGGACCGTGAAGGCGTCGGTCGTCGGCACCAGCCCCGCGCCGGTGCCCTCGAGCACCTTGACCGCCGAGAAGGAGCCGGCGTCGAGCGTCAGCTCGTTGTCGAGGTCGATCGTGATGCGGTCGTCCTTGACGACCGTGAACGTCTTCTCGCTGAAGACCGGCTCCCGCCAGGTGCCGCCCTCGACGTCGTCGAGCACCTCCTCGAGGGTCACGACGGCGCCGGCGGGGAGGCCGTCGACCAGCGCGGCGCCACCGCCCGCGGTCACCTCGACGGTGCCCTCGGCCCCCTCGTACACGCCGGCGTCGGGGTCGGCGGGATACGACCACCTCACCATGAAGGTGGGGTCGTCGACGAGGCCCGCGCCGTCGCCGTCGAGGGTCTTGACGATCTCGAACGCGCCGAGGTCGCGGGTGAGGGTGTTCGTGACCGAGACCTCCACGTCCGCCGTGCCTGCGGTGACGGTCAGCTGGGCGGGCTCGATGACCGGCGACTGCCAGCTCGCACCCGGGATCGCCGTCGGCGCGGACTCCGTGAAGCGCACCACGGCGCCGATCGGGAGCCCCTGGATCTCGACGCGATCACCGCCGAGGGGCAGCTCGACCGAGCCGCCGCCGGCCGGGATCCCCTTCGCCGCATCGGCGTTCCAGCGGTAGTTCAGGGTGAAGCTCGTGCCGGCAGGGATGCGCATCGCGTCGTCGTTGACGACGGTCTTGCGGGCCCCCGCCGCGACCTTCTCGAGCGTCGCACGGTTCTGCAGGCGGATCTGGGTCAGCTTGCCGAGGTTGCCGTTCTCCGAGGAGAAGGCGAGCTCGAGCCGCTCGGACTCGGTGCCGTCGGGCAGGACGAACACGGGGGCGTCCCACGCGACGTTCGCGGGGTCGGCCGGAAGGATCTCGTCGAGCGTGATGGTCGTCCCCTTGAACAGCTCGTCGCTCACGAACGACTCGCCGGCGCGCAGGGTGATCGTGCGCCGGTCGGTGACCGCACCGTCGAGCTCGGCCGTGTAGTTCACCGTGAACTCGGGCGTCAACGAGGTGTCGCCCGCGAGCTCCTTGGTGAGCTCGAACTTGCCGAAGTTGCGGCCGACGACGGTGCCGGAGCCCGAGTAGCGGGTGGCGGTGCCGGTCGTGGTGCCGGGCGTGGTGCCCTCGATCTCGTAGTTCGCCGTGTTGCGGTAGGTCTTCGCCTTGCCTTCGTCGAGCACGCGCACCTTCCAGACGACCTGGTAGACCGAGCCCGAGAGGCCCTGTTCGCCCTGGGGTGCGGCCGCGCCGAGTCCGGCGACGGAGGTGAAGTCGACGCGCTGGCCGTCGGCCGAGATGGTGACCTCGCCGGCGGGCTTGCCCCGGAAGACGGGGTTCTGGCGGCCGAGCGAGTCGTACGCGAGCGAACGGGCCTCGTTCACCTGCGGGTCGCCGATGATCTCGAAGACGGCCGGGTCGATCGTGTCGGTGACGCTGATGTGACGCCCCGCGGGGATGCCGTCGGCCGGCGTCGGCAGGGTGACCCACCAGGTGATCGTGTCGTCCAGGTTGCGGTAGCTGCCGCTCTTCCAGGCGCCCCAGCCGCCGAACTCGCAGTTCTCGACGCAGCGCGAGGGGTTGGGATGCACCGTGGCGGGCGCCTCGACGTCGCCGAACTCGAAGACGTGCTCCTCGGTCTCGAGGTTCTCCAGCCAGACCTGCACACGGAAGGTGAACTCACCGCTCATCTCGAGCTCGTGACCGTCGATGTAGTCGGGGTCGACGGTGCAGGTGATCTTCGACGGGGTCACGAGGCACTCGCCCGCCGGCTCGCCGTCGGGGTCCAGCATCGGGAATCGGTCCTCGTGCCCGGTGAGCCCCCGGGGCAGGTCCATGGTGACGCTGACCGGGTTCACCGCCTCGCCGGGCACGCTCCACTTCACCGTGAGCTCCTGGCTGCTGCCGTCGTCGAACTCGGCGTTCACGAACGCGACGTCGTCGATCGAGATCGGCGAGCCCTCGGCGGCCTGGGCGGCCGTGCCGAGCACGAGCGCGTTCGCGCCGATCGCGAGCAGTGCGGCGACCGCCGCGGCGACCGTGCGCCGGACGCGCCGCCGGTGATTCGGGGGCGTTCCGCTTCTGAGGTTCGTCACCTGTGCATTCCTTCCGTTTCGGGCGTCCGGACGGAACTCATCGGCGGGCGATGACCCCGTGACCCGAGCGGGCACGGCGGAATGCACGACGACGCGAGGCATCGCGGATCGACACGACGCGACGGTCGTCGCGCGGAGTCGGGCGCGGGTACACCTGACTCCACCGGTCCCCTCGGGCGAGGACGGGCGGCTGACGTTGCCGCCACCCTGAGTGACGCGCACGCGCACGCGTTCATGACGCGGCGGCACCTGAGAATCCCCTGTGCACCTCGCCCGTTCGCGGTAGCGCGCCGGATGCCCCGGACGCGCCCCGCGCGGATGTCCGACGCATGCGCGAAGCTGGAGCGATGACGACGAACGCGAGCGACACCCGCACCGCCGCACTCGAGGCGCTGCGCGAACTCGTCGGGCGCGACGACGCCGAGTTCCACGACGGCCAATTCGAGGCCATCGAGGCGCTCGTCGAAGGTCGGCGCCGCGCCCTCGTCGTGCAGCGCACCGGCTGGGGCAAGTCGGCCGTGTACTTCGTCGCGACGCTGCTGCTGCGCCGGCGCGGCGGCGGCCCCACCGTGCTCGTCTCGCCGCTGCTCGCGCTCATGCGCGACCAGATCGCCGCGGCCGAGCGGGCCGGCGTCCGGGCGGTCGCCATCAACTCGACGAACCCCCACGAGTGGGGCGAGGTGCTCGCCCGGCTCGACCGCGACGAGGTCGACGTGCTGCTCGTCTCGCCCGAGCGGCTCAACAACCCGTCGTTCCGCGACGAGCAGCTGCCCGCCCTCGTGCGGCGCATCGGCATGCTCGTCGTCGACGAGGCGCACTGCATCAGCGACTGGGGCCACGACTTCCGCCCCGACTACCGCCGCCTCCGCGAGCTCATCGCGCAGATGCCGGCCGAGGTGCCCGTGCTCGCCACGACCGCGACGGCGAACAGCCGGGTCGTGGCCGACGTCGCCGAGCAGCTCGGGGCGACGGCATCGGTCTCGCACGACGAGGCCGCCGCCGGCGAGGCCGGGGTCCTCACCATCCGCGGGCCGCTCGCGCGTACCTCGCTGCGCCTGGGGGTGCTGCGCCTGCCCGACTCGGCGAGCCGGCTCGCCTGGCTCGTCGGGCATCTCGACGAACTGCCCGGCTCGGGCATCATCTACACGCTGACGGTCGCGGCGGCGAACGACACGGCACGGCTGCTGCGCGAGCGCGGGCACGAGGTCCGGGCGTACACCGGGCAGACCGACCCCGACGAACGGGCCGAGTCCGAGGGCATGCTCAAGCGCAACGAGGTCAAGGCGCTCGTCGCGACGAGCGCGCTCGGCATGGGCTTCGACAAGCCCGACCTCGGCTTCGTGCTGCACCTCGGGGCGCCGTCGTCGCCGGTCGCGTACTACCAGCAGGTCGGCCGAGCGGGCCGCGCGACCGAGTCGGCCGACGTGCTGCTGCTGCCCGGCGTCGAGGACCGCGAGATCTGGCACTACTTCGCGACCGCCTCGATGCCCGACCGCGAACGGGCCGAGCGCGTGATCGCCGCGCTCTCCGACGCCCCCGTCTCGACGCCGGCGCTCGAGGCGATGGTCGACATCCGCCGCACCCCCCTCGAGCTGCTGCTGAAGGTGCTCGACGTCGACGGCGCCGTGCGCCGCGTGCAGGGCGGCTGGGTGGCGACGGGCGAGCCGTGGGTCTACGACGAGGAGCGCTACCGGCGCATCGCGGCCGAGCGCGTCGCCGAGCAGCAGCACATGATCGAGTACGAGAACACCGACGGCTGCCGCATGGAGTTCCTGCAGCGCTCGCTCGACGACGCGACGGCCGCCCCCTGCGGGCGGTGCGACAACTGCGCCGGCGTCTGGTACCCGACCGCGATCGGGGCCGAGGCCACGGCGACCGCGGCGAAGGCCCTCGACCGGGTCGGCGTGCCGATCGAGCCGAGGCGCGCCTGGCCGACCGGCGCCGACCGCCTCGGCGTGCCGGTGAAGGGTCGCATCCCGCCCGCCGAGCAGGCGGGCGAGGGGCGGGCCCTCGCCCGCCTCACCGACCTCGGCTGGGGCGGCACGCTGCGCGAGGTCTTCGCCGCCGGTGCCGCGGATGCGCCGGTCTCACCCCAGCTGCTCGCCGCGTGCGTCCGGGTGCTCGCCGACTGGGGCTGGAACGAACGGCCCGTCGCGGTCGTCGCGATGCCGTCGCGTTCGAAGCCGCTGCTCGTCGACTCGCTCGCCCGCGGGCTCGCCGAGGTCGGCCGGCTGCCCTACCTCGGGGCGCTCGAGCCCGTCGACGGCGGGCCGAGCGGGCAGCCCGGCGGCAACAGCGCGTTCCGCCTCGCGGGCGTCTGGGGCCGGTTCTCCGCGGCAGGCCTCGAGGTGCCCGCCGGGCCGGTGCTGCTCGTCGACGACCTCGCCGACAGCCGGTGGACCCTCACGATCGCCGCTCGCGAGCTGCGCCTCGCCGGCGCCGGCGGGGTGCTGCCGTTCACCCTCGCCCTGCGCGGCTGAGGCCTGCGCGGCGAGGAGGCTGCGCGACGAGCGCTGCGCGGCCGAGCGCTGCGCGGACGCGGCCGCCGCGAGCCGGTACAGGATCTCGACCTCTTCTTCTCTTCGGCCCGGGCCGCCGCTGGATCGCGACGAACATTGGTCCCGGCCACTTCCCAGCGGGAGGTTCTCGCCGCCCTGCGCGATTCCGCCTCAACCGAGCCCCGGGCGCGCAATCTCAGAACCCCCTGCGAGTTCCGCCTCAATCATGCCGAATGAGGCGGAACTGGCAGAGCTCCAGAAGATGTTCCGGCGGGGACGGGCTGCTGAGCAGACGAGGGGGTTCAGGCCGCCGGCGCCTGCTCCTTCGCGACGAGCGTCAGCACGTCGTACGAGGCCACGAGCTCGTCGTTCTGGTTGCGCAGCACCGCGTCCCACCGCACCTCGCCGTACTCGTCGGTCTCGCGCGGCGTGATCTGCTTCGCGGTGAGTTCGACCCTGATGGCGTCGCCGGGCGAGACCGGGGTCACGAAGCGCAGGTTCTCGAGTCCGTAGTTGGCCAGCACCGGGCCCGGCGCGGCGTCGACGAAGAGCCCTGCGGCCCACGAGACGAGCAGGTAGCCGTGCGCCACCCGGCCCGGGAAGAACGGGTTCGCCGCGGCGGCCTCCTCGTCCATGTGGGCGTAGAAGGTGTCGCCTGTGAAGTTCGCGAAGGTCTCGATGTCCTCGAGCGTGACCGTGCGCGAGCCGCTCACGACCTGGTCGCCCAGCCGCAGCTCGGCGAGCGACTTGCGGAACGGGTGCACGCCGTCGGCCTGCGAACTCGCGCCGGCGTGCCAGACGCCCGTGAGCGCCGTGAGCATCTCGGGCGAGCCCTGCACCGCCGTGCGCTGCATGTGGTGCAGCACCGCGCGGATGCCGCCGAGCTCCTCGCCGCCGCCCGCGCGGCCGGGGCCGCCGTGCACGAGGTTCGGCAGCGGCGAGCCGTGCCCGGTCGAGGTGCGGGCGTCGTCGCGGTCGAGGAAGAGCACGCGGCCGTTGTACGCGGCGATGCCCGAGGCGAGCTCGACGACGACCGCGGGGTCGTACGTCGCGACGCTCGTGACGAGCGAGCCGCCACCGCGCGCGACGAGGGCCGAGGCCTCGGCGAGCGAACCGTAGCCGACGATCGACGACACCGGGCCGAAGGCCTCGACCTCGTGCAGGGCCGGGCTCGAGGCATCCGCGAAGCGCAGCAGCATCGGCGCGACGAAGGCGCCGTCGGGCGCCGCACCCGTCGTGCCGTCGGCGAGGGCGACCGCCGGGGCATCCGTCGAGCCGACGACGAGCTCGCCGCCCGCGGCCGTGAGCCGGCCGACCTGGCGCAGCACCTCGTCGCGCTGCGCGGTCGACGCGAGCGGGCCCATGGTGACGCCCTCGGCACGGGGGTCGCCGAGCACCACGCGTGACGCGATGCGCTCGCGCACCGCGTCGATCACCGCGTCGACGGAGGCCGCGGGCACGATCGCCCGGCGGATCGCGGTGCACTTCTGGCCCGCCTTCGTCGTCATCTCGACGACGAGCTGCTTGACGTACGCGTCGAACTCGGGGGTGCCGGCGACCGCGTCGGTGCCGAGCACGCTCGCGTTGATCGAGTCGGTCTCGCTCGTGAAGCGCACGCCGCCGGTCTGCACGGCGTCGTGCGCGCGCAGCCGCTCGGCGGTCGAGGCCGAGCCGGTGAAGGCGACGAGGTCGCCGAGCCGCAGGTGGTCGAAGAGCGTCGGCACGCTGCCCGAGACGAGCTGCAGCGATCCCGCGGGCAGGAGACCCGACTCGACGAGGATGCGCACGAACGCCTCGGCGAGGTACCCGGTCGGCGTGGCGGGCTTCACCACGGTGGGCATGCCCGCGAGGAACGCGGGCGCGAACTTCTCGAGCGACCCCCACACCGGGAAGTTGAAGGCGTTGATCTGCACGGCCACGCCGGGCAGGCGGGTGTAGATATGCCGGCCGAGGAATGAACCGTCCTTCGAGAGGTTCTCGACGGCGCCGTCGAGGTACACCTTGGCGTTCGGCATCTCGCGGCGGCCCTTGCCCGAGAAGGTGAAGAGCACGCCGATGCCGCCGTCGATGTCGACCCACGAGTCGGACTTGGTCGCGCCGGTGCGGCTCGACAGCGCGTACAGCTCGGCCTTGCGCTCGGTCAGCACGAGCGCCATCTGCTTGAGCAGCACCGCGCGCTGGTGGAAGGTCAGCTCGCCGAGCGAGGCCTGGCCCACGGTGCGGGCGTACTCGAGCGCCGCGCCGAGGTCGAGCCCCTCGGTCGAGACCCGGGTCACGACCTCGCCGGTCGAGGCGTCGCGCACCTCGGTCGCGGTCGCCGCGGCGGACGCGTCGGGCGTCCACCAGTCGCCGTTGACGTAGCTCGGCAGGATCTCGGTCGTCATCTCTTGGTCCTCTCGGTGGTCGAGTAGCAGCGGTGGTCGAGTCGGCGCGAAGCGCCGTATCGAGACCTGGCGAGGCCCCTCACGAGGCATCCCACTGGTAGAAGCCCTCGCCGCTCTTGCGGCCGAGCTTGCCCTCGGCGACCATGCGTCGCAGCAGGGCGGGCGGTTCGAAGCGTTCGCCGAGCGTCTGCGCCAGGTACTCGGCGATGCCGAGGCGCACGTCGAGCCCGACGAGGTCGGTCAGCTTGAGCGGACCGACGGGGTGCTTGTAGCCGAGGGTCATCGCCGCGTCGATGTCCTCGGCGGAGGCGACGCCCTCCTCGAGCATGCGGATCGCCTCGAGCCCGAGCATCACGCCGAGGCGCGACGAGGCGAACCCCGGGGCATCCGCGACGACGATGGGCGTCTTGCCGATCGCGCGCACCCAGGTGCGCGCCTCCTCGACGAGCGCCGGGTCGGATGCCTCGCCACGGACGATCTCGACGAGCGTCGACGCCGGCACCGGGTTGAAGAAGTGCATGCCGACGAAGCGCGCCGGCCGGTCGAGCAGGGCGGCGAGCTGGTCGATCGAGATCGACGAGGTGTTCGAGGCGAGCGCCGCCTCGGGGGCGAGCACCCGCTCGACGCGGGTGAGGGCGTCGATCTTCAGCTCGAGGTCTTCGGGCACGGCCTCGACGACGAGCCCGCAGTGGGCGAAGTCGGCGACCTCGGTGCTCGTGGCGAAGCGCGCGGCGTACGCCGCGGCATCCTCGTCGGCGGTGCCGCGGGCGACCGAGGCCTCGACCGAGGCGAGCACCCGCTCGGCGGCCGAGGCGGCGGCGGCCGCGTCGCGCTCGACGACCGTGACCCGCGATCCGGCGAGCAGGAACGCGTGCGCGATGCCCGCGCCCATCCGCCCGCCGCCGAGCACGCCGACCGCGGCGGGTGCGCCGGCGGGCGTCGTCGGAGCCTGGTCGTGCACGTCGCTCACTTCTGCTTCCTCTCGAGGAACTCGGTCATCCGCCGCATCTTCTCGGGGCTCTCGAAGAGCACGGCCTGCTCGTCGAGGTCGACGGCGGGGTGTGCCTCGCGCGGCGCCCGGAACACGCGCTTCGTCGCCATCGTCGCCGCACGGTCGTTGCGGCCGATGCGGTCGGCGATCGCGTGCGCGGCGGCCAGCAGCCCCTCGGCCGGGTGCACCTCGCTCACGAGCCCGATCGCCTGCGCCTCGTCGGCGCCGATCGTGCGGCCGGTGAGCAGCAGCTCGATCGCGCGGGCGTCGCCGACGATCTCCTTCAGCCGCCAGCTCGCGCCGGCCGCGGCGATGATGCCGAGCCCGGTCTCGGGGTTGCCGATCTTGAGCGCCGGCGTCGCGATGCGGATGTCGGCCGCGTAGGCGAGCTCGGCGCCGCCGCCGAGGGCGTAGCCGTCGAGCGCCGCGATCACGGGCATCGGCAGCAGTGCGATGCGCACGAAGGCGTTCGCGTTGATGCCGGCGCGGGCGTCGTCGGCCCGGCGGTCGCGGAGCTGCGCGATGTCGGCGCCCGACGCGAACACTCCCCCGGCCCCGGTGAGGATGAGGGTGCGCGGGATCGCCTCGAGCTCGGCGCAGAGCAGGTGCAGTGCGTCGATCGTCGACTGGTCGATCGCGTTGCGCTTGTCGGGGCGGTTGAGCGTGGCGACGACGCGATCGTCGTGCCGTTCGACGAGCAGCGGGCCGCCGTCGCCGGTCGAGGAGGAGCGGGTCGACGTCTCGAGGTCCGCCATCAGACGCGCTCCACGATGAGGGCGCTGCCCTGCCCGACGCCGACGCACATGGTGGCGAGGCCGTAGCGCGAGCCTTCGCGCTCCATGCGGCCGAGCAGGGTCACGACGAGGCGCGAGCCCGACGAGCCGAGCGGATGGCCCAGGGCGATCGCGCCGCCGTCGGCGTTCACCCGCTCGGGGTCGAGCCCGAGTCGGCGCATCGAGGCGAGCGACTGCGTCGCGAAGGCCTCGTTGAGCTCGACCGAGCCGATGTCGTCGAGGTCGATGCCGGCGCGCTCGAGCGCCTTCTCGGTCGCGGGCACGGGGCCGAGGCCCATGATCTCGGGGGCGAGGCCGGCCGAGGTGCCGACGACGATGCGGGCACGGGGCGTGAGCCCGTAGCGCTCGACGGCCGCGGCGCTCGCGACGAAGATCGCGCTCGCGCCGTCGTTCAGCGCGCTCGAGTTGCCGGCGGTGACGACCGAGCCGCCCGCGACGACGGGTCGCAGACCGGCGAGCACCTCGAGGGTGGTCTCGGTGCGCGGGCCCTCGTCGACCAGCACCTCGCCGCGGTGCGTCGGCACGCCGACGATCTCGGCCTCGAAGCGGCCGGCGGCGATGGCCGCGACGGCCCGCTGCTGCGAGCGCAGGGCGAAGGCGTCGGCATCGTCGCGGGTGATGCCGTCGACCCGGGCGACCTCTTCGGCCGTCTCGGGCATCGAGAAGGTGGCCTTGTCGCGGGCGAGGAGCTTCGGGTTCGGGAACCGCCAGCCGATCGACGTGTCGTACTGCGCGCCCGGCTTGGCGAACGCCCGCTCGGGCTTCTGCTGCACCCACGGCGCGCGGGTCATCGACTCGACGCCGCCCGCGAGGATGAGGTCGGCGTCGCCCGCGCGCACCGCCTGCGCGGCCACCGTGATGGCCGACATGCCCGAGGCGCAGAGCCGGTTCACCGTGACGCCGGGCACCTCGTCGGGAAGCCCCGCGAGCAGCACCGCCATGCGGGCAACGTTGCGGTTGTCCTCTCCGGCCTGGTTGGCCGCGCCGAGGATGACCTCGTCGATCGCACCGAGCTCGCCGGCGACGTCGAGGCCCGCGCGCCGGACGGCCTCGCCGACGACGAGCGCCGCGAGGTCGTCGGGTCGCACGCCCGCGAGCGCACCGCCGTATCGGCCGACGGGGGTGCGCACTCCGCCGACGAGGTAGGCCTCTGCCATGTTCACTCCTGACCGCACTGTCTTCGAGAACGCTGCTCCCAGCGTAGGCAGGGGTCCGCGGCATCCGCACGATCGGAATTCCTGACCGACCGTTCAGGTAGTAATTATGGCAAACGGATGCCCCGGGCGCCACTCGGCGCTCGGGGCATCGCGTCACGGGTGCCGGTGACCCGTTCCGTGCAGCTCGCCGTGCGGCACCGCGAGCTCGCCCGCCGCGGTGCCGGCGAGCGCCGGCGTCGCGAGCGCGGCGACGAGTGCGGCCCCGACGACCATGCCGAGCAGCGGGTTCCGTTCGGAGGCGGCGTCGCCCGGTCGGCGTCGCCGATCCCTCCGGCGCATCCCGCCCGCCGCGCCGAGGGCCACCACGAGCACGAGGGCGTCCGCGGCGAGCAGCGGCAGCACGGCCAGCCCGAGCGACGACGCGGCCCCCGTGGCGAGCAGTCCGCCCGAGACCGCGAGCACGCCCAGCGACGCGGCGAGCGTCGCACGCGGCGCCGGCACCCGGCCCGCATGCAGGGTGAACGCGGCCCAGCCGAGTGCGGCGAGACCGCACCCGGCCAGGACGGCTCCCGTCACGGCGCCGCCGACGCGTGTTCCCCCAGCGCCGTCGACGGCACCGTCGGCTCCGGTGATGGCCCCCGCCCCGGCCGCGGTGAGCACGAGCCCGGCGCCGAGGGCGGCGAGCATCGGCCAGCCCCGCACGAGACCGGTCGGCCCCCACCGCGACGGCACGGCGACCCCTACGCCGTCACGGGCCGGCCGGCGCCCGCACGCTCGGTGCCGAGGCCGACCCCGAGCAGCACCAGGGCGCTCGCGAGGTGCAGGAAGTGGTCGGCGGTGTTCAGCGCGAGGATGTTCGCCGCGGTCCCCGCGAGGAAGAACCCGACGATGCCGAGCAGCAGGTACGCCGCGCCGACGATCGTGTTGGTCGCCTTCGCCGCGCGGGCGCTCACGAGTCCGGCGACGAGCAGTGCTCCGCCGATGAGCAGGTGCGCGACGTTGTGCAGCGGGTTCACCGCGAAGACGCCCAGCAGCAGGCCGCCCTCGGTCGCGATGAAGTCCACGCCGCCGGTGACGGCGAAGCCGAGCAGGCCGACGAGCAGGTAGACCGCGCCGAAGACGGTGGCGACGAGGCGGTTCGGTGAGTTGCGCATGATTCCTCCAGGAGTGCATGGCGGCGGATGCCGCGTGGATGGTGCCTCGGAGCCGGCCGCCGCGCCGGCCGTGCCGCCCGTCGGGTCGGGCGCGCGGCGCAGGCGCGGCGGCCGGGGCCTCACATCGCCGGCATCAGCACCGAGTCGACGAGGTAGACGGTCGCGTTCGCCGTGTGCACGCCGCCGCAGATCACGGCCGCGTCGTTCACCATGAGCTCGTCGCCCGAGCCCGTGACCTCGACGGTGCCGCCCTGCACGGTCGTCTGCGTTCCGACGACCTCGTCGGGCGACAGCTGTCCGGGCACGACGTGGTACGTGAGGATCGACGTCAGCGTCTCGGCGTCGGTCTTCAGCGACTCGATGGTGGCCGGGTCGATCTTCGCGAAGGCGTCGTCGACGGGCGCGAAGACGGTGAACTCGTCGCCGTTCAGCGTGTCGACGAGATCGACCTCGGGGTTGAGCTGACCCGACACGGCGGCGACGAGGGTCGTCAGGAGCGGGTTGTTCGAGGCGGCGACCGCGACGGGGTCCTGGGACATCCCGATGACGGAGCCGGGCCCGTCGGGCACGTCCTCCGCGTACGCGGCGCAGCCGGGTCCGACGAGGTCGGCAGCAGGGTCGGCCGTCATGGGCTCCTCGCTCGGCATCGCCTCCTCCGACATCGCGGGATCCTCGGACTCGGCGGTGGTGCCGCCGGCGGTGCACCCGGCGAGGCCGAGTGCGGCGACCGCCGCGATCGAGAACACGGCGAGCGCGGTGCGGGTGCTGCGGATGGATCGCATGGATCTCCTCCTTCGAGTGCGCGGCCCCGAGCGGGCCGTCGGAATGGGGTTCGGAGCGACCGGCCGAGCGGATTGGAGCGGATTCCGCCAATCGGTTCGGGCCTCGGCTCCGAATCACCTGTCGACCACAGGAATCGAGGAACCCCGTGCTGCCACTCGCCCTCATCGGCCTCGCCGGAGGCCTCATCACCGGCATCTCGCCGTGCATCCTGCCCGTGCTGCCCGTCATCCTGCTCTCGGGCGGGGCGCAGGGCGCGCGCGGCGCCGACTCCGGCACCTCGGCCTCACCCGGCCGCTGGCGCCCCTACCTCGTGATCGCGGGCCTCGTCGTGAGCTTCAGCCTCGTCACCCTGGTGGGCTCGCTGCTGCTCGGCCTCCTCGGCCTTCCGCAGGACGTGCTCCGGTGGGCGGGTCTCGTCGTGCTGGCGCTGATCGGCATCGGCCTCATCGTGCCGCGCTTCGAGGAGCTGCTCGAACGGCCCTTCGCCTGGCTCCCGCGCCGCTCGGTCGGCACCGATCGCGGCGGATTCGGCCTCGGCTTCGCACTCGGCGCCGTGTACGTCCCCTGCGCAGGGCCCGTGCTCGCCGCGATCACCGTGGCGGGCTCGACCGGACGCATCGGGGTCGAGACCGTCGTGCTCACGGTGTCGTTCGCGATCGGCGCGGCCGCACCGCTGCTGTTCTTCGCGCTCGCGGGCCGCGGGATGGCCGAACGCCTCGCGGCGTTCCGCCGCCACCAGCGCGGCATCCGCATCACCGGCGGCATCGTGATGATCGCGCTGGCCGTCGGCCTGGCGTTCAACCTCCCGCAGCTCCTGCAGCGGCTCGTGCCCGACTACACCGCAGAGCTGCAGCAGCAGCTCGCCGAGTCGGAGGAGGTGTCGGAGGCGCTCGACCTGGGCGGCCTCGTCACCGACGAGAATCGCGAGCTCTCGAAGTGCACGAACGGGGCGGCCGTGCTCGAGTCCTGCGGTCGGGCGCCGTCGATCCGAGGCATCCAGCAGTGGTTCAACACCGCCGACGGGGCATCCGTCGACCTCGACTCCCTCCGCGGCCGCGTCGTGCTCATCGACTTCTGGGCGTACTCCTGCATCAACTGCCAGCGTTCGATCCCCCACGTCGTCGCCTGGGACGAGGCCTACCGCGACGCCGGGCTCTCCGTCGTCGGCATCCATTCGCCCGAGTACGCCTTCGAGAAGGAGCCGCGCAACGTCGCCGCCGGCATCGAGGCCTTCGGCATCGACTACCCGGTGGCGCTCGACAACTCGCTCGCGACCTGGACGAACTACCGCAACCGCTACTGGCCCGCCCACTACCTGATCGACGCGAGCGGCACCGTCCGGCAGGTCTCGTTCGGGGAGGGCCACTACGAGCGCACCGAACGGCTCATCCGCGAGCTCCTCGCCGACGCGCAGCCCGGCGTCGCGCTGCCTGCACCGACCGAGCTCGCCGACGAGACCCCGGCGGCGGGAACGACGACCCCCGAGACCTACCTCGGCACGACCAAGCAGGTGAACTTCGCCGGCGCCGAGCCGTACCGTCGTGCGACCACGAGCTTCGCCCTGCCCGCATCGCAGCCCGCCGACAGCTTCGCGCTCGGCGGCGACTGGGAGCTCGGCACCCAGTCGATCACGCCCGCCGCCGATGCCGAGGAGGCCTCCGTCCGCCTGGAGTACACCGCCCGCGAGGTCCGCATGGTGCTCGCCGGCGAGGGCACCGTCATCGTCCGGGTGGACGGACGCGAGCGCCGCATCGAGGTCTCGGGCGTCCCGCGGTCGTACGCACTGCACGAATCGGATGCCCCGGGGTCCGGCTCGCTCACCGTCCGGATCCCGACCGGGGTCGAGGCGTACTCCTTCACGTTCGGATGACCCATGTGCACGAACCTCGCGCCGCGCCGCCCCACGGGGGTCGGTCGCTTCCAGCCGGCTCTGGCATGCTGGGTGCCGTGGTCGATCGCGGGGAGCCTCCAGTGGAGCGTTCGAGCACGCTCGACGAACTGCTCGTCGCGACCGCCGCGGGCGACCGCGAGGCGTTCGGCCGGCTCTACGACGAGACCGCGGCCCGCGTCTTCGGCCTGGTCCGCCGGGTGCTCGTCGACGCCGCCCAGGCCGAGGAGGTGACGCAGGACGTGTTCCTCGAGGCATGGCAGACCGCCGCCAGGTTCGACCCGGCCCGCGGCGCCGCGGTCGCATGGTTGCTGACGCTGGCGCACCGTCGCGCCGTCGACCGGGTGCGCTCCGCGCAGGCTGCGCGGGAACGCGAGCTGCGCACGGGGATCCGCGACCTCGACGTGCCGGTCGACGAGGTCGCCGAGGCCGCCGAGATCGCCGTGGAGCACGAACGCGTGAGCGGCGCGTTCGCCGAGCTCAGCCCGGCCCAGCGCGAGTGCCTCGCGCTCGCCTACTACGGCGGCTGCACGCAGACCGAGATCGCCGCGCGCCTCGGCCTCCCGCTCGGTACGGTGAAGACCCGGCTGCGAGATGGCATGATCCGATTGCGCGAACTGCTGGGGGTGACGACATGAGCCACGACGACGACCGACGCGACGACGATCTGCGCGAGCTGACGCCCGCGTACGCCCTCGGCGCGCTCGACGACGCCGACCGCGCCCGATTCGAGGACGCCCTCGCCCGTTCACCCGAGCTGCAGGCGGAGGTCGAGGCGTTCCGCACCGCCGCGAGCTCGCTCGGCGAGGCGATCCCGCCGGTCATGCCGCCGCCGGCGGTGAAGGCGGGGCTCTTCGCCCGGCTCGACGACGTGCAGCAGGAACGGCCGGCCGACGCCGCCCGTGCCGCCGAAGACGCCGCACCGATCGAGGCGCCGGAACCCCGATCGCAGGTCGACGAACTCGCCGCCCGGCGTCGGCGCCGGCGCCTCGCCGTCGTGCTGTCGTCGGCCGCGGCGCTCCTGCTGCTCGTCGCCGGCGTCGTCGTCGGCGCGAACTGGTCGGGGCAGAACGGCTGGGGCGCCCAGCGCGAGATGGCCGCGCTCGCCGCGGCCCCCGATGCCGTGCAGCAGACGAGCGAGGTGGCCGGCGGCGGGGAGATGACCCTCGTCTCATCGGCCGAGCAGGGCCGCAGCGCGATCGTCGCCGAGGGCCTGCCCGATGTCGGCGACGACCGCACCTACGAGCTCTGGTACATCGACGAGTCGGGCCCGGTGTCGGCCGGCACCTTCGACGTCGACGGCGAGGAGGCCTGGCGGCTGCTCGACGGCGAGTTCGCGCCCGGCGTGGCGGTCGGCCTCACCGTCGAACCCGCCGGCGGCTCGGAGCAGCCGACCACCGACCCGGTCGCGGTCATCGAGACCTGAGACCGACGGGCCGGCAGAACGACGGATGCCTCGGAGCGAGGTGGCTCCGAGGCATCCGCGAACGTCGTGCTCGTCTCAGTCGAGCAGGTCGACGTCCTTCGTCTCCTTCACCAGCGAGACGCCGATGAGCGAGATGACGGCGGCGATCGCGATGTAGACGCCGATCGTCCACGAGGCGTGGAACTGGTTCATGAGCGCCTCGGCGATCATCGGCGCGAACGCACCGCCGAGGATGGCGCCGAGGGCGTATCCGATCGAGACGCCGGAGTAGCGCACGTTGGCCGGGAACATCTCGGCGTAGAGCGCGGCCTGCGGGCCGTACGAGAGGCCGAGGCCGAAGGTCATCACGAACAGCGCGACGAAGTACCAGAGGATCTCGCCGGTGTCGATGAGGAACCACATCGGAACCGCCCAGAGCGCGAGGAACACGTAGCCGATCTGGAAGGTGCGCACGCGTCCGAGGCGGTCGGAGATGCGGCCGCCCCAGAGGGTGAAGCCGAGCCAGCCGAACGAGGCGAGCGTCGTGGCGAGCAGCACCGTCGGGCGGTCCATGCCGAGCGCCGTCGTCGCGTAGGTCGCGAAGTACGCGATGAGCAGGTAGCCGGCCGCGTTGTTCGCGATGAAGATGACCGCGGTGAGGATGACCTGCTTGGTGTTCTTGCGGAACAGCTGGCCGAGCGGGGCCGAGGCCTCCTTGCGGCGGCGCAGCAGCTCCTCGAAGACCGGGCTCTCCTCGACGGCCTTCCGGATGACGTAGCCGACGACGATCAGCACGATCGAGAGCAGGAACGGGATGCGCCAGCCCCACTCCATGAACGCCTCGGGCGACATCGAGCTCGTGAGCACCCAGAGCGTGAAGGTGGCGAGGATCATGCCGACCGGCACGCCGATCTGCGGGAAGGCGCCGAAGAACCCGCGCTTCGCGTTCGGCGCGTGCTCGACGGCCATGAGGGCGGCGCCGCCCCACTCGCCGCCGGCCGAGAAGCCCTGGAGGATGCGCAGCAGGATGAGCAGGATCGGGGCGGCGATGCCGATCGCCGCGTAGGTGGGCAGCACGCCGATCAGCGCGGTCGAGATGCCCATCATGACGAGCGTGAAGACGAGCATCTTCTTGCGGCCGAGCTTGTCGCCGAGGCGCCCGGCGACGATGGCCCCCAGCGGGCGGAAGAGGAACGAGATGCCGATCGTCGCGAACGAGAGGACCTGGGCCAGGCCCGGGTTCGACTCGGCGACGGGGGCGAGGAAGAGCGGTGCGAGCACGAGGCCGGCGGCCTGCGCGTAGATGAAGAAGTCGTACCACTCGATCGAGGTGCCGACGAGGGTGCCGGCGAGTACTTTGCGTTCTTCCGCGGTGATGCTGCGAGGCGGGGCGGGGTCGTTGACAGCGGTCGACATGCGAACTCCGTTGTTCAGTGGGACGGGCGGGGGAACGGCCGGCGCGACCGGGACTCATCGCGCGACGCGGATTTCCTGACCGATTGTTCGGTAGGGATTTCAGAGCGTACCGCATCCGGCGACCCGCCCGGAAGGCGGTCGGCACCCGGCAGCCGCGCGGGCAGGGATCCGGGCGGGCATTCAGGCAGGTGCGAACCGCGGCGACCCGCCCGAGATCGTCCGCACGCACGCCACGCCGCCGAGCCCGACGACGGACCGCGCCGCCGGCATCCGCCGGTCAGCCCGCGGCGGGCTCCTCGGTGTCGGCCGGCGCGTCGCCGTCGGCCGGGGCGTCGCTCGCTGCGGGCGGCTCGGACGGCGCGGGCGTCGACTCGCTCGGCGGGCCGAAGAGACGCCACGCGCCCGCGGCGCATTCGTAGAACTGAACGGTCGAGGTGTCGATGTAGACGTCGCCGTTCGCCGTGCAGGTGTCGGCGGCGGGTGCGCCGACGCCGAGGAGCACCTGGGTGCCCGGCGCCCCCGCCTCGCCCTGCTCGCCCTGCTGGCCCTGTTCGCCCTGCGCGCCGGTGGCGCCCGTCGCACCCTGCTCCCCCGTGAGGTTCTCGGCCGCGGACTGGCGGATGTTGCCGACGAGCGTCCAGTCGCCGTCCTCGAAGAGGTAGACGTCGGAGGTGGTGATGTCGATGTAGACGTCGCCGTCGTACCCCTTGCCCGCCTCGGGCACCCCGCTGCCGGCGCGGACCGCCGACCCCGCGGGCAGGATCTCCTCGAGGGCCTCCTCGTACGCCGCCTCGTCGACGGTCTCCGTCGGCGTCGGGGTGGGCGCTGCGGCCGTCGCGTCGCCGGATCGGGCGAGCCAGGAGCCGAGGAAGGCGGCGACGAACGACAGCACGACGATGATGACGCCGAACCAGATCAGCATCGATCGGCTCACCGCCGGAGGCGGCGTCGCGGCGGCGGGCGTGCCGGGCTCGGCGGGAGTGGTGGACTCGCCGGGCGTGGCCGGCGTGGCGGGCTCGGCGGGCTCTGCCGGCGTGCCGTCGGCCTGCGGCGCGGGCTGCGAAGTCGGTTCGTCGGTCATGAGGTGGCGCCTCCCCACCGCGCTCCCGCCCGAGCCCGGGCGGCCGTGCCGGGGAGTCGCGTCGCGCTCATGCTAGCGGCGCGACGCCGGCGCGCTCAGGAGGCGGGCGCCTCGTCCATCGTGTCGTCGCGCCGGCGCGGCCGGAGGGACCCCTCCCCGAACGGCGAGGGCCCGCATCCGTCGGATGCGGGCCCTCGGCTCGGTCGATCGCGGCTCAGCCGGCGGTCGCCTCGACGACCTCGACGACCTCGACGGACTCGACGACCTCGACGGTCTCGACGACCTCGGGCGCCGTCTCGCGGGCGAGCTCGCCGTGCAGGTCGTCGCCGAGCCGCACGTCGACGAAGTCGACGTCGATCTCGGCGCGGTCGAGCAGCTCGCTCAGGCGACGCTGGCGGTTGCGCGGGATGAGGGTCACGACGCGACCGGCCTTGCCGGCGCGGCCGGTGCGGCCGGCACGGTGCAGGTAGGTCTTGTACTCGTCGGGCGCGTCGGCCTGGATGACGAGGTCGATGTCGTCGACGTGGATGCCGCGTGCCGCGACGTCGGTCGCGACGAGCACGTCGACGCGGCCGCTCGTGAGCTGCTGCAGGTTGCGCGTGCGGCGCGACTGGTTGAGGTCGCCGTGCAGGGCGACGGCACGGATGCCGGCGTCCTCCAGGTGATCGGTGAGGTCCTCGGCGAAGGCGCGGGTGCGGCTGAAGACGAGCGTCTTGCCGTCGCGGTTCGCGAGCTCGGCGACGATGTCGCGCTTGTCGCGGTTGTCGATGACGAAGACGCGGTGGTCGATCGTCGAGGAGGCCTGGTCCTCACCGGCGACCTCGTGCACGGCGGGGTCGATGAGGAACTCGTCGACGAGCGTCGCGACGCCCTTGTCGAGGGTCGCCGAGAAGAGCAGCTTCTGGCCGCCCTCCGCGGTGCGGCGGATGATGCGCTGCACCGGCTCGAGGAAGCCGAGGTCGCACATGTGGTCGGCCTCGTCGAGCACCGTGATGACGACCTCGGAGAGGTCGAGCCGGCCCTGCTCGATGAGGTCCTCGATGCGGCCGGGGGTGCCGATGACGATGTCGACGCCGCGCTGGAGCGCCCCGACCTGGCGCCCCTGGGGAACACCGCCGTAGATCTGCGTGGTGAAGAGGCCGACGCTCTGCGCGATGGGCTGCACGGTGCGGTCGATCTGCAGGGCGAGCTCACGGGTCGGCGCGAGGATCAGCGCGCGGGGCTTGCGGCCCATCTGACGACGGCCGCCGGCCTTGCCCGAGGCGCTCCAGAGCTGCATGAGGCGCTCGACTGCGGGGGCGCCGAAGGCGATCGTCTTGCCCGAGCCGGTCTTGCCGCGGCCGAGCACGTCGCGCCCTTCGAGCACGACGGGGATCGTCGCGGCCTGGATCGGGAACGGCGAGACGGCGCCGAGCTGGTCGAGCGCAGCGACGATGTTTCCGCCGAGGCCCAGGTCGGCGAAGCTCACGCCGTCGACGGCGTCGGCCTGGATGGCCTGTGCCTCGAGACGCTCGAGCACGACGTCGTCGCTCGGCGAGAAGCGGGGCTGCTCGTCTCGCGACGGGTAGAAGTTCGACGGGCGGCGGCCGGAGTCCTGGAAGCCGGGGCGGTCGAACTCGCGGCGGGGCGCGCGGTCGTTGCGGTCGAACGAACGCGCGGGGCGCTCGTCGCGGTCGAAGCGACGCGGCGCACGGTCGTCGCGGTCGTACGAACGGGCAGGACGGTCGTTGCGGTCGTTCCGGTCGAAGGAGCGCGCGGGGCGCTCGTCGCGGTCGAACCGACGCGGCGCACGGTCGTCACGGTCGTACGAACGGGCAGGGCGCTCGTCGCGGTCGAACCGACGCGGGGCACGGTCGTCACGGTCGTAGGTACGGGCAGGACGGTCGTTGCGGTCGTAGGAACGAGCGGGACGGTCGTTGCGGTCGTTGCGGTCGAACGAACGCGCGGGGCGCTCGTCGCGGTCGAACCGACGCGGCGCACGGTCGTCACGGTCGTACGAACGGGCGGGACGGTCGTTGCGGTCGTTCCGGTCGAACGAACGCGCGGGGCGCTCGTCGCGCTCGAACCGGCGCGGAGCGCGGTCGTCGCGGTCGAAGGAGCGCGCGGGACGGTCCTCGCGGTAGTGCGGGCGCGCGGGACGGTCGCCGTACTCGCGGCGGGGGGCGCGGTCGTCACGGCCGTACGAGCGGGGGGCGCGGTCATCGCGGTCGCCCGCAGCGCGGCCCTCGCGGTCGGCGCGGTGCGGCGTGCGGCCCGAGGCGACGCGCTCCTCGCGCGACCAGCGCTCCTTGCGGGGCGCCTCCTCCTCGGGGCGGTAGCCGCGGTGGCCGGGGCTGCGCGAGCCGGCCTTCTGGCCGCCGCGGCCCTTGCCGCCCTTCGCGTACGAGGGGTCGAAGTTCGCGGCGGGTCGGCCGCCCTTGGGCTTCTTGTTCTTGGGCATGGTGGTGACTTCCTGGGTTGTACTAGAGGTACATGGCAGCGCCGCTGCGAGCGCAGCGCACTGAGAACCCGGAACATCGTCGACCGGGGCCGTTCACATACGGTGACTATCCGAGACCGAACGTCTCGAAACCGGCCCTACAGACTCACAAACCCATCCGTGCAGCGCACGGTGTCCAGAACCGACCCCACCACGATAGCGGAAAGCGGCTGGGAAACCCCCGAACACGGGCGAAACACCCGCGAAACAGGGGCGACCTAGGCTCGGCGCATGCCCACCGCACGCACCGGCCCCGCAGCATCCGCGACCGTCGCCGTCGAACCGCCCCGGCAGGCCGACGTCGAGCGACTGCTCGAGGGCAGCACGCGATACTCCCACTCGCTCGGCTACCCGCCCGAGGCCTGCTTCCTGCTCGACGTCGCGCAGCTCGAGCGGCCCGGCGTGCACCTCCACGTGGCGCGCACCGCGGACGGCGTCGCGGTCGGCATCGCCGCACTCGTCGAGCACGAGTCGCTCGGTGCGGGGCGCGGCGAGCTCAAGCGGATGTTCGTCGACGAGTCGGCGCGCGGACTGGGGGTCGCCGGCGGCCTGCTCGAGGCGATCGAGGCGGACGCCAGGCAGCGCGGCCTCACCGAGCTCGTCCTCGAGACCGGCACCCTGCACCATCCGGCCCAGGCGCTCTACGTGAAGCACGGCTATCGGGTGATCCCCCTGTTCGGCCCGTACGAGGGCGAGCAGTACAGCGTCTGCATGGCGAAGTCGCTCGACGTGGGTTAGCATCGCTCCACCCCTGAACCCGGAGCCCGGTGTGAACTCGACCCGACGCACAGGCGGCTCCGGCACCCGCCGCAGGCGGGTCGCTGCGGCCGCCACGGCCGTAGCGGCCGCCATCGCGGGCATCGTCGCGCTCTCGGGCTTCCACCAGCAGCTGCGCGAGATCGACCCCCCTGGCTCCGACTCGGCGAGCGAGGTCGCCGGCACCGACCGCGTCGGCATCCGCACCTTCACGCCGCCCGAGGGCATCGTCGTCGACGCCGACCTCGAGTACGGCGTCCGCGAGGACGGCACGCTGCTCACGCTCGACGTCTGCCATCCGGCGGCCCAGGCAGCGGCGGTCGCGGCCGACGCGGCCGCCGGCACCGTCGCGGCCGCCCCGGCCGACGCGGCCGCCCCCGCCGAGGCCGGCGCCGCAGCCGACGCCGTGCCGAGCCTGCCCGCCGTCGTGTCGATCCACGGCGGCAGCTGGCAGCGCGGCGACAAGGCGAACACCGACTGGCGCAACGTCTGCCGGTGGCTCGCGAGCGAGGGCTTCGTCGCCGTGTCGGTCGACTACCGGCTCGTGCCCGACGCGCTCTTCCCCGCGGCGATCGACGACGTCGCGCTCGCCGTCGAGTGGCTCCGCCAGCCCGAGCAGTTCGAGCGGTTCGGCATCGACCCCGCGCGCATCGGCGCCTTCGGGGGCTCGGCGGGAGGCAACCTCGCCGCGCTCCTCGGCACCTCGGGCGAGGGCGCCCTCGACGCCGGATCGCGGGTCGCCGCCGTCGTCGAGCTCTCGGGCCCGGTCGGGCTCGGAGCCGACGAGCTCGCCGCCGACGGGGCATCCGTGTGGCTGCGCAGCATCATCGCCGCGTACCTCGGCTGCGAGCCCGGCGTCGACGACGAAGGCTGCCCGCAGGCGGTGGACGCCTCGCCCGCGACGCACGCCGACGAGAGCGACCCGCCCGTCTTCATCGGCCACGCCGAAGACGAGATCGTGCCGCTCGGCCAGTCGCAGCGCCTCGCCGACCAGCTCGCGAGCGCCGGCGTTCCCGTCGAGTTCGCGATCGTGCCGGGCGGCGAGCACTCGATCGGCATCCTCGACGAAGCGCTGCGCGTGCGCGTCGCCGCGTTCCTCCACGAACACCTCGGCTGACCCCTACCGGCGTACGATCCGGCGGATCGCTCCGCGGAGGGATGTGGGCGACGGCGCATCGTGACAGGCTGACTCGCATCATGGACCAGACCCAGCCCGAGCCGACGGCCGATCGTCAGCCGCCGCCGCCCGCGCCCGCGCCGCCTGCGCCTCCCGCGCCTCCCGCCCCGCCCGCGCCGGCCGGGGCCGACGAGCACGCCCGGCCCGCTGCGCGGCAGTGGCCGAGGCTCCGTCGCGCCCGCGCGAAGTCGGCGCCGCGCGATCCCCAGCGGCTGTTCATCGCCTGGATGTGGGTGGCGACCTCCCTCCTCGCGCTCGTGCTGTTCGTCGTCTCGGTGCCGCTCGCGGCGACGATCTACGAGGTGAACGTGCTCGCCGCGTTCGTGACGGGCCTGGCGCTCACGATCCCGCTGCCCCTCGCGATGCGGTTCCCGAAGACGGCCGTCGTCATCGCCACGGCCGGCATCCTCGTCTTCGCGCTGCTCTCCTCGGGGTCCGAGGGCGCCCCGTGGCCGTGGCCCGTGACGACGATCATCGGCCAGACGGCGCTGCTGCTCGTCCTGGGCCTCCTGGGCATGAGCTGGCGCGGCATGTTCGCCGCCTGGCTCGCGGCCGTCGTGGTGACGCTGCCGTTCGCGTTCGCCGACGCGGGCGCGACCGCCAACGAGATCGCCGCCGCCTCCCTCACCGCGATCGCGCTCCCGGTCGCGCTGCTCGTCGCGCAGTGGCGGGTGATCGCGGGCGAGCTGTTCCGCGAGCGCGCGGTCTCGGCCGCCGAGCAGGAGCGGCGGGTGCTCGTCGAGGAGCGCAACCGCATCGCCCGCGAGCTGCACGACGTGGTCGCGCACGGGCTCTCGATCATCCACGTCCAGGCGACGAGCGCCCCGTACCGGGTGCAGGGGCTCAGCGACGAGGCGCGCACCGAGTTCGCCGAGATCGCCGACTCGGCCCGCACCGCGATGACCGAGATGCGGCAGCTGCTGAGCGTCCTCCGCAGCGCGGAGGCCGAGGCCGAGACCGCGCCGCAGCCGGGGCTCGACGAGTTGCCCGCCCTCGTCGGCTCGGTCGAGCGGGCCGGGGTGCCGGTGACCCTCGAGATCGACGCCGCCGTGCCCGACGGCGGACTGGCCGTCACCGCCGCCTACCGGATCGTGCAGGAGGCGCTGAGCAACGTGGTGCGGCACGCGCCCGGTGCGGCGACGCACGTCTCGGTCGAACTGCTCGGCGACGACCTCGTCGTCGCCGTCGAGAACGAGCCGCCGCCTGCGGTCGAGGGCGAGACGCCCGCCGCGGAGCCGGCCGAGCGCACGGGCGGCGGCCACGGCCTCGTCGGCATCGACGAGCGCGCGGCCCTGCTCGGCGGGCGCGCCGAGCACGGCCCCCGCCCCCGGGGCGGATACCGTGTACTCGCGACCCTCCCGCTCGGGTCGGACGGAGGCGAATGGTGACGATCTCGGTGCTCATCGCCGACGACCAGGCGATGGTCCGCGCCGGGTTCGCGGCCGTGCTCGGCGCGCAGCCCGGCATCGAGGTCGTGGGCCAGGCGGCCGACGGGCTCGAGGCGGTGTCGCTCGCCCACGAGCTGCGCCCCGACGTCGTGCTGATGGACGTGCGCATGCCGCAGCAGAACGGCATCGAGGCGACCCGCGCGCTCCAGACGCCGCCCCGCAGCTCCGACTACGTGCCGCGGGTGCTCATGCTCACGACCTTCGACATCGACGAGTACGTCTACGACGCGCTCCGGGCTGGCGCGAGCGGCTTCCTGCTGAAGGATGCCACGCCCGACGAGCTCGTCCACGCGGTGCGCGTCGTCGCGGGCGGCGACGCCCTGCTGGCGCCCAGCGTGACCCGCCGGCTCATCGAGGACTTCGCCCGCTCGGGCCCGCCGCCGAAGCCCACGGGCAACCGCCTGGCGGAGCTCACCGAGCGCGAGCTCGAGGTGCTGACCCTCGTCGGCCGGGGCATGTCGAACTCCGAGATCGCGGCGGCGCTCTTCATCGCCGAGCAGACGGTGAAGACCCACGTCTCGAAGATCCTGCAGAAGCTCGGCCTGCGCGACCGCGTGCACGCCGTGGTGCTCGCGTACGACACGGGCCTCGTCACTCCCTCCTCCGGCTGACGGGCCGATCACGGGCAGTACCGGGGTACCGCCCGTGAACCCCTCGCCGGGGTGATGCCTCACCCGCCGTCGCGTTCCTAGCCTCTCGGCATGACCGAGACACTCGAACGCCCGCGGCTCGCGGCCCGCCCCGAGGCATCCGTTCGCACCCGGACCGGCGTGCGCCGCGACGAGAGCATCGACGCGATCCGCGTGGTGCTGCTCACGGCCGTCTTCGCGCTGCACGCGATGATGGTCGGCGTGAGCGTCGGCCCCGACGGGCCGGTGCTCGAGAACGCGCTCGAGGGCCAGGCGTGGTTCGGCCCGGTGAGCTGGGTCGCGCAGATCATGCCGCTCTTCTTCATCGTCGGCGGGTTCTCGAGCATCACGCACTGGCGGTCGATGCGCGCCCGGGGCGCCACCGCGTCGGAGTACGTGCGGGCCCGCATCGAACGGCTCGTCCGCCCCGCGATCGCCCTCGTCGCGGTCGTCGCGACGGCGCTCGTCGGGCTGACGGTCGCGGGCGTGCCGGCCGAGATCGTCGGCATCGCGGGGTTCCGCATCGGGCAGCCGCTCTGGTTCCTCGCCGTCTACCTCGGCCTCTCCGCGCTCGTGCCGCTCCTCGTGCGCCTGCACGAGCGGGCGCCGGTGCTCGCCCCGCTCGCGCTCCTCGGCGCCGTCGTCGCGGTCGACGCGCTGCGGATCTCGACCGGCGTCGAGCCGATCGGCTACCTCAACCTGCTGTTCGTCTGGCTGCTCGTGCACCAGCTCGGCTTCCACCTCGCCGACGGCGCACTCCACGGCCTCGCCCGTCGCACGCTCCTCGGCCTCGCCGGCGCGTCGCTGCTGCTGCTCGCCGTGCTCACGGTCATGGGACCGTACCCGGTCGACATGCTCGTGAACCTCAACCCGCCGACCCTCTGCCTCGTGGTGCTCGGCGTCGCGCAGCTCGCGCTGTTCGAGCTCGCCCGCCCGCGCATCCGCGCCTGGGTCGCCGAGCGGGATGCCTCGCGCGCGATCTCGTTCGCCGGCGAACGGGCGATGACGGTCTACCTCTGGCACATGCCGGTGCTCGTCGGCCTCGCCGGTACGGCTCTGGCCGCGAACGCCCTCGCCGGGTCGCCCCTGCCCGAGCCGCTCACCGCCGGATGGTGGGCGACGCGCCCGGTCTGGCTCGTCGTCGCCGCGGTGGCGGTCACGGCGGTCGTGCTCGTCTTCGCGCGGTTCGAGCGGGCCGGGGCGGGCCGCGTGCGCGGTGCCGATCGCGCCCCCGCAGCCGTCGCCGATGCGACTGCCGGCGCCGGCTCGCGCGCGCCCCGCGCCGGCGCCCCCGCCGGCGCCGCGACGACCGCCATCGACGCGGTCTGCGCCGTGGCGGGCGTCGTGGTGCTGCTCGTCGCGGGATTCTCGCCCTGGCCGGCCGCCATCGCGCTGACCCTGCTGGTGCTCGCCCTCACGGGGCCTCGACTGCGCTCGTGGCTCGGGCGACGCGTGCGCGCCGCGCTCGTCCTCCGGCTGCGGTGACCGGCGGCCGGCTCTCCGGTCCTCCGGTCGCCCGGCGGCGGCATCAGATGTGCAGAATGCAGGATGCCTCGCGCGACACGCCGCTCGCGGCGATACTCGAGGCGGCGTGGCGGCCGAGTCATCCTGAATTCTGCACGCGCCGCGCCACGCCGCGCCCCGCCGCCGCCGCCGTGCGGGCGCGAGGCGTTCGCGTCAGCGACCGGCGCCGTCGGCCCGTCGCCGCAGCTCGCGGATCTTCAGCCGCACGGCCGAGTGCAGGTAGAAGAGTCCGAGCACGACGTTCACGACCTGGCGGACGACGAAGCCGAGCACGTCGTCCATCGGCAGGTACGCGGCGACCGGGATGAAGTTGATCGTCGCGAAGGCGACCCCGAACGCGAAGTACGCGGTGATCGCGAAGCTCGCCGTCGGCCGGTAGGTCGCCTGCCACCACGGTCGCGAGGGGTCGAGCTCCTCCTCCTCGGAGCGCAGGCACCTCGCGAGCATGATCCACCAGGCGGCCTCGAGCGCGACCTGCGTGATCGTGCCGCCGAGCCCGGCCCCCGAGAGCCCCGCGATGACGGCGAGGACCAGGCCGCCCGTGACGAGCACGAAGGCGACCTTCAGCGCGGCCCTGCGCACCCGAAGCGGGTTCAGCTGATAGGCCGCCCGGTCGGGGCGGGGGGCGTCGTACATGGCTGCGGCTCCGGTCTGTCGTTCGGGTTCGAGTCGAGTGGGCGTCGGTCGCGTGCGGCGGTGGCCGTCGGCATATCTTCGCCCACGAGCGGCGCCGTGTCGAACGCGCCGGAGGCGCAACCCCCTCCCGCCCGCGCACCGCACCCCCTAGGCTCGGCACAGCCCCGATCGGAGACCCGCATGCCCGACCACGACTCACCCGTGCGCCTGTCGAGCGAGGACTGGCGGGTCGTCCTCACCCGCACCGTGCACGAGTACCGCATCAACCAGGTGCAGGACATCGCGGCGGCACTCACCTTCTACGCGGTGCTGGCGACCCTCCCCGGCCTGCTCGCGGTGCTCGCGGCGATCGGCATCTTCGGCAGCGCCGAGACCGCGGTCGGCGTCTTCCTCGACGTGCTCGACGAACTCGGCGGCGACGAGATCGCCGCCGCCCTGAGCACCCCGCTCGAGCAGCTGCTCGACGCCTCGCACGCCGGACTCGCGTTCGCGACGGGTCTGGTCGGCCTGCTCTGGGCGACCTCGGGCTACGTCGGCTCGCTCGGCCGGGGCCTCAACCGCATCTACGAGGTCGAGGAGGGCCGCCCGTTCTGGGCGATGCGTCCCGCGACGCTCGCGGTCTCGGCGATCGTCGTGGTGCTCGCCGCCCTGGCGGCGATCGGGCTGGTCGTCTCGGGGCCGGTGGCCGAGGCGCTCGCCCGCGTGCTCGGGCTCGACGAGGGCGTCGCGTTCTGGTGGGATCTCGGCAAGGTGCCGGTACTGGCGGCGATCGGCGTCGCGCTCATCGCCCTCCTCTACTGGGCGGCTCCGAACGTGAAGCGACGACACCTCCGCTGGTTCAGCGTCGGCGCGGTCGCGGCGCTGCTCGCGTGGGTCATCGTCACGACGCTCTTCGGCCTCTACGTCTTCGGCGTGGGCGCCTACGAGCGCACCTACGGCGCCCTCGGCGGGGTGATCGCGTTCCTGCTGTGGGTCTGGCTGTCGAACCTCGCGCTGCTGTTCGGCGGCGTGCTCGACACCGAGGTCGAGCGCGCGCGCCAGCTGCGCGCGGGCATCATCGCCGAGGAGCGGGTGCAGCTGCCGCTCCGCGACGACCGGGTCATCGCGAAGAACCGCGAGCAGCGCCAGCGCGACGAGCAGGCCTCGCGCCACATGCGGCTCGAGGACTGAACGGGCGGGCAGGGCCGGGGTCAGGCGACGAGCGCGACCCCGGCGAGCGCGATGCCGCCGACGACGACCGTCGACGCGCCCGCGAGGGCGAACGGGCGCACGCCGACGCGGCGGAACATGCTGAACCGCACCCCGGTGCCGAGGGCGAACATCGCGGCGGCGAGCAGGACCGTCTGCGCGACGCCCGCACCCGCGACGACGGCGGGCGGCACCACGCCGAGCGATCGGATGACGACCATCACGATGAAGCCGACGACGAAGAGGGGCACGAGCGGGGGCTGCTTCGCGGCTCGGCGGCGGCCCGGGGCATCCGCGCCGTGCCCGCCCTCGGTCGTCGCGAGGGCGCGGCGCCGCTGGATGCCGATGACGGCCATCACCGGGGCGAGCATGAGCACGCGCGCGAGCTTGACGACGACCGCGACGCCGAGCGCCGTGCCGCCGAGCGCCCCGCCGACGGCGACGACCTGGGCGACCTCGTGGATCGAGCCGCCCGCCCACATGCCGGCCTGCCGCTCGTCGAGGCCGATGAGGCCGGCCACGAACGGCACGAGCGGGATCATCAGCGTGCCGAAGATCACGACGAGCGCGACGGCGGTGACGACCTCCTCCTCGTCGGCGTCGACCACGCCGTCGACGGCGGCGACGGCGGCCGCGCCGCAGATCGAGAAGCCGCACGCGATGAGCAGGCGCTGGGTCGCACCGATGCCGAGCCAGCGGCCGATGAGGAGGGTCGCGCCGATGCCGCCCGCGACGATCGCGATGACGACGGCAATCATGCCGGGTCCGAGGGCGAGGATGTCGCCGAGCACGAGCTGCAGGCCCAGCAGCACGATGCCGAGGCGGAGCAGCGGCTTCGCCGCGAAGGCGAGGCCGGGCTCGAACCGCGGCGAGAGGGGAACGAGGTTGCGCAGCAGCACCCCCAGCACGATGGCCGTGAGCAGGGCGCTCAGCGTCGGGAGGACGAGCGTCCCGGCGAGGGCGAGGCCCGCGGCGACGGCGCAGAGCGCGAGGCCGGGGGCGAGCAGGCGGAGCCGGGTGCCGAGGCGCTCGGCGAGCGAGCGCTGAGGCGGTGGTGCGGGGTGGAGCATTCCTCCACCCTCCCAGCGGCGTCGGTCGCGCAGTAGCCGTCATTCCGGCATCGAGGCATATCATGCAGATATGCCTTCTCGCTGGCCCGAGCTCCCCGTGCTCGAGCTGCTCGCCGCAGTCGGCACGCACGGCAGCCTCGGCGCCGCCGCCCGTGCCGTCGGCATGGCGCAGCCGAACGCCAGCCGCTCCCTCGCGAACCTCGAACGCAACCTCGGGCTCACGCTCGTCGAGCGGCACCCGCGCGGGTCGCGGCTCACCGCCGACGGGCTCGTCGTCGCCGAGCTCGCCGGGCGCCTCGTCGACGGGGCCGCCGAGCTCCTCGCCACCGCCACCGCCCTGCGCGATCGGCACGAGGCACGGCTCGACCTCGCGGCGAGCCTCACCGTCGCCGAGTACCTGCTGCCCGCCTGGATCGCCGGGCTGCGGCACGCGCATCCCGAGCTCGACGTCAGGGTGCGCGTCGAGAACTCGACCCAGGTGTTCGAGCTGCTGGCGGCCCGCGAGATCGAGCTGGGCTTCGTCGAGTCCCCCTCGGTGCCGCGCGGCACGCGCAGTCGCATCGTCGCCCGCGACCGGCTCGTGGTGGTCGTCGCCCCCGCCCACCCGTGGACGAGACGCACGCACGTCACCCCCGACGAGCTCGCCTCGACGCCGCTCGTGACCCGGGAGGCGGGCTCGGGCACGCGTTCGACGCTCGCGGAGGCGCTCGGCCCGCTCGCGAGCCCGGCGGGGCGCGAGCTCGCGGCACCGGCGATGGTGCTGTCGAGCAACGCCGCCGTGCTCATCTCGGCCGCCTCCGGCGCCGGACCTGCGGTGCTCAGCGAGCTCGCCGCACGGCCGTGGATCGCCCGCGGTGAACTCGTCGAGGTGCCCGTCGACGGCCTCGACCTCGGCCGACGGCTCCGGGCGGTGTGGCGCGGCGGCGAGCCGCTGTCGGCCCCGGCGGCGGCCCTGCTCGGGCAGCTGGGCGGCGAGACGCGGTAGCTAGCGCACGTCGCGCCGCAACGGCACGGCGACCGCGACCACGGCGGCGACCGCCGCGTACCCCAGCAGCACGAGGGCGCCGATCGCGGGCGAGGTCGCCACGGGCATCGAGATCGGGAGCTGCTCGCCGATCGCCTCGCTGAGGAACGTGAAGTCGGTCAGCGCGGCCGTCGCACCGCCGGGGAGGAACGGGTGGATCACGTTGACCCCCGGGATGAGCAGCAGCACGTGCTCGAGGAAGTAGAAGTACCCGAGCACGATGCCGACGGCGAGCAGCTGGTTGCGGGCGAGCGCGCCGATCGCGACGCCGAGCACCGAGTAGACGGCCGCGGCGAGCGCGAGCTGGGCGAGCATCACGGCGAGCGCCCCAGCCGGCACGCCGAGCGACACCCCGCGCACCGCCGCGGCGGCGAGGAGGGCGACCGCCGTGCCGAGCGCGGCGGCCGCGCCGTAGGCGAGGCCGAGCCCGCCGAACACGAGCAGCTTCGCGACGAGCACCCGGCCACGCCGCGGGACGGTCAGGAACGTCGTGCCGATCGTGCGGTGGCGGTACTCGCCGGTGACGGCGACCGTGCCGATCAGCGCGGGCACGAACAGCAGCAGGCCGCCCATGCCCACGACGAGCCCGACGCCCTCGGTCGTCTCGATGCCCGGCAGCGGCGTGGTCGACTCGCCGGGCCCGACGAGCGCGAGCAGCGCGGTGAACCCGAATCCGCAGCCGAGCGCGGTGAGCAGGGCGGCGAGCGGCAGCCGGGTGGCGAGCAGCTTGGCGAGTTCGCCTCGGACGAGTGCGGTCACGGGTGCACCTCCATGGTGTGGGCGAGGAAGGCCGCCTCGAGGCTCGAGGCGGACGCGGTGAAGTCGTCGAGGGGGCCCGACCAGGCGACCCGGCCACGGTCGATGAGCACGAGGTCGTCGATGCCGTGCTGGAGCTCGGTCAGCACGTGGCTCGAGATGAGCACCGTGCCGCCGCGCGCCGCGAAGGCGCGGAGGAACTCGCGCAGCCAGACGATGCCGGCCGGGTCGAGCCCGTTCGACGGCTCGTCGAGCACGAGCACCGACGGGTCGCCGAGCAGCGCGGTCGCGAGGGCGAGGCGGCGCCGCATGCCCGTCGAGTAGCCGCGGATGCGCCGGTCGAGGTACTCGACGATGCCCGTCGTCGCCGCGACCTCGTCGACCCGGGCCCGCGGGTGACCGCCGAGCTCGGCGTACGCCCCGAGGTGGCCGCGGCCCGTCATCGAGGGATGCGCGCCCGCCGCGTCGAGCACGGCGCCGACCGTGCCGCTCGGGTCGGCGAGCTCGCGGTACGCCGCGCCGCCGATGCGTGCCGAGCCCGCATCGGGCCGGGTCAGCCCGAGCAGCATGGCGAGCGTCGTCGACTTGCCCGCGCCGTTCGGGCCGAGGAATCCGGTGACGCGGCCCGGCTCGGCGCGGAAGGTGGCCTCGCGCACGGCGTCGACGTCGCCGAAGCGCTTCGACAGCCCGGCGACCTCGATCGCGGTGGAGTTCATGGGGTTGCCCTTCGGTGGGATACTTCGTTCAGGTATTGAGAATGTTCTCATCGTGAGAATAATGGGAAGGGTCAGCCGTGCGCAAGGTCTCGCCGATCGCCGACGTCGTCATGCACCCGGTCCGGCTGCGGATCATCCAGCAGCTCGGCGACGGACGCCGGGTGACGACCTCCGACCTGCGCAACGCACTGCCCGACGTCGCCCAGGCGACGCTCTACCGCCATGTCGCCGCCCTCGTCGACGCCGGCCTCATCGCCGTCGTCGACGAGCGGCGCATCCGCGGCGCCGTCGAACGCACCTTCGCCCTCGGCGAGCGCATGGCGCACGTCGACCACGACGAGCTCCGGCAGATGGGCGACCGCGAGCTGCAGCAGTCGTTCCTGACCTTCCTGGCGCACCTCGGCGAGGACTTCGACCGCGCCTCGGCGATCCCCGGGTTCCGCGAGCACCTCGGCTTCGGGCAGGTTCGCCTGCACGTCGGCCCCGACGACCTCGCCCGGATCCAGGCCGGGCTCGGCGAGCTCCTCGCGCCCTACCTGACGCCGCCCGCCGGGGCGGCCGCCGCCGACGCCGCACCGGGTTCCGACGCGAGCGACGTCCGCACCGTCATGCTCTCGACCGTGCTCATGCCCGACCCCGCCGACCGGCCGTCACCGACCGAGCGGCCCGACTCCGGCTCCGACTCCGACCCGACCGGTCAGCCGGCGCCGTTCTCGGCCTCGTAGCTCGCCGACCCCGGGGCTCCGCCGCGCATCGAGAGCACCTCGCCCTCGAGCGAGAAGGTGACCCAGGCGTCGTAGTACTCGCCGTACACGGGCACGTCGACGACGACGGGCGGCGCCCCCGTCTCCGACGACCCCGAGCGCGAGACGTACACCCACTGGTCCTGTTCGGGATCGAGCTCGTCGAGCCCGCTCAGCCGCTGCGCCTCGGCGATCAGCTCGGGGAACCGCCCCGTGTCGACGGCGGTCGCGTCGAAGAGCATGAGCTCGAGCGCGCCCGGGTCGGGCTGGCTTCCCGCGGGGCCGGTGTTCTCGAACTCGCCGTCGATCACGTGGTAGCCGTCGAGCGTGCCGGCGCCGGGGGCGCTCGGCGCCGTCGCCGAGAGGTTCGCCGCCCAGAACACGAGCTGGGTCACGTCGTTCGAGTCGAGCCCCTCGATCAGCACGTCGACCGCGACGCGGGCGTTCTCCCCCACGAACATGCCCGCGGCCGCCTCGGCCTCGGCGTCGGACTCCGCACGCCCCTCCTCGGAGGAGGCGTGGCGCACCTCGCCCAGCGTCGTCCCGCCGGTCGCGAGCGCGGCGATGGTCGGATACGCGGGGATCAGTGCGAGGGCGGCACCCGCGAGGGCCGCCACGAGGTACAGCGGCGCGGGGATCCTCCGCAGCCCCGTCCTCGCGTCCTTCCCGGCCTCGGGCGCGGGCACGAACGGGTCGGCGCTTCGGGTCGTGCGCACCCGCTCGTCGGACTGCGCCAGCAGCACCCAGTCGTCGGGCGGGTCCATCACGATCGTGACCGGCGACGGCGCCTGCTCGCGCATGAGCACGACGACGACGCCCTCGGGCTGCAGCCGGGGGATCTCGACGAGGTCGACGATCCGGCGCGTGCGCACCTCGAAGGGCCGGCCGAATCGGGGCACCACCACGAGGTCGAGGTCGCACACGGGCTGGTCGTTGATCATGGTGCCGGTGCGGCTGATGGCCTTCACCCGCGCGAGCGCGAGCCGCCCCTGCGCCTCGGCCGCGGCGAGCTCGTCGGCGTTCGGCGGCCCGGCGAGCGCGCCGAGCCCTGCGCCCGCGACGCCGCGCACGGCGAGCACGATGGGGGTGAGCACGCTGAGCGTGATGAAGCACGGGATGACGAGGCCCGCCCAGGCCTCGTCGGCCGACACGATCCAGGCCACGCCGCCGGCGACCACGGCACCCAGGAGGGCGAAGCAGAGCAGTCTGATCACGCGTCAACGCTAGCGGCGTCACGAACGCGAAACATCCTCGAACTACACTCGACAGTCGGCGCGCGACACCCCGCACCGCCGACCCGCCCGCTTCCCCTGCCACGAGCACCCGGAACCCGAGGAACACGCATGTCCGAACCCATCACCGTCTCGATCCGCCGCGAGGTCGACCCCGCGCACATCGCCGAGGCCACCGCATGGGTGCAGACGGGCGTCAACCTCGCGAACAAGTACCCGGGCTTCCTCGGCTCGGGCTGGGTGCGCGCCGGCGAGTCGTCGCAGGTCTGGCACATGCTCTACCGCTTCGCGAGCGAAGACGCGCTCGAGGCCTGGGAGCGGTCGGGCGAGCGCACCTGGTGGCTGTCGATGGGCGAGGGCTTCGTGCGCTCCGAGCGCAGCAAGCGGCGCACCGGCATCGAGGGCTGGTTCGACGACCCGGCCACCGGGTCGATCCCCGCGGCGGATGCCTCGGGCGCACCCCTCGACGAGGCCTCGCCGCCGCCCGCCCCGCCGCGATGGAAGCAGGCCGTCACCATCTGGCTGGGCTTCTTCCCCGTGAACCTGGCGTTCTCGTACCTCGTATCGCCGGTGCCGGGCTTCGGCGAGCTGCCGATCTGGCTGCGCGCGCTCGTGACGACGCTCATCCTCACGCCGATCATGACGTACTGGGTGCTGCCGTGGGTCACCCGCCGGCTGCACCGCTGGCTCACGCCGCGCGCCTGACGCCGCACCGGGCGATCAGGCGCCCGGAGCTACCAGGGCATCGCCCGCTCGGGCAGTCGCGCCGAGTCGTCGGGGAGGTGCGGCAGCTCGCCGCCGCCGGCGCGGATGCAGAGCCAGCGCAGCTGCTCGGTGCCGTCGGGGGCGCAGCGCCAGGTGCGCGCGACGTCCTGGCCGACGCGCACGACGGTGCCCGGGCCGACCTCGACCACCTCGTCGTCGAGTCCCATCTGGCCGCGCCCCGAGAGGAAGACGTAGAGCTCCTCGATGCGCGCGTGGGTGTGCCAGTAGCCCGCCTGCTCACCCGGTTCGAGGGCGTTCGCTGTGAGTCCGATGTACTGCATGGCGAGGTCGTGGTCGACCACCCGCCGACCGTCGCGCGAGCTGTCGGGGCGGAACCCGCCGTGGTGTGCACGCCACTCGTCGAGTGCGCCGATCTCCAGTACCTCGTAAGCCGTCATGCCGCCACGCTACCGGCGGAGGCGCCTCCGCGACTCGTCGGAAACCGACGCCGACCGACAGTATCCGGACATCGTCGATCGACGCGCGGGGCGGTCGGGGCGGGACGGTCGACGCGGCACGGTCAACGCGCGGCGCCGATGCGGCGCGAGAGCTCGGCGGCCGCCGAACGGACGGCGGCGGCGATCTCGTCGGCGTGGGCCGCGGCATCCGAGTCGGCCCGATAGGTGACCGCGATCGCGGCGGCCGGCCAGCCGACGTGGTCGAGCACCGCCGCGCCGACCGAGGCGAGCCCTTCGGTGACCTCGCCGTCCTCGGCGGCCCAGCCCGCCTCGCGCACCCGCTGCAGCACCTGCTTGAGGCGGCCGTACCGCCACTCCCCCGTCTCGTTCGGGGCTCCGCGCCAGGCGAAGGCGGCCCGGTCGGGGTAGAGCGCGCGCAGCTGCGCGGGCGGCAGCGCGGCGAGCATCGCCCGCCCCGTCGCGGTGAGGTGCGCGGGCAGCCGCACGCCGACGTCGGTGACGAGCGAGGGCCGCCGCGGGGCCCGCTCCTCGACGAGGTAGAGCACGTCGTGCCCGTGGAGCACGGCGAGGTGCCCGCTCTCGCCGAGCCGGTCGACGAGCCCGGCGACGAGCGGCCCGCCGAGCCGCGCGAGCGGTTGCTGGCGGCTGAATCCGCTCGAGAGCTCGAACGCGGCGATGCCGAGCCCGTAGCGCCGCTCCTCGGGGAGGTGCACCACGAACCCGCGCTCCTGCATGACGGCGAGCAGGTGGTAGACGGTCGAGCGCGGCAGCTCGAGCGCCTGCGCGATGGTGGCGGCGGGCACCGGCCCGCGCTGCGCGGCGAGATGCGCGAGGATCGCGAGCGTCTGGTCGGCCGCCGGCACCTTCGATGTCGCCATACGGCGACCCTATCGTCCGGGATGCCAGACAGCCACGCCCGATCGTGCCTCCCGCGCGAGGCATCCGCGAGGTGGAATATCAGACATGAGCAGCAACGCGACCTCGACCCCCACGGCCGTCACCGTCGGCATCGCCGGCCTGAGCATCGACGACGTCGTCGCCGTGGCCCGCCACGGGGCATCCATCGTGCTCGACGAGGCCGCCCTCGCCGAGGTGTCGGCGAGCCGTGCGATCATCGACGGCCTCGCCGCCGACCCGAACCCGCACTACGGCATCTCCACCGGGTTCGGCGCCCTCGCGACGACCTTCATCGCCGACGACCGCCGCGCGCAGCTCCAGGCGAGCCTCGTGCGCTCGCACGCCGCGGGCTCGGGTGCCGAGGTCGAGCGCGAGGTCGTGCGCGCCCTCATGCTGCTGCGCCTCTCGACCCTCATGACCGGCCGCACGGGCGTGCGCCGCGAGACCGCCGAGACCTACGCGGCGATCCTCAACGCCGGCATCACGCCCGTCGTGCGCGAGTACGGCTCGCTCGGCTGCTCGGGCGACCTCGCCCCCCTCGCGCACTGCGCGCTCGTCGCGATGGGCGAGGGCGAGGTGCGCGACGCCGCGGGCGAGCTCATGGATGCCTCGTCGGCGCTCTCGGCGGCCGGCATCACGCCGCTCCACCTCGGCGAGAAGGAGGGCCTCGCCCTCATCAACGGCACCGACGGCATGCTCGGCATGCTCGCCCTCGCGATCGACGACCTCCGCCTGCTGCTCACGACCGCCGATGTCTCGGCCGCGATGAGCGTCGAGGGGCTCATGGGCACCGACGCCGTCTTCGCCGCCGACCTGCACGAGCTGCGCCCGCAGCGCGGCCAGGCGATCTCGGCCGCGAACTTCCGCAAGCTCCTCGCCGAGTCCCCCATCGTGCACTCGCACAAGGGCCCCGAGGACGGCCGCGTGCAGGACGCCTACTCGCTGCGCTGCGCCCCGCAGGTGCACGGCGCCGCCCGCGACACGCTCGCCCACGCGATCTCGGTCGCCGAGGCCGAGCTCGCGAGCGCGATCGACAACCCCGTGCTCACGAAGGACGGGCGCGTCGAGTCGAACGGCAACTTCCACGGCGCACCCGTCGCGTACGTGCTCGACTTCCTCGCGATCGCCGCGGCCGACGTCGCCTCGATGAGCGAACGGCGCACCGACCGGTTCCTCGACCGGGCCCGCAACCAGGGGCTGCCGCCGTTCCTCGCCCACGAGGTCGGCGTCGACTCGGGCCTGATGATCGCCCAGTACACGGCGGCGGGCATCGTCTCGGAGATGAAGCGCCTCGCCGTGCCGGCCTCGGTCGACTCGATCCCGTCGTCGGCGATGCAGGAGGACCACGTCTCGATGGGCTGGGCCGCCGCCCGCAAGCTCCGCCGCTCGATCGACGGCCTCGCCCGGGTGCTGGCGATCGAGGTGATGACCGCCGCACGCGGACTCGCGCTGCGCGCCCCGCTCGAGCCCGGAGCGCCGACCGGCGCCGTCGTCGCACTCACCGAGTCGCTCGGCGCGGGCCCCGGCCCCGACCGTCACCTCTCCCCCGAGATCGAGGCGATCACCGCGGCGGTGCTGTCGGGCGAGGTCGCCGCACGCGCGGCAGCGCCCGTGGGCGCGCTCGACTGAGCCCGCGAACACCGGCCCCGGCGACGATCGCCGGGGTCCCGAGGGGCGGTGCGCGCGGCGGATCGCCCCTCCTTCGTCGGGGCCCGGGAGGCCGCTGCGGCGCCGTCCGGCTCCCCCGAAGAGGGCACGGCCGCGACGCGCGGAGCGGTTGTGCCTCGCTGACGCGGGTGCAAGACTGAGGTACGTCGGCCCGAAAACCCGGCAACCCGAACGGAACCCAATGCCGCACCGCTTCAGTCTCACCGCGAAAGACCCCTTCCGAGCGCGTCGCGCCCGGCCGAGCGGAACTGCCGTGGCGGCCGCCGCGATCGCGGTGCTGATCGGCATGAACGCGGTTCCTGCTGCGGTGGCCGAAGAGGTCGCCCCGGTCGAGGCGACCGAGACGGCGACGACCGAGACCTCCACGACCGAGACGAGCGATTCCTCGGCCGAGACCGAGGCACCCGCCGAAGAGACGCCGACCGAAGAGCCGACGCCGACTGAGGAGCCCACGCCGACCGAGGAGCCGACGCCGACCGAGGAGCCGACGCCGACTCTCACTCCGGAGCCGACGCCCGAGCCCACGCCGACGCCCACTCCGACCCCGACGCCGACTCCCACTCCGACGCCGACGCCCACTCCGACGCCGACGCCCGCGCCGGGCACCCAGCAGCCCGCGCCGAAGCCGACCACGGCGCCCAGCGCGCCGGTCATCCTCATCGGCGACGGCCCGTTCGCCCGCATCTCGACGACGACCGACTCGAACGTCGGTCCCCTGCTCCAGGCGCGCGCCCGACTCGACCGTGCGGTCGCCGCACTGCGCGACGCCGAGGCCGAGCTCGCTGCCCTGAAGTCGACCCGCGAGGTCGCGCGCGGCATCGCGGAGCGCATGCAGTCGATCGCCGACGACGCCAGGCATGACGCCGACGTCGCCGCGGCGGGCTACCTCGCCGCGTCGAAGGGCAGCAACGCCTCCCTCAACTCCATGAGCGCCGCCATCGGCTCGGGCGGCGACCTGCTCGCCGGGCTCGGCGGAGTCGCCCGCATCTCCGACATCGCCGGTGACGCCGACCAGCTGCTCGAGATCACCGCGAAGCGCGACGCCGAGGCAGATGCGGCCGAGGCGCGAGCCGAGGAGGCGTGGGCCGCGGTCGACGAGATCGACATCGACGCCGCGGAGGAGAAGGTCGACGACGCCGAGCGCGCCGTGAGCAAGGCCCGCTCCGCCCTGTCCGGGCTGAAGACGCGCGTGGCCTCGACGAGCGTCGCCTTCATCGAGACGCTTCCGCAGGACTCCGGGCAGCTCAGCGACCAGGGCTGGTCGAACCCCGTCGAGAACAGCAACCTCACCGACGGCTTCGGCCCGCGGCCCAACAAGCCGCTGCCCGGCGTCAACGACTTCCACCGCGGCACCGACCTCGCCGCGGGCTGCCGCACGCCGGTGTTCGCCGCGACCGGCGGCACCGTCGTCGAGGCCCGGCCCAACGGCTCGTACGGCAACTGGGTCCTGATCGATCACGGCTCGGGCGTCTCGACCGGGTACGCGCACCTCATCGACGGCGGCATCCTCGTCGCACCGGGCCAGAAGGTCGCGGCGGGCCAGCTCATCGGCGCGGTCGGTTCGACGGGCGCCTCGACGGGCTGCCACCTGCACTACGAGGTCCGCATCGACGGTTCCGCGATCGACGCGATCCCGTTCATGGCGGCCCGCGGCATCGAGCTCGGCTGAGCGATCCGCTCCGCGCGGTTGATCGGGCAGTGACGTCGGCTGCATCAGGCCGACGACGGCGCGACGCTCTCGAACGTACGTCCGACGGCGAATCGGGGCGTCCTTCTGCAATGATTCGATCACCGGCTCGCGCGCCTGCGGGGTGCCGGTTCCCCGTCCTGAGAGGCTGCCGTGACCGACACCACCACCGAAACCGCCACCGCGCTCCGCGTCCGACCACGGGTCTGGATCGGGCTGGCGATCTGGCTCGGCTACGTCATCGTCGTCTTCGCCGTCCAGACGTGGAGCGGGATTCCGTACACCCACTTCGGTGACGATGCCGGCACCCTCTTCTTCGGTGCGGGCGTCTCGCTCATCATCGGCACGATCCTGCTCGCGATCACGGCGAGTCTCCTCGGGTGGTGGCGCCCGGCCCTGTTCGACCGCCGGCACAGCGCCCGGTGGCCGATCTTCGTTCCCGCGCTCATGGCGGTCGCGATGCTGATCAACCTCGCAAGCACCGACTGGGGCTCGTACGACGTGGGCTTCCTGGCCGCGTCGATCGTGCTGCTGCTCGTCGGCTTCACCGAGGAGATGACGACTCGCGGCCTGCTCCTCGTCGGCCTCCGCAGCCGACTCGGCGAGGGCTGGGTCTGGTTCCTCACGTCGGCACTGTTCGCCCTCATGCACCTCACCAACGCGTTCAGCGGACAGGACCTGCTCACCACGCTCCAGCAGGTCGGCCTGGCCTTCATGGGTGGAACGGTCTTCTACATCCTGCGCCGTACGACCGGCAGCCTCATCTGGGCGATGGTGCTGCACGGCCTGTGGGACTTCTCGACGTTCGCGGTCACGCACGGCACCCCCGGCCCGTTCGCCGTGTTCGGCGGCATCGTGAACCAGATCGCGGGAGTACTCGGTCTCATCGTCGTCGCGTTCGTCATCCGCGGTTCGAACGAGCGCCTCGACGCCCCGCGCGCAACGGCGGTCGTCGCATGACCGCGAGCACGGGCGACTCCCAGGGCGCCGACGGCTCGACCCGCCCGACGACGGAATCCGCCTGGCGACGCTTCTGGCAGAAGGGCGGCTGGTGGCGTTCGCTGCTCGTCGTCGTCGCCTACTTCGCGATCTACCAGGGCGTCCCCCTCCTCTTCGCGCCGCTCTTCCCGAACACGACCGACCCGGCCGTGCAGGTCTGGCTCTTCTACGTCATCCCGATCGCGTTCGGCAGCCTCGTGCTCGTCGTCCTCGCGTGGTCGCTCGGCTGGCTGCGCGAGCTGTTCGGCCCGCAGCCGATCCGCGGGCGCGGCTGGATGTGGATCGCGGTCGCGGTCGTGCTGCTCTTCAACCTGCTGCACTTCGCGTCGGTCGACTACGCCGAGGCCGGGGCCGCGATGGTCGTCGCGTGGCTCGTGGCCGGCCTGTTCATCGGCTTCGCCGAAGAGGTGCTGACGCGCGGCTTCGTGGTGAACCTGATGCGCAAGGGCGGCTACCGCGAGATCACCGTCGCGGTCGTCTCGGCAGCACTCTTCGCGGCGCTGCACTCGGGCAACCTGTTGAGCGGCCAGTCCCTGTTCGCCACGCTCTTCCAGCTCGTCTACACCTTCGCGTTCGGCATCTGCATGTACCTCGCGCTGCGCGTGACCGGCAATCTGATCTGGCCGATCCTGCTGCACGCGACGACCGACCCGTCGACCTTCCTGCAGACGCAGTATCCGGCCGAGGGCGGGATCGCCGCCCTCGCCGGACTCGGCAACCCCGTGGTCATCCTCACGGGCCTCGTGCTGCTGATCTTCATCCGCGGCAAGGTCGGCGAGAACAGCACCCGCTCGGGCCTCGTCGAGCCGGGCACCGCCGTCCCGGGCGCGTAGCCGCCGGGCGACGTCCCGTCGCAACCCGAATCATCGAACAGCCCGCGAGCCGACCGGTTCGCGGGCTGTTCGCGTTCGCAGCCGCACCGGTTCTGGGATCCCGGACGCACACCACGTGGCATCCGTTGTCGCGGCCTCGCCCGTGCGCGACCATCGAGACATGACCGACGCACCCACGACCGAGACGCGCGCCGCCGCCGGCCCGCGCACCGTCCGCGCCCCTCGCGGCACCGAGCTCTCCGCGAAGAGCTGGCAGACCGAGGCGCCGCTGCGCATGCTCATGAACAACCTCGACCCCGAGGTCGCCGAGCACCCCGAGGACCTCGTCGTCTACGGCGGCACCGGCAAGGCCGCTCGCAACTGGGAGTCCTTCGACGCCATCACCGAGACGCTCAAGCGCCTCGAGCCCGACGAGACCCTGCTCGTGCAGTCGGGCAAGCCCGTCGGCGTCTTCCGCACCAACGTGTGGGCGCCGCGCGTGCTCATCGCCAACTCGAACCTCGTCGGCGACTGGGCGACGTGGCCCGAGTTCCGCAAGCTCGAGGCCGAGGGCCTGATGATGTACGGCCAGATGACGGCCGGGTCGTGGATCTACATCGGCTCGCAGGGCATCCTGCAGGGGACGTACGAGACCTTCGCCGCGGTCGGCCGCAAGCTCATCGCCGAGGGTCGCGGCAGTGCGCTCGGCGGCGCCGAGGCCCGGCACGAGGGCGAGGGCCCGCTCGCCGGAACCCTCACCCTCACCGGCGGCTGCGGCGGCATGGGCGGCGCGCAGCCGCTGGCCGTCACCCTGAACGACGGCGCCTGCCTCATCGTCGACGTCGACGAGACCCGGCTCCGCCGCCGCGTCGGCAAGCGCTACCTCGACGAGGTCGAGACCGACCTCGACGCCGCGATCGCGAAGGTGCTCAAGGCGAAGGCCGAGCGCCGCGGCTGGTCGGTCGGCGTCGTGGGCAACGCCGCCGAGGTGTTCCCCGAGCTCCTGCGCCGTCACCGCGCCGGCGAGCTGACGGTCGACGTCGTCACCGACCAGACGAGCGCGCACGACCCGCTCGCCTACCTTCCCGAGGGCATCTCCGTCGCCGACCGGAAGCAGGCCGCAGCCGACGACCCCGAGGGCTTCACGCGCAAGGCGCAGACCTCGATGGCGCACCACGTGCAGGCCATGGTCGAGTTCCAGGACGAGGGCGCCGAGGTCTTCGACTACGGCAACTCGATCCGCGACGAGGCCCGCAAGGGCGGCTACGACCGCGCCTTCGAGTTCCCCGGCTTCGTGCCGGCCTACATCCGCCCGCTCTTCTGCGAGGGCCTCGGGCCGTTCCGCTGGGTCGCGCTCTCCGGCGACCCCGACGACATCCGCGTCACCGACGAGGCCATCAAGGAGCTCTTCCCCGAGAAGCAGCACCTGCACAAGTGGCTCGACGCCGCGGCCGAGCGCGTCGAGTTCGAGGGCCTGCCCGCACGCATCTGCTGGCTCGGCTACGGCGAGCGCCACCAGGCCGGCCTGCTGTTCAACCGGCTCGTCGCCGAGGGCAAGCTCAAGGCGCCGATCGTCATCGGCCGCGACCACCTCGACTCGGGCAGCGTCGCCAGCCCCTACCGCGAGACCGAGGCCATGAAGGACGGCTCCGACGCGATCGCCGACTGGCCGCTGCTCAACGCGCTCACGGCCGCGTCGTCGGGGGCGACCTGGGTGTCGATCCACCACGGCGGCGGCGTCGGCATCGGCCGCTCGATCCACGCGGGCCAGGTCTCGGTCGCCGACGGCACCGAGCTCGCCGCGGCGAAGCTCACGGCGCTGCTCACGAACGACCCGGGCATGGGCGTGATCCGCCACGTCGACGCGGGCTACGAGCGGGCCGTCGAGGTGGCGCGAGAGCGCGGCGTCGACGTGCCGATGCTCGACCGCTGAGCGGTTCCTCCCACTCCGACGATCGAAAGGCGACACGGATGCCTCGGGCCACCCTCTTCACCAACATCGGCGAGCTCGTCACCAACGACGAGCAGCCCGGCCGCGAGGGCGGCCCCCTCGGCATCGTCCGCGACGCGGCGGTGCTCGTCGCCGACGGCCTGGTGACGTGGGTCGGCCCTGCGGCCGAGGCGCACGCGCAGACCGCCGAGGCCGGCGTCGAGGTGCTCGACGCCGGCGGCCGCGCCGTCATCCCGGGGTTCGTCGACAGCCACACCCACCTCGTGTTCGGCGGCGACCGCGCCGAGGAGTTCGCCGCGCGCATGGCCGGCAACCGCTACGAGGCTGGCGGCATCCGGTCGACCGTCGCGGCGACGCGCGCCGCGACCGACGACGAGCTGCGGGAGCGCCTCGCGGGCTTCGTCGCCGAACTGCACGCGCAGGGCACGACGACCTTCGAGATCAAGTCGGGCTACGGCCTGAGCGTCGCCGACGAGGAGCGGCTCGTGCGCCTCGCCCGGGAGGTGACGGAGGAGGTCACCTTCCTCGGCGCGCACGTCGTGCCGTTCGAGTTCCGGGAGGATCCGCGCTTCGACGGCGACCAGGCCGCAGCGGCCGACGCCTACGTCGACGTGGTGATCGGCGAGATGCTCGCCGCCTGCGCGCCGCACTCGCGCTGGGTCGACGCCTTCTGCGAGCGCGGGGCGTTCACCGCCGAGCAGTCGCGCCGGGTGCTCGAGGCGGGCGCCGCCGCCGGTCTCGGCGTGCGCGTGCACGGCAACCAGCTCGGCGAGGGCGAGGGCGTGCGCCTCGCCGTCGAGCTCGGGGCGGCGTCGGTCGACCACTGCACCTTCCTGAGCGACGCGGACGTCTCGGCGCTCGCCTCGTCCGACACGGTCGCGACGCTGCTGCCCGGCGTCGAGTTCTCGACCCGCCAGCCCTACCCCGACGCGCGCCGGCTGATCGACGCGGGCGTGACCGTCGCGCTCGCGAGCGACTGCAACCCGGGTTCGAGCTTCACGAGCTCGATGCCGTTCTGCATCGCCGTCGCGGTGCGCGACATGGGCATGACCCCCGCCGAAGCGGTGTGGGCCTCGACCGCGGGCGGGGCGCTGGCGCTGCGTCGCGACGACGTGGGCGCGATCCGGCCGGGGCTGCGCGCCGACCTCGTCGAGCTCGATGCGCCGAGCTACCTGCACCTCGCCTACCGCCCCGGCGTCCCGCTCGTCCGTCGCGTCGTCGCCGGCGGCATCCCGATCGCCTGACCGCACCGCGGCCGCCGGGCGGTCGACCCCGGGCGGGTGCGACCCGGCTCAGTGCTTGGGGGTGTCGACGGCGAGGAGCTCGCCGGTGCCCTCGACGAGCTCGGCCCACGAGTCGACGTCGACCCGGCACTCGACGACGGCGCACGTCGGCAGCTCGACCCACTCGCCCGTGAGCTCGCCGACGGCGTCGCTCATGCCGGGATTGTGGCCGACCAGCATGGCCACGCCGAGCTCGTCGTCGAGATCGGCCGCCACGTTCAGGATGCCCCGGCCCGACGCCGCGTAGAGCTCGTCGAGCTCGACGACGTGATCGTCGCCGATGCCGAGCACGCGGGCGAGCAGGCGCGCCGTGCTGCGTGCGCGCACGGCGGTGCTCGTCACGATGCGGTCGGGCGCCACCCCGCGCTCGGCGAGCCGGTGGCCCATGGCCGGTGCGTCGCGCAGGCCGCGGTCGTTCAGCGGGCGCTCGTGGTCGTCGAGCATCGGGTCGCCCCAGTCCGACTTCGCGTGCCGCACGAGGTAGAGCGTCTTCATGCGTCGTCCCTCCCTGTCTTCGCGATCTCGATCGCACCGGTGCCGGTGAAGTTCACGAACGTGCGCCCCTCGCCCTCGACGAGCGTGAGGAGCACCGCGCCGCAGCCGCGGCACCGGGCCACGCTCCCGGCGCCGCTGCGGTAGACGAGCGCGGTCGCGAGCTCGGCGACGGCGCCGCAGCCGTTGCACCGCGCTCGCGCCGTCGTCGGGTCGAAGGCGAACACCTCCGCGAGCGGTCCCGCGAGCAGGTTGCCGTCGAAGTGCTGCATCAGGTTCCTCCGTAGCGCTCGGTGCGGATGGCCGTCTGACGGTGGCCCAGCTCGATCAGCCACCCGGCGACGCGCTCGACGAAACCGGTCGATCCGCACACGTAGACGATCGGGGCGGCCCCGGCATCGATCACGGCGGTCGCGAGGCGGTCGCGCGTGATGCGGCCCACGGTCGACGTGCTGTCGGCCGGGGCGCGCCGCGTGTAGACGAGATCGACTTCGAGCCGCGCGGGCCCGCGCCGCGCCGCCTCGAGCTCGGCGGCGAAGAACACGTCATCGGGCGTGCGCACCGAGTACAGCAGCTTGAACGGCGTGGGATCGCCCGCGTCGGCATGCGCCCGGGCCATCGCGACGAGCGGCACGACCCCGGAGCCGCCGGCGATGAGCTGCACCGGCCGGCCGACCGCGCCGGCGACGGGCGGGCGCCACACGAAGAACGCGCCGAGCGGACCGTGCACCTCGAGCCGGTCGCCCGGGCGCACCTCGTCGACGAGGAACGGGGAGACCTCGCCGTCGGGGAGCCGATCGACCGCGAGCACGACGCGCTCCCCGTCGCCGGAGGAGGCGATCGAGTACGAGCGCGTCGCCGTGTACCCGTCGGGCGCGGTGAGCCGCACGTCGAGGTGCTGCCCCGGGAGGTTGCCCGGCCAGCCGGCGACGTCGAGCGAGATGCGCGCGGCGGTCGGCGTCTCGCGCCGCGTCTCGGCGACCTCGGCGACGTGCCACCCGGTGCGCGTCGTCTGGAGCTGCTGCACCCCGCTCACCAGTAGCGCTCCTCCTTCCACGGGTCGCCGTGGAGGTGGTAGCCGTTCTGCTCCCAGAACCCGGGGTCGTCGGCGGGCATGAGCTCGAGCCCGCGCACCCATTTCGCGCTCTTCCAGAAGTACAGGTGCGGCACGAGCAGCCGGGCGGGCCCGCCGTGCTCGGGGTCCAGCGGCTCGCCGTCGAACTCGAAGGCCACCCAGGCCTTGCCGTCGAGCAGCTCCTCGAGCGGCACGTTCGTCGTGTAGCCGCCGTAGCTGTGCGCCATCACGTAGTCGTACTCGGTCACGACCTCGTCGAACAGGGTGTCGAGCGAGACGCCGCGCCAGCTCGTACCGAGCTTCGACCAGTGCGTGACGCAGTGGATGTCGGTCGTGACGTCCTCGATCTCGAGCTGCATGAACTCGTCCCAGCTCCATCGCCGGCCGCCGTGCTCGGTCTGGATCGTGAACTCCCAGTCGGCGGTGTCGACCCGCGGCGTCGGCCCGGCCGACAGCACGGGGAAGTCGTGGACGAGCGTCTGCCCCGGCGGAAGCCGGTCGTCGCGCTCTCGACCGCGACCGGTGAACCCCCTGGTGATGAACGACATCGCGACCCCCTTCGCGGGAACCGCCGCCGGCGCGGCGGTCGACTACACGCTCAGCCTGTCACTCCTCGGCGCGCCGCGCTACGGCCGGGCGACGCACGACTGCCGGACGATGCGCGCCGACCAGGCCGGCGGCGGCTCAGCGCGCGGCGACCCCCGCGAGGAACTCGAGCACGCAGAGCGCCGTCAAGCGCACCGTGCGGCCGTCGGGCGTGTCGGCGGTCGCGTCGACCTCGGTGAGGTCGGCGCTCACGACGCGGGCGTCGGAGCCCGCGGCCCGCACGAGCGCGCGCAGCTCCCACGCGGCGAGGCCGCCGGGCATCGAGGCGGGGCATCCGGGCACCACCGCGCGGTCGCACGCGTCGACGTCGATGTCGAGGTGCACCGGGCCGCCCGCCGCTCCCGCGATCTCGAGCGCCTCGGCCATGACCTCGGCGGGGCGGCGCCCGTGCAGCTCGTCGCGGTGGATCACCGTGATGCCGAGCTCGGCGGCACGACGCGCGTACTCGGCGGAGTTCGCGAAGTCGGCGATGCCGATCTGCACGACGCGGTGCGGGTCGAGTCCGGCTTCGACGAGGCGCCGCACCGGCGACCCGTTCGAGACGCCGTCGCGCAGGTCGTAGTGCGCGTCGATCGTGACGAGCCCGGCGGTGGCGAGCCGCTCGCCGAAGGCGCCGAGCGCCGTGGCCACGGTGACCGAGTTGTCGCCGCCGAGCGCCATGACGGCGTCGGCGCGCCCGAGCAGTCCGGCGACCGCCGCGCGCGTGCGCGCCTCGCCCTCGGGGCCGTCGGGCTCGACGACGTCGCCGGCGTCGACCACGAGGTGCTCGCCGAGGTCGATCGCCTCGGCACGACCGGCGCGGTCGGGCACGAGCGCCGGGCTGTACCGCCGCAGCGCCTGCCGTACGGCCGCAGGCGTGGCGTGCGCGTTCGTCGGCGAGAGCGAGGTGCGCCACGCGGGCACGCCGAGCAGCGCCAGGCGGGCGGATGCCTCTGGGCCGAGCGAGTCGGGCGCAGGCCAGTCACCCGCCCGGGGCCAGAGCGGATCGTTCGAGAGTGCGACATCGGCCATGCCCCCACGCTACGAGTCGCCGGCGCAGCCGCCCACCCCTCGACCGGCGCTGACGTCTGCGATCCCAGACCGCGCGCCCGCGTCAGGTCGAACGGCGGCGCGGGCGCGGGGCATCCGGTCGCCGTGCGCAGGATGAGCGGGCCGGCACGCCTGCATGCGACGGTGCCGAGCCGCTCATCCTGCTGAAGCCGTCACTCCTCGGGCCGCCCCGCGCCCGCTGCGCGCAGCGCCGCCACGAGTTCGCGCTCGCGCGCGGCGCTGAGCCCGGCGCGGCGCGCCCGATCGAGCCCCTGCTCGCGCTCCCACAGGAGGAGGTCGGCGAGCGTCTCGTCGACCGGGCGGAGTTCGAGCCCCTCGGCCCGCGCGGCGGCGTTCGAGCGGTCCTGGAACGCCTGCCAGTCCGCGTCGATGATCCAGAGCGGCAGCGACTCGTCGCCCGACCACTCGGCGACGCCCTGCGCCGAGAGCCAGTCGGGCGTCGCGACCGCGACCTCGCCGCGGTACCCGCCGACGGCCTGCGAGGCGTCGAGGAACGCCCCGAACGTCGAGCGGTCGCCGACCGCGTTGAACCGGCCCGTGAGCCCGCGCTCGATCGAGTCGAGCGTCCAGCCGACGAGGTCGCGCACGTCGATGAACTGTGCCGCCGACCCGCCGATCGCGGGCACCAGCATCGGCTCGTCGTCGCGCGCCGCGCGGGCGACCCAGTACCCGCTGCGGCCCGAGGCGTCGCCGGGCCCGCCGATGAGGCCGGGCCGGATCACGAGCAGCCGCCCGCCGACCGCCTCGCCGTACGCCGACTCGATCGCAGACTTCGCCTCGCCGTACGTCTCGGGCGTCGACTCGCCGGACTCGAGCGGCGGCAGCAGCTCGGCCGACTCGTCGGCGCCGGGCTCGTCGTGCCGGGCGTAGACGTTGCCCGAGGAGATGAAGGTCCAGTGGCGGGCGCGCGGCGCGAGCGCGTCGGCCGCGCCGCGGGCGAAGCCGGGCTGGCGGGTGACGTCGATCACCGCATCCCACTCGGCGTCGCCGAGCGCGTCGTAGGCGTCGGGTCGCGAGCGGTCGCCGACGACGAGCCGCGCACCGGGGGCGACCTCGCCCCCTTCGCCCCGCGCGAGGCAGGTCACGTCGTGCCCGCGGCGCACCGCCTCACGGGCGAGTTCTCGTCCGAGCCATTGCGTTCCACCGAGGATGAGGATGTCCATCACGCCATCCCAGCAGACGCCGATCGAGCGCGGGAGTGCTGTTCGCCGAGCGCGGAGGGCGCATTCGGGAATAGCGTGGGAGGAGCCCGAGTTCCCCCTTGCAGATACCCCCACGGGGTATTAACCTGAGGCGAGAGACGCAGGAGGCGCGATGAGCACCGGCAAGGACGAGACGCACGCAGGGCACCGGCCCGAGCACACCGGGCACGAGCACGGCACCCACTCCGGGCACGAGCACGGCCCGCACACCGGGCACGCGGAGCACGGCGACGACGACGCGCACAGCGGCGGCACGACGACCGCCCGAGCGCAGACGGCGACGGCGCCCCACACCGGCCACGATCCGCACACGGGCCACGACATGACCGGCCACCCCGGCCACGAAGGCCACTCGACCGACATGCACGCGGGGCACGACGCGCACGACATGCACGCCGGCCACGGCGGCGGTCACGTGGGCCACGGCGTTCACGGCGACCACGTCGGCCAGTTCCGCCGCCTGTTCTGGATCATGCTCGTCATCGCGATCCCGACGATCGCGTTCAGCCCGATGTTCGCGTCGATCCTCGGCTACACGCTGCCCGACAACGCGATCATCCCGTGGATCTCGCCGATCCTCGGCACGGTCCTGTACTTCTGGGGCGGCAGGCCGTTCCTCACGGGGGCCTGGTCGGAGCTCAAGGCCCGCAAGCCGGGCATGATGCTGCTCATCGGCCTCGCGATCACGGTCGCGTACTTCGCGAGCCTCGCCGCGACGTTCGGCCTCGTGAGCCATCACCTCGACTTCTGGTGGGAGCTCGCGCTCCTCATCGTGATCATGCTGCTCGGCCACTGGATCGAGATGCGCTCGATCATGCAGGCCTCGAGCGCCCTCGACGCCCTCGCGGCGCTGCTCCCCGACGAGGCCGAGCGCGTGGTCGACGGCGCCGACGGCACCCCCGTGACCGAGACGGTCTCCCCCGCCGAGCTCGCGGTGGGCGACCTCGTGATCGTGCGCCCCGGCGGGCGCGTGCCGGCCGACGGCGAGGTCGTCGACGGCACCGCGGCGATGGACGAGTCGATGATCACGGGCGAGTCGGTCGCCGTGAGCCGCGGCCCCGGCGACCACGTCGTCGCCGGCACCGTCGCGACCGACACCGCCATCCGGGTGCGTGTCGGCGCCGTCGGCGACGACACGGCGCTCGCCGGCATCCAGCGCCTCGTCGCGCAGGCGCAGGCCTCGAGCTCGCGCGCCCAGCGCCTCGCCGACCGCGCGGCCGGCTGGCTCTTCTGGTTCGCCCTCGGTGCCGCCGTCATCACCGCCGTCGCGTGGACCCTGCTCGGCAGCCCCGACGACGCCGTCGTCCGCACGATCACGGTGCTCGTGATCGCGTGCCCGCACGCCCTCGGCCTCGCCATCCCGCTCGTCGTCTCGATCGCGACCGAGCGGGCGGCGAAGGGCGGCGTGCTCGTGACCGATCGGCTCGCGCTCGAGACGATGCGCACCGTCGGCGCGGTACTGTTCGACAAGACGGGCACCCTCACGAAGGGCGAGCCGGCCGTTACCCATGCGGCGTCGGCCCCCGGGTTCGAGCTCGACGCGGTGCTCGTCGACGCGGCCTCCGCCGAGATGGACAGTGAGCACCCCCTCGCGAAGGCCATCGTCACCGAGGCGTTCCGTCGCGGCCTCGCCGTCTACGGCGCGACCGAGTTCGAAGCTTCGGCCGCCATCGGCGTCCGCGCGAAGGTCGGCGACCGCATCGTACAGGTCGGCGGCCCCGGGCTGCTCGCCCGTGAGCACCTCGCTGCGCTCGAGGCATCCGTCCCCTGGGCCGAAGCCGGCGCGACCGTGCTGCACGTCGTCATCGACGGCACCGTCGCGGGGGCGATCGCCCTGGCCGACGAGGTCCGGCCCGAGTCGCACGAGGCCGTCGAGGCCCTGCACGCGCTCGGCGTGCAGGTCGTGATGATCACGGGCGACGCGGAGCCGGTGGCCCGCACGGTCGCCGCCGAGCTCGGCATCGACCGGGTCTACGCGGGCGTGCGCCCCGAGGACAAGGCCGCCAAGGTGCAGGAGCTGCAGCGCGAGGGCCTGAGCGTCGCAATGGTGGGCGACGGCGTGAACGACGCCCCGGCGCTCGCACAGGCCGACGTCGGCATCGCGATCGGCGCGGGCACCGACGTCGCCATCGCCTCGGCCGGGGTCATCCTCGCCTCGAGCGACCCGCGCTCGGTGCTCTCGGTGATCGAGCTGTCGCGGGCGAGCTACCGCAAGATGAGCCAGAACCTCTGGTGGGCCGCCGGCTACAACCTCGTCTCGGTGCCGCTCGCGGCGGGCATCCTCGCACCGATCGGGTTCGTGCTGCCGATGTCGGTCGGCGCCATCCTGATGAGCCTCTCGACGATCATCGTCGCGGCGAACGCGCAGCTGCTGCGCCGCCTCGACCTGCGCCCCGAGGCCTCCACCCGCGCGGTGCTCGAGCGCACGCGCTGACCCGCGCGGAGGTGCACGAACGGGGAGTGCGGCGTCGGCCGCACTCCCCGTTCGCGTCGCCGTCGACCCTCACACGAACTCGAGCAGCCGCTCGATCATGATGATGCGACGGGCCGCCTCGATGAGCGCGAGGTGCGAGAACGCCTGCGGGAAGTTGCCGAGGTGCTGCCCCGTGTCCGTGTCGAACTCCTCGGCGAGCAGGCCCAGCGGCGAGACGATGCGCAGCAGCTTCTCCATCAGGGCGTGCGCCCGCCCTCCCTCGCCGATGATCGTCAGCGCCGAGACGAGCCAGAACGAGCAGATCAGGAACGTGCCCTCGCGCCCCGACAGCCCGTCGTCGGTCTCCTCCGTGCGGTACCTGAGCACGAACCCGTCGGCGGTGAGTTCGTCGGCGATCGCGAGCACCGTGGCCCGCAACCGTTCGTCGTCGGGCGGCAGGAACCCGTAGATCGCCGCGAGGAGGGCCGAGGCATCCAGCGCGTCGGTGCCGTAGTGCTGACGCAGCACGCCCCGCTCGCTCACGCCCCGGTCGAGGATGTCGGCGGCGATCTCGTCGGCGACGGCCCGCCACCGCACCGCCTCGTTGTCGGCGCCGACCAGCTGGGCGAGCTTCGACGCCCGGTCGAGCGCGACCCAGCACATGATCTTCGACGATACGTAGTGGCTCGGTTCGCCGCGCGCCTCCCAGATGCCCTGGTCGGGCTCGCGCCAGGCGGCCGTCGCGCACTCGGCCTGCGAGCGGATGACGGGCCAGAGCGTGCGCGGCACCCGCTGGCTGCGCCGGGCGTGCATGAGGATCGCGTCGAGCACCGCCCCGTAGAGGTCGTTCTGGCGCTGGGCGAACGCGCCGTTGCCGATGCGCACCGGGCGGGCGCCGCGGTGGCCGGTCAGGTGGTCGAGCGTCGTCTCGGTGAGGTCGCGGCGCCCGTCGATGCCGTACATGATCTGCAGGGAGCCGTCGGCGTTCGCCTCCAGCCCCGAGAGGAACTCGACGAACTCGTCGGCCTCCCAGTCGAGGTCGAGGTAGTGCAGCGCCTGCACCGTGAACGAGGAGTCGCGGATCCAGTTGTAGCGGTAGTCCCAGTTGCGCTCCCCGCCCGGCGTCTCGGGCAGGGAGGTCGTGAGGGCGGCGACGGTCGCGCCCGTCGGCATGTAAGTCAGCCCCTTGATGGTGAGCGCCGAGCGCTCGAGGGCCTCGCGCCACGGGTGGTCGGGGATCGTCGCGTCGGCGAGCCAGTCGCGCCAGTAGGCGACCGTCGTGTCGAGCTCCGCCGTCGCCTCCTCGACGGTCGAGGGCCCGGCGAGGTCGTCGGCCCATGAGAGCGAGCAGAAGGCGCGCTCACCGGCGCGCAGCGTGTGCCGCGCGCGCACGTGCCCGCCCTGGATCCCGAGCGGGAGGTCCGAACGCAGTCGCAGCGCGGCGTCCGCCCCGCGCGCCGTGGCGCTGTGCACGTCGGTCGACTCCCAGTCGGCCTCGGCCCGGCCGTAGTCGAACACCGGCTCGCAGATGAGCTCGAGTTCGACATGGCCGTCGAGACAGGTCACGGTGCGCACGAGGCAGTGCCCGGCGTCGTCGTCGGCGGGCGCTCGGGTGTGCGGAGTGGTCGTGTCGGGCTCGGACCGCGGGAGGATCGTGAGGGCGTCGTGCACCTCGGCCCAGCCCGTCGGCGTCTTCCACGTCGTGACCAGCACGTTGGTGCCCGGCACGTAGCTCCGGGCGGACGGGGCGTTGACGTCGAACGGTCCGAACCGGAAGTACCCGGCCTGCCGGTCGAGGATCATGGCGAAGACGCTCGGCGCGTCGAATCTCGGCGGGCAGAGCCAGGCGACCGCGCCGTCGGGGGCCACGAGGGCACCGGTGTGGCAGTCGGAGAGGAATGCGAACGAGGCGATCGGCGGGAACGGCGAGCGCGCGACGGCGCCCTCCATCTGCGGCGCCCGACCCCCGCTCACGAGGCCTCCGCGGCGGCAAGGAGGCGGTCGAGGTCGGACTCGGTGCGTTCCATGGGCCCTCCGAACACGGTCGGTCTCGGCGGGGGCCGGGCGAACGGCCGACGTCGCACCGCGTCCCCCACCTCGACCGTAGCCCTTCGGTCACCGTTCGAGCAGTGCCCGCGCCCGATCGATCCCGGGCCCGCCCGTCGTCGCGCCGGGACTCAGCCCGCGACCACCTCGTAGCCGGCCTCCTCGACGGCGGCGGCGACGGTCGCATCGGCGAGCGGCGAGCTGCTGCGCACCGTGACGGTCGACACCCCTCCGGCGACGAGCGCGACGTCGACCGAGTCGACGCCCTCGATCGCGCCGAGCTCGGCGCTCACGTGACGCACGCAGCTGCCGCAGGTCATGCCGGCGACGGCGTAGTCGGCGCTCACGAGCCCGGCCTGCTCGGCGGACGCCGCGGCGTCTCCCGACGTCGACGCCGACGCGTCGGGGATCGCGCAGCACGAGCACGAGGCATCCGCACCGCTCGAATCGGCGAGCGCGAGTTCGGTGGCGCCGGCGGGCACTACGGCGATGGGGTTCTCGAGGGTCATGGTGCGTCCTTCCGTCGGTTCGGATTGGAACTATACCCCGGTGGGGTATCCGTCGCAAGCCGACCGCGCGGGCGGATGACGCGGTCGTCTCCGCCTGCCAACATGAAAAAAGAAAGTTCTGCCGAGGTGTCGATCTCGGCGTCGCCCGTTCGACGCATGAGTGAGGCGGGCACTTCGGCCCGGCCCGAACACGAATCCCGAACGAGGAGAACACCGTGAAGTACATGCTGATCATGCGATCGAACGATGCCGCCGTCGAGGCCTACGAGCAGCTCGACTTCAACGAGGTCATCGCCGCGATGGGCGCCTACAACGAGTCGCTCATCAAGGCCGGCGTGCTGCTCGCCGGCGAGGGCCTGACCGATGCGAAGGAGGGCTTCGTCGTCGACTTCGACGCGACGCCTCCCGTCGTGACCGACGGCCCCTACGGCGAGACGAAGGAGCTGTTCAACGGATTCTGGATCATCCAGGCCTCGAGCCCCGAGGAGGCCGCGGAGTGGGCCAAGCGCTGCCCGCTCGGCCCGGGCTCGAAGCTCGAGGTGCGTCGCGTGACCGAGCTCGAGGACTTCCCCCAGGACAACGAGTGGATCCAGAAGGAGGCCGGCTGGCGCGAGGAGGCCGAGGGCCGGCTCGGCACGACGGGGGCGTGACCGCGCGATGAGCGAGACGGATGCCTCGGGCACGGCCGGTGCGGCGAACGCCGACGCCGACCGTGCCCGGCGCGCCGTCGCCGCGGTGTGGCGCATCGAGTCGGCGCGCATCGTCGCGACGCTCGCCCGCTTCACCGGCGACGTCGGCCAGGCCGAGGACCTCGCGCAGGAGGCCCTCCTCGAAGCCCTGAAGCAGTGGCCGGACGAGGGCGTACCGCGCAACCCCGGCGCCTGGCTGACCGCGGTCGCGAAACGACGCGCGATCGACGGCTGGCGCCGCCGCGAGCGGCTCGACGAGCGCTACGCCGCGATGGCGCACGACCTCGAGCAGCGGGGCGGCGAGGCGTCCGACACCTTCTGGGACCCCGACACGATCGACGACGACGTGCTGCGGCTCGTCTTCGTCTCGTGCCACCCGGTGCTCTCGCGCGAGGCGCAGATCGCGCTCACCCTGCGAATCGTCGGCGGTCTCTCGAGCGAGGAGATCGCACGCGCGTTCCTCGTGCCGACCGCGACCATCCAGCAGCGCATCGTGCGTGCGAAGAAGACCCTCGCCGCTGCGAACGTGCCCTTCGCGGTGCCCGAGCCGAACGAGTACCCCGAGCGCCTCGCCTCGGTGCTGCACGTGCTCTACCTGATCTTCAACGAGGGCTACCTGCCCGCCTCGGGTGCCGAGTGGGTGCGGGCGGACGTCTCGGCCGAGGCCCTGCGCCTCGCCCGCATGGTGGCGGGCCTGATGCCCCGTGAGCCCGAGGCGCAGTCGCTCGTGGCGCTGATGGAGTTCACCGCCGCCCGGTTCCCGGCGCGCACCGCCCGCGACGGCACCGCGATCCCGCTCGACCGGCAGGACCGCTCGCGCTGGGACCGCGCCCAGATCGCGCGCGGTCAGGCCGCGCTCGAGCGCGCCGACCGCATCGGACGCGGCCGGGCCGCCTACGGCCTGCAGGCCGCCATCGCCGGATGCCACGCGGTCGCCCCCACGGCGGAGGACACCGACTGGGCGCAGATCGTCGTGCTCTACGAGGCGCTCGGCCGCATCGCCCCGTCGCCCGTGGTCGACCTCAACCGCGCGGTCGCCGTGGCGATGGCGACCGGGCCCGCGTCGGCGCTTCGGCTCGTCGACGAGCTCGCCGCCGGTGGGCGCCTGCGCGGGTATCCCCCGCTGCCCGCGGTGCGCGGCGAGCTGCTCGCGCGGCTCGGTCGCAACGAGGAGGCGCGCGCCGAACTCGAGACCGCCGCCCGCCTCACGGGCAACGAACGCGAGCGCGACGCGCTCCTCGCGAAGGCGGCCGAGCTCACCGAGTGAGCGCCGCCGACGCATCGACAGCGGGGCCCTCGCCGTCCGTCGGGGACGGCATCCCGAGCGAGCTGTGCCAGTTCCGCCGCAAACGCTGTGGCGGGACGGGGACCGCGCGCAATGTGTCCCGCCCGGTCGGGTGATCGGTGGGGCGCGGCGTGGCGCAGACCCGG
>NZ_JBHVSE010000006.1:0-134437 GCF_042885275.1 Agromyces sp. NPDC058064 | reverse complement strand
CCCACGCATCGCCGGGGGGGCCCGCGCCGGGGGTGGGGGCCGCCACCCGGCGGGCGGTGTCCCTGTCCCCCCACACCCCCGGGGGCGCACCGGCCACAGCTCGAATGGAGACCGGCCCGATCGGATCATCGGTCGGGCTCGGCGTGGCTCAGACGGGCCGCGTGCCTCCGTGCTCGTCGTCATCGTCACGCGCCTCGGTCGAGCGCGTCGGATCGCTGGACTCGTCCGGCTCGCTCGGCTCGGCCGACTCAGTCGGCTCGACCGGCTCGCTCGGCTCGACGGGCTCGCCGGCTGCGGGCGCCTCGGTCGGCGCGGCGGTCGGCCACGGCTCAACAGGCCGATCGGCGGCCGCCTGGGGAGCCTCGGTGGCCGCGGTCATCGAGGCGGGCCCCGCCGCGCCTGCGCCCGTGACCGCCCCCGCGCCCGCGCCCGCAGGCGACGCAGCCGCAGGCACCGGCGCCGAGGCATCCGCCCCGGCCGCCTTCGCGGCCCGCTTCGCCTTGCGGCGCTCGCGCCCGCCCTCGACGAGGTCGTAGAGCACGGGCAGCACGACGAGCGTGAGCAGCGTCGACGAGAGCAGACCGCCGATCACCACGATCGCGAGCGGCTGCGAGATGAATCCGCCGTGGCCGGTGATGCCGAGCGCCATCGGCAGCAGCGCGAAGATCGTCGCGAGCGCCGTCATGAGGATCGGCCGCAGTCGTCGGGAGGCGCCGTGCACGAGGGCGTCGCGCACGTTCATGCCGCGGTCGCGGTACTGGTTCACGAGATCGACGAGCACGATCGCGTTCGTCACGACGATGCCGACGAGCATGAGCACGCCGACGAGCGACGCGACGCCGAGGGGGATGCCCGTGATCACCTGCAGCGCGATCGCGCCGGTCGCCGCGAACGGCACCGAGACGAGCAGCAGCAGCGGCTGCAGCAGTGAGCGGAACGTCGCCACCATCACGATGTAGACGATCAGGATCGCCGCGAGCAGCGCGAGGCCGAGCTGCGAGAACGACTCCTGCTGGTCGGCGGTGACGCCGCCGAGCGAGGCGGTCGTGCCCTCGGGCAGCTCGACCGTGTTCACCGCGGCCTGCACCTCGCCGCTCGCCGTGCCGAGGTCGTCGCCCGAGGGCGTCGCGGCCACGGTCGAGCTGCGCAGGCCCTGCACGGTCGTGACCGACGCCGGCCCGTCGACCTGCTCGACCGTCGCGAGGGTGTCGAGGCGCACCACGCCGGTCGGCGTCGGCACCTCGAGCGCCGAGAGCTCCTCGACCGTGACGGGCGGGTTCTCGGTCGCGAGGTAGATCGTGAGGGTCTTCTCGTCGATCACGACCGAGCCGGCGCTCTGCGGCTGCATCGCCGCCGAGACGAAGCCGCCGAGGGCGACCTCCGAGTAGCCCGCCGCCGCGGCATCCGCCCGGTTCACCTCGACCGCCACGTACGGACGCGACTCCGACAGGTTCGAGGTGACCTGCGACACCGACTCGACGCCGTCGAGCTCGTCGACGACCGCGTCGGTCGCGGCCTGCAGGTCCTCGGCGTTCGAGGCGGTGATGTCGACCTCGATGTCGTTCGAGGCGCCGAAGCCGCTCGACGCGGCGAGCGAGACCTCGCCGACGTCGTCGAGGCCGTCGAGCTCCTCGCGCACCTCGGCCTGCAGGGCGTCCTGGTCGGCGTCCTCATCGGTCGTGACCGAGTAGGTGACGGTCGCGCCGCCGCCGCCGAACGCCGCGGCGAGCGGGTTGGAGCCCGAGCCGATCGACGTCTGCACCGTCTCGACGCCCTCGGTGTCGCGGATCACCTGCTCGACCGGCTTCGACGCCTCGTCGAGCGCGGCGAGGCTGGTGCCGATCGGCAGCTCCTGCGTGACGCGGAAGGTGTTCTGCCCCGAGGAGCCGAGGAAGTTGGTCTTCATCAGCGGGATCATCGCGCCGGTGCCGACGAGCACCAGCACGGCGATGACGAGCGTGACCACGCCGTGGCGCAGCGTCCAGCCGATGACGGGCAGGTAGCCGCGCTGCAGGCGCGACGGGTGCTCGAGCTCGTCGGGCGCGACGACCGGCGCGGCCGGCTTCGCGACCGTCGCGGTGGATGCCTCGCGCCCCGCGCCCGCGACGGGCAGCCCCGTGGCGCCGCTCTCGTCGCGCAGCTCGGGGGCGAGCCAGACGTCGTCGACGAACGCGGCCGCCGCCTCCTCGGCCTGGACCTCTTCGGCGCCCTCCTCGACCTTCAGGCGCGCGGGCTTGAGGAACCAGTACGCGAGCACCGGCACGATCGTGAGCGAGACGAGGAGCGAGGCGAGCAGCGCGATCGTCACGGTCAGCGAGAACGGGCGGAACAGCTCGCCGGTGACCCCCTCGACGAGGGCGATCGGCAGGAACACCGCGACCGTCGTGATCGTCGAGGCGGTGATCGCGCCCGCGACCTCGCGCACGGCCCGCACGATCGTCGACGCCTTGTCGACGCCCTCGACGAGGTGCCGCTTGATGTTCTCGATGACGACGATCGAGTCGTCGACCACGCGGCCGATCGCGATCGTGAGCGCGCCGAGCGTGAGGATGTTGAGCGTGTAGTCCGCCGCCTGCAGGCCGATGAAGGTGATCAGCACCGAGGTCGGGATCGAGATCGCGGTGACGAGGGTCGCGCGAACCGACATCAGGAAGATCAGGATGACGAGCACCGCGAACGCGAGGCCGAGCAGGCCCTCGGTCGCGAGCGATTCGATCGACTGCTCGATGTACGGCGCCTGGTCGAAGACCACCGTGAAGGTCGCGCCGGGGTTCGTCGTGTCGAGCGAGGACTCCAGCCCGGGCAGGAGGGCGGTCACCGCGTTCGACACCTCGACGGTGTTCGCGGCGGGCAGCTTCGTGACCGAGATCGTGAGGGCCGGCTCGCCGTCGACGCGGGAGATGCTCGTGACCGGGTTGTCGGTGAGCTCGACGGTCGCGACGTCGGAGATGGTCGCCTCGGCGGGCACCCGCACCTCGGCCGGGAGCGCACCCGCGTCGGCGCCGTCGGCCGGCAGTTCGGTGCCGTCGGTCGGCAGCTCGGTGCCGTCGCCGGTGCCCTCCTCGGGGAACTCGGGGATCGCGGCCGCCTCGGTGGCGCCGAGCACCGGCAGGGCGGCGATCTCGTCGACGCTGCCGATGCGCGTGCCGGTCTGCACCGCGAAGGTCGACTCGCCCTCGGTGATGGTGCCGGCCGGCACGAGGAGGCCGTTCTGCTGCAGCGCGTCGCGGATCGCCTGCTGGCTGATCGCGAACTCGGCGAGCTTCTCGGGGTCGGGGGTGATCGTGACCCGCTGGCCGATCTCGCCGACGAGGGTCGCGTCGCGCACCCCGTCGACGTCGGTGATCTCGCCGAGGGTGGTGCGCTCGATCTCGTCGGAGAGGGCGCTCATGTCGTCGGCACCGGTGACCGCGATCTGCAGCACCGGGAAGTCGTCGAGGCTCAGCGCGATGACCTGCGGGTCGACGTCGTCGGGCAGCTGGCTCTGGATGCGGTTGACCGCCGACAGCAGCTTCTGCTCGGCGAAGGCGAGGTCGGTGCCGTAGGTGAAGCTCGCGGTGACGCGCGAGAGACCGGTCGAGCTCGTCGTCGACGTCGACTCGAGCCCCGTGATGCCCTGGATCGCCGTCTCGATGGGCGTCGACACGTCGGTGTTGACGATGTCGGGCGACGCGCCCGGGTAGCTCGACACGATCGAGAGCTGCGGGAACTCGATCGAGGGTGCGAGCTCCTGCTTCAGACTCGTGAGCGAGATGCCGCCGAAGATCGCGACGACGATCGTGACGAGCGCGATGAGCGCGCGGTTCTTCATGCTGAGCGCAGCGAGCAGGTGCATTGCTCGATTCTCGCAGGCGGGTGGGCCGCGGATGTCACCGAGTGTCGGAATCCGTCGGGGGAACCCCTCGACCGAGTGGCACCGCTCGCGCTATGGTGACCCTCGTGGGGGTCGCGACGATCAGCGATGGCGGGGCGGCACGGCAGGTGCCGTGGCTTCGCTACGCCGTGCTCGGCACCGCGTTCTCCGCCGCCTGGCTCGCGGTCACGCTCTTCTCGAGCGGCGCGAGCGCCTCGGCCGACGAGCAGGAGCCGAGCGGACTGCTGGGCGGAGTGGGCTCGCTGCTCGGCGGCGTGACCCAGGTCACCGGCGCCGTCGGCGACACCCTCGACGGGGTGGTCGACACCGTCGTCGAGCCGGTGAACCAGCTGCTCGACCCCGTCGTCGAGGTCGCACCCGATCCCGTGGCCGACACGATCGACACCGTCGTCCCCGACGTCGTCGACACCGTCACCGACACCGCGAACACCGTGATCGGCGGAACGAACTCGACGGTCGGCGAGGTCGCCAACGGGGTGACGGGCACCGTGTCCGACCTCGCGGGCGGCGGCACCGTCGGCTCGATCACGACCCCGGTGACCGGCGCCGTCGACGACCTCGTCGGCTCACTTCCCGTGCTCGGCTCGCTGCTCGGCGACGACGCGCTCGGCGGAATCGTCGCCCCCGTGGTCGGCGCCGTCGACACCACTCTCGGCGAGGTCGTCGGCGGCATCGGCGCACTCCCGACCGACGGCACCGGGGTGCTCCCCCAGCTGCCGTCGATCCCACTGCTTCCCGGCGATCCGATCGACCCGGGCCTGCCGGGCGAACCGGGCGAGCACCCGGTCGATCCCACGGCTCCCTGGGTACCGCCGACGCCTCCGGGCGCGACCGCGGCGCCGGCGAACAGCGACGCCGGGCCGCCCGGTTCGGGCCCGCCCTGGGCATCGTCCGCTGGTTCGACGTCGCTCGGCGCAGCCTCGGCGCTGCCCACCGAGCCGCGAACCCCGAACGACGGCGCACCCGCGCCGAGCACACCTGCCGCCCCCGGCGGCGGCTCCGGCGCACCGGGTACCGGCGCCGCGGGGGCCGGTGCGGGCGCGGCATCCGGCACCTCCGACGCGGCCTTCGCCGCCCTCGAACTCGACGCCCTCGCGTCGCTCGCGCTCAACTCGGTCGACGACGAGCTGCCGTCGTCGCCCGTCTACGAGACCGACTCCACCCCTGACTGACGGGGGCCGGTCCGCACGCACGCACCTCGCGCGCGTTCGCGGACACGGTCATCGCTCCCTGCCCGGGAGCGACATTTCCCATCAGTCAGGAGGACTGGATCATGAAGAGAATGGCCTTGAGGGCGCTGTACGCGACCCTCTTCGCCGGGGGGCTCACGCTCCTCGGAGCCGGCGTCGCGCACGCGTCCGAAACGGGCGGCGACGACGGCATCGCGTCGGGAACCCAAGCCGGCATCTCGATCGACCTGCCCATCACGCTCGGCGGCAACGCGATCTCCCTCATCGGGGACTCGTCGTCGTCGGACGCCACGACGGAGGTCGCGACCGGCGACGCCGCCGAACCCGCCGCGGTCACCTCGGGTGACGACGGCATCGGCTCGGGCACCCAGGCGATCATCGACGTCGACGTCCCGATCACCGTGGGCGGCAACGCCGTCTCGGTGATCGGCGACTCGTCGAGCGAGGGCGCCGCCACGTCGAGCGAGTCCGCTTCGACGCCGACCGCGACCGCCGGCACCGCAGCCGAGACCGACGGGGACGACTCGATCCTCGGCGGGACGCAGGGGCTGATCGACCTCGACATCCCGATCACCCTCGGCGGCAACGCCATCTCGGTGATCGGCGACTCGAGCTCGACCGGCGCGACGACGGACGTCGCCACCGGCGACGGCTCGAGCGGTGCGGGCGAGGCGGTGACGTCGGGCGAGGACAGCCTGCTCGGCGGCACGCAGATCCTCGGCGGCATCGAGCTCCCGATCACCCTCGGCGGCAACGCCATCTCGGTGATCGGCGACTCGACGAGCGACGGCGCGACCACCACGGTCGGCACCGGCGGCTCGGGCGGAACCGGCACAGGCGAGGCGGTGACGTCGGGCGAGGACAGCCTGCTCGGCGGCACGCAGATCCTCGGCGGCATCGAGCTCCCGATCACCCTCGGAGGGAACGCGATCTCGGTGATCGGCGACTCGACGAGCGACGGCGCGACCACCACGGTCGGCACCGGCGGCTCGGGCACGGGCGAGGCCACGACATCGGGAGGCGACTCGATCCTCGGCGGCACCCAGCTGCTGCCCGAGCTCGGTCTGCCGGTGACGATCGGCGGCAATGCGATCTCGGGGATCGGCGACTCCACGTCGACCGATGCCGAGACGGTCGTGCAGCCTGGAACCGGGGGCGGTTCGGCGACGACGGACGGTGACGGCGGGCTGCTCGGGGGAACACAGCTGCTGCCTGGACTGTCCCTGCCCATCACGATCGGCGGCAACGCGATCTCGGTGATCGGCGACAGCGAGACCGACGGGTCGACGACGATCGTCGATCCGGTGGACCCGGTCGACCCGGTGGACCCCGTGGACCCGGTCGACCCGGTCGACCCGGTGGATCCCACCGACCCGGTCGACCCCGTCGACCCGGTGGATCCCACCGACCCGGTGGATCCCACCGACCCGGGTGACGGCGAGGGCTCGACGGTCGCCTCCGACGGCGACTCGACGGTCGTCGCGGGCGATGCGTCGCTCGCCTCGACGGGCGCCGACGTGTCGGGCCTCGGCCTCGCCGCGTTCGCCCTGCTCGGCGGTCTCGTGCTCGTCGGATTCCGGCGGTTCGCGATGCGCCGATAGCCGGGGCTCCCGGCGCCGCCCTACCGGCGCCGGGACCCGACCGGCTCAGCGGGTCGAATCGGTCGAACCGGACCCCGTGCCGCGGACCCGTGCGGCACGGTGAGGTCGCGCGTCCCAGGCGCGATCGGTCGGGGCGGCGGACGAGCGCAGTCGTCCGCCGCCCCGCACTCGCGCGCCCGGACACCGGAGCCCGGCACCGGGGCACTTCGATCCCGGAAGCCCCTGGCAGCCCGGGAAGCCGTCGCGCTACACGACCGCCGGCAGCAGCCCGGCGTCGACCGCGGGCATGCCGGCCATCGACTCCCAGGCCACGCGCAGCGCCTGCACGGCCGCCTCGGTCTCGGCGACGGGCTGGCAGATCGGCAGGCGGAGGAAGCGCTCGAAGGCGCCGTCGATGCCGAAGCGGGGCCCGGCCGCGATGAGCAGCCCCTGCGAACGTGCGGCGAGCGCGAGCTGCGAGCTCACGGGCGCGCCGATGCCGATCCAGGTCGCGATGCCGCCGTCGACGTGCGGCACGTGCCACTCGGGGAACGCCTCCGCGATGAGCTCCTCGAGGCGGTCGCGCCCGGCGCGCAGCTCGGCGCGGCGAAGGGCGAGGATCTCGTCCATCCGCGGCATCAGCCGGGTGACGAGCAGCTGCTCGAGGATGGGCGTGCCGAGGTCGCCGGGCGCGCGCACGGCGACGAGCTTGCGGATGAGCGTGGGCTCGGCGCGGATCCACCCGATCCTGACGCCGCCCCAGACGGTCTTGCCGACCGAGCCGATGAGCACGGCCGTGCCGGGCGGCCCGTACGCGGCGAGCGGCAGCGGGTCGAACGCGCGGTCGATGTCGAGTTCGGCCGTCGTCTCGTCGGCGAGGACGACGGTGCCCTGGCGGGCCGCCGCGTCGAGCACCCGCTCGCGACCCGCCTCGCCGAGGCTGCGACCCGTGGGGTTCTGGAAGTCGGGCATGAGGTACGCCGTCGAGGGGTTGGTGCGGGCGAAGGCGCGCTCGAGCGCCTCCACCTCGTCGTCGGCTCCGGCGATCGCGTCGTGCGGGCTGACGGGCACGGTGACGAGGCGGGCGCCGGCGACGCGGAGCGCCTCGTACGCGTGCGGATACGTCGGCGCCTCGATGACGGCACGGTCGCCGCGACCGACGAGCACGCGCGAGAGCAGGGCGATCGCGTGCTGCGCGCCGATCGTGACCATGATCTGCTCGGGCGAGGTCGGCAGGCCTCGCAGGGCGTAGCGATCGGCGATCGCCTGGCGCAGCGCGGGGGTGCCGACGGGGTCGAAGCCCGAGTCGCCGAGGTGGGCCGGCAGTTCGTCGGCGGCTTCGCGGGCGACCTCGGCGAGCCACGGCAGCGCCGGCGGCGCCGCCTTCGAGAGGTCGATCTCGAGCGAGGCCGGCGGCGCGGGCATCGCCGCGGGCGCCCCGGGCAGGCGGGCGACGCTGCCCGAGCCGCGAAGACTCCGAAGCAGGCCCTGCTCGCGCAGATGCCGGTAGGCGGCCGTGACGGTCGTGCGGCTGAGGCCGAGCCGTTCGGCGAGCTCGCGCTCCGCGGGCAGGCGCGTCTCGACGCTCACCCGGCCGTCGAGGATGAGCAGGCGCACCCGCTCGGCGAGCGCGAGGTAGGCGGCACCGCGGGCGGCGCCGCGCCAGTCGCCGAGGAGGTTCTCGAGCGCACGGGCGCTGAGCGTGGCATCCGTCATGCAAGCCACTTTAGTGGAATTGGCTACTTGCTTACAGTCCAATCGTGAAATTGGATGTATCCATGCTCCGCCGTATTCCCCAACTGCTCATCGGGCTCGTGCTCTACGGCATCGCCGACGCGATGCTGATCCGCGCCGCCCTCGGCGTCGACCCCTGGACGGTCTTCGCCCAGGGCTTCTCGAACCTCACCGGCATCGGCATCGGCTGGCTCACGAACCTCATCGGCCTGGCGGTCCTCCTGCTGTGGATCCCGCTGCGGCAGAAGCCCGGCGTCGGCACGGTGCTCAACATCCTGCTGATCGGCCCGAGCATCGAGCTCGGGCTCTGGTTCATCCAGACGCCGCCCGAGCTCTGGCAGAAGATCCTGCTGTTCACCGGCGGCCTGCTGCTGCTCGCCGTCGCGAGCGGCCTCTACATCGGCAGCCGCTTCGGGCCCGGCCCGCGCGACGGCCTCATGACCGGCATCCACGCGCGCACCGGCTGGCCGATCTGGGTCGGTCGCACGATCGTCGAGGTCACGGTGCTCGCGATCGGCTGGATGCTCGGCGGCGACGTCGGCTTCGGCACCCTCGCGTTCGCACTGCTCATCGGCCCGCTCTGCGGTCTCACGCTCCCCTTCTTCGCCGTGCCCGAGAAGCCGAAGCGGATGCCCCGCGCCGATGTCGGCACCGGCACCGCCGCGACTCCCGCGGTGGAACCGGCGGGGGCGAACTAGACGGCTGCGGCCTCCGAGGCCGGGACACCTCGGAGGCCGCAGCGACACCGCACGCGGCTACAGCTGCGGCTACAGCTCGCGCTCGGCGTACGCGCGCAGGGCGTCGCGCACGAACTCGGCACCCTCGGTGCCGCCGTAGTTCGCGCCGAAGCGCGGGTCGGCGACGTACATCTCGCCGAGCCCGATGACGTATGCCGCGATGTCGCCGCCCGGCACCGCCGCGGGCGTGCCCGGAACGGCGGTCAGCCACTCGACGTGGCGCTTCGCGAGCGCCTGCCCCTCGGCGCCGTCGGGCGCCACACCCGACCCGGCCGCCGCGATCCAGTCGCGGTTGAGCTCGGCGAGGCGAGCCTTCCACTCGCGCTGCCCGGCCTCGCCGAGGCCGCGCCACCAGCGGTCGCCGCTCGCGTACGCCTCCGTGCCCCAGCGCTCCTCGACCTCCTCCTTGTACCGGGTGTGGTCGAAGCCGTCGAACATCTCCTCTGCCATGAGTCGTTCACCTCCTTCCAGTCGTTCGATCGTCGTCTCGACCGACGCGATCTGCCGCGCCAGCCGATGCTGCTCCTGGCGGAGCCAGCCGAGATGGGCCGTGAGCGCCTGCGCCTCGGCGGCGTCGCCCTCGAGCACCTCGCCGATGGCGGGCAGCCCGAGACCGAGCTCGCGCAGCAGCAGGATGCGCTGCAGCCGGACGAGCGCGCGCTCGTCGTAGTGGCGGTACCCGTTCGACGCGATGCGGCTCGGTGCGAGCAGCCCGAGCTCGTCGTAGTGACGCAGCGTGCGGCTCGTCGTGCCGGCGAGCTTCGCGATCTCCTGGATCGACCAGTCCACGTTCGGCCTCCTCTCTCGTGTTCTCCACGGTAGAACTTGACGCTGCGTCAATGTCAAGCACGAGGCATCCGCGGATCGCTTGCATCTGGAGGAAACGCGATATATCGTGAGATTGTCGCGAACGCGATATATCGCGATACAGAGATTTCAAGAGGGTCCGGATGCCGCGGGCATCCCCTCTGACACGAAGGAGCACCACGACATGACGATCGAGAAGTGGGTCATCACCCCCGGCCAGTCACGGGTCATCGACCTCGAGCTCGTCCGCAAGCTCAAGGTCGGCCTCATCGGCGGCAAGGTCGACCTCATCGCGCACGACGAGCCCGGCGCCCGGGTCGAGATCTCGGGCGTCACCGGCAAGGACCTGATGGTGCGCATCGACGGCGACACGCTCGAGATCGACCACCCGCAGCTCCGCTGGGACAACTTCATCGAGGCGTTCAAGGGCTGGGCCGGCAATGCGAAGGCGCAGGTCTCGATCCTCGCGCCGCGCGACGTCGCCCTGAAGCTGGGCGTCGTGTCGGGCGACGCGCTCGTCTCGGGCTTCACGACCGACGCCAAGCTCAGCACCGTCTCGGGCGAGCTCGTGCTCGACAACCACGAGGGCGACGTCGAGCTCTCGAGCGTCTCGGGCGAGATCTCGGTCGGCGACCACACCGGCCGCATCACAGCCCACTCGGTCTCGGGCGACATCGTCGCGACGGGCGACGTGCGGTCGTTCAACGTCGACACGGTCTCGGGCAACATGATGCTCGACGCGTTCGGCACCCCCGACCGCATCGACACCAACACGGTCGCGGGCGACCTCACCGTGCGCTTCGACGGCGGCAGCGGTGCGCGCTACCGCGTCAACACGGTCGGCGGCACGGTGCTCATCGACGACACCACCATCAAGGGCGTGCTCGGCAAGGGCTTCGAGCGCGTGACGGGCGAGCTGGCCGGCCGCTGGCTCGACTTCGGCGCGAACAGCGTCTCGGGCTCGATCTCGGTGATCCGACGCGAGCCGGTCACGCAGCCCGCAGGGGCCGCCGGGGCCGCGGGGGCCGCGGGGGCCGCGGCGGAGCACGGGCCGGCCGACGAGGGCGGCACTGGAACGGGCAGCGCGGCTCCGTCGAACCAGCGCAGTGACGAGGCATCCGCATGACTCCGCCCGTCTTCGCCCACGGCAGCCTCCGTCTCTACCTGCTGGCGCTCCTCGAAGAGCGGCCTCGGCACGGGTACGAGCTGATCCAGGCGCTCTCCGATCGGTTCGGCGGCACGTACTCGCCGAGCGCCGGCACGATCTACCCCCGTCTCTCGAAGCTCGAGGAGGAGGGGCTCGTCACGAAGTCGAGCGACGGCCGCAAGACCGTCTACGAGATCACCGACGCCGGCCGCACCGAGCTCGACGCGCGCAGGCACGAGCTCGACGCCATCGAGGACGAGGTGACCGACTCGGTGCGGCGCCTCGCCGAGGGCGTGCGCGCCGAGGTCAACGACGCGATGCGCACGCTCCGCGCCGAGCTCGCGAGCGCCGCCCGCGAGGCCAAGCGCTCCGCCGGCTCCGCGACGGCCGCCGAGGCCGGGGGCCGTGCCGGCTCCGACGCCGGTTCCGGCTCGTCGACCAGGGTCGGCGACGGCGACGACTCGCGGGCCGGCGTCGACGCGCGGGTCGAGTCGACGCGAGCCGTGCACGAGGCCGACCTCGTGCTCAACGAGTTCCGCCAGCGCCTGCGCACCGAACTGCGCACCCAGGCCCACCAGGGGCTCGTGCCGCCCGAGACGGTCACCCTGCTGCGGGCTCGCCTCGCGCAGGTGCACGCCGACGTGCTCGCGACGCTCACTCGTCCCTGAGGCGAGTCGGGCAGCGGTTCCGACGACCGACCCCCACCGACCACGCCGCACTCGGGACGGAACGGCGCCCGGGTCGGTGGGGCGTGCTTCGATGGGACCATGAGCAGCCATGACGGCACGACCGGCGGCACGCCCGACGTCGGGGTCGTGCTGCACCCGTGGTCCGAGGGCGACCTCGACCTCCTGCGCCGGGCGAACACGCCCGAGCTCATGAACTGGGTCGGCGGCGTCGAGAGCGACGAGCAGGTGCGGGCCCGGCACGAGCGGTACCTGCGGCTCGCCCCCGATGGGCGCGGGCAGCAGTTCCGCATCACCATCGCGGGGCACCCCGAGGGCGTCGGCATCGTCGGCTACTGGCAGCACGAGTGGCGCGGCGCCCCCGCACTCGAGAGCGGCTGGTCGGTCGAGGCCGCATACCGGGGTCACGGCATCGCGCCGGCCGCCGTGCGGCTGATGCTCGAAGCGGCGCGCGTCGCCGGCGAGACGCTGCCCGTGCACGCCTACCCCTCGGTCGACAACCCCGCGTCGAACGCCGTCTGCCGCAAGGCCGGCTTCACCCTGCTCGGCGAAGAGGACTTCGAGGTCGGCGGCCGCGTGCTGCGCACGAACGACTGGGTCGCCGAGCTCGCACACGCCCCGGGTCGCCCGACCGGCGGCGGCCGCGGGGCGTAACCTCGAGTGGTGCGCTCCTCCCCCGCCCTGACGCTCCTCGCGGTCGCGGTCGGCGGCGTGGCCGGCACGGGCCTCAGGCTCGGCTTCGATCTCGCGTTCCCGCACGGCGACGCCGAGTTCCCGATCGAGACGCTCGTCGTGAACCTCGTCGGCACCTTCGCCCTCGGCTGGCTCGTGGGCGGGCTGTGGACGAGGCCGACGACGCCCGCGTGGCTGAAGGCCGGGCTCGGTTCGGGCCTCATCGGCTCGTTCACCACCCTCTCGGCCGTGATGGCGTCGCTCCTCGTGCTCACCCGTGAGGGCGAGCCGTGGCTCGCCGCCCTCTACCTTCTCGCGTCGGTGCTGGGCGGCCTGCTGCTCGCCGTGCTCGGCCTGAAGCTCGGTTCGCGGCTCGCGCACCGCCCGATGCCCCACGAGGTCAGCGACGCGGGGGCCACCCTGTGAGCGGGGCGCTGAGCCCGCTCGTCGTCGCCGCCGTGCTCGGGGCGGGCGCCGTCGGCGCACTCCTGCGCTATCTCCTGTCGAAGGCGTTCCCCGTGCGCCCGGGCCACCTGCCCGGCGGCATCCTGATCGTGAACGTCGTCGGCTCGGGCGTCGCGGGTGCGCTCATCGGCCTCGCCGAGCGTGCGGCGCTCGACGGCGACCTGCGGCTCGTGCTCGTCACCGGCTTCTGCGGCGGCCTCACGACGTTCAGCACCTGGAGCGTCGAGACGATCGAGCTCGCCACGGGCGGCCGCTGGCGCGCGGCGGTGCTGAACGTCGCCGTCACGCTCGTGCTCGGCATCGGCGCGGCGGCGGCCGCGTACCTCGCGTTCCGCTGACCCCGAACCCTGCTGCTCGTGCTGCTCGTGCAGGAGAAAAGGCCCCATCCCTTGCTGACAGGTCGGTTCAGTGCAATTCTCCTGCACGAGCAGCGGCACGCGTCAGACGAGCGTGTCGCCGACGTACCCGCCCTCGGCGCAGCCCGGCGGGATCGCGAAGACCGCCGAGCCGATCGGCGTCGTCCACTCGTTCAGCAGGTCGAGCTCGTCGAGCCGCCGCTGGATCGGCACGAACTGCCGGTCGACGTCGGCCTGGTACGAGGCGAACAGCAGCCCCGCATCCGAGATCGAGCCGTCGGCCGGTGACTCGTCGTAGTTGTACCCGCGCCGGAAGATGCGCTCGCCCGGCACCTCGCTGCGCGAGCGCCGCAGGTGCGAGAAGTCGCCGATCACGGGGAAGCCGACCGGGGTCAGCGCCTCGAAGTCGGGTTCGTCGTGCTCGTGCTCGCCGGTGAGTGGGGCGCCGCTGCCGAGCTTGCGCCCGACCGAGGCCTCGCGGCCGGGCCGGTCGACGCGGTCCCAGCCGTCGAGGTCCATCGCGATGCGACGCAGCACCATCGAGGTGCCGCCCGCGAGCCACGACGGCTCGCCGGCCGACCAGACGAGCTCGTCGAAGTCGTCGGTGCCCGGGGCCGGGTTGACGGTGCCGTCGAGCTGCCCGAAGAGGTTGCGCATCGTCGAACCGGACGCCTCGGCGCCCGCCGCCCGCCGGAACCCCTGCTGCGACCAGCGCACGCTCGCGAACGAGCGGGCGTCCTTCAGCAGCATGCGGGCCGCATGCGCCACGGTCACGGGGTCGTCGGCACCGAGGTGGATGAGCAGGTCGCCGCCGCTCAACTCGGGCCGCAACCGGTCGATGCCGAACGCGGGCAGCGGGCGCAGCCACTCGGGCGCGACGCCGCCGGCGCGCGCGACGAGCCCCGGGCCGAACCCGAACGTCACCGTCAGCCGCGCAGGCATGAGGGCGAGCTCGGGCTCGGTGTCGGCGAGCGGCGCGCGCCCCTGCGTGATGCGCGCCGCGTCGTCGCTCAGCACCCGCAGCATCCGCCGGATCGCGTCGGCGTCGATCTCGGGCGCGAGGTCGAGGGCGATGAAGCGGGCGTGCGCCTGCGGCGGGGTCTCGATGCCGGCCTGGCGGGCGCCGTGGAACGGCACGATCGCCTCGCCGACGGCGGTCTCACGGGCGGCCGCCGCGGCCGCCGACTCGCCGGCACCCGCGGAGCCGGAGCCGGCGGTGCCCGCGAGGGCCCCGCCGACCGCCTGCGCCCCGAGCACGCTCGCCGCGCCGGCTCCGGCCGCGGCGGCACCTCCGAGCAGGAGCTGCCGCCGCGAGAACCCGGAGCCGCCGGGTTCGCCGGTCATCAGTGCGCCTCGTGCCCGTCGTCGTACTGCTCGTTCGCTCCGGCGTAGTCCTTCACGGGCGCGGTGACGTCGAGCGTCGAGCCGTCCGAGAACTCGAGGGTGACGGTGACCTCGTCGCCCGCGAGCGCGGGGGCGGCGAGGCCCATGAGCATGACGTGGTTCGCGCCCGGCTCGAGCGCGAAGGTCTCGCCGGCGGGCAGCTCGAAGCCGCCCTCCTTCTGGCGCATCTGCATGGTGCCGTCGGACTCGACGGTCTCGTGCAGCTCGGCCGTCTCGGCGGCGTCGGTCATGGCGCCGACGAGGGTGACGTCGGCCGTGCCGTCGTTCACGAGCTCGCCGAAGAGGGCGGTCATGCCGTCGTCGGCGGCCTTGACCCAGGCCTCCTCGACGGTGACGGATGCCGCCGCTTCGGCCGCGGCCGAAGGTGCGGCGGTCTCGCCCGCGGCGGCGCCGGCGGTGCCGGCGCAGCCCGAGAGCAGCAGGAGGGCGGCGAGGGCCGCCCCGAGGGCAGGGGTGATCGCGGTGTGTCGCTGCATGATGATCGTTCCCCGCGGCTCAGGCGGTCGGGCCGTTGCCGGCGTCGGGGCCGCTGCCCGCCGTGGGGCCGTCGCCCGCACCGGGACCGGCGCTCTTCCGACGCGCGTTCACGATGACCGCGACGATCAGCGCGATGACGCCGAGGCCGCCGACCACGAATCCGGCGATGGCCCAGCCGTCGGGGCCCGCGGCGGTGTCCTCGGCGTGGTCGCCCTCAGCGTGGTCGCCCTCCTCGTGCCCGTCGGCGTGCTCGTCGGCGTCGTCGCTCGCGGCGGCGTCGTCGTGCGGGGGCTCCTCGGTCCAGGTGCCGGTCGCGTCGGCGCCCACGCCGAAGTCGATCGTGCCCTCGATGGGGTGGCCGTCGCTCGACACCGCGCGCCAGCGCGCCTGGTACTCGCCCGAGAGGTCGGCGGGCAGGCTCGCGGTGACGGTCGGACCCGTGATGACGGGGTCGCCGACCTCGATCTCCTCGCCGTGGTGGTCGACCACGACGACGGCGGTGCCGACCTCGATGATGTCGTTCGAGAACTCGAGCGAGACCTCGGCGGGCGACGTCTCGAACATCTGGCCGGGCTCGGGGCTCGAGCCGATGAGCTCGTCGTGCGCCTGCGCGGCGGTGCCGCCGGTCAGGGCGAGCGCGGCGGCGAAGGTGATCGCGGCGGCCGCGACGAGGGCGGCGCGGAGGCGGTTGGCAGGGGCCGCGATGGTCGCGGCGGTGGTGCGCTGGTTCATTCGGGAGTCTCTCTCCTCGTGCTCCGGACGGACGGCGTGCCGCGCCACGTGGGGCGCGAGGCATCCGGAGTCTTCGTGATGTTCCGCCGAACGGCGGAGGGTCAGGCGAAGGCGAGGAGGGACGGCGGGCCGCGGTAGCGGAGTGCGGCGAAGCGGAGTCGCGAGCTGAGCCGCGGCGCCGCCACGGCGCCGAGCCGCGCACGGACGGAGCGGTCGGCGACGGGCACCGGCTCGGCGGCGCGACCGCTGAGCATGAGCACGAAGCGTCGGGTCGCCGCGGCGAGCGCCGCCCAGGCGACCCGCTCGACGGCGAGGAGGTAGACGATCGTGAGCACCGCGGCGAGCGCGTGACCGGCGAGCATCGCGCCGTCGCCGAGGCCCGCGTGCGCCGCGTGCCCGGCGTGCGCCGCAGCGCCGCCCGCGTCGACGAACGCGACCGTCTGGTGGTGCCCCGCACCGCTCACCGCGAACTCGCCCGTGCCGGCGCCGGCGCCCACGCCGAAGAGCAGGTGGAACGCGCCCTGGCTGACGATCACCGCGAGTGCGGTGCGCACGGGGGTGGTGCGGCGGCCGACGAAGGCGACCGAGGCGCCGAGCGCCACGATCGCGGCGAGCGCCAGCCCGACCCCGCCCGGGGACTCGCCGCCGGCGACGCCGTGCGAGAACGCCGCGAGGAACAGCGCGACCGAGGCCGTCGCAGCGCCGCGTGCGAGCTGCGTCGCACGGTTCACGGTGGCTCCCGGAGTTCGGTGAATGGGGCAGAGCGGACCAACTCTAGCAAGCCCGTCTTGACATTCGCTTCCCCGGGAGTAGTGTCATCCGCCGTGACGAACGACGCGGGCGAACCGCCTGCAGAACTGAAGTCGCCGAAGCACTGGATCATCGGCGACCCCCTGCCCACCGAGAAGCTCGAGGGGCAGCTGCTTCCGAAGCACCTGGCGCTGCCGATCTTCGCGAGCGACCCCCTCTCCTCAGTGGCCTACGCGCCGCAGGAGCTCCTCATGATCCTGATGGTGGGCGGGCTCGCCTTCCTGAGCTTCGCCCCGTGGGTCGCGCTCGCGGTCGTCGTGCTGCTCGTGACGGTCGTCGCGAGCTACCGGCAGCTCATCAGGGCGTACCCATCGGGCGGCGGCGACTACGAGGTCGCGCACCGCAACCTCGGCGAGAAGGCCGGCCTCGTGGTGGCCTCGGCGCTCCTCGTCGACTACGTCATGACCGTCGTCGTGTCGGTCGCCTCGGGCGTCGACAACATCATCTCCGCGATCCCCGAGCTCGACCCGTTCCGCGTCGAGCTCGCGGTGCTCTTCGTCGTGATCCTCGCCGCGATCAACCTGCGCGGCGTGAGCGAGTCGTCGAAGGCGTTCGCCGTGCCGACGTACCTCTTCATCGGCAGCGTCTTCGTGATGGTCGTCGTCGGACTCGGCCGCACGATCCTCGGCGACCCCCCGGTCGCCGAGTCGGCGGGCTACGAGGTGCAGGCCGAGCAGATGACGCAGGCGGCGATGATCCTGCTCCTCCTGCGCTCCTTCGCGAGCGGATGCTCCGCGCTCACCGGCGTCGAGGCGATCTCCAACGGCGTCCCGGCCTTCCGGGTGCCGAAGGTGCGCAACGCCCAGCGCACGCTCGTGCTCATGGGCGGCATCGCCATCGTGCTGTTCGCGGGCCTCACCGCACTCGCGATCGTCTCCCAGGTGCACTACGCCGAGGACCCGTGCCACCTCATCGGCTGGGCCGGGTGCGAGACCGAGCCGCAGCGCAGTCTCATCGCGCAGGTCGCGGCGGCGACGTTCGGCGACTCGACGGTCTTCTTCTACGTCATCCAGGCCGCGACGGCGCTCGTGCTGCTGCTCGCGGCGAACACCGCGTTCAACGGCTTCCCCCTGCTCGGCTCGGTGCTCGCCCGCGACGGCTACGCCCCGAAGTCGCTCTCGACCCGTGGCGACCGCCTCATCTACTCGAACGGCGTGCTCATCCTCGCGCTCGCGGCCTCGGTCATCCTGATCGTGTTCCAGGCGAACCTGACGGTGCTCATCCAGCTCTACATCATCGGCGTGTTCGTGTCGTTCACGCTCGGGCAGACCGGCATGGTGCGCCACTGGCTGCGGGCACTGCGGGCGCCCGATCGCTCGCACCCCTCGCGCAGCGGCAAGGCGCAGGCGCCCACCCAGGCCCAGTCGCAGGCGCTCGCCGAGGGGGCGAAGCCGCTCACGCGCGGCGCGATCGTGCGCGCCCTCGTGATCAACGCCATCGGGGCCGCGATGACCGCGGTCGTGCTGATCGTGGTCACGGTCACGAAGTTCACCCACGGAGCCTGGATCGTGTTCGTGCTGATGCCGATCCTGTTCTTCCTGATGATGGGCGTGCACCGGTACTACCGCGACGTCGAGCGCGAGATCGAGGTCGACCCGACGACGACGTTCGGCTCGACCGGCGACCACGCGATCGTGCTCGTGGGCCGCATGCAGAAGCCGACGCTGAAGGCGCTCGACTACGCGATCGCCGCCCGCCACGACTCGCTCGAGGCCGTGCACGTCTCGATCGACGAGGCGCAGACGAAGCAGCTGAAGAAGGAGTGGGTGAAGATGAACATCCACGTGAAGCTGCGCATCCTGTCGTCGCCCTACCGCGACCTCAGCCACCCGCTCATCCAGTACATCAAGCAGCACCGCGAGGAGCACGGCTCCGAGGTGATCACGGTCTACATGCCGCAGTACATCGTCGGGCACTGGTGGGAGAACATCCTGCACAACCACAAGGCCCGTCGCATCCGGCAGAAGCTCATGCTCGTGCACGGCGTCACGGTCGCGCTCGTGCCTTGGCTGCTCGACTCCTCCGACCTGCTGTACGGCCGGCGTTCGCGCCCGCTGCCCGGTCAGGACCGGCGCGGTGAGCCGCGGCGCCCGGTGCCCCGGCGCCCGCTCGCCGAGAGCGATGCGAAGCGCGGGCGGTAGGCGGCGCGGGGGCGAGTAGGCTCCGGGCATGGCGACAGGGCGCACGGATGTCCCGGTGGAGGTCTTCCTCGACGGGGTGACGCATCGGGTGCGCCGGCGCGACGCCGCGACGCTCCTCGCCCTGATGGAGCGCGTGACCGGCGAGACCGCCTACATGTGGGGCCCGTCGATCGTCGGGTTCGGCGAGTACCACTACCGCTACGACAGCGGGCGCGAGGGCACGACGCCGGCGGCGGCGTTCTCGCCGCGGAAGACGGCCTCGACGGTGTACCTCGTGCCGGGGCTCACCGAGCGGCCCGAGCTGCTCGAGCGCCTCGGCCCGCACACCACCGGGGTCGGCTGCCTCTACCTGAAGGACCTGGCCGACGTCGACCTCGACGTGCTGGCCGAGCTCGTGCGCGAGTCGTACGAGTTCGCGCAGCCGACGCCGCCTCCGGCCGAGTAGCGCGCCCGACCGCGACCCCGTCGCCCGCTAGAGCATCGCCATGATCTGGCGGGCGATCATGCGGCCCGCCCGACTCGCGCCGATCGTCGAGGCCTGCGGCCCGTACCCGGCGAGGAAGACGCGGGGGTCGCTCCAGGCGGCGCCCTGCCCGACGGTCACGCCGCCCGCCTTCTCGCGGAGCTTCAGCGGTGCGAGGTGGCGCAGCTCAGGCCGGAACCCCGTCGCCCAGATGATCGCATCGGCGCGGGCCGTGCCCTGCTGCTCGCCGTCCCAGACGATGCGGTCGCCTTCGATGCGGTCGAACATCGGGCGGGCGACGAGCAGCCCGCGCTCGATGCCGGCGGCGATGCGGCGGCTCTTCGGCACGCCGGTGCCGCTCACGATCGACGGGAGCGCCCGCCCCGAGCGCGCCGCCTCGTCCTGCATGGCGACGGCGGCCGAGGCGCCCTCGAGGTCGAGCTCCTGCCGGTCGATCCAGTCGATCGGGCGACGCGACACCCAGGTGAGCCCGGCGGCCACGTCCTCGAGCTCGAGCATGAACCCGATCGCGCTCGTGCCGCCGCCCACGACGACGACGTGCTGGTCGCGGAAGTCCTCGGCCGAGGTGAAGTCGGAGGTGTGCAGGTGCCGCCCGGCGAACTCGCCCATGCCCGGGTAGAACGGCACGAACGGCGACCCCCAGGTGCCCGTCGCGTTGACGAGGAACTGGGTCGAGATCTCGAGCTGCGGCGCCTCGGCGGCCTGCGGCGCCTCGAACGTCTTGCGCCGCCGGCCGAAGAGTCCGCGGGTCTTCAGCTCCTCGATGGGCTGGGGGCTCAGGTCTTCGTAGCGCACGAGGAGGTCGACGCCCTCGTTCGAGACGGAGCGCACGTTCATCGGTCGGCGCACCTGGAGGTCGAAATGCTCCTCGAAGCGCCCGTAGTACTCGGCGACGACGTCCTTCGCGGGGAGCGCACGGTCGGCGGTGTCGAAGCTGAGGCCGAGGTCGCCGAGGCCGGGGAGGTCGTTCACCCGGTGCGCGGTGCCGAGCCGGAGCGACGACCAGCGGTGCTGCCACGCGCCGCCCGGTCCGGGTGCGCGATCGAGCATGACGAAGTCCTGCCCGGCGACGAGCTCGAACCGGCGGAGGTAGTACGCGACCGAGAGACCCGCTTGACCGGCCCCGATCACGACCACCTTGACGCGTTCGGGGCTCGTGTTCACACCCCAATCTCAGCACGTCTGCCTGTGTGCTCGCAGCACGTCGGCCGAACGACATCGGGCGTGCTGTGGAGACCGCCGTCGGGTGCGATCCGCGGTGCTAAACTGGCGGCTGGACGAATTCATTTATCAGATGAGCGCCGGGTGAAGACCAAATCCCACCCGGCCAGATGTCGTAAGGGGGTCACGCATGGGGCGCGGCCGTCAGAAAGCCAAGCACACCAAGGTCGCTCGGGAGCTGAAGTACTTCAGCCCGAACACCGACTACAACGCGCTTGAGCGCGAGCTCACGAGCTCGCAGCATGACGATTACAGCGATGAGGCGTCGAAGTGGGCGGAGTACGCCGACGATGACGACACCTATGTCGCGGGCGACGAACAGCGCGAACAGCGCGCGTAGTCGCCACCGTCACGGTCACCGACGCACCTCATCGACTCTCGTCACTCCTCGCTGAGGCGCGCGTCGGCGGCCGTCTCGGCGAGCCATCCGGCGACCGTCTCGGCGAAGCGCTCGAGTTCGGCGAGCGAGTTCGCCGGGGTGATCGCTCGCACGACCACCTCGTCGGCGACGCCGTCGGCACGGTAGTCGGCGAGCCGCGCGGCCGTCGAGATCGTGGCGTCGAGCGCGCCGGTGCCGAGCCGGGCGAAGTTCGCCGCATAGGCGGGCACCTGCTCGTACCGGTGCGCCTCGAGCTCGAGCGCCGGGCGCGCCTGCTCGTCGGCGATGGTGCGGACGTAGGTCACGACCCGGCCGTCCTCGGGCGAACGACCCGCTGAGGCCGCCGCCGCGCGCTGTTCGGCCGTCGCGGCGGTCGCGGCCGCGGGCGTCAGCCAGTTGAGCAGCACTCCGTCGGCGAGCTCGGCTCCGAGGCGTCGCATCCGGGGCCCGAGCGCGCCGAGCACGATGGATGCCTCGCTCCGCTCCCGCAGCTCGGCGATGCCGTCGCGCATGAGGCCGAGCGGCCGCTCGGCGCGCCCCGACCCGATGCCGAGGGCGGTGCGCTCGGCCGGGATGCCGTCGAGGTCGAGCGTCGCCACGGGCCGCCGGTCGATCGGGATGATGCCCGTCGCGAGCTGCAGTCGCTCGGTGCGCGCCGCCGCAGCCCGCAGGCGCGCGAGCGAGTCGCCGCCGGGCACGTCGTTCACCCACAGGGTCGCGAAGCCGAGCCGTTCGAGACGGGGTGCGAGCGCGGCGACGGCTGAGGCATCCGTCGTGCCGATGATGCCGAACGAGACGCGGGGGCGCATGCCGGCGCTCAGCCCGCGTAGGAGCCGACCAGGCGCACCGCGCCGCCGTCGACGCCCTTGGCGCCCTGCTCCCAGCCGTCGGCCGCGGCCGTCGCCGCATCGCCGAAGGCGACCGTGCCGGCCTGCCAGGCGGGGAGCCCGAGGGTGCCGAGCTCGGCGATGACCGCGGGAGCGGCCGCCGCGTCGACGACGGCGAAGAAGCCGATGCCGAGGTTCCAGGTGCCCTCGGTCGATTCGAGCGTGGTGCCGGCGAGCGCGTTGAGCACGCGGAAGACGGGAGCGGGCGACCAGGTGCCGCGGTCGAGCTCGACGCGCGAGCCGAGCGGCAGCACGCGGGCGAGGTTCGCGGCGATGCCGCCGCCCGTGACGTGCGAGAGCGAGTGCACGGCCGTGCCGTTGGCGCCGGCGAGCAGCTGGACGAGCGGGCCGGTGTAGAGGCGGGTCGGCTCGAGCAGCGCCTCGCCCCAGCTGGTGCCGAGCTCGGCGGAGGCGTCGGTGTAGCCGATGCCCTTCGCGTTCAGGATGTGGCGCACGAGCGAGAAGCCGTTGGAGTGCAGGCCGCTCGACTCGATCGCGATGACGACGTCGCCCTCGACGACGCGCTCGGCGCCGAGCAGGCGGTCGCCCTCGACGACGCCGACCGCGGCGCCCGCGACGTCGTAGTCGTCGGCACCCATGAGGCCGGGGTGCTCGGCCGTCTCGCCGCCGACGAGGGCGGTGCCGGTGTCGGCGCAGGCGCGGGCGATCCCGGTGACGATCGAGGCGATGCGCTCGGGCACGACCTTGCCGCAGGCGATGTAGTCGGTCATGAACAGCGGCTTCGCACCGACCACGACGATGTCGTCGACGACCATGCCCACCAGGTCCTGGCCGATGGTGTCGTGCTTGTCGAGCGCCTGCGCGATCGCGATCTTCGTGCCGACGCCGTCGGTCGAGGTCGCGAGCAGCGGCTTCTCGTAGTCCTTGACGAACGAGAGGTCGAAGAGGCCGGCGAACCCGCCGACCCCGCCGAGCACGTTCGGCCCGTGGGTGGCGGCGACCGCCTCCTTCATGAGTTCGACGGCGAGATCCCCCGCCCGGGTGTCGACTCCGGCAGCGGCATATGACGAGTTCGCGCTCACCCGTCAAGGGTACCCGTGCTCGGGCGACGGCGTGTCGCCCGGCTCCACCGGGCCGGTGCGCAGCAGGCGAGCGTAGAATTCGACCATGGCACCGGGGGCCGCACCATCGTGGGTGATCCGTGAGAACGCGAGTCGCCCGGTACTGCTCGCCCTCTACCTGCGCGAGGTGCTCGCGATCGCCTCCCCGGTCGAGCTGCCGCGGCTGCGCGACGTCGGCGCGGTCGGCGACCGGCTCGAGATCGACCGGCACGACCTGCTCGAACGCCAGTGGCGCGCCTGGTGGGCGATGACCGTCGAACCCGAGGCGCATCCCTCGCCCGTGCCGCTCGAGCTCGTGCCCGCCTTCGACACCGAGGTCGCGCTGCCCACTTCGGGCGCCGAGGTGCTCGCGGCCGCGGTCGTGCCGCACGCCGAGGCGGCCCGTTCCTGGGCCGAGTGGGCGCACGACAACTACCGCAGCGTCTCGGCCGCGCGCCTCGGCAACTCGTATCGCGCCTACGCCGGGACGATCGCCGAGCACGAGCGCGAGGTCGGCCGCCGGGCGCACTCCTTCGAGCTCAACGTCGAGGTGCTGCCGCTCGCGGGCGTCGGGGTCTGGTGGATCGGCGCGATGACCGTCGCGGTCACCGACACGCTGCGTTCGGATGCCTCGGCGTTCGACGACGCCATCCACCCGATCATCGCCGAACTGGCCTGAGGCCGGGTGCCGGTGCCAGACTCGGTGGAATGAGCATCTGGCACGGCGACCCCCGGGTCGAGTGGGCGAACTCCCGGAGCGAGGGCACGGCGCTGCGCGCCCTCGGCATCGAGATGACCGAGATCACCGAGACCTCCTTGAAGGGCCGCATGCCGGTCGACGGGCGCACGCGCCAGCCGGGCGGAGTGCTGCACGGCGGGGCATCCGTCGCCCTCGCCGAGACCCTCGCGAGCTGGGGCGCCACGTTCACCGTCGACCCCGCGCAGTTCTACTGCGTCGGCATGGAGATCAACGCGAACCACGTGCGCCCGATCGCCGAGGGCTGGGTCTACGGCGAGGCGACGCCGCTGACGCGCGGGCGCACGACCCAGGTGTGGGAGATCAGGATCACGCAGGAGGACGGCAAGCTCGTCTGCATCTCGCGCTGCACGATGGCGGTGCTGCCGAAGCCCTCGGAGTACTGAGGCGGCTCACGCGAGTCCGGTGCGCGCGGCCTCGACCGAGGCGATCACCGCCGCGACGGCCCGGTCGAAGCGGTGCTCGGGCGGGGCGCCGTAGCCGACGACCATCGTCGGCGGCCGCGAGCCCGCCGTGACGGCGTCGGCGGCGTAGCCGGCCAGTCCGCCGTAGCGCAGGCCGATCGCCGCACCCGCTCGCTCGACGTCGGCCTCGCCGACGCCGTCCGGCAACTCGAGCAGGCAGTGCAGGCCCGCCTCGAGCCCGGCGACCCGGGTGCCGGGCAGGCCGTCGGCGATGAGGCGCTCGAACCGCTCGCGCCGGGCCCGGTAGCGCAGGCGCGCCCCGCGCACCGCGCGGTCGTAGTCGCCCGCGGCGACGAGCGCGGCGAGGGCGAGCTGCGAGAGGGCGTCGGTCGCCGAGCCGCTCAGCCGTCGCTGCGCGAGCACCTCGTCGCGCAGCGTCGACGGCACGACCCCCCAGCCGATGCCGAGCGCGGGCGAGAGCGACTTGCTCGCGGTGCCGCCGTAGACGGTCTGCGAGGGAGCGAGCGCCTGGAACGCCCCGATCGCCCGCCCGTCGAAGCGGAACTCGCCGTCGTAGTCGTCCTCGATCACGACCGCCCCCGAGGCGCGCGCCCACTCGCCGAGCGCCGCCCGGCGCCGGGCCGAGAGCGGCACCCCGGTCGGGAACTGGTGGGCGGGGGTGACGAGGACGGCGTCGACGCCGAGGCCCGCGAGCCGCTCGACCACGAGCCCGTCGGCGTCGAGCGCGACCGGCACGGGGTCGAGCCCGGCCGCGGCGAGCACCTCGCGGTGCGAGGCGTGCCCGTACGCCTCGACGGCGATGCGGCGGCTCCCGCGGGCCGCGAGCGCCCGGGCGACGAGCGAGAGCAGCTCCCCGAAGCCGTGCGTGACGACCACGTCCTCCGCACCCGTGACGACGCCGCGGGTGCGCGCGAGGTACTCGGCGAGGGCCCGGCGGAGCTCGAGGGCGCCTTCGGGCGCCCCGTACGCGAAGGCGGCGGCGGGCGCCTCGGCGAGCGCCCGGGCGACCGCGCGGCCCCAGGCCGAGCGGGCGAACCCCGAGGCGTCGGGGAGCCCGCCGCGCAGGTCGAGGTCGAAGCGCGTCGAACGGTCGACCCGCGCCCCGGCGGCCGGCTCGGGCACGCCGCGCACCCAGGTGCCCGAGCCGACCCGCGCCTCGAGCCGCCCCTCGCCGATGAGCCTCGCGTAGACCTCGGCGACGCTGTTGCGGGCGAGGCCGAGATCGGCCGCGAGGCCGCGGCTCGGCGGCAGCCGCGTGCCGGGTTCGAGCCGGTGCTCGACGATCGCCGCGCGCAGCGCCTGCTCGAGCGAGGCGACCTTGCGCCGCGGATCGAGCTCGAGGTGGAGATCCAATCCTGAATCGGCCCAATCCCGTGCCATGGAATTGGACGTTACCAGCGCGACCGCCCCTCCGTAGCGTGATTCCCATGACCATGACGACCGCACAGACCACCACCTCCACCGATCCCGTCGCACCGGTGCGCCGACTCGACCTCGACGGGGTCGCACCGGCGTTCGTCCGCGCGGTGAGCGCGCTCGACGAGGCCGCGGAGGCCGAGGCGGACCGCGCCGGCATCGAGCAGGGACTGCGCGAGCTCGTGCGCCTGCGCGCCTCGCAGCTGAACGGCTGCTCGTACTGCGTCGACCTGCACTCGCGCGACGCGGCGACCGCCGGCGAGCACGTGCAGCGGCTGTACGCCGTCGCCGTCTGGCCCGAGTCGAACTTCTTCACGGCGCGCGAGCGCGCGGCGTTCGCCCTCGCGGACGCGGTCACCCGGCTGTCGGAGACCCACGTCCCCGACGAGGTGTGGCACGAGGCATCCGCGCAGTTCACCGACGACGAGCTGGCGGCGCTGCTCGCCCTCCTGGTCTCGGTGAACGCGTGGAACGAGCTCGCCGTCTCGACGCGCGGATGGCGACCCAAGCTGCGCATCTGAGCAGGCGGCCGCATGCGGCGGGCTCACCCGCGCAGTATGGGAGAATCGACGAGGCCGGTTCCGGCCGTTCACCACACCCCCACGAGGAGCCATCGCTCGCATGTGCGGCATCGTCGGCATCGTCTCCACCGAGCCCGTCAACCAGCAGATCTACGACAGCCTGCTCCTCCTGCAGCACCGCGGGCAGGACTCGACGGGCATCGCCACCGCCGACGGCCCCGTCTTCCACATGGCGAAGGCGCGGGGACAGGTGCGCGAGGCGTTCCGCACCCGCGACATGCGCTCGCTCATCGGCAACATGGGCCTCGGCCACGTGCGCTACACGACGAAGGGCGCCGCCGAGCGCGAGGAGGAGGCGCAGCCGTTCTACGTGAACGCGCCGTACGGCATCATCCTCGTGCACAACGGCAACCTCACGAACACGCGCGAGCTCTCGAGCGAGCTGTTCTCGATCGACCGCCGCCACGTGAACTCGACGAGCGACACCGAGATGCTGCTGAACGTGCTCGCGACCGAGCTCCAGGGCCAGATCAAGGGCCTCGAGCTCGACCCCGACCAGATCTTCGAAGCCGTCGCGAACGTGCACGAGCGCGTCGAGGGCTCCTACGCGGTCATCTCGATGATCGCCGGCTACGGCCTGCTCGCGTTCCGCGACCCCTTCGGCATCCGCCCGCTCATCCTCGGCAAGCGCGTGACCGAGGCCGGCCGCGACGAGTGGATCGTCGCCTCCGAGTCGCTCGTGCTCGAGAACGGCGACTACGAGATCGTGCGCGACGTCGAGCCCGGCGAGGCGATCTTCATCACCCTCGACGGCGAGATGATCTCGCGCCAGTGCGCGAAGAGCCCCACGCTCGTGCCGTGCTCGTTCGAGTACGTCTACCTCGCCCGCCCCGACTCGGTCATGAACGGCATCTCGGTCTACGAGTCGCGGCTGCGCATGGGCGACCGGCTCGCCGGCACCGTCGCGACGCACATGCCCCTCGGCGACATCGACGTCGTCATGCCGATCCCCGACTCGTCGCGCCCGTCGGCGATGCAGGTCGCGCAGAAGCTCGGCATCGAGTACCGCGAGGGCTTCTACAAGAACCGATACGTCGGCCGCACCTTCATCATGCCGGGCCAGGCCGAGCGCAAGCGCTCGGTGCGCCAGAAGCTCAACGCGATGGGCACCGAGTTCCGCGGCAAGAACATCCTCATCGTCGACGACTCGATCGTGCGCGGCACCACCTCGCAGCAGATCGTGCAGATGGCCCGCGACGCCGGCGCGAACAAGGTGACGTTCGCCTCGGCCGCGCCTCCCGTGCGATTCCCGCACGTCTACGGCATCAACATGCCGAGCCGTCAGGAGCTCATCGCGCACGGCCGCAAGATCCCCGAGATCGCGGCCGAGCTCGGCGCCGACCACATGATCTACCAGGAGGTCGCCGACCTCCAGGCGGCGATCACCGAGGGCACCTCGATCGAGCAGCTCGACCTCTCGTGCTTCACCGGCGAGTACGTCACCGGCACGGTCAGCGAGGAGTACCTCGGCTGGGTGGAGCGCACGCAGCTCAGCTGATCGCGCGTGCGCTTCGCGGTACTCGCGGGGACTGCCGGCGCGGCACTCGCGCGCTTCGCGCCGTCCGCGGGCGCTTCGCGGCGTTCGCGCGCGCTTCGTGGCGCTCACGGGGGCGGCACCGTCGCGGCACTACGTCACTGACCCGCCCCTGGCATCACGACATCGCGCTCGGGCCGGGAGCGGAGCGCCGCGGAGGGGTGCGCCCCGAAGGAAGGCTCGGGCCTAGCCGTCGACGCGGTGCGTCTCGTCGTGCTCGGCGACGGCGCGGGTGGTGCGTCGCGACATCGCCCGGTCGACGATGAGCGCGAGGAGCGCGCCGAGGCCGCCGCCGATCGCGACGCCGCAGATGAGCAGGAAGCCGAACACCTGACCCTGGCTGTAGGTGAAGTCGTCGGCCATGCGCTCGGCGAGCTCGGCCTCGCTGGGCGCGAACGAGATCGAGAGGATGAGCGCGACGATCGCGCCGACGACGGCCCCGGCCAGCATGAACGCGCCGTAGCGCGGGCTGCGCCGCACGACGACCTCGTCGCGGCTCGCCTCGGTGCGGTACTGCGGCTCGGGCGTCGACTCGGTCGACGAGGATGCCTCGGCCGGCACCTGCCCGGCGGGCTCGGGGGTCTCGGGCTGATCGTGGGTGTCGCTCACCCCACCATTGTCCCGCATCGTGCTGTGCGATCGCCCCGCACGCCGAAGGGGCGGTCGACGTCTCCGCCGGCCGCCCCTGCGGGTGCGTCGGGTCAGGCCGCGGGGCGGCGCGCCCGGATGAGGAGCACGATGACGAGCGCGACGAGCGCGGCCACGATGAGCCCGAGGCCGGCCCAGAGCAGCCAGGCCGGGACGCCGGCGGCCGTGGCCGAGGCATCCGTCGCCGCCTCGTCGTCGATCGCGACCTCGGCGGAGGCCTCGTCGTCGACCGCGACGACGACGCCGCAATCGGCCGCGAGCGGGATGCGGAAGTCGACGGGGTCGAGCTCCTCCCCTGCGCCGTAGGTGCCGAACGCGGCCGCGCCGTCCGCGGTGAGGGTCGCGGGCACGGCGACGCCGGCGAGCGAGGACTCCTCGGCCGTGAAGCCCGAGGCGAGGTCGAGCTCGGCGAACCGCACCCGCTTCGCCTCGACGGGCGTGCCGTCCTGGGTCGTGCCGCTGACGTCGAGCGTCAGGTACGCCACCGCGGTGCCGTCGAACTCGAGGCCCGGGTTCGAGACGGTCGTGTCGAGCACGCCCTCGTGTCCGGTGAAGCGGATGCTTCCGCCGAAGGCGACGGTGCCGCGCTCGGCCGACGCGTCGAACGCGCCCGTGCCGGCCGTGAAGCCGAACACGCCGTCGGTCTCGGTCGCGCCCTGCACCTCCCAGTTGCCGTTCGCGATGCCGCTCGAGAGGTACGAGCGGAACGACTCCTTCACGCCCCAGTCGAGCGTGGCGCCGGCGACCGTGCACTGACCGCTCGGGGCGGTGAGCGCGAACCGCACGCCCTTGGCCACCGAGCCCTGGAAGGTGAGCGTGTGCTCGCCCGCCTCGAGCCCCGCGGGCAGCGCGCCGGTCCACGTCACGACGCCCGCGGCGTCGGCCCGCAGATCGCGGGCGAGCACGATCGGCTCGGAGTAGACGACGACGTGGACGTCGGCCTCGTTCGGCTCGAAGCCGCCGACCGAGACGGTGACCTGCTCACCGGCCACGAGGGCGGCGAGCGTCGCCCGGTCGAGGTCGATGCCCGTGGTCGCGGGCGGCGTGCCCGGGATCGCCCTGGCCGGCTTCGCCGCGGCGACGGTCGCGACCACGCCGGTCTCGCCCGCCGGTGCCGCAGCGGGTGCGCCGAGCACCGCCGTCAGGGGCGCGAGCGCTTGCCCCGCTCCGTAGAAGCCGTTGAACGCGGCCACGCCGGTCGAGAGCAGGGTGACGGGGGCGCCGACGAAGCGCACCGCGCCGTTAGAGGTGCTGCGGGCGGCCGCGCCGAGGTCGACGCTCGCGAGGTCGACGCGGGTGCCGTCGACGACGACGCTGAGGATGCCGGAGGTGGGCGACATCACGCGCAGCGTCGGGTCGGCGAAGGTCAGCGCGAGCTGCCCGCCGTGGCCGCTGAAGCCGATGGTGCCGCCGTACTCGGCCGTGCCGCGGCCGGCCGTCGCGGTGAAGCTGCCGCCGGTCTGGCCGAACTGGAACACGTCGCCCGACTTCGTCGCGCCGCCGGTGACCGTGATCGAGCCCTTCGCGGTGTCACCGGTCACGTACTCGGTGAAGTCCTTGTAGACGCCCCAGCTGAGCGACCCGCCGGGGATCGTCGGCTTCGCCGGCTTCGGCGGCGTGACCGGCTTCGTCGGCGGGGTGACCGGCGGCGTGGTGCCCGCCTTCACCGTGATCGGCGCGAAGGCGTCGAGCGAGCGGTCGGTGACCGAGAGGGCGTGCGCGGCCGAGGTCGCGACGACGTAGCGCTTCGACGGGTCGAAGCTCCCCTTCGGAACGGTGATCGTCGTCGTGAACGCGCCGTCGACGATCTGCGCGGGGCGCACCCACGCCTGGGCGAGCCAGCCGTCGGCGATCAGCGGCCCGTCACCCGACCAGATCGCGGCATCGCCGATCAGCACGTACGCGCCGGAGGCCACGCCGTCGCCCGTGTAGCCGGAGCCCGTGATCGTGAAGGTGTTGTCCTTCGCAGCGTCGACGTCGGTCGACGGCGTGACGGTGAGCACCGGGCCCGTCGGCTCGGGCGCGGCGAACGTGACCGTGACCTTCGCGTCCTGCGAACGATCCTGCATCGCCGTGTGATCGGCGATCGTGTACACCGCGGTCGACGCGCCCTTCGACGTCACCGTGAACTGCGTCGTGAACGTGCCGTCCGCCTCGAGCTTCACCATCGACGGCGAACGCGGCGACGGCGTCACGAGCTTCGCGCCCGTCGTGCACCCCGCGGAGATGAACGCGAACGACACCTCCTCGAGCGGAACGTCGGTGCACAGCGTCAGGTACATCGCCTGCGACGGGTCGTAGTTCTTCCCCGTCACCGTCACCGTCTCACCCTCGGCAGCGAGCCCCGCCGACTTCGACAACGACAGCACCGGCTTCGGCGCGGCGAACGTGACCGTGACCTTCGCGTCCTGCGAACGATCCTGCATCGCCGTGTGATCGGCGATCGTGTACACCGCGGTCGACGCGCCCTTCGACGTCACCGTGAACTGCGTCGTGAACGTGCCGTCCGCCTCGAGCTTCACCATCGACGGCGAACGCGGCGACGGCGTCACGAGCTTCGCGCCCGTCGTGCACCCCGCGGAGATGAACGCGAACGACACCTCCTCGAGCGGAACGTCGGTGCACAGCGTCAGGTACATCGCCTGCGACGGGTCGTAGTTCTTCCCCGTCACCGTCACCGTCTCACCCTCGGCAGCGAGCCCCGCCGACTTCGACAACGACAGCACCGGCTTCGGCGCGGGGTCCACCGGGTCCACGGGATCGACCGGGTCCACGGGATCGACCGGATCCACCGGGTCCACCGGGTCCACCGGGTCGACCGGGTCGACCGGATCGACGGGCGCGGCCGCGTAGACGACGCCGGTCTTCGTGTCCTGCGAGAGGTCGCCCATCATGCCGCCGCCGTGGGCGCGCGAGGTGAAGACGGCCAGCTCGGCGTCGCCCACCGCGGGAACCTGGAGCTGCAGCTCGAACGAGCCGTCGGCCGACATGGGCGCGCGCGTCGCGGTCGCCGCCAGTCCGGTCGCCACCCAGATCGTGCCGCTCTCGGCGATGCCGGCCGAGTAGAAGCCGGCCGCCGAGGCGGGCCCGACCCCGACGTAGACGCCGGTGCGGTCGGCGGTGAACCCCGTGCCGGTCACCGTGACGGCCCCGCCGTCGCGGGAGGCCTCGGTCACGGTGACCGTGGGGCCGCCGTCGGCGAGCGCGGGCGCGGCGGCGGTCAGCGAGCCGCCGAGTGCGAGCGCGAGCGCGACGAGGCCCGCGAGCCATCGACGTCTCTGGGAGGTGGGTGCAGCCGACGGTGTCTTCACGACGCGGTCCTTTTCGGGCATGGCGATCAGGCGCGCCGGAGCACGCGTGGATCGCGGGGATGGGGGCGCCCGAGCCCTCGCAGAGCAGTCGCGAGTTAGCTTAGGCTTAGCTAACAAGCTAGATGTCCGGTTCTCCCGGTGTCAAGCCGAAGCATAGGTAAGGCTAACCTTAAGTCGATGGCTCCTCGAACGTCTCCGTCGCCCCAGACGCGATCCCGCCCGCCGCTCACCCGGCGGGCGCTTCGCGCGCGCCTCACGGGGGCCGCCGCCCTGCTGGTCGCGGTCCCGCTCGTCCTCAGCGGGTGCGCCGTTCCCTCGTCCGCCGAGACCGGCGGTCCGCTCGAGCAGGAGTGCATCGCCACCGAGGTGCCGTTCGCCGAGCTCGACCTCGCCGACGCGCCCCGCGCGGTCGAGGGCCCGTCGACGGCCTGCCTCGCCGATGCGACGCTGCCGGTGATCGACGCCGACGAACGTCCGGCGCTGCCCGTCACGCTCACCGACGCGAGCGGCGCCGAGGTCACGGTCGAGCGGGCCGACCGCGTGCTCGCCCTCGACATCGCCGGCACGCTCGCCGCGACCGTGCACGGCCTCGGCCTCGGCGAGCTGCTCGTCGGGCGCGACGGCTCCACCGGCTTCGCCGAGGTCGCCGATCTCCCCGTCGTCACCCACGACGGACACTCGATCAGCGCCGAGGCGATCCTCGCCCTCGACCCCGACCTCGTCATCACCGACACGACGCTCGGCCCGCGGTCGGTGCTCGACCAGCTCCGCGACGCCGGCATCCCCGTGGTGACGACCACCCGCGAGCGCAGCGTCGACAACGTCGACGAGATCATCGCCGAGGTCGCCGCCGCACTCGGCGTGCCCGCCCGGGGCGACGCCCTGGCGAAGCTCGTCGGCGACGAGCTCGACCGGGTGAACGCCGAGATCGCCGCAGCGATCCCGGCCGACGCGGCCGATCGACCGCGCACCCTCTTCCTCTACGTGCGCGGCGACGCGAACGTCTACTACCTCTTCGGCGCCGAGTCGGGCGCCGACTCGCTCGTCGACGCCGTCGGCGGCGTCGACGTCGCCGAGGAGATCGGCTGGGTCGGCATGCGTCCCATCACGGCCGAGGCCCTCGTCGAGGCGAAGCCCGAGCTCGTACTGCTGATGTCGGGCGGCCTCGAGTCGGTCGGCGGCGTCGACGGGCTGCTCGAACGCCTGCCGGCGCTCGCCTCGACGCCCGCGGGCCAGCATCGACGATTCGTCGACATGGCCGACACCGAGATCCTCGGGTTCGGCCCGCGCACTCCGGCCGTCGTCGAGGCACTGGCGCGCGCGATCTACGCGCCCACCGAGTCTGGCCCCGCGAGCGACGGCGAGTGACCGCGATGACCGACGTGACCGACCGGGCCGAGGCCCCGACCGAGCAGGGGCCTGCTCGCGCCGACGGCCTCGCGGTCGCCGCCGCGCCCGCCGCACCCGACCCTCGACCGGGTGCCCCGCGCGCGGCACTACGCCGCGGCATCCTCATCGGCGGCCTCTCGGTCGCCCTGCTCGTCGCGATCGTCTGGTCCGCAGGCAGCGGGCAGTTGCAGATCCCGCCGGGCGAGGTCTGGGCGTCCATCCTCCGGTCGCTCGGGCTGAGCGATGCCCCCGAGGCCGTGCCGAACGCCGACTCGGCGCTCTGGACCATCCGGTTCCCGCGCGTCGCGATGGCGATCCTCATCGGCGCGGCGCTCGCGATCGCGGGCACCGTCATGCAGGCCGTGTTCGCGAACCCGCTCGCCGAGCCCGGTGTCGTCGGCGTCTCCTCGGGCGCCGCCCTCGGAGCGGCCGCCTCGATCGTGCTCGGCTGGACCGCCTTCGGCGAGTGGGCGACCGCGGGCGCGGCGTTCGCCGCCGGCCTCGCGACGACCCTGATCGTCTACTTCGCGAGCCGGTCGGGCGGCCGCACCGAGGTCGTGACGCTGGTGCTCACCGGCATCGCGATCAACGCCTTCGCTCAGGGCGCGCTCGCGCTCTTCACCTTCCTCGGCGACACGCAGAGCCGCGAGGAGATCGTGTTCTGGCAGCTCGGCTCGCTGAACGGCGCCCGCTGGAGCGAGGTCGCCGTGATGCTGCCGCTCGTCGCGGTCGGCATCGCGATCTCGTTCGTGCTCGCCCGGCGGCTCGACCTGTTCAGCCTCGGCGAGCGCGGCGCCCGGCACCTCGGCGTGCACGTCGAACGGGTGCGGATCGTCTCCATCGTCGTGGTGGCGGTGCTCACCTGCGCGGCCGTCGCGTTCGCGGGCATCATCGCGTTCGTCGGGCTCATCGTGCCGCACCTCATGCGCATGGTGATCGGCCCGGCCCACCGGCCGCTGCTCGTCGCCGGGGCGCTCGGCGGGGCGCTGCTGCTCGTGCTCGCCGACCTCTTCGCCCGCACCGCGGTGCCGATGGCCGACCTGCCGATCGGCATGCTCACCTCGCTCGTCGGCGGGCCGTTCTTCTTCTGGCTGCTGCGCCGCACCCGCAAGCGCTCGGGAGGATGGGGATGACCCGGCCCACGCCCGGCACGGCCGGGACGGTCGCCACGGCCGGCCCGACCGGTGCGCCCGCATCGGGCGACCTCGAGACCCGCGCACTGACCGTCCGCATCGACGACGCGACGCTGCTCCACGAGGTCGACTTCCGTGCGACGCCCGGTCGCGTGCACGCGCTCATCGGCCCGAACGGCGCCGGCAAGTCGACGCTCCTCGGCGTGCTCGCGGGCGACCGCCGGCCGAGCGCGGGGTCGGTCGCCCTCGGCGGGCGCGAGCTCGGCGCCTGGCCGCTGCGCGAGCTCGCCCGCGCCCGCGCCGTGCTCACGCAGGAGCACCAGGTCACCTTCCCGTTCCCCGTGCGCGAGGTCGTCGAGATGGGCCGGCACCCCTGGGCGCGCACCGCCGAGGCGGACGACGACGATCCGGCGATCGACCGGGCGATGCGGGCGACGGATGTCGCGCACCTCGGCCTGCGCACCGTGCCGTCGCTCTCGGGCGGCGAGCGGGCCCGCGTCGCCCTCGCCCGCGTCATCGCCCAGCAGGCGCCCATCATGCTGCTCGACGAGCCGACCGCGGCGCTCGACCTGCGGCACCAGGAGGACGTGCTGCGCCTCGCCCGCGCGCACGCGGCGGCGGGCGACACCGTGGTGGTCGTGCTGCACGACCTGAACCTCGCGGCGGCCTACGCCGACGACGTCACCCTGCTCGACCGCGGCCGGGTCGTCACGAACGGTTCGCCCGCCGAGGTGCTCACGGCCGAGCGGATCGAGGCGGTCTACGGGCAGCCCGTCGAGGTCGTGCCGCACCCCCGCACCGGCGTGCCGCTCGTGCTGCCCGTGCGCTGACGGGTCAGCCGACCGAACGCATGAACGCGCTGAGCTCGTCGGCGACGAGCTGCGGCTCCTCGAATGCGAGGAAGTGGCCGCCGCGCCCCGGCGCCGAGTACCGCCTGAGGTCGCTCGCGGCCCGCTCGGCGATCGACCGCGGGAAGAGCTCGAACGGCGGTTCGCTGCTCAGCGTGACGGCGACGGGCACCGTGATCGTGGGGCGCGGCGTGTTCTCGGGGTAGTCGAAGTACTGGCGGAACGAGGTGCCGATGGACTCGGTCACCCAGTACAGCGTGAGCAGCTCGCACAGCGCGTCGCGGTCGAAGCGCGACTCGAGGTCGCCGCCGCAGTCGCTCCAGGCGCGCAGCTTGTCGACGATCCACGCGGCGAGCCCGACCGGCGAGTCGACCAGCGCGGCCGCGATCGTGTCGGGGCGGGTGCCCATGATGTCGCTGTAGCCCGAGTCGGTCTCGTCGCGCTCGTCGTCGGCGTCGAGGAAGGCCTGCTCCTCGGGCGTGATCGGCGACGCCTCGAAGTCGGCGGGGAACGGCCCGTGGATCATGTGCACACCGGCGACCGCATCGGGATGCGTCGCGCCGAGCCAGCTCGCGACGACCCCGCCGATGTCGCCGCCGAACACGAAGTACCGCTCGTAGCCGAGGGTCTCGGTCATCAGCGAGTGGTAGCGCTCGGCCATCGCCGCTCGGGTCAGCGGCCCCTCGGGCAGCTCCGACCAGGCGAACCCCGGCAGCGAGGGGATGACGACGTCGACGTCGAGCAGCTCGGCGAGCGGCAGCATCTCGAGGAAGCTGCTCGGCCAGCCGTGCGCGAGCAGCACGGGCGGGCGGGTCGCGTCGCGCCGCAGGTGCACGAAGTGCTGACCGCGATCGATGAACTGCGGGTAGCCGTTCAGCCGCCGCTCCGACGCGCGCCAGTCGAAGACGTGCGCCCAGTGGTCGACGAGCGTGCGAAGGAACTCCGGATCCGCTCCGGCGTCCCAGCCGGGTGCGCTCGGCACGCTGAAGCGCGAACGCTCGAGACGCGCTCGCAGGTCGTCGAGCACCTCGGGTCGGACGGCGATCGTGAAGGGTTGCATCCTCGGATGCTACGGCGCGCGTACGACTCAGACGACCGGCAGCAGCCCGTCGAGCTCGGCCCGCTGCCCCGAGGCGTGTACGCGACCGCTCGCGCGCGCGTCGGCCCACGACAGGCGCCCGGTCGCGAGTGCGAGCCAGGTCGAGGCATCCGTCTCGATCACGTTCGGCGGCGTGCCGCGCGTGTGCTTCGGCCCCTCGACGCACTGCACCGCCGCGAACGGCGGCACGCGCACCTCGAGGGTGCCGCCGGGGGCGCGTTCGGCCAGCAGCTGCAGCGAGTAGCGCACCGCGAGCGCCAGCGTCGAGCGGTCGACGGATGCCGCGGCGTCGCCGCCGTCGGCCGTCACCGCGCGCACCGTGGCGAGCGCCGCCTGTCCGATGTCGTCGCCGATCCTCGCTCGTGCCATGCCCCCATCCTCTCAGGGGGCGCCGACCAGGGCGCCGACGAGGCCGCCCGGCCGGACGGGGTAGCCTGATGCGGTGAGAATCCTCGTCCTCGGCTCGGGCGCGCGCGAGCACGCCATCATCCTCGCGCTCCTCGATGAGGAGGCCGGCCACGAGATCGTCGCCGCTCCCGGCAACGCGGGCATCGCTGCGTCCCCGACCTCGTCGGCCCGCGGCAGCGTGACGACCGTGGCGCTCGACGCGAGCGACCCGGCCCTCGTCACCGACTACGCGCGCGACAACGGCGTCGAGCTCGTCGTCGTCGGCCCCGAGGCGCCGCTCGTGGCGGGCGTCGCCGACGCGGTCCGCGCCGCCGGCATCCCGGTGTTCGGTCCGGGCAAGCGGGCCGCGGCGCTCGAGGGGTCGAAGACCTTCGCGAAGCGCATCATGGAGGCCGCGAACGTGCCGACCGGCCGGGCGAAGCTCATCGCCGAGCTCGACGAGGTCGCGGCGACGCTCGACGAGTTCGGTGCCCCGTACGTCGTGAAGGCCGACGGCCTCGCGGCCGGCAAGGGCGTGCTCGTCACCGAGGACCGCGACGCCGCGCTCGCCCACGCCGCCCACTACCTGCAGCAGGGCCCGGTGCTCGTCGAGGAGTTCCTCGACGGCCAGGAGGTCTCGCTGTTCCTCCTCTCCGACGGCACGAACGTGCTGCCGCTCTCGCCCGCGCAGGACTTCAAGCGCCTCCGCGACGGCGATGCCGGCCCCAACACCGGCGGCATGGGCGCGTACTCGCCGCTGCCATGGCTCGACGACGCGGTCGACGGCCGTGGCGGCCGCTTCGGCAGCGAGCAGGCCTTCGTCGACGAGGTCATCGAGACCATCGCCCTGCCGACCGTGCGGCAGCTCGCCGACGAGCAGACGCCGTTCGTCGGGCTGCTCTACGCGGGGCTCATCCTCACCTCGCGCGGCATCCGCGTGATCGAGTTCAACGCGCGCTTCGGCGACCCCGAGACGCAGGTCGTGCTGCCCCGCCTCGAGACCCCGCTCTCGGGCCTGCTGCTCGCGGCGGCGACGGGCGGGCTCGGCGAGCTCGACCGCCCGGTGTTCAGCGCCGAGGCCGCAGTGACCGTGGTGCTCGCGAGCGAGGGCTACCCCGAGTCGCCCGAGACGGGCCGGGCCATCGAGGGGCTCGAGGCCGCGGCATCCGTGCCGGGGGTGCACCTCGCCCACGCCGCGACCGCCGTCGGCTCCCTGCCCGACGACGCCCAGGCCGGCGACGAGGCACCGCTGCTCTCGACCGGTGGCCGCGTGCTCAACGTCGTCGCGGTGGGCGACGGCTTCGCCGAGGCCCGTCGCCGGGCGTACGAGGCGCTGGGGCGCATCCGCCTCGACGGCGCCCAGTACCGCACCGACATCGCGGCGCGCGTCGCCGAGTGACCCAGTACGAGGAGCGAGCATGAGCGAGACCGGAGAACCGGCCGGCTGGACCCACGTCTATTCGGGCAAGGTGCGCGACCTCTTCGTGCCGACGAAGCTGATGACCGACGACGACAGCTGGACGGGCGACCCGCTCGCCACCTCGCCCGTCGTGCTCGTCGTCGCGAGCGACCGGGTCAGCGCCTACGACCACCTGCTCGAGCCCGCGATCCCCGGCAAGGGGGCGCTGCTCACCTCGCTGACCCACTGGTGGTTCGACCAGCTGCCCGAGGTGCCCAACCACCTGGCGCACCCGCTCGACGACCGGCTCGAGGCGCTCGAGCTGCCCGAGGTGCCGGCCGAGGTCGCCGACCGGGCGACGCTCTGCCGCACGCTCGACATGTTCCCGATCGAGTGCGTGGTGCGCGGCTACCTCACCGGCGGCGGCTACAAGGAGTACGTCGAGACCGGCGCGATCGGCGGCATCCCGCTGCCCGAGGGCCTCGCGAACGGCGACCGCCTGCCCGAGCCGATCTACACCCCCGCGTGGAAGGCGCCGCTCGGCGAGCACGACGAGAACATCACGTACGAGCGCACGGTCGAGCTCGTCGGCGACGTCGTCGCCGAGCAGCTGCGCGCGCTCTCGCTCGAGATCTTCGCCCGCGCCTCCGAGATCGCCGAGACCCGCGGCGTGATCCTCGCCGACACGAAGTTCGAGTTCGGCGCCGACCGAGCCACGGGCATCGTGACGCTCGCCGACGAGGTGCTCACGAGCGATTCGAGCCGCTACTGGGATGCCGCGGCGTTCGCCTCGGCGGCGACGCCCGAGCTGCGCATGGCGAGCTTCGACAAGCAGATCGTGCGCGACTGGCTGAGCGCCAACTGGGACCAGGAGGTCTCGGAGACCCCGCCGACGCTCCCCCACGAGATCGTCGAGCAGACGGCGGCGCGCTACCGCGAGCTGCTCGAGCGTCTCGAGCATCCCACCGCCGGTTGAGCCTGCTTCCGGTGGTCGGGGAGCGAAGCGCATCGAGACCCCGGCCCGGTTCGCCCGCCCCTGTGCCAGAGTGGTGACGTGAACCTCGACGATCTGGTGCGCCTGCGCCGGGCCCGCGACACGATGGACCGCGACTACGAGCAGCCGCTCGACGTCGAGGCGCTCGCGCGCGTGGCGCTCATGTCGTCGGGGCACTTCTCGCGCAGCTTCCGCGAGGCGTACGGCGAGACGCCGTACGGCTACCTGATGACCCGTCGCATCGAGCGGGCGAAGGCGCTGCTGCGCCGGGGCGACCTCAGCGTGACCGAGGTCTGCTTCGCGGTCGGCTGTACCTCGCTCGGCTCGTTCAGCTCGCGCTTCAGCGAGCTCGTCGGCGAGAGCCCGAGCGCCTATCGCGCCCGCTCGCACGAGGTCGCCGCGCCGATCCCGGCGTGCATCGTGAAGGTGCAGACGCGGCCCGTCAGGAATGGAGAAGCGGGTCAGCCCTCGCCTCGGTAGCGTCGGGGTCATGGACATCTCACTCTCCCAGTGCTTCATCGCCGTCGACGACCACGAGACCGCGATCCCGTTCTACCGCGACGTGCTCGGCCTCGAGGTGCGCAACGACATCGCCTACGAGGGCATGCGATGGGTCACCGTCGGATCGCCGTCGCAGCCCGACGTGAACATCGTGCTCGAGCCGCCGATCGCCGACCCCAACGCCACCCAGGCCGACAAGGATGCCGCGGCGCAGCTGCTGGCCAAGGGCCTGCTGCGCGGCGTGAACTTCATGACCCCCGACGTCGACGCGACGTTCGAGACGATCCGCGCCTCCGGCGCCGACGTGCTGCAGGAGCCGATGGACCAGTTCTACGGGGTCCGCGACTGCGCGTTCCGCGACCCCGCGGGCAACATGCTGCGCTTCAGTCAGCCGCGGGCGTAGCCGCACGCGCGTCGCTCAGCGGCTGGTGCCCTCGAGCGAACGAGGCTCCCCACCAGGGCGGGTGTGGTCATGTGGTCGTGTGGTCGGCATCCGCGGATGCGACACCCCCGCCGGGGCGCGCCGCGCCCTCCCCGAGCGAGAGCCGTTCGACGACCTCGGCGACACGCTCCCGCTGCGCATCGTCGAGCCCGAGGATCGGGCGCGGCAGGCAGCGGGCGGGCGCGAGCCCGAGCTGCTCGGCGATCGCGGCGACCACGCGCAGGCTGCCGCCGAACTCGGCGAACAAGGCCCAGAGCGGCTCGAGCCGGGCCGACTCGGCGATCGCCTCGTCGTAGCGCCCCGCCTGCGCCGCACGCGTGATGCTGAGGGCGGGCTCGGGCAGCGTGCCCGCGATCACCGAGTACCAGGCGTCGCACCCGGCGATGAGCCCGGTCGCCGCGTGCGCGTCGCCCGAGATGCCGATGGTGACGTGCGACGGCACGACCGCCCGGATCGCCGCCACGCGTTCGCGCGTCGCCGCGACGTCGAGCGGCTTGCCCGGGATCTTGATCGACGCGACGGCCGGCAGCTCGGCGAGACGGGCGTAGAGCTCGGTCGTGTAGGCGAAATGCGTGGTGCCCGGGTTATCGTAGACGATGATCGGCAGCGCGGTGCTCGAGGCGACCTCGCCGAAGAGCTCGACCACGTCGTCGTGCGTGAGCGGCTGGTACGTCATCGGCGCGAGCAGGAGGCCCCGCGCACCGGCCTGCTCGGCGGCGCGCGCGTTCGCGAGCACGTCGGAGGTGCGGAGCGCTCCGATGCCCACGAAGACGGGCGTCTCCCCCGCGTGCGCGACCGCGAGTCTCGCGACCCGGGCGCGCTCCCCGCCCGACAGGTACGCGTACGACCCCGTCGACCCGAGCGCGGTGATCGAGTCGACGCCGGCTGCGGCGAGGCGTTCGACGAGGCCCGCGAACGCGCGCTCGTCGACCGCGTCGTCGGCCATCGGCGTGAGCGGGAACGCGCTGAGTCCGGTGAAGATCGAACCGTCCTTCGCCGTCATGGTCATACGCGTTCCTCCAGGGGTGCGAGATCGGGGTCGTCGCTCGGTCGCGCCCGGATGCCTCCGCGCTGCGCGCCGGCGCCCGCGAGCACGACGAGCACGATGCCCGCGAGCTGCGCCCACGACGGGATCTGCGCGAGCACGATGACGCCGATCAGCACGCCGAAGGCGGGCTCAAGCGCCATGAGCGTGCCGAAGGCGGTGTGGGTCATGCGTCGGAGCGCGAGCATCTCGAGCCCGAACGGGATCACCGGGGCGAGCAGCGCGATGCCCGCGGCGATGAGGAGCACCTGCCAGTCCAGCTCGCCGATCACCTGCGGCACGCCCACGAAGGCCGTCACGACCGCCGCGATGGGGATGGTGATCGACAGGCCGCTGACGCCCGGGAACCGATCGCCGACGCGCTGCGTGAGCAGGATGTAGACGCCCCAGCCGGCCCCGGCGAGCGCGGCGAAGCCGACGCCGAGCAGGTCAACCTCGCCGTGCCACGGCTCGGTGAGCAGCACGACGCCGGCGAGCGCGAGCACCGGCCAGACGAGCATGCGACGGCTGTGGCTGCGGATCGCGGCGACGGCGAGCGGGCCGAGGAACTCGATCGCGACGGCCGTGCCGAGGGGGATGCGCTCGATCGCCGCGAGGAACGCGACCATCATGACGCCGGTGGCGACGCCGAGGCCGAGCAGCGGCAGCACGTCGACGCGCCGGATCCGGCGGAGCGGCGGTCGGGCGATGAGGATGAAGAAGACGCCGCCGAACGCCAGGCGCAGCCACGCGGTGCCGCCGGCGCCGAGCTGCTCGACGAGCGGCACCGAGAGCGCGGCGCCCGCCTGGATCAGCAGCATCGAGGCCACCGCCATCGTCCACGGCGGGATCCGGTCGGTCGCGCGGCTCACGAGCGCGCCTCCCGGTGCGACGAGCCGACGCCGAACTCGAACACCGCGAGCGAGAAGCGGGCGGTGCCGGCCGAGCGGTTGGCGTAGGCGTGGTCGACGTCGCCCGAGAAGGTGAGGGCGTCGCCCGCGGCGAGCGCGTGCGCGACGCCGGCGACCTCGATGACGACCTCGCCCGCGATCACGTGCAGCAGTTCCCGCGTGCCCGTCGAGTGCGCCTCGCTCGCGTGGCGTTCACCGGGCTCGAGAGCCCAGTCCCAGAGCTCGACCACGTCGGGCGACTCGATGCCGGCGACGAGCACGCCGCGGCCGCCGTGCTCGCCCACCCAGAGGACGGCGCCATCGCCGCGTCGGGTCACCTCGACGAGGTCGGATGCCTCGGCTCGCGCCTGCACGAGCGCGGGCAGGCGCACGCCGAGCGCGTCGGCGAGCCGCAGCAGCGTGCCGATGCTCGGGTTCACTGCGCCCTGCTCGACGTTGACGATCATGCGGCGGCTCACCCCCGCCTCGGCCGCGAGGCGGTCGAGCGTCCACTCGCGCGCCTGCCGTTGCTCGCGCACGCGGCGCCCGATCCCCAGCGCGAGCGTCTCCGTCTCCTCGTCCATGAGTGCATGATAGTGCACTGTGACTCGACCTCGGGAATAGATCGGCGGCCGCCGCGGTAGTATTAGTTGTGCTTACAACCAATGGGGCGCCCGAAGGCGCCGGACTCCTCGCCGCCGACACCGGGATGGGCGCGGTCACGCTGCGCGTCGCCGACCTCGACGGCATGATCCGCTACTACCGAGAAGGCGTCACGCTCGAACTGCTGAGCCACGACGGCCCCGTCGCCGTGCTCGGCCGCGGCACGACGCCGGTCGTGATCCTGCAGCACGCGCCCGAGCTGAAGCACGCCTCGCCGCGCGACGCGGGGCTCTTCCACACGGCGGTCCTGTTCGACACCCGCGAGGCCCTCGCGACCGCGATCGCCTCGGTGGCGACGCGCTACCCGGGCACCTTCACCGGCAGCGCCGACCACCTCGTGAGCGAGGCGTTCTACTTCACCGACCCCGAGGGCAACGGCGTCGAACTGTACTTCGACCGCGACCGCTCGACCTGGAGCTGGGTGCACGGCACCGTCGAGATGGCGACCATCTACCTCGACCCCAACGGCTACCTGCACGAGCACCTCGGCGAGAACGGCACCGCCGCGGTCTCGAGCGGCGAGAAGCTCGGTGATGCGGTCGTCGGTCACGTGCACCTCTCGGTCGGCGACGTCGCGAGCGCCCGCGAGTTCTACGTCGAGCGGCTCGGCTTCGAGACGACCGCCGAGATGGGCGACCAGGCGCTGTTCGTCTCCGCCGGCGGCTACCACCACCACATGGCGATGAACACCTGGAACAGCCGGGGCGCCGGCCGCCGCGGACTCGCGCTCGGGCTCGGCAAGGTCGAGATCGTCGTTCCCACGGCCGACGACCTCGGCGAGCTCGGCGAGCGCATGGCCCACTTCGAGGTCGGAACGCGCGACGACGGCCGCACCCTCGCGTTCGACGACCCGTGGGCGAACCTCGTCGAGGTGCGCGCAGCGGGGTGAACGGGCCGACCGCGGATAGGCTGACCCGATGACCTTTCCGCTGCGCTCGATCCGTCGGTACCCCGTCAAGGCCATGGGCGGCGAGGCGCTGACCGAGGTGCAGCTCGACGCACGAGGCATCCCCGGCGACCGCGGCTTCGCCGTCGCCGACGAGGACGGCAAGTTCGCGTCGGGCAAGAACACGCGGCGCTTCCGCCGGCGCGATGCCGTGTTCGCGTACTCGGCGTCCACCGCTGCCGACGGCTCGGTGCGCGTGCAGCGCGAGGCATCCATGTGGCTCGTCGGTGAACCCGAGCTCGACGCCGACCTGACGGAGACTATGGGCGCGAACGTGCGCGTCATCCCCGAGGGCGACGTCTCGATGCAGGACGGCGGGCAGATCTCGATCGTCGGCACCGCCTCGCTGGCGTGGTGCGCCGAGCAGTTCGGCATCGACGCCGATCCGCGACGACTGCGCGTGAACCTCGTCGTCGAGACCGACGAGCCGTTCATCGAGGAGACGTGGCTCGGGCAGGAGATCACCGTCGGCGACGCCCGGCTGCGGGTCGTCGAGCGCATCGAGCGCTGCCGCACGGTGGACGTCGCGCAGGACGGCGCCTCGGCCGAGGGTCGACTGCTGAAGCCGCTGACCAAGGCGCGCGAGATGTCGCTCGCGGTCTACGCCGACGTCGTCGAGGCCGCGATCATCAGGGTCGGCGACGGGGTCGCCGCCGGCAGCGACGTCACCGGCTGATCGCCTCGGCGAACCATCCCGTGAGCGAGGCCGGGTGCGTGATCGCCGTGCCGACGACGACCGCGAACGCGCCCGCGTCGATGCAGGCCGACGCCTGCACCGGGGTATGCACCCGGCCCTCCGCGATAACCGGGAGCTCGAGCGTGCTCGAGAGGCGTGCGAGCACCTCGAGGTCGGGCCCCGTCGTCTTCGGTCGCTCCCCCGTGTAGCCGCACAGCGTGGTGCCGACGAGGTCGGCACCCGCGTCCGCGGCGGCAAGGCCGTCGTCGACCGAGCCGACGTCGGCCATCACGAGCACACCGGTCTCGTCGCGCAGGCGCCGGATCGTCTCGGCGAGGCCCAGCCCGTCGGGGCGTGCTCGTCGCGTGCCGTCGAGCGCGACGATCTCGGCGCCGGCACGAGCCACGGCGAGCGCGTGGTCGAGCGTCGGCGTGATGAAGACCTCGTCGTCGCCGTCCTTCCAGAGGCCGATCTGGGGCAGCGCGACGCGCTCGTGGATCAACTGGATGTCAGCGATCCCCTGAGCACGGATCGCGACGGCGCCGCCCCGCACGGCCGACTCTGCGAGCTGTGCCATCGTCTCGGGGTGGCGCATCGGCTCGCCCGGATACGCCTGGCACGAGACGACGAGGCCGCCGCGGAGGGCGTCGAGTCGGGGGTCGATTCCGGTCATGGTTGCTCCTGCACGTCGGGCTGATCGAAGAGGACGAGTGAGGCCGCGCCGATGATGGCCGCGTCGCCGCCGAGTCGCGCGGTCACGAGGGGCGTGTCGGCGAGCACGGCCATGCGCTCGGCCGCATCGGCTCTGCGCATCGCCGACCACCACAGCTCGCCGGCTGCGGCGAGGCCGCCGCCGACGATCACGACGTCGGGGTCGAGCGCGTTCACGAGGCCCCCGACGACGCGGCCGAGCGCGGTGCCGGCGAACACGAGGGATGCCTCGGCGTCGGCGTCGCCCGCCTCGGCGCGCCGCACGACCTCCCGACCGTCGACGACCGTCGCGTCGCCGCTCCGCACCCGGTAGTCGGCGCAGATCGCCGGCCCCGAGGCGACGGCCTCGAGATGGCCCGAGCGGCCGCAGCTGCAGGCGCGATCACCCGCCTCGGGCACGGGGAGATGCCCGAAGTGCCCCGAGACGCCGAGCCGCCCGGTGTGCACGCGGCCGTCGACGACGAGCGCGCCGCCGACGCCGGTGCCCGCCGCGATCATGAGCACCGTCCCGTGCCCTGCGCCCGCTCCGGCGTTCGATTCGCCCAGGGCGTGCGCGTGCACGTCGTTCACGACCCCGACCGGCAGCCCGAGCGCGAGGACGAGTTCGTCGCGCACTCGCGTGCCCGCCCAGCCGGGCAGCGCGTCGGTCGCCGAGACGACGGTTCCGATGCCGGGCGCGATGACCCCGGCCGAGCCGACGCCGACGCCGACCGGACGAACGCCGCCCGGCGCCGATTCGACGAGCCCGCGGGCGAGGTCGGCGACGACGCCCAGCACCGCCGCCGGCCCCTGCTGGGCCGGCGTCGGCGCGGAGGCACGAGCGATCACCCCGCCGTCGTCGCCGACGAGTCCGGCGGCGATCTTCGTACCGCCGAGGTCGACGCCGATCGCCGCCCGCATCAGACGAGCGGCTTCGACCGGTCGACGATCTCGGCGATCCGCGCGACGGTGTCGCCGTCGAGGCTCGGGACCGGCTGCGACATCCGGTTGGAGGCGATGACGCCCAGGTGCGCGAGCGCCGACTTGAACGCACCGAGGCCAGCCGCCTCGCCGCTCACGCCGCTCGCCTGGAAGACGATCTCGAAGAGTTCGGCGATCTCGTCCTGCAGCTCCTTCGCACGCGCCCAGTCGCCTTCGACGGCCGCGTCGTACAGCTCGACGTAGCGCGCAGGGTCGACGTTGCCGAGGCCGGGGACGACCCCGTCGGCGCCGGCGAGGAGGGCACCGTCGACGACGACCTCGTGCCCGGTGAAGACGACGAGTGGGCTGCCGGCGGCGCGGTTGGCCATGACGAGGCGGCGGAAGGCGACGTCGTCGCCGCTCGAGTCCTTCACGCCGGCGATGACGCCGTCGAGGCCGAGCCGAACGAGCATCGCGGGGTCGAGCTTCGAATGCACGCGCACCGGCACGTCGTAGGCGAAGACGGGCAGCTCGGTGGCGGCCGCGATGAGGCGGAAGTGCGCCTCGGTCTCGGCCGCGCTCGGACGGGCGTAGAAGGGCGCAGTGGCGACGATCGCGTCGACGCCGGCGGCCTCGGCGAGCTTCACCTGGTCGATGACCCGCGCGGGGGTCGAGTCGTTGACCCCCGCCATCACCGGCACGCGGCCGGCGGCGATGCGTACGGCCGAGGCGAGCACACGAGCGCGCTCGCCGTCGGAGAGGAACGCGACCTCGCCGGAGGAGCCGAGCACGAACAGGCCATGCACTCCCCGGGCGACGAGCCGCTCGATGAGCCGCTCGAACGCGCGCTCGTCGAAGCCGCCCGACTCGTCGAGCGGGGTGAGGACGGGAGGGATGACTCCCCGGAAGGTGATGGTCACGTGCGGTTCTCCAGTGCGTGGTTCGGTCGTGCTGTGGTGGTGGAAGTCGCGAGCCGGGTCAGTCGGCGAGAAGGCTGGGCGCGGCGCCCAGCAGGGTTCGGGTGTACGCGTCGCGCGGATCCGCGAGCACCGATTCCGCGTCGCCCTGCTCCACGATGCGTCCGGCCAGCATGACGATCAGGCGATCGGAGACGTATCGGACGGTCTGGATGTCGTGCGAGATGAACACCATGCCCAGATCGAGGCGTTCCTTCAGGTCGCTCAGCAGGTTGAGGATCTGCGCGCGCACCGACACGTCGAGCGCGCTCGTGGGCTCGTCCGCGACGATGAGGTCGGGCTCGAGGGCGAGCGCCCGGGCGATCGCGACGCGCTGGCGCTGGCCGCCCGAGATCTGACCGGGCAGCACCTCGGCCGCAGAGGCCGGCAGGCCGACGAGCTGCAACAGCTCGACGACGCGGGCCTCGCGTTGCGCCTTGTTGCCGATCCGGTGCACGTTGAGCGGGTCGAGCAGCACGTCCCGCACGGTCATACGAGCGTTCAGCGCCGTCGAGGGGTCCTGGAAGACCACGGAGACGGCCTTGCCGTACGCGGCTCGCTGTGCGGTGTCGCGGGCGCGGAGCGCAGTTCCGCGGAACGCCACGGTCCCCGCCGTCGGCTCCTGCAAGCCGACCATGACGCGCGCGAGCGTCGACTTGCCGCAGCCCGACTCGCCGACGACGCCGATCGTCTCGCCGCGACGCACGGTGAGAGTCACCCCGTTGACCGCGTGCACGCGGTCGCGACGGAACAGCGTGCCGGTCCGTGCCTTGTGCACGACGTGGATGTCGTCGAGCCGCAGGATCTCTTCACCGCTCATCGGGTCACCTCGTTCTCGGAGCGGGCCTCGTCGGCCCGGGCGGCGTAGGCATGGCCGGACGCGCCGGCCAGTGCGGTGAGCTCCGGTCGGCGCGAGCCGACCGGGCGCCCCTCGACCGAGCGCGGGGCGAAGCGGTCGCCGGTGACGAAGTCGCGCGGCGAGGGCACGGTGCCGGGGATCTGGTGAAGCCGGTCCGCGCCGTCCTCGATGGAGAGCACCGAGCCGAGCAAGCCCCGCGTGTACTCGTGCTGGGGCCGGACGAGCAGGCTCCTGGTGGGCGCCGACTCGACGACCTGCCCGGCGTACATCACGGTGATGCGGTGGGCGAGCTCGGCGACGAGTGCGAGGTCGTGGCTCACGAAGACCATCGCGAAGCCCAGCTTCTCGCGGAGCTCGTTGAGCAGGTCGACGACCTGCGCCTGCACCGTGACGTCGAGCGCCGTGGTCGGCTCGTCGGCGACGATGAGCTTCGGGCTGCGGGTGAGGGCCATCGCGATGAGGACGCGCTGGCGCTGACCGCCCGAGAGCTCGTGCGGGTAGCTCTTGAGCGTGCGCTCGGGGTCGAGGCCGACGAGCGTCAGCAGCTCCTCGGCGGTGCGGGTGCCGCCGCGCTTCGTGAGCTGCGCGAGCTGCGAGCGGATGAGCATCGAGGGGTTCAGCGAGCTCAGCGCATCCTGGTAGACCATCGCCATCTCGTGACCGAGCAGCGCGCGACGCTCCTTCGGGGGCATCGTGAGCAGGTCACGGCCCTGGAACAGGATCTCGCCGGTCACCACGGCCGACTCGGGCAGCAGCCCCATGATCGCGAGGCTCGTGATCGACTTGCCGCAGCCCGACTCGCCGACGAGCGCCATCGTCTCGCCCGGCCGCACCGAGAAGCTGACGCCGTCGACGACGGCCACGTCGCCGTGGCGCTCGGGGAATCGGATGCTGAGGTCGCGCACCTCGAGAAGCGGCTCGGCGTCGCCGGTGTGCATGAGGCGGTCGGTGCGAGCGGACTCGGCCTCGCGGAGCTCGGCGAGGTGCCGCTCGAGCGCACCGCTGCGGATCGCCGCCTCGGCGGCATCCCGCCCGATCGCGCTCGTCGCCGTCGTGGTGACCTCGGCCGCGGAGAACGCCGTCGCGCTGCGGGTCTCGAGCACCGGGTCGTAGCCCGCCTCGCTGTCGACCGTGGCGTCGAGCGCGGCGTCCTCGGCCGCGACCTCGGCGATGGCCTTGGCCGCACGCGGGCGGGCTCCGGGCTTCACGAGCGCGTCGGTGACGCCCTCGGCGAGGACGTTGAGCGAGAGCACGGTCAGCAGGATGAGCATGCCGGGGAAGAACGTCGCCCACCAACCGCCCGAGAGCAGCAGGTTGCGACCCGAGGCGATGACATTGCCCCACGAGGGCGCCGGGTCCTGCACGCCGGCGCCGATGAACGACAGGCTCGCCTCGAACACGATCGCATCGGCGACGAGCACCGTGACGAACACGAGGATCGGCGCCGCGCAGTTGCGGGCGACGTGCCAGAAGAGGATGTACGACAGGCGCGCGCCCATCACCCGTTCGGCAGCGACGTAGTCCTCGCCGAACTGGGCGAGAACGTTGGCCCGCACGATGCGCGCGATCTGCGGCACGTAGAGGAAGGCGATGGTGCCGATGAGCACCGGCAGCTCCTTGCCGAAGACGGCGACGAACACGATCGCGAGCGCGATGCCGGGGAACGACATGATGATGTCGAGGATGCGCATCACGACCTCGCGCAGCCAGTTCGGCCCGGTCGCGGCGATCGACCCGATGATCGCGCCGACGACGAGGGCCGCGAGCGTCGCTCCGATGCCGATCGCGAGCGAGTACCGCGAGCCGAAGACGAGGCGCGAGAAGATGTCGCGGCCGTTGCGGTCGGTGCCGAAGAAGTGCTCCCACGAGGGCGGCTGGGCGGGGATACCCGATTTCAACGGGTCGTACGGGGCCACGAAGGGCGCGAAGACCGCGACGAGCACGATGAGCACGAGGAACGCCAGGGCGATCTTCGATCCGATCGGCATCGCCCCGAAGCGCTGGCCCGGCACGCTGAGGCGTTCGGCGAGTGAACGTCGCATCATTACACCGTCCGGATTCTGGGGTTGATGAGCAGGTAGAGCAGGTCGACCACGATGTTGACGACGACGAAGGTGAGCGCGATCGTGAGCGTGACGCCCTGCACGAGGTTGATGTCGTTGTTCGTGACCCCGTTGAGGATGAGCTTGCCCATGCCCGGCAGGTCGAAGATGACCTCGATCACCACCGCACCGCCGAGCAGGTAGCCGATGCGGAGGCCGAGGACGGTCACGGGGGTGATGAGCGCGTTGCGCAGCACGTTGCGCCCGACCACGACCGAACGCGGGATGCCGCTGCCGATCGCCGTCCGGACGTAGTCGCGGTCGAGCTCCTCGACCATCGAGGTGCGCACGACGCGGGTGAGCGAGGCGGCGACCGGGATGCCGAGGGCGATCGCGGGCAGTGTCATCGAGATGAGCCAGCCGCTGAACGAGTCGGCGGGGTTCACGTAGCCGCCGGTGGGGAACCAGCCGAGTCCGAGCGCGAACGCCTGGATGAGGAGGATGGCGAGCCAGAACGACGGGATCGCGATGCCGGCGATCGAGAGCACGCGGGTCAGCTGGTCGGGCCAGCGGTCGCGGTAGAGCGCACCGGTGACGCCCATCGTGAGCGAGAGCACCGCGGCGATGACGAGGCCCAGCAGGGTGAGCTGGAGGGTGAGCGGGAACGCGGTGGCGATTGCCTCGGAGACCGGCTGGGCGGGCGGCACCGTCGTGCCGAGATCACTGTGCAGCAGGTCGCCGAGGAACCTGAGGTACTGCACGAAGACGGGGTCGTTGAGGCCCATCTGCTCGCGGTAGGCCTCGCGGGCCTCCTGCGAGGAGCTTTCGCCGAGCGCGTTGATGGCGGGGTCGCCGGGGGCGAACTGCATCACGAAGAAGACGAGTGCGGTGATGCCGAGCACCATGATCGGCAGGACCGCGAGGCGGCGGAGCATGAGCCGCAGCAAGGTCGTCACGGGGGGACTCCTTCGGGGTGGGAACCGGGAGCCTGCGGTGTGGAGCGCAGACCCCCGGTCGTCGGGGGAGGCCGGGGGCCGACGTCAGGCGTCGTCGGCCCCCGGCAGCGGTCGCGACCGGGCGTCAGCCCCGACGGGCCACGTCGATGAACGACAGGCCGGTGAATGCCAGCGGCTGGAACGCGGAGAGCTCCGCGTCATCCCATGCGGTGGGCAGCTTGCGATGCACGAGCGGGTAGACCGGACCCTCCTCCGCGATGATGTCGAACGCCTGGCCCCAGAGCTTCGCCTGCTCACCGGAGTCGGAGGTCGCGACGGCCGCGTCGAGCAGCTTCGTGATCTCCGCGAAGCCAGCCGAGTCCGCCCAGCGGTAGCGAGATCCCGGCCACACGGTGTCGGCGCCGTACCACCAGCGGAGCAGCAGGTCCGCGTCGTTGCCGAACACCGAGGGGTCGCCGGGGGCGACCATGACGGTGTAGGCGCCTTCGTCGACGATCTTGTACTGCGCGCCCGACTGGTTCACGTTGAGCGAGGTCTTCACGCCGAGCGCGTCGAGATCCTCCTTGATGAGCGGGAGCACGTCCTTCACCCAACTGGTGTCGGTCGCGAGCAGTTCGATCGAGAGGTCCTTCACGCCGGCCTCGGCGAGCAGCGACTTGGCCTTGTCGAGGTCGTAGCTGTAGACCGTCGACGCCTTCTGATAGGAGGGATGCTCCTTCTGGAGGTAGCTCGTGGCGGGGGCGGCCTGGCCGAGCATCCCGACGGCGACGAGCTTGTCGTAGTCGATCGCGTAGCGGAAGGCCTGGCGGACCCGGACGTCGTCGAACGGCTTCGCCGCGGTGTTGAACATCATGAACAGCTGGCCGAACGACTGCACCGACTGCACGGTGACGTCCTTCGAGAGCGCGTCGACGTCGATGTAGGGCACGTCCTCGATGGCCTGCACGCGGCCCGACTGCACCGCGGTGACGCGCGCGGCCGCGTCGGAGAGCAGGTTCCAGGTCATCGCCGCTGCGAGCGCCGGTCGGGTGCCGCTGTAGGCGTCGTTGCGCTCGAAGGTGAGCTTATCGTCCTTCGTGGCGCTCGTGAGCTTGTAGGGTCCGGTGCCGACCGGCAGCGCGTCGTACGCGGCGGGGTCGGCCTCGACGATCGCCTTCGGCACGACCTTCACGACCGAGAGTCGCTCGTTCGCGAGGGAGAACGGCTGGTTCAGGGTGATCTTCACCGTCTGCTCGTCGACCTTCTCGATGCCCGAGACGAACGGGATGAAGGTGCGGTAGAGCGAGTTGTTCGCGGGGTCGAGCACCCGCTGGAAGGAGAAGACGACGTCGTCGGCGGTCACCGGGCTGCCGTCGTGGAAGACGGCGCCCTTGCGCAGGGCGACCGTGATGGTCGTGCCGTCGGCCTGCGGGAGGTCCGCCGCGAGCGCGGCGTAGGGCTCGCGGGTGACGGGGTCGAGCTCGACGAGCCCCTCGAGGATGTGCCAGTTCGCGGCGACCGTGACGGCGCCGGTCGTCGTCATCGGGTCGAACCCGGTCGAGAGCGCGTACGAGATGCCTGCCTCGATGGTGGCGTTCTCGTCGACGGCACCGCCGGATGCCTCGCCACCGGGCTTGTTCGTGGACGCGGGACCGGAGCACGCGGCGAGCGTGGCGATGATGCCCACCGCACCGGCCGCCTGCAGGAAGACCCGGCGGCTGGTCTCAACGTGGAGCGTTTCCTTCAACATTGGATGAATTCTCCTGGATATCGGACATCAGACGTCGTATCTGAGTAAGGTGAATCTAGCCCCGAACTGAATGAAAGGTCAAGCCGACGATGGCGACACAGGATCAGACCGTCACCCCGGTCTTCTCAGCCCCTCCGCGCAAGCGCGATGCCGTGACCGACCGGATCAAGGACCTGATCCTCGCCGAGGGCCTTCGACCCGGCGACCTCATGCCGACCGAGGCCGACATCTGCGCCCGGCTCGAGGTCAGTCGATCGAGCGTCCGCGAGGCGATGCGGATGCTCGCGGCGCTCGACATCGTCGAGGTGCGGCACGGCCACGGCACCTACGTCGGCCAACTCTCACTCGCGCCGCTCGTCGAGGGCCTCGTCTTCCGCGGCGTCGTCGACCAGGACGATAGCGTCGCCGCGCTCCGCGAGGTCGTCGAGGTGCGCGAGGCGCTCGACCTCGCGATGGCCGAACAGGTGGTCGCATCGCTCGAAGGCACGCACGATCCCGACCTGACGGAACTCGTCGCGACGATGACCGAGAAGGCGCGGCGAGGCGAGGCGTTCGCCGCCGAGGACTTCGCGTTCCACACCCGGCTGCTCGGCTACCTCGACAACACCCTCGTAGGCCAGCTCGTCGCCGCCTTCTGGGAGGTCAACACCGTGGTCTACCCGAGACTCGGGCTCCCGCCGGCCGCCGACATCGCCGACACGGCACGTGCGCACGGCGCGATGCTCGACGCCGCGGTCGCGGGCGACGTGGCCGCCTACCGCGCCGCGGTCGTCGAGCACTACCTGCCACTGCGGCGCGCGCTCGAGAAGGCGTCGCCGAGTCGCTGACCCTGCCCCGACTCGGCGTCACCCTCCGCCGAGCATCGCGGCGAACGACTCGAGCGTGAGCAGGTCGTCGTCGTGCCCGCCGCCCTCGTGCGCGTTGTACGGCCAGACGGTGATCTCCTTGGGCCCCGCATAGCGGTTGTAGGCCGCGAACACGGTCGAGGGCGGGCAGACCGGGTCCATGAGGGCTGCCGTGATGTGCACCGGCGCGACGGCACGCGCGGCGAAGTTCACCCCGTCGAAGTAGGCGAGCGTGTCGAGCACCTGCTCGCGGCGGTCGCGGTACCACGACAGGTAGTCGGCGATCTCGCGATAGGGTCGCGCGTCCGTGATGACCGTCGCTCTCGGGAAGTCGCAGAGGAACGGCACCCGCGCAACCACGGCCGAGAGCGACGGCACCAGCCCGGCGACGGCGAGGGCGAGCCCCCCGCCCTGGCTGATGCCGAAGACCGCAACCCGGGCGGCGTCGACCTGCGGCAGCTCGCGGGCGACCTCGGTGAGCCGCACGGCGTCGACGATGAGCCGCCGGTAATAGTAGCTCTCCCTGCCCTCGATGCCCCGAGTCAAGAACCCGGGCACCTGCGGCCCCGAGCCGACATCATCGGGCGTCGTGCCGCGCGAGCCGCTCCACGCCTGCCCGCGGGTGTCGAGCTCGAGGTGAGCGTAGCCGGCCGAGGCCCAGAGCAGGTTCTCGACCGCATCGCCGCGCCCCCGCCCGTAGCCGTGGAACTGCACGACAGCCGGCAACGGCGCCGACGCTCCTGCCGGGATCCGGAGCCACGCGCGCACCCGCTGGCCGCCGGCGCCGGTGAAGGAGATGTCGAAGACCTCGATCGTGGTGAGCGGCGTCTCGAGTCGCTCGCTTCGCACGTCGAGATCGAACCCGCGTGCCTCCGCGAGGGTCTCGGCCCAGAATCGATCGAAGTCCTCGGGCTCGCGGCCACTTCCGCGGTACTCGCGCAGCTCGGAATCAGGCAGGTCGACGTACATGCAGGGCCTCTCGTTCGGTGATCGAAAGCATCCAACCACACTGGACATCTGATGTCATATGTGATGGAGTGAGGGCGACCTCTCGGGCCACGGGACCGCCAGGCCGCATCGCCCGATCCACGCAGACGACAGGGACGTCACATGCTCCACAACCTGACCGGCTGGCACGCCGTCATCATCCTCTTCGTGATCCTGCTGATCTTCGGAGCCCCGAAGCTGCCGCAGCTCGCGCGGAGCCTCGGCCAGTCGATGCACATCCTCAAGAAGGAGGTACGGTCGCCCGACGCAGACGCCCCCGCGGACGACCCCGCGGACGCCGAGGAAGCAACCGAGCCCGTCGGGGCCACCCCGCACCCGGGCAGCTCTCGCCCCTGAGCGCACGGATCGGGAACCCGAAGACCTCATCCGGACATATTCCTTACAGTGGCCGTGCCCGACGGCCGCTGCGAGGGAGCCCGACATGCACCACGACCGGAGCGAGGTCCGAGCGGTGGTCGCGTCACCGCGACGCCTCATGCGCATCGCGCTCTCGAACCTGCTGCGCGCGCAGGGCATCGGCTCCGTCCGCGAGGCCGTCGGCTACACCGAGGCGATCATCGCCGCAGATGCCGACCGCGCCCAGCTCGTCGTCGTCGACCTCGAGCTCTCGACCGAGCACGGCGCCGGGTTCCTGCATGAGCTCCGCGCGACGGGCGGCAACCCCCGCGTGCTGGCGTTGCACCGGGGCGCAGCCCCCGGCGACTCGGGCCGCGATCGCGGCATCCTGCTGCTCGACCCCGACGCCGCGCCGGCGGAGCTCGCGAACGCCGTGCAGACCCTCTGCGCCGGCCGCGGCGCGCATCGTCTGCCGTGCCTCACCCCGCGGCAGCTCGAGGTGCTCACGCTGGTGGCGCGCGGCTATTCGAACGACGAGATCCGCCGCGAGCTCGTGATCAGCCTGCCGACCGTCAAGCAGCACGTGCGCGACATCTTCGCGCGGCTCGGCGCGAAGACCCGCCTCGAGGCGGTGAACCGGGCCCGCGCGAGCGGCGTCGTGGTCTAGGCCTGCAACCGCGTCGATCCCGCGCTCACCCGGGCGCGGGCTTCGGCCCCTTCGCGTGCGACATGTCGTGGAACGCCGCGAAGTCCTGACCCGGCGTCGGCATCGGCGTCGTGCCCGGCCGCGCCCGCAACCCGTCGAGCACGACGGTGAGCTGGCGCCGCCAGAACGGCAGGTACTCGCCGCCGTACTGGCCGAGCGAGCCGAGCATGTCGACGAGGATGCCGAGGTCGACGGCGGTCACGTCGGCGCGCAGCGCGCCCTCGGCCTGGGCGCGGGCGACGAGCCCGTCGACCAGCGGCTCGAACTCGATGCCGGGGCGATGCGTCGGGTCGAGCTCGGCGACCCGGCGCATGACGGCGGGAAGGTACGGCGAGTCGGCGACCCAGCCGCCGAGCCGCTCGACGTACAGCTCGACCGAGCGCCAGCCCGTCTCCGCACCGAGGATCTCGGGAGCGAGATCGTGCAGCTCGGCGACCGCGGTGTCGTAGATCTCGCGGATGAGCGCGTCGCGGTTCGGGAAGTGCCGGTACACCGTGCCCGCGCCGACCCCCGCGCGCGCGGCGAGCTCGTCGAGCGGCGCGTCGATGCCCCGTTCGGCGAAGAGCCGACGCGCTTCGCGGAGCAGGCTTTCGTGATTACGCCGCGCGTCTCGACGCGACGACACCGACGAGGTCATCGCTTCACTGTACGCGCATTCATCGCGTATGATTCGGAGGGTCGTCTCCGTTTACCCGAGACGGATCGACGTTCCTTCGGGGGAAGAAGGATCGCGACGCGGCGGGCACGAGCCGGCTTGACCGGGTGGGGGCGCCCGTCGCGTCGGTCTCTCCTCGAGAGCGAGGCCGCAGGGCGGAGTCCGGGCCGGCGACGCCGCCTCGAGCACCCGTGGTTAGGCTGGAGCCGTGACCACTGCGCAATCAGGAACTGGCGAGGGCGCCGACGCCGGCGTCGCAGCGAACACCCGCACCATCGAGGCATCCGTCGTCACCGACTTCAGCGATCGCATGAGCTACGGCGGCTATCTCGACCTGCCGACCCTGCTCAGCGCGCAGCGGCCGATCTCGCGGCCCGAGCACCACGACGAGCTGCTGTTCATCATCCAGCACCAGACGACCGAGCTGTGGCTGAAGCTCGTGCTGCACGAGCTCGAGACGGCGCGCGACCTGCTCCGTGCCGACGAACTCGGCCAGGCCCTCAAGTGCATCGCGCGGGTCAAGCACATCCAGAAGACGCTCACCGAGCAGTGGTCGGTGCTCGCGACCCTGACGCCCGCCGAGTACGCGCAGTTCCGCGGAGTGCTCGGCAACGCGAGCGGGTTCCAGTCGTACCAGTACCGCGCCGTCGAGTTCGTGCTCGGCAACAAGAACGCGAAGATGCTGCAGATCTTCGAGTCGGATGCCGCGGCCACGGCCCTGCTGCGTCACGCGCTCGAGTCGCCGAGCCTCTACGACGAGTTCCTGCGGCTGCTCGCGCGGGCCGGGTACCCGATCCCGGCGTCCGTGCTCGAGCGCGACGTGACCCTCGCGTGGACCTTCACTCCCGAGCTCGTGCCCGTGTTCGCGCAGATCTACGGCGACACCGCCGAGCACTGGTCGGCGTACGAGACCTGCGAGGAGCTCGTCGACTTGGAGGACAACTTCCAGCTCTGGCGGTTCCGGCACCTGAAGACGGTCGAGCGCATCATCGGCTCCAAGACCGGCACGGGCGGGTCGAGCGGGGCGCCCTTCCTCAAGCGGGCGCTCGAGCTGACCTTCTTCCCCGAGCTCTATGCCGTGCGCACCGAGATCCCCGGCTGACATGACCTCCGACCCCCGCGACATCGACGTCGACCTCGGCCCGCTCGCCCGACGGGCGCGGCGCTCGCTCAACGGCGACCACGCCGGCGACCTCGGCGTCGTGCTGCCGCCGTTCGTCGACCACCACGTGCACGTCGAGATGACGCTGCCCGAGCAGGCGGTCGCGGGCGGCATCGCGGGCGTCGTCGACCTCGGCGCGAACCCCGCGGTCGTCGCCGCGTGGGCCGCCCGCGACGGCCTGCCCCGCGTCCGGTACGCAGGCGCGTTCCTGACCGCGATCGGCGGGTACCCGTCCGACCGGCCGTGGCTCCGCGAGGGCAGCCTCAGAGAGCTGCCGGCGGTCGAGACCGGCGCCGACGACGTCCCGCGGCAGGAGCGGGCCGCCCTGCCCGGCCCCCTCGACACGGCCGTCGACGAGCAGCAGGCGTTCGGCGCCTCGGTGGTGAAGGTCGTGCTCAACGCCGATGCCGGGCCGGTGTTCGACCGCTCGACGCTCGACGCGATCGTCGCCGCCGCGCACGCGCACGGGCTCGCGGTGGCGGTGCACGCCGAGGGCGAGGGCTGCGCGGCGCTCTCGGTCGAGGTCGGCGCCGACGCCCTCGTGCACACGCCCTGGACCGAGCGGCTCGACGACGCGCTCATCGCGCGCGCCGCCGCCGGGCAGGTGTGGATCTCGACCCTCGCCATCCACGCCCGAGACTTCGGCGACGACTCGCCCGAACTCGCCTGCGCGATCGACAACCTCGTCCGTTTCCGCGCCGCCGGGGGCCGGGTGCTCTACGGCACCGACCTCGGCAACGGCGAGCAGCCCATCGGGGTGAACGCCCGCGAGCTCGCGCTGCTCGCACGGGCCGGGCTCGCGGCATCCGAGCTCGTCGCCGCACTGATCGACCCATGGCCGCTCGCCGCGCGCGACGTCTGGGCCCTCGACGGCGTCGCGACCTTCGTGCCCGGCGACCCGCCGTCCTCCCCCGATTCCCTGCCCGACTGGCTCGCGAACGCGCGCGTCGTGCCCGCCGACGACCTGGAGCTGTTGTGACCCTCGACCCGAATCTCGCCTTCGCCCGCCGCATGGACCGCGCCGACGGGCTCGCCCACTACCGCAAGCGCTTCGTCGGCGCCGAGACCGGGCTCGTCTACTTCGACGGCAACTCGCTCGGACGCCCGCCCGTGTCGGCCGTCGAGCGAGTCGAGCGGTTCCTGCGGGAAGACTGGGGCGGTCGCCTCATCCGCGGCTGGGACGAGTCCTGGCTGCAGCTGCCGACCGAGATCGGCGACCGCATCGGCCGAGCCGTCATCGAGGCGAAGGCCGGCCAGACGATCATCGGCGACTCGACGACCGTGCTGCTCTACAAGCTCGCCCGCGCCGCGGTCGACGCGCAGCTCGCGCGCGACCCCGCTCGACGCGAGATCGTGATCGACACCGACAACTTCCCGACCGACCGCTACATCGTCGACGGCATCGCCCGCGAGAAGGGCATGCGGCTGCGCTGGATCGACGTCGACACGTCGTCGGGCGTCACCCCCGAGCAGCTCGCCGAAGCCGTCGGCCCCGAGACCGCGCTCGTCGTGGTGTCGCACGTCGCCTACCGCTCGGCGTACCTCGCCGACGCTCCCGAGCTCACCCGCATCGCGCACGACGCCGGAGCGCTCATCCTCTGGGACCTCTGCCACTCGGCCGGATCGGTCGAGGTGAAGGCCGACGCGTGGGGCTTCGACCTCGCCGTCGGCTGCACCTACAAGTACCTCAACGGCGGCCCCGGATCCCCCGCGTTCGCCTACGTGCGCGACGACCTGCAGGGCGTGCTCGAGCAGCCGATCCAGGGCTGGTGGGGCACCAAGGACATGTTCACGATGGGCCCCGCCTACGAGCCCGTGCCCGACATCCGCCGCTTCATCAGCGGCACGGCGCCCATCGTCGGCATGCTCGCGATGGAGGAGACCCTCGCGATGATCGAAGAGGCCGGGATGCCGCAGCTGCGCGCCAAGTCGGTCGCGCTGACCTCGTTCGCCATCTCGCTCGCCGAGGAGTGGCTCGGCCCGCTCGGCGTGACGCTCGCCTCGCCCGCCGACGCCGAGGAGCGCGGGGGCCACGTCACCCTGCACCACGACGCGATGCGCGAGGTCACCGCGCGGCTCTGGCAACGCGACGTCATCCCCGACTACCGCGACCCGGGCGGCCTCCGCATCGGCCTCTCGCCCCTGTCGACGAGCTTCGAAGAGGTGCATCGCGGCCTGGATGCCACGCGCGAGGTGCTGCGCGAGGTGCTCACCGAACGGGCGGGGCTGGCGTAGCCGGCGGGTCCGGTCGGCGCTTCCCGTAGCAACCGGCGGCGCCCGGATCAACCCCTCCGGCCGAATCGGCCCGCTCGAAGGCGGCGCGCGTAGCATGGCGCATCATCTCTCGAAGGGAGACGCCATGACCGACACCGAACGCAACATCGACGACGCCGTGCTCAAGGCACGTCAGGCGGCCGAACGGGCCGCGGACCGGGCGAGCGACGCGGCCGAGGACTTCGGCGACGAGGCGGGCGAGCGCGTCGAGGACGTCGCCGACGCCGTCGGCGAGGTGATCCGCGACGTGCGCGACGCCGCGAGCGGCGTGGTGGAGAACGTCGCCGCACAGACGAGCGCCGCGGCATCGGGCGCCCGCGAGTCGCTCGACGAGGGCGTGGCCTACGTGAAGGCGCAGTACCGCGAGCGCCCGGGCGTCGTCATCGCGATCGGCGCGGTCGCGCTGCTCGCCCTCGGTCTCGCGATCAAGGCGCTCACTCGGCGCTGATCACGCGGCGCTCACGCCGCGGCCGCAGGCGCCACCGCCGGCCGGCCGCGGCGGTCGCCGATCGCAATCGCGAGGATCACGGCGAGCGCGAGGCCGAACTCGAACACCGCCGAGAGCCACAGCTCGGGCGCGGTGACCACGAGCGAGACGCCGAGCACGACGTGCATCGCGCTGATCGTCAGGATGATCGCCCGGCCCGCGACCTCCTGGGATCGATGCACGAGGACGAGCGCGACGACGACGGCGAGCCCCATGAGCATGTTGTAGACGCCGACGTTGCGCGTCCACAGCGCGACCGCGTCGTACTCGTCGGCCTCGATGAGGAAGATGGGATACAGCTCGGGGCTGCGGAAGAAGAACGACTCGAGCACGCCGACCATGATGAGCGTCAGCGCCTCGAGGGCTGCGAGTACCTGTGCAACGGGATTCATGTGCGGATTCTCGTCGCCCCCGACGGCGGCCGCATCAAGGCCTGCCCCGCCCCGGTGGGGTGCGGACAGCCCGCATCCGGGAGGCGGTCGGCCGCAGGTTAGAATCGAGGCATCCACACCCTCGACACCGGACGGAGAACCGCGGTGCCCACCATCGTCGTCGACGTGATGCCCAAGGCCGAACTGCTCGACCCCCAGGGGAAGGCCGTCGCCGGCGCCCTCGCCCGCACCGGCCACACCGCGTTCAGCGGCGTGCGCATCGGCAAGCGCTTCGAACTCACCGTCGACGGCCCCGTCGACGACGCGCTCCGCGCGAACGTGCAGCAGATCGCGGAGGAGATCCTCTCGAACCAGGTCATCGAGGACGTCGTGGGCATCCACTACGAGGTGACCAACGCCGAGCTCGCCGAGGAGGCCTCCGAGGCCGCCACGGTCTCGGGCGACGGCTTCGGCGCCCCCGCCGGCGAGACCCACTGAGTCCAGGGAGCGATCGCATGCGCATCGGCGTCATCACCTTCCCCGGCTCGCTCGACGACCGCGACGCGCAGCGCGCGGTGCGGCTCGCGGGCGGCGAGCCCGTCGCCCTCTGGCACGGCTCGCACGACCTCGAGGGCGTCGACGGGCTCATCCTGCCCGGCGGGTTCAGCTACGGCGACTACCTGCGCTGCGGCGCGATCGCCTCGCTCTCGCCGATCATGACCGAGGTCGTCGCGGCCGCGAACTCCGGCATGCCGGTGCTCGGCATCTGCAACGGCTTCCAGATGCTGACCGAGGCGGGCCTGCTCGAGGGCGGCCTCATCCGCAACGACCACGGCTCGTTCATCTGCCGCGACCAGGTGCTCACCGTCGAGAACGCGTCGACCGCGTGGACCTCCGACTTCGAGGCCGGCCAGCAGATCACGATCCCGCTGAAGAACGGCGAGGGCGGGTTCATCGCCTCCGACGAGACCCTCGACCGGCTCGAGGGCGAGGGCCGCGTCGTGTTCCGCTACGTCGACGTGAACCCGAACGGCTCGCTGCGCGACATCGCCGGCATCTCGAACGCGCGCGGCAACGTCGTCGGCCTCATGCCGCACCCCGAGCACGCCGTCGAGCCGGGCTTCGGCCCCGACACCCCCGCCGCGATGCGGTCGGGCGTCGACGGACTCGGCTTCTTCACGAGCGTCGTGAAGCGGGCGCTCGTCGAGGCGTGAGCTGACATGACCGACTCGGTCACGACACGTACGGCGGACACCGCTCCGCCGCGTTCGTCGCGACCGGCGCCGCCCGTCAAGTCGGCGAGCCGCGCGTTCGAACTCATCGACTTCATCGCCGAGCGCGGCTCGGCCTCGTTCGTCGAGATCGTCGACGACCTCGGCCTCCCCCGCTCGAGCGCGCACGGCCTGCTGCAGACCCTCGTCGGCTCGGGATGGCTCGCGCAGCGCCACGACAGCAAGCGCTACACGCTCGGGCTGCATGCGTGGCAGGTCGGGCAGCGCTACGACGGGCACCACCTGCTGACCGAGTGCGCGAAGCCGATCATGGACGCGCTCGCGATCGAGACCGGCGAGACGGTGCAGCTGGCGCGCCTCGACGGGGTCGAGAACGTCTACATCGCGATCAGCCCGTCGCCCCACCCCATGCGACTCGCGTCGACCGTCGGCATGCGGCTGCACGCGCACGCGACCGGCATCGGCAAGGTCCTGCTGGCCTCGATCGATCCGGCCGACGCCGAGCAGCGCCTGCACTCGGTCGCCCTCCCCCGCTTGACCGAGCGCACCGTCACCGAGGTGCCCGAGCTCATGAAGCTCATCGAGCACGCGCGCTACACGGGCTTCGCGGTCGACGACGAGGAGTTCATCGCCGACTGCCGCTGCGTCGCGGTGCCGGTCACCTCCGAGCGCGACACCGGCATCGTGTCGGCGCTCAGCATCACGATGCCGAAGAGCCGTACCGACGAGGGCTGGCCGTACTCGCTCTACGCCCCGCTCGACCGTGCTGCGCGGGCGATCCGCGAGGCGATGGGCCTTGCCGCGGACTGATCCGCCCCATCGACTTGGCAGACGGCCCGGTCTGTGCCACAATGCCCTGCGTTCAGCCCCATGAACGCCAGTTCACATATGTGAACCTGCTTTTCCCGGACTGATCAATGGAGATGCACATGTCCCTCGCCAGTACGGCCGAGACCGCCCCCACCCTCGCCGCGGTCGTTCGCAAGGCCACACTCAGGCTCATCCCGATCCTGCTGCTGATGTACATCCTCGCGTTCCTCGACCGCGCGAACCTCGGCTTCGCCAAGGTGGCCTTCCAGGCCGACACCGGGATCTCGGACGCCGCCTACGCGCTCGGCGCGGGGATCTTCTTCCTCGGCTACGCCGCCTTCGAGATCCCCAGCAACCTCATCATGCGACGGGTCGGAGCGAAGATCTGGCTGGCCCGCATCATGATCAGCTGGGGCATCGTCTCGGCGCTCATGATGTTCGCCACCGAGGAGTGGATCTTCTACCTGCTCCGCGTGCTCCTCGGCATCACGGAGGCCGGCTTCTTCCCCGGCGTCATCCTCTTCCTCACCTACTGGATCCCCCTCGAGTTCCGCGGCCGCGTCAACGGGCTCTTCTACTTCGGCGCCCCGCTCGCCTTCATCTTCGGCGGCCCCCTCTCGGGCATGCTGCTCGACCTCGACGGCCTCGGCGGACTCGCCGGCTGGCAGATCATGTTCCTCGTGACGGGCGCGATCACCGTCGTCGTCGGCATCGTCGCGTTCTTCTACCTCGACAACGGCCCGCGCGACGCGAAGTGGCTCAGCGAGCCCGAGCGCGAGCTCCTCGTCGCCGCCATCGACAGCGAGGACGAGGCGAAGGCCGACCACTCCCCCCGCGGCGCCCTGCGTGCACTCGCCGACCCGAAGATCCTGTACTTCGCGGCGATCTACTTCGCGATCCAGATGAGCGTCTACGGCATCACCTTCTACCTCCCGACCCAGATCGCCGAGCTCGTCGGCAGCGACGTCGGCCTTGGCGTCGGGCTCCTGACCGCCGTGCCCTGGGGCTTCGCGCTGCTCGTCACGTTCGTGCTCTCGCGCCTCGCCGACCGCACCGGCCAGCGCCGTCTCATCGCCGCGTCGGCCCTGTTCGCCGCCGCGATCGGCATCGTGCTCTCGGGCGTCATCGAGAACCCGGTGCTCGGCCTCGCGTCGCTCTCGCTCGGCGCGGCCGGCTTCATCGCCGTGCAGCCCGTCTTCTGGACCCTGCCCACCTCCTTCGTGGTCGGCGCGGCCGCGGCGTCGGGCATCGCCCTCATCAACTCGCTCGGCAGCCTCGGCGGCTTCGTCGCCCCGATCGCGAAGACCTGGGCGGAGGGTGCCTTCGGCCCCGCCGCCGGCCTCACCCTCCTCGCCATCATCGCCGCCGTCGGCGCCCTGCTGATCTTCCTCAGCAAGTGGTTCGTGCCGGCGATCAAGGCGACCGACGGCGAGAAGAAGGTCAGCGAGCGCCTGCTCGCCGAGCACAGCGCCTGAGCGACCGCGGCGCACCGACACCTCAGACGACCCCACACGAGAAAGCACCACTCACATGCGAGCACTGGTCCTCCACGACATCGGCGAACTCCGCGTCGAAGACCGGCCGGCCCCCGCGCCCGGCGAAGGCGAGGTCCTCATCCGGATCGTGGCGACGGGCATCTGCGGCTCCGACGTCCACGGCTACACCGGCGAGAACGGCCGGCGCTTCCCCGGCCAGATCATGGGGCACGAGTCCGTCGGGCGGATCGCCGCGCTGGGCGACGGCTCGGCGTCGTTCGGCCTGGCGGTGGGTCAGCCGGTCACCTTCAACCCGGTCGTCGTGCCGGTCGAGGACGCCGAGGCCTACGCCGGGCGCGAGCAGCACAACCCGCGCAAGTACGTGATCGGGGTCGCTCCCGAGCACGACGCCTCGTTCGCCGAGTACGTGATCGTGCCGGCGCGCAACGTCGTCGAACTGGCCGACGACATGCCGATCGAGTTCGGCGCCCTCATCGAGCCGATCGCCGTCGCCCTCCACGCGGTGCGCCGCGTGCGATCGGAGGGCGACCGGCGGGCGCTCGTCGTCGGCGGCGGCCCGATCGGGCAGTCGGTGGTGCTGGCCCTCAAGCTGGAGGGCATCGAGCAGGTGTACGTCAGCGAGGTCGACCCGGCGCGCCGCGCGCTGTGCGAGCGGCTCGGCGCCGAGGTCGTCGACCCCGCGGCCGAGTCGGTGACCGACCGCGTCATGGCCGACGGCGGGCTCGTCGACGTCGCCCTCGACGCGGTCGGCATCACCCCCACCCTCACCGACGCGCTCAACGCGACGGTGTTCGGCGGCCGGGTCTGCCTCGTCGGCATGGGCTCGCCCGAGGTCGCCTTCCCGGCGTTCCGCGTGAGCACCGAGGAGCGCAGCATCGTCGGCAGCTTCACGTACGCCGCGCAGGACTTCGTCGACGCTGCGGCGTACGTCGCCCGCGGCGGCGCCGAGATCGGCGAGCTCATCAGCCGCGAGGTCGCCCCCGAGGAGGCGGACGCCGCGTTCGCCGCACTCGCCGAGGGCGACGGCACCCCGGGAAAGGTGCTCGTGCGCTTCGACCGCTGATGCGGCAGGCGACGAGCGACGACAGGTTTCGAAAGGCAGAGAGATGACCCGAGAGCGAATCATCAGGCAGGTCCGCGCGTACACCCTCCGGGGCGGCGGCGCCGACTACCACGACCAGGCCCGCGGGCACTGGATCGACGACCACATCGCGACCCCGATGTCGGTCTACCCCGAGTACCGCGAGTCGCGCCAGAGCTTCGGCATCAACGTGCTGGGCACGCTCGTGGTCGAGATCGAGGCCGACGACGGCACGGTCGGCTTCTCGGTGACGACGGCCGGCGAGCTCGGCGCGTACATCGTCGAGAAGCACCTCGCGCGGTTCCTCGAGGGCTCGAAGGTCACCGACATCGAGCGCATCTGGGACCAGATGTACAAGTCGACCATCTTCTACGGCCGCCGCGGCGTCGTGCTCAACGCGATCAGCGGCGTCGACCTCGCGCTGTACGACCTCCTCGGCCGCATCCGCCAGGAGCCGGTGTTCGCGCTGCTCGGCGGCCCCGTGCGCGACGAGCTCGTGTTCTACGCCACGGGCGCCCGCCCCGACCGCGCGAAGGAGCTCGGCTTCATCGGCGGCAAGATGCCACTGCACCACGGCCCCGCCGAGGGCGAGGAGGGCCTCCGCAAGAACCTCGAGATGGTGCGGGACATGCGCGAGAAGGTCGGCGACGACTTCTGGCTCATGCTCGACTGCTGGATGTCGCTCGACCTCGACTACGCCACCAGGCTCGCCCACGGGGCATCCGAATACGGCCTGAAGTGGATCGAGGAGGCGCTGCTGCCCGACGACTACTGGGGCTACGCCGAGCTCCGCAAGCGGGTGCCCGCGAACATGCTCGTCACGACCGGCGAGCACGAGGCGACCCGCTGGGGCTTCCGCCAGCTGCTCGAGATGGGTGCGGCCGACATCATCCAGCCCGACGTGGGCTGGTGCGGCGGCATCACCGAGCTCATCAAGATCTCGGCGCTCGCCGACGCCCACGGGGCGATGATGATCCCCCACGGCTCGTCGGTGTACTCGTACCACTTCGTCGTGACCCGTACGAACAGCCCGTTCTCGGAATTCCTCATGATGCACGAGACCGCCGAGGAGGTCGTGCCGATGTTCTCGCCGATGCTGCTCGGCGAGCCCGTGCCGGTGAACGGCCGCCTGCGGGTGCCCGAGACGCCCGGCTTCGGCGTCGAGCTCAACCCCGAGCTCGAGAAGTTCCGCCCGTACACGCACTGAGCGCGCCGCGCATCGACCCCCCTCACCCCACAGGAGCACACATGGAACTCTTGCGCCTCGGCGAGCCCGGTTCGGAGGCGCCCGTCGTCCGACACGACGGTCGCTTCCACCGGCTCGACCCCCTCACCCGCGACATCGACGGCGCCTTCCTCGCCGCCGACGGCATCGCGCGCACCCGCGCCGCGCTCGCGGCCGGCGAACTGCCCGAGCTCGAGGGCGCCGACGCACTGCGCATCGGCGCCCCGATCGCGCGGCCGACCGCGGTGCTCTGCATCGGGCAGAACTACGCGGCGCACGCCGCCGAGTCCGGCGATGCCCCGCCGACCGTGCCGATCCTCTTCTACAAGCACCCGAACACCGTCGTCGGCCCGTTCGACGACGTCGCGGTCCCGCCCGGTGCCGAGCAGGTCGACTGGGAGATCGAGCTCGGCGTCGTCATCGGCAAGCGGGCCAGGTACCTCGCCTCGCCCGCCGAGGCGCTCGAGCACGTGGCCGGCTACGTCACGAGCAACGACGTCTCGGAGCGCGAGTTCCAGGTGGCGCGCTCGGGCGGCCAGTGGTCGAAGGGCAAGAGCAGCGAGACGTTCAACCCGCTCGGTCCGGCGCTCGTGCCCGCCGACGAGGTCGACCCGCAGAACCTCCGCCTCTGGTCGGCGGTGAACGGCGAGCCGCGTCAGGACTCGAACACCGCCGACATGATCTTCAGCGTGGCCGAGATCATCCACCACCTCTCGCAGTACCTCGTGCTCGAGCCGGGCGACCTCATCAACACGGGCACGCCGCAGGGGGTGGCCCTGTCGGGCCGGTTCCCCTACCTCTCGGCCGGCGACGTCATGGAGGTCGGCATCGACGGGATCGGCGCCCAGCGGCAGCGCCTGGTGCCCGCCCGGGTCTGACGTCCGGAGTCTCGCTGCGGCAGACTGAACGGATGCCGCACCAGACGCCGCCCGCCCTCGCCGCGCGCCTCCGCGAGATCTTCGCGGCCCGCGACCGTGCCGAAATGCAACTGACGATCGAGGCCTTCCTCGGGGTGCTCGCCGAGCACCCCGAGGAGCCCGAGGTGCTCTACGAGGTCGGCGGGGCGTACGACACCGCCGGTGAGGAGGAGACCGCGGCCGGGTACTACGAGCGGGCGATGGCGTCAGGCCTCTCGGGAGACGCGCTGCGGCGATGCCTGCTGCAGTACGGCAGCACGCTGCGCAACCTCGGCCGGCTCGACGAGTCGGTCGAGGTGCTCGAACGCGCTCGCCGCGAGTTCCCCGGCTCCGACTCGCTGAAGGTCTGGCACGCGACGAGCCTGCACGAGGCCGGGCGGCACGACGCCGCCGTCGCGATCCTCCTCGAGCTCATCTCCGACCGGCTGCCCTCCGAGGAGCTGGTGCGCTACGAGCCGGCGCTGCGCGGCAACGCCGCCTTCCTCGCGGGCCGCGACGCGCGGCGCTGAGCGACGCGGCCGGCACGCGGCGACGGCCGGCCCCGGATCCGGGACCGGCCGCCGCCGCGAGTGCGTCGGAGGACGCGCGGGTCAGAACGACGCGGGGATGACGCCCGTGTCGGTCTGGTACGCGGTCACCGGCGCGTGCGGGATCTCGTCCCAACGGGCCGGGTCCTCCTGCTGCACCTCACCGGTCGCCATGCCGACGAGCAGCTCCTGCAGCGCGAGCACGTTCTGCTGGATCGACTTGCCGCGCGCCTTCTGGCCGAGGCTGCCGTCGCTCGTGTTGCCGCTCGTCTCGAAGAAGATCGCCGGGTTGCTGTGGCCCTCGGGGTTGAGACCGTCGTGGTCGAGCCCGAGCATCATGGCCGAGACCACGCCGCCCTTGATGTCGATCTCGATGCCGCGGCCGACGTCGTACCGGTCGATGTTGATGAACCCGTACTTCGAGAGCTCGTCGTAGACGTGCACCTGCATCTGGCGGGTGAGCACGTCGTACGCGCCGCCCTCGATGCCGGGCAGCGTGGGCCCGCCGGGTGCGAGCGAGACGCCGAGCGAGAGGGTGACCTCGTCGCCGTCGCCGCGCTCGGTCTTGAGGCCCTGGTGGTGGATGTCGACGGCGAACGCCGGGTCGACCATCGTCCAGTACTCGTAGAAGGCCTCCGACTCGGCCGCCTCGAACTTGCCGACGCCCCAGTCGCGGTTGAGGTCGATGCGCTTGTTCGTGCCGTCCTGCAGCACCGTGTGACGGATGTTGAGCTCGGAGCCGTCGGGGTTGTACATCGGGATGACGTGGAAGGTGTAGCTCTCGCGCAGCAGCTTCCACTCGGGCGACCCGTTGGTGCCGAGCTCCTTCAGCACCGCGAGGAGCGACTCGGTGCCATAGGGCTCGTTGCCGTGGATGCGGCCCTGCAGCCAGACGTTCTCGGGGCCGTCGCCGACGGTCGCGACATAGAGGTCGCGACCCGTCTCGGAGGTGTTGACCGCCGTTCCGGCCTCGGCGAGCGTGAAGACGTCGAGCCCGAAGCGCGAGGTCTTCTCGAGCTTCGTGAGCTCGGCGACGACGTCGTCGTAGTCGACGATGCTGGCGGTGTTGGTGGTGCCGTTAGGCGAAGGGAAGTTCGCGTCGGCGAGGGCGGGGGATCCCGCGATGAGGGGGGTGGCGAGGGCGAGAGCGGCCGCCGAGGCGACCCCGATCGTGCGGTGACGCCGATTGCGGGACTTCGAGCCGTTGGTCATGTACTTCTCCTCTTCGAGATGGCATGGCGCGTATGCGACACGAATCCGAGGGAGACGTGGGAACCCGTTCCCCCGAGACGTACGGGCAGCCTATGGAGCGGCGCCCTCCCGGCTCAAGAGACGGACGTCCGGATTGTTGAACGATATTCCACGCGTTCGTCCCGGTTTCCCGCGCACCCCGGCGACGCCCTCGGGCGTGCCGCGCCGGGCCGGTACGCTAGGCACCGCTCAGCGGTACTCGGGGTTCGCCTCGAAGCCGTAGTGCTCGCCGTGGTCCCACTCCGAGCGCACGTTCCCGCCCACCGGAAACCCGCCGGCGTCCTTCAGCAGTCGCGCGAGGTGCAGCAGGTTGTACGTCATGAACGTCGTGTTGCGGTTGGTGAAGTCGTTCTCGGGCCCGCCCGATCCGGGGTCGAGGTAGCTCGGTCCCGGGCCCGCCTCGCCGATCCACCCGGCGTCGGCACCGGGCGGGATCGAGTACCCGATGTGCTGCAGGCTGTACAGGATGTTCTGCGCGCAGTGCTTGATGCCGTCCTCGTTGCCCGTGATGATGGCCCCGCCGACCTTGCCGTAGTAGACGTACTGCCCCCGATCGTTCACGAGCGCGCTCATCGCATAGAGGCGCTCGATGAACTTCTTCGTGATCGAGGAGTTGTCGCCGAGCCAGATCGGCCCGCCCACCACGAGGATGTCGGCGGCCTCGACGCGCGGCCACACCTCCTCGGGCCAGTCGTCGGCGGGCCATCCGTGCTCGCGCATGTCGGGGTAGACGCCGGTCGCGACGTCCAGGTCGACGAACCGCAGGTCGTCGACCTGGACGCGATGCTCGCGCATCAGCGCGACGCTCGCGTCGATCAGCCCCTGCGTGTGGCTCTTCTCGGGACTTCGTTTGAGCGTGCAGTTCACGTAGAGGGCGCGCAGGTCTGAGAAATCCGGCAGCTCGGCCATGCGCGCGATGCTACTCGCGACCGGTCGGCGCCGACAGGGCTTGCGGATGTCTCGCCGCCCGCCGTTGCACCGAGCGACCGGGTCGCGCCGGGGCCGGCCGAGTCAGCCTCGTCGGTCGCGCTCCGCGGCCCGCGCCAGCAGCTCCTCCTGCGCGGGCCGGCCGTCGGCCCCGCTGCGGCGCGGCCAGTGCGACAGCGCCCGCTCGGCCATGGCCGTGATCGTGAGCGACGGATTCACCCCGGGGTTCGCGGGCACCGCGGCCCCGTCGACGACGTGCAGCCCCGGGTGGCCCCAGACGCGGTGGTACGGGTCGACGACCCCGCGCTCGGGCGAGCCCGAGACGACCGCACCGCCGAGGAAGTGCGCCGTGAGCGGGATGCCGAAGACCTCGGGCCACGACCCTCGGGCCTCGGCGTGCACCCCTCCCGCCGCCTGCATGCGCGCCGCGATCGCCGCGGCCGCGAGGTGCGCGCCGGGCAGGTGGCTGGGGTTCGGCTCCCCCTCGCCCTGCGCGCTCGTGAGCACCGTGCGCCCGAGGCGCCGACGCAGCGAGAGCGTGAGCGAGTTGTCGGCGGTCTGCATGACCAGCGCGATGATGCCGCGCTCGCTCCAGCGCCTGAGCGAGCTCAGCCGCAGGGTCGTGATGGGATGCCGCAGCGCCCCGCCGACCAGCGCGCCGAGCCGCACGGGCAACGGGCGCCCGCCCGGCACGAGCCCCGACGCGAGCGCGCCCATGAGGTTCGACCCCGGACCGTACCGGACGTTCTCGACGTGCGTGCGCTCGTCGACGTGGAACGAGGTCGTGATCGCGACGCCGCGGGCGAGGCCGAGCTCCTCGGGCACCGACACGGCGACCGCGCCGTCGAGCGCCTCGGAGTTCGTGCGCGTGAGCCGGCCGAGCGAGTCGGAGAGGCCGGGCAGCGCGCCCGAGTCCTTCATGCGGTGCAGCAGCTGCTGGGTGCCCCAGGTGCCGGCGGCGAAGACCACCTGCTCGGCGGTCACCGTGCGCCGAGCGCGCCGCAGCTTCGCCCCGCTGCGCTCGGTCGTCACCGCGTACCCGCCGCCCGGGAGCGCCCGCACCTCGGTCACCGTGCGCAGCGGCTCGATCGTCGCGCCGAGGCGCTCGGCGAGCGGCAGGTAGTTCTTCGCGAGCGTGTTCTTGGCGCCGACGCGGCAGCCCACCATGCAGTTGCCGCAGAGCGTGCAGCCCGTGCGATCGGGGCCGTCGCCGCCGAAGAACGGGTCGGGCACCGTCTCGCCGGGAGTGCCGAAGAACACCCCGACGGGCGCCCGGCGGAACGTGTCGCCGACGCCGAGGTCGTCGGCCGCACCGGCCATGATGCGCTCGACCGGCCCGTCGTGCGGGTACTCGGGAACGACGCCGAGCATGCGCTTCGCCGTCGCGTAGTGCGGCGCGAGCTCGCCCCGCCAGTCGGCGAGCGCGCCCCACTGCGGGTCGGCGAAGAAGGCCGGCCCCGGCTCGTAGAGCGTGTTCGCGTAGTTCAGCGAGCCGCCGCCGACGCCCGCCCCCGCGAGGATCATCACGTGCGGCAGCTTGTGGATGCGCTGCACCCCGTAGCATCCGAGCGCTGGCGCCCAGAGGTACCGCCTGAGGTTCCACGAGCTCTTGGCGAAGTCGTCGTCGGCGAAGCGGCGCCCCGCCTCGTAGACGTGCACCCCGTAGCCCTTCGACGCGAGCCGCAGGGCGGCGACCGAGCCGCCGAAGCCCGAGCCGACGATGACGACGTCGTGGTCGAAGGCGGTCATGCGGATGCCTCGCGGCCGGCCTCGGCGGCGCGCGCCGTGCCCGACGCGGGCACGAGCACGGTGAGCGCACCGGGCACCACCCTGATGCGCGCCCGCCCCGAGCCGACCCGCTCGCCGTCGGCGTAGACGACGAGCCCCGGGGCATCCACCTCGACGAGCTTCGCCCTAGCGGTCGCGACCTCGGGCCGGTCGACGTGGGTGCCGCGCAGCAGCAGCGGAAAGAGGCGGGCGAGCTTGGCGCGCCCGAGCGGGCCGACGTGCGTGACGTCGAGCAGTCCGTCGTCGGGCACCGCGCCGGGGCACACCGGCATGCCGCCGCCGTAGCTGCGGGTGCTGCCGACGGCGATGAGCGTGCCGGGCGCCGTGCGCGGCGCCGCCCCGTCGAGGCCGTACTCGAAGGGCATCGGGCGGAGGCGCGCCAGCTCGATCACGAGGGCGAGGTAGTAGCGCGCGCGTCCGCGGGGCCAGCGCAGGCGGTTCGTGCGCTCGCTCACGTGCGCGTCGAAGCCGAGCGCCGCGACGGTGAGGAACCGCCTCGTGCCCGTAGCGGACTCGACCTCGCCGACGTCGATCGCCCGCGGCGTGCCGTGCACGGCGAGCGCCGCCGCCTCGGCCGCGGCGTCGGAGGCCTCGAACGGCAGCCCGAGCGCGCGGGCGAGGTCGTTGCCCGTGCCCGCGGGCACCAGCGCGATCGGCACCCCCGAGCCGACGACCGCGTCGAGCACCGACGAGAGGGTGCCGTCGCCGCCGACGACGACGAGCGCCCTCGGCGCGGAGGCGACGGCCTCGCGGGCGAGCCGGCGGGTGTCGTCGACCGAGTCGCCGGCGTACACGTGCACGTCGGCGCCGAGCTGCTCGAGCCGGGCGACGGCCCGCTGCGCGGCCTCGGCGCCGCGACCGCGGCCCGAGCTGGGGTTCACGAGCACGACGGTGTGCCCGGTCATCTCAGCGGCTCCCGGGTTCTGCGCGTTCGCCCGCGGAGACGAGCGCGCCGGGGTTCATCACGCCGGCCGGGTCGAGCTCGGCCTTCACGGCGCGGAGCAGGCGCACGCCGACCTCGCCGATCTCGCGCTCGAGCCAGGGGGCGTGGTCGCGACCGACCCCGTGGTGGTGGCTGATCGTGCCGTCGCCGGCCATGATCGCGTCGTTGACGGCCGACTTCACCGGCGCCCACGCGGCGAGCTGCTCGCCCTTCACTCCCGCGAGGATCGTGAAGTAGAGCGCGGCGCCCGTCGGGTAGACGTGCGAGACGTGGCAGAGCACGAGCGACTTCGCGCCCTGCGCGGCGAAGCCGTCGGAGATCGCGGCGGTGACCTCGCGCTTCAGCCGCTCGAGGTTCGACCACGTCGTCGCCGTCTCGAGGGTCTCGCAGAAGACGCCGTGGTCGAGCAGCGCGTCGCGCAGGTACGGGGCGTTGAAGCGGCCGTGCACCCACTCCTCGGCGGCGGCGGGGCCCGTCGAGGTGCCGCCCGCCTCGCGCAGCACCTTCGCCGTGCGGGCATGCCGCTCGGCGGCGAGCTCGGCGTCGCCCTCGAACACGGTGATCGCGCTCGCGCCCTTCGCGAGCGCTTTGCCGATGCGGCCGACCTGGGCGAGCGAGACGCCGGTCTCGGCCTCGTCGGAGAGCCGGATGACGGTGGGGCCGGTGCCGAGCTGCGCGACGCGACGCAGGGCCGCGGCACCGGTCGCGAAGTCGGGGAAGGTCCACGCCTCCGCGAGCCGTACGGCGGGCACGGGATGCACGCGCAGCCGCACCTCGGTGATGACGCCGAAGGCGCCCTCCGAGCCGAGGAAGAGACGCAGCAGGTCGGGGCCGGCGGCCGAGCCGGGAGCCCGCCCGAGCACGAGCTCGCCGGTGGGCGTCGCCACGCGGAGGCCCGTGACCATCGCGTCGAAGCGCCCGTTGCCCGCGGAGTTCTGGCCCGAGGATCGGGCGGCGGCGAAGCCGCCGAGAGTGGCGTACCGGAAGCTCTGGGGGAAGTGCCCGAGCTCGAAGCCGCGCTCGCCGACCAGGCGTTCGGCCTCGGGGCCGGTCGTGCCGGCGAGCAGCACGGCCTCGCCGCTGGTCTCGTCGAGCGAGACGAGGCCCGTGAGCCGGCCGAGGTCGAGCGCGATCACCGCGTGGTGCCCGCCGCGCTCGGGGTCGAGCCCGCCGACGACGCTCGTGCCGCCGCCGAAGGGCACGACGGCGATGCCTCGCTCGCCGCAGCGGCGCAGGAGTTCGGCGACCTCGGCGTGGTCGGCCGGGCTCACGACGGCGTCGGGGGCGTCCTGCCGGTGCGCGCGACGGCGCAGCAGGTCGGGCGTCGAGCGCCCGCCCGCGTGGCGGATGCGCGCCTCGTCGTCGACGGCGAGCTGCGCGGCGCCGACGACCTCGGCGAGCGCGGCCCGGTCGTCGTCGCCGAGCCGCGAGGCCTCGAGCTCGACCTCGTCGAGCGTCGCGGCCGGGGCCGGCTTCGGCGTGCGGCCGAGCAGCATCGGCAGGAGGGTGCGCACGGCGAGCGGCAGCTCCTTCGCCTTCGCCGGGTCTCCCCAGCCGTTCCAGCGCATCTCGGGATGCATCGGGGCGGATGTCTCGTCGCTCGCCGTCGTGGCGGTGGGGGCGCTGCCGTCTTCGTCGACCATGCGTTACAGTGTGACACATCATGGAAGATCGTCAAGCACTCGAGCTCGACCGCCCCGCCTGGAGCGAGGCGGAGACGCGCATGCTCGACGCGGCCGCCGACCTCATCGCCGCGCGAGGCGTCGGCGGCGTCACCGTCGCCGAGGTCGCCCGCGACGCCGGGGTGAGCCGCCCGACCGTGTACCGGCGCTGGTCGAGCGCCGACGAGATCGTGCGCGCCGCCCTGCACCGGGCGACCGTCTCGCTCATCGAGCGGTTCCCCGAGCCGGCGCGATCGCGCGACGAGCTCGTGCGCGACGTGATGCGCTTCTCCGAGCTGTTCCGCACCGACCCGCTCTACGGGCGCCTGCTCGAACGCGAACCCGAGGTGTTCACCCGGTACACCCTGCAGCGCATCGGCTCGAGCCAGCGGGTGATCCTGCAGTGGCTCGCCTCGGCGATCGCCCTCGCGCAGCAGGGCGGCACCGTGCGCGCCGGGGCCCCGAGCGACCTCGCGGTCATGCTGCTGCTCATCGCGCAGTCGGCGATCCTCTCGCACAACACCGTCTCCACCCTCATCGACGAGCCGCATTGGAGCAGCGAACTTTGGCACGCACTCGACGGGCACCTGCGCCCCTGACCTCCCGCGCGACGGCCCCGGAGGGTTCGTCGGCACTGAACGCGACCCGTCGCAACCTCAGCTTCGACACCCTCGCCGAACGCCGCGAGCCCGTCGACGTGCTCGTGATCGGCGGCGGGGTGACCGGTGCGGGCGTCGCGCTCGACGCGGCGAGCCGCGGGCTCTCGGTCGTGCTCGCCGAGGCGCACGACCTCGCGTTCGGCACGAGCCGGTGGAGCTCGAAGCTCGTGCACGGCGGCCTGCGCTACCTCGCCACGGGCGACGTCGCCGTCGCCCGTGAGAGCGCCCTCGAACGACACCTGCTGATGACCCGCATCGCCCCGCACCTCGTACGGAGCCTCCCCCAGCTGCTGCCCTTCGTGCCCTCGGTCTCGCGGAAGCAGCGCGTGGTCGGCGGCGTGGGCCTGGGCCTCGGCGACGGACTGCGCATGCTCGCCCGCACGCCCGGCGCCGTGCTCGCGCACCCGCGGCGCGTCGGCCGCGAGGAGGCGCTCCGCCTCGCGCCGGCCCTCCGCCGCACGGGGCTTCGCGGCGGCGTGGTCTCGTACGACGGGCAGCTGGTCGACGACGCGCGGCTCGTCGTCGCCCTCGCCCGCACGGCCGCGGCGTACGGCGCCACCGTGCTGACGCGCGTGACGGTCTCCGAGGCCGACGGCGGCGGCGCGACCCTCACCGACGGCCTCGGCGGCGGCTCGATGCGGGTGCCCGCCCGCGTCGTCGTCAACGCGACGGGCGTCTGGGCGGGCGAGGTCGACCCGGGCATCCGCATGCGCCCGAGCCGCGGCACCCACCTCGTGCTCGACGCGGCCGCGGTCGGCCACCCGAGCGCCGCGCTCACGGTGCCCCACCCCGGCTCGATCAGCCGGTTCGTCTTCGCCCTGCCCCAGCAACTCGGCCGCGTCGTCGTCGGGCTCACCGACGAGGATGCCCCGGGCCCGGTGCCCGACGTGCCGCAGCCCCACGACGACGAGATCGACTTCCTGCTGCGCACCGTCTCGTCCGCGCTCGAACGCCCCCTCGATCGCGGCGACGTGCTCGGCGCCTTCGCGGGGCTCCGCCCGCTCATCGACACCGGCGGCGACGGCGCGACCGCCGACATCTCACGGCGGCACCACGTCGCCGTCTCGGGCTCGGGGCTCGTCAACGTGCTCGGCGGCAAGCTGACGACCTACCGGGCGATGGCCAGGGACGCGGTCGACCTGGCCTGCCGGCACGCCGGCCTCGACGACCCCGGGTGCCGCACCGCGGAGCTCGCGCTCGTCGGCGCGCCCGGCTCGTCCGTCGCCTTCGCGGACCCGGGTGCGGGCGCGGGCGCAGCGGCCGGTGGGGCGCAGCGGCCGACTCCCGGGCGCGCCCTGCCGGCGTCGCTCACGGCCCGCTTCGGCGCCGAGGCATCCACCGTGCTCGCGCTCGCCCGCTGCGACCGCCCGGGCGACCGCATCGCGCCCGACCTCGACGTCACGCGCGCCGAGATCGAGTTCGCGGTGCGCGCCGAGGGCGCCCTCGACGTCGACGACGTGCTCGACCGGCGCACCCGCATCGGCCTGGTCGCCGCCGATCGCGAGCGCGCCCACGACGTGGTCGCCGAGATCGTCGCCGAGTCGCTGGCCCGGCTCGCCTGACCCTGGAGGGCCCGCACCCCACTCGCTCTCGCACTCGCACTCGCACTCGCACTCGCTCGAGATGACAGATTTCGTCGCTTGCGGGCGGCTCCGACCGACAACTCGTGTCACCTCGACGTCCACGCCTGAGGCGAGCAGCATGTGCACTCCGCCACGAACGCGAGCGGCGGATGCCCCGGGGGCGGGCCCCGAGACATCCGCCGTCGTGTTCGCGGTGCGCCCGGCTACGCCGCCGCGCCGTCCTCGGCCGCGATCGCGTGGGCCGCACGCAGCACGGCGCCGAGCTCGGCGTCGACGTTCGTCCAGTACTGGAAGAACCGCTCGCGGATCTCGTCGATCGTGATGGCCTGCGCCTGGCCGAGCAGGGTCGCCTGCAGGCGCTGCTTCGCCTCCGCCGAGTACACGTCGCGGTACAGCGTGCCGGCCTGGCCGAAGTCGCTGTCGTCGGCGCGCAGCGTGTACGCCGTGCGCACGAGCTCGCCGTCGCCCTCCCACGAACCCTCGCCCGCGGCCGCCGCGTCGGCGGTCGGACCGCCGAACGAGTTCGGCGCGTAGACCGGCACGCTCGGCGCGTTGTAGTGGTGGCGCTGCGCGCCGTCCTGCGAGTAGTTCGCGACGGGAGCGGCGTGCGGGGCGTTCACCGGCAGCTGGTTGTAGTTCGTGCCGACCCGGTAGCGCTGCGCGTCGGGGTAGCTGAACACGCGCGCCATCAGCATCTTGTCGGGGCTGATGCCGATGCCGGGCACGGTGTTCGCGGGCGAGAACGCCGCCTGCTCGATCTCCGCGAAGAAGTTCTGCGGGTTGCGGTCGAGCGTGAGCACGCCGACCTCGATGAGCGGGTAGTCGGCGTGCGGCCAGACCTTGGTGAGATCGAAGGGGTTGAAGCGGTAGCTCTTCGCCTCCTCGTAGGGCATGACCTGCACGAAGACGTCCCACTGGGGGAAGTCGCCGCGCTCGATCGCGTCGAACAGGTCGCGACGGTAGTAGTCGGCGTCGGCGCCGGCGATCGCCTCGGCCTCGGCGGCGTCGAGGTGCAGGTCGCCCTGGCGCGAGCGGAAGTGGTACTTCACCCAGAACCGCTCGCCCTCGGCATTGATCCACTGGTAGGTGTGCGAGCCGTAACCCTGCATCTCGCGCCACGACGTCGGCAGGCCGCGGTCGCCCATGAGGTAGGTCACCTGGTGCGCCGACTCGGGCGAGAGCGTCCAGAAGTCCCACTGCATGTCGGCGTCGCGCAGGCCCGACCCGGGCAGGCGCTTCTGCGAGTGGATGAAGTCGGGGAACTTGATGCCGTCGCGGATGAAGAACACCGGGGTGTTGTTGCCGACGAGGTCGTAGTTACCCTCGGGCGTGTAGAACTTCAGCGAGAAGCCACGCACGTCGCGCCAGGTGTCGGGCGAGCCCTGCTCGCCGGCGACCGACGAGAAGCGCAGCAGCGTCTCGACGCTCGCGCCCGGCTGGAAGAGCGCCGCACGGGTGTAGCGCGAGACATCCGCCGTCACCTCGAAGCGGCCGAACGCGCCGCCGCCCTTCGCGTGCACGATGCGCTCGGGGATGCGCTCGCGGTTGAACTGCGCGAGCTTCTCGACGAGATAGCGGTCGTGCAGCACCGTCGCGCCGTCGGCGCCGACGGTCAGCGAGTGCGCGTCGCTCGCGACGGGCGTGCCGGTCTGGGTGGTGGTTGGATTCGTCATGCGTTCGTCCTTCGTTTCTCTGGCGGGCGGGTGACGATGCCGTGCGCGGGGCACGACGACGAGCGCCCCCGGCGGGCGCGCTCGTCCTCCGCCGGGTAGGGCCGGCGGAAGCGGTGGTGGGATGCCGCGGCTAGGCCGCGGGCTCCGCTGATCGGCAGTCGGCGCAGAGGCCCCAGAAGGTGACCTCCGCGGTGTGGATCGCGAAGCCGCCCGGGTCGCTCGGCTCGAGGCAGGGCGGCTGGCCGACGACGCAGTCGACGTCGGCGACCGTGTGGCACTTCGTGCACACGAGGTGGTGGTGGTTGTCGCCGGTCCGGCTCTCGTAGAGCGCCGGCGACCCCGCGGGCTCGATGCGACGCAGGAGCCCCGCGCCGGACAACGCCGCGAGCACGCCGTAGACGGCCTGCAGCGAGGTGGTCGGCAACTCGACGCGCACCCGCTCGAAGACGGTCTCGGCGTCGAGGTGACCGTGACCCGAGAGCGCCTCGAGCACGGCGAGCCGCTGCGCGGTCACCTTGAGCCCGGCTGCGCGGATGCGCGCGGCGGGGTCGTGCTCGGTCGCGGTGTCCATGCCTCAACCGTAGCGAGTTGTTTTGAATGACTCAAATCAACAGCGGGATGTCCCATGCCGACGCCGAGGTCCGGCGGCCCGATGAGCGGGTCTGGCATGCTGAGGGCATCGCGACGTCGCGCGAGACGGGAGGGGCCGTGGCGAGGGAGACCGTCGAGGAGCAGGCCGCCGACGTCGGCGCGATCGTCGCCGAGTCGCTCGGGCTCGCCGTGCAGCTCGGCCTCGTCGCGCTCGGCGTCTGGTTCTTCCTCGACGAGGGCGACGACCTCGACGCCCTCGTCCTCTGGTGCCTCGTCGGCACGGTCTACCTCGTCGCGACCGTCTTCGCGCTGAACCTCGCCGTCCACCGGCCGTCGCTCGCGGGGCGGCACCACACCCGCCGCTTCCTCGCGCACCCCGCGATCCGGGCGACCGCGAGCGTGCTGACCTTCTCGGCGAGCCTCGTCGGCGTGGTCGCCGCGACCATGCTCGTGCTGCTGCGCAACGACCCCGAGCTCGGCCCGTTCGTCGAGGTCTTCGCCGTGTGGGCGATGCTCGTCTCGTGGTGCCTGTTCCACTGGGGATGGGCGCGCATCTACTACGCGAGGTACCACGCCGCGGGGGCGAAGCCGCCGCTCGAGTTCCCGCGCACGCCCGAGCCCGGCCTCATCGACTTCGTCTACTTCGCGTTCACGAACGCCACGAACTTCTCGGTCTCGGACGTGGTCGTGACGGCGACCCGAATGCGCTGGACCGTGGTCTGGCACACGAGCTTCAGCTTCTTCTTCAACGCGCTGATCATCGTGCTCGCGATCAACACGATCACCGGCATCGACATCGACCCCGCCCTGATCGAGTGGGGCTGACCCGGGTCACCCCGGCTAACGTGATCGGGTGACCGCCGAACCGACCGCGCCTCCAGCCACCTCCGCACCGGAGCGCATCCCGTTCGGGCGCACCCCGCTTCCCGCGACCGGCGACGAGTTCGCTGCTCGGGTGCAGCGCTGGCTGCGCGACGAGCTCGACGCCGATGCGCTGACCGACGCGCAGTGGCGCGCCCGCGAGCCCGAGATCTCGGCCCGGCTCGCGGGCGCCGACGTGCGTGAGCTCTCCGTCGACCTCACGCGGATCGCCATCCCGTTCGCGCTGCCGACCGGCCTGGTCGAGCCCGAGGCGTTCGACCCCGCGACCGGTCACCCGCTGCCGGCGGCGCCCGCGCCCGAGCCCGAGCCCGTCGTGCGGCGCACACCCGCGACGCTCGAGGAGCTCCGCCTCGTGGGGCGCCCGGTCGTGATCGCCGGGCTCCCGGTCGTGGTCGACGGGCTCGCCCGCGGCATCCGGTTCGACTGGGTCGAGACCGGTGACGGCGAGCTCTCGATCGAGGAGGTTCCCCTCGCGGACGCCGCACCGCTGCACGGCTACCTCTCGGCGTCGGCGCAGACGGGCGAGCTCGTGGCCGCCCTCGACGCGCTGCTGCGCGCGGCGCTCGCCGAGATGGGCCTGCGCCTGAAGGCCCTCGAGGTGACGATCGAGGGGTCCACCCGTGACGCCCTGCGTCTCGGGGCGTTCGCCCGCATCGGCAAGGGCCCGTTCTCGGCGAGCGCGCGGCTCTCGACGGCCGTCAGCGTCGACCGCTCGTTCACGCTGCGCATCCGTCGACTGCGCCTCACGAGCGCCAATCCCATCGTCGCGATCGCGCTCCTGTTCGCCCGGCGCGGGCTGCGCGCCGCCCGGCGCACCCGGGTGCCGCTCGCCGAGCAGCTTCCTCCGGGCACGCGCTTCGCCGAGTTCTCGGTCGACGCGGGGCGGGGCGACCGCGTCGAGCTCGTGGCGCGGCTCAGGTAGCCGCGGCCGCGCGCACCCCCATCCCGAGGCTCGCCGGGCGCGACCGCGTCAGTACTGCAGCAGACTGTAGGTCTCGAACGAGTCGGGCAGCGCGGCCCGCCCGCCGAGCCCGTCGAGCTCGATCGCGACCGAGACGCCCGCGACCTGCCAGCCGGCCCGCTCGACGAGGCGGGCCGCGGCGCCGACCGTGCCGCCGGTGGCGAGCACGTCGTCGACGATGAGCACCCGGGTGCCGGGCGGCAGTTCGCCCTCGTGCACCTCGAGCGCGGCGGTGCCGTACTCGAGCGCGTACTCCTCGGTGAGCACGGCGCGCGGCAGCTTGCCCGCCTTGCGGATCGGCAGCACGCCGACGCCGGCCGCGACCGAGGCCGCCGCCGCGAGCAGGAACCCGCGCGCCTCGACCCCGGCGAGCACGTCGAACCGGCCGGCGAACGGGGCGGTCAGCGCCTCCGCGAGCGCGTGGAACGCCTCGCCGTCGGCGAAGACGGGCGTCAGGTCGCGGAAGAGCACCCCGGGCTCTGGGAAGTCGGGGATGACGGCGAGCCGGGACTCGACGAGGGCACGGGTGTCTTGCGCGTTCACCGTGGCAGCCTACTCCGACCGGCTCCGCCCGCCCTGAGTTCAAACCTTCGACGGATGCCGCGCACATCTGCGTTTGCGACGATGGAAGCATCCCGACCACTGGAGCCACGACCGCATGACCACCTCCCCCGCCACGAGCGCGACCGCCGCCGTCACCGCCCCCGCGAGCCGGCTGACGCCGAAGCGCCTCTACCGCGCACTCGCCCTCGCCGAGGCCGTCACGTGGACGATCCTCATCGTCGCCATGATCCTGAAGTACGCGGGCGGCATCGAATGGGCGGTGCTCGTGGGCGGGTCGATCCACGGTTTCGTGTTCCTCGCGTACGCCTTCCAGTCGGTGCTCGTCGGCGTGAACCAGCGCTGGAACGTCGGCCGCATCGCGTTCGCCGTGCTCACCGCGATCGTGCCCTACGCCACGGTGCCGTTCGAGCTGTGGCTCGTGCGCAAGGGCCACCTCGAGGGCGACTGGCGCTTCGAGGCGACCGACCACCCCGCCGACGGCAACTGGGTGAACCGCCTGCTGCGCTGGTTCCTCGCCCGGCCGCTGCTGCTGACGGTGCTCGCCGTCGTCGGCATCGCGGCGCTCTTCGCGGTGCTGCTCATGATCGGCCCGCCGAAGATCGGCTGATCCTGCCCGCCGGGCGACGAAGCGTATCGGGACCCCCGCTGCGCAGAGCATGATTGATGCATGCCCATCCTCAACAAGGACATGCAGCTCTGCATCTCGCTCGCCGGCCGCCCGTCGAACCTCGGCACGAGGTTCCACAACTACCTCTACGACGAGCTCGGGCTGAACTTCGCCTACAAGGCCTTCACGACCGACGACATCGAGGGCGCCGTGCGCGGCATCCGGGCGCTCGGCCTCCGCGGATGCTCCGTGTCGATGCCGTTCAAGGAGGCGGTCATCCCCCTCATCGACGTCGTCGAGCCCTCGGCGGCGGCGATCGAGTCGGTCAACACGATCGTGAACGACGGCGGCGTGCTGACGGGTTCCAACACCGACTTCGAGGCGATCGCCCAGCTCATCGCCGACAACGAGCTCGACCCCTCGCTGCGTGTGCTCGTGCGCGGATCGGGCGGCATGGCGAAGGCCGTCGTCGCGGCGTTCCGCGACGCGGGCTTCGAGCACCTCACGGTGCTCGCCCGCAATGCGGAGCTCGGCTCGGCGCTCGCCGAGCAGTACGGCTACGCCTGGGTCGCCGACGACCCCGCCCCCGGTTCGGCCGAGCTGATCGTCAACGTCACCCCCCTCGGCATGCAGGGGGCGGATGCCTCGGCGCTCTCCTTCTCCGACGAGCACATCGCCGCGGCATCCGTGGTGTTCGACGTGGTCGCCTTCCCCGCCGAGACGCCCCTGATCCTCGCCGCGCGCGCGGCGGGCAAGACCGTGATCACGGGCGCCGAGGTGCACGCCCTGCAGGCCGCCCGGCAGTTCGAGCGCTACACCGGCGTCTCGATCACGCCCGAGCAGATCGCCCGCGCGGCCGCCTTCTCACGCGCCGAGTAGCTCCCGCGAGCTCAGCGGCTGACGCGGTTGACGAGCGCGGTCCACACCAGGGCCGCGGTCGCGCAGCTGAGCAGTCCCACGAACACCCACGGCAGCGCGGGGAGCCCGAGGACGCCGTAGAGCGCGGCGCCGAGGAGCGCGCCGCCGCCGATGCCCGTGTTGAAGGCCGTCGTGTAGAACGACGCCGCCGCGTCGCGGATCTTCGCCGACGCCGAGTGCAGCAGTCGCGTGTTGAGCATCGTCGGCAGGGCGCCGAACGCCGTGCCGAACAGCAGGAAGCTCGCGATCGACACCACCGGCACCTCGGGGAACGCGGCGAGCCCCGCGGCGCCGAGCCCGGTCGCGACCATCGCGACGACGAGGCCGACCGTGGGCCGGCGCCCGAGCACCGCGCCGGCGAGCACGAGCCCGACCGCACCGGCGATGCCGTAGACGAGCAGCATGGGGCTGATCGCGCTCGACGGCAGCCCCATGACGTCGGTCATGTAGGGCGCGATGTAGGTGTAGAAGGTGTACATGCCGATCATCGTCACGGCTGTGATGAGGCACACCACGATCACCGGCACGAACGTCGGGTCCTTGCGCACGCGGACCGGCGCGGCATCCGCCTCGCCCGCGTGATGCCGCACCGGAGGCAGGAACCGCCAGACCAGCACGGCGCCGATCAGCGTCAGCACGCCCATCGCGGCGAACGCGAACCGCCAGCCGAGCGCCTGCCCGAGGGCCGTGCTGAGCGGCACGCCCAGCACGAAGGCCGCCGACCCGCCGGCGACCGAGATCGAGACGGCGCGGGCGAGCTGCTCCTTCGGCACGAGGTGACCGGCGTAGGCGCCGACGACCGCCCAGAAGAGGCCGTGCGCCGCACCGCCGAGGACGCGCGTGGCGACCACAGTCGGATAGTTCGGCGCGAGCGCGCTGAGCACGCAGCTCACGGCGAGGAGCATGAGGGTGATGACGATGAGTCGTCGGCGAGCGACCCGGCGGGTGAGGGCCGCGAGCGGCACGGTCAGCACGACCACGGTCGCCGCGAACACGGTGACGAGGAGGCCGATGAGCGGCTCGCCGACGCCGAGCTCGCGGCTCATGTCGGGCAGGAGGCCGGTCGGCAGCATCTCGATCGTGACCGAGAGGAAGACGGCGGAGGCGAGGACGGTGAGCCCGAGCCAGGGGAACGGCGGCGCAGGATGCACCGTGGGAACAGACGAGGTCATGAAGGATCCAGCAGCGGATGGCGTACCCCGCGGAGCGGCGGCGTGCGAGGCTTCGCGAGTGCCGGCGGCGGGTCGACTGCGCGCTGATGTGCGCGCCCAGGGTCATCGAGAATGCGACGACCGCCAGCCATTCTAGCGGAGGGTGCGCGGCGGCGTCCGGAGCGGCCATCGAGAATGCGACGACCGCCAGCCATTCTCGCGGAGGGTGCGCGGCGGCGTCCGGAGCGGCCATCGAGAATGCGACGACCGCCAGCCATTCTCGCGGAGGGTGCGCGGCGGCGTCCGGAGCGACCTCCAGCCGCTCGACGGGGCGATCAGCGCACGAGCGAGCTCAGCCAGATGATGAGCAGCCCGAGGGTCGCGGTGACCACCGCGCTGAGCACGCGCAGGTACCAGGGGCTGCCGCGGCGGGCGGAGGCCGCGAACCCGAGCACCGCGAGCACGACGACGCCGACCCAGAGCGCCGCGTAGTAGGCCACGTACTCGTCGAGCACCCCCACGACGGCGAGCAGCAGGAAGACGACCGGCAGCACCATCGAGGCGATGAGCCCGGTCGTGTGGCTCATCGACCGGCGGGCCGCGACGAGGACGGCGCGGAGTCGCGGCTCCCGGTCGCCCTCGCGCGCGAGGATGCCCGAGTAGACGTGCGCGAGCCAGAAGACGCCGACCGAGCCGAGCACGAAGAGCAGCACCTCGAGGTCGGTGTCGTCGTTCCAGCCGACGGCGATGACGGCGCTCACGAGCACCGTGCCATGGATGGCGTGCTCGGTGCGGAAGGTCGACAGGACCCGTTGGACCGGCGTGCGGGTGGTGCTCATCGCGGCTCCCCTCGGCCAGACGAACGGGGTCGGTGCTCGGAGCCTACTCGCGACTGGTCGTGCCCGCGCGGCAGTCGTTCAGCGGCGCACCGTGCCGGTGGTGCCGTCGACGAGCACGATCTCGCCGTCGCGCAGCCTCGAGGTGCCGTCTCCGGTGCCGACGATCGCCGGGATGCCGAACTCGCGCGCGATGATCGCCGGATGCGACAGCACCCCGCCGTGGTCGGCGACGACGGCCGCGACCTGTCCGAGGATCGGGCTCCAGGAGGGTGCCGTCGTCGGGCACACGAGCACGTCGCCCTGACGGATGAGCGGGAAGTCATCGGGCCCGCGCACGATCCGGACGGGGCCGCGCGCTCGCCCCGCGGAGGCCGGTGTGCCGCCGGCGAGCGCATCGGCAGGCACCGTGCTCGGCGACTGGCCCGTGATCGAGCCGAGGTACCAGACGAGCGCTTCGTTGGCGAAGCGGGCCTCGGCCGGCAGCGCACTGAGGTTCGGCGGCGGCGCGAGCGCCCCGACCTCCGGCCGGTCGCCGAGGAGCGCCGCCTCGTCGAACGAACGTCGGCGTTCGGAGGTCACGCGACGCAGGCGCTCCCCGCCGCCGTCCGCCTCGCGGAGTTCGTCCGGCGTGAGCATGAAGCAGTCGTCGGCACGCTCCAGCGCGCCCTGCGCGGCGAGCCGCGCGCCGATCTCCACGGTGATGCGGCGGATCGATCCGAGCGGTTCGTTGAATCCGAGCAGCTCGCTCTCGTCGCGGGCCCCGTAGTACCGCGCGGCGCGCGCGACCGCGCGCCGCCAGCGCAGCCGTTCGTGCTCGGACGCCGCCTCGAGCGCGACGTCCTCGAGCCGCGAGGCGTCCCCGGTCGGACGCTGCGACGGTCGGACGGCGTCAGCGCCGAGACGCGCCCGGACCCGTCCGACGGCCGCCTCGAACGCGGGCTGGAGCGAGTCCGGCGCCTCCGCGAGCGTCGGATCCATCGGGTCGAGGCCGAGCATCCTGCCCCCGTAGCGCCGGAGGTAGCGCTCGACGGCCTCGGCGAACCCGGCGTCGGCGCTGGCGAGCGTCGCGAGGTCGCCGACCGGTCGATCCGCCGCGGCCGCGGACGTGCCGATGGCGCGTTCCGCGAGTTCGTCGAGCGCGACCGCCGCATCCGTGGAGGCCGACGAACGCGCCCGGAGCTCGAACAGGGCACGGGCCGGCTCCCAGCCCAGCAGGTCTCGCGCGAGGAAGACGTACTCGCCCATCACCTGCGACAGCGCGAACACCACCGCGAAGTGCTCCGCGAGCGTCTCGTCGAAGAACTCCCGGGTCTCGTCGAGCAGCTCGAACAGCTCGCGGAGGTCGAGCACGGCGAGGTCGGCCCCGCGTCGCAGCTGCAGCTCCGAGGTGAGACGAGGGGCGTCCTGCTCGACCCATCGTTCGAGCACCTCGCCCGCCGTGTCGGCCCGGACCGCGTCGACCGAGCGCGCGACGCGCGAACGGAGCGCGGGGACGACCCGGATGAGCAGGGGAAGCAGCCACCCGGGCGGCGGCGGCAGCTTGGACGGGCCGCCGAAGGGGATCACCTCCGCGTAGACGCGGTGATCGACGACGTGCACCTCGGCGGTCGAGATGAGGAGCCCGAAGAGATCGGCCGCCCGGCCGAGTCCGGCGCGCATGGTGCCCGCCCAGATCCCGACGCCGAAGGGCGAGAGGCGATCCGGCCAGTGCAGCGAGTCGCGCAGCCACGTCGCGGGGACGGGCTCGCGGGCGGCGGCGGGCACGGGCAGGGGCAGGGTGGTGATCGGTCGACTCTGCACGACGTTGAGCTCGCCCCCCGCGAGCGCCCACTCGACGTCCTGGGGCGCGTCGAACTCCTCGCCGAGCTGCCGGACCAGCTCGGCGATCCGCCGTGCCTCGGCCTCGTCGAGCAGGGCGGGCCCGTCGGCACCGGCCCGCCGAACGGCCGCGTCGTGCTCGACCGTCCAGCGCTCAGGCGAGGTCGCACCGTCGAGCAGTCGGTCGGCGAGGCCCGCCACCGCCTCGATCACGACGCGGTCGTCGCCGCTGACCGGGTCGCGCCCGAACGCCACGCCCGCCGAGGCGGGGTCGAGCTGCCGCTGGACGAGCAGGGCGAGCGAGCCGTCGCCCGTCCGGCGGGCGTCCCGGTAGGCGGCGAGGTGCTCGCTCGTCGCGGCCCGCCAGCAGCGTTCGACCGCGGCGATCGCCTCGTCGGCGCTCGCCACGTGCAGCACGGACTCGAACTGCCCGGCGAAGGAGGAGCCGGCGAGGTCCTCCGCGACCGCCGACGATCTCACGACGATCGGATACCCGAGGCGGTCGCAGGCCGCGATGAACGACTCTCGGAGCTCGCCGGGGAGCACCGGCGCACCCGCCGAACGGGTCGCCCGATCGTGGACCGCGGTCGAGAGGACGAACCCGTCGGGCACGGGTCGTCCGTCCGCGCGCAGCTTCGCGAGCCGGAGCGCCTTGCCGCCGATGACGCCGACCGGCAGGCCGGCGGCCTCGTCGAGCGGGATGAGCGCCGACACGGTGGTGTGCATGGCATGACTCCTTCGTCTGCGTCAATCCGGGTTCGGTCGCCCTCCGCGGGCGAGTTCGGCGAGGAGCGTCCGGACGATCCATCCGGCGGTCGTCGAGGCATCCTCGTCGGTGAGCTGATCGGTGAGCAGCAGCCAGGCGCGCCCGGATGCCACCAGTCGGAACGCGGCGGCCACGCGCGCCCGCTCCTCGGGGGCGATCGCCGGGGCGACGCGGTCGACGGCGACGTCGACCAGCTCGGCGACGCGACCGTGGAGCGAGCCGCGGACGACCGAGCGCGGCGAGGCGGCCGCCCAGGCGAGCACGAGCTCGCGGCGTGCGCCCAGCTGGAGCGCGAGGTCCTCCAGCACGCGCGCGAGGTCGTCGCCCCCGGTCGAGAGCGCGCGGTCGAAGCACGCCCGGAGGAAGGCATCGGCCTCCGCATCGAGCCCGGCGAGCAGGTCCTCCCGGCTTCCGAAATGCCGGTAGAGCGTGCGGAGGGAGCATCCCGCCTCATCGGCGACCGCCTGCATCGAGAGCTCGGCGACGCCGTCGCGAACGACCACCGTCGCGAGCGCGTCGGTGATGACCCGACGGGTGAGATCCCGCTGCCGATCGCGCAGCGTGTGATCGGCGATCTGATGAGACACGGTCCTGGCCATTTCGCGCACCTTCATGCTCTCTTGGCACGAAGTCTGCCATATCTGAGCATTTCTCACAAGGCCTGCTCGCCTGAGCACGGCCGGTAGACTGCTGGGGTCAGGCATTCGCCCCGCGGCATCCGCCTCGCCGCCGTCTTCTGGAGCTCGCCACTCGTGACCATCAACACTCCCGCCAACATCGCTGCACCGACGACCGCGGTGCTCGACACCGTCGAGGTCGCGGCCGCCACGCCCGAGAAGGAGCAGCCGTACGCGGCCCTCGGCCTGAAGCCCGACGAGTACGAGCGCATCCGCAACATCTTGGGCCGCCGGCCCACGAGCGCCGAGCTCGCCATGTACTCGGTCATGTGGAGCGAGCACTGCTCGTACAAGTCGTCGAAGATCTACCTGCGCCAGTTCGGCAAGAAGGTCACGCCCGACATGAAGAAGCACCTCATGGTCGGCATGGGCGAGAACGCCGGCGTGCTCGACATCGGCGAGGGCTGGGCCGTCACCTTCAAGATCGAGTCGCACAACCACCCCTCGTACATCGAGCCGTTCCAGGGCGCCGCGACCGGCGTCGGCGGCATCGTGCGCGACATCATCTCGATGGGCGCCCGTCCCGTCGCCGTCATGGACGCGCTTCGCTTCGGCGACATCGACCACCCCGACACCGCACGCGTCGTGCACGGCGTCGTCTCGGGCATCAGCTTCTACGGCAACTGCCTCGGCCTCCCGAACATCGGCGGCGAGACCTGGTTCGACGGGGTCTACCAGGCGAACCCGCTCGTCAACGCGCTCGCGGTCGGCGTGCTCCGCCACGAAGACCTGCACCTCGCGAACGCCAAGGGTGCGGGCAACAAGGTCGTGCTCTTCGGCGCCCGCACCGGCGGCGACGGCATCGGCGGCGCGTCGATCCTCGCGTCAGACACCTTCGCCGAGGGCGGCCCGACCAAGCGCCCCGCGGTGCAGGTCGGCGACCCCTTCGCCGAGAAGGTGCTCATCGAGTGCTGCCTCGAGCTGTTCCAGAACGACCTCGTCGAGGGCATCCAGGACCTGGGCGCAGCCGGCATCTCGTGCGCGACCAGCGAGCTCGCCTCCAACGGCGACGGCGGCATGTCGATCGTGCTCGACGACGTGCTCCTCCGCGACCCCACGCTCACTCCCGAGGAGATCCTCATGAGCGAGAGCCAGGAGCGCATGATGGCGATCGTGAAGCCCGAGAAGCTCGAGGGCTTCCTCAAGGTCGTCGAGAAGTGGGACGTCGAGACGAGCGTGCTCGGCGAGGTCACCGACACCGGCCGCCTCTCGATCATGTGGCACGGCCAGGAGATCGTGAACGTCGACCCGCGCACCGTCGCCGTCGACGGCCCCGTCTACGAGCGCCCGGTCGCCTACCCGACGTGGATCGACGCCCTGCAGGCCGACACGGCCGCGAAGCTCGACCGCCCGGCGACGCCTGACGAGATCCGCGAGCAGTTCCTGAAGCTCGTCGGCTCGGCCAACCAGGCCGATGCCGCGTGGGTCACGAACCAGTACGACTCCTACGTGCTCGGCAACACCGCGCTCGGCGCCCCCGACGACGCCGGCATGGTCCGCGTCGACGAGGAGTCCGGCCTCGGCGTCTCGGTCGCGACCGACGCCAACGGCCGCTACTCCTACCTCGACCCCCGCCAGGGTGCGAAGCTCGCGCTGGCCGAGGCGTACCGCAACGTCGCCGTGACGGGCGCGAAGCCCATGGGCGTCAGCGACTGCCTGAACTTCGGCTCCCCCGAGAACCCCGAGGTCATGTGGCAGTTCTCCGAGACCGTCGAGGGCCTCAGCGACGGATGCCTCGAGCTCGGCATTCCCGTCACCGGCGGCAACGTCAGCTTCTACAACCAGACCGGTGACGTGCCGATCCACCCGACGCCCGTCATCGCCGTGCTCGGCGTGATCGACGACGTCGCCCGCCGCATCCCGAGCGGATGGCAGGACGAGGGCCACAACATCTACCTCCTCGGCGACACGAGGGCGGAGCTCGACGGCTCGGCCTGGGCCGGGGTCGTGCACGGCCACCTCGGCGGTCGCCCGCCGGCCGTCGACCTCGCCGCCGAGAAGACGCTCGCCGAGCTGCTCTCGGCCGCGACGATCGAGGGCCTCATCGACTCGGCGCACGACCTCTCCGACGGCGGTCTCGCGATCGCCCTCGCCGAGGCGGTCTCGCGCTTCGGCGTCGGGGCCCGCGTGTTCCTCGGCGAGGTGCTCGCCGACGGCGACGTCGACCTCGCGACCGCGCTGTTCAGCGAGTCGACGGGCCGCGTCATCGTCACGGTCCCGCGGGAGGACGACGTGAAGTTCCGCGGCCTCTGCGAGGGCCGGGGCTACCCGGTCCGCCGCATCGGCGTGACCGACGCGGCCTCCGGCACGCTCGAGGTGCAGGACGCCTTCACCGTCTCGATCGACGAGCTGCGCACCGTCAACCGCGCGCCGCTCGCCGACGCGTTCGGGCCGGTCGTCGGCTACTGATGCGGTGACCGACCACTACACCGACGCATACGCGTCGACCCACGGGCGCTTCACGGTGGTGCCCGCGGCCTACGTGCTGCTGCGCCGCGGGCACGAGGTGCTGCTGCAGCTGCGCCGCGGCACCGGCTACTACGACGAGCACTGGGCGTTCGGCGCGGCGGGTCACGTCGAGGCCGGCGAGTCGCTGCTCGCCGGCGCGGCGCGCGAGGCGGAGGAGGAACTCGGCGTCTCGGTCGAGCCCGGTGCGCTCGAGCTGCTGACCCTCATGCACCGCACCGATGGCAGCGGCCGTCCCATCGAGCAGCGTTTCGACGTCTTCTTCGCGGTCGACGAGTGGGCGGGCGAGCCGCGCCTGCTCGAGACGCAGAAGGCGGCGGCGCTCGAGTGGTTCTCGCTCGACGCCCTGCCCGAGCCCGTCGTACCGCACGAGCTGCGGGTGCTCGAGGCGCTCCGCGACGATCGGCTCGAGCCCGTCACGCTGTTCGGGTTCTGAGCGGGCGACGACATGGCCGACGCACTCGGAGTCCCGGGCCTGATCATGGGCGGCGCGATCGCGCTGTTCGTGGTCGCCCTCGTGGTCGGCATGGTCGTGCGCGGGGTGCGGGCGCCCCGCGGGCAGCGCCTGCGCGAGGCCTTCGGCCCGCTCGCCGGCGCGGGCGAGACCTACCAGGAGCTGCACACGGGCCAGCGCGGCCTGCAGGACTCGATCATCGAGTCCGTCCAGGAGCAGGAGCACGGCGGGCAGACGACGAGCGACAGGAAGAGCACGACATGAACGACTTCGCCTTCTACGGCATCCTCCTCGGCGGTGCGATCGCACTGTTCGCCGTCATCATCCTCATCGGCGTCGTGATCCGCGCGATCAAGGCCCCGCCCGGCGAGAAGATGCGCGAGGCGTTCCGCCTCCGCCCGCCGGTCGACGACGACGACGACGATCGGCGCGACTGGCGCCGCTGAGGCGCTGAGGCGCTGGCGCCGCGGAGCCGCTGAGCCAGCGGCCGCGCGTGCGGCGCATCGATCAGCGCCGCCGCACCTCCCCCCACAGCGCACCCCAGTCCTCGGCGGTGAGCCGGCCGGGCAGCACGTCGCGCGCGAGGCCGCGCCGGGCGAGCCACGACTTCGCCTGCGCGGGGCTCATCGGTCTCGGCGTTCGGGTGAGGATCTGCGCCAGACCGCGCCCGCGCCCCCGGAACACCGCCGCGACGAAGCCGCAGTAGCCGCGTCGCTCGGCGGGCGCAACGAGCGGGTCGGCCCGGCGCCGAACGCTGAACAGCCCGGCGTCGACCGCGGGCACTGGGCGGAAGGCTCGCGCAGGCACCCGCCCGTCGAGCGCGAACTCGAACCACGGGGCCGACTGCGCGGTGAGCAGGCTCGAGCCGCCGACCCCGCAGCGGCGACGTGCCGCCTCCCACTGCGTGAGCAGCACGGCGTCGGTCCACCCGGGGCGTTCGAGGAGCGAGCGCAGGATGGCCGTCGTGAGGTGGAAGGGCACGTTGCCGACGACGACGTGCGGTGCGGCGGGATACCTCCAGCGCAGCACATCGGCCTGCTCGACCGCGACTCGCGGGCCGAACCGGCGCCGCAGGGCCTCGGCACGGCCGGGGTCGAGCTCGAGCGCCGTGAGCGGTCGGCCGAGACGGGCGAGCGGGGCGGTGAGGGCGCCCCCGCCCGCGCCCAACTCGACGATCGGTCCGCTGGTCGCCGCCGCGAGCGCGACGAAGCGGTCGATCGCGGCGCGATCGACGAGGAAGTTCTGCCCCAGCTCCTGCCGGCCGCCGTGGCCGGCCCGGGTCTGGCGAGGGGTGGATGATGCGTGTTCGCGTGTGCGCAAGAGTCTGCTCCGCTGCCGAAGATGGTCGGCCGGGTACGCGAGATCGCACCGCGGCCATGGTCATGGCCGGGCGGAGAGACGTGGATGGTCGGGTCGCTCCGCCTCAGGCGGTGCGGGGCCGCGCGATCATCATCGCGGCGAATCGGTTGCACACGAGGATCGACGCTATCAGGTGCTGCCGCCGGGCGGGTCGACGAGCAGCCCCACACGGTCCTCGAGGTAGCGGCCGAGCTCGGCGAGCGCGCTCGGCTGGCCGGGATTCCAGCGCACGAGCACGGTCGCGCCGTCGAGCACGATCGGGCCGGATGCCCCGGCGCTCGCGAGCTCGCCGAGGTCGATCGCCGGCGCGTCGAAGTTGACGGTCTCGCCCTCGGCGATGCCGCCCTTCACCGCGGCCGCCTGCCACGCCCGGTGCTCGGCGACGCTCTCCGCGAGCACGCTGCGCCGGGCGGGCCGCTCGGCGCGGACGACGTGCCCGGTCGCGTGCAGCGTGCCGTCGGCGGAGAGCAGCAGCACCCCGAGCCGCCAGACCCGCCCCCGGTCGGCCATGCGCGGGGCGCGGGCGACGCCGAGCACCGGCTTCGGCTGCACGAGCTCGGCGAGCACCTCGTCGCGTGCGCGCGCGGCGGCGAGGCGAGCGGCCGCCGCGGCGAGCGCCGCGCGCAGCGGTTCGAGCGCGTCGTGCGGCGCGGGGCCCGTGGCATCCGTCACCGTGCACCGCCTCGCGGTGCCGGCGCGATCGCGGGAGTCCGGGCCGTCATTCCCCCATGTTCCCGCGATCGGCGCCGGAGCGGAAATCTCCGTACTCGGGCATGTGAGGCGCTGCCATCATGGACGGCATGCAGAGACTCCCGCGGATCGCGCTCGCCTCCCTGTTCTTCCTGGTCGCGCTCGCCGCGACCGCGATCGTCGCGACCGCCATCCCGCTCGACTACGTCGTGCCCGACGGCGACGGGGGCGCGGTCGGGCGCGTCGCGGTGTTCGAGCCCGCCGTCGCCGGCACCGTCATCGCCGGCGTGCTGACCCTGCTCGAGATCGGGTTCCTGGTGTGGTGCGCCGTCCAGACCCCGCCGCGCTTCGCCTGGGTCGTCGCCGCGCTGCTCGCCGTCGCCGCGATCGTGGTCGTCGTCGTGGTGATGAACGAGCCCCGGCCGGTCTTCTGAGCCGGGCGGCCCCGCCGGGTCAGGGGTGCGGCCGGCGTCCCGGCGCGACCCCGACGCGCACGTGCTCCCCCGTCGCCGCCTCGGCGAGCGCGCGGTCGATCTCGTCGAGCGGGTGCGTCGTGCCGACGAGCTCGTCGAGCGGCATCGACCGCCAGGACCGCTCGAGGAAGGCGACCGCCCTGGCGAGCTGCCCTGGGGTGTAGTTGTGCACGCCGGTCACGGTCATGAGGCGCCGCACGACCGTCTCGGGGTCGAGCCGCACCTCGCTGCCCGGCGAGACGCTGCCCACGAGCACCGCGACACCGCCGACGCCGGGCGCCGCGATCGCGGTCCGCACCGCCGGGGCGGCGCCCGACGCCTCGATCGCGATGAGCAGTTCAGGCGTCCCCCGCGCGGCGAACTCGGCGAGCACGGTGTCGAGGTGCTCGCCGCTCCCCGGTGTCGCGCCCGGGTCGACCGCCAGCGCGCCGAAGCGGCGGACGAGCACGCGCCGCGAGGCATCCGGATCGGAGACGACGACCTCGGCACCCGCCTCGCGCGCGATCGCGGCGACGCTGAGCCCGATCATGCCGCCGCCGGTGACGAGCAGCGGCGCCCCGGCGAGCGGCACGTGCGCCGCCGCCGCGTCGAGCGCGGCCACCGCCGTCGCGGTCGCACACGACGCGGGTGCGGCGACGAACGCCGGCAGTTCCTCGCTCACGCGGACCACCGCCGTGCCGGCCTTGAGCTGCACGTGGGTCGCGAATCCTCCCGAGAGCTCCCAGCCGCGGTGCACGCGCTCGTGCCCGTACTTCGCGAGCGAGCGGCACTTCTGGGCGAGGCCGCGGCGGCACCGGTCGCAGTCGCCGCAGCTCACCGCGACCGACCAGACGACGCGGTCGCCGAGCTCGAGCGGGGCGCCGTCCGCGCGCACCGCCCCGTCGCCGACGGCGACCACGCGGCCGACCTGCTCGTGGCCGAGCACGAGCGGCGCCGGTGCGGGGCGATCGCCGCGCGCGGTGTGCACGTCCGAGCCGCAGACGGTCGCGAGCTCGACCTCGACGAGGGCCTCCCCCGCCGAGAGGTGCACGCCCGGCGCCGCGAGCGCCTCGTGCGGGCGCCCGGGTTCGTACCAGACCATCGCGACGGGCGAGGGCCTGAGGATCAGGTCGGGTCCGGCGACTCGCACCACGGTGTGCATCGCGCGCCTACTCGCCGTGCAGGCCGAGCAGCACGGGCAGCTCGACGATGCTCTCGATGACGGCGTCGGCGCCGGCGGCCTCGAGCGCGTCGCGATCGTGGGCGCCGGTCAGCACGCCGACGACGAGGCCGGCCCCAGCGGCGACGCCCGACTCGATGTCGCTCACCGTGTCGCCCACGACGACCATCGCCTCGACCGCGCTCGTCTCGGTGCGCAGCAGCGCCGTGAGCGGCAGGTCGGGGTGCGGGCGGCCGCGGCCGGCGTCGGCGGGCGAGAGCGCGAGGTCGGCGAGGCCGTGCCACTCGAGCGCGTCGAGGATGGCGTCGCGCGTGACGGGCGAGAAGCCGGTCGTGAGCACGACGGCGGCACCGGCCTCCCGCAGGCGCTCGATGACCCGCGCGGCTCCGGGGATCTCGACGACGCCCTCGCTCGCGACGAGCTCGGCGTACGCGCCCTCGAACTCGGCGTTCGCGTGCTGCGCGGCGTCCTCGTCGCCGTCCGCGAGCACGCGGAAGACCTCGATCTTCGACTGGCCCATGGTGTCGCGCACGTACTCGAGGGCCTCGGCGAAGTCGTCGCCAGTCGCGATGCCGCTGCGCTCGGCGGCGAGGGCGAAGGCGCGCTCGACCACGCCGTCGTCCGCGACCGTGGTGCCCGCCATGTCGAGCACGATGAGCTCGATCTCACCCTCCTCGTCGACGTCGTCGGGGTCGGCGAGCTCGGCGAACTCGTCGAGCTCGGCCAGTTCGTCCGCGGAGATGCCGGTGATGCCGGTGATGTCGGTGACCGCGGTGTCGGTGGTGTCGGTGGTGTCGGTGGTGTCGGTGGTGTCGGTGGTGTCGGTGGTGTCGGTGGTGTCGGTGGTCATGATCGCCCTTTCTGGGAGGTGGTCGAAGATGCGGAGAGCGCGAGGCCGACGACGTGCTCGGCGAGTCCGAGCCCGCACGTCATGCCGATGCCGGTCGTCGCGATCGCGAGGTGCACGCCCGGCTCGGGCTGCTCGATGAGGAACTCGTCCGGTCCGCTCGCGTAGACGCCCTGCCAGCGCTCGATGACCCGGGGCCGCGGCACGCCGAAGAACGAGCCGGTCACCTCGAGCAGCGCCTCGAAGGCGGCCTCGCCCTGGAACGGCGCGACGGTGGCACCCCGGTAGTGGGTGTCGCCCACGATGAGCGACCCGTCGGGCAGCTGGGTGTACATCTGGTTGAGGTCGAGGGCGGCGAGATCGGGGCGCTCGGCGTGCAGCCGCTCGCGCAGGCGGCGCGCCGACTCGGTGGCCGCGAAGGCGCCGTAGCGCACGAGCGACCAGCCGGTGAGCACCGGTGCGGGCAGCGGCGCCGCCAGGCCGGCGTCGACGCGCAGCATGTCGAGCCCGCAGCGCACGATGCCGCGCTGCTCGGCGAGCTCGGGGAACAGCAGGTCGAGGTCGTGGTTCACCGCGACGACGATCTCGTCGGCGTCGATCGGTCCGCGACTCGTCTCGACGCGACCGGTTCCGACGCGGCCCACCGCGGTGCGGCGACGGAACTCGACGCCCTCGCGTTCGAGGTGCGCGGCGATCGCGACGAGCGCCTGGCGGGGGTTCGCCTGCAGGTCGCGCGGCAGGAGCGCCCCGCCGACCGCGGTGCCCGGCGCGAGCGGGATGCGCGCCTCGGCGTCGCGCGCGTCGAGCAGGGCGACCTCGCCGTCGCCGCGCAGCGCGGCGAGCTCGGCGAGCACGGCGAGCTCGTCGTCGTGGCGGGCGGCGACGAGCGTGCCCGACTCGCGCAGCCAGACTCCGGCATCGCGGGCGAGCTCGAGCCAGCGCTCGCGCGAGGCGAGCGCGAACTCGCGGGCGATGCCGTGCTGCGGGGTGAAGCAGAGGTGGCCGAAGTTGCGGATCGAGGCACCGCTCGGCTCGCTGCCGCGCTCGATCACGACGACCCGCAGGCCCCGCCGATGCGCAGCGAGCGCGGCGCCGAGGCCGACGACCCCCGAACCGACGACGGCGACGTCGAAGCCGGCCGCGCCGCTCACCGGAACACCCGCCGCATCCACATCGCGATGCCCTCGACGACGAGCACCGTCACCAGGATCATGAGCACGATCGCCGTGACCACCTGGTAGTTCGAGCCCTGACCGGCGTTCAGCAGGTAGTAGCCGATGCCGCCGCCGCCCACGATGCCGAGGATGGTCGCCGCCCGGATGTTCGTGTCGAGCAGGTAGAAGCTGTGGCCGAGCAGCGCCCGCACGCCCTGCGGCAGGGTCGCCGAGGCGTACACCTGCGACCGGCTCGCACCGGTCGCGCGGAGCGCGCGCTCGGGGCCCGGCTTCACCTCCTCGAAGGAGTCGGCGATGAGCTTGCCGGCGAGGCCGATGCCGCCGAACGCGAGCGCGAGCGTGCCGGCCTGCGCCCCGAGCCCGGTGATGACGATGAGCACGATCGCGAGGATCACCTCGGGGATGCCGCGGATGACGACGAGGAGCAGCCGCATCGAGGTGCGGGTGGCGCCGTTCGGGGCGACGTTGCGCGCGGCGAGCGAGCCGACGAGCACCGACACGACGATCGCGAGCAGGGTCGCGGCGAGCGCGATGCCGATCGTCTGACCCATCGCGCCGAACATCGTCGCGGCGTCGTAGTTGCCGAAGTCCGGCGGCCAGAACTGCACCGCGATGGCCGGTACCTTCGCCCAGAAGGTGATGAGGTCGCCCCACTGGATGTTGCAGATGAGCACGCTGCCGACGACGACCGCGAGCGCGACCCAGCCCCAGACGGTGTTGCGGATCCGCACGGCGTCCCACGGGCGGCGGAGGGCGGCCTCGAGCGACCCTGCCGCAGGCCCTCCCGCGGGTCGAGTGCGCGACGAAGGAGGCGTATCGAGAGTCGCTCCGGCACCGCGCCGCACCCGCCGCACGAGCCGGTCGCCGAGCCCGCGCCCCGTCGGCGCCACCCCGAGCATGGCCGCGCGCACGACGCTCGAGACCACCTCCATGACGATGCAGAGCGCGAACATGACGAGGGCGATGCCGAGGCCGAGCGAGTAGTTCAGCGACTTGAACGCGAACGACATCTCCATGCCGAGGCCGACGACGCCGACGTAGCCGAGCACGACCGAGCCGCGCAGGTTGATGTCGTTGCGGTGCAGCACGGTGGCGACCCACGACGGCAGCACCTGCGGCAGGATCCCGCTCGTGAACTCCTGCCACTTCGAGCCGCCCGCGGCGCGGATCGCGAGGCGAGGACCCTCGTCGATCTGCTCGATCGCGTCGGCGAAGAGCTTCGAGATCATGCCGATCGAGTGGATGCCGATGGCGAGGATGCCGGGCAGCGAGCCGAGCGAGAACATCAGCACGAAGACCATGGCGAGCACGACGTCGGGGATCGCGCGGGTCAGCACGGTGACGAAGCGCCCGAACGCCTGCCAGCCCGCTCCCGGGGTCGTGTTCGAGGCGGCCAGGTAGGCGACGGGCACCGAGATCGCGGCGGCGAGCAGGGTGCCGCAGAGCACGAGCCCGACGGTGAGTCCGGTGAGGTAGAGCAGCTGCGCCGGCTCGGGGAAGCTGATCGGGCCGACGCGGGCGAAGAAGCGCTCCGCGTTGCCCCAGCTCTCGACCATGCCCGGGATCGAGATGCCCGACTCGGCGATCGCCACGATCGCGGCGACCACGATCGCGACGAGCGTGAGCGAGGCGGCGATCCGCTCGGGCGACACGCGGCGCTTCGGCGCGCGCTCGGCGATCGAACGGGCATCGGATGCCTCGGCGGGCCGCCGCGACGGTGCGACGAGGGTCGACATCAGCGCGCCCGGTTCTCGCCGGCGGCCACGAGCGGCTCGGCGTCGGCGGCGTCCTCGCGCGCCGGGGCATCCGCGCCGATCTCGTCGACGAGCTCTCGCTCGATGGCCTCGAGCTCGGCGGTGGCCGTCGCGACGCGACCGTAGATCTCCATGACCTCGGTCTTCGAGAGTCCCTCGGCCGGGGTGTCCAGCACGACCTCGCCGTGGCGGAGGCCGACGATGCGGTCGCCCCACGAGAGGGCGAGGTCGACCTGGTGGAGGCTGCAGACGACGGTGAGCCCGGCGTCCATGGCGATCTCGCGGATGAGGGCCATCACCTGCTCGCTCGACTCGGGGTCGAGCGAGGCGACGGGCTCGTCGGCGAGGAGGATCTCGGGGTCCTGCATGAGCGCGCGCGCGATCGCGACGCGCTGCTGCTGCCCGCCCGAGAGCGTGTCGGCGCGCTGGTACGCCCGGTCGAGGAGGCCGACGCGGTCGAGGTGGCTGAGCGCGGCGAGCTTCAGTCGCCGCGGGTAGCTCCAGAGGCCGAGCCGCGGCCCGCGGAGCTCGGCGAGCGCCCCCGTGAGCACGTTCTCGAGCACCGTGAGCGAGGGCACCAGCTCGAACTGCTGGAAGACGAAGCCGATGCGGCTGCGCAGGGCCCGGAGGCGCCGGCCCGTCAGGCGCGGCACCTCCTGGCCGAGGACGCGCACGGTCCCGGACGTCGGGGTCTCGAGGCCGTCGACATGCCGGAGCAGGGTCGACTTGCCCGAGCCCGAGAGCCCGAGGAGCACGACGATCTCCCCCCGCTCGACGCGCAGCGCGGCGTCCCGCAGCGCGACGGTCGAGCCGAACTCCTTCGTGAGCCCCTCGACGTCGATGACGACGTCGGGGCCGGCGGGGGTGTTCTCGTTCATCTCGGGCCTCGTGTCCGTTCCGTGTCCGTGCGCGTTCAGTGCCCGGGGCTCAGCCCTGGCACTGCTCCGCTTCGGTCTTCTCGCAGATGTCGCGGATGGTGTCGTAGTACGCGTCGTCGACCGGCAGGGTCGCGAAGAACACGCTGCGGAAGGCGTCGCTGTCGGCCGACTCGATGCCCGACTCGATGATCTGGTCGATCGTGACCTCGCCGAGGATCTCGGTCAGCTGGGTCTTGAGCTCCTCGGGGAGCGTGTCGGAGACGACGATCGGCGCGCCGGGCACCATGGTCTCGGCGATGACCTCGACCTTGTCGCTCTTCGCGACCTCGCTGTCCTCGGCGAAGCCGGCCTCGCACTCGACGCCCTCGCCGGTCTTGGTGACCGAGACGTCGTGCTTGCCGGCGAAGACCGCGGTGACGTCGGTCTTCGGGTCGACGCCCGCGTCGAGCAGGTTGTAGCTCGGGAACAGGTAGCCCGAGGTCGACGACGGGTCGACGAAACAGACCTTCTTGCCCTCGAAGCCCGCGAGGTCGGTGATGTCGCTGCCCTTGGGCACGATCGCCTGCGAGTAGTAGCCGGGCTCCTGGCCCTCCTCGGTGATGATCGACGAGATCGGGGTGATCGCGGCGCCGTTGTTCGTCGCGGTCACGTAGGTGAAGCCCGAGAAGCTCGCGACGTCGATCTTGCCCGCGACGGCGGCCTCGATGAGGGCGGCGTAGTCGGTCGACTCGTGGTACTCGACCGTCTTGCCGGTCTCGGCCGCGATGTAGTCCATGAGCGGCTGGTAGTTCGTCTCGGTGTCGACCGAGTCGGGCACGACGCCGAAGACGAGGGTGTTCTCGTCGACCGCGAACTTCGTGCCCGAGTCGCCCGCCGCGGCGTCGTCGGCCGCCGAGGGCGACGCGCAGGCGGCGAGGCCGACGGCGAGGAGGGCGGCCGCGGCGAGCGCGGGCCAGGCCTTGGTGCTGAGCTTCATCGGAAACCTTTCGTGACCGCTGCGCCCGGTGCAGGCGCATGCTGTGTTCCGTTCGGTCACGGTAGGCAGCCCCACTCAACGCCGAGGGGACCGACGGTTACCGGAAGGTGAACCGCGAACGACCCTTCGTCGGAGTTGTCCGGAGAGCTCCGCCGAGTGCGCGGGAGCCCCGCCGACTTCACCCGCGGTTCACCCGCCTGGGCGACACTCGCGGCGTGGCTGAGACGAAGTACCTGGTCATCGCCGAGACCCTCGCGGCGGAGATCGCCGAGCTTCCCCCCGGCACGAAGCTCGCCGGCGAGCACGAGATCGCGGCACGGTTCGGGGTCGGGCGGGCGGCCGCCCGCGCCGCGATGCAGGAGCTCGCGCGGCGACTGCTCGTGCGCCGGGTGCGCGGCGGCGGCACCTACTCGGCCAGGCGCATCGACTACGTCATCTCGTCGGCACGCCCGCCCTCGTGGAGCCGCACGGTGCGCGAGGCCGGCTCGGTGCCCCACGGCGTGGTGCGGTCGTGCGACCCGGTCGAACTGCCCGCGGCGGTGGCCCGCAGTCTCGGCCTCGACGCGGGCGCCCCCGGCTACCGCCTGCGCCGGCGCTCGTTCACCGACGGCCTGCCCGCATCGTGGGGCGACGAGTGGGTGCCCTTCGACGTGCTGCCCGACCTGCCGACGGCGATCCGCCACGAGAGCTCCCTCAACGAGATCCTCCGGCAGATGGCCGGGGCGGATCCCGAGCGCGCCTCGTCGCGGGCGAGCATCGAGATCGCCGACGACGAGGTCGCCGCCGAGCTCGAGTGCTCGGGGGGCGATCCCGTCTGGCTCGTCGAGAGCGTGAATCGCGACGCGGCTAGCCGCCGGCTGCTCTGCTTCACCCAGCGCTGGATCCGCGCCGACGCGATCCGCGTCGTGTTCGAGTTGGGCGACCCCGCGTGAGCGGCACCTGGCCCGCGGCCGGCGCCCCCGCCGACTACGTGCTCGGCCACGTGCGGGCCGTGCTGCCGGATCGGGTGCTCGACGACGCCCGCATCGTCGTGCGCGACGGCCTGATCGCCGAGGCCGGCCCGCACCCGAGCGGCGCCGGCTGCGATCTCGACGGCCGCGGGGCGATGTGCCTGCCCGGCCTCGTCGACGTGCACAGCGACGCGCTCGCCCGCGAGCTGCACCCTCGCCCCGGTGCCGCGGTGCCCGTCGGCTTCGCGCTCCGCTCGGCGGAGGCCCGGCTGCGCGCCGCCGGCATCACGACCGCCTACCACGGGGTCGCGTTCCAGTCGCAGAGCCCCGTCGGGCTCCCGATCGGCTCGCCCGGGGCGGGCGAGGTCACCGCGACGATCGACGAGCTGGCCGGTTCGGGCGACGCGGCCGGCGGCACGGCGATCCTCCACCGGGTCGACGTGCGCTGCGCGGACGGGATCGCCGCGCTCGAGGAGCGCATCGCGGCGCATCCGGGCCGGGTGCTCGTCGTCTCGCACGAGGACCACACGCCCGGCCAGGGCCAGTACGCCGACCCCGCGTCGATGCGCCGGTGGCTCGTCACCGGCGAGGGCATGGGCGAGCCGGATGCCGCGGCCCACGTCGAGGCCTGGCGCACCGCCCGCGACGAGAAGCTGGACCTCCGCGACCGCGCGCTCGAGCGGCTCGGCGTGCTCGCACGCGCCGGCCGGATCCGGCTCTTCGGGCACGACCCCGCGAGCACGGCCGACATCGACGAGCTCGCCGCCCGCGGCGGCGCCGTCGCCGAGTTCCCGACGACGATCGAGGCGGCGCGCCGCGCCCGACGGCGTGGGCTCGTGGTCGTGGCCGGCGCGCCGAACGCCCTGCGCGGCAGGTCGCACGCGGGCAACGTCTCGGCGTCCGAGCTCGTCGCGGCCGGCCTCGTCGACGCCCTCGCCTCCGACTACCTGCCGGGCGCGCAGCTCGCCGCCGCCCTCCGGCTGGCCCGGCTCGGACTCTGCACGCTGCCCGAGGCGATCGGGCTCATCGGCTCGGGGCCGTGCCGTGCCGTCGGCCTCGAGGACCGCGGCGCGATCACCGCGGGTCGTCGCGCCGACCTCGTCGTCGCCGACCTCGACGGCGAGTGGCCGCTCGTGCACGAGGTGCTGCGTTCGACGCTCAGCGACGAAGCCGCCACGGGCCGTACGCCGCCCCGAGGCCCGTGACCACGATGCCCGCGAAGAGCCAGCCGTAGCGCGCCGAGATCACGCCGATCAGGGCGAGCACGATGCCGACCACGACCAGGACGCGCGAGAGGCCCCGCCGGAAGCCGGGGCGGGCGAAGAGCCTCGGGCGCCGGGCGGGCTCGCTCATGCCGAGACCGGGAACGGCGTGCCGGTCGCCGCTTCGGCGAAGTCCCAGAAGCGGGCCCCGATCGCGGGGTCGGTCGAGGTGCGCGTGGGCTTCTGGAGGGTCGGGTCGCCCTTCGTCGACCACCGCGGACCCCAGAACTGGCCGCCCTCGGCCTCGGGCGAGGTCAGCGCGTGCAGCGTGACCTCCGCCCCGCGGTGCTTGCCCTGCGCCCAGGCCGCCTGCAGCGCGTCGGCGAAGCGGCCGCCCGCGCTCGGCTCGTTGACGCCGGGCACGCGGGGCGTGCGCCCGCTGATCGAGTAGCCGGGGTGCGCGACGAGGCTCGCCACGCTGCTGCCCGCCGCCCGCAGCCGCCGATCGAGCTCGAAGGCGAAGACCTGCGTCGCGATCTTCGACTGCGCGTAGGCGCGCCAGAAGTCGTAGCCGCGCTCGAGCTGCAGGTCGTCGACGCGGAACGTCGACAGCCGGGTCGACAGCGAGCCGAGCGCGACGACGCGGGCGCCGGGCGCGAGGTGCGGCAGCAGCGCCGCCAGCAGTGCGAAGTGGCCGAGCACGTTCGTCGCGAGCACGAGCTCGTTGCCGTCGGGCGACTCGAGGCGTTCCCCCGGCGTGTGCACCATGCCCGCATTGGTCACGATGCCGTCGAAGGCGGGCCGGTGGCGCAGCCGGGCGGCCCCCGCGCGCACCGAGTCGAGCGAGGCCTGGTCGATCACGATCGGCTCGATGGATGCCTCGGGGCGCGCGCCGCGGATCGCGGACATCGCCGCCTCGAGCCGCTCGGGGCTGCGGCCGCCGAGCACCACATGGGCGCCGGCGCCCGCGAGCCTGGCCGCCGTGAAGAAGCCGAGCCCGGCGTTCGCGCCGGTGACGAGGTACCGTCGGCCGGCGAGCGACGGCAGCTCGAGCGGGTACCAGCCCCGGCGCGACGCGCGGCTCACAGCTCGCCGATGGTGCCGCCGCCGTTCGCGAGCTCCTCGTGGTGCTGGATCACCTCGGCGACGACGAAGTTGAACCACTTCTCGGCGAAGGCGGGGTCGAGGTGCGCGTCGATCGCGAGCGCCCGCAGCCGGGCGATCTGGCGCTGCTCGCGGCCCGGATCGCTCGGCGGGAGCCCGTGCGTCGCCTTCAGCCGGCCGACCTGCTGCGTGAACTTGAACCGTTCGGCGAGCAGGTGGATGAGCGCCGCGTCGATGTTGTCGATGCTCGAGCGGATGCCGAGCAGTTCGCTCATCGCGGCATCCCGGTCGTCGAAGTCGGGCGCGTTGGTCATGCTTCGAGCGTACCCGCGCGCCCGCCCCGCTGCTTCTGCAGGAAATCGGTCGCCATGGTCGGCTGACAGCGCGTCTCGCGTCAATTCTCCTGCAGAAGCAGCGAGGGTCAGGATGACGCGGAGGCGGCCCGGTCGAGCATCGGCTTCGTCGCGAGGAGGCCGAGCCAGACGACCCCGATCCCTCCGGCGAGCACGGCGGCGATGACCGCGAGCGAGAGCGGCGCGACGATGATCGTGATCCCGGTGAGCGGCAGCATGACGACGGCCGCCGTCACGGCCGAGCCGATCGCGGTGATGCGCAGCGGCGACATGACCGCACGGCGCCGCGCGGCCTCCATCGTCGGCGTCGGCATGCCGAGCATGTCGAGGGAGCGGTAGAGCTCGCCCCGGTCGAGGATTGCCGCGGCCTGGTTCACCCCGACCGAGCAGGCGACCATGAGGAACGAGCCCACCACGGTGATCAGGATGCCGGTGCGGATGTCGGCGAACAGCAGCATCGACTCGGTGTCGGCGGCCTCGCCGAACGAGCCGAGCAGTGCGATGCCCGTGCCCGCGAACACGGCCATGAAGCTCGTCATGGCGACGCCCGAGACCTGGCGCCAGGCCGCCTTCGGCGACTCGAGCACGGCCCGGGCCGCGAGCAGCCGCTGGGGCGTCTTCGCACGCCGCGCCTGCGACTGCGCGACGAGGCGGATCACCCACGGGCCGATGAGGTTCAGCACGGCGATCGTGCCTCCGAAGGCCGCCGCGAGCATCGCGAGGATCACCATGATGGAGCCGGCCACCTGCAGCACGCTCATCATCAGGAACGCGAGCGCGATGACCGAGAGCCCGGCGACGATGCGCACCCAGTGCAGCTTCGGGGCATCCTGCCTCGTGCGCACGCCGAGCGGCGAGATGACGACCTGGCGGAGGCCGAGCACGGCGCTCGCGGCGGCGAGCAGCGCGACGCCCCCGACCACGCCGGCGAGCGCGGGCAGGCCGAGCAGCACGCCGTCGACGCCGAGCGGCTCGCCGCGGAACGGGATGAGCGCGATGAGCGGCACGAGGAGGAAGTAGAGCACGACGCCGGCGAGCGCGCCGACGACCGCGAGCACGACCGACTCGAGCACCGCGAGCGCCGACACGGCCCCCGGGGTGGCGCCGAGCAGCCGCAGGGTCGCGAGCCGGTCGTCTCGGCGGCGGGCCGAGAGCCGGGCGGCGGCACCGCCGAGCGAGGCGAGCGGCACGACGAGCAGCACGAGCGCGATCACCGCGAGCGCCTGGTAGGTGACGCCCATCTCGTCGGTCCAGCTCCAGAACGACTGGGCGCCGCCGAGCACGGTGAGCAGCAGCGCGGTGACGATCGCGAACGCGGTGGCGGGCAGCGCGAGCGGGGCGAGTCCGCCCGTTCCCGGGCGCGCGAGCAACCAGGCGACACGGCCGATCATGCGCCGGTCTCCGCACTCGCGCCCGCACCCGCGGGCACCCGCTCGCCGACGATCCGGCCGTCGCGCATGTCGACGATGCGCGAGCAGCGGCCCGCGACGTCGGCGTCGTGCGTGACCACGACGAGCGTGCGGCCCTGCCCCGTCGTCGAGTCGAGCAGCGCCCGCATGACCTCGGCCGAGGTGCTCGAGTCGAGCGCGCCGGTCGGCTCGTCGGCGAACACGACGGCGGCCCCGGTGACCTGCGCCCGCGCGATGGCGACGCGTTGCGCCTGCCCGCCGGAGAGCTGGCCGATGCGGCGGTCCTCCATGCCGGCGAGGCCGAGGGCGGCGAGCCAGCCGCGTCCGTACTCCTCGGCGCGGGCGCGGGGCATCCCGTTCAGCATGAGCGCGAGGGCGACGTTCTCGACCGCGGTGAGCTCGGGGATCAGCAGGCCTTGCTGGAACACGAAGCCGAAGGCCTCTCGGCGCAGGCGCGAGCGTTCGCGCTCGCCGAGCGCGGTCACGTCGACCCGCCCGGCGCCGCCCGACAGGAACGAGACGGCCCCCGAGTCGGGGGCGACGATGCCGGCGAGGCAGTGCAGCAGGGTCGTCTTGCCCGAGCCCGAGGCTCCCATGATGGCGAGCGACTCGCCCGTGCGCACGCGGAGGTCGACGCCGGCGAGCGCGTGCGTCTGACCGAAGGACTTGACGAGGCCGGATGCCTCGAGCACGAAGGAACTCATGCTTCGAGCCTGCCCGGCCGCAACGCGAGAAGCGTCGGGCGGGAGAGGTATCTCCCGCCCGACGGGGTCATCCCCCCGGATGACCCGTGATCATCACCGGGGCGTCGCCCGCCTGATGACCAGGAATCCCGCCACGGCCGAGACGAGCGCGGCGACGAGCGTCAGGGTGAACACCCCGAGCAGGCCGATGGCGGCGAACCAGCTCATCACCGCCGGCCAGCTGTTCGTGAAGGTGAAGGCGGCGATGAGCGCGAGCACGAGGGCGACGAAGCTGAAGAAGAGGATCATCATGCCGCGCACCCGCCACCGCATGTACACGGTCGTCGCGCCGGCGCCGACGAAGAGCACGAAGAGCTGCAGCGCGAACGTGGTGAAGAAGTCGAACGCCCAGCCGGACTGCCCGTACCAGAGCGTGTCGAACATGCCGGCGCCGATGCCCCAGCCGTTCGTCGCCTTCTCGATCTGCACGAGGGTCGCGATGGCGACGGCCATCTCGGCGGCGACGAACACGAACATCGCGCTCAGGCCGAGCCAGTAGTCGCGACGCGTCGAGCCGAAGCCGAGCGCGAACGAGAAGGTGAAGGCGACGGCCTGCACGCCGACCGCGACGAGGTACCACTGCGGCGACAGGACGGCCCAGCTGTAGCGGAAGCCCTCCTGCATGTCGGCGGTCGAGGCGCCCGCGCCCTGGATGATGAGCGCGATGATCATCGTGACGGCCCAGGCGGCGCCGAGGATGAGCCACGGGATGCCGAAGAAGATCGAGGGGTTCACGGTGAGCAGCCGCACGATGCGCCAGATCTCTCCGGTCCGGACCCTGCTCGACATCGGCGTCTCCCGTTCGGCGGTGGCGGCGGTGGTGGTGACGGTGGTCATGCTGCGGCCTCCTGTTCGATCGAACCGGCGAGGTCGGTGCCGGTGAGGTGGACGATGAGCTGCTGGAGCGACACGGGGGCCAGCTCGAGCCCGAGCTCGGCGGCGCGCACGCGCTCGGCCTGGTCGAGCCGCCCGTCGATGGTGACGCTGGCGAGCCCGCCGAGGCCCTCGCGGCCGATCACCGGCCGGTCGGCGACGAACTGCTCGACGGCCGAGCGGGCCCCCGCGATCGTCGTCGCCGAGCCGCGCACCTCCTCGGCGTCGCGGTCGAGGAGGATGCGCCCCTGGTCGATCAGGATGATGTGCTCGAGCAGGTTGGCGACCTCGTCGATCAGGTGCGTCGAGAGCACGATCGTGCGGGGGTGCGCGAGGTAGTCCTCGAGCAGCCGGTCGTAGAAGATGTGGCGTGCGACCGCGTCGAGCCCGAGGTACGGCTCGTCGAAGAAGGTGAGCGGTGCGCGCGAGGCCAGGCCGACGATCACGCCGACGGCCGAGAGCTGACCGCGGCTGAGCTTCTTGATGGGGCGCTTCAGCGGCAGGCGGAAGTCGTCGACCAGCCGGTCGGCGAGCTCCTGGTCCCAGTTCTCGAAGAACCACGGCGCCGCCTTGAAGACGTGCCTCGGCCCGAAGTCCTCGGGGTAGCGCTGCGACTCGGCGATGAAGCAGAGCCGCCGCAGCACGTCGGCGTGCTCGGCCGGGCTGCGCCCGAAGACCTCGAGCTCGCCGCCGTTCGGGAAGAGCTGGCCCGTGAGCAGTTGCATGATCGTCGTCTTGCCGGCGCCGTTGCGGCCGAGGAGGCCGTAGATGCGGTTCTCCTCGAGCGTGAAGTCGACGGCGTCGACGGCGGTGAAGTCGCCGTAGCGCTTCGTGAGTCCGGATACCCGGGCCACGGTGGTGGTCATGATGCGGTCCTCTCGGATCGGAGTGCGGCGAGCATGCCCGCCAGGTCGTCGACGTCGATGCCGAGCTTGTCGGCCTCGACGAGGAGGGGGCTGAGGTACTGGGCGCTGAACTCCGCCCGTCGTCGCGCGATGAGGCGATCGCGGGCGCCGACCGTCACGAACATGCCGATTCCCCGTCGCTTCTCCACGAATCCGTCGTCGACAAGACGACCCACCCCCTTCAGTGCTGTGGCCGGGTTCACCCTGAGGAACGTCGCGAACTCGTTGATCGACGGGATCTGCGACCCCTCGGGCAGCGTGCCGTCGATGATGTCGTTCTCGAGCTGTTCCGCGATCTGGATGAAGATCGGTCGCGAGTCGTCCATGCCCGCCTATCTGGTGCGCCGATGCGAGTGCCCTCGCATGTTGGTTAGTTACTTCACTGACTAACCAACCATCCTCGGGCGCGGATGTCAACCCCTCCGCGAGAACCGCAGCCGCCCCTGCGTGAGCAGGATGCCGACGAGCACGAGCGCCGCGCCGATCGGCTCGTGCCACGAGAAGCGCTCGCCGAGCAGCACCACGCCGAGCGCGACCCCCACGACGGGCGTGACGTACGTGACCGTCGAGGTGCCGGTCGGGCCCCACGCCCGCAGCACGTTGATGTTCCAGATGTAGGCGAGGCCGGTGCCGAGCACGCCGAGCGCGACGAGCGACAGCGCGACGGGCCAGTCGAGCTCGACCGGGCCGATCGCCACGACGGGCGTGAGCGCGAGCATGACGACGGCCGACACGCCGATCGAGAGGAAGGCGAACGTCGCGGGCGCGATCGGCCGGCCGCTCAGGAACCGGCGCTGGTAGCCGAAGGTGAAGCCGTAGCAGGCCGTCGCGACGAGGCACGCGAGCTGGCCCGCCACGCTGCCCGTGAGCGCCGTGATCTGCCACGGGCCGATGACGACGAGCACCCCGAGGATGCCGACGCCGACGCCCGCCCAGCGCCCGAGTCCCAGGCGTTCGACGCGGAAGACGAGCGTCGCCATCAGCGCCGTCATGATCGGCGTCGTCGCGTTGTAGATCGAGGCGAGGCTCGACGACACGTACTGCTCGGCCCACGCGAAGCAGAGGTACGGGATGACGCAGGTCGTGAGCGACACGACGAGGAAGTGCCCCCAGACCGCCCGTTCGCGCGGCAGCACCGGCCCGGGAACGCCGTCGGGCCCGGTGACGCGCGGGCGCGTCACGAGCACGATGAGCCCGAGCGCGAGCGCGCCGAACAGGGTGCGCGACCAGGCGACCTGGCCGAACGACACCCCGTCGAGCGCGACCTTCATGAACAGGAAGCTCGCACCCCACACGAGGCCCATCGCGAGGAACTGCACCCACGTCGACAGCCGCCTCGGCCTCGGCGCCGCCCGCGCCTCGACGGGCGGCTCGGCGGCGGCTTCGACGGAGGCTTCGATCGGTTCGGTGCTGCTCACCCACGAAGGCTACGGCGACCCGCCGCCCGCCGGAACCGGGTGGGAACTCCCTGTCCGGAATCCGCCGAAGAACGGCAGCAGGCGGCATCCGACCCCTCGAATCGCACGGGCATGCAGGCATAGGCTGGCGCCCATGAGCGAATACGACGTCGTCCTCCTCGGTGCCGGCCCCGGCGGCTACGTGGCCGCGATCCGCGCAGCGCAACTCGGCCTGAAGGTCGCCGTCATCGAGGAGCGCTACTGGGGCGGCGTGTGCCTCAACGTGGGCTGCATCCCCTCGAAGGCGCTGCTGCGCAATGCCGAGCTCGCGCACATCTTCCACGACCAGGCCGCGACCTTCGGCATCTCGGGCGACGTCCACTTCGACTTCGGCGCCGCCTTCGACCGCAGCCGCCAGGTCTCCGAGAAGCACGTCAAGGGCGTGCACTTCCTGATGAAGAAGAACGGCATCACCGAGATCGACGGCCGTGGCGTCTTCACCGGGCCGAACGCGATCGACGTGACGAAGGCCGACGGCTCGGTCGAGCAGGTCTCGTTCCGCAACGCGATCATCGCGACCGGCTCGCAGGTGCGGCTGCTGCCGGGCGTGCAGCTCTCGCAGAACGTCGTCACCTACGAGACGCAGATCCTCACGCGCGAGCTCCCCCGCTCGATCGCGATCGTCGGCGCCGGCGCCATCGGCATGGAGTTCGCGTACGTGCTGCGCAACTACGGCGTGCAGGTCACGGTCATCGAGTTCCTCGACCGGGCGCTGCCCAATGAAGACGTCGAGGTCTCGAAGGAGATCACGCGCCAGTACCGCAACCTCGGCATCCCGATCCTCTCGTCGACGAAGGTGGAGACCGTCGTCGACGACGGAACGTCGGTCACGGTGACGTACACGGGCGCCGACGGGCAGCCCGGCTCGCTCGTCGCCGACAAGGCCCTCATCTCGGTCGGCTTCGCCCCGAACGTCGACGGCATCGGGCTCGAGGCGGCCGGCGTGCAGCTCACCGAGCGGGGCGCGATCGCCATCGACGAGCGCATGCGCACGAACGTGCCCCACATCTACGCCATCGGCGACGTCACCGCCAAGCTCATGCTCGCCCACGTCGCCGAGGCGCAGGGCGTCGTCGCGGCCGAGACGATCGGCGACGCCGAGACCATGGAGCTCGGCGACTACCGGATGATGCCGCGCGCGACCTTCTGCTCGCCGCAGGTCGCGAGCTTCGGCCTCACCGAGCAGCAGGCCCGCGACGAGGGCTACGACGTCGTCGTCGCGAAGTTCCCGTTCACCGCGAACGGCAAGGCGAACGGCCTCGGCGACCCCGTCGGGTTCGTGAAGCTCGTCGCCGACAAGCAGCACCTCGAGCTCCTCGGCGGCCACCTCATCGGCCCCGACGTGTCCGAGCTGCTGCCCGAGCTCACCCTCGCCCAGAAGTGGGACCTCGGGGCGCTCGAGCTCGCCCGCAACGTGCACACCCACCCGACCCTGTCCGAGGCGCTGCAGGAGGCGTTCCACGGCCTGGCCGGTCACATGATCAACATGTAGGACCCACCGGCGGTCGAGGGGCGCCGCGGAGCGCGACGCGCATCGAGACCCGGAGCTCGGAGAGGAAGGCGGAAACCATGAACTGGCTGCTCATCATCGTCGGGGCGCTGCTCGTCGTCATCGGCGGCGTCTGGCTGTTCCAGGGGGTCGGCCTGCTGGCCGGCTCCCCCATGACCGGGGGGACGATGTGGATCCTCATCGGCGCCCTCGTCGCGGCCGTGGGCCTGGGCCTCATCGGCTGGGCCGCCACGCGGTTGCGGCGCACCCGCTCCTGACCGGCCGGCAGTGAAGCGGGCGGATGCCTCGGGGTCGACCCCGGGGCATCCGCCCGATCAGTTCGACACGGTTGGGACAGGCATTGCCGCCGTGCCGAGTGCTGCCCGGCGGCGGGCCCCCACCCGCCGCCGGAACCCTAGTGCTGCGCCGCCTTCTCGGCGCCGACGCCGGTGAGCGAGCGCACCTCCATCTCGGACTGCTTCAGCGGGTCCTCCGTGCCCTTGTCGAGCACCGTGCCGAGCCAGCCCAGGAGGAAGGCCAGCGGGATCGAGACGATGCCCGGGTTCGAGAGCGGGAAGAACGCGAAGTCGATCGCCTCGGTCTTCAGCATCGAGGTCTCGGAGCCCGAGACGACCGGCGAGAAGATGATGAGGAGGATCGCCGAGGCGAGGCCGCCGTACATGCTCCAGAGCGCGCCCTTGGTGGTGAAGCGCTTCCAGAAGAGCGAGTACACGATCGTCGGCAGGTTCGCCGACGCGGCGACCGCGAACGCGAGCGCCACGAGGAACGCGACGTTCTGGCCGTTGGCCCCGATGCCGCCGATGATCGCGACGACGCCGATGATGACGACCGTGCGACGCGCAACCTTGACCTCGGCGCCCGCCTCGGGCTTGCCCTTCTTCACGACCGACGCGTAGATGTCGTGCGCGAAGGAGGCGGCGGCCGTGATCGTGAGGCCGGCGACGACCGCGAGGATCGTCGCGAAGGCGATCGCCGAGATGAGGCCGAGCAGCAGCGGTCCGCCGAGCTCGAACGCGAGCAGCGGGGCCGCCGAGTTCGGGCCGCCGGGGGCCGCGGCGATGACGTCGGCACCCACGAGGGCCGCGGCGCCGTAGCCGAGCACGAGCGTGAACACGTAGAAGATGCCGATGAGCCAGATCGCCCAGACGACCGACTTGCGGGCCTCCTTCGCGGTGGGCACCGTGTAGAAGCGCATGAGCACGTGCGGCAGCGCGGCCGTGCCGAGCACGAGGGCGAGGCCGAGCGAGAGGAAGTCGACCTTCGCGATCTCGGAGACGCCGTACTTGAGGCCCGGGTTCAGGATCTCGGGGTTGCCGGCGGTCGCGACCGCGTTCTCGAGGAGGGTCGAGAAGCTGAAGCCGTTGAGCGCGAGCACCCACACCGTCATCACGCCGGCGCCCGCGATGAGCAGGACCGCCTTGATGATCTGCACCCAGGTGGTGCCCTTCATGCCGCCGATGAGCACGTAGAGGATCATGAGCGCGCCGACCACGGTGATGACGACCGCCTGGCCGACCTGGTCGCCGATGCCGAGCAGCAGCGAGACGAGCCCGCCGGCGCCGGCCATCTGGGCGAGCAGGTAGAAGAAGCAGACGACGAGCGTCGTCGTCGCGGCGGCGATGCGCACGGGCTTCTGCTTCAGCCGGAACGAGAGCACGTCGGCCATCGTGAACTTGCCCGTGTTGCGCAGCAGCTCGGCGACGAGCAGCAGCGCGACGAGCCACGCCACGAGGAAGCCGATCGAGTAGAGGAACCCGTCGTAGCCCGTGATCGCGATCGCCCCGACGATGCCGAGGAACGACGCCGCGGAGAGGTAGTCGCCCGCGATCGCCGAGCCGTTCTGCCCGCCCGTGAACGAGCGGCCCGCCGCGTAGTAGTCGGCGGCGGTCTTGTTGTTGCGGCTCGCGCGGAACACGATGATCATCGTGATCGCGACGAAGGCGCCGAAGATCGCGATGTTGAGCCAGGGCTCGCCGGGCGCCGCGGGGGCGGCCTCCGCGGCGCGGAGGACGGTGTGAGCGCTCATCGTGCGGCCTCCTCGGGGGCGAACTGGGCGGTCTCGATCTCGCCGCGGATCTCCTCGGCGAGCGGGTCGAGGCGGCGGTTGGCGTAGCTGACGTACCAGGTCGTGACGGCGAAGGTCGTGACGACCTGCGCCAGGCCGAGCAGCATCGCGACGTTCACGTTGCCCCAGACGGGCGTGGACATGAAGTCGTGCGCGTAGCTCGCGAGCAGCACGTACGCGAGGTACCAGGCGAGGCACGCGGCGAGCACCGGGAAGACGAACCTCCGGTGCCTCGAACGCAACTGCTGGAACTCGGGGGATTGTTGCACCGCGCGGTAGTCGACGTTCAGGGCCGTCTCGTTCTCCGCGCTCAGGGCTTCGTTGCCCATGGCGTCTCCTTCATCGGGATCGTGTTCTTCAGGAGCGGGGGCGGGGGCGCCACCGCTGCGCTGCGGTGCGCCCACTCTGGCGCGCGCCGCGTGCGGCGTGGGGCGCCCGCCGTTCGTCGTCGCCGAACGGCGCCGACGGTGCGACGAACGGCGGAGCGGAGACGACGAGCGACGGTCGGCGGAGCGGCCGAGCGATTACGCTGGCGTGCATGCCCGAGTCGACGCTGCTCGCCGCCGCCCTCGGCGCGCTCGGCGGGGCGCTCGCGGTCGGGCTCGTGCTGTTCCTGCGCCGCCTCGTGGTCGCCTCGAAGGAGCTCGGCACCGACGCCGAGCAGGCCACCTACCAGACGCTGCACCTCGCCTCGCGGGCGGCGAAGCACCTGCGCGGCGGCATCGACGGCCCCGACGCGCAGCGCGCCGGCAAGCACCTGCGCGCGCTCCTCGGCGCCGACAGCCTCGCGATCGCCGACCGGTCGGGCACCATCGCGATCGACGGCGACGACGCGGTGCGCCAGCTCGCCGAGCGGCTCGTCGGCGAGGTGCTCGCGGGCGGCCGCGCGCAGGTGCAGCGCCGCATCCCGGTCGGCGCGTGGGAGACCGACGCGGTCGCCGCGCCCATCGTGGGCGGCACCGGGCCCGTCGGTGCGATCGTCGCCTTCGCCTCGCCCGTGCGGGCGGGGCTCGTGCGCGCCACCGGCGAGGTCGCCGACTGGGTGGCCGCACAGGTCGAGCTGGGCGAGCTGGATGCCTCGCGCGCCGCCCTCGCCGAGGCCGAGGTCCGTGCGCTCCGCGCCCAGATCAGCCCGCACTTCATCTACAACTCCCTCAATGCGATCGCCTCGTTCATCAACACCGACCCGCAGAAGGCCCGCGAGCTGGTGCTCGAGTTCGCCGACTTCACGCGCTACTCCTTCCGCCGCCACGGCGACTTCACGACCGTCGCCGAGGAGCTGCGTTCGATCGACAGCTACCTGAAGCTCGAGCGCGCGCGCTTCGGCGACCGGCTCAAGGTGACGCTGCAGATCGCCCCCGAGGTGCTCTCGACGGTCGTGCCGTTCCTCTCGATCCAGCCGCTCGTCGAGAACGCGGTGCGGCACGGGCTCGAATCGAAGGAGGGCGGCGGGCGCATCACGATCGAGGCCGCCGACTCGGGGGCCTTCGCCGAGATCACCGTCGAGGACGACGGCGTCGGCATCGACCCCGAGACGCTCGCACGGGCCCTCGCGGGCGGCACCGCGAGCGGCGAGCACGTCGGCCTCCGCAACGTGGACGCCCGCCTCAGGCAGGTCTACGGCGAGGAGCACGGGCTCGTGGTCGAGACGAACCTCGGCGCCGGCACCCTCGTGCGCATGCGGGTGCCCAAGGCGGGCCCCCGCCGAGATGGGAGGATCACCCCATGATCTCCGTGCTCATCGCCGACGACGAGCAGCCCGCGATCGACGAGCTGGCGTTCCTGCTCGGGCAGGATCCCCGCATCGGCGTCATCCACCAGGCGTCCTCGGGCGCCGAGGCGATCCGCCTGCTCACCCGCGAGCCGGTCGACGCGGCGTTCCTCGACATCCACATGCCCGGCCTCACGGGCTTCGACCTCGCACGCGCCCTCGCCCGGTTCGAGCACCGCCCGGTGCTCGTGTTCGTGACCGCCGACGAGGAGGGGGCGCTCGAGGCGTTCGACCTCGCCGCCGTCGACTACCTCCTGAAGCCCGTGCGCACCGAGCGGCTGCACCGCTCGATCGGGCGGGTGGTCGAGGCCATCGCCGCGGCGGGCGCGAGCGCCGCGGGCCGGGGTGCGCCCGAGGCATCCGCCTCGCCCGAGATGATCGCGGTGACGCTCGGCGGCACGACCCGCATGATCCGCCGCGACGACGTGCGCTACGTGCAGGCGCAGGGCGATTACGCGCGGCTGCACACCGAGGAGGCGAGCTACCTCGTGCGCGTGCCGATGGCCGATCTCGAACGGCAGTGGGCCGAGGCGGGCTTCGTCAGGGTGCACCGCTCGTACCTCGTGTCGCTCGCGCACGTCTCCCGGGTGCGGCTCGGCGCCGACCATCCGAGCGTCGTCGTCGGCCAGGCCGAGCTGCCCGTGAGCCGGCGCCTGCTGCCGGGCCTGCGCGAGCGGCTCGAGCAGGCGACGCTGCGGGCGCGGCCGTGAGCGGAGGCCGACCGTGAGCGAGGAGCGACCGCAGCGGGTGCGGGTGACCGCGCCGCGCAGGGAGGCGGGCGGGGCGTCCGCCCGGCCGCCCGCGCGCCCCGGCCGCCGCGAGCCGAGCGACGTCCAGGGCGTCTACGTGCGCTCGCTCATCCGATCGCAGCTGCGGCTCGCGCTCACCGTCGCCGCGGGCTTCGTCGTCGCGACCGTGCTGTTCGTCGTCGCGATCGCGCTCGTGCCCGACCTCGATCGCACCTTCGTGCTCGGCGTGCCCGCCTCGTGGCTGCTGCTCGGCTTCGGCGTCTACCCGCTCGCGATCACCGTCGGCGGCCTCTACGTGCGCGCCGCATCGCGCAACGAGGCGCGCTACCGGGCCCTCGCCGAGGACGCGGACTCGTGAACCCCGCCATCGGCTACACCGCGATCGCCGCCGTCGCGCTCGTCTCGGCGGTCATCGGCTTCTACGGACTGCGGGTCTCGCGCACGACGAGCGACTTCTACGTCGCGAGCCGCACGGTGCGGCCCTGGTGGAACGCCTCGGCGATCGGCGGCGAGTACCTGTCGGCGGCCTCGTTCCTCGGCATCGCCGGGCTCATCCTGCTCACGGGCGCGTCGGCGCTGTGGTTCCCGATCGGCTACACGGCGGGGTACCTCATGCTGCTGCTCTTCGTCGCGGCGCCCCTGCGCCGCAGCGGCGCGTACACGATCCCCGACTTCACCGAGGCGCGCCTCGAGTCGCTCGCGGCGCGGCGGGTGACGAGCCTCCTCGTGATCGTGGTCGGCTGGTTCTACATCGTGCCGCAGCTGCAGGGCGCGGCGCTCACGGTGCGCATCACCACCGGGCTGCCCGCGTGGGCGGGCTCGCTCGCGGTCGCCGTGCTCGTCGCGGTCGTGGTCGCGGCGGGCGGTATGCGCTCGATCACCTTCGTGCAGGCCTTCCAGTTCTGGCTGAAGCTCACGGCGCTCGCGGTGCCGGTGATCGCCCTGCTCCTCGTCGTCGGCGGCGGGGAGGTCACGGCCGAGCTGCCGCCGGTCGCCGCGTTCCCGCCCGAGGCCGGCCCCGGCGACCTCGACGTGTACCGCACCGTCTCACTCATGGTCGCCCTCCTGTTCGGCACGCTCGGCCTCCCCCACGTGCTGGTGCGCTTCTACACGAACCCCGACGGCGTCGCCGCCCGCCGCACGACCGTCATCGTGCTCGTGCTGCTCAGCGTCTTCTACCTCTTCCCGACCGCCTTCGGCTTCCTCGGCCGGGCGTTCGCCCCCGACCTCGCGGCGCCGGGCGACGCCGACGCGCTCATCCTGCTGCTGCCCGACCGCCTCGTGCCCGGGCTCGCGGGCGAGCTGCTGACGGCACTCGTCATCGCGGGCGCGTTCGCCGCGTTCCTCTCGACCTCGTCGGGGCTCGTCGTCTCGCTCGCGGGCGTCATCAGCCAGGACCTGCTGGGCGGCAGCGTGCGCGGCTTCCGGATCGCCGCGGTCGTCTCGACCGTCGTGCCGCTCGCCGTCGCGCTCGCGACCGAGTCGGCGGGACTCGCGGGCAGCGTCGGCCTCGTGTTCGCCTTCACCGCGTCGACCCTCTGCCCCATGCTCGTGCTCGGCATCTGGTGGCGCGGACTCACCGCCCGCGGCGCGATCTCGGGCATGCTCACCGGCGCCGCGCTCTCGGGTGCGGCGATCCTCGGCGGCGGCGTGCTCGGTGCGGCGGCGCCGACCCTGCGCCCCTTCCTCGAGCAGCCCGCCGCGTGGACGGTGCCGATCGCCGTCGTCGTCACGATCATGGTGTCGCGGCTCGACCGCCGCGGGGCGCCGTCGGGCACCGACGCCTACCTCAGCCGGCTGCACGTGCCGGAGCGCCCCTGAGCCGCACGGCCCGACGCCGCCGCTGAACTAGGCTGTCCCGGTGCTCCTCGCCATCGCCGTCTCCGTGCTCGTGGGTGCGGCGGCCCAGCGGGTCACCGGCATGGGCTTCGCGCTCATCGCCTCGCCCGCGCTCGTGATCCTCCTCGGGCCGTTCGACGGCGTCATCGTCGTGAACCTCTGCGCCGTGCTCTCGTCGCTGCTCATCCTGCCGAGGGTGTGGCGCGACGTCGAGTGGCGGCGCTTCACCTGGCTCGTGATCCCCGCGTTCGTCGGCACCGCCGCCGGCGCCCTCGTGGCGACGCTCGTGCCCGGCCCCGTGCTGCAGCTCGGCGTCGGCCTGCTCGTCATCGTCGCACTCACCGTGACGCTCGTGGTCACCCGCACCGAGCACACGGCGAGCGGCCCCGCCCCCGCGATCATCGCCGGCACCGCGTCGGGCTTCATGAACGCCTCGGCGGGCGTCGGCGGCCCGGCGCTGAGCGTCTACGCCGTCGCGACCCGCTGGCCGCAGACCGCGTTCGCGGCGACCGCGCAGGCGTACTTCGTGGCGATCGGCGCCGCCGCCCTCACGGGCAAGCTCGTCGCGACGGGCTGGGCCTGGCCCGCGCTCGACCCCGGCGCCTGGCCGTTCATCGTCGGCGCGCTGCTCGTCGGGCTCGTCGCCGGCGAGTGGCTCGCGCCGAGGGTCGGGCATCGCGCCGCTCGCGCGGCGGTCATCGTCATCGCGTACCTCGGCGGCGCGGCCGCCCTCGTCGACGGCGCGCTCGACCTGCTCGGCTGAGGCCGGCCGAGCGGAGCCCGGCTCAGCGGAGTCCGGCCGGTCGGACCCGGCCGCGGCCGCCGTGCGTCAGAGCCGTACGGGCTCGTCGCCGCGAGCGGCGAGCCGCGCCTCCAGCGCCGCCCGGACCTCGGGCCACTCGTCGACGATGACGGAGTAGACGGCGCTGTCGCGCCAGCTGCCGTCGGCCCGCCGCTTGTCGCGGCGCATGACCCCGTCGAGCTTCGCGCCGAGCTTCTCGATCGCCGCGCGCGAACGCCCGTTGATCGCGTCGGCCTGGATCTTCACCCGCCCGAAGCCGTGGTCGAAGGCGAGGCCGAGCAGCAGGAGCTTCGTCTCGGGGTTCACCGCGGTGCCCCAGACCGACGGGTGGTAGCCGGTCCATCCGATGTGGGTCGACTCGTTCGCGACGTCGAAGTCGGCGAGCTTCGTCGCTCCGACGACGCGGTCGTCGTCGGCGCCGCCGACGATCCGCACCGCGAACGGCAGCGCACTGTCACCGCCCCGACCGAAGTAGTAGGCCCGCGCCCAGTCGTCGAACGCCGCCCGCCCCTCGGGGAGTCCGGCGGGGCCGCCGCCGAACCCACCGGCGAAGACCTCGGGTCGGCCGAGCGCCTCGTGGAGCTCGGGCAGGTCGCCCTCGGCGAGCGGGGTGAGGCGCACGAAGCGCCCCCGGAGTTCGGTCGCTGCGGGGATGGTCGCTGGCACGTGTCGAGTCTGCCATGCCCGGGCGACCGGGGAACGACGAGCGGACGACGGCCGGCAGCGCCCGTCCGACGCCCTTCCCCGCGCGACATCCGCCCCATACGATGACGAGAGCAGGACCGATCTCGGAACGGAAGGTGGGGGGCGATGGGCGCTCTGGACGACATCACGAAGAAGGCACAGGACTTCATCGAGGAGAACAAGGACAAGATCGACGAGGCGCTGAAGAGCGAGCAGGCCGAGGACATCAGCGACAAGATCCTCGACGGCGTGAGCGACGCGGCGAAGAAGGTCGTCGGCGAAGAGCACCACGACAAGATCGACGACGTTCGCGGCCACGTCGACGGCGCCATCGGCACCGAGAAGTAGCCGCAGACGACGAAGGGCGGATGCCGCGGCATCCGCCCTTCGTCGTGCTCTGGCGGCTCGGGCTACGGCAGCACGATCTCGAACGCGGAGTCGCCGGGGCTCAGGACCGCGAGCAGCTGCTGCAGCACGCCGAGGTCGCCCTCGACGGCGAGGCCGGCCGAGTCGAGGTCGCCGGCGACGAGTGCGAGCATTCGCGGCTTCGTCAGCGTGAGGTGCAGCGGGGCCGACCCGTCGGGTTCGCGTTCGACGTGCACGAGCACGCCGTTGCGCAGCGTGAGGTGGAAGCTCCGGCCGAGGTCGCTCACCGTGAGATCGAGCGCGAGGTCGAGATCCCACGCCTTCGGGCCGTCGACCGTGATGGCGACCGCGTCGAAGAGCTGCTCGGGCGTCAGCTGGGCGAGGATCTGCACGGGGTTCGTGACGCTCGGCGTGCCGAAGTTGCCCTCGCGCAGCTCGGTCGCGCCCGAGAGGAAGAAGTTGCGCCACGGACCGCTCTCAGCGCCGTAGCCCAGCTGCTCGAGCGTGTCGGCGTACTGGGCCTTCGCCTGCGCGTCGCCCGGCTCGGCGAACACGGCGTGGTCGAGCAGGGTCGCAGCCCACCGGAAGTCACCCGCGTCGAACGCCTCCTGTGCGAGCTCGAGCACCCGCTCGATTCCGCCCATCGCCTCGACGTACCGCTCGGCCTGGGCCTTCGGCGGGTGCGGCCAGAGGCGGGCCGGGTTGCCGTCGAACCATCCCATGTAGCGCTGGTAGATCGCCTTGACGTTGTGGCTCACCGTGCCGTAGTAGCCGCGGGCGTGCCAGGCGTTCTCGAGCGCGGGCGGCAGCTGGATCGCCTCGGCGATCTCGGCGCCCTGCAGGCCCTGATTGAGCATCCGCAGCGTCTGGTCGTGCAGGTAGCCGTACAGGTCGCGCTGCAGCCCGAGGAATTCGACGATCTCGGCGTTGCCCCAGGTCGGCCAGTGGTGCGAGGCGAACAGGACCTCGGCCTCGCCCCCGAAGCGCTCGATCGCCTCGGTCAAGTACTGCGACCAGACGTGCGGGTCGCGCACGAGCGCGCCGCGCAGCGTGAGCAGGTTGTGCAGCGTGTGGGTGGCGTTCTCGGCCATGCACAGCGCCCGGTACTTCGGGAAGTAGAAGTGCATCTCGCTCGGCGCCTCGGTGCCCGGCGCCATCTGGAACTCGATCTCGAGCCCGTCGACGGTGTGCGTCTGCCCGGTCGTCTCGATCTCGACGGTCGGCACGATGAGCGTCGACTCGCCCGTCGAGGTCGTCTGGCCGAGTCCCGCGCCGACGGATCCGCGCGGGCCGCGCTCGAGCGCCGCACCGTACATGTAGCCCGCTCGACGGCCCATGGCGATGCCGGCATAGACGTTCTCGGCGACCGCGTGACCGACGAGCCCCTCGGGGGCGATGATCTCGACCTCGCCGGCCTCGACCTGCGCCTGGTCGACGATGCCCTGAACCCCGCCGAAGTGGTCGATGTGGGAGTGCGTGAAGATCACGGCACTGATCGGCCGGTCGCCGCGGTGCTCGCGGTAGAGGGCCATGGCTGCCGCGGCGGTCTCGGTCGAGATGAGCGGGTCGACGACGATCACGCCGGTGTCGCCCTCGATGAACGACATCACCGAGAGATCGAGTCCGCGCACCTGGTAGAGCCCCGGCACGACCTCGAACAGGCCGTGCCGCGCGACGAGCTTGGACTGCCGCCAGAGGCTGGGGTTCACCGTGTCGGGCGCGTCGCCGCTCAGGAAGTCGTACGTCGAGGCATCCCATACGACCTCACCCGAAGCGTTGCGGATCTTCGGGTCGTCCAGCGTGCCGATGAAGCCGCGCTCGACCGCCGCGAAGTCGGCGTCGTCCTCGAACGGGAGGCTTCCCAGCAGTGCGTGATTCTGGGCGATGATGGCGTCGCTCGCGTCGTGTCGTGTCATGTCGGATCCCCTCTTGCGGGGGATGTCCCCGCTTCTGCAGTCTGTCCGACGGCGGGTACCTGGGCAAAACGCAGGCCGCGGTCGGTCCTGGCGCCGACGGACGAATGGCCCGGCCTCACCGCCCGGCCGCCGTCGCGGGCGGATGCTGGTGCTGAGCGGCACCACCGCGCACGGGAATCGAGGCACCATGGGCTCGATCGGCAGGGCTGGGTCGACCATCGCGGTCGTTGCGGGCGTCGCGCTCCTCTCGGGCTGCATCGCGACCGCCGAGGCACCGGAGTCGTCTGCTCCGCCCGGCGGGGATGCCGCGGCACTGCCCGTCGGCGATGAGCCGGTGACCCTCGACCCCGGCGAGTTCACGACCGAGATCGACAATCCGTACTGGCCGATGGAGCCCGGCACCCAGTGGGTCTACCGCGAGACCGACCCCGACGGGGACCTCACCGTGCGGGTCACCGTCACCTCGGCCACGAAGCAGGTCGCGAACGGTATCGAGGCGCGCGTCGTGCGCGACACCGTCACCCGGGGCGACGAGCTCGTCGAGGACACCTTCGACTGGTACGCCCAGGACGCGAACGGCGCGATCTGGTACCTCGGCGAGCAGACCGCGGAGTTCGAGGGCGGCGAGATGGTGTCGACCGAAGGCAGCTTCGAGGCGGGCGTCGACGGAGCGCTGCCGGGCGTCGCGCTGCCGGCCGACCCGCAGCCCGGTATGGCGTACCGGCAGGAGTATCTCGAGGGCGAGGCGGAGGACGCCGGTGCGGTGCTCGGCGTGGAGGAGCTCGTCGAGGTGCCGTACGGCGCGTCCGAGGGCGCGCTGCTCACGCGCGACACGACGCCGCTCGAACCCGACGTCGAGGAGCTGAAGTTCTACGCGACGGGCGTCGGACCGGTGCTCACGCTGGCCGTCTCGGGCGGTGCGGGACGGGAGGAACTGCTCGAGGTGCGCACGGTGCCCGAGGGCACCGGCACCGGGCCGCTCGGCTCACCCGAGTGACGACGAGGGGCGGATGCCTCGCAGCAGCCGCCCCTCTCGCTCGCATCAGCCGGCCCGATCAGGCCGTCCTGCGGCGACGCCGGAGCACGACGAGCGCGATCGCCGCGAGCCCGCCGCCGACGAGCAGCAGGGCGACCGTGAGCCGCGCCTCGAGCCCGTCGACGCCGGTCGACGGGATCGGGGCGTCGAACCGGTTGTCGACCGTGATGGTCACGACCTCGTCGGAGCCGACGACGACCGGGTTCGCCTCGGTCGCGCTCACCGTCACCTCGACGGCGCCGCCGGCGTCGGTCTCCTCGGCCCAGCACTCGGCGCCGACCGGCAATTCATCGAACCTCGCCGTCTCACCGGCCGTGATCGAGACGGTCTCGTCGAGCGCGACGAACGGGTCGTTGCCGCCCCGGTCGAGCACGCACGTCACGGCGATCTCGAAGGTCCTGCCCTCGGCCTCGGCCGTTGCGCCCGACACCGTCTTCTCGAGCTCGAGGCTGCCGTATTCGAAGGTGTTCGTCGCCGTCAGGGTCAGGCGCTGGGCCGCTCCCGACTCCTCGACGATCGCCGCGTTCTCGTAGGAGTCGAAGTCGATCGCGTCGTCGGTCGCCCCGCCGTCATCCGTCTCGACGCCGAAGCAGTGCGTGCCGAGCGGCAGCTGCACCGGCACGCCCTGTGCGTCGACGATCTCGACGGTCTCGCCGCCGATGATCTCGACGGGCGCGTCGTACAACGTCACGAGCGAGCCGTCGATCTCGACCTGGCAGGTCACCTGCACGGTGAACACCGCGTCGGTCGCCCACTCGGCGTCGGCGGCGTCGCCATCGACCTCCTTCGTGAGCTCGACGGTGCCGAGCGAGAACTCGTTCACGAAGCCGGCCGTGACGACGGTCTCGACGCCCTCCTCGGCCTGGTCGGGAATGGTCACCGTGACCGGCGCCGCCGGCTCGTCGGCATGCCCGGCATCGGTCTCGGTGACGACGCACACGGCATCGACGGGGATGCCGGTGATCGTGTCGCTGCGGAACGGTCCCTCGCCGCCGTCGCTCACGACGACGAGCTCCTGGTCGACCACGGTCTGGTCCTCGTACGTGCAGACGACCTGGAAGACGTACTCGCCCTCCGAGAACACCGGCGCCCCAGGGCCCGCGACGTGCTTGAGCACGTCGAGTGCGCCGGTGCGGAACTCGTTCTCGATGTCGACCCTGACGGGCTCGGCGCCCTCGGCCGAGTCGTCGCCGACGACGAAGGTCTCGGGCGTCACCGTCGACTCGGTCGCCCCGCCCTCGTCGATCTCGCTCACCCAGCACTCGGCCCCGGTCGGCAGGTTCTCGACGAGCCAGACGTCGCCCGGGGCATCCTTCGTGAGGGTGTGGATGCCGTCGTAGACGGTGTCGGGGTCGGCCGACGGCAGGGTGCAGACGAGCCGCACCTCGAAGTCGCCGAAGGTCCCGCCCCAGGCATCCGCGCCGGTGCCGGTGACCGCCTTCACGACGGAGACCGAGCCGACCGTGTAGTGGTTCGTGACCGCGACGACGTTGACGAGCTCGTCGTCGACGTCGGGCTGCAGGATGAACTCGGCACCCGTCACCGACCCGAGGTCGTCGTCGATGCCGTTCTGCGTCACGACGATCGTCGTGCCGGCGGCGCCGCCCTGCTCGGTCTCCTCGACCGCGCATGTCGCGCCGGCGGGAAGCCCGGTGTAGCTCTGCTCCTCGCCGTCCCGCAGCACGAACTGCTCGTCGAGCACGGTGTCGCCCTCGAACACGCAGCTCGCGGTGAAGGCGTAGCTCGTGTCGTACTCGATCGGGTCGCCGCTCGCGTTCTCGGCGCCGCCGTTGTCGACCGACTTCGTCACGGTGAACCCCGCGTCGGGGAAGACGTTCGTCACGGTGATCGTGATGGGCGTCTCGCCGCCGTCGACGACGACGGGGTCGTCGGCCGTCGCGCTGATCTCGATGCTCCACGCACCCTGGCCGTCGGGCTCCTCGGCGTAGCAGTCCGACCCGATCGGGATGTCGGTGAGCGTCGTCTGCTCGCCGCCCTGGAGCTCGACCGGCTCCCGGTCGTAGCTCACGACCGGGTCGTTGCCCGGGCCTCGGTCGAGCGTGCACGTCACGAGGATCTCGAAGGTCTTGCCCTCGGCGTACGACGCCGCGTCCCCGTCGAGCTCCTTCTCGATCACGAGGTCGGCGAGGTCGAAGGTGTTCGTCGCGGTGATCGCGAGCTCCTGCGCCTCGTCGCCCTCGTCGGCCACCACGATGACGGCGTCGTCGAACGAATCGTGATCGACGCTCGACGAGGTCGCCCCGGCGTCGTCGGTCTCCTCGCCCCAGCAGTGCGTGCCGAGCGGCAACAGGATCGGGTCGCCCGTCGCCGGGTCGGTGATCGTGACCGTCTGGCCGCCCGTCACCTCGACGTCGCCGTCGAAGAGCGGGTCGCCTCCGTCGGTGAGCGAGCACGTGACGTGCACCGTGTAGGTGGCGTCCACGAAGTCGGGGTTCTCGGATGCCTCGCCCTCGAGCTCCTTCGTGACCGAGACGGTGCCCGCCGAGAAGTGGTTGTCGAGCTCGGCCGTCGCGAGCTGCGGGATGCCGTCGGCCTCGTCGGGGATCGTCACCTCGACCGGGTCGGGCAGCGCGTCGGCCCCGCCGGCGTCGGTCTCGGTCACCGTGCACGCTGCGCCGACGGGCAGCCCGGTGACGGTCTCGCTCGTGAGCGGGCCGGCGGTGCCGTCGCCCGTGATCGTGAGCGTGCCCTCGCCGACCGTCGCGCCGTCGTAGGTGCAGAGGTAGTCGAACTCGAAGTCGACGCCCTCGGTGAAGCCGGCGCCCGGCCCGGACACCGTCTTCGCGATGTCGAAGCCGCCGAGGCGGTAGTCGTTCGTGACGGTGACGACGACGGGGTCGCCTTCGTCACCGGCGACGCCGATCGTGATCGGCTGGTCGGGCGTGATGATCACCTGCGTCGCACCGCCCGTGTCGGGCTCGGTGACGGTGCACTCGGAGCCCGTCGGCAGGTCGTCGACCGGCCAGGTCTCGCCGTCGGCGATCGTGTGCGTGTCGTCGTAGACCGGGTTCGTCGTCGCCTGGTCCCACGTGCAGACGAGCCGCACCTCGAACGAGTCGGCCGCCCCGGCGGCGCCCGATCCGGTGACCTCCTTGGTGACCGCGATCGAGCCGACCGTGTAGGTGTTCGTCACGGCGACGAGCGTCGCGTGCATGCCGTCGCCGTCGGGAAGGATCGTGAAGTCGACGCTCGTGCCGTCGACGTCCTGCGTCTCCTGGGCCCGCTCGGTGACGACGATCGTCGTTCCGGTTGCGCCGCCGGCATCGGTCTCTGTCACGGTGCAGTCGGAACCGACGGGCACCCCGGCGACGGTCTTCGTGTCTCCGTCGTGGAGCGTGAAGCTGCGGTCGCCGCTCGCGAGCACCTCCTCGCCGAGGAAGGTGCAGGATGCGGTGAACTCGTATGCCGAGTCGAACTCGATCGGAATCCCGTCCTGGTCGACGGCGCCCGGATCGTTCACGACCGCCTTCGAGACCGAGAAGCCGCCGAGCTCGTAGGTGTTGGTGACCGTCACCTGCTCGAGCTCGCCGTCGTCCGGGGCGGGGTGATGGATGCTCGGGTTGCCCGTGAGGTCCCGCCGCGCGGTGACCTCGCCCGAGGTCGCACCGTCGGGGCCGGCGGGGTCGTAGGTCACCGTCGACCCCTGCGACGGCACCTCGCTCACCGTGCAGTCGGCGTACATCGGCAGGTTGGTACCGGCGCCGACCGGCACGACCGTGCCGTCGGCCGGGACCGTGACGGGCGAGGCCGCGCCGCCGTCGGTGTCGACGAGGGTGACGCCCTCGCCGCCCGAGGTGCAGACGAGGTTGAAGTCGTATGAGGGCGGCAGCGGAGCCGTCCATCCGTCGGGGACGACGACCTCCTTCTGCAGCGCGATCTCGCCCGTCGGCACCGCAACGCCGGAGCGCACGGGCTCGACCGGTCCCTGGTAGATCTCGCTGCCGTTGAAGTCGGCGCGCGAACCGGCGGCGACGGCGTTCCAGGCGATCGGCAGCCCGCCGTCGTACGCGTTCGGCACGTCGAACGGCGTGCGCGTGTCGAAGGTGAGCCCGCCGGTCGCACCGGGCTCGAGGCTCTCGGGACCGGGCCACGTCACGACCGCCTTGATCGCCTTGGCGGTCGCGAGCTCGTCGGCCGGCGTGGCGTTCGTGAACTCGATCCAGTCGCGCGAGCTGACGTCGGCGTAGCACGCGTCGGTCGTCGGCATGCTACCGGCGCGGGCGCTCCACTCGATGTCCTTCGCGTTGCACGCGCGGTCCGGCACCGTCGTCATGTAGTAGAGCGTCGTGACGGCGCCTCCGGTGGGCTCCGAGACGTTGCCGAGGAAGATCGGCGACCACTCCGAGCCCCGCGCAGTGCCGACCGTGACGCCCGTGTCGCCGATGGCGGGCAGCACGTCGATTCCGGCCACCGCCTCGGCGCCGACGTTGCCCAGGTTGGTGAAGCCGAGCACCCATCGCTCGACGCCACCGGGCCGCGTGATCGGCACGCAGTTGTTGCGGTAGTACCCCGCGATGCCCGAATTCGGTTCGGCGCAGCCGGCGGCGTCGCCGGTGTGGTTGAGCACGCCGAGGTCGTCGTAGTTCGGGTCACCGGGCTCGGCACCGGGCACTCCGGCCCCGACGCCCTTGACGCCCTTGACGAGGGAGATGGGCGCGGCGGCGGTCGGGTTCACCGTCGTGTTCGAGGTGCAGTTCTCGACGTCGGTCGTCTGCGGGTTCGTGATCGTGCCGAGGCTGCTCGAGTCGCACGTGTCGAAGAGGCGGTCGCTCGCCGCGGTGACGGTGTTGCCGACGGGGGTGCCCGGGGCGAGCCCGGGCCGGAATCGCAGTGCCGCCGAGATCACGAGCTTGTCGCCCGGGTTGAACACGAAGCCGTCGGGCACCGTGATCGTCACGAGCCCGGTCGCCGTGTCGAGCTCGCCGGAGAAGCCGGAGGCATCAAGCACGGTGCCGTCGGCGGCCGTCAGCGTGAACCCGAACGTGGGCGTCACGTTGGGGGCGGGGACGAGCAGCGAACCGTTCGGGTCGGTCGCGACCTGGTCGGTCAGTTCGAGCCCGGTGATCGGCCACTGCCCGGTGTTCGTGATCGTCATCTTGTACGGGATCGTTCCCGACGGCGGGAACTGCTGCGAGGCCGCGCCGTCCTTGCCGTTGCCCGGGGTCTTCACGACCTCGATGCCGTTCGGCAGGTGCTTCAGCACGGTGGCGTCGGTCGCGTCGGCATCGGCCGACCACTGCGTGCCGCCCTGGTCCGTCCACGACCCCTCGCCGTGCACGTCGACCGTGTCGGTCGTCGTGCCCGCGGCGGTCTCGCCGGGGGCCACCGGCACCTCGATGCCAGGCTGGGTCGACGGCACCGGGGTGTCGGTCTCGCCGTTCGGGCCGTAGCGCAGGTCCACGAGCTGGTTCGCCGTGAACTTGATCGGCACGACCGGGTTGATCGGGTTCTCCCAGTTCGAGGCCGCGTCGTCGACGCGGAACTCGAATCGCAGTCCGAGCACGTCGCCCTCGACCACGCCGTCGGGCAGCTCCGGGACGACGTTGCCGCCGGAGTCGGCCTGCTGCCAGTCGCCCACCGTCCAGCAGTCGGTGAGGTCGCTCGAGCCCGCACAGGTCTGGCTCAGCACGTTCGTGCCGCTGTCGAAGGAGTACTCGACCCCGGTCAGCGCCGAGACCCGGACCTGCCGGACCGGCGTCGGCAGGGTCGCCTGCGGGAAGGCCGCGAACTCGAACTGGTTCCAGAACGTCGGATCCTCGTCGGTGATCGTGAGGACCGTCGTGCGCACGTTGCCGGTCGGCTGGCCGGTGAGCGTGATCGTGTAGCCCTCGCGCGGTTCGTCCTCGACGCGGTCGTTCGCGTCCGCCGAGGTGTCCGGCGTCACGATGTCCTTCGTCGCGGCCACGCCGTAGCTCGCTGCGACGAACGGCAGCGTGTCGGTGTCGGTGCCCGTCGCGGTGTCGATCGCGGGGTTGCCGCCGGGCCGGATCACCTGGGCTCCGGCGACGTTCGTCGCGAGGTCGGCCGTGGTCACGGGGTTCACCGGGTTGCTGCGCTCGGTCTTGCGGAGCTGGAAGGTGAGCACGACCGAGGCCGTCGCCTTCGACTCGATCACCACCTCGTCGGCGTCGGTGTGCACGACCGAGAAGCCGATCACATCGGCGAGCTCGGCCGGGCTGAGCGCCTGCGCGTCAGCGATGGTGTAGTCGGTCGTACCGCCGCCCTCGCGGGTCAGCGTGACCGTCGACGACGTCGCCGCGTCGGGCACCGTGATCGTGCCGATCGCGTAGAGGTTCAGGAGCTCGTAGGTGTTCGTCTCACTGCCCGGTGCAGGATCGGCGATCGAGAGGGTCTGCACCTCGGCCTCGGTCTCGTTCCGCGCGGTGATCGTCGCGTTCACGAGCGGGTAGGTGTCGGCCGGGGTCGTCTCGGGCGGGATCGGCAGCTCGTCCTGGTCGAAGGTCTTCGAGACGGACACGTTCACGGTCGAGTCGAGGATCGTGATGAGGTCGGAGTCGCTCTGCTCGATCGGCTGCGGACCCGCGCCCTGGATCTCGGCCGTGTTGTTCACGACGCCGGGCTGGCCCGAGTTGTAGTCCTCCGTGTGCAGTATGCCGGTCACCGGGCCGCCGGTGCTGCGCGTGAAGTCGCGCAGCTCGAACACGAGATCGAGGTCGCGGTCGTGCCCGTACGAGGGCGCGACGCCCGAACCGGCGGTCGGCTGCCCCGCGCCGCCGCGAGCGGAGCCCTCGGCGTAGGTGAGTCGCACGGCCCGGGTCGACTCGACCTCGTCGGCGTCGAGCACGTATCCGGGGAACGCCCCGTCGCAGTCGGCCGCCGTGGCGCAGGCCTTGCTCGTGATGTCGACCCAGGCGCCCGTGCCGGTGCCTTCGTCGAACGCGAAGAGCTCGACCTTCGACACCCGGTCGTACTGCATCGACGCGTCGAGGCTCGCGTCGATCGGGGCGATCTCGACGAGGTTCCACGCGTCGAAGGCGGAGTTCGCGATCGCCGTGTCGTCGTAGGCGGGGCCGGCCGTCGGGTCGTCGGTGATCGTCACGGTGTCGAAGGGCACGCCCTCGGTCGACCACGAGATGCGGGCGGTCCGCCGGTCCTCGGTGAACGCGAAGAGCGGATCTGCGGCGTCGATCAGCCAGTGCTTCTCGAAGAGGTCGGGGCCGTCGCCGCCGTCGATCGGGTTGAGGTCGATCTGGTCGCCGTCGGTCGCCGTGTTGTCGTCGGGCGTGACGTCGTTGTCGTTGTGCACCTCGGAGCCGGCGAGATTCGGCACGGTCAGCGGATCGGCCTCGGCCGCGGCATCCGCCACCGAACCCGAGCCGTCGCGGAACTGGTCGCGCGTCTCGACAGTGATCGACGGGGCCACCTGGAACCCGGGCGGCAGGAGCTCGCCCTCTTTCGGCGTGTAGACGAACTGGATGCCCTGGATCTCATCCTGCGTCACGGGCGCGGTGCCGCCCGGCACCGAGAGCACGAGCGTGCCTTCGCCGTCGAGCTGGCCGCCCGGCAGCGCCACCCATTCGCTGCCGTCCCAGTAGTTCACCTGCAGGTCGGCGTTGGCGGGTACGCCGGCGACGATCTGGGTGAGGTCGAAGGTGTTCCAGAACGGATCGACGGCCCCCGGCTGCGGATCCGCCGGGTCGCTGATGACGAGCACGTCCGAGCCGACCGTCGAGGCGTTCGCGCCCTCGTCGTTCACATGGGCGTTGAAGCTCACGTCGGTCGTCGAGCCGGGCACCGCCCACTGCGAGTCGCGTGCGATGTTCTTGTCGATCGTCGTCGAGACGCGGCCCGGCTGACGGGTCGAGTCGTCGCTGGCCGTGTCGGCGCCGCTCTTGCCCGTCTGGTCGGTGACGGTCGAGGTCGTCTCGTTCGTCGACGTGACGTCCTCGCCGTCGACGGGCTGCGCGACGACGTCGAAGGGCACGGTCGCCGTGCCGTTCTGGATGATCGGCCCGGTGAAGGTCACGGTGAATCCGACGACCTCACCGAGGTCTTCGAGCTCGGGGTCGGGCAGCGTGTTCGGGGTGTCGGCCGTGAGCGTCTCGGTCTCGCCGTCGGCGTACTCGTAGGTGATCGTCGCGCCGGTCGCGTTCGGGGGCCAGGTGACCCCGCTCGTGAAGCCGTCGAAGGTGAGGCCCTGGTCGGCGAGGTTCGGCTGGCCCGGTGTCGGCTCCTGGATGACCATCTCGGTCACGGGCCTGAAGCCGTTGGTCGCCTCGATCGTCGCGGTGGTCTGCTGCCCCGCGAGCAGGTTCGGGTTGGCGAAGTTCTTCGTGACCTCGACGAACGGACCGGTGTTCGAGATCACCACGTCGCCGGGCGCCGTCTTCGGCGTGCTCGGGGTGTCGTGCACCACGACGTTCGACGACGCCGTGTTCGGCACCTGGACCGACTGGTCGAGCGGGATTCCGAGCACCGTGTCGTTCGTCTCGGCGCCGATGCCGATCTCGGCCCCCTCGTCGCCCGACGGCGGCAGCTGGTCTCCGGTCGACGAGCTGAACGTGAAGCGGAGCCCCTTCACGTCCTCCTGCGGAACGCCGGCGGGGATCCCCGAGGGGTCGGCGGGGATCGGCCCGGGGCCGTACGCCGAGGTCCAGTTGCCGTCGGCGTCGAGCCATTCGATCTCGACCTGGTCGGCTCCGGCCGGCGGCGTGATCGAGGTGATGCCCGTGAAGTCGAAGTAGCCGTCGAAGGGACTCGCGACGCCGTCGGCCGGGTCCTGCACGACGATCTCGTCGACCGAGCGGTTCGAGGCGTTGCCGCCGCCGATCGTGTAGTCGACGGGCTGGTCGGGCAGGGCGGGCACGCCGGGGGTGCCGTCGGGCTGGTGGTCGTCGACCGACTTCGTGACGGTCGAGTCGAGCACCTCAGGCACCTCGATCGTGATGGCCGCGCTGTCCTCGACGGTGAGCGCGTTGTCGGCGGTCACCCTGGCCGTGTTCACGATCTCGGCATCGTTGTAGTCGGCGCTGATGTCGCTCGGGATCTGCACGAAGACCGTGATCGTGGTCTTCTGCCCCGACGGCTGCCCCGTGCCGGCCGACCCGTCGGTCTCGAAGTCGACCGTGAGGTCCGAGCCGTCGACGGTGACCGTCGAGGCGCCGCCGCCGTTCACCTCGACCGGCGGCTCGACGCTCGGATCGAAGACGAGGGGTGCCGGCAGCGTGTCGGTGAGCTGCGCGTTCACGCAGGTGTCGACGAGGGTGCTGTTGCAGGTCAGCTCGATGGTGTAGCTGAACTTCTCACCGGGGGCGTACGGCGAGGTGTCGGGGTCCACCGACTTGGTGAGGATGAACTCGGCGTCGTCGGGTGCCGCGAACGCGGGTGCCGCTGCCGGAGCGGCGAGACCCACCGCCATGAGCAGGGCCGCGATTCCGGCCAGGGTACGACGAACGATCGGCATCTACTCCCCCTTGCTCGCGGCAGTGTCGCCGCAACGGGTGCGCGGTAGAGCACGCACCCTGCTCCGACACTATCGAAGGGGGTAGAGCAGGTACAGCATCGGGAGGCTCGGAGGGAGCGCGCGGCCCGGCTCAGTCGAGCAGGTCGTGCAGCGTCACGATCTCGTCGCGACCCGGCCCGACGCCGATCGCCGAGATGCGCGATCCGCTCATCGCCTCGAGCTCGCGGACGTACGCCTGCGCGTTCGCGGGCAGGTCGGAGAACTCGCGCGCACCCGAGATGTCCTCCGTCCAGCCGGGGAACTCCTCGTAGATCGGCTTCGCGTGGTGGAAGTCGGACTGCGACACCGGGATCTCGTCGAAGCGCTGGCCGTCGACGTCGTATGCGACGGCGACCGGGATCTTCTCGATGCCGGTGAGCACGTCGAGCTTGGTCAGCACGAAGTCGGTGACGCCGTTGATGCGCGCGGCGTAGCGGGCGATCGGGGCGTCGTACCAGCCGGTGCGGCGCTTGCGGCCGGTGGTGGTGCCGAACTCGTGGCCCTGCTCGGTGAGGAAGTCGCCCCACTCGTCGAACAGCTCGGTCGGGAACGGGCCCGCCCCGACGCGGGTCGTGTACGCCTTGATGACGGCGATCACGCGATCGATCTTGTTCGGGGCGATGCCCGAGCCGGTGATGGCGCCGCCCGACGTCGCGTTCGACGAGGTCACGAACGGGTAGGTGCCGTGGTCGACGTCGAGCATGGTGGCCTGGCCGCCCTCGAAGAGCACGGTCTCGCCGCGCTCGATCGCCTCGTGCAGCAGCAGCGAGGTGTCGGTCACCATCGGGCGCAGCCGGTCGACGTAGCCGAGCAGCTCGTCGACGACCTCGTCGACGCCGATGGCGCGGCGGTTGTAGATCTTGACCAGCAGGTGGTTCTTCTGGTCGAGGGCGCCCTCGACCTTCTGCCGCAGGATGTTCTCGTCGAAGAGGTCCTGCATGCGGATGCCGACGCGGTTGATCTTGTCGGCGTACGACGGGCCGATGCCGCGACCGGTCGTGCCGATCTGGCGCTTGCCGAGGAAGCGCTCGGTCACCTTGTCGAGGGTGCGGTGGTACTGCGTGATGAGGTGCGCGTTCGCCGAGACCTTGAGCTTCGAGACATCCACCCCGCGGGCCTCGAGGCCCTCGAGCTCCTCGAAGAGCACCTCGATGTCGACGACGACGCCGTTCGCGATGACCGGCGTGACGCCGGGCGTCAGGATGCCGGACGGCAGGAGGTGCAGCGCGTACTTCTCGTCGCCGACGACCACGGTGTGACCCGCGTTGTTGCCGCCGTTGAACTTGACGACGTAGTCGAGGCGCGAGCCGAGCAGGTCGGTCGCCTTGCCCTTGCCCTCGTCGCCCCACTGTGCACCGATGAGTACGGCCGCGGGCATGTCAGTCCTCTCCTGCCGTGGCGGGCACGGCGGGTTCTTCGATCAGGTCTCGGGGGGCGGCGTCGGCCTCTGCCGGCGCGAACAGGGCGGCGGGCACGACGGGCATCAGCTGGGTGGGCGTGAACTCGCTCGCGATGCGTGCGGGCGCCTCGGCGTCGGCGCTCGCGAGCTCGTCGGCGAGACGGCCGGCGCGCTCGTCGAGCCCCAGGCCGGCGGCGGCGCGGCGCTGCGTGTCGAGGGCGCGGAGGTAGGCGCGGTTGGGCTCGTCGGCCCACGGCACGGCGCTGCCGGGCTGCCAGCCCGACGCGCTCAGCTGCTCGCGTGCGAGCTCGACGGCGACGGCCGCGTAGGCGAAGGCCTCGATCGCGCGCCCCTCGGAGTCGGCGAGGTCGGCGAGCTCGGTCCAGGCGAGCGGCGATGACGGATGCTCCGCGACGACCGCCGCGACGGAGGCGCGATCGGCCTCGGCCAGCGCCCGACGGACCTCTGGCTCGTCGGCGAGCGACGCCTCGGGCCCCGGGGCAGTTTCTTCTGGAGTCACACTCCACCTTATCGCGGGGCGTGTTTCGGGCCGGTGAAGCGGGCTTCTCGCGGGCCCCCCACTCCGGGCGACGCGGCCCGACGCACCCACCGGCGCGGCCGGTAGGCTTGAACGCATGTCGAAAGTCCTCTCCAGCCTGCCCGTCGGCGAACGCGTCGGCATCGCCTTCTCCGGCGGCCTCGACACCTCGGTCGCGGTCGCGTGGATGCGCGAGAAGGGCGCAGTGCCCTGCACCTACACGGCCGACCTCGGCCAGCCCGACGAGCCCGACGTCGAGGCGGTGCCCGGGCGCGCGATCGAGTACGGCGCGGAGATCTCGCGACTCGTCGACTGCCGTGCGGCGCTCGTCGAAGAGGGCCTCGTCGCCCTGCAGTGCGGTGCCTTCCACATCCGCTCGGGCGGCAAGGCGTACTTCAACACGACGCCGCTCGGTCGTGCCGTCACGGGAACCCTGCTCGTCCGCGCGATGCTCGAAGACGGCGTCGACATCTGGGGCGACGGCTCGACGTACAAGGGCAACGACATCGAGCGGTTCTACCGCTACGGCCTCATGGCCAACCCGCGACTGCGCATCTACAAGCCGTGGCTCGACGCGGACTTCGTCACCGAGCTGGGCGGTCGCGCCGAGATGAGCGAGTGGCTGCAGCAGCGCGAGCTGCCGTACCGCGCCTCGGCCGAGAAGGCGTACTCGACCGACGCGAACATCTGGGGCGCGACGCACGAGGCGAAGGTGCTCGAGGAGCTCAGCGAGGGCATCACCACGGTCGAGCCCATCATGGGCGTAAAGTTCTGGGACGACTCGGTCGAGATCGCCACCGAAGACGTGACGGTCTCGTTCGAGCAGGGCCGCCCGGTCGCACTCAACGGCGTTCGCTACGACGACGCCGTGGAGCTCGTGCTCGAGGCGAACGCCATCGGCGGGCGCCACGGTCTCGGCATGAGCGACCAGATCGAGAACCGCATCATCGAGGCGAAGTCGCGCGGCATCTACGAGGCCCCGGGCATGGCCCTGCTGCACATCGCCTACGAGCGCCTGCTCAACGCGATCCACAACGAAGACACCATCGCGAACTACCACAACGAGGGCCGCCGACTCGGCCGCCTCATGTACGAGGGCCGCTGGCTCGACCCGCAGTCGCTCATGCTGCGCGAGTCCATCGTGCGCTGGGTCGCCTCGGCCGTCACGGGCGAGGTCACGCTGCGCCTGCGTCGCGGCGACGACTACACGATCATGAACACGACGGGCCCCGCGCTCAGCTACCAGCCCGAGAAGCTCTCGATGGAACGCGTCGGCGACCAGGCGTTCGGTCCCGAAGACCGCATCGGCCAGCTCACCATGCGCAACCTCGACATCGCCGACTCGCGTGCGCGCCTCGAGCAGTACGCCCACCTCAACCTGGTCGGCGGCGCGACGGCGGCGCTGGTCGGCGACCTGGCGGCGAGCGGCACCGCGGCCGAGATCACGGCCGGCGGCGCCGAGAGCGACCTCGAGGCCGCGACCGACGCGGCGAACGAGGCCGCGGCGTTCGACCTCGGCACCGACTGAGCGGCGGCACGCACCGCAGCGACGACGAAGGCCGGCCGGGGGGGGCCCCCCCGGCCGGGGCGGGGCGGGGGC
>NZ_JBHVSE010000005.1:76666-305953 GCF_042885275.1 Agromyces sp. NPDC058064 | reverse complement strand
TCATCCTAGACTTGAAATCACCGAGTCGCAATCCTGCGCCTTCGAGGTTATTTGGCTAGAACCACCACCGCTCGACCCGGGCCTCACTCTCGCGCTTCCCGGCCGCCGCGGCGACAAAAGAAAATCTACGTCACCCACACCCCACCCCACAAATCCACCATGCAACCCGGGCGTGTCGCGGCCTGCTTCGACAGCCGGCCCTGCGGATGAAGCCCTGATCAGATGGCGGAAGTCATCGACCAAGCCTCCGGATCCCGCGCGACGCCGTGGTCACCCACCTGCACTCCCCCGGGACCGGCCCGCTCAGCTCCTCGGCCAGTTCCGCCCCCGACTGTGCAACGCGAAGGGCCCCGGTTCGATCATGAGGTGATCGAACCGGGGCCCGTGAGACTCGGCGAAGCCGGCTGCTATTCGACGAAGACGCCGGCGAGCGTCTTCTTGCCACGACGGAGCACGGCCATGCCGCCCCGCTCGACGAAGGCGTCGAGCGTCGCGGCCTGGTCGTCGACTCGGCGGTTGTTGATCGACACGCCGCCCTGGGCGATCGCTCGGCGGCCCTCGCTCAGGCTGGAGACGAGCTTCGTGTCGGCGAGGAGCTGCGCGATCGGGGCGTCGGGCGAGGTCGTCGTGTTCGGCAGCTCGCGCAGCGCCGACTCGAAGACGTCGGCGTCGAGCTCGGTGATCTCGCCCTGCCCGAAGAGCGCCTGCGATGCGGCGATGACCGCCGCCGTGGCATCCGCGCCGTGCACCATCGTGGTGACCTCGGTCGCGAGGACCCGCTGGGCCTCGCGACGGAAGGGCTCGCTCGCGACGAGCGCCTCGAGCTCCTCGATGCGCTCGCGGCCGAGGAAGGTGAAGACCTTGAGGCGCGTGACCACGTCGGCGTCGTCGGTGTTGAGCCAGAACTGGTAGAAGCGGTACGGGCTGCACATGGCGGCGTCGAGCCAGACCGCGTTGCCCTCGCTCTTGCCGAACTTCGTGCCGTCGCTGTTCGTGATGAGCGGCGTGCCGATCGCGTGCACGCTCGCCCCCTCGACGCGGTGGATCAGGTCGGTGCCGCTCGTGAGGTTGCCCCACTGGTCGCTGCCGCCCGTCTGCAGCACGCAGCCGTACTGGCGGAAGAGCTCGAGGTAGTCGAAGCCCTGCAGGATCTGGTAGCTGAACTCGGTGTAGCTGATGCCGGAGTCGGAGTTCAGGCGCGAGGCGACCGCGTCCTTCTTCAGCATCGTGCCGACACGGTAGTGCTTGCCGATCTCGCGGAGGAAGTCGATCGCGCTGAGGCCGGCCGTCCAGTCGAGGTTGTTGACGAGCCGCACGGCGTTGTCGCCATCCTGCGAGAGGAAGCGCGTGACCTGCCCCTGCAGGTAGCCGACCCACTCGGAGACGGTCTCCTTCGTGTTCAGCGTGCGCTCAGCCGTCGGGCGCGGGTCGCCGATGAGCCCCGTCGAGCCGCCGACGAGCCCCAGGGGCTTGTGCCCCGCGAGCTGCAGCCGGCGCATGGTGAGCAGCTGCACGAGGTTGCCCAGGTGCAGGCTCGGCGCGGTCGGGTCGAAGCCGCAGTAATACGTGATCGGCTCGCCCGCGAGGAGCTCTTTGAGCGCGGCCTGGTCGGTCGACACGTGCACGAGGCCGCGCCAGACGAGCTCCTCCCAGACGTCGTCGAATGAGGCGTCGTTCTGCTGGGTGGAGAGGATCACTGGGTCTGACACCACGTCAGATTATCAGCGGGCGGGCGATGAGCATTCCATCCCTAACCATCAGTCGTTTAATGCTGTATGCTTATCTTCATCAAGATGAAGCCTGCAAGGTGAAGGAGGGGTCGTGATCGTCATCACCGCGGACCAGGTCTCCAGCCGCACGCGCGCCGATCTCGCCGGCGCCGAGCGCGACCGCATCCAGGACGCGCACGGCGATCGGCTCAGGCTGCCCGTCGCTCGCAACGCGGGTGACGAGATCCAACTCCTCACCGACGACGCGCGCACGGCCGTCGACGTCGTCCTCGAGCTCACCCGCCAGGGTGAGTGGAGCGTCGGCATCGGCTGCGGCCCGGTGCGCGAGCCGCTCCCCGACGACATCAGGGAGGCGAGCGGCGAGGCGTTCTTCGCCGCGCGCGATGCCGTCGAACGCGCCAAGAAGAGCAGCCCCCGGCTGGCCGTCGAGGCGCCCGGCTCGGACCTCGACGGCGATGCCGCGCACCTCGAGGCGCTGTTCAAGCTGGCCCTCATCCTCCGCGAGCGCCGCTCCGGTCAGGGGTGGGAGGTCTACGACCGCATCGTCGCGGGCGCGCTGCAGTCCGACATCGCCGACGAGCTCGGGGTGAGCGCCCCGGCGATCAGCTCGCGCATGAAGTCGGCGAACATCCGCGCCGAGCTCGACGCGGTGCCCGCGCTCGCTAGGCTGCTTGAGAATCTGGATGCCTCGACGGGAGCCCGCCACCCATGAACCTCTTCGTCATCGCCGACGCGATCATCTGGTCGGCGCTCCTGCTCGCCCTCGTCGCCGCGACAGTGCTGTCGATCCTCGCGTCGGTGAAGCCCCGTCGCGGCTACGTCTGGTTCGCGACGGGCACGCTCGGCATCGCGCTGCTCGCCGCCGCCTCCGCCCCGACCCTCCCGCCGATCGGCATCGCGCCGCTCGTCGTCGTGCTCGGCCTCGGGATCGCCGTGTTCGGCGGCAGCGCCGCGGCGGGCACCGCGCTCGACCTCGCGATGGGCGGCGCTGTCGCGCCCGGCCTGCACGGCGGCATCATCGTGACCGACCGGCGGGTCGACCCCGACGCCGCATCGGGCGTGCACGCCGTCGAACGACGCCGGGAGGTGCTGCGCGGCGGACTCACGATCGGCGTGCTCGAGCGCGTCGCCTCGGCCGGCGCGATCATCGCGGGATTCCCCGAGGCCCTCGCGATCGTGGTCGCGATCAAGGGCGTCGGCCGGTTCACCGAGCTCGAAGCGCCCGAGGCGCGCGAGCGATTCATCATCGGCACCTTCGCGAGCCTCATCTGGGCGTGCGCCGCGGCACTCGTCGTCCACCTCGCGATCCGCTGAGGCCGACGACTACTCGGCGGCGAGCTTGTGGCGCCGGTAGGGCGAGACGCCCTCGTCGCCCGGCAGCCAGAACCGCCACGGGTAGTCCGCGCCCCCGCCGTCGCCGCTCACGCCCGTGCGCGGGCCCGCCGCGTGATGGAGCGGCGCCTCGAGGACCTGCAGCGAGAACGGCGCCGCGAGCAGGTCGCCGCCATCGGCCTTGAGCGGCACCCCGAGTGCGCGCGAGAGCCGGCCCGGCCCGCGCGCGAGATCGCGGTCGGCGACGCCCGGTCGACGATGCCGCGCGAGCTCGAGGCCACGCACGACCGTCGCCCCGCGGATCAGCACCGCCGAGGCGCGACCGCTCGGCCTCGACACGATGTTCAGGCAGACGTGCATGCCGTAGCTGAAGTACGCGTAGAGATGTCCCGGTTCGCCGAACATGACCTCCGTCCGCGGCGTGCGCCCGCGGAAGGCGTGGGAGCCGGGATCCTCGCCGACGCCCCGGTAGGCCTCGAGCTCGGAGAGCCGGATCGCGACCTCCCCGTCGGGCGCGGTGTAGGAGAGCACGGCACCGAGCAGAAGCGGTGCGAGCCGCACCGGATCCTGCTCGAAGAACGCGCGCTCGGGCGTCGCCAGTGCCGTCAGGCCGCCCCCTCGGGAAGCCCCGCGACGAGGTGCCGCACCCGATCGGCCAGGCGTGCGAACTGCTCGTCGACCCGCACCGGTGCGGTGCCCCCGATGCCGTCGCGGCTCGCCACCGAGCCCTCGATCGTCAGCACCTCGCGCACCTCGGGCGTGAGGTGCGGCGAGATCGCGGCGAGCGCGGCGTCGTCGACGGCGTCGAGCTCGAGCGAGTGCTCCTCGGCGTAGCGCACGAGTGCGCCGGTGATCTCGTGGGCGTCCCGGAACGGCACGTGCCGCTTCACGAGCCACTCGGCGACGTCGGTCGCGAGCGAGAATCCGGCGGGCGCGAGCTCCGCCATCCGGTCGGTGTGGAAGGTGAGCGTCGCCACCATGCCCGTGAACGCCGGCAGGAGCACCTCGAGCGTCTCGACCGAGTCGAAGACGGGCTCCTTGTCCTCCTGGAGGTCGCGGTTGTACGCGAGCGGGAGGGCCTTCAGCGTGGCGAGGAGCCCGGTGAGGTTGCCGATGAGGCGGCCCGACTTGCCGCGCGCGAGCTCGGCGATGTCGGGGTTCTTCTTCTGCGGCATGATCGACGACCCCGTCGAGTAGCCGTCGTCGAGCGTGACGAAGCCGAACTCGCGGGTGTTCCAGAGGATGATCTCCTCGGAGATGCGCGACAGGTTGATGCCGATCATGGTGGTGACGAAGGCGAACTCGGCGACGACGTCGCGGCTCGCCGTGCCGTCGATCGAGTTCTCGGCGGGCGAGGCGAGCCCGAGGTCGCGTGCGACGGCGGCGGCGTCGAGGCCGAGCGTCGAGCCCGCGAGCGCTCCCCCGCCGTACGGCGAGACGTCGGCGCGCTTCGTCCAGTCGACGAGGCGTTCGAGGTCGCGGCTGAGCGCCCACGCGTGGGCGAGCAGGTGGTGCGCGAGCAGCACCGGCTGCGCGTGCTGCAGGTGCGTGCGGCCCGGCATGATCGCCTCGCGGTGCGCTTCGGCCTGTGCGGCGAGCGCGTCGATGAGGTGCACGAGCTGCTGCCCGATGACGGCGGTGTGGTCCTTCAGGTACAGCCGGACGAGCGTCGCGATCTGGTCGTTGCGGCTGCGTCCGGCGCGCAGCTTGCCGCCGAGCTCGGACCCCACGATGCCGATGAGCGCCGCCTCGAGCGCGCCGTGCACGTCCTCGTCGCTCTCGGCCGCGACGATCTCGCCGGACAGCACGCGGGCCTCGAGCGTGTCGAGCCCCGCGAGCATCGTCGCGAGCTCGTCGTCGCCGAGGTAGCCGGCCGCGGCGAGCGCCCGGGCGTGCGCCCGTGACCCGGCGAGGTCGTAGCCCGCGAGCTGCCAGTCGAAGTGCGTCGACTTCGAGAGGCGGGCGAGTTCGGGCGACGGGCCGCTCGCGAAGCGGGCGCCCCAGAGCGAGCCCTCGTTGGTGCCGTGCTCGGCCATCATGCGTCCTTCCGGTTCAAGAGCCAGGTGAGCAGCGCCTTCTGCGCGTGCAGGCGGTTCTCCGCCTCGTCCCACACGACCGACTGCGGGCCGTCGATGACCTCCGCGTCGACCTCGACGCCGCGATAGGCGGGCAGGCAGTGCAGGAAGATCGCCGAGTCGGCGGCCTCCGCCATGAGCGCCCCGGTCACCCGGTACTCGCCGAAGGTCGCGAGGCGCTGGGCCTTCTCGGCCTCCTGCCCCATCGACACCCAGGTGTCGGTGACGATCACGTCGGCACCCGATGCGGCGGCGCCCGGGTCGGTCGTCACGAGCACGGACCCGCCCGTGGACGCGGCGATGCGCTCGGCGTCCGCGACGATGTCGGCCCGGGGCGCGTAGCCGGCCGGGGCGGCGATGCGCACGTGCATGCCGGCGGTCGCGCCGCCGAGCAGGTAGGAGTGCGCCATGTTGTTCGCACCGTCGCCGAAGTACGACATCGTGAGCCCCGCGAGCTCGCCCTTCTGCTCGCGCACGGTCTGCAGGTCGGCGAGGATCTGGCAGGGGTGGAAGTCGTCGGAGAGGGCGTTCACGACGGGCACCGCGGTGCCGGCCGCCATCTCCTCCAGGCCCGACTGGGCATAGGTGCGCCAGACGACCGCGGCGACCATGCGCTCGAGCACGCGGGCCGTGTCGGAGACCGACTCCTTGCCGCCGAGCTGGCTCTCGTTCGAGGCGATCACGAGCGGCACTCCGCCGAGGTCGGCGATGCCGACAGAGAAGGACACGCGCGTGCGAGTGGAGGTCTTGTCGAAGATGACGGCGACGGTCTGCGGGCCCTCGAGCGGACGCTCGGCGAACCGGTCGGACTTGAGTCGGGCGGCGAGGTCGAGGACCTCGGCCTGTTCGGCCGGGCTGAGGTCGTCGTCGCGGAGGAAGTGGCGGGTCATGGGATCCGTTTCGTTCGGGAAGCGTTCAGTGGCTGGCGACGGCGTCGAGGGCCCGGGAGAAGCGCTCGACGAACTCGTCGATCTCGGCATCGCCGATGATGAGCGGGGGCGCCATGCGGATGGTGGCGTCGTTCGCCGCGTTCACGATGAGTCCCTCGTCCATCGCCGCGGCGACGAGGTGGCCCGCGACGGGCTCGGTCAGCCCGATGCCGATCAGGAGGCCGCGACCGCGGACCCCTGCGACGAGCGGGGAGTCGAGTTCGAGGATGCGCTCGCGCAACTGCGCACCGCGCGTCCGCGCGTTCTCGACGAGTCCCGACGACTCGATCTCGCCGAGCACCGCGTTCGCGACGGCGGTCGCCAGCGGGTTGCCGCCGAACGTCGAGCCGTGCTGGCCCTTCGTGTAGAGCGACGACGCGTGCCCGTAGGTCACGAGGCCGCCGATCGGGAAGCCCCCTCCGACGCCCTTCGCGAAGGTGATCGCGTCGGGTGCGATGCCCGCGTGCTGGAACCCGAACCAGGCGCCGGTGCGCCCGGCGCCCGTCTGGATCTCGTCGACGATGAGCAGCGCCCCGTGGCGGTGCGTCAGCTCGCGCGCGGCCTCGAGGAAGCCCTCGGGCAGCTCGACGACGCCCGCCTCCCCCTGGATGGGCTCGACGATGAGCGCGGCGACCGCGTCGTCCATCTCGGCCTCGAGCGCCTCGATCGTCGCCGGGATGTGCTCGACCCCGCCGGGCAGCGGCAGGAACGGGTCGCGCATGTGCGCCTTGCCGGTGAGGGCGAGCGAACCCATCGTGCGCCCGTGGAAGGCGTCGACGAGCGCGAGCACCCGCGTGCGCGCGCCGCCCGAGTTGTTGAGGCGGGCGAGCTTGAACGCGGCCTCGTTGGCCTCGGCGCCGGAGTTGCCGAACCACACGCGGCCCTCGTCGCCCGCCCCGGCGAGCCGGGTGATCCGCTCGGCGAGCTCGAGTGTCGGCTCGGTCGTGAAGTAGTTGGAGACATGGGCGAGCGTTGCGGCCTGCCGGGAGACCGCCTCCACGAAGGTCGGATGCGCGTGGCCGAGCGCGTTGACCGCGATGCCGGCGAGGAAGTCGAGGTAGGCCTTGCCGGAGTCGTCCCACACGCGCGCGCCCTCGCCGCGCTCGAGCTTGGCGAGGGGCATGCCGATCGAGCGCATGATGCGGGTGTCGAACCGCTGCTGCCAGTCGTTCACTCGGCACCTCCGGCGTTCTGGGGCACGACCTCCGTGCCGATTCCGGACTGGGTGAAGACCTCGAGCAGGATCGAGTGCGGCACGCGGCCGTCGATGATCGCCGCCTTCGCGACGCCGCCCTCGACGGCGTCGAGACAGGCGCGCATCTTGGGGATCATGCCCGATTCGAGCGTGGGCAGCAGGGACAGGAGCTCGGGCACCTCGATGACCGAGACGAGCGAGTCGCGGTTCGGCCAGTCGCGGTACAGCCCGGCGACGTCGGTGAGGATGACGAGCTTGGCCGCACCGAGCGCGACCGCGAGGGCCGCGGCCGCCGAGTCGGCGTTCACGTTGAGCGACTGGCCCGGTGTGTCGGCATCCGGCGCGATCGACGAGACGACGGGGATCCGCCCGGCGTCGAGCTGCGCCTGCACCGCCTCGGGGTCGACCGCCACGACGTCGCCCACCAGGCCGAGGTCGATCTCGACGCCGTCGACGACGGCCCCGCGACGACGGCCGGTGAACAGCCCCGCGTCCTCGCCGGAGAGCCCGGCCGCGAGCGGCCCGTGCCCGTTGATGAGCGAGACGAGCTCGCGATTGACCTGGCCCGTGAGCACCATGCGCACCACGTCCATCGCCTCGGGCGTCGTCACTCGGTACCCGCCGCGGAACTCGCTCTCGATGCCGAGCCGCTCGAGCATCGCCGAGATCTGCGGGCCGCCGCCGTGCACGACGACCGGCTTGATGCCGGCGTAGCGCAGGTAGACCATGTCCTCGGCGAACGCGCGCTGCAGCTCGGGGCTGACCATCGCGTTGCCGCCGAACTTGACGACGATCGTCTCGCCGTGGAAGCGCTGCAGCCACGGCAGCGACTCGATGAGCACGCCCGCCTTCTGGGCGGCGAGGTCTGCGCCGCTCCCCGCGGCATCCGTCTCGATCTCGCTCATGCGCTCAGCTCGCGTAGGCGCTGTTCTCATGCACGTAGTCGTGCGTGAGGTCGTTGGTGAGGATGGTCGCGGTCGCCTCGCCCGCGTGCAGCTCGATGAGCACGTGGGTCGCGCGCGGCGTGAGGTCGACCTCGTCGCGCGGGCGATCGGGGCGGCCGGCGTGGCACACCCGCACCCCGTTCATCGAGACGTCGACGAGGTACGGGTCGAACGGCGCCTGCGTGGTGCCGATCGCGGCGAGCACGCGGCCCCAGTTGGGGTCGTTGCCGAAGATCGCGGCCTTGAAGAGGTTGTTGCGGGCGACCGAGCGACCGACCTCGACGGCGTCGTCCTCGGTCTCGGCGCCGCGCACCTCGATCGTGATGTCGTGGCTCGCCCCCTCGGCATCGGCCTGCAGCTGCGCGGCGAGGTCGAGACAGGCCGCGGTCAGCGCCTCGGTGAAGGCCGCCTCGTCGGGGGTGACGCCCGAGGCGCCGCTCGCGAGGAGGGTCACCTGGTCGTTGGTCGACATGCAGCCGTCGGAGTCGAGGCGGTCGAAGCTCACACGGGTCGCCTGCCGCAGCGCCCGGTCGAGGGCGGATGCCTCGAGCTCGGCGTCGGTCGTGAGGACGACGAGCATCGTGGCGAGCCCGGGTGCGAGCATGCCCGCCCCCTTCGCGATGCCGCCGATCTTCCAGCCCGCGCCCTCGACGACGACGGTCTTGGGCGTGGTGTCGGTCGTCATGATCGCGCGGGCTGCGTCGGCGCCGGCCTGCTCCTCGCCTGAAAGCCGATTCGCGGCGCTGAGCACGCCCTCCTCGAGGACCTCGCCGTCGAGCTGGTCGCCGATGAGTCCCGTCGAGCAGACGAGGACATCGCCGGCCGACACCTCGAGCGCGGACGCGGCCGCCTCGGCCGTGCGGTGCGTGACCTGGAAGCCCTCGGGCCCGGTGAAGCAGTTCGCGCCGCCCGAGTTGAGCACGATCGCGGAGACCCGGCCGTCGGCGATGACCTGGCGCGACCAGATGATCGGGTTCGCCTGGGCGCGGTTCGAGGTGAACACCGCGGCCGCGTGCTGCGACGGTCCGCGATTCACGATGAGGGCGAGGTCGAGCGCCCCGGTGCGCTTGATGCCTGCGGCGATGCCTGCGGCTTCGAATCCCGAAGGGGCGGTGACGGTCACGGGGCGACTCCGTTCACGGGAAGGCCGGTCGACTCGGTGAGCCCGAGCGCGAGGTTCGCCGACTGGATGGCGGCACCCGCGGTGCCCTTGACGAGGTTGTCGACGGCGGTGACGACGACGACGCGACCCGCCCGCTCGTCGACCGCGAGGCCCATGAGCGCGGTGTTCGCGCCGAGCACGTCGGCGGTGCGCGGGAACTGGCCCTCGGGCAGCAGCTGCACGAAGCGCTCCCCCGCGTACGCGTCCTCCCAGGCGGCGCGCACGGTCTTCGGGTCGGTGCCCGGCATGATACGCGCCGTGGAGGTCGCGAGGATGCCGCGCGACATCGGCACGATGACCGGGGTGAACGAGATGGTCGGGTTCGCCGCCCCGGCCCAGCGGAGCGCCTGCTGGATCTCGGGGATGTGCCGGTGGACCCCGCCGACCGAGTACGGGTTCGCGGACCCGAGGATCTCGGAGCCGAGCAGGTGCGCCTTCAGGCTCTTGCCCGCGCCCGACGGCCCGACGGCGAGCACCGACACGAGGTCGTGGTCCTCGATGACGCCGGCGCGGATGCCGGGCGCGAGCGACAGCGCGACGGTCGAGGCGTTGCAACCGGGTGCGGCGATGCGACGCGACTTCGCCAGCCGGTCGCGCTGGGTGCTCGACAGTCGCGGCAGCTCGGGCACGCCGTACGTCCACGCGGGGTGGAAGTCGCCCCCGTAGAAGGCGTCCCAGTCGGCGGCGTTCTCGAGCCGGTGGTCGGCGCCGCAGTCGATGACCAGCGTCTCGGGCGACAGCTCGGCCGCGACCGCCCCCGAGGCGCCGTGCGGGAGCGCCAGGAAGACGACGTCGTGGCCGGCGAGCGTCGCGGCGCTCGTCTCCTGCAAGGTGAGGTGCGTGTAGGTGCGCAGGTGCGGTTGCACCGCGACGAGCGGCTGGCCGGCGTTCGAGTGCGCGGTCACGGTGCGCACCTCGAACTCGGGATGATCGGCGAGCAGCCGCAGGATCTCTCCTCCGGCATAGCCGGACGCGCCGGAAACGGCGACGGAGTACGTCATGGAATCCACCTTAGGGTCTGTCTGGTCGGGGCGATGTTCCGGCGACGCCCCGCGACAGGCCGCTACGCCTGCGCAGGGGTCGCCGAGATTCGGCGGCCGCCACGGCGTCGGCTGCGCACGACCGAGACACGCGAGACGCGTGCGGTGGCGACGAACCGGGTGATGGACATGGATCGACCATATCCGCGCGGCGCGGCGGGGTGCAAACCGAGGGGCGGTGTGCGTCGGAATGCGACGACGGCGCCGCGCGGAGTGCGCGGCGCCGTCGTCGGCGTCCCAGGGGTTCGAGCTGGTCGAGCGGCCTCAGTCGCGGATCGCCGCGCCGGTGCGCTCGGCCGCGAGGGCCGCGCCGGCGAGCTTCGCCTCGCTGGCCTCGGCCGCGGTGAGCGTGCGGTCGGGCGCGCGGAAGCGCAGCGCGAACGTCAGACTCTTCGACCCCTCGGGCAGGCCCTGGCCCCGGTAGTCGTCGACGAGGCCGAGGTGCTCGAGCAGTTCGCCCGCGCCCTCGCGCACCGCGGCGGCGACCTCGGCGGCCGGCACGGCCGCGTCGACGAGCACCGAGAGGTCCTGCGTCGCCGCGGGGAAGGTGCCGATGGGCGACGCCTCGACCGCGGGGTCGGCTGCGGCGATCACGGCGTCGAGATCGAGCTCGGCGACGGCGACCACGCGCGGGAGGTCGTGCTCCTCGGCGAGCGCGGGCAGCAGCTCGCCGGCGAAGCCGACGACCCGCCCGCCGACCCGGAGTTCGGCGGTGCGGCCCGGGTGCAGCGCCTGGTGCGATCCCTGCACGATCTCGAGCTCGGCGCCCGTCGCGAGCGCGACCCGGCGCACGGCGTCGAGCGCGTCGACGATGCCGAACGCCTCGGCCGGCTGGCCCGGCTGCTTCGCGATCCGCTCGCCCACGAGCAGCACGCCGAGGTGGCGCGGCTGCGGCGGGATGCCGGCGTCGAGGGAGGCGAGCGTCTCGTCGCTCGGCTTCGCGTCGCCGACCGGGAGCTCGGCGGAGCCGTACACGCGCCCGAGCTCGGGGAGGAACACGAGCCCGAGCTCGAACAGGTCGACGTCGACGAGCCCGCGCGAGCGGTTGCGCTTCGCCGCGGCCATGAGGCCGGGCAGCAGCGAGCGGCGCAGGTAGGGCGTCGACTGGTCGAGCGCGTTCGCGAGGCGCACGGATGCCACGGGCGACCCGTCGGCGCTGCCGAAGCGCGCGTTCTCGGCCTCGGTGGCGAACGGGAAGCTCAGCACCTCGGTCGAGCCGGCGCCGGCGAGCACGCCGGCGGTCTGCCGGCGCAGCCGCTGCGAGCGGGTGAGGCCGCGCCCGGGAGGCGCGACCGGCAGCACCGACGGGATGCGGTGGTAGCCGACGAGCCTGGCGACCTCTTCGGCGAGCTCTTCGCGACCGGTCAGGTCGGGACGCCACGACGGGGGCACCACCGAGAAGCCGCCGTCGACGCGCGTGAGCGCCCCGCCGATCTCGGCGAGTGCGTCGTGCACCTCGTCGTTCGTGTACTCGACGCCGATCAGCTGCGAGACGAAGCCGTCGGGCAGCACGATCGCGTCGCGGTCGGGCGTCGTCTGGATGAGCGAACCGCCGGCGTCGGCCGTGCCGCCCGCGAGGTCGACCATGAGCTGGGCGACGCGCGCGACGGCGACGGCGCCGATGGTCGGGTCGATGCCGCGCTCGTAGCGCTTCGCGGCCTCGCTCGGCAGCTTGTGCCGGCGCGCCGTGCGTGCGATCGACACCGGGTCCCAGTGGGCGGCCTCGATGAGCACGTTCTGCGTCGAGTCGCCCATCTCGGTCTCCGCGCCGCCCATGACGCCCGCGAGGCCGATGGGGCCGCGGTCGTCGGTGACGACGATGTCCTCCGCGTGGAGCGTGCGCTCCTTGCCGTCGAGGGTGGTGAACCGCTCGCCCTGCTCGGCGCGACGCACGACGATGCCGCCGCGCAGCGCGTCGAGGTCGTAGCCGTGGATCGGCTGGCCGAGCTCGAGCATCACGTAGTTCGTGATGTCGACGAGCACCGAGATCGATCGGATGCCGGCGAGCTTCAGCCGCGCGATCATCCACGCGGGCGTCGGCTTCGAGGCGTCGAGACCGCGCACGATGCGCGTCGCGAACGCGTTCGAGGCGAGCCGGCCGCGCAGCGGCGCCCGGTCGTCGATGACGACGGGGAAGCCGTCGCCGGCGACCTCCGTCGCGGGGGTCTGCAGGGCCGGGTCGCGGAACACCGCACCCGTCGCGTGCGCGTACTCGCGCGCCACGCCGCGGATCGAGAACGCGTAGCCGCGGTCGGGGGTGACGTTGATCTCGATCGCGGCGTCGTCGAGCCCGAGCAGCGAGATCGCGTCGCTGCCGACGGGCGCGTCGAGGCCCAGCGTCGAGAGGCGCAGGATGCCGTCGTGCTCGTCGCCGAGGCCGAGCTCGCGCGCCGAGGCGATCATGCCGTCGGAGACGTGCCCGTAGGTCTTGCGCGCGGCGATCGGGAACGGCCCGGGCAGCACGGCGCCGGGCAGCGTCACCACGACCTTGTCGCCGACGAAGAAGTTGCGGGCGCCGCAGACGATGCCGTGCACGGCGTCGCCGCCGTCGGCCGCCTGCTCGCCGTCGGGCGCGACGCGCACCTGGCACCAGCGGATCGTCTTGCCGTTGGACTGCGGCTCCTCGACGAACTCGAGGACCTCGCCCACCACGATCGGGCCCTGGAGCTCGAACGTGTGCACGTCCTCTTCTTCGAGGCCGACCTTCACGAGGGCGGCGTGGACGTCTTCGGGCGTCGTGCCGGGCACGAGCTCGACGTACTCGGCGAGCCAGCTGAGGGGAACTCGCATGTGTGTCAGACCACCATTCCGAACTGCTGGGAGAACCGCACGTCTCCCTCGACCATTTCGCGCATGTCCTGCACGTCGTTGCGGAGCATGAGGCCGCGCTCGACCCCCATGCCGAAGGCGAAGCCCGTGTACACCTCGGGGTCGATGCCCGCCGCGCGCAGCACGTTCGGGTGCATCATGCCGCAGCCGCCCCACTCGATCCAGCGGGGGCCGCCCTTGAAGGTCGGGTGCCAGAAGTCGAGCTCGGCGCTCGGCTCGGTGAACGGGAAGAAGCTCGGGCGCAGGCGGATCTTGGCCTCGTCGCCGAAGATCGACTTCACGAAGTGGTCGAGCGTGCCCTTGAGGTGCGCCATCGTGAGGCCCTTGTCGACGGCGACGCCCTCGAACTGCATGAAGACCGGCAGGTGGGTCGCATCGAACTCGTCGGTGCGGTACACGCGGCCCGGTGCGAGCACGTAGAGCGGCAGCTCGCGCTCGAGCATCGAGCGGATCTGCACGGGACTCGTGTGCGTGCGCATCACGAGGTGCGCCTCGGGCGGGTCGACGAAGAAGGTGTCCTGCATCGCACGCGCCGGGTGGTCGGCGTCGAAGTTCAGCGCGTCGAAGTTGAACCACTCGCTCTCGACCTCGGGGCCCTCGGCGATCTCCCACCCCATTCCGGTGAAGACGTCGCACACGCGGTCCTGCAGCAGGGCGAGGGGATGCCTCGCGCCCGCCGTGATGCGGGAGGGCAGCGCCGTGACGTCGACCGTCTCGGCCGCGAGCTGCGCGGCCGCCTCGGCCTCGACGATCTCGGCCTCACGGGCGGCGAAGGCCTGGTTGACACGGCCCCGGGCGCCGCCGACGAGCTTGCCGAGGGCGGCCTTCTGCTCGTTGGGCACATTGCGCAGCTCGGCGTTCAGCAGCGCGAGCGTCGACTTCTCGCCGGTGTGCTCGGTGCGAACGGTCTTCAGGGCGGCGGAGTCGCCGGCCGACGCGATCGCCGCGAGGGCTGCGTCGACCGCGGATGCGACCGCGGATTCGGTGATTTCGAGGGGCTCGGACACGAAGATCGAGTCTAGCGGCGTACGTCGTGCGATTCGTCGTGCACCGGCTCAGGTTCGGGCGGCCGACTCCGACTCGCGAGCGGCCGCCTTGGCATCGGCCATGAGCAGGGCCTGGCTCGGGTCCTCGGGCGCGGGCCCGACCTTGCCGACGCGATAACGACGGTCGCCGCGCCGTCCGAGCCAGCGCGCGAACCACGACAGCGAGAGGTTCATCGCGAGGTACAGGATGAACGCGACGCACCACAGCGTGAACAGGTAGCGGTTTCCGTAGAAGCTGCCGAGGTTGTTCAGGGTGACGCGCAGGAGCTCCTGGTAGCCCACGATGTAGCCGAGCGAGGTGTCTTTCAGCAGCACGACGAGCTGGGCGACGATGATCGGCAGCATCTGTCGGAACGCCTGCGGGAATTCGACGAGCATCTTCGACTGCAGCGGGCGCATGCCGACGCTGAGGGCGGCCTCCCGCTGACCTCTCGGCAGGGCGACGAGTCCGGCGCGCAACGCCTCGCCGATGAGCGCACCGTTGTAGACGGCGAGCGCGGCGACGACGGCCCAGTACTGACCGGTGCCGGCGACGAGCAGGATGAACAGCATCATCAGCAGCACGGGCATGCCGCGGAAGAACTCGATGAGCACGGCGGTCGGGATGCGGATCCAGCCGATCGGAGAGCTGCGCAGGAGCGAGAGTACGACGCCGAGCGCGACGGCGAGCACGGCGGCGACGATCGCGGCCCGCAGCGTGTTCCAGACACCCGTGAAGATCACGAACTCCCAGAACTCGGGGTCGGCGACGATGTCCCAGCGGGATGGGTCGAACATGCCGGGCAGCGTGATGCCGCCCGACTCGCGTGGTGCATTCAGCACCATGATCCCCCAGGCGACGGCGCCGAGGAGGAGCACACCGCTCACCCACGAGAGGATGGTCGACAGGCGCCGCGCCCGAGGACCGGGCGCATCGAAGAGGACGTTGGATCCGCTCATCGCTGCACCACCCATTTCCGCTCGAGCTGGGTCGCGAGGAGGCCGAGCGGCACGGTCACGACGAGGTAGAAGAAGGCGACCCCGATGAGGATCGGGATGACCGCGCTGCCGTTCGCGTTCGCGAGCGTACGCCCGACTCCGAAGAGTTCGGCGACGAAGCCGACACCGCCGACCACCGAGGTGTTCTTCGCGAGCGCGATGAAGACGTTGATGAGCGGCGGGATCGTCATGCGGAAGGCCTGCGGGAAGATCACGAGCGCCACCGACTGGCTGAACCCGAGCCCGAGGCTGCGAGCGGCCTCGGCCTGCCCGATCGGGACGCCGTTGATGCCCGAGCGGAGCGCCTCGGCCACGAATGGCGAGGTGTAGACCGCGAGCGCGATAAAGCCGGAGATGATGAACGGCACGCGCGCACCGAGCAGCGGCACGATCACCACTGCGAAGAGCACGACGAGCGTGAGCGGGGTGTTGCGGATGATCTCGGTATAGACCGTGGCGATACCGCGAAGCGTCGCGATCGGCGAGATGCGCATCGCAGCGATGATCGTGCCGAGCACGAGCGCGCCGAGACCGCTCACGCCGAGCAGCAGCAACGTCACGCCGAAGCCCTCGAGGTAGAGGTCGAGATTCGCGATGACGACGTCCACGCGGGTCCTCTCGGTTGCAGGTCTGGCGGCGTCCGGGCCCCGCGAACGGGGCCCGGACGTGCGGATCAGTAGCGGTCGACTGCCGGCGGCTCGACGAACGGCAGGATGGTCCCCGCGGTCGAGTTCCAGGCCTCTTCGTACGTGCCGTCCTCGTACGACTCCTCCAGCACGTCGTTGATCCACATGCGGAAGTCGGTGTCGTCGAGCGCGAGACCGATGCCGTACGGCTCCTCGGTGAACGGCTCACCGACCACCTTGAACTCGCCCTCGTTCTGCGCGGCGAGCCCGGCGAGGATCACGTTGTCGGTCGACACCGCGACGACCTGGCCGTTGCGGAGCGGCTCGAGGCAGTTCGAGTACGTGTCGGTCTCGAGCACCTCGGCACCGAGCTCCTTGAGGTTCGCGGCCGGAGTGGAGCCCGTGACCGAGCAGACCGGCTGCCCCACGAGGTCCTCCTCGGAGGTGATGTCCTCGTTGTCGGCGAGCACCAGGATCGACTGACCGGCCATGTAGTACGGCCCGGCGAAGGACACGACCTTCTTGCGCTCGTCGTTGATCGTGTAGGTCGCGATGACGATGTCGACCTGCCCGTTCTCGATGAACGGCTCGCGGTTCGCCGAGACCGTCTCGACCCACTCGATGCTGTCGGGCTCGATGCCCAGCTTGCCCGCGATGATCTTGCCGATCTCGACGTCGAAGCCCTCGGGGTCGCCCGACGGCCCGACCAGGCCGAAGAGAGGCTGGTCGAACTTGGTGCCGATCGTGATCGTGCCCGCCTCGGCGAGCTCGGCCATGGTCGTGCCCTCATCGAACTCGGGCGTCTCCTCGACGGTGGGCTCGGCGTCGCCGCCGCCACCGTCGCCGGCGCAGCCGGCGAACAGGAGCGCTGACGCCGCCGCTACGGCGACGAGTGCGATTCTGCTGCGTTTCATGTCCCTGCCTCTTCTCTTTCCGTTGGTTCCTCGCCGCTCGTGGCAGCGGAGGTCTCTGGGGGCGTCAGTGGTCGAGGATCTTCGAGAGGAAGTCCTTGGCGCGGTCGGACTGCGGGTTGTCGAAGAACTCGGCGGGCGTCGCCTCCTCGACGATGCGACCGTCGGCCATGAAGAGCACCCGGTCGGCCGCCTTGCGGGCGAAGCCCATCTCGTGGGTGACGACGATCATCGTCATGCCGTCCTTCGCGAGGCCGACCATGACGTCGAGCACCTCGTTGATCATCTCGGGGTCGAGCGCGCTCGTCGGCTCGTCCATGAGGATGAGCTTCGGGTTCATCGCGAGCGAGCGGGCGATCGCGACGCGCTGCTGCTGGCCGCCCGAGAGCTGCGCCGGCAGCTTCTTCGCCTGGTTCGCGACGCCGACGCGGTCGAGCAGCTCCATCGCCTTCGCCTCGGCGTCCTTGCGCGACATCCGCTTCACCCTGATGGGCGCGAGCGTCACGTTCTCGAGCACCGTCTTGTGCGCGAACAGGTTGAACGACTGGAAGACCATGCCGACATCGGCGCGGAGCTTCGCGAGGGCCGCCCCCTCTTCGGGAAGCTTCTCGCCGTCGATCGAGATCGTTCCGGAGTCGATGGTCTCGAGGCGGTTGATCGCCCGGCACAGCGTCGATTTGCCGGAGCCGGAGGGGCCGATCACGACGACGACCTCGCCGCGGTTCACGACCGTGTTGATGTCGTTGAGCACGTGCAGCTCGCCGTAGTGCTTGTCGACGTGGTCGATCACGACGAGCGGCTCGCCGCGGCGGACGCTGATGTTCGAGGTCGGCGGCGCGGGCTGGGTGGGCTCCATACCCCCAAAACTAGGGAGATTCCGACCCCGACCGCCACTGTTCGACACCGCGGTTACCGATTCGTGACCCGCGGTGCGCGCTCGGCGCGGTTCAGCTGCGCTGCGCGAACGCGCTCTCGTAGAGGCACACCGAGGCGGCCGTCGCGAGGTTCATCGACTCGGCCTTGCCGTAGATCGGCACGATGACGACGCGATCGACCAGGGCGAGCTGCTCGTCGGGAAGGCCGCGGGCCTCGTTGCCGAAGAGCCACGCCGTCGGCTTCGCGAGCACGCCCTCGTTGCGGGCGGTCAGGAGGTCTTCACCCTTGACGTCGGCCGCGAGCACGGTGAGCCCGGCGGCGCGGGCGCGCTGCAGCACGTCGTCGAGGTCGGCGCCGACCGCGACCGGCAGGTGGAAGATCGACCCCGTCGAGGAGCGGACGACCTTCGGGTTGTACAGGTCGACGGCGCGACCCGTGAGGATGACCGCGTCGGCGCCCGCGGCGTCGGCGGCACGCACGATCGTGCCGAGGTTGCCCGGGTCGCGCACCTCCTCGAGGATCGCGATGAGCCGGGGCCCCGCGGCGAAGACGTCCTTCACGGCGGTCGGGAACTGCCGGCAGACCGCGACGAAGCCCTGCGGCGTCACCGTGTCGGCCATCGCCGCGAGCACCTCCTCGGTGACGAACTCGACCTCGACGGCGGCGCGCACGGCGTCTTCGGCGATGCCGGTGTAGCGCTCGAGTGCGGTCGGCGTGGCGTAGAGCTCCACGACGAGCTCGGGCCGGAACTCGAGCGCCTCGGCGACCGCCTGCGGCCCCTCGAGCAGGAACAGCCCGCTCTCGGCGCGGGCGGCCTTCTTCGCGAGTTTCGCGACGGCACGGACGCGCGGCGAGCGGGGGTTCTCGAGCATGATCACAGTCTATTCAGCGGGATGCCCCGGTCGAGGCATCCTCGGAACACCCGCGCGGCGACATGCGAAACGGCCCGGCCGCTCTGCTGAGGCAGAGCGCCGGGCCGTTCGAGGAGAAGCCTGCGCTTACGCGGCGGTCTTCGGAGCCGAGGTGTCGGCGGGCAGCGCCTTCTTGGCCGACTCGACGAGCGCGGCGAAGGTCGCGGGCTCGTTGACCGCGAGCTCCGCGAGGATGCGGCGGTCGACCTCGATGCCGGCAAGGCCGAGGCCCTGGATCAGGCGGTTGTAGGTGAGGCCGTTCTGACGCGAGGCCGCGTTGATCCGCTGGATCCAGAGGCGACGGAAGTCGCCCTTCTTCTTGCGGCGGTCGTTGTACGAGTAGACGAGGGAGTGAGTGACCTGCTCCTTGGCCTTGCGGTACAGGCGCGACCGCTGGCCGCGGTAGCCCTCTGCACGCTCAAGGATGACCCGACGCTTCTTGTGCGCATTGACTGCGCGCTTGACTCTTGCCATTGCTCTGTTTCTTCCTTAACGGGTCTCGCGGCTCAGTGGCCGAGAAGCTTCTTGATGTTCTTGGCGTCGGGTGCCGCAACGACCTTGTCCTGGTTGAGGCGGGCCTTGCGCTTCGACGCCTTGACCTCGAGGTTGTGGCGCATACCAGCCTGCTGCTTCTTGACCTTGCCGGTGCCGGTCAACTTGAAGCGCTTCTTGGACCCGGAGTGGGTCTTCTGCTTCGGCATCTCGTGTTTCTCCTTGGTTCTGCCGTCACGCGGGTGACGGACGCGGGTGTTGGCTAAGCCTCGGTCGACTCGGCCGTCTGCGACTCGGCGTCGGCCGGGGCATCCGCCGCCGGTCGCACCTTCGCCGCAGCACGCTGTGCATTCGCCTCGGCCTTGGCCTCGGACTTGTTCTTCAGGGGCGCGATGACCATGACCATGTTGCGGCCGTCGATCGTGGGGTTGTGCTCGACCGTGCCGAACTCGACCACGTCTTCGGCGAAGCGCTGCAGGAGGCGGACGCCCATCTCGGGACGCGACTGCTCGCGGCCGCGGAAGAGGATCATCGCCTTGACCTTGTCGCCGGCCTTCAGGAAGCCGACGGCGCGCTTCATCTTGGTCTCATAGTCGTGCTTGTCGATCTTGAGGCGGAACCGGACCTCTTTGAGGATGGTGTTCGCCTGGTTGCGCCGGGCCTCTTTCGCCTTCTGCGCAGCCTCGTACTTGTACTTGCCGTAGTCCATGATCTTGGCGACCGGCGGCTTGGAGTTCGGTGCGACCTCGACGAGGTCGAGGTCGGCCTCCTGCGCGAGCCGCAGGGCCACCTCGATCTTCACGACGCCGACCTGCTCTCCGCCGGGGCCCACGAGGCGGACCTCGGGAACGCGGATGCGGTCATTGGTACGGGGATCGCTGATGCGTGTACTCCTCTACTCAAGCTGTCTGTGCGCCGAAGGAGGAGAATTCACGTAGTTCGCGCGGAATCTCACCGCTGCTCGTACGGCACCCTGTCTACTTCCCTGCCGTGGCCCTGACGGACCACCGCGTGGAAGCGGAGTGCAATCGACCCGGTAACCTTGATGAAGCGGTATGCGCGGGTGGGAGAATCTCCACTTTCGTACCGGGGAGAAGCCCCGGAGCCCGAAGTAGTCTAGCAGAGGAAGTCTGTGTCACATAGTTCGCCCACCAACCCGGGTTCCGACGAGTCCACCCACCGCTACGAGGAGGCCGTCAACGAGTCGGTCGAGGGCGCGGTGCGCGACATCGCCGACGTGCCCGCCGTCGAGATCATCACGACCGCCGCGGTGCACCTCATGAGCGCCGCCGCCGTGAAGCTCGGACTCGCCGACGACCCCGACGAGCAGCTCGACCTCGACGAGGCCCGCAAGCTCATCAACGCCCTCGCCGGACTCATCACCGCCGGCGCGCCCGAGGTCAGCGACATGCACGCGCGATCGCTGCGCGACGGGCTCCGCTCGCTGCAGCTCGCCTTCCGCGAGGCCTCGTCCATCCCCGACCCGATCGGGCAGGGCCCCGGCGAGAAGTGGACCGGCCCCGTCAGCTGAGGCCGCGACGGCGCCGGCGCCCCGGCCGCCGCCTCAGCGCTGGCAGCTCGGGCACCGGTAGGTGATGCGCGCCTGCGGGTCGTCGCCGGCCAGCAACTCGCGGCCGAGCGAACCGCGCTCGATCGTCGTGCCGCAGCGCAGGCACGGCGACCCCGCGCGGCCGTAGACCCACAGTCGACGGCCGCGCCGGTCGACCCCGGTCGTCACGCGCGCCGGACGATCGCGGTTCGCCGCGATCAGCCGGCGTGCGAGCGCCACGACGGCGGGCAGTTCGGGCACGTCGCCGACGAGGCGGTCGGGCCGGATGCCGCGGAGGAAGCACAGCTCGTTGACGTACACGTTGCCGAGCCCGGCGAGGTTCCGCTGGTCGAGGAGGGCCACCGCGATCGGCGTCGCCGGGTCCGCCGCGAGCCGGCGCACGGCCTCCTCCGCGCTCCAGTCGGGCCCGAGCAGGTCGGGGCCGAGGTACGCGAGCGCGTGCTCGTCGTCGGCCCGCGCCAGCACCTCGACGAGCCCCAGCTCGAAGCCGATCGCGACCGACCGCCGTGTCTCGAGCACGACCCGCGCCAGGTGCGCCGGCTTCGGCCAGCGCTCCCCCGGCGCGAGCACGCGCCACTCCCCCTCCATCTTCAGGTGCGAGTGCACCGTGCGCGTCGGCGTGCGGATGAGCAGGTGCTTGCCCCGGGCGAGCACCTCGTCGACGGGCTCGCCCGCCAGGTCGGTCGTCGCGAACGCGGGAACGCGGAAGTCGGTGCGGGTGAGCACCTCGCCGGCGAGCGCCGACCGGAGTCGCGCCGCCGCCTGGTAGACGCTGTCACCTTCGGGCATCGAGCCGCACTCCGCGAGGGGTCTCGCCGAAGCCGACCGCTCCGAGCGCCCGGCCGAAGGGGGTGCCGAGCACGAACGCCCCGTTCACCGACTCGACGGCGAGGCGCCGCACGCGACCGGCGACGACCGTTGCGGCGAGGGCGCCTGCGGCGAGCGCGAGCCGCTCGTCGTCGTCGTGATAGACGAGCACCGTCTTGCCGCCGCGTTCGACGTAGGCGATGAGCTCGCCGTCGACGAGCACGACCATGGCTCCGGCCTTGCGCGCCGCGCGGTGCGAGCTCTCGCCCGGCGGCTCGGGCCAGGGCAGGGCCCCGCCGTAGGCGTTCGCCGGGTCGGTCGCGGCGAGCACGAGTGCGGGGCCGGTGTCGCGCCCGGAGCGGGCCGACTCGGACGAGCCCGCGCTCGACTCGGCGGCCGGATCGGCCAGCGCCCGCAGGCGGTCCACCGCCCCGGGAGCGGCGAACTGCGCCGCGCCGAGGCGCTCGACGAAGTAGCCGCGGCGAGCGCGCCCCGACTCCTCGAAGCCGCGCAGGGTGCGGTAGACGAGGGCGAAGCCGCCGAGCACGCCCTCGGCGACGGCGGTGCCGCGCGTGACGACGCCGTATCGGTCGAGCAGCGTCTCGCCGAGCGCATGGCCTCGACGGGTGGCGTCGGTCTCGGCGACCGGGAGGATCGACCAGCGCCCCGCGACCGAGGGCGGGCCCGTGCGGCTCGGCATGGCGGCGCGCGGCAGGGTGCGGCCGCGGAGCGCACGGGCCCGAGGGCTCGGGCGCTGCGGCTTGTGCGCGCTGCGGCCGCCCGCCACGAGTGCGCGCAGCGGGGCCGCGGTGTCGTTCGTCACGAGGCCCGACCACACGAGCGACCAGAGTGCGTCGACGAGGGCGGCGTCGTCGGGCGGGGCCTCGAACGACCCCGCGGCGCCGACCGCGTCGGCGAGCTGGCGGAAGAAGAAGCCGCCGCCCGAGCCGAGTGCGAGCAGCACCTCGCGTTCGAGCGCGTCGAGGTCGACCTCGGGCGACCAGGGCAGGGTGAGCGGGGCCGACTCCGCGAGGTGCAGGCTCACCCACCCGTCGTCGCCGGCGAGCGCGCCGGAGCCGGCCCAGAGCACCTCGCCCGAGCTCATGAGCTCGTCGAGCATCGCCGGCGAGTAGTCGGCGACGCGGGCCGGCAGCACGAGCGACTCCCACGCCGAGGCCGGCAGTCGCGCCCCCTCGAGCTGCTCGATCGCCGAGAGCACGCCGTCGATGCCGCGGACCCCCGTGCCGACCCGCTGCCACGCCGGCAGGAACCGGGCGAGGGCGAGCTGCGGCACCGGCTCGATCTCGTGCCGCAGCGCCGCGAGCGAACGGCGCCGGAGCCGCCGCAGCACCTCGGCGTCGCACCACTCGGTCGACGTGCCGTGCGGGCGGAACTCGCCCTCGACCACCCGGCGGTCGTCGGCGAGCCGGCGCAGCGCGCCGCGGGCGACCGCCACGCCCACGCCGAAGCGCGCGGCGACGTCGTCGGCGGTGAACGGCCCGTGGCTGCGGGCGTAGCGGCTGACGAGATCGCCGAGCGGGTCGGCGACGTGCGCCTCGAACGCCGCGGCGACCCCGGGCGGCACTGGCACGCCGAGCGCGTCGCGCAGCCGACCGACGTCCTCGACCGCGGCGACCTGCTCGCGGCCCGCGAAGCCGACGCGGACCGCCCGGCGGGCGGCGACGAGCTCGGCGACCGCCGACGGCGCGTCGGTGCCGGCATCGACGCGGGCGCCGATCTCGTCGAGCGTCAGCGGGCCGAGCGCCCGCAGCAGGTCGGCGACGCCCTCGACGCCGCGGGCGCGCCGCTCGGGGGCGAGCCGTTGCAGCTCGGCCTCGACCTCGTCGAGCACGGCGGGATCGAGCAGCTCGCGCAGCTCGACGCGGCCGAGCAGTTCGCCGAGGAGCGCTTGGTCGATCGCGAGCGCGGCGGCACGACGCTCGGCGAGCGGGGCGTCGCCCTCGTACATGAAGGCGCCGACGTAGCCGAAGAGCAGGGCACTCGCGAACGGGCTCGGCGACTCGGTCGTCGTCTCGACGACCCGGATCTTGCGGGAGGCGATCTCGCCGGCGACGGCGACGAGCGCCGGCACGTCGTAGACGTCTTGGAGGACCTCGCGCAGCGTCTCGAGAATGATCGGGAAGGTCGGGTACTCGCTCGCGACCTCGAGGAGCTGGGCCGACTTCTGCCGCTGCTGCCAGAGCGGCGAGCGCTGGCCGGGCCGGTAGTGCGGCAGCAGCAGGGCCCGCGCCGCGCACTCGCGGAACCGGCTCGCGAACAGGGCGGAGCCGCCGACCTCCTCGGTCACGAGGGGCTCGAGCTCGGCGGCGTCGAAGACGAAGAGCTCGGCGCCGGGTGCCTCGCCGCCCGTGTCGGGGATGCGCACGATGATGCCGTCGTCGGCCGCGATGGCGGCGCCGTCGACGCCGTGCCGCTCGCGCACGCGGGTGCCGACGGCGAGCGCCCAGGGCGCGTGCACGGGCATGCCGTACGGCGAGTGCAGGATGATGCGCCAGTCGCCCAGCTCATCGCGCGAGCGTTCGACGACGAGCGTGCGGTCGCTCGGCACGGCGCCCGTCGCGGCGCGCTGGTCGGCGAGGAACCCGAGCAGGTTCGTCGAGGCGTTCGCATCGAGGCCCGCGGCGGCCACGCGCGCGAGCGCCTCGGGCTCGTCGGCGGAGGAGAGCTCGCGCATGAAGCCGCCGAGCGCGCGGCCGAGCTCGGCGGGCCGCCCGATCGCGTCGCCCTTCCAGAACGGGACGCGCCCCGGCTGCCCGAACGCGGGCACCACGTTCACCCGGTCGAAGGTGATCTCCTGGATGCGCCAGCTCGTGGCGCCGAGCGCGAAGACGTCGCCGACCCGGGACTCGTAGACCATCTCCTCGTCGAGCTCGCCGACCCGGCGACCGGTGGCGTCGTCGCCGACGAGGAAGACGCCGAACATGCCGCGGTCGGGAATGGTGCCGCCGCTCGTGACCGCGAGGCGCTGGGCACCCGGCCGCCCCGAGATCGTGCCGCCCTCACGATCCCACACGACGCGCGGCCGCAGCTCGCCGAAGCGGTCGGAGGGGTAGCGGCCGGCGAGCAGGTCGAGGGTCGCCTCGTACGCCGACCGGGGCAGGTGCTGGAACGGGGCGCTGCGCCGCACCGTCTCGAACCACGCCTCGACGTCGAGCTCGTCGACGGCCGCGGCGGCGATCGTCTGCTGGGCGAGGATGTCGAGCGGGTTCGCCGGCACCCTGAGGGTCTCGATCTGCCCCGCGAGCATGCGCTCGGAGGCGACGGCGGTGTGCACGAGGTCGGCGCGGTGCTTCGGGAACATGATGCCCCGCGAGACCTCGCCGACCTGGTGGCCGGCCCGACCCAGTCGCTGCAGCCCGCTCGCGACCGACGGCGGCGACTCGACCTGCACGACGAGGTCGACCGCGCCCATGTCGATGCCGAGCTCGAGGCTCGAGGTCGCCACGACGCAGCGCAGGCGACCCGACTTCAGGTCGTCCTCGATCTCGGCGCGCTGCTCCTTGCTCACCGAGCCGTGGTGGGCGCGGGCGACGACGGGCGGGGCCCCGGTCGTCTGCCCCGACTGCGCCATGAGCGCGGCGGGCGGCCCGCTCGCGGCCGCGGCCGCGACGAGGGCCTGCTGCTCGTCAGCCTCGAGCGCGAGCTCGTTGAGCCGGGCCGTCAACCGCTCGGCGAGGCGCCGGGAGTTCGCGAACACGATCGACGAGCGATGCGCGAGCACGCGGTCGAGGATCGCCTGCTCGACGTGCGGCCAGATCGACCCCGTCGCGTCGTCGCTCGCGGGGAGTCGCGCCATGTCTTCGACCGGCACCTCGACGCGCAGCTCGAACCGCTTCTCGCTCGGCGGAGCGACGACGGTCACCGGGGCGGCTGCGGAGAGGAAGCGGGCGACCTCGTCGAGCGGGCGCACCGTCGCGGAGAGCCCGATGCGCTGGGCGGGCTTCGCGAGCAGGGCGTCGAGCCGCTCGAGCGAGACCGCGAGGTGCGCGCCGCGCTTCGTGCCGGCGACCGCGTGGATCTCGTCGATGATGACGGTCTCGACGCCGCGCAGCGTCTCGCGCGCCTGCGACGTGAGCATGAGGTAGAGCGACTCGGGGGTCGTGATGAGGATCTCGGGCGGCCTCGCGACGAGCGCCCGGCGCTCGGAGGCCGGCGTGTCGCCCGAGCGCACGCCGACCGTGACCTCGGGCACCTCGAGGCCGTGCGTCGCGGCGGTGCGGGCGATGCCGATGAGCGGTGCCCTGAGGTTGCGCTCGACGTCGACGCCGAGCGCCTTGAGCGGCGAGAGGTAGACCACCCGGGTGCCGGCGGTCGCCGGGTCGGATGCCTCGTGGTGCAGCCGGTCGATCGCCCACAGGAACGCGGCGAGCGTCTTACCGGAGCCGGTCGGCGCGACGACGAGGGCGTGCTCGCCCCGCGAGATCGCCTGCCACGCACCGCGCTGCACCGCGGTCGGTTCGGTGAACGACTCGGTGAACCACGCCCTGGTCGCGGGTGAGAACTCCGCGAGCGCCTCGGTCATGCCTCCATTCAAGCGGATGCCACCGACGCGGACCCCGAGGCGAGCGCCGGTGCGCCGCACACGCCCCGCGTCGCGACGGTGCGACAGCGCGACGGCGCGGCGGCGCGGCGGCGGACGGACGGACGTCGCGGGCTCAGCCGTGCTCGCCCGCGGCGAGCGCACGCGCGACGGCGTCGACCGTGCGGCGCACCTCCGCGGCATCCGTACGCCAGTTGCTGACCGAGAAGCGCACGACGGCGCGATCGTGCCAGCGCGAGGTCATCGCGAGCACCTCGCCGTCGGCCCAGAGCCGCTCGCTGAGCGCCTCGGTCGCGGCGTCGTCGGCGAGCGCGATGCAGACCTGGGTGAAGACGACCTCGTTCAGCACCTCGACGCCGGGCAGGCGCCCGACGCCGTCGGCGAGGCCGCTCGCGGCGGCCGCCAGACCGTCGACGAGCTCGGCGACGCCCGAGCGGCCGAGCGCGCGCAGCACCGCCCAGACCGGCACGCCGCGCGCCCGTCGCGAGAGCTCGGGCACCCGCTCGTGCGGGTCGGCGCCGACCTCGGTCGCCTGCAGGTAGCTCGCGTGCATGCTGAGCGCGCGGTGCATGGCACGACCGTCGCGCACGATCGCGAGGCCCGAGTCGTAGGGCACGTTGAGCGTCTTGTGCGCGTCGGTCGACCACGAGTCGGCGTCGGCCATGCCGTCCGCGAGGTGCCGGAGGCTCGGCGACGCCGCGGCCCAGAGCCCGAACGCGCCGTCGACGTGCACCCAGGCGCCCGCCTCGTGCGCGGCGGCGATCGCACCGCGGAAGTCGTCGAAGGCGCCCGAGTGGATGTTGCCGGCCTGGAGCAGCACGATCGCCGGCCCATCGCCCGCGGCGAGCGCCGCGCGGAGCGCATCGACGCGGATGCGCCCCTCGGCGTCGCTCGGCACGACGATCGGCGCCCCGAGCCCGAGGTAGCGGGCGGCGAGGTCGACCGTGCCGTGCCGTTCCTCGCCTGCGAGGTACCTGATGCGCGGGGCGCCCGCGAGCCCGTCCTCCTCGACGTCCCAGCCGACCCGGGCGAGCACCTCGTCGCGCGCCGCCGCCATGCACGTGAACTGGGCCATCGTCGCCCCGGTGGTGAAGCCGACCTCGCTCCCGTGCGGCAGCCCGAGCAGGTCGACCAGCCACGCCCCCGCGAGCTCCTCCGCCGCGGCCGCGGCCGGGGTGATCGTGCGCAGCCCGGTGTTCTGGTCCCAGCTCGACACGAGCCAGTCGGCGGCGAGCGCCGCGGGCTGCGTGCCGCCGATCACCCAGCCGTAGAAGCGCGGCGAGCCGATCGCGATGAGCCCGGGCTCCGCCGCGACGGCGAGGTGGTCGATCACGGCCGCGGCGGGCTCGCCGTGCTCGGGCAGCTCGCGGCCGAGCCGGTCGAGCATCTCCTCGATCGTCGCGCGGGGCGGGACGGCGCGTTCCCGCACGCCGTCGAGCCACTCGCGCGCGTGCAGCACGGCGCGGTCGAGCGCGGCGCCGTAGCCGTCGTCGCGGCGGTCACCGCCGTCGTCTCGTCGTTCCGCCTCGGGCTGATCGGTCATGGCCGCACACCTGGATTCCGCGCCGTCGCGCCCTCCGATCATGCTCCCCCGGCCCATCGGGCGGCAAGCCACCAGAACGGGGTCGCCGCGCACGACGCGACGCGGGCGCGCGTTCGGGCGCGTCGGGCGCGCGTCGGCTGCGCGTCGGGCGCGTCGGGCGCGCGTCGGCTCAGGCGTCGGATGCCGCGGCGACGAGCTTGACCGCGAGCGAGTCCACGCCCGTGGCGATCGCCTCGTCGGCCGCCCAGCGGTGCGCCAGCCGGGTCGTCGTCGCGTCGAGCGCCTCGCGGCTGAGGCCGGCGACGAGCTCGAGGCGCACGATCAGCTCGGGACCGGCGAGCCTCGCCTCGGGGTCGCCCGCCAGGAGCGTCACCCCGAGCACCGAGAGCTCGCGCTCCGCCGCGCGCGCGAACGCGTCGCGCACGGCCTCCGACTCGAACGGCGGCTGCCACGGCAGCGACTGGGCGACCGCCCAGACCGCGGGGCGCCGCAGCACGAACTCGCCGGGCGAGCCGGGGTCGAGCACGACGAGCTCGGTGCCGTCGTCGGCGGCCGCGAGCGCGACGCGCACGCCGTCGGCCGGCACCGGCCGCGCGACCGGGTTCCACCGCGACATCGCCTCGACCGAGGAGAACACCGGCAGCACCGCACGCCCGTCGGGGCCGGCGACGGTGACGATCGAGAGCTCCTGGCTCTTGTCGACCGCGAGCCCGTGCGCGCCCGTCTCGGTGCCGCCGTCGCCGAGCTCGGCGAGCAGCGGGATCAGCAGGCGCGAGCCCGCGAACGCTCGGACGACCTCGGCCTGACCGCCCTCGCCCGCACGGAACCGCTCGATCGCCGACGCGAGACCGGCCGGAGCGCTGCCGTCGTCGGCGGCGTGCGGGTTCGCCTCGAACGAGCGCCCCGCCCAGGGGACGCCGGCGGAGTCCGCGGCGGGCGGCCGGGGCGCCGCGGCATCCCCGTGCTCGCCCGCCCGGTCGTCAGCGTGAGGCGACATCCAGCGCCTCGGCCAGCGTGAACGCGCCGGCGTAGAGGGCCTTGCCGACGATCGTGCCCTCGAGGCCGAGCGGCACGAGCTCGCGCAGCGCCACGATGTCGTCGAGGCTGGAGATGCCGCCGGAGGCGACGACCGGGCGCTCGGTGCGCTCCATGACCTGGCGGAGCAGGTCGAGGTTCGGGCCCTGGAGGGTGCCGTCCTTCGTGACGTCGGTGACGACGTAGCGGGCGGCGCCCGCCTCCTCGAGGCGGTCCATGACCTGCCAGAGGTCGCCGCCGTCCTTCGTCCAGCCGCGGGCGGCGAGCGTGGTGCCGCGCACGTCGAGGCCGACCGCGATCGCCTCGCCGTACTGGGCGATGACCGAGGCGGCCCACTCGGGGTTCTCGAGCGCCGCCGTGCCGAGGTTGATGCGCTTCGCACCGATCTCGAGTGCGTGCTCGAGCGACTCGTCGTCGCGGATGCCGCCCGAGAGCTCGACGTTCACGCCGCGCACCTGACGGATGACCTTCTTCAGGATGCCGCCGTTCGACCCGCGACCGAATGCCGCGTCGAGGTCGACGAGGTGGATCCACTCCGCACCCTGATCGGCCCAGTCGACGGCCGCGTCGACCGGGTCGCCGTAGTTCGTCTCGGTGCCGGCTTCGCCCTTCGTCAGGCGGACGGCCTTGCCGCCGGCCACGTCGACTGCCGGAAGCAGCACGAGGCCGGGGGTCTTGTTGAACTCACTCATCACTGTCCTCGTTCGCGGAATGCCGCCGGGAATCGACGGTCGGCACAGTCACAGAATCTTAGTCGCCTCGCGCTCGGGCGACGTGTTCGTGACGGGCCCGGTCTCGGCGGGTCGTCAGCCGAGGGTGCCGATCCAGTTGGACAGCAGCCGGATGCCGGCCTCGGCGGACTTCTCGGGGTGGAACTGGGTCGCCGAGAGCGGGCCGTTCTCGACCGCGGCGAGGAAGGAGCCGCCGTGCTCGGCCCAGGTCAGCTTGGGGCCGGGGAAGGGCGGGATCACGTCGAGGTGCCACTCCTGCGCCGCGAAGGAGTGCACGAAGTAGAAGCGCTCGTCCTCGATGCCGTCGAACAGCACCGAGCCCGCGTCGGGCGTCACCGTGTTCCAGCCCATGTGCGGCAGCACCGCGGCCGGCAGCTCGGTGACGCTGCCCGGCCACTCGCCGAGCCCCTCGGTGTCGACGCCGCGCTCGACGCCGTGCTCGAAGAGCACCTGCATGCCGACGCAGATGCCGAGGACCGGACGGCCGCCCGCGAGGCGCCGATCGATGATCTCGTCGCCGCGCACCGCGCGAAGCTGCTCCATGACGGCCTTGAACGCGCCGACGCCCGGCACGAGCAGGCCGTCGGCCTCGCTCGCCGCGCGGCGGTCGGACGTGACCTCGACGTCGGCGCCCGCGGCCTCGAGCGCCTTCGCGGCCGAGTGCACGTTGCCCGAGCCGTAGTCGAGCACGACGACGCGACGGGTGCGGCTCACAGCGCGCCCTTCGTCGACGGGACGCCGGTGACGAGCGGGTCGAACGCCTTCGCCTGGCGGAACGCGCGCGCGAACGCCTTGAACTCGGCCTCGGCGATGTGGTGCGGGTCGCGGCCGCCGAGCACGTTGACGTGCACGGTGAGCCCCGCGTTGTACGTGATCGCCTCGAAGACGTGGCGCACCATCGACCCCGTGAAGTGGCCGCCGATGAGGTGGAACTCGAAGCCGGCGGGCTCGCCCGTGTGCACGAGGTAGGGACGACCCGAGATGTCGACGACGGCCTGCGCGAGCGCCTCGTCGAGGGGAACGAGGGCGTCGCCGTAGCGCGAGATGCCGCGCTTGTCGCCGAGTGCCTGCCGGATCGCCTGGCCGAGCACGATGCCCGTGTCCTCGACGGTGTGGTGCACGTCGATGTGGATGTCCCCGGCCGCGCGCACCGTGAGGTCGGTGAGCGAGTGCTTCGCGAACGCCGTCAGCAGGTGGTCGTAGAACGGCACCCCCGTCTCGATGTCGCTCGCCCCGGTGCCGTCGAGGTCGATCGAGAGGTCGATGCTCGACTCGCTGGTCTCGCGCTGCACGCGCACCGCGCGGTTCTGGGTCTGGCCGCTCATGCGTCGATCCTATTCTCGGCGGCGCCCGCCGCCCGGTTCGGGGCGAACACGGCGATCGCCTCGAGGAACGCGGTGGTCTCGGCCTCGGTGCCCGCGGTCACGCGCAGGTGCCCCGGGATGCCGAGTTCGCGAATGAGGATGCCCCGCGCGAGGAGCGCCTCGAAGACGGCGTGCGGGTCGTCGACGCCGCCGAAGAGCACGAAGTTCGAACCGCTGCGGTGCGGTGCGAAGCCGAGCCGCGCGAGCTCGACCGAGATGCGCTCGCGCTGGCCGCGGATCTCGTCGACCATCGCGAGCATCTCTCCCGAGTGGGCGAGGGCGCCGAGCGCGGCCGCCTGGGTGAGCGCGGAGAGGTGGTACGGCAGCCGCACGAGGCGCAGCGCGTCGATCGTCACCGGGTCGCCGGCGAGGTAGCCGACCCTGGCGCCCGCGAAGGCGAACGCCTTGCTCATCGTGCGCGAGACGACGAGGCGCGGACGCCCCTCGAGCAGGGTGAGGGCGCTCGGCGTGCCCGGGTCGGCGAACTCGAAGTACGCCTCGTCGACGATGACGATGCCGCGGGCCGCGTCGGCGACCGCCCGGATCGTGTCGAGGTCGAGCGGGGTGCCGGTCGGGTTGTTGGGCGCGCAGAGCAGCACGAGGTCGGGGTCGTGCTCGCGCACGGCGGCGACCGCGGTCTCGGGCGTGAGTTCGAACTCCTCGTCGCGGGGCGCGCCGATCCACTCGGTGCCGGTGCCCGAGGCGAGCAGCCCGTACATCGAGTAGGTCGGGTCGAACCCGAGCGCGCGTCGGCCGGGACCTCCGAAGGCCTGCAGGAGGTGCTGGAGCACCTCGTTCGACCCGTTCGCGGCCCAGATGTGGTCGGGGGTCAGCCCGTGGCCGAGGTAGCCCGCGAGCGCCTCGCGGAGCTCGGTGAACTCGCGGTCGGGATAGCGGTTGAGCCGGAGGATCGCCGCCGCGACGCGGGCCACGATGTCGTGCGCGACGTCTTCGGGGATCGGATGCGTGTTCTCGTTGACGTTGAGCGCCACGGGGACGGACTTCTGCGGAGCGCCGTACGGCGAACGCCCTCTGAGGTCGTCACGGATGGGGAGGTCTTCGAGACTCGTCACCGAACCATGCTAGCCACGCGGGCGCGGGCGGTCGGCCCGTGCGACCCCGTATGACCGGGGGTCTCGATCACTCGCCCGCCGGAACGGCGAGCTGCTGGCCGGGGACGATCGTGGCCTCGTCGAGACCGTTGAGGCGGAGGATCTCGGCGATCGTGTCGCGCGGGTCGGCGGTGGGCGCGACCGACTCGGCGATCTCCCAGAGGGAGCCGCCCACCTCGACGGTGACGTACTCGAGCGCCGCTCCGGCGCCCGCCCCGGCGACGTCGGCGGCCGCGCCGCCCGCACCCAGGACGAGCGCGAACGCCCAGACGACGAGCGGGAGTGCGGCGAGCGTCGTGAAGACGAATCGACCGCGGGGGGTCAGCCGCAGGCGGGTGCGGACCACGACCCCCTCGGCGGCCGCGGTCGCCCGAACGGCGCGCTCGGGCTCGCGGAGCGGCACCGGGCGGGACTGCACCGGGCCGTAGCCGCCGGTCATGATCGCTGCGCTCATCTCACACCTCCTGAGTGAATCGCATCCGGCCCTCGGCCGGGAGGGCCGAATGCGAATCTATGTTCCGAATATATCTTCGAATGAATTCGAAGGCAAGCACCCGGACACGCACGTTCTCGTGCACGAATACCCCGACACACTCGAACGAATGTTTGCCGCACCCCTGCGAGGCGGATACAGTTTCGAATGTCTGGAGAACAGTGCAGCAGACACCACCGACATCCGATCGCGAGGCGATCGCAACGAGGGGCGGAGACCGTGAGCGACAACGACGTGCGTGAGATCGGGAAGGCGCGTCGACGCAAGAGCCTCTCCGCGAAGCAGCTCGCCATCCTCGAGGTCGTGCAGCGCTCGGTCGCGAGCCGCGGCTACCCGCCGAGCATGCGCGAGATCGGCGACGCCGTCGGGCTCTCCTCGCTCTCGAGCGTCACCCACCAGCTCAACCAGCTCGAGCTCGCCGGCTACCTGCGGCGCGACCCCAACCGCCCCCGCGCGCTCGAGATCCTCATCGAGGTGCCTGGCCTCGAGGAGCGCACCCCGACCACGGGCGACGCGGCTCCCGTCGGCGACGCCGCGATGGTCCCGCTCGTCGGGCGCATCGCCGCCGGCGTGCCGATCACCGCCGAGCAGCAGGTCGAAGAGGTCTTCCCGCTCCCCCGCCAGCTCGTCGGCAAGGGCGAGCTCTTCATCCTCAAGGTCGTCGGCGACTCGATGATCGACGCCGCGATCTGCGACGGCGACTGGGTGGTCGTGCGATCGCAGCGCACCGCCGAGAACGGCGAGATCGTCGCCGCGATGCTCGACGGCGAGGCGACCGTGAAGGTCTTCCGGCAGCGCGACGGCCACACCTGGCTGCTCCCCCGAAACAGCGCGTTCGAGCCGATCGTCGGCGACCACGCCGAGGTGCTCGGCAAGGTGGTCTCGGTGCTCCGCGCCGTCTGACCCCCGTTCACGTTCGGTCCGCCGCGCGAATGGCTCGGTCCGGCCGCGCCGGAACGCCGAAGAGGGGCGGATGCCACGGCATCCGCCCCTCTCTCTCGTCGACCGGCTAGCCCGCGAGCGCCGGCTCGGTGCGGGCCCCGAGCTCGGCGCGCACGGCGCGCGTCGCCTCGAGGATGTTCTCGAGCGAGGCGACCGTCTCGTCGTAGCCGCGCGTCTTCAGGCCGCAGTCGGGGTTGACCCAGAGGCGCGACGCCGGGATCTCGGCGACCGCGCGCTCGAGGAGCGCCTGCACCTCGGCGGTCGACGGCACGCGCGGCGAGTGGATGTCGTAGACGCCCGGGCCGATGCCGTGGTCGAACCCGCTCGTCGAGAGGTCGTCGACGACCTCCATGCGGCTGCGCGCCGCCTCGATCGAGGTCACGTCGGCGTCGAGGTTCTTGATCGCGTCGATGACGACGCCGAACTCCGAGTAGCAGAGGTGCGTGTGCACCTGCGTCGCCGCCGCCGCACCCGCCGTCGCGAGCTTGAACGAGCCGACCGACCAGTCGAGGTAGGCCGGCTGGTCGGCGAGCTTCAGCGGCAGGAGCTCGCGGAGCGCGGGCTCGTCGACCTGGATCACCTTGATGCCGGCCGACTCGAGGTCGGCGATCTCGTCGCGCAGCGCGAGCGCCACCTGACGCGCGGTGTCGCCGAGCGGCTGGTCGTCGCGCACGAACGACCAGGCGAGGATCGTCACGGGGCCGGTGAGCATGCCCTTGACGGGCTTCTCCGTCAGCGACTGCGCGTACGCCGACCACTCGACCGTCATCGGCGCCGGACGCGAGACGTCCCCCCAGAGGATCGAGGGGCGCGTGCAGCGCGACCCGTACGACTGCACCCAGCCGTGCTCGGTGACGGCGAAGCCGTCGAGGAGCTCGGCGAAGTACTGCACCATGTCGTTGCGCTCGGGCTCGCCGTGCACGAGCACGTCGAGGCCGATCTCCTCCTGGAGCCGCACGACGCGCTCGATCTCCTCGCGCATGAGCTGCGCGTAGCCGTCGGCGTCGAGCTCGCCCTTGCCCAGGCGGGCGCGGGCGCGACGGATGTCGCTCGTCTGCGGGAACGAGCCGATCGTCGTGGTCGGCAGCTCGGGCAGCTCGAGCTCGGCCTGGGCCGCGACCCGCGCGGCGTAGTCGCCGCGGTCGAAGTCGGCGTCGGCGAGCGCCGAGAGGCGGTCGCGCACCGCGGGAACCCGCACGCCGGGCGCGGCGCTGCGGTCGGTGAGCGCGGCGGATGCCTCGTCGAGCTCGGCCGCGATCGCGTCGCGCCCCTCGGCGAGGCCGCGGGCGAGGGTCGCGACCTGCGCGACCTTCTGGTCGGCGAAGGCGAGCCACGAGACGAGGCGGGCGTCGAGCGACTGCTCGTCCTCGACGTCGTGGGGAACGTGCAGGAGCGAGGTCGAGGTCGAGACCGCCACGCTGCCCGAGAGGTGCTGAACCGCGGCGACCCGCTCGTACGCCGCGGCGAGGTCGCCGCGCCAGATGTTGTGCCCGTCGACGACGCCCGCGACGAGGGTCTTCGCGGCGAGCGACTCGGCGGTGACGGGGTCGAGGCCCTCGGGCAGCGATCCGCGCACGAGATCGAGGGAGATCGCCTCGACGGGGGTCGCGGCGAGCACCGGCAGCGCGTCGTCGAGCGAGCCGTACGGAGCGGCGACGAAGATCGCGGGGCGCTCGTCCTGCGCGCCGAGCGCGTCGTACGCTGCGGCCGCCGACTCGAGCACGCGGGCCCGCGGCTCGTCGATCGACTCGCTCACGAGGGCGGGCTCGTCGAGCTGCACCCATTCGGCGCCCGCGCGGGCGAGCTCGGCGAGGAGCTCGCCGTAGACCGGCACGAGCTCGGCGAGGCGGTCGATCGGCCGAAAGCCCTGGGGTGCGTCGTCGGCGGGCTTCGCGAGGAGGAGGAAGGTGACCGGGCCGACGACCACGGGACGCGTGAGGAAGCCCTGCGCCTTCGCCTCGGCGAACTCGGCGAGGATGCGGTCGGCGTGCAGCGAGAAGTCGGTGTCGGGGCCGATCTCGGGCACGAGGTAGTGGTAGTTCGAGTCGAACCACTTCGTCATCTCGAGCGGGGCGTCGTCGCCGACACCACGGGCGATGGTGAAGTAGGCGCCGAGGTCGACGCTGCCGTCCTCGCCGAGGAAGCGGGCGAAGCGCGTCGGCACGGCGCCCACGGCGACCGCCGCGTCGAGGACCTGGTCGTAGAACGAGAACGACTCGGGGATGGCGGAGCCGGTGCGGCCGAGGCCCTGCGCGGCGAGGCGCTCGCGGGTCGCGGTGCGGAGCGCGGCGGCGCGCGCCTCGAGCTCGTCGGCGTCGATCGTGCCGGCCCAGAACGCCTCGACGGCGCGCTTGAGCTCACGGCGACGGCCGATCCGGGGGTAGCCCAGGATCGTGCCGGTGGGGAAGGCGGGTGCGGTCATCGTGCGGTGTTCCTCTCATTGACGAGCTGTGGTGAGACTCCGAGATCGAGCCGGGCGAGCACGCCCAGCACGGCCTCGTGACGGTTGAAGGTGTAGAGGTGCAGGCCGGGCGCGCCGCCCGCGAGCACCCCGTCGGCGAGCTCCGCCGCGTAGGCGACGCCGAGCTCGGCCTGGGCCTCGGGATCGGGTTCGATCTCGAGGTCGATGGCGAGCTCCGACGGGGCCTCGACCCCGGTGAGCTCGGTGAGCCTGGCGAGCCTGGCGGGCGTCGTGACGGGCATGATGCCCGGCAGGATCGGGATGGTCACGCCCGCCGCGCGTGCGCGCTCGACGTAGCCGAGGTAGTCGTCGGCGTGCCAGAACAGCTGCGTGATCGCGAGGGTCGCGCCCGCGATCTCCTTCGCGAGCAGGGCGTCGACGTCCTGGTGGGCGCTCCGTGAACGCGGATGCCCCGTGGGGAACGCCGCGACGGCGACGCGCTCGGGCCGGGGACGCTCGCGGATGCGTGCGGCCCCGGGGACCCCGGGGACGCCGACCTGGGCGAACGGCTCACGCTCCTCCTGGACGCGGTGGATGAGCTGCACGAGCTCGGCCGCGCTGCCGAGGTCGCCGATGCCCGCGTCGGGGCCCGCGCCGGCCGGCGGGTCGCCCCGCAGCGCGAGGAAGCTCGTCACCCCGGCGTCGAGGAACTCGCGCACGAGCCGGTTCGCCTCCTCGTGCGACGAGCCGACGCAGGTGAGGTGCGCCATCGGCTCGACCGAGGTGTGCTCGAGCATGTAGCGGAGCACCGTCAGGGAGCGGTCGCGCGAGGAGCCGCCGGCGCCGAAGGTCACCGAGATGAACGCGGGGTCGGCCTCGGCGAGCCGGTCGATCGTGCGGCCGAGCGCGAGCGCCGCGGCATCCGATCGAGGCGGGAAGAGCTCGAACGAGACGGGCGGGCGCGGCCGACAGTCCGCATCCCGGGGGTCGGGGCCGGTGGCTGCCATGGGACTCCTGCGTGGCGCAGCCGATGCGGCGGAAGCGCGGCAGGCCGCGTCCCCCGGCCGGAATCGGCGGGTGGGTCTCGCGGGCGGGTGCCGGGCTCGGCGGTCGCTCCTGGTGCCCGGCATCCGGCCGTGCACCGACGATCAGGAGCGACGATACGCGCCGATCCCACGCGCCGGGGCTCTATGACGCGAGGTGACGCGAGGCGTCCCCGCGCGTCCCTGCCCGTCCCCGATGGCCTCGCCGTCCGGGCCCCGCGACCGAGCTCCCGGCCGTCCTCCGACGACCCGGCACCGCGGTCGGGCGGCCTCAGGCGTCGACGGGCGCCGTGAAGTCGGCGAGCTGCGCGGACAGCTCGGGCGAGACCAGCGCGCGCACGCGGGTGCCCTCCTCGAGATAGTCGACCGAGAGCACCCGACCGGTCTCGTGCAGCGTCGAGACGACGTCGCCGCGGTCGTAGGGCACCACGAGGTCGATCTCGACCGCGGGGTCGGGCAGCATGCGCGTGATCGCCGCGAGCACCTCGTCGATGCCCTCGCCCGTGCGCGCCGAGGCGAACACGGCGCCGGGCTCGAGCCCGCGCAGCACCAGCCGGTCTTCGGGCGTCACGAGGTCGGCCTTGTTGAAGACGATCAGCTCGGGGATGTCGCGTGCCCCGACCTCGCCGATGACGTCGCGCACCGTGGCGATCTGGCCGGCCGGGTCGGGGTGGGCCGCGTCGACGACGTGCACGATGAGGTCGGAGTCGCCGACCTCCTCGAGGGTCGAGCGGAACGCCTCGACGAGCTGGTGCGGGAGGTTGCGCACGAAGCCGACGGTGTCGGCGAGCGTGTAGACGCGACCGTCGGCCGTCGTGTTGCGGCGCACGGTGGCGTCGAGGGTCGCGAACAGGGCGTTCTCGACGAGGAGCCCTGCGCCCGTGATGCGATTGAGCAGGCTCGACTTGCCGGCGTTCGTGTACCCGGCGATGGCGACCGAGGGGATGGCGTTGCGCCGGCGGTTCGCGCGCTTCGCGTCGCGAGCGGGCTTCATGCCGGCGATCTGCTTGCGCAGCTTCGCCATGCGCGAGTGGATGCGGCGTCGGTCGAGCTCGATCTTCGTCTCACCCGGACCGCGCGAGCCCATGCCCGCGCCGCCGCTGCCGACCTGGCCGCCGGCCTGACGCGACATCGACTCGCCCCAGCCGCGCAGGCGCGGCAGGAGGTACTCGAGCTGCGCGAGCTCGACCTGGGCTTTGCCCTCGCGGCTCTTCGCGTGCTGGCTGAAGATGTCGAGGATGACCGCCGTGCGGTCGATCACCTTCACCTTCACCGCGTCTTCCAGGGCACGCCGCTGGCTGGGTGCCAGCTCGGTGTCGGCGACGACGGTGTCGGCGCCGAGCGAGGCGACGATGTGCCGGAGCTCCTCGACCTTGCCGCGACCGAGGTAGGTGCTCGGGTCGGGGTGCGGACGCCGCTGCAGTACGCCGTCGAGCACGCGTGCGCCCGCCGTCTCAGCGAGGGCCGACAGCTCGCGCAGCGAGTTCTCGGCGTCGTCGAGCGAGCCCTGCGAGTAGACGCCGATGAGCACGACGTTCTCGAGCCGGAGCTGCCGGTACTCGACCTCGGTGACGTCCTCGAGCTCGGTCGAGAGCCCGGCGACGCGGCGGAGAGCCGCGCGCTCCTCTCGCTCGAACTGCTCGCCGTCGGTCTCGGCACCGGCTGCGGCGTCGGAGCCCTGCTCCATCAGCGCCTCGGCGGCACCGGAGCCGAAGCGGGTCAGCCCGGCCTTCGTCTCAGCGCCGCGCAGCACCCGCTCGACAGCGTCGTCCGCGGTGTTCTGTTCGGCTTCATTCATCACGTTCAAGACTAGTTCCAATCGCTGCGATAGGTTCCCTGTATGGGTTCCGACCACTATTTCTCCGCGTCTCCGTCGAGCAGTTCGCGCACCCGCACCATCCGCGCGACCCTCGCCGGCCGCGAGGTCGAACTCACGACCGCCGGCGGCGTCTTCAGCCCCGAGCACCTCGATCAGGGCACCCGCGTGCTCCTCGACGCGGTGCCGGCTCCCCCGGCGTCGGGCGACCTGCTCGACCTCGGCTGCGGGTGGGGCCCGATCGCGCTCTCGCTCGCGCTCCGGTCGCCGGATGCCACGGTGTGGGCCGTCGACGTCAACGAACGCGCGCTCGAGCTCACGCGGCAGAACGCCGCACGACTCGGTCTGCACAATGTCAACGCCGTACTGCCCGACGATGTTCCCGACGGCGTCGGCTTCGCCGCGATCTGGTCGAATCCGCCGATCCGGGTCGGCAAGGCCGAGCTCCACGCGCTGCTCGCGCGCTGGCTGCCCCGCCTCGACGAGGGCGAGGTCGCGGCCGCCTGGCTCGTGGTCGCGAAGCACCTCGGTGCCGAGTCGTTGCAGCGCTGGATCGGCGAGGAGCTCGGGCTCGACGTCGAGCGTGCCGCGAACGCGAAGGGCTTCCGCGTGCTGCGCGTCGCCCGCGCGGCCTGAGCCGCGCTGTGCCCGTACCGCGGGCCCGAGGTGCGCTCAGCCGTACGCCCGAGCGTCCCGCCCGGAGCGCACCGCAGCCACGGTGGTGAGCACGAGGAACGAGAAGGTCGCGACGAGGACCACCAGCATCGGCTGCTGCCAGCCGCCGCTCGACTCGTGCAGTGCGGCGAGCAGTGGCGGACCCGCGGCCGCGAGCACGTAGCCGCCGGCCTGCACGAGCGCCGACATCTGCGTCGCCTCGCGGTCGTCGCGCGTGATGCGCACGACGGTCGAGATGATGACGACGAAGCCCGCCCCCTGCGCCACGCCGCCGAGCGAGATCCACAGCCCGTATCCCGCCGGGGCGACGAGGAGTCCGAGCGGCAGCGAGATCCAGAGCGCCCCGACAAGCGCGGGCTGCGGCCACACCGGTCGTGCGTTCGAGAGCAGCGGCGCGCCCAGCGCACCGGCGATCGCCGACAGCTGGAACAACGAGGCGACCGCCCCGGCCGCCACGTCGCTCAGGCCGAACTCGTCGGCGACGAGGCTCGGCAACCACGCGGTGAGGCCGTAGAACGAGAACGACTGCGCCGCGAACGCCGCCGCCAGGAGCCAGGTCATCGGGTTGCGCCAGGCCGATCGCGACGACGCCCGACGCTCGGGGTCGACCGCGGCGAGCGACCCCGTCACCGCGAGCACCTCCGCCTCCCTCGCCGCCGCGTTCTCGATCGTGGTGAAACGCAGGTGCACGCCCCAGACCACGAGCGCGACGATCATGAACGCCGACCACGACAGGATCGCGAGCTGCCAGCCGATCACCTCCGCCAGCGGCGCCGTGAGCAGGGCGGTCGCCAGCGAGCCGATGTTCATCATGGCGGCGTACACGCCCGTCACCAGCTGCGCGCGCTCGGGCGGCACATCGCGCCGGATGACCACCGGGATGACGACGTTGCCGATCGCGATGGCGAGGCCGATCACGATGGTGCCGGCGAACGCCGCCGCGGTCGTGCCGCCCGACCGGATGATCGTGCCGGCGAGGGCGCCGATGAGCGAGACGGCGACCGCCCGCTCGGCGCCCGTGAGCCTGATCGTCCACGCGGCGATCGGCGTGCCGAGCGCGAAGCACAGCACCGGCAGGCTCGTCAGCAGGCCCGCGGCGGTCGCCGAGAGACCGAGCTCCGCCTCGATGTCGCCGATCACCGGCGCGATGGCGACGAGGGGTCCGCGCAGATTCACCGCGACGAGCGCGATGCCGACGAGCAGCAGCCAGGGGAAGGCACCGCCGCGAGCGGGGATGGGGGCGTCGCGGGTCACCGTTCGAGCGTAGCCCGCCCGTTCGGCCGGCCGGAGGCCCTGCGCTCGTTCAGGCGAGCGTGAGCACGCCGTCGAAGACGAGCTCGGCGGGGCCCGCGAGGGCCACGTGCTCGCCGTCGGCGGCCTCGAACATGCGCACCCCGACCACGCCGCCCGGCACCTGCACCCGCCAGTCGTTCGGCGCGGAGGCGCCGGCCCAGTGCCGCACGGCGAGCGCCGAGGCGACGGCCCCCGTGCCGCACGAGAGCGTCTCGCCTGAGCCGCGCTCGTGCACGCGCATGCGGATGCGCCCCACGCCGTCCTCCACGAGCGGCTCGGCCGGCACCACGAACTCGACGTTGGCGCCCGCCACGGGGTCGGGGTCGAGGATCGGCGAGTACGCCAGGTCGAGCCCCTCGAGCTCGTCGTCGTCGGCGAGGGCGACGACGACGTGCGGGTTGCCCACGTCGATGCCGAGGCCAGGCCGGGCGACCGGCAGCTGCTTCGCACGCACGAGCGGCTCGCCGCCCGCGAGACGCCACGGCCCCAGGTCGACCTGGAAGCCCGTCGCCGTGCGGGTCACGAGTCGGACGCCCGCGCGGGTGCCGATCGCGATCTCGGCACCGGGGTGGAGCTCGGCGAGCCCCTGGTCGAGCAGGTAGCGCACGAACACGCGGATGCCGTTGCCGCACATCTCGGAGACCGTGCCGTCGGCGTTCCAGTAGTCCATGAACCAGACCGCACGCGGATCGGCCGCGAGGGCGGCGGCACCGTCGTCGAGGTTCTTCGACCGCACCGCACGGATCACGCCGTCGGCCCCCACGCCGAAGTGCCGGTCGCACACGGCGGCGATCTGCGTCGGCGTCAGCGCGTTCTCACCCTCGGGATCGCTGAAGAGCACGAAGTCGTTGCCCGTGCCCTGGCCCTTGGTGAATCGCAGATCGAACGGCATGCGACTCAGTCTAGGGCGGCCTGACGGGCCAGTTCGGCGCCCCTGGCCGCCACGTCGTCGGCGTCGATCACGGCGGCGTGCCGGTAGCGCTTGAACCACCCGACCTGGCGCCTGGCGTAGGTGCGGGTGAGCTGCTGCGTCTCGGCCACGGCGTCGGCGCGAGGCATCCGCCCCTGCAGCTCGGCGAGCGCCTGCGCGTAACCGATCGCCTTGCGCGCGGTGACCCCGCGCTCGAGGCCGAGGGGGACGAGCCCGCGCACCTCGTCGACGATGCCCTGCCGCCACATGCCGTGCACCCGCTCGTCGAGCCGTTCGACGAGCGCACCGCGATCGGATCGCAGGTGCACGATGCGGTGCTCGCGCCACGGCACCGGCTCGTCGGGGAGCCGCGCGGCGGCGGGCTCGCCCGTGACCTCGATCACCTCGAGCGCGCGAACCACCCGCCGGCCGTTCTGCGGGTCGACCTTCGCCGCGGTCTCGGCGTCGATGCCGCGCAGCCGCGCGTGCAGCATCCCCGGTCCGTGCTCGGCGAGCTCGGACTCGAGCCTGGCCCGCACCTCGGGGTCGGTGCCCGGGAACCGGAAGTCGTGGATCACGGAGGAGACGTAGAGCCCCGATCCCCCGACGAGCAGGGCGACCGCCCCGCCGTCGACGATCGAGTCGATGCGCGCACGCGCGAGCGACTGGTACTCGGCGACGGAGGCCTCGTCGGTGACGTCGAGCACGTCGAGCAGGTGGTGGGGTACCCCGCGGCGTTCGTCGACGGGGAGCTTGGCGGTGCCGATGTCCATTCCGCGGTAGAGCTGCATGGCGTCGGCGTTCACGACCTCGGCACGGCGGCCGGTGCGTTCGAGCGCGTCGGCGAGGTCGAGCGCGAACGCCGACTTGCCGGTGCCGGTGGCGCCGACGACGGCGATGAGGCTCACGTCAGCGCTGGCCGTCGGTCGGGTCGTAGATCGGCATGGTGCCGACCCCCGGGGCGACGAGCGGCTCGGCGCCGCGGGCCCGAAGCGTCGGCAGGCCGAGCGAGACCCGGCCCGGCGTCGACGAGCCCTCGCCCGAGCCCGCGGCCGGCACGGCGCAGCTCTCGGCCTGCGCCCGGTCCCAGGCGTCGCCCGCGCGGGTGCGGCGCACCCGCAACGGGGTGTCGTCGGTCGAGTCGGCGATGAGATGGAAGGGCGCGGCCTGCGTGATCACGACCGACACGACGTCGCCGGGACGCGGCAGCTCGGAACCCTCGGGCACCTCGAAGTGCACGAGTCGGCTGTCTTCGGCGCGACCGCTGAGACGGTGGGTCTCGGCGTCCTTCTTGCCCTCGCCGTTCGCGACGAGCACCTCGACGGCCTGCCCCGCGAGCTTCTGGTTCTCCTCCCAGGAGATGCGCTCCTGGAGGGCGATCAGGCGTTCGTAGCGCTCCTGCACGACCTCCTTCGGCACCTGGTCGTCCATCGTCGCGGCGGGCGTGCCCGGCCGGATCGAGTACTGGAAGGTGAACGCCGAGGCGAAGCGCGCGGCCTCGACGACGCGCATGGTCTCGAGGAAGTCCTCTTCGGTCTCGCCCGGGAATCCGACGATGATGTCGGTCGAGATCGCCGCGTTCGGGATCTTCGCACGGACGCGGTCGAGGATGCCGAGGAACTTCTCGGAGCGGTACGAGCGGCGCATCGCCTTGAGGATGCGGTCGGAGCCCGACTGCAGCGGCATGTGCAGCTGCGGCATGACGTTCGGGGTCTCGGCCATCGCGTCGATGACGTCGTCGGTGAACGCCGCGGGGTGCGGACTCGTGAAGCGGATGCGCTCGAGCCCTTCGATCTGCCCGGCCGCACGCAGCAGCTTGCCGAACGCCTGCCGGTCGCCGAACTCGACGCCGTAGGAGTTCACGTTCTGGCCGAGCAGCGTCACCTCGATCGCTCCGTCGTCGACGAGCGCCTGGATCTCGGCGAGGATCTCGCCGGGCCGGCGGTCCTTCTCCTTGCCGCGCAGGGCGGGCACGATGCAGAAGGTGCAGGTGTTGTTGCAGCCGACCGAGATCGACACCCAGCCGCTGTAGCTCGAGTCGCGCTTGGTCGGCAGCGTCGACGGGAACACCTCGAGCGCGTCGAGGATCTCGAGCTGCGCCTCGTCGTTGTGGCGGGCCCGCTCGAGCAGGCTCGGCAGCGCGCCCATGTTGTGGGTGCCGAAGACGACGTCGACCCACGGCGCCTTCTCGAGGATGAGGTTCTTGTCCTTCTGGGCGAGGCAGCCGCCGACGGCGATCTGCATGCCCGCATGACGGCGCTTGACGCCGGCGAGGTGGCCGAGGTTGCCGTAGAGCTTGTTGTCGGCGTTCTCACGCACGGCGCACGTGTTGATGACCACGATGTCGGCCTCGGCGCCGTCGGCCGGCACGTAGCCCGCCGCCTCGAGGGAGCCGCTGAGGCGCTCGGAGTCGTGGACGTTCATCTGGCACCCGAAGGTGCGGACCTCGTAGGTGCGCGGTACCGGCGTCGTCGCCTCGGCGCGGGCGACCTCGTGAATGGTGCTCATGATCGAACCAGTTTACGAGCCCTCACCTGCGAGTGCCGCCGTCACCGCCTCGCGCACGATGTCGCCGGGGTAGCCACGGCGCTGGAGGAAGGCCGAGAGGCGACGCTCGGCCGTCTGACGATCGAGACCGCGCAGCTGTCGTGCCCGTCGCTCGGCGACGGTGCGGGCGTTCTCGACCTCGGTCTCGGGGTCGAGGTCGTCGACCGCCGCGCGCGCGAGCGCCTGGTCGACGCCCCGGCGCCCGAGCTCTTGGAGCAGTGCGCCGCTGCCCTTGCCGCGGCGCACGCCCTGGCTGTGCACCAGCTGCTCGGCGAGGCGCGCGTCGTCGAGGTAGCCGAGCCGCTCGTACCGCTCGATCCACTCGTCGAGCTCGGAGTCGTCGAGCCCGTGCTCGGCGAGCACCGCCCGCACCTCGCGCACCGAGAGGGCGGAGCGCCGCAGCCGCGAGACCACGAGCCGGTCGATGCGCTCGTCGCGCTCGACCCCCGACTCGACGGGCTCCGCTTCGGACTCGGCCTCGCCGATGCTCCTGACGGCCCGAGGAGGCCGAGGCGCGCGACGCTCACGCGCCGCACGCGTCTCGCGCTTCGGGTGCGGGGTTCGTGCCTCGGCCGACTCGCCGCCGGGGGACGTCGCCGCGCCCTCCTCGTCGGGATCGACGTACCAACCGTCGGCGGGGTCGGGAGCGGGCTGTTCACCGAGCAGGTCGGATGCCCGGCGAGGCCGGCGCGCCGGTGCAGATCGACGCGCCGTACCCGCCTCACCGGGACGTTCTTCGACCGGAGGCGCGGCATCGTGCCGCACCCACGGAAGGTAGGTGACCGGGGCGAGGTGCTCGGCCGACGGGTCGTTCATACCGCTCCCCTCCCCGGTCATCTGGTGCTGCTCGCCGCTCAGGCGCCCTTGCGCTTCGCGGTGATCGACTCGACGTTCGCCGGCGCCGTGTTCGCAGCGGCCGCACCCGCCTGGCCGATGCCGAGCTTGACGAGGATCTTCTGCTCGATGTCGGCGGCGATGTCGGGGTTGGAGAGCAGGAAGTTACGTGCGTTCTCCTTGCCCTGACCGAGCTGGTCGCCGTCGTAGGTGTACCAGGCACCCGACTTCTTGACGATGCCCTGGTCGACGCCGTAGTCGATGAGGCTGCCCTCGCGGGAGATGCCCACCCCGTAGAGGATGTCGAACTCGGCCTGCTTGAAGGGCGGCGCCATCTTGTTCTTCACGATCTTCACGCGGGTGCGGTTGCCGACCGCCTCGGTGCCGTCCTTCAGGGTCTCGATGCGACGGATGTCGAGACGGACCGAAGCGTAGAACTTCAGCGCCTTGCCGCCGGCGGTCGTCTCGGGGCTGCCGAAGAACACGCCGATCTTCTCGCGGAGCTGGTTGATGAAGATCATCGTGGTGTTCGTCTGGTTGAGGCCACCGGTGAGCTTGCGGAGCGCCTGCGACATGAGGCGGGCCTGGAGGCCGACGTGGGAGTCGCCCATCTCGCCCTCGATCTCGGCGCGGGGCACGAGCGCCGCGACCGAGTCGATCACGATGAGGTCGATCGAGCCCGAGCGCACGAGCATGTCGGCGATCTCGAGGGCCTGCTCGCCCGTGTCGGGCTGCGAGACGAGCAGCGCGTCGATGTCGACGCCCAGCTTCTTCGCGTACTCGGGGTCGAGCGCGTGCTCGGCGTCGACGAACGCGGCGATGCCGCCGGCGCGCTGCGCGTTGGCGATCGCGTGGAGCGTGAGCGTCGTCTTGCCCGACGACTCGGGACCGTAGATCTCGACGATGCGGCCGCGCGGGAGTCCGCCGACGCCGAGGGCGACGTCGAGGGCGATGGAACCGGTGGGGATGACCTCGACGGGGGCGCGCTCTTCGCTGCCGAGGCGCATGACCGACCCCTTGCCGAACTGGCGGTCGATCTGCGCGAGCGCGGCTTCGAGCGACTTCTCGCGGTCTGCGGGTGATGCCATGGTGTGGACTCCTTCGATGCTCGTGTGCTGCTGCCTCTAGGCTGTCGTTCCACGTCGCGGGCCCCGGCTGACCGGTGCTGACCCGCGGCGTCTCGCGACAAGGCGGTTGCGGTGTGTTCCGACGCATCGACCGTATGGTCGACCACCGACATCCGACGCCCGCTCGGGCCGGGATGTGGACGGTCGCGCCGTTCCTCCTGCTGTTGAGGAGCCTAGCGCAGGATCCGAATGAATGTTCGAACCGACGCCCCGCGTGTCGAACGCGTCTTCGGAACGACGTGAGCCCGGGCCGGGGCGGGAGTCAGCGCCCCGAGGCCCCCCGCTGCTCCCCCGGCACCGGGCGGCCCGCGCCGTGCCGGTGCGACTCGGGGACGTCCGTCGCCTCGCAGAGCGCGAGCCAGACCTCGCGCGGCCGCACCCCAGCGGCGAGCGCCTCGCGCGCCGTGCGACCGCCGAGCGAGGCGAGCACGAGGTCGTTCACGACGACCCCGCCGTAGCCGGCGCCGAACTCCGCGTCGACGGCGATCTGGAATTCACTGAGCTTCACGGGACCTCCGGACATGGCTTCGGCCGGTCCGAAGACCGGCCGAAGCGAGAGAAGAACGATCGGGTCAGCGTGCTCAGCGGACCATGAGGTCGGCGTCGAACTCGGCGACGAGCTCGTCGGGCAGGCTGTCGGGCACCACGGAGAGGCCCTCGAGCACCGCGATGCGGTCGCCGACCTCGTGCATGATCACCGAGATGGGCGTGTCGAGCGCCTCGGCGACCGAGGCGAGGATCTCGGACGAGGCCTCTTTCTGACCCCGCTCGACCTCGCTCAGGTAACCCAGGGCGACGCTCGCCTTGGACGCGACCTGCCGGAGCGTGCGCCCCTTCTGCAGGCGGAAGTCCCTCAACACGTCGCCGATCTCCTGTCGAACCAGAACCATCGGGGAACCTCCTTCTACACTGCCTCGACTCCGCCGGAGCCGGAAACGGGAGCGTCAGTCTACCTGATGCTCGTGCTTCCGAATCTAGCGTTGCACACTGGGCCTTTCGTGTGAACCTGCCACATGTAACAGGGTGTTCACGAAGACTATTCCGTCACCGCCGTTCTTCCTCCCAAGCGGGCAGCGAGGCGGTGATCGGCTCGGCTCCGGCGGCCTCGAACCTGGCCCGCCGGCGCTTCAGCCACACCCCGACGACGACGATGACCGCGAGCGCCGAGTACGCGATGATCGCGAACGGGCTGTGCACGAGGTACGAGAGGTCGCCCTGGCTGATGGCCATCGACTTGCGCAGCTGCTCCTCGGCCATCGGCCCGAGGATGCCGCCGACGACCATCGGCGCGACCGGGTACCCGTAGCGCCGCATGAGGAACCCGACGAGCCCGACGACGAGCAGCACGAAGGTGTCGAACACGTTGAAGTGCAGCGCGTAGGCGCCGAGGCCCGCGAAGGCGAGGATTCCGGCGTAGAGGTACGGCCGCGGGATCCGGAGGACCTTCACCCACATGCCGACGAGCGGCAGGTTCAGCACGAGCAGCATGACGTTGCCGATGTAGAGGCTCGCGATGAGCGCCCACACGAGCCCCGACTGGTTCTCGAACAGCATCGGCCCCGGACGGATGCCGTACGACTGGAACGCCGAGATGATGATCGCCGCCGTCGCGGTCGTCGGCAGTCCCAGCGTGAGCAGGGGCACGAGCACGCCGGCGGCGGCCGCGTTGTTCGCCGCCTCCGGTCCCGCGACGCCCTCGATCGCGCCCCGGCCGAACTCGGCCCTGGCGTTGCCCTTCGCGAGCCTGCGCTCGGTCGCGTACGAGAGGAACGTCGCGACGTCGGCGCCGCCCGCCGGGATCGTGCCGATCGGGAACCCGATCGCCGTGCCCCGGAGCCAGGGCCGCCACGACCGTGCGAGGTCGCGACGCGACATCCAGCTGCGCCACCCCTTCGTCACCGGGATGACCCGCACCGGGCCGTGCCGGAGCCGCGACGCGACGTAGAGGGTCTCGCCGAGGGCGAAGAGCCCGACCGCGATGATGACGACGTCGATGCCGTCGGCGAGGCTCGGCACGCCGAGCGTGAAGCGCTGCTGCCCCGAGAGGACCTCGGTGCCGACGAGGCCGACGAACAGCCCGAGCCCGAGCGAGACGAGCCCGCGCGGCACGCTCGAACCGAGCAGCGCCCCGACGGTGAGGAACGCGACGACGATGAGCGCGAAGTAGTCGGCCGGGCCGAGCTGCACCGCGAGCTTCGAGATGCCGGGTGCGAGGAACGTCAGCGCGAGGGTCGCCGCGGTGCCGGCCACGAAGGACCCGAGCGCGGCGGTCGCCAGCGCCGCGGCGCCCCGGCCCGCCTTCGCCATGCGATTGCCCTCGAGCGCGGTCACGATCGAGGACGACTCCCCCGGCGTGTTCAGGAGGATCGAGGTCGTCGAGCCCCCGTACATGCCGCCGTAGTAGATGCCGGCGAAGACGATGAGCGCCCCGGTCGGGTCGAGCGAGTAGGTGAGCGGCAGCAGCAGGGCGACGGTCATCGCCGGACCGATGCCGGGCAGCACGCCGACGGCGGTCCCGATGAAGACGCCGAAGAGCGCGTAGAGCAGGTACTGCGGCTGGAGGGCGGTGGCGAAGCCCTCGAGCAGCGCGGTGAGGCTATCCATGGAAGATCGGGATCCAGTCGAGAAGGGGGCCGGCGGGCAGCGAGAGCCCGAGCCAGGCGCCGAAGACGAGTTGCGTCACGAGCCCGAGGCCCGCGCCGACGGCGAGCGCGACCCACCAGCGCTTCGCGCCGAGCGACCAGGCGGCGCCGGCGAAGAGCACCATGACCGCGATCGGCCAGCCGGCGAGCTCGATGAGCACGAGCTGGGTGCAGAAGCACACGACGAGCTTCGCGACCGTCAGCCAGTCGGTCGGGGCGTCGGGGTCGACGTCCTCGCCGTCGTCGGGCGTGCCGCGATGCCCGCGCAGCACCTGGCCGACGACGACGAGGGATGCCACGAGGAGCAGCGCCCCGACGGCGTACGGGAACACCCGGGGCCCGAGCACGCTCGCCGAGCCGGGCGGCACCCTGATGAAGCCGGCGCCCACGATCGTGTACACGCCGAGCGCCGCGCAGATGCCGGCGAAGACGAGCTCGCCGACGGGCGGGCGTGCCCGTGAGGGGGTTCCCCCCGACGTGGGGGCGTCGGGGGGAACCGGGATCGGGGAGGTCACTGGGAGACCAGGCCGATCGTCTGGAGGGTGGAGGTCACCTCGGCGATGTCGCTCGTGAGGAAGTCGTCGAAGTCGCCGCCCGTGAGGAACGCGTCGCTCCAGCCCTTCTCCTCCAGCGTCGAGGTCCGCCCGCCGGAGGCGTGCATCTCGGTCACGAGCTCGGTCAGCGCCGCCTTCTCGTCGTCGGAGATGCCGCCGGGTGCGAGGACGCCGCGCCAGTTCGTGAGCTCGACGTCGTAGCCCTCCTCCACGAGCGTAGGCGTGTCGGGCAGCAGCTCGACCCGCTCGGGCGACGAGACCGCCAAGGCGCGGAGCTCGCCCGCCTCGATCTGCTCGACGAACTCGCCGACGCCCGAGATGCCCGCCTGCACGGTGTTGCCGAGCAGCATCGTGACGGCCTCGCCGCCGCCCGAGTTCGGGATGTAGTTGAGGGTCGTCGGGACGTCGGCCGCGTCGACCCCCGCCTCGACGAGCAGCATGCCGGCGAGGATGTGGTCGGCGCCGCCGGCCGAGCCGCCGGTCACCGAGATCGCGGCGCCCTCGTCGACGATCGCCTCCACCAGGTCCTCGGCGCTCTCGTACGGCGAGTCCGCGGGCACGACGAGCACGAGCGCCTCCTCAGTGAGGCGAGCGATCGGCGTCGTGTCCTCGATGCGGCTGGCCGAGGCGTTCGTCTCGACCGCGCCGACCATCACCAGTCCGGTGACCATGAGCGTCGCCGGGTCCTGCTCGTTCGCGAGGGCGGCGAGCCCGACGGTGCCGCCGGCGCCGCCGATGTTCTCGACGGGCGCCGAGCCGACGAGGTCCTCGTCGGTCAGCACCTGCGACATCGCCCTGGCGGTCTGGTCCCAGCCGCCGCCGGGGTCTGCGGGGGCGATGAGGTTCACCGAGTCGAGCGCGACGGCCTCGCCGCCGTCGCCGCCCGAGTCGGCTCCGGTCGCCGGGGCGCTGCACGCCGCGAGGGCCAGCGCTCCGGCGAGCCCGAGCCCGAGGCCCGCGAGGCCCCGGCGGACGGGACGACCGGACGTGATGCGGAAATGGACGGCCGAGGTGCTCGGCCCGCTGCGAGATCGCAATTCTCCTCCTTGAGCGCCCGGCGGCTCCGACGGGCGACGATCGATTCGGCTCGACGCTAGGGACGGCGCCCGCGCTGCGGAACGCTGCGGTCGTAACGGTCGTAGTGGTCGTTTCGGAGACTTCGGTCGTACTGGTCGATTCGGTCGTATTGGTCGCGGGCGGGATGCCGTGGGCCGCCCGCCGGTGGGGCACACTTGACAGGTGGTCCGGTCGATGACGCTTGGCATGCAGCTGTTGCTGCTGCAGCTCGCCATCGTGCTCGTCACCGTCGTCGGCACCGGCCTCACCGCGATGTGGCTCCAGGAGCAGCAGCTCCGCGAGGGCTACCAGGACCGCATGATCGCGGTCGCGCAGTCGGTCGCCGGGCTCCCCGTCATCACCTCCGCCTTCGACGACGCCGACCCCGCCGCGACGATCCAGCCGGTCGCCGAGGTCGTGCGCGAGGCATCCGACGTCACCTACGTGGTCGTCTCGGACGACGCGGGCATCCGCTACTCGCACCCGAACCCCGACCGCATCGGCGAGCGGGTGTCGACCGACCCGGCCATCCCGCTCTCGGGGCGGATCTACGTCGGCACGCAGACGGGCACCCTCGGCGAGTCGTGGCGGGTGAAGGTGCCGATCTTCGACGACGACGGCGAGGTGATGGGGCAGGTCTCCGTCGGGATCCTCGAGTCCGAGCTCCGCGCCGACTTCCTCGGCAACCTCACCCTCCTGCTCGTCGCACTCGTGATCGCCGCCGTCATCGGCGTCATCGGCTCGGCCTGGATCGGCCGGCTCATCCGGCGCCGCATCTACGGCCTCGAGCCCGACGAGATCCGCGCCATGCTCGAGACCCGCGAGGCGATGCTGCACGGCATCCGCGAGGGTCTCGTCGCCGTCGACGACCGGGGCCGAGTGGTCCTCGTGAACGACGCCGCCGCCCGGCTGCTCGACCTCGACGGGACCGCCGAGGTACTGGGTCGCCGCGTCGACGAGGTGCTCGACCCCGAGCTCGCCCGCTTCATCACCTCCGGCGAGGAGCGCGAGAGCCCCGTGCTCTCGGGCGAACGCGTGCTGCTCGTGCACGGCGACCGGGTGCGCGTCGACGGCCGCGAGATCGGCTCGATCGCCATCCTCCGCGACCGCACCGAGCTCGAGACGACGCTCCGCGAGCTCGAGGGCGCGCAGACCCTCGCCGACGGGCTGCGCGCGCAGTCGCACGAGTTCTCGAACAAGCTGCACGTCGTGAGCGGGCTGCTCGAGCTCGGGCACCTCGACGCTGCGCTCGACTTCATCGAACGCGTCGGCAGCGGCGGAGCGCTCTCGACGCTCGACGCCCACGAGGGCCTCGCCGACCTCGAGATCGCGGCGCTCGTGCTCGCGAAGCGCACCCGCGCGCAGGAGCTCGGCATCGCCGTCGAGCTCGCCCCCGACGCGCACCTCGACGCCACGCACGGCGCCGAGCCGCGGACCGAGCTCGTGACGATCGTCGCGAACCTCATCGACAACGCCATCGAGGCGTGCGTGCTCGGCGGCCGGGTCGTGCTCGACGTGCGCGACGACCTCGAGCCGGGCGCCGTCGTCGTGCGGGTCGACGACGACGGTCCGGGGGTTCCTCCCGCCCAGCGCGAGGCGATCTTCGAGCCCGATGTGTCGGGCAAGGCCCCCGTGCCCGGGAAGGCCCGGCGCGGCATCGGACTCGCGATCGTGCAACGGATCGCCCGCCGCCTCGGCGGCGAGGCGCGCGTCGGCGACTCGCCGCTCGGCGGCGCCCGCTTCACGGTGCGGCTGCCGTGGGGCGGCGCGGGCGAAGCGGTCGGTGCGACGGCCGGGCGCGTCGGTACCGGCGGCGCAGGCGGTTCGGACGCCTCGACGGGACCTGCACGATGACCGCCGCCTCCTCGGCGAGCTCCCCCGCCGGCGCCGAGCTCCGCGTCGTGGTCGTCGACGACGACCTCGCGGTCGCCCGCGTCAACCGGGCGTTCGTCGCCGCCCACCCCGGATTCGCCGTCGTCGCCGAGGCGCACACCGGGGCCGAGGCGCTCGCCGCGATCGCACGCCTCCGCCCCGACCTCGTGCTGCTCGACATCTACCTGCCCGATCTCGGCGGCCTCGACGTCCTGCGTCGCCTGCGCGCCGCGGGCGACGAGGTCGAGGTCATCGCCGTCACCGCGGCCCGCGATCTCGACACCGTGCGCACGGCCCGACTGCTGGGCGTGCGGCACTACCTCGTCAAGCCGTTCTCGGGGGCGAGCCTCGGCGACCGCCTCGACGAGGTGCGCCGCAGCATCGCGGCCGACCGCGCCGCGCCCGCCGCGCTCGACCAGCGCGCGGTCGACGCCGCGCTCGGCTCGGCTCCCGTCCGTCGGGGCACGCTCCCGAAGGGGCTCTCGGCCGTGAGCCTCGAGCGGGTCGCCGCCGGCCTCGCCGCCCGAGCCGGCGACGCGTCGGCTGCGGAGATCGCCGAGACGCTCGGCATGTCGCGGGTGAGCGCACGGCGCTACCTCGAGCACCTCGTCGCCACGGGCGCCGCCGAGGTCGCGCCGCGCTACGGCTCGGCCGGGCGACCCGAGCACCGCTACCGCCTGCCGCGGTAGGCCGTCAGCCGTCGCCGAGACGCCGGAGGGCGTGCTCGACGAGCGCGCGCACGGTGGCCTGCCGGATCTCGGCGCGGTCCCCGGTGAGTGCGAGCTCGATCGCGTCCGCGTCGTCGCCGCGGGCACCGCGGCCGCCGCCGCCGCCGTCGACCGAGATCCCGAGGAAGACGGTGCCGGGCGGGCGACCGCCCTGCCAGTCGGGGCCGGCGACGCCCGTCGTCGCGAGGCCGACGTCGGCCGGGCGACCGTCGATCGCGAGCGCCGCGCGCACGCCGCGCGCCATCTGCCGCGCGACCTCGGGATGCACCGGCCCCTCGCGGTCGAGGAGCGCGCCGTCGACGCCGAGCAGCGAGGCCTTCACCGCGGTGTCGTAGGCGACGATGCCGCCGGAGACGACGAGCGAGGCCCCCGGCACCGAGGTGAGCTCGGCCGCGACCAGGCCGCCCGTGAGCGACTCGGCGACCGCCACGCGCAGGTTCCGGCGGGTGAGCAGCTCGATGAGCGCCCTCGTCGACTCGTCGGGGCGCGGCATCCGATCGCTCGTCTCGGCGCTCACGACGCTCAGCTCGCGGCGCCGGCGCCCCGCGCGAGGCGCACCGCGTCGCGCACGTAGAGCAGGCCCGACCAGAGCGTGAGGACGAGCGCGAGGCCCATGACCGCCCAGTTGACCCAGAGGATCCAGTCGCCGACGATCGTCCAGAGCGGGACGAGCGCGAGCGAGATCGCGACGGCCTGCACCACGGTCTTGAGCTTGCCGCCCGACGAGGCGGGCACGACGTTGCCGCGGCGCAGCTCGACGAGGCGCCACACGGTGATGCCGACCTCGCGCACGATGATGAGGATCGTCACCCACCACCACAGCTCGCCGAGGATCGAGAGGCAGACGAGTGCGCCGCTCGTCAGCAGCTTGTCGGCGATGGGGTCGAGGATCTTGCCGAGGTCGGTGATGAGCCCCCGCGAGCGGGCGATGTGCCCGTCGATGCCGTCGGTCGCGATCGCCACGATGAACAGCGCCGCAGCCCACCAGCGGAGCGGGCCGTCGGCGCCGTCGTCGGCGAGGAGCAGCCAGAAGAACACGGGCGCGGCGAGGATGCGCACCACGGTGATGGCGTTCGGAAGATTCCAGTTCGCCGATCGCCCGGGGGTGCCGGCGGAGGAGGTCATACGCCCAAGGATAGCGGCCGATCAGTCGCGGCCGGTGAGCCCCCAGGCGTCCTCGTCGCCGTCGGCCTCGACCTCTTCGAGCCCCTCGGGGATGCGCCCGACCGGGTCGTCGTAGCGGTCGTCGGGCGCGTCGTACGCCTCGCTCGGCGCGACCGGGGCCGCCGCGGGCACGACCTGCGGCGCCGACGGCGCGCTCGGCCCGCTGGGCTCACCGCGGAGCTTCGCGAGCACGCCCGGCAGCTGCTCGGCGGTGACGAGGACGTCTCGCGCCTTCGAACCCTCCGACGGGCCGACGATCTCGCGCGACTCCAGCAGGTCCATGAGGCGGCCGGCCTTCGCGAAGCCCACGCGCAGCTTGCGCTGCAGCATCGAGGTCGACCCGAACTGGGTCGACACCACGAGCTCGGCTGCGGCGAGCAGCAGCTCGAGGTCGTCGCCGATGTCGGAGTCGATCTCCTTCCGCTCGACGGCGGCCGCGACATCCTGCCGGTACTCGGGCCGCGCCTGGCGCGTGACGTGCGTGACGACCTTCTCGATCTCGGCCTCGGTCACCCAGGCGCCCTGCACGCGCAGCGGCTTCGACGCGCCCATCGGCAGGAACAGGGCGTCGCCCTGCCCGATGAGCTTGTCGGCGCCCGGCTGGTCGAGGATGACGCGCGAGTCGGTGACGCTCGTCACGGCGAACGCGAGCCGCGACGGCACGTTCGCCTTGATGAGGCCGGTGACGACGTCGACCGACGGACGCTGCGTCGCGAGCACGAGGTGGATGCCCGAAGCGCGCGCGAGCTGCGTGATGCGCACGATCGAGTCCTCGACGTCGCGCGGGGCGACCATCATCAGGTCGGCGAGCTCGTCGACGACGACGAGCAGGTACGGATACGGCTTGAGCTTGCGCTCGCTGCCCGCGGGCAGGATGATCTCGTCGTTCACGACGGCCTTGTTGAAGTCGTCGATGTGGCGGAACCCGAACGACGCGAGGTCGTCGTACCGCATGTCCATCTCCTTCACGACCCACTGCAGCGCCTCGGCCGCCTTCTTCGGGTTCGTGATGATGGGCGTGATCAGGTGCGGGACGCCGGCGTACGGCGCGAGCTCGACGCGCTTCGGGTCGATGAGCACCATGCGCACGTCGGACGGCTTCGCCCGCATCAGGAGGCTCGTGATCATCGAGTTGACGAAGCTCGACTTGCCCGAGCCGGTCGAACCGGCGACGAGCAGGTGGGGCATCTTCGCGAGGTTCGCGACGACGTAGCCGCCGCCCACGTCCTTTCCGACGCCGATGGTCATCGGGTGCTTCGCGCCGACGGACGCCTGGGAGCGCAGCACGTCGCCGAGGGTCACCGTCTCGCGGTCGGCGTTGGGGATCTCGACGCCGATCGCGCTCTTGCCCGGGATGGGCGAGAGGATGCGCACCTCGTTCGAGGCGACCGCATAGGCGAGGTTCTTCGAGAGCGCGGTGACGCGCTCGACCTTCACGCCGGGGCCGAGCTCGATCTCGTACTGCGTGACGGTCGGGCCGCGCGAGAAGCCCGTGACCTTCGCGTCGACCGAGAACTGGTCGAGCACGCCGGTGATCTGCCGCACGACCTCGTCGTTCGCCTGCGAACGCGTCTTCGCCGGCGGACCCGCCGCGAGCGTCGAGGCCGACGGCAGGAAGTACGGGCGCTCGGGGGCGTCGTCGCCCATCCCGTCGAACTCGGATGCCTCGCCGCCGGCGCCGGCCGCAGCGCCGGCCTGGTCGTCGGCGAAGTCGGCGCCCGCGTCGTAGAGCGGCACCGCCTGGGTGGCCCCGGCATCGTCGCCGCGCAGCCCGCGGCCGCCCTGCGGCGCCTCCCCGGTGAACTGCTGCAGCGCCGACTCGGCGCGCTCGAGGTCGCCGAGCACCTCGGTGCCGTACTCCCCCGCGACCGCGCCCGCACCGCCGCCGACGCCCTCGATCGGGCTCTCGAAGCTGCCCGCCGCAGAGCCCTGGCCGAAGACCTCGGTGAGCCCGTCGACGCCGGGCGCCTCGAACTCGGGGTCCTCCTCGCGGTTCGAGGCGTTGCGGCGCCACCACGGCAGGAGCCCGGTGGGCTCGTCGTCGTCGCCCTCGCCGTCGATGCCGTCGAGCTCGGTCTGCACGCTCTTGCGCCGGTCGCGGCGCGACGGCTTCAGCTCGGCCTCGGGCTGCTCGGCCTCCTCGGGGGCGCCGAACAGCCACGCGTACAGCTCGCGGAACCGAGCCGGAATGCGATTCGGCGGCGTCTTGGTGATGATGAGGAGCGCCAGCAGCACCAGCAGGATCACGACGATCGTCGCACCCACCTCGGTGAGGAGGAGGATCAGCGGGGCTGCGAGCATCCACCCGAGGATGCCGCCCGCGCGCGCGAGCACGGCCATGCCTTCGCTCGGCTCGGGCTGGCCGCCGAAGATGTGGCACAGTGCCGAGACGCTGACGAGCAAGATGCCGACGCCGATGCCGATGCGCGTGTTGTCGTGCACCGAGCTCGGGTGGCGGAACAGCCAGACGGCGAAGATCAGCAGGATGATCGGCAGCGCGAACGCGACGCGGCCGAAGAGCATGCCGAAGGTCCACGCGTCGAGGGTCTGCGCGACGGGCTCGTTGATGAAGAACCACTCGACGACCGCGCCGGCGATCGCGAGCAGCACCAGGAAGAACGGGAGGCCGTCGCGGCGCTCCTCCTTGGTGAGCGTCTCTGGGCCGAGGGCGCGCGCCGCGCCGCCGGTGACATGGGCGAGCCCCATCCACATGCGGACGAGGAGGTTGGGACGATCGGATGCCGCGGCCGCGGCCTTCGCGGATGTCGCGCGCGAGGTCGTGGCGGGCAGCTTCTTCGTGGGCGCGGTCTTCGCGCCCGACGACTTGGCACTCGTCGACCTCGAACCCCCGCGCGCGGGCGTGCCGGAGGCGCGTCCGTTCGACCTGGTGCTCGTAGCCATGCGGTCTACGTTAGGGCCGACCGCCGACGGCACCCGTCAGGCCGCCGCGAGTGTCCGCGATCCGTGTGCCGCCGCGGGTCAGCGACCCCCGAGTGCGCGACCGCGGCCCGCGGCCGCGAGCAGCGCCCCGAGCAGCAGGACGCCGCCGCCGAGCGCCCCCCACGTGCCGGGCTCGACGCCCGACTCGGCGAGCTCTCCCCCGCCGCCGGGCGTCGGGGTCGGGGTCGGCGTCGGCGTCGGCGTGGGCGTGGGCGTCGGCGCGTTCGCGACGTTGTCGAGCTCGATCGAGACCATCGAGCTCTCGCCGACCGTGAAGGAGACCGTGCCGTCCGCGTCGGGGACGAGCACCACGCCGTCGACCGTCCACGTCGGCGTGCCCCAGACGACGCCGTCGATCTCGGGGTACTCGATCTCGGTGAGCGAGATGACGGTGCCCGGCGGCAGGTCGGCGATGACGACGGTCTGCCCGACCGGCACCACGAGCGAGCCGGTGTCGGTGCCGTCGCGGACGTAGTCGACGACGAACACCGTGCCGTCGGGCACGAGACCGGCGGCGGCGCCGTTCAGCGTCTTCTCGATCGTGAAGGTGCTGGTGCCGGGCGACGCGGCGCAGGGCACCTCGCCCTTGAAGAAGTAGGCGTGCGTCTCGCCGCTGCCGAGGCTCGTCGTGAGGTCGTCGGAGATCACCTGGCCGTCGAGCGGCGACCCGCCCACCGTGAGGTCGACGTCCGGCGCGTAGATCGAGCCGTCGATGCGTCCCTCGCCGACGGCCGACTCGATCGTCACGGCGCCGGTCACCTCGCTCAGGTCGTAGAAGATGTAGTTCTTGGTCTCGCCCTCGGCGCCGAAGGGCGCCTTGATCACGGTGGTGCCCGCCGGCACGCGGACGATGAGCGGATTGGCGGGCCCGAGCTGCACGTCGGGTTCGAACTGGATCTGGATGGCGCCGCGATCCTCGTAGGTCACGACGTTGGGCCGATCGGTCGCCAGGCCGGTGAGCACGAGGCGACCGCCCGACTCCTCGAGGATCGTCGGGAAGGCGGCGAGCCCGTTCGCGGGGTCGGCGACGTCGGCGAGGCACTGGGCGGCCTCGTCGTACGTCCACGTCATGTCGGCCTCGACGTAGTCGGCGACCGCCGGCAGCTCGGTCGTGATGGCGGCCTCGGACTCGGCCGCGGAGACGAAGGGCAGCGCCTCGACGTCGATGAGGGGCGGATCGTCCGCGCCGGCCGACGACAGCCGGTAGCGGGTGAACCCGCCGCGCTCGAAGTAGCCGAACGCCGGATCGCCGTCGGCGACCTTGAGGATCCCGTCGCGAGCGGGGTCTCCCCCGCTGCCGGCGTTCGAGATCTGGACCCGCCCGTCCGACGCCGCGTCGTAGGAGCCGATGAGCAGCCGGGTCGGGTCGCCGTTCACCGTCGGGATCCCGTAGTCCGCGGTGCCGGCCGTGAAGTGGATGACCGGGTAGGTGCTGCCCGCGCGCACGCTGAACGTGCCGCCGACGGCGACCGCTCCCTCGGTCTCGCTGCCGCCGAGGTCCGCGTCGCCCCGCGCGTAGATCGAATAGCCGCCCGCCGCGACGAACGGATTGAACGTCTCGGGCGTCGCGGCCTGCGCCGTCGGGACGTCGCCGACTCCCGCGGCCGCCGGTGCGGCGAGGCCGATGCCGAGTGCGGCGACGACCGCGAGACGGCGACCGCGTCGGATGTTGCGTGCCATTTCTCCCCCAGCGCGCGCACGAGCGGGCCACTCAGGGGTGGTCGTCGTCGTTTCGGAACCTCGGGTTCGACGAACGTCGCCGCGCATCTCCAATCTAGCCGGACGCTCGACCGAACGCCCGGAAGGACACCGACCCCGCCGGCCCGATCAGCTCAGCACGCGCACCATGGTGTCGCGCCCGCCGGCCGTCTCGACCACCGCGAACCCCTCCGAGCGGTAGAGCACGCCCGCGAAGTTGCCGTGCTCGACGGAGAGCGTCAGCCTCGCGAACCCGGCCGAGCGCGCGGCATCCGCGAGCCCCTGCAGCATCGCCCGGCCGACGCCCTGCGCCCGCCACAGCGGGCGCACCCCGATGATGAGCTCGGGCACCCCGGTCGCGACGAATCCGTGCGCCCGCTGCTCGACCGAGAACAGGCGGTACCAGGCCGCGCCGACCGGTCGTCCGCCCTCGTCGAGGGCGACGACGCCGCGATCGGCGGGCCGCTGCCAGCCCGCGATGTAGCCCCGCGAGACCGGATCGGCGAGCACCTCGGGCCGCGGCCGCGCCGCGCCCTGCCGCCAGTTCGCGGCCTCGACGACCATGTCGGCGAGGAACGCCCCGTCGGAGGGGGCGGCGGGGCGCAGCGTGAACGTCGACATGCGCGGATGCTACGACCGGGGTGTTTCGGCCGTGTTTCGTGTGACGCGCGCGGGTGCTCCCGGGCGCGCCGCCCCGGTCGGTCGTGCCGGCCGGCGGCGCGCCGCCTACGCCTCGATGACGAGCGGCACGAGCATCGGGCGGCGGCGCAGACGCCGGTTCACCCAGGTGCCGAGCGTGCGGCGCACGAGCTGCTGCAGGGCGTGCGAGTCGCGCACCCCGTTCTGCGCCGCCTCGGCGAGTGCGGCCACGATCTTCGGCTTGACGTCCTCGAACACGGCGTCGTCCTCGGCGAAGCCGCGGGCGTGGATCTCGGGGCCCGAGATGACGCGTCCGGTCGTGGCATCCACGACGACGATGACCGAGATGAAGCCCTCTTCACCCAGGATGCGGCGGTCCTTCAGGTCGGCGTCGGTGATCTCGCCGACGGTCGACCCGTCGACGTAGACGAAGCCGAGGTCGAGCTGGCCGGCCTCGCGCACGACGCCGTCGGTCATGTCGTAGACCGTGCCGTTCTCGCCGATGAAGGTGTTCTCGGCGGGGATGCCGGTGTCGCGGGCGAGCTTCGCGTTCGCCTGCAGGTGGCGGTACTCGCCGTGGATCGGCAGCACGTTCGCCGGCTTCAGGATGTTGTAGCAGTAGAGCAGCTCGCCCGCGGCCGCGTGGCCCGAGACGTGCACCTTCGCGTTGGCCTTGTGCACGACGTTCGCGCCGAGCTTCGTCAGCCCGTCGATCACGCGGTAGACCGCGTTCTCGTTGCCGGGGATGAGGCTCGAGGCGAGGATCACCGTGTCGCCCTCGCCGATCTCGATCTGGTGGTCGCGGTTCGCCATGCGGCTGAGCACCGCCATGGGCTCGCCCTGCGAGCCCGTCGACATGTACACGATCTTCTCATCGGGGATGTCGCCGGCCTTCTTGTAGTCGACGAGCACCCCCTCCGGCACGTTCAGGTAGCCGAGGTCGGCGGCGATGGTCATGTTGCGCACCATGCTGCGGCCGAGGAGGGCCACGCGTCGCCCGTTCGCGTGCGCCGCGTCGAGCACCTGCTGCACGCGGTGCACGTGGCTCGAGAAGCTCGCCACGACGACCTTCTTCGGCGCCCGCGAGATGACCTGGTCGAGCACGGGGCCGATCTCGCGCTCGAGCGGGGTGAAGCCCGGGACGTCCGCGTTCGTGGAGTCGACCATGAACAGGTCGACGCCCTCTTCACCGAGGCGCGCGAACTCGCGCAGGTCGGTGAGGCGGCCGTCGAGCGGCAGCTGGTCCATCTTGAAGTCGCCGGTCGCGAGCACCGTGCCCGCATCGGTGATGATCGCGACGGCGAGCGCGTCGGGGATGGAGTGGTTCACCGCGATGAACTCGAGGTCGAACGGGCCGATCTCCTCGGTCTGCCCCTCCTTCACGGTGTGCGTGAAGGGAGCGATGCGGTGCTCCTTGAGCTTCGCCTCGACGAGGGCGAGGGTCAGCTGCGAGCCGATCAGGGGGATGTCGCGACGGAGCTTCAAGAGATACGGCACCGCACCGATGTGGTCCTCGTGGCCGTGCGTCAGCACGACGCCGACGATGTCGTCGAGGCGGTCGCGGAGGAAGCCGAAGTCGGGCAGGATCAGGTCGACGCCCGGCTGGTGCTCCTCGGGGAAGAGCACGCCGCAGTCGACGATGAGGATCTTGCCGTCGATCTCGTAGCTCGTCATGTTACGGCCGACCTCTCCGAGGCCGCCGATCGGGATGATGCGGAGCGTCCCTGCTTCGAGCGGAGCGGGATCGATGACGGTGTCGGGCACAGTGCCCTCCTAACGTTGCGGTGTTCAGTTCGGTGCGACGCTCACGGCGCCGCGGATGTCTCGTGGTGAGGTGGACCGCCGCCCGCTCAGCGGGTGGTGCCGGCCACCTTCGGCAGTGCGCCGCCGGCGGCGGCGTTGCGGTCGGGTCGGAAGTTGTGGAAGTCGACGCCCGGGATGCCGCTCACGAGGTCGATCTCGTCCTCGATGAGCGCGGCCTCCCACTCCTCGGGACCGACGAGGGGCAGACGCACCCGCGGGCTCGAGATGCGGCCGAGGCCGTGCAGGATGTACTTCGCCGCGACGGTGCCGGGCACGTGCGTCATGACGGCGCGCACGAGCGGCTCGAGCTGCTGGTGCGCCTCGGTGGCCGCCTTCAGGTCGCCGCGGTTCACCGCGTCGACGATCGTGCGGTACGGCGCAGGGGCGATGTTCGCCGTGACGCCGATGAGGCCCGTCGCGCCGATCGCGAGGTGCGGCAGCACGTTCGCGTCGTCGCCCGAGAAGTACATGAGGTCGGTCTGGTTCAGCACCCGGCTGACCTCGGAGAAGTCGCCCTTCGCGTCTTTCACGGCGAGGATGTTCGGGTGCTTCGCGAGCCGCAGGATCGTCTCGTACTTGATCGGCACGCCCGTGCGGCCGGGGATGTCGTACAGGATCACCGGCAGGTCGGTCGCGTCCGCGACCATCCGGAAGTGGGTGAGGATGCCGGCCTGGGTCGGCTTGTTGTAGTACGGCGTGACGATCATGATGCCGTCGGCGCCGGCCTGCTCGGAGTGCTTGTACAGCTCGATCGCGTGCGCGGTCTCGTTCGAGCCGCCGCCCGTGATGATCTTCGCGCGCCCCGCCGCGACGTCCTTGCCGACCTCGACCAGCCGGATCTTCTCGGGGTCGGTCAGGGTCGAGGTCTCGCCCGTGGTGCCCGTGACGACGATGCCGTCGGCACCGCCCTGGATGAGGTGATCGATGTGCTTCTCGACCCCGGGCCAATCGACCTCGCCGTCCGCCGTGAACGGCGTGACGAGCGCGACGAGCACTTGTCCGAAGGGGTTCTCTTGAGTCACGCCCACCAGCGTATCGGTTCGAGCGGATGCCTCGGGGCGGCGGCGACCCGCCGGGTCATGCGGCGCACCCGCGCTCCGCGGCCTGCCAGGGCTCCGGACGTCGTGGCGTGTCGAGTCGCAGGACCGGTCGGCCGACGCGCCGCAGCTCGGGCGGCTGCGCGCCCGATCGTCCTGCGACTCGCCCCGCTGCGCGCCACGCGCACCGCACACACCGCGCGCACCGCGCGAGCCGCGCTGCGGCGCGGCAGGTCGACGGACCGGCCGGGCGACACGCCGCGACGGGGACGCCGGGGACCCGCTCATCCGACGACTCGTCGCGCACGTCGCCGCCGGGCCCGATCGACCGCAGCGAGGATCGCCGCTTCGACGAGCGGCCACTCGTGCACCACGAGCGCGTAGTCGAACCGCAGGGTCTCGAGCCCGTGCGCTGAAGCGATCGCATCGCGCACGAGATCCTTGTGCCTCGAGAGCGGCGAGTCCGCGTGGCCGGGCACGCCGTCGACCTCGATGACGACGAGGCCGATGAGGACGAAGTCGACTCGCCCGACTCCGGGAATCCGGACCTGCGGGGCGAGATCGAGGCCGGACCGCCGGAACCGGAGTCGCAGCAACGACTCGAGTCCGCTGTCGGCGTCCCATCTCGCGAAGTCGACGAGATGGCGGTGCTGCGCCTGCACGCGAGCACGAAGCCGCTGCACCCCGGACCTCGACAACCGGCGCTTCCGCATCGCGGACTCGAGTGCGACGAAGAAGTCCTCAGCGCCCCGGCACTGCAGCAGCTGCACGAGCGCATCGGCGAGCGAGCCCATGCCGCCGTCGGTCGTGCTCGCGGTCCAGTGGCTGACGCACGCGCACCCGGCGTGCGGCCTGCGGCGACCGGTCGGCGGCATCGACACGTGGACGCGGTCGTCGCAGCCGATGAGCCACAGCCCTTCGGCCCGCAGGCGATTCGCGCATCCGAGTGCACCGCCGTGGAGGACCGCGGTGATGACCTCGGCACCGGTGTCGGGTGTCGCGTACACCCCTTCGCGAACGCGCCGCAGCTCGCCCGCGTCGAGCGCTGCTCGGAGGGAGTGCCGATCGACGCCGACGCGGGCGAGCTCGGCGGTGCGGGCGACTCCGCCGAGGCTCTCGCACCACCGGCGGACCTCGACCGGATGGATGCGCATGCCACGATCCTGCCGATCGCGGCTGCGTCCGCCCGTTCGTCCGCGGGTGGACGGTGGAGATCGCACCGCGGGCGGCCTGTGGAGGAACAGTGGCCGGCCGGGCGCGCTCGTCGAGTCGCAGGAGCCGACCGACGAAACACGCCCGACCGGCGGCGCGTCGCCCCGATCATCCTGCGACTCGCTCGGCGCACGCAGTGCCGCGCTGCGAGTCGCCGGACGCGCGGGTCGAGACCGTCCATTCCAGCGGCGTGTTGCGGGTCCCGTCCTGCGACTCGCCCCGAGCGGCGACGGGCCGGTCAGGCCCGGCGGTAGCCGAGGAAGCGGTAGTGGATGCCGGTGCGGGAGGTGTGCGTGCCGTCGGCCGGGTCGGCGGCGACGACGGAGAAGGCGGGCGGCACGAGCGGGGCGAGCACGTCGCCCGGCTCGGGCGCGAAGCCGCCGGGGTGGCCGAGCTCGGTCACCTCGAGCACGTCGGCCCGGTCGATCGCCTCGGCGAAGAGCTGCCCGCCGCCGATGACCCAGACCCGGTCCACGTCGGCGGCGAGCGCGAGCGCCTCGTCGAGCGAGCCGGCACGCTCCGCGCCGTCGGCGGCCCAGTCGAGCTGCCGGGTCACCACGATGTTGCGGCGCCCGGGCAGGGGCCGATACCGGGGGTTCAGCGAGTCCCAGGTCTTGCGGCCCATGACGACGGGGGCGCCGAGCGTCACGGCCTTGAAGTGGGCGAGGTCCTCGGGCACGTGCCACGGCATCCCGCCGTCGCGGCCGATCACTCCCCCGTCGGCCTGCGCCCAGACGAGTCCGATGCGCGCCGGCATCGCCTCGGATGCCTCGCGCTCACCCGTGCGGGGCGCGTCGTCGCCGTGCGGGGCTCGCGCCGGGGCATCCTCGCTCATACCGCGACGGCGGCGCGGATCGCCGGGTGGTGCCGGTAGTCCTCGACCGCGAAGTCGTCGTACTCGTAGTCGAAGATCGACGCGGGCGTGCGCGTCAGGCGCAGCGTCGGCGGCGCGAACGGCGCGCGGGCGAGCTGCTCGGTCACCTGCTCGACGTGGTTGTCGTAGATGTGGCAGTCGCCGCCCGTCCAGACGAAGTCGCCGACCTCGAGGCCGGTCTGCGCGGCGACCATGTGGGTGAGCAGCGCGTAGGAGGCGATGTTGAACGGCACGCCGAGGAAGAGGTCGGCGCTGCGCTGGTAGAGCTGGCACGACAGCCGGCCGTCGGCGACGTAGAACTGGAACAGCGCGTGGCAGGGGGCCAGCGCCATGGAGGGGATGTCGGCGGGGTTCCACGCCGAGACGATGAGGCGGCGCGAGTCGGGGTTCTCGCGGATCTGCGCGACCACGTCGGCGATCTGGTCGATGACCTCGCCCGACGGGGTCGGCCACGAGCGCCACTGCACCCCGTAGACGGGGCCGAGCTCGCCGTCGGCGTCGGCCCACTCGTCCCAGATGGAGACGCCGTGCTCCTGCAGCCAGCCGACGTTCGACGAGCCCTGCAGGAACCACAGCAGCTCGTACGCGATCGACTTGAAGTGCACGCGCTTCGTCGTGATGAGGGGGAACCCCTCGGCGAGGTCGAACCGCAGCTGTCGGCCGAACACGCTTCGCGTGCCGGTGCCGGTGCGGTCGGTCTTCGGCGTGCCGTGCTCGAGCACGTCGCGCAGGAGGTCTTCGTACGGGGTTGCGATCGTCTCGGACATCGCATCAAGGCTAACCCGCGGATGCCTCGGTGCGGGCGTCATTCGTCGTCACAGTCGTCGCGCCGCGACCGGGCGGGCCTACCTTCGTTCCCATGGACCTCCTGCCCGCGCTCGCGATCGGCGCAGCGCTCGTCGCGGTGACGACCGTCGCCGGCCTCGCCTGGCGCGCCGCGCAGGGTCGCGCCGTGCGCGGCTCGGGCGAGCGGGTGCGTCCGGGCGAGCTCGGGCTCGCGGCCGACGGCTTCGGCACCGGGGCGACGCTCCTCCAGTTCTCGACCGAGTTCTGCAGCCGCTGCCCCGCCGCCGCGCGTCTGCTCGGCGCGATCGCCGACGACGAGGCGGGCACCCGCCACGTCGAGGTCGACCTCACGCACCGGGCGGACCTCGCCGCGCGCTTCCGGATCAGCCAGACCCCCACGACGCTGCTCCTCGACGCCGACGGCGCCGTGCGGGCCCGCATCGGCGGGGCGCCGCGCGCCGAGGTGGTGCGCGCCCGACTCGACGACATCCTCGGGAGGAACCATGTCGGTGCCCACTGATCGGACGAACGAGCCCACGACGGCCACGGGCATCGACCCGCGGGGCCCGCGCTTCGGGGCGGCGATCACCGCGGTCCTCCTGCTCGTCACCGTCGTGCTCGCCCTCGCCGGCGCCGAGACGGCCGCGTTCTGGCTGCTGGTCGGTCTCACGGCGCTCTTCGCCTGGGGCGCCTTCGCCGGCATCCGGCGCCACCCGTTCGGCCTCCTCTTCGCGCGCGTCGTCCGACCGCGCCTGGCGCCGCCGGCCGAGCTCGAGGACCCTCGCCCGCCGACCTTCGCGCAGGGCGTCGGCTTCGCCGTCACCCTCGCCGGGGTCGTACTGGCCCTGCTCGGGGTGCCCTCCGCCGTGCCGATCGCCGCGGCCGTCGCCTTCGTCGCCGCCTTCCTCAACGCCGCGTTCGACTTCTGCCTCGGCTGCCGGATCTACCTGCTGCTGGTGCGGGCGCGAGTGATCCGCACGGCGTGAGCGCGGGGCATCCGGCCCCTCGTCGATCGCGCCGCACGGCGCGACGAATCCTCCCGGCGCGTCCGGCCAACGCCCCGCTAGGCTGAGACTCCGGCTCGAAGTGGAGGAACCCGATGGCAATCACGAGTGAAGCGACGACCGTCTGGAAGGGCACGCTGTTCGAGGGTTCGGGCGAGGTCGGCCTCGACTCCTCGGGCCTCGCGAGCTTCCCCGTCAACTGGAAGGCCCGCGCCGAGGGCGTCGCGAACACGACGAACCCCGAGGAGCTGCTGGCGGCGGCGCACTCCTCCTGCTTCTCGATGGCGCTCTCGCTCGCGCTCGCCCAGGCCGGTTCGCCGGCCGAGAGCATCCAGACGACCGCCGCCGTGACCTTCGAGGCCGGCAAGGGCGTGCTCGGCAGCCACCTGCTCGTGAGCGCCCGGGTGCCCGGACTCAGCGAGGCCGAGTTCGAGGCCTTCGCCAACGACGCGAAGGCGGGCTGCCCGATCTCGCAGGCGCTCGCCGGGATCCCGATCACGATCGAAGCCGAACTCGCCTGAGCGATGCGGGTCCTGATCGCCGGCGCCTCGGGCTTCATCGGCGCACCGCTCGTCGAGCGGCTGCGTCACGAGGGGCATGAGGTCGTCAGGCTGGTGCGCCGGCGGGCGCAGGCCGGCGACGAGGTGTCGTGGTCGCCGGCGGCGGGCATCATCGACTTCACCGTGATGGACCGGGTCGACGCGGTCGTGAACCTCGCAGGCGCCTCGCTCGCACGACTGCCCTGGACGAAGGGCTACCGCGGCGAGATCCTCGACTCGCGCATCGGCGTGACGCGCACGCTCGCCGACGCGATGCGCAAGGCCCGCAACCCGCCGTCGGTGTTCCTCAGCGCCTCGGCCGTGGGCTACTACGGCGACCGGCCCGGCGAGCTGCTCACCGAGTACTCGAGCGCCGGCACGGGGTTCCTCGCCGAGGTCGTCGCGAAGTGGGAGCAGGCCGCGACGCTCGCCCCCGAGGAGACCCGCACCGTGCACGTGCGGACCGGCCTCGTGGTCGGGCAGGGCGGCGCGATGCAGCGCGTGGGCACGCTGACGAAGCTGGGCGTCTCCGGCCGGCTCGGCACCGGGGGCCAGCACTGGCCGTGGGTCGCGCTCGACGACGAGGTGGGCGGGCTCGTGCACCTGCTCGGCTCGAAGCTGTCGGGACCGGTGAACTTCACGGGGCCGACGCCCGCCACCGCCGACCGGGTGATGACGTCGATGGCCGAGCGCATGAAGCGGCCGTACGCCTTCGCGGTGCCCGAGCGGATGCTCGAGCTCGCGCTCGGCCGCGCGGCGGACGAGCTGCTGCTCTCGAGCCAGAAGGTGAGGCCGCAGCGCCTCATCGACGACGGCTACCGCTTCACGCACCCCACGGTAGAGTCGGCGCTCGACGCGATGCTCAGCGCGAAGCGCGATCGAGCTGGATAGCCTGCCGCACGGCCTGACGGGCGCGACGGCGGTCGCCCGCCGCGTCGTACGCGAGACCGAGGCGCAGCCAGGCTCGCCATGATTCGGGCTCGGCCTCGGCCTCGGCCTTGAACCGGCCGAACTCGGCCCCGGCGGCAGCACGGTCGGGGCGGCCGCTCGGCAGCAGGGGCAGCTCGAGGTCGAGCCCGCCCTCGGCCTCGAGGCGCTTCACGAGCGCCTGCGAGCGGATGCCGAACGAGAGCTCGCGCCAGAGCGCCCACGCCGCGATGATCGGCAGCACGATGAGCGCGACGCCCATCGCGACCGCGACGGGCTCGCCGGTCGCGACGAACTGCACGGCGCGCCAGCCGACGAGGGCGAGGTAGAGCGCGAGCAGGGCGGCCATGAGGAGCGCGCCCGCCTTGACGGTCATCGGATCGAGCCGGGCAGGCCGAGCTCGAGCAGGGCGTCGAGGCCGACGGTGACCCCGGAAGCCTCGGGTGCGCGCCGCAGCGCGAGCAGGATGCCGGCTTCGTAGGAGCTCGGCGAGAGGGTGGAGTGCGTGAACGAGAGCGTCTCGCCGTCGCCGCCCATGATGACGCGCTGCTCGGCGAGGACGCCGGACATGCGGAGGCTGTGCACGGGCACGCCCGAGACGAGCTGGCCGCGGGCGCGCTGGTCGGCGTGCGGCGCCGCGACGGGCCCGGCCGCGCCGCGGCCCTCGCCGATGAGCTCGGCGGTGCGGACCGCGGTGCCCGAGGGCGAGTCGACCTTGCCCGCGTGGTGGGCCTCGATGATCTCGATCGAGTCGAAGTAGGGGGCGGCGAGCGCCGCGAACGCGGTCGCCAGCACGCTGCCGATCGAGAAGTTCGGCACGAACAGCACCGCGCCCGCGTCGTCGCGCGCACGCACCGAGCGGGAGACCTCGGCGATGCGGTCGCTCGACCAGCCCGAGGTGCCGACGACGATGGGGATGCCGGCGTCGACCGCGAACTCGACGACCGAGGAGCTCGCAGCGGGGTGGGTGACGTCGAAGGCGACGTCGGCGCCGAGCATCTCGTCGAGGCTCGAGCGCGAGTCGAGCGCCGCGTGCAGTTCGAGGTCGTCGGCCGCCTCGATGAGTCGGATCGCCAGCTGCCCCATCTTGCCCGTGGCTCCGGCCACGGCGACCTTGATCGTCACCGGGCCAGCCTAGCAAGCGGCCAATATGCTCGAGGCATGCTGCGATTCCGCGACGCCGCCGTCACCGACCCCGACGCCCACGCCCTCCTCGAGGCCTACTTCGCCGAGCGTGCGCTCGGCTTCCCGGCCGAGCAGGGCGAGTATCGGCCGACCTTCCCGGATGCCGCGCAGTTCACCCCGCCCGCGGGCGTCTTCCTCGTCGTGGCCGACGACGAGCGCGGCGGGGAGCTCGTCGGCTGCGGCGGGGTGCGGCGCATCCAGCGCCGGCCCGAGACGTACGAGGTCCGCTTCGAGGTGAAGCACCTCTGGCTCGCCCCGGCCGCACGCGGTCGCGGCGAGGGCCGCCGCCTGCTCGGGGAGCTCGAGCGGCGCGCGGTCGAGTACGGGGCGCAGGAGCTCGTGCTCGACACGAACGCCAACCTCGAGGCCGCGGGCGGGCTCTACCGCTCGGCGGGCTACTCCCACATCGAGCCCTACAACGCCAACCCGAACGCGACCGACTGGTTCGGCAAGCGGGTCTGAGCGGTCGGGGCCGCGCACCGCGCGCCCCTCACCGCTGCCCGATCAGCGGGTCGGGTCAGATGACGTACGGCTCGGGCAGCCCGGTGCGCAGCTCGGGCGGCAGGTGTGCGAGGTCGTTGTGCGTGACGAGGCTCCAGGGGCGGCCCGGCTTCTGGGTGAGCACCGTCAGCCCGCAGTTCGCCTGGTTGATCGAGACCCAGCGCCAGTCGGGTGCGCCGAGCACCTCCCGCACGAACCAGCCGATGACGAAGTTGTGCGTGATGAGCAGCTCGTGGCGGTCCTCGCGGTGCGAGCGCAGGAACTCGGCGACGGCGTCGGCCATCTGCGCACTGCCGGCCTCGATCTCCTCCTCGGTGACCGAGCCGAAGAACGGGTCGTAGACCTTCGGCGTCTCGGGGGCGGGACCCGACGGGATGCAGTCGAACAGCAGCGCCGAGGGCTCGGGGTCGAGCGCCGGCATCTTCGCCGCGATGATCTCGGCCGTCTCGGTCGCGCGCTGCAGCGGTGAATGCCAGGCGTGATCGAAGGGGATGCCGCCGAGGCGCTCCGCGAGGAGTTCGGCCTGACGGCGACCGCGGGGCGAGAGCGGCCCGTCGGGAAGGCCGTGCTCGGCGTCGATCTGCTCGCCATGTCGCACGAGGTAGAGGTGATGGGCCACGGGCTCTGCTCCTGTAGGGGGTCGCGTCGCTCAGGCGACGTCGGTGCTCGGCGCGAGCTGGTCGGCTGCGCCGGTGAACGCCGATTCGTCGATCGCGCCGACGGCGACGAGCGAGAACGGCTGGGCGGCGAGGTCGCTCGCGAGCGCCTGCACGTCGTCGACGGTGACGCGTGCGACGCGCCGGAGCGCCTCGTCGAGGTCGACGAATTCGCCGAGGGTGAGTTCGGAGCGCCCGAGCCGCGACATGCGGGTGTCCGAGTCTTCGAGCGCGAGCGCCGAGGCGCCCGCGAGCTGGCCGCCGGCCCGCGCCAGCTCGTCGGCCGTCACGCCGTCGCGGGCGAGGCGGTCGAGCTCCTCTCGCATCAGCTCGGCGACGGTGCCGGCCTTGGCCGGCGAGCACCCCGCGTACATGCCGAAGAGCCCCGCGTCGGAGTACGCCGGCGCGAAGGAGTAGACGGAGTACGCGAGTCCGCGCCGCTCGCGGACCTGCTGGAAGAGCCGCGACGACATGCCCGAGCCGAAGATGGCGTTGAGCACGCTCATGGTGACCCGGCGCTCGTCGGTCGCGACGAGCGCCGGCGTGCCGAGCAGCAGGTTCACCTGCTCGGTCGGGCGCTCGACGACGGTGACCGGCTGCCCCGGCGCGAGGACCGCGGGCAGGGTCGCGCGCCGCGCGACGGGCTCCCCCGGCTCGTCGAGGCGCCAGCCGCCGGCGGTGAGGGCGCGGTTCAGCTCGGCGATGAGCGCGTCGTGGTCGACGGCGCCGGCGACGCTCACCACGAGGTCTTGCGGGCGGTAATTGGCCCGGTAGTGCTCGGCGACCGCTCCGCGGGTCGCGGCCTGGATGGTGCCGGTGTTGCCGCCGATCGGGCGGCCGAGCGGATGGGCGCCGAGCACCGCCTCGAAGAAGCGCTCGTTCGCGACGTCGGCGGGGTCGTCGCCCGCCATCGAGAGCTCCTCGAGGATGACGCCGCGCTCGGTCTCGAACTCGTCGGGATCGAGGAGCGAGGAGGTGAACATGTCGGCGAGCACCGAGACCGCCATCGGGAGGTCGCGGTCCTGCACCTTGGCGTAGTAGCAGGTGTACTCCTTCGCCGTGAGCGCGTTGTGCTCGCCGCCGACGGCGTCGAAGGAGATCGCGATGTCGAGCGCGGTGCGGCTCGGGGTGCCCTTGAACAGGAGGTGCTCGAGGAAGTGAGTCGATCCGAGGCTCGCGGGCCCCGAGGCGTCCGCATGCTGCTCGTCGCGCGAGCCGACCGCGACCCAGAATCCGACCGTGGCGCTGCGGCTGCCCGGAACCTGCTCGCTGAGCACGCGCACCCCCGAGGGGAGCACCGAACGCCGCACGCGCGAGCCGCCCGTCGCCTCGAAGGAGAGCTCGGCCTGGCCGAGAGGGAGGTCGACGGCGCCGTTCATCCTGAACAGCCTATGCCACTCCCCGTCGAATTCGGGGTCGGTTCACGCCGAGGCGCGGTCGAGTTCGACGAGCTCCGAGCGGGTCAGCTCGACCGCGGCCGCTGCGAGCAGTGCGTCGACCTGTTCGGGCCTCGTCGCGCTCGCGACGGGTGCGGCCACGGTGGGCTTGGCGAGCAGCCAGGCGAGGGCGATGGTCGCGGGCTGCACGCCGCGTGCGAAGGCCACCGCGTCGAGTGCGGCGAGCACCCGGTGCCCGCGACGCCCGAGGTGGCGCGCCTGCCGCGCTCCGCGAGCGTCGTGCCTCACGTCGGCGCGACGGCGCACCTGGCCGCCGAGGAAGCCGTTGGCGAGTGCGAAGTACGGCAGCACCGCGAGGCCCTGGGCGTGCGCGACGAGCTCGGGAGCCCCCTCGAACGGACGCCGCTCCATGAGGTTGTAGCGCGTCGTGAACGCCTGGAAGCGCGGCAGTCCGTTGGCGGCGAGCACCCGGGCCTCGATGAGGCGCTCGGGCCCGAAGTCGGACGCGCCGATCGCGCCGACCTTGCCCGCGGTGATGAGGGCGTCGATCGCGCCGAGGCTCTCCTCCAGGGGCACGTCGGGGTCTTCGCCGTGGAAGTGCACGAGGTCGAGGCGCTCGACGCCGAGGCGCATGAGCGAGGCGTCGACCGCGGCGTTGATCTGCTCGGGAGCGAGCCCCGCGGCTTCGGGGTGGCGGCCGACCTTCGTCATGATGCGGACCCGGTCGTGGGTGCCGCGCGAATCCATCCACATGCCGAGGATCGACTCGCTGCGCCCGGCGGCGTAGCTGTCGGCGGTGTCGATGAGCGAGCCGCCGACGGCGACGAAGCGATCGAGCACCGCGAAGGCCTGCTCGGCGCCGAGCGTCCACCCGAAGGTGCTGGCTCCCAGCACGACCGGATGCGCCGTGAGACCGGTGTCGCCGATCGCGACGCGGGCGGGCACCGTGATCGGGCCCGACAGCGGATTCGATGCGATCGTCTCGACTCGCGAACGAGCGGCGTCGCCGCTCATGACCGCACCGGATGCCCCGGCACCGGCCTCGTCCGCGACCTCGCCGATCTCCATCTCGGCGACCGCTGCCCCCGCAACGCTCGCCGAACCCGGCCGGTAGCTGTGTCGTCTCGCCACGCGTCCCCTCCTCCCCAGGATTGGCTTTGAGGATACGCAGGTCGTCCCCCGTTTCCGGCGCAGACGGGGCAACAACGGATGAACCGTTATCGAATCGTTTGATGGCGACCCGGATCCGTACCCCCATCGGGGGCCCTCACGTGCGAGGACGATCGCTCATGCGCGACGCAGGACCGCCTCGGCCTGGGCGAGCAGCGGCGCATCGACCATCGCCCCCCGGAACGCGAACACGCCCCGCTCGTCCCGTGCGGCGTCGAGCACCGCCCGCGCCCATTCGACTCGTTCTGCGCTCGGCCGGTACGCGTCGCGGACGACCCCCGCCTGCGCGGGGTGGATGCACGCGGTCGCGGCGAACCCGACGGCGGCCGCGTCCTCGGCCTCGTCGCGGAGCCCGTCGACGTCGGCGATGTCGAGGTGCACCGCGTCGATCGCGGCCACGCCGTGCGCGCCGGCCGCGAGCAGCACGCGCGAGCGCGCGTGCCGGGCGACGTCGCGGTACGACCCGTCGGCCGCCCGGCTCGACGATCCGCCGAGCGAGGCGACCAGGTCCTCGGCGCCCCACATGAGCGCCGACACGTTCGGGATCGCCGCGATCTCGGGTGCGGCGAGCACGCCCCTCGCGGTCTCGCAGAGCGCGATCACCTCGAACTCGGCGAGGTCGACGAGGTCGGCGGTGCCCTCGCACTTCGCGAGCATGACCGTGCGGTACTCGGTCGCGGCGAGCGCGGCGAGATCGTCGGCGAAGTCGTCGGTACCCGCGGGGTTCACCCGCACGATCACTCGTTCGGGATCGAGCGGCGTGGAGATGAGCGCGAGCCGGGCCGCCCGCTTCGCCGCCGGCGCGACCGCGTCCTCGAGGTCGAGGATCACGGCGTCGGCGCGATCGAGCGCCTTCGCGTACCGCTCGGGCCGATCGGCCGGGCAGAAGAGGATCGCGGGGCCGAACCTGAAGATCGGGTGCGCCGACATCACTCCTCCTCGTCGGCCGAGCGGCGCACGTCGCCCCGTCCGGCGCGCGCCCGTCCGGCGGACTGCACCGTCGCCGTCGCCTGCCGCTCGCCCGCCTCCCGCATCCACATGAGCACCGAGCGGCGGGCACGGGCGACCTCGCCGCCGTGCTGGTTGCGGCCCACGTGCTGGAGCGTGACGATGCCCTGCCCGGGCCGGGAGGCCGACGCGCGCGCCTCGACCACCACGGTCTCGCTGTAGAGGGTGTCGCCGTGGTAGAGCGGGGCGGGGAACGCGACCTCGGTGAAGCCGAGGTTCGCCACGATCGTGCCCTGCGTGAGCTGGGCGACCGACGCGCCGACGATCGTCGCGAGCGTGAACATCGAGTTCATCAGCCGCTCGCCGAAGGGCTGCGTCTCGGCCCACGCGGCGTCGAGATGCAGCGACTGCGTGTTCATCGTCAGGGTCGTGAACAGCACGTTGTCGGCCTCGGTCACGGTGCGACCCGGTCGGTGCAGGTACCTCGTGCCCGGTTCGAACTCCTCGAACCAGAGCCCGCGCTGCATCACCTCGCGGCGCACCTCGGGCAGCTCGGTCGACTCGCCGGCCATCAGCAGCTCCCTTCCGCCGCGGGGCGCACCCCGCGGCATCCATCTCGAACGCTACCCCGCGAGCCCCAGCTCGCGTGCGATGACCATGAGCTGCACCTCGTTCGTGCCCTCGCCGATCTCGAGGATCTTCGAGTCGCGGTAGTGCCGGGCGACGAGCGTCTCGTTCATGAAGCCCATGCCGCCGAAGATCTGGGTCGCGTCGCGCGAGTTCGCCATGGCGGCGTCGCTCGCGACGAGCTTCGCGATCGCCGCCTCCTTCTTGAAGGGCAGGCCGGCGTCGGCACGGCGTGCCGCGTCGTGCCAGGCGAGGCGCGCGGTGTGCACGCGGGCCTGCATCTGCGCGATCGTGAAGGCGATGTACTGGTGCGAGGCGATCGGCACGCCGAAGACGTTGCGGGTCTTCGCGTACGCGATCGCCTCGTCGAGGCAGCCCTGCGCGGCACCGGTCGAGAGCGCCGCGATCGCGATGCGGCCCTCGTCGAGCGTCTGCAGGAAGTTCGCGAAGCCGCGGCCGCGCTCGCCGAGCAGGTTCGACGCGGGCACGCGCACGTCGTCGAACGTCAGCGGGTGCGTGTCGCTCGCGCGCCAGCCGGCCTTGTCGTAGCCGGGGGCGACCGTGAATCCGGGGGTGCCGTTCGGCAGGATGATCGTGGACAGCTCCTTCGAGACCGAGCCGTCGGAGCGGGTGCGCTCGCCGGTCACCGCCGTGACGGTGACGAACCTCGTGATGGGCGTGCCCGAGTTGGTGATGAACTGCTTCGAGCCGTTGACGACCCATTCGTCGCCGTCGAGCACGGCCGTCGTGCGGGTGGCGCCGGCGTCGGAGCCCGCCTCGGGCTCGGTGAGGCCGAAGCCGGCGAGCGCGCGGCCGGCGACGAGGTCGGGCAGGAGCTCGGCCTTCTGCTCCTCGGTGCCGTGGCGGAAGATCGGCATCGCGCCGAGGCCGACCGCTGCTTCGAGGGTGATCGCGATCGACTGGTCGACCCGGGCGAGCGCCTCGATCGCGAGGCAGAGCGCCATGTAGTCGCCGCCCTGGCCGCCGACCTCCTCGGGGAAGGGCAGCCCGAAGAGCCCGAGCTCGCCCATCTGGGCCACGACGTCCATCGAGAGCGTGTGGGTGCGGTCGGCCTCGTACGACTGCGGTGCGACGACGGTGTCGGCGAACTCGCAGACCATGTCGTACAGCTGCTGTTCCTCGGCGCTCAGCTCGGTGCTCACGGTCGTGCTCCTCGTTCCTGGTGGGGTGCGGTCGGGTGCGCGCCCTCGTGAGGCGCGCCCGATGATGCGGGGGTCTGGTCGGCCGGCGATGCGGGCGCGGATGCCTCGTGGTCGGGCTCGACGCGGGCGACGGGCTGGTCGCGCGAGACCTGCGCGCCCATCGCGACGGCGAGCCGCACGACGCCGGCGACGGGTGCCGTCACGCGATGCTCCATCTTCATGGCCTCGATCGCGACGACGGCGTCGCCCGGCTCGACGCGGTCGCCGTCGGCGACCAGCACCGCGGTCACGGTGCCGGGCATCGGCGCGCGCAGCTCGGGGTCGGCGAGGCCGCCGCGCTCGATCATCGCGAGCCGGGCACGGAGGTCGGCGCGCCGGTCGACGGCGGGCACGCGCCAGGTGCCGAGGGGGCCGTGCAGCCAGAGCGCGCCGTCGGCGTCGGTCGCGACGACCTCGGCGTCGGTGCGCGCGCCGTCGGCGACGCCCGGCGCGGTTCGCCGGCCGGCGGCCCAGCCTCGGGCGGTCTGCCATGCGTGGCCGCCCGCGGCCCGCGCGTCGTCGACGGCGGCCTCGTCGCGCACCGCCGCCGCGGCGGCGAGCACGGGGGCGGGCACCTCGTCGGACTCGGGCTCGGGCATGCGGTCGATGAGCCCGGTGTCGAGGTCGCCGCGCTGCACGGCGGGCTCCGCGAGCAGCCGGCGCAGGAAGGCGAGGTTCGTGTCGACGCCGAGCACGACCGTCTCGGCGAGCGCGGCGTCGAGTCGCGCGAGCGCCTCCGCGCGGTCGTCGCCGTGGGCGATCACCTTCGCGATCATCGGGTCGTAGTCGGCGGTGATGCGCTGCCCAGAACGGATGCCCCCGTCGACGCGGACGCCCTCGCCCGCGGGCGCGCGCCAGACGAGCAGCTCGCCCGTCGACGGGAGGAAGCCGCGTTCGGGGCTCTCGGCGTAGACCCGCGCCTCGATCGCGTGGCCGGCGAGCCGCACCTCCTCCTGGTGGATCGCGAGCGGCTGGCCCGCGGCGATGCGCAGCTGCTGCTCGACGAGGTCGATGCCGGTCACGAGCTCGGTCACGGGGTGCTCGACCTGCAGCCGGGTGTTCATCTCGATGAAGAAGAACTCCTCGGGCGCCGCGTCGGAGACGAGGAACTCGACCGTGCCGGCGCCGCGGTAGTCGACGCTGCGCGCCGCGTCGCAGGCCGACCGCCCGATGCGCGCACGGGTGGCGTCGTCGAGCAGGGGCGACGGCGCCTCCTCGATGACCTTCTGGTGCCGTCGCTGCAGCGAGCACTCGCGTTCGCCGAGGTGGACGACCTCGCCGTACTCGTCGGCGAGCACCTGCACCTCGATGTGACGGGGGCGTTCGATGAGCCGCTCGAGCAGCAGGGTGTCGTCGCCGAAGGCGGCGAGCGCGACGCGCCGCGCGGCGGGGATGGCGGTGGCGAGCTCGCGGGCGTCGCGGGCGATCTGCATGCCCTTGCCGCCGCCGCCGGCGCTCGGCTTCACGAGCAGGGGGTAGCCGATCGACTCGCCGGCCGCGGCGAGCGCGGCGTCGTCGAGCGTCGGGTCGGCGATGCCGGGCACGGTCGGCACCCCGGATGCCTCGACGTGCCGCTTCGCCCGGATCTTGTCGCCCATGACGTCGAGCGCCTCGACGCCGGGCCCGACGAAGACGATGCCGGCGTCACGGCAGGCGGCGGCGAAGCCCGCGTGCTCGGAGAGGAAGCCGTAGCCGGGGTGGATCGCCTGGGCGCCGCACTCGCGGGCCGCGGCGATGATGCGCGCCGGGTCGAGGTAGCTCTCGGCGGCGGCCGCGGGGCCGATGCGCACGGCCTCGTCGGCGAGGCGCACGTGCGGCGCGTCGGCGTCGGCATCGGAGAAGACCGCGATGGAGCGGATGCCGAGCCGGCGCAGGGTGCGGATGACGCGGACCGCGATCTCGCCGCGGTTGGCGACGAGCACGCGGTCGAAGGGGCGCGGCGGTCGTGTTCCGATGACGGCGTCGCCCGTGCCCATCCGCGCCTCCCTGCGCTCGAGGTGCGCGCAGAACAGTTAACGCGCACTAACTGGATTCGATGTTAGTGCTCGTTAACTGAAATCGCAAGGGGACGGGCGAGCGGATCAGCGCGCCGACGACGCGAGCGCCGCGCCGAGGTGCGCGACGCCGTACTCGAATGCCCGGTCGACGTCGCCCCCCAGCCGGAAGGCACCCGCGAGCTCCATGCTGATGAACCCCGTGACCCACGCGGTGAGCGTGCGGGCGGCGTCGAGTGCGTGCTCGGGCCCGGCGAGCTCGGCGGCGACCGCGAGCAGCGGCGCGCTCGCCTCGCGGAGCTGCTCGACCTCGAGGCCCGACTCGTCGCCCGAGGCGAAGAGCAACCGGTAGGCCGCCGGGCGCTCGTGGGCGAACGCGCGCATGATGCCGGCGAGACGGGCGAGACGGGCGAGTGCCGCATCCGGGCCACCAAGTGCGCCGGGCTCCCTGGACGCGCCGGGCCCCCCGTATTCACCGGGCGCCCTAGGTTCACTCGGCTCCCCCGGCGCCTCGAGCCGGTCGCCGAGCTCGGCGACCGTGGCGGCCGCGATCGACCGGACGAGCTCGCCGCGGTTGCGCACGCGCTTGTAGAGCGAGGGCGCCCGCACTCCGACGCGGTCGGCGACGGCCTGCATGGTGAGCCCGCCGAGCCCCTCGGCTTCGAGGATCTCCCGACCCGCGGTGAGGATCGCGTCGAGCGAGGTGCGTTCGGGTGTCGGCATCATGGGCTCCCTTCGAGGATTCCACTCTAGGCTATTGCGCATAGCCATGATGGCTATGTAGCATAGCCATCATCATCCACCCGCAACGCAAGGACCCCGAGATGCAGCTCGCCCCTTCCCTCCACCGCATCGGCAACGACCTCGTCGCCGTCCACCTCGTCGACACCCCCGAGGGCGTCACGCTCATCGACGCGGGCCTCGCGGGCCAGTGGAACGAGCTGCTCGCCGAGCTCGCGGCGATGGGCCGCAGCCTCGACGACGTCCGCGGCGTGGTGCTCACGCACGGCGACACCGACCACATCGGCTTCGCCGAGCGCCTCCGCCGAGACCACGGCGTCCCGGTCCACGTGCACGAGGCCGACGCGGCACGTGCCCGCGGCGAGACGTCGACGAAGCCCGAGTGGGGCCGCATGAAGCTCGGCGCGACCGCGAGGTTCCTCTGGTACGCCGCGCGCAAGGGCGGCCTGCGCACCGCCCACCTCGGCGAGGTCGAGACCTTCCGCGACGGCGAGGTGCTCGACCTGCCCGGCTCCCCGCGCATCGTCGGCATGCCGGGCCACTCCCCCGGCAGCGTCGCAGTGCACGTGCCGTCGGTCGACGCCGTCTTCGTCGGCGATGCGCTGACCACCCGCCACGTGCTGACGGGCGCCGACGGGCCGCAGCCCGCGCCCTTCACCGACGACCCGGCCGAGGCGCTCGCCTCGCTCCACCGGCTCGAGGGCCTCGAGGCGGCCTGGGTGATCCCCGGTCACGGCGCCCCCTGGCGCGGCGGCGTGCGCGAGATCATCGACGCGATCGAGGCCGCCGCCGAGGCATCCGGTCGCTGAGGCCCGGCGGCCGCGTGCCGCCGGCGGCCCGCCCTCACATGCGGAAGAGGCCGAACCGGGGCTCGGGCAGCGGCGTGCGGCTGGCGAGCTCGAGCGCGAGGCCGAGCACGGTGCGCGTGTCCTCGGGCGCGATGATGCCGTCGTCCCAGAGCCGCGCGGTCGAGTGGTACGGGCTGCCCTGCTCGTCGTACTGCGCGCGGATCGGCTCCTTGAAGGCCTGCTCGGCCTCTTCGGGCCAGCTCTCGCCGGCGACAGCGAGCTGGTCGCGCTTGACCGTCGCGAGCACCGACGCCGCCTGCTCGCCGCCCATGACGGAGATGCGGGCGTTCGGCCACATCCAGAGGAAGCGCGGCGAGTACGCCCGGCCGCACATCGAGTAGTTGCCGGCGCCGAACGAGCCGCCGATGACGACCGTGAGCTTCGGCACGCGCGTCGTCGCGACGGCGGTGACCATCTTCGCGCCGTGCTTCGCGATGCCGCCCGCCTCGGCGTCTCGGCCGACCATGAAGCCCGAGATGTTCTGCAGGAACAGCAGCGGGATGCCGCGCTGGTCGCAGAGCTCGATGAAGTGCGCGCCCTTCATCGCCGACTCGCTGAACAGCACGCCGTTGTTCGCGACGATGCCCACCGGGTGCCCGTCGACGTGGGCGAAGCCCGTGACGAGGGTGTCGCCGTACTCGGGCTTGAACTCGGCGAACTCGCTGGCGTCGACGAGTCGTGCGATGACCTCGCGCACGTCGTACGGCTGCTGCACGTCGACGGGGACCGCGGCGGTGAGCCCCGCGGGGTCGACCGCCGGCTCGCGCGGCTCGCGCACCGCCCAGGCGCGGGGCGCCTGCTCGGGCAGGGTCGCGACCATGTCGCGCACGAGCTCGAGGGCGTGCTCGTCGTCCTCGGCGAGGTGGTCGACGACTCCCGAGGTTCGCGCGTGCAGCTCGCCGCCGCCGAGCTCCTCGGGGGTGACGACCTCGCCGATCGCGGCCTTCACGAGGGGCGGGCCGCCGAGGAAGATCGTGCCCTGGTCGCGCACGATCACCGTCTCGTCGCTCATCGCCGGCACGTAGGCGCCGCCCGCGGTGCACGAGCCGAGCACCGCCGCGAGCTGCGGGATGCGCAGGGACGACAGCTGCGCCTGGTTGTAGAAGATGCGGCCGAAGTGCTCGCGGTCGGGGAACACCTCGTCCTGCAGGGGCAGGAACGCGCCGCCCGAGTCGACGAGGTAGACGCACGGCAGGCGGTGCTCCTTCGCGACCTCCTGCGCACGGAGGTGCTTCTTCACCGTCATCGGGTAGTAGGTGCCGCCCTTGACGGTCGCGTCGTTGCAGACGACCACGACGGGCCGGTCGTGCACGAGGCCGATGCCGGTGATGATGCCCGCACCCGGCGAGTCGTCGCCGTAGAGGCCGTCGGCGGCGAGCGGCGCGATCTCGAGGAACGGGCTGCCCTCGTCGAGCAGGCGGGCGACGCGGTCGCGGGGCAGCAGCTTGCCGCGCGCCACGTGACGCGCCCTGGATGCCTCGGGCCCGCCCTGCGCGGCGGCCGCGAGCCGTGCCCGCAGCTCCTCCGCCAGTTCGGCGTGCGCCGCCGCGTTCGCCCGGCCGGTGTCGCCGTCGACGTCGATCTGCGTGTGCAGGATGCCCATGCGCTCAGCTCGTCTCGCTCGGTCCGTCGTCGTCGACGGCGCGCCCCCTTGCCGCGGGCACCTGGTTTCGGTTAGTGTGCACTAACTCGATTCCCGATGTTAGCGAGCGTTAACCGAGATGGCAAGCAGCCCAGCCCCCGCGCCCGACGCGCCGACCGTGCTCACCGAACGCGGACGGCAGAAGGCCGACCGCCGCGCCGCCATCCTCGCCGCCGCCGCGACCCTCTTCGCCGAGCGCGGCTACGCGGGCGTCACGATCGAAGACCTCGGCACCGCCGTCGGCGTCTCGGGCCCGGCCGTCTACCGCCACTTCCCGGGCAAGGCCGCCGTGCTCGCCGCGATCCTCGAGGGCGCGAGCCGGGCCCTCCTCGACGGTGCCGAGCGGGTGCTCCACGAGGCATCCGACCCCGAACGCTCGCTGCGCGCGCTCATCGCGCACCACGTCGACTTCGCCCTCGGCGACGCCGACGTCATCCTCGTGCAGGATCGCGAACTCGAACAGCTCGACGCGGGCGCGCGCCACGACGTCCGCCTCCTCCAGCGCCGCTACGTCGAACACTGGGTCGACGTGCTCTCCCGACTCCGGCCCGATCGGGCCGAGGCGGAGCTCAGGGTCAGGGCACACGCCGCCTTCGGCCTCCTGAACTCCACTCCGCACAGCGCCCGCATCCCCGGGCGCCGACCTGCCGACGGCACCGTCCGCGGCATCCTGGAGGAGATGGCATGGGCGAGCCTCATGTCGTGACGCTGCGCGCGACCCGCGACGGCGATCTCGATGCACTGTTCCTGATCGAGCAGGACCCGGTCGCGGTCCGCATGGCGGCCTTCACCCCGCCCGACCCGAGCGATCGAGCGATGTTCGACGCCCACTGGCGCCGGCTGCTCGACGACCCCGGCGTCGACACCCGCACGGTGCGCGCCGACGGCGAGATCGTGGGCAGCGTCGCCCGCTGGTTCGACGAGGGCGCCCCCGAGATCACGTACTGGATCGACCGTGCGCACTGGGGCCGCGGCATCGCGACGCGGGCCATGCACCTGTTCCTCGACGCCCTCGGCGAGCGCCCGGTGCGCGCCCGGGTCGCCGCGGACAACGCCGGATCGATCGCCGTGCTCGAGAAGCTCGGCTTCGAGCACGTCGGCACCGAGCACGGCTACGCGAACGCCCGCGAGGCAGAGATCGAGGAGCGGGTGTACCGGCTCGGCTGACGAGCACGGGCGGGCGGATGCCTCGCCGCGCCGCCGCGCCGCAGTGCCGGCGCGCGACCGGTGCGGCGTCGCGGCCCGCGGTTCGACCGGCGGTGCTTCCGGTCAGTTGCCGGTGCGTGCGCCCTGCGCCTCGGCCAGCGCGTCGATGCGACGGGCGAGCTCGAGGTCGCGGAAGGTGACGCCGCCCACGTCGTGCGAGCTCAGCTCGAAGGCGATGCGCCCCCAGCCGAGCCGCACGTCGGGATGGTGGTCGAGTGCGTCGGCGACCAGCGCGACCTCGTCGAGGAGCTCGACGGCACTCGCGAAGTCGTCGGTGCGGTAGGCGCCGTCGAGCCGGTCGCCGGTGTGCACGAAGGCCGTGCCCGCCAGCTCGTCGGCGGTCTCGGCCGGGGTGAGGATGCGCCGCGCGTCGTTCATGCCGCCATCCTCCTCCTGGCCGGGGCCCGTCGGTAGTGGTTCACCGACCGATCCGCGCACCGGATGCAGGAGATCCCCGCCGACGCGCCGCACTCCTCCCCCGGAGCGCGGGGTGTCGACGGGATCGTCCTGTATTCGGTTCGGGCGATCACATCATGGTCAGCGCACGGCCCGGCTCGCGGAGGATCGCGCCGATGTCGGCGAGGAACCGCGAGCCCTGCTCGCCGTCGACCAGGCGGTGGTCGAACGAGAGGCTCAGCGTCATGACCTCGCGGAGGGCGATCTCGCCCCGGTGCTCCCACGGCTGCCGGCGCACGGCGCCCATCGCGAGGATCGACGCCTCCCCGGGGTTCAGGATGGGCGTGCCCGCGTCGATGCCGAAGACGCCGATGTTCGTGATCGAGATGGTGCCGCCCGCGAGCGACGACGGACTCGTCTTCCCGGAACGTGCCGTCTCGGCGAGCGCGGTGATCGCGTCGGCGAGCTCGAGCAGGGTCAGCCCGTCGGCGCCGGGGATGTTCGGCACGACGAGGCCGCGCTCGGTCGCCGCGGCGATGCCGAGGTTCACCCCGGCGAACTGCACGATCTCCTGGGCCTCCTCGTCCCACCTGGCGTTCACCTCGGGCGTGCGGCGCGCGGCGATGCAGAGCGCCTTCGCGACGACCGCGAGCGGTGTCACGCGGTGGGCGGCGAGCGCGCGGTCCTCGCGGAGCCCCCGCACGAGCTCCATCGTCTCGGTGACGTCGATCGTCAGGAACTCCGTCACGTGCGGCGCGGTGAAGGCGCTGCGCACCATCGCCGCGGCGGTGTGCTTGCGCACGCCCTTGATCGGGATGCGGGTCTCGGCGGGCAACGGGCCGGTCGCGGCCGCCTGCGGCTCGGCGACACCGGGGCCGGCCGCGATCGCCGGCCGCGTGCCCGACGAGGATGCCGCGTGCTCGACGTCGTCGCGCGTGATCAGGCCGCGCGGGCCGGTGCCGGCGACGCGCTCGAGGTCGACGCCGAGGTCGCGCGCGAGCTTGCGCACCGGCGGAGTCGACCGCGGGCGCTCGGCGCCCATGGCGGGTTCGAGGTCGACGCGAGGCGCCTCGGCGACCGACGCCGCCGGCAGCTCGGGCACGAGCTCGGCGGCGAGCGCCGCGGCGAGTCGTGCGCGGCGCTTCGGTCCGCCCTCATCTCGTGCGCCGTAGCCCACGAGATTCGGACCGGGAGCCGCCTCGGGCGCGGCCGGCGTCGCGGACGGCCCGGTCTGCTCGGCCGGTGCCGGTGCGGGCGCAGCGGCCGCCGGCTCGGGCGCGGCATCCCCCTCGCCCGCCGGTTCCCCGGTGTCGCACGAGAAGAGCGGTGCGCCGACGTCGATCGTCTCGCCCTCCGCGGCGTGCAGCGCCGTGATGACCCCCGCGAACGGCGAGGGCAGCTCGACGACCGCCTTCGCGGTCTCGATGTCGGCGACGATCTGGTTGAGCTCGACGCGGTCGCCCACGGCGACGCGCCAGGCGACGATCTCGGACTCGGTGAGCCCCTCGCCGAGGTCGGGCAGCGGGAAGTCGCGGATCATCGTGCTCACGCCTCCACCCCGCTCAGCGAGTTCGGGCGGCCGAGCGCGCGATCGACCCCGTCGAGGATGCGGTCGAGGTCGGGCAGGTGGTGGCGCTCGAGCTTCGCCGGCGGGTACGGGATGTCGTGCCCGGTGACCCGCACGGGCGCCGCCTCGAGGAACTCGAAGCAGCGCTCGGTGATCGATGCGGCGATCTCGGCGCCCATGCCGCCCTGCTGGCCCGCCTCGTGCGCGATCACGAGCCGGCCGGTGCGCCGCACCGACGCCTCGATCGGCGCGTAGTCGATCGGCGCGAGCGAGCGCAGGTCGATCACCTCGAGCGAGATGCCCTCCTCGGCGGCCGCGGTCGCGGCATCCCGAGCGGTCTGCACGAGCGCGCCGTAGGTGACGAGCGTGACGTCGTTCCCGCGCGCGAGCGTCGTGGCGACGCCCATCGGCGGCGCGTCGGCGAGGCTCGCCGACTCGTCGACCTCGCCCTTCACGTGGTAGCGGCGCTTGGGCTCGAAGAACAGCACGGGGTCGTCGCTCGCGATCGCCTGGCGCAGCATCACGTAGGCGTCGGCCGGGTTCGAGCAGGCGACGACGCGCAGGCCGGCAGTGTGCGCGAAGTACGCCTCGGGCGACTCTGAGTGGTGCTCGGCCGCGCCGATGCCGCCGCCGAACGGCACGCGGATCGTGATCGGCATCTTCACGGTGCCGCGCGAGCGGTAGTGGAGCTTCGCGACCTGGGCGACGATCTGGTCGAAGCCCGGGTAGATGAAGCCGTCGAACTGGATCTCGACGACCGGTCGGAAGCCGCGGTACGCGAGCCCCACCGCGGTGCCGATGAGACCGGCCTCCGAGAGCGGCGAGTCGACGACGCGGTGCCCGCCGAACTCGGCCTTCAGTCCGTCGGTCACGCGGAACACGCCGCCGAGCGTGCCGATGTCCTCGCCCATGAGCACGACCTTGTCGTCGTCGGCGAGGGCGCGACGGAGTCCGGCGTTCAGTGCCTTCGCGAGCGTGAGCTGCGTCATCGCACGCCTCCTTCGGTACGGCCGGATGCCTCGGGGTCGCCCGGCTCCTCGAACATCGCCAGGTAGCGCGCGTAGTTCGCGCGCTGGCGGTCGACGTGGCTGTTCGGCTCGGCGTAGACGTGGTCGAAGACGCTGAGCGGCTCGGGGTCGCCGAGCGTCGTGATCGCGGCGCGGAGCTCGGCCGCGACGCGGTCGGCCTCGGCGGTCGCCTCGCGCTCGAGGCCCGCGATGTCGACGCCGGAGCCGTCGAGGTAGGCGAGCACCCGCGCGATGGGGTCGCGCTCGCGCCACTCGGCGAGCTCGGCGTCGCCGCGGTACCGCTTGGGGTCGTCGGCGGTCGTGTGCGGGCCCATCCGGTAGGTGACGGCCTCGATGAAGCTCGGGCCCTCGCCGCGGCGGGCGCGATCGAGGGCGAAGCGGGTGGCGGCGAGCACGGCGAGCACGTCGTTGCCGTCGACGCGGAGGCCGGGCATGCCGAAGCCGTCGGCTCGGCGGGCGATCGGCTGCTTGGACTGGAGTCCGACCGGCTCGGAGATGGCCCACTGGTTGTTCTGGCAGAAGAACACGACGGGCGCGTCGAAGCTCGAGGCGAACACGAGCGCCTCGTTCACGTCGCCCTCGCTCGTCGCGCCGTCGCCGAAGTACGCGATCGCCGCGGCGTCGGAGCCCTCCCAGCGCAGACCCATCGCGTAGCCCGTCGCGTGCAGCGCCTGTGCGCCGATGATGATCTGCGGCACGGCCATGTTGTGCTCGTAGGGGTTCCACCCCGAGGCCGCGGTACCGCGCCAGACGCTCAGCAGTTCGGCCGGGGCGACCTTGCGGTGCCAGGCGAGGGCGTGCTCGCGGTAGCTCGAGAAGACGAAGTCGTCGTCGCGCAGCGCGTGGGCCGAGCCGATCTGGGCGGCCTCCTGCCCGGCGAGCGGCGGCCACAGGCCGAGCTCGCCCTGGCGCTGGAGCGCGGTGGCCTCGGTGTCGATGCGGCGCACCACGACCATGTCGCGGTACAGGCGGCCGAGCACGTCGAGGTCGACGTCGGCGACCCACGGGTCGTACTGGGCGTCGCGCACCCGCTCGCCCGCGGGCGTGATCAGCTGCACGAATGCGTCGGGGCGCGTCAGGAGGCCAGTGGCGTCTCGGTCGGATGGGGTCATCGTCGATCCTCGCTCTCGGCGGGCCCGCTTCGTGGGCAGCCCGCACCGGCGACTCTGCCGGATACCGCGAGCGTACGTCGATCGGTCACACAGCTCAAGCAAGCTCGTCGCCGTTGAGCATGTTGCCAAGTCGCACCCGGGTCGGTGGTGCTATCGTGTGGCGATATGACCGGTTACGACGCCGTCGACCGAGCCCTGCTCGCGGCACTCTCGCCCGACCCGCGTGCGACGGTGGTCGCCCTCGCCGATCGCCTCGGACTCTCGCGCAACACGGTGCAGGCGAGGATGGCCCGCCTCGAGTCGTCCGGGGCCTTCCTGTCGTTCGAGCGCAGCATCGACCCTGCGCCGCTCGGCTACCCGATCGAGGCGTTCATCGCCGTGCACGTGCGGCAGAAGCTCCTCGGCGAGGTCGTCGACGAGATCGCCGCGATCCCCGAGGTGATCCAGGCGCACGGCCTCTCGGGGTCGATCGACCTGCTCGTGCGGGTGGTCTGCCGCGACGCGCACGACCTGTTCCGCATCGACGGCGAGATCCTCGCCATCGACGGCGTCGAACGCACCGAGACCTCGCTCGCGATGGGCGAGCTCATCCCGTACCGGCTGGGGCCGCTGCTCGAACGCTGAGGCCTGCCTTGCAGCGAGCATGCAAAGAACTCGTTGCAAACAAATGCTTGCAAAGAACTCTTTGCAACGCTATCTTTGCAACATGACCGAGACGCCAGAGAACCTCGCCGACCAGCCGAGCAGCACCCGCCACCCCGGCATCGACCACGTGCTGTCGACGAGCGCGCTGAAGTCGCTCGCCCACCCGCTCCGGGTGCGCATCTACGACGAGCTGTCGGCCTACGGCCCGCTCACCGCGAGCGGGCTCGGCGATCGGCTCGGCGAGTCGAGCGGGTCGATGAGCTATCACCTGCGCCAGCTCGAGCGCTCCGGCCTGATCCGCGAGAACGCCGAACGCGGCACCGGGCGAGAGCGCTGGTGGGAGCGGGTGCCCGGCTCGGTCGCCGTGCCCGACGCGCGCTCATTGCCCGCCGGCAGCGCCGAACGCCTCGCGGCGAAGCTCGTCGAGGACGAATGGCACCGCACCCGCGACCAGAACTACCGCGACTTCCTGGCCGAGGGCGACGAGGTCTTCGGCAGCGAGTGGCACGACGTCGCGACGAGCGACACGATCAACCTCCGGCTGCGGCCCGAGCAGCTCGCCGCCCTCGTCGCCGAGATCGACGCCGTGCTGCTGAAGTACGGCGATCTGTACAAGCGCACCCCGTCGCCCGGCTCCCGGCCGGTGCAGATCCACCTCAACGCCTTCCCCCTGATTCGCGGGGAGGTCACCGACGACAACGACACGAAGCACGACACTCCCCGAAAGGAGCGATCATGACCAACGCGACGCTCACACCGCTCTCCCCCGGCGCCGGCGCCCTCGCCGCCCTCGCCGTTCGCGGCGGGCTCGGCCTCGCCGCCTGGGGCCTGCGCCTCGCCGGCCGCCGCAACGACCGCGAGCGCCAGCTCGGCCGGCTCGAGGCCCGCGCCGCGGCGCAGCAGGCCCTCGCCGAGCGCGACGCGCTGCTCGGCCGCGCGAACACCCGCCTGCTCTGACCCGCTGCTCCCGCAGGAGATCAGGCTCCATCCCCTGCTCCGAGCCCGTCTCGGCGCAATACTCCTGCAGCAGCAGCGGTCGCACTGGCCGCGAACGACGGATGCCCCGCCCGAGTGACTCGGGCGGGGCATCCGTCTGCTGCAGCGAAGCCGACGACTAGTCGTCGGCGCCTTCGGCGGGAGCCTCGGCGTGCTCGCCGGTCGCGCCGCGACCCTCGGAGTCCGCGTCCTCCTGCAGGACCGGGGCGAGCGAGAGCTTGCCGCGGTCGTCGATCTTGGTGATCTCGACGAGGATCTTCTGGCCGACGCCGAGCACGTCCTCGACGTTCTCGACGCGCTTGCCGCCGGCGAGCTTGCGCACCTCCGAGATGTGGAGGAGGCCGTCCTTGCCGGGCAGCAGCGAGATGAACGCGCCGAAGGCGGCGATCTTCACGACCGTGCCGAGGAACTGCTCGCCGACCTCGGGGTTCGTCGGGTTGGCGATCGCGTTGACCTGGGCGCGGGCGGCCTCGGCCGACGGGCCGTCGGTCGCGCCGATGTAGACGGTGCCGTCCTCCTCGATGGAGATGTCGGCGCCGGTCTCGTCCTGGATGGCGTTGATCGTCTTGCCCTTGGGGCCGATCAGCTCGCCGATCTTGTCGACGGGGATCTGCACGCTGATGACGCGGGGCGCGGTCGGCGCCATCTCGTCGGGCGCGTCGATCGCGGCGTTCAGCACGGCGAGGATCGTCGTGCGGGCGTCCTTCGCCTGCGTCAGCGCGCCGGCCAGCACCGAGGCGGGGATGCCGTCGAGCTTCGTGTCGAGCTGGATCGCGGTGACGAACTCGCTGGTGCCGGCGACCTTGAAGTCCATGTCGCCGAGCGCGTCTTCGGCACCGAGGATGTCGGTGAGGGCCGCGTAGCGGGTCTCGCCGTCGACGGTGTCGGAGATGAGGCCCATGGCGATGCCCGCGACGGGCGCGCGGAGCGGCACACCGGCGTTCAGCAGCGACAGGGTCGAGGCGCAGACCGAGCCCATCGAGGTCGAGCCGTTCGAGCCGAGCGCCTCGGAGACCTGGCGGATGGCGTAGGGGAACTCCTCGCGGGTGGGCAGCACCGGCACGAGCGCACGCTCGGCGAGCGCGCCGTGGCCGATCTCGCGGCGCTTGGGCGAACCCACACGACCCGTCTCACCCGTCGAGTAGGGCGGGAAGTTGTAGTTGTGCATGTAGCGCTTCTTGGTGACCGGGCTCAGCGAGTCGATCTGCTGCTCGAGCTTCAGCATGTTCAGCGTGGTGACGCCGAGGATCTGCGTCTCGCCGCGCTGGAAGATCGCCGAACCGTGCACGCGGGGCACGACCTGGACCTCGGCGTCGAGCGGACGGATGTCGGCGAGGCCGCGGCCGTCGATGCGGACGCCCTCCTCGAGGACGCGCGTGCGCATGACCTTCTTGGTGACCGACTTGTAGGCGGCCGACACCTCGGCGTTCGCCGACTCGGGCAGCTCGCCCGCCTCGACCTTCGCCGCGATGTGCTCCTTCGTGCGCGCCTTGAGCGCGTCGTCGGCGTCCTGGCGCTCGACCTTGCCGGCGATCTGGTAGACGTCCTTCAGCTCGGCGCCGGCGAAGGCCGCGACGGCCTCCTTGACCTCGGGCTGGTACGGCGGGAACGTCGGGTAGTCGGCGACGGGCTTCGCCGCGGTCTTCGCGACCTGGAGCTGCGCCTCGACGAGCTGCTTGATGAAGGGCTTCGACGACTCGATGCCCTGCGCGATGATCTCTTCGTTCGGCTTGACGGCGCCGCCCTGGATGAGGTTCCACGCGTTGTCGGTCGCCTCGGCCTCGATCATCATGATCGCGACGTCCTGCGAGCCGTCGGCCTCGGTCACGACGCGACCGGCGACGACCATGCTGAACACGGCGTCCTCGAGCTGCGAGTGCTTGGGGAACGCGACCCACTGGCCGTCGATGAGCGCGACGCGGACACCGGCGACGGGGCCGGAGAACGGCAGGCCCGAGAGCTGGGTCGAGAGCGACGCGGCGTTGATGGCGAGCACGTCGTAGAGCTCGTCGGGCTCGATGGCGAGCACCGTCACGACGACCTGGACCTCGTTGCGGAGGCCCTCGACGAACGAGGGGCGCAGGGGGCGGTCGATCAGGCGGCAGGTGAGGATCGCCTCGGTCGAGGGGCGGCCCTCGCGACGGAAGAACGAGCCGGGGATGCGACCCGCGGCGTACATGCGCTCCTCGACGTCGATCGTCAGCGGGAAGAAGTCGAAGTGCTCCTTCGGCTGCTTCGAGACGGAGGTCGCCGAGAGCAGCATGGTCTCTTCGTCGATGTAGGCGACCGCCGAGCCCTGCGCCTGCTGCGCGAGGCGGCCGGTCTCGAAGCGGATGGTACGCGTGCCGAACTTGCCGTTGTCGATGACGGTCTCGGCGAACGTGATTTCAGGACCTTCCAAGAGGCCTCTCCTTTGTTTACCGTCGCACCCCGTGTGGGCACGACTCGTACGAAGGAGCAGGAACAGGCATTACGAATCGCAAGAGCTTGCGTTCACGCTGGCCACCAGTAGAAGTCCACCAAGACGAGTTGGTGATCCACCACAGGGGACCAGCTTCCTGCCGGCCTGCTCCAGTGATCGCCCGGGCGAATGCACGGGCAACCGCTCCCAATGCTAGCAGAGGGGCCTTTTCCGGCCGTGAACTGCGGATGTCCCGCGCGTGACGCGTCGGCGCGGCGCGCGCCCCGGGGCATCCGTGCCAGACTCGAAGGCATGACTTCCGACGAGCAGACGACACCCAGCGCCTCCGAGGAGACCAAGCGCAAGTTCCGCGAGGCGCTCGAGCGCAAGAACAACGCGTCGAAGCGACGCGAGGGCGAAGCCCACCTCGACGGATCGGGTGCCGCGAGCCACACGCACGGCCCCGCCGACCACAAGCGCGAGTTCCGCCGCAAGAGCGGCTGAGCTCAGCCGGCGCTCCGGGCGACCGGCAGGCTGCGCGGCCGCCCGCCGGCCGGCGCGGACGGCAGTGCGACCGGCTCGAGCGCGTCCCGCTTCGCGTCGATCCCCTCGCCGGCCGTGCGACCGCGCAGGCGCCTGAGCGCCCACGGCACGGCGTGCCGGCGCAGCCAGGCGAGGTCGCCGAGCTCCCCCGGGTCGGCCGCGTCGTCGTGCAGGGCGAGTTCGAGGGCGCCGAGCTCGCCGGCGTCGGGGATGCCGAGCGCGAGCGCCGCGGCGTAGGCGAGTCCGCGGTGACCCGCCGAGTTGAGGTGCACGCGATCCTCGGCCCAGCGATCCCGTCCGGTGAGCGCCGGCTCGGCGGCGACGTCGACGAGCCGGGCGCCGTGCGAGCCCGCGACCTCGGCGAGCACGGCGTTGAAGCGGGCGAACCGCGCGACCAGCGGCCTCGCCTCGGGGCGCCCGGGCAGGAAGGGCATGACGACCAGCACCTCGCACCCGGTCGCACGTGCGCGAGCGACGGCGTCGCCGAGGCGGTGCGCGAGGGCCTCGGGATCGACCCGGCGTCCGACGAGGTCGTTGCCGCCGATGAGCACCGAGACGAGATCGGCGCCGAGCTCGAGCGCCCGCGGCAGCTGCTCCTCGACGACGTCGTGCACCTTGCGGCTGCGCACCGCGAGATTCGCGTAGGCGACCGGCTCCCCCTGCGGGGCGGCGAGCGCGAGCAGCATCGCGAGCCGGTCGGCCCAGCCGCGGTACGAGCCGTCGGCGGTGCGCGAGGTGTCGCAGAGCCCCTCGGTCAACGAGTCGCCGACGGCCACGTAGCGACGCGGCCGGGGCGCGACGGGCGGCACGGTCGGCGACGGCGCGGCGGGCCGCGTCGCGACGCGGGCCGGTGCCGCGTCTCGCGCCGGACGACGGCCGGCCGAGCCCGGGCGGAGGCCCGCGGCGTCCTCGTAGTGCCCGATGAGCTCGTCGCCGAGCCGGTCCCACCCGCGGCCGAGCACCGACTCCCGGGCGCGCTCGGCGAACGCCCGGCGCTTCGCGGCGTCGCCGACGAGATCCTGCACCCTCGACCGCATCTCGTGGAGGTCGCCCGGCCGGTAGAGCCAGCCGTTGCGGCTCTGCTCGACGAGGTCGAGGGGGCCGCCGCGCCCCGTCGCGACCACCGGCACCCCGCTCGCGAGCGCCTCCTGGACGGTCTGGCAGAAGGTCTCGTGCTCCCCCGGGTGCACGAACACGTCGAGTCCGGCCATCGCCGTCGCCAGTTCGTCGCCGCCGAGGAACCCGGTGAACAGCGCACCGGGCAGTCGGCGCTCCAGTGCGCCCCGCGAGGGCCCGTCGCCGACCACCACGAGCCGGATGCCCGGCATCCCGGCGAGGGCGGCGAGGTCGTCGACCTGCTTCTCGGCCGCGAGCCGGCCGACGTAGCCGACGATCGTCTCGCCGCCCGGCGCGACGCGGCGCCGCCACGACTCGTCGCGCCGCGAGGGGGCGAAGCGCTCGGTGTCGATGCCGCGGCGCCAGGTGCGGAGCCGTTCGACGCCGAGCGACTCGAGGCGTTCGCGCGCCGAGCTGGAGGGGGCGAGGGTGAGCGTCGCCCGGCGGTGGAGCTTCGCGAGGTGGCGGGTCAGCGCGGGCTCGGCGGCCGGCACCCCGTAGCGAGCGGCGTAGGCGGGCACGTCCGTCTGGTAGACCGCGACCGACGGGACGCCCGCCGCCTCGGCCGCGAGCACGCCGCGCCAGCCCAGCACGAACGGCGAGGCGAGGTGCACGACGTCGGCCCCGTGCGTCCGCAGGATCCCGGCGATCCGCCCGGCCCCCGCGAGCGTCACGCGCACCTCGGGGTAGCTCGGCAGCGGCACCGACGGCAGGAGGATCGTGCGCGCACCGCCGGCGAGCGTGCGGTCGACGGGGCCCGAGCAGGGGGCGACGACGACGGTCTCGTGGCCCCGGCGTTCGAGGTGGCGCAGCACCTGCAGCAGTGAGTGCGTCACGCCGTTCATGTGCGGGAGGAACGATTCTGCGAGGAGGGCGACCTTCACGCCACCAGCGTGCGACGCGATGCACCTCCCGGCACGCCGAAACCCCCGTTCGCGCGAAGGATTCACCCGCCGGTCGACGCGTGTTCCCCGTCGTCGACCCTGCGGTCAACCACTCGCGCTCCCGAAGGGGCGGGCGGATGATGGAGGGAAGGCACCATCGGATTCGAGGAGGAACACCATGGCTTCCGTCGCACGTGTCACCACCATCACCGTCCGTTCGGAGACGAGCTTCGACGACGCCGTCGCCGCCGGCGTCGCCCGCGCGTCGGAGACGCTGCGCAATGTGAGCGGCGCGTGGGTGAAGGAGCAGAAGGTCGAAGCGACCGACGGGCGGATCACCGCCTGGTCGGTGACGCTCGAGGTGACCTTCGTGCTCGACGACTGACGCCCTGCGCAGCGGTGGTGGGAGGGTCCTTCCGGACCTCCCCACCATCGTCGCGCCTCAGCGGGTTCGCCCTGCCGGGCGCCCCCGATCGCGCCCGGTGCGTCAGGGACCGGTGAACGTGCCCTTGATCGCGAGGAACGCGCCGCTCGTGAGGTCCTCGACGGTCACGTTCGTCCAGACCACCGAGACGAGCGTGGAGGTCTGGCCGCCGGGGCAGTCGAGCACGTCGGCCGCGGCCGGCGCCGAGAGGGTCAGGTCGCCGACGAGATTGCCGTTCTTGCCCGCGGTGAACTGCCCGCTGGCCGAGACGCTCTCGTCGAAGGCGGTCTTCTTCGGGTCGCTCGGGACGTTGCCGCCGCCGTTGACGCACTGGTAGAGCGCCTCGAGGTCGGCCGTCGCCTCCACGGTCTCGACCGAGCCCGCCGAGAGGCCGGCCTCCTTGAAGTGCACGACGAGCGAGACGCCGTCGGCCGACGCGGTCGTGGCGCTCTTGATGAAGTGCGGGCTCCCGCCCGCGATCGCCGGGCCGGCCCCCGCGAGGACGAGCCCCGCTGCGGCGACGAGCGCGACGAGCGTTCGACGAATTGCCATGATGCTTCCTTCCGATCGGAATCCGGACACGGGCGACACGACGACCCCCGGCCCTGCCTGGCCTGGAATCCCGCCCCGATCGGAATATGCGCGCCATCGCGCGGTGTCGGCGGCTCACGCCGCGTCCCCCGTCATCGAGGGTACGCCGATTCGACCCCTGCGGAACGGATTTCCTGATTTTTCCTCACCTTTATCCGGGAACGGGGGCTTGTGCGCGAGCGAGGCGGGTCAATATGTTAATGCCGAATCACATGTGCAGGATGGACTGCAGATGCTGGACCTGGCCCCGACGACGAGGCCGCGGCGCAGCCATCCCCTTCGAGGAAGCAGGTGGACACATGCCCGAGATGAACAGACGATCCGTGCTCACCCTCGGGGCGGCCCTCGGCCTCTCCGGCGTCGTCGCCGCGCCGGGTGCGGCGTGGTCGTGGTCGAGGTCCGACTCCGTCGCGGGCTCGCTCGCAGGCGCCCTCGGCAGCGGCTCGAGCGTCGACCCGCAGTGGGTCTGGGACGACGAGATCGACCGGATCCTCGCCTCGGTCATCCAGAACGGACAGGTCCCCGCCGTGAACCAGGCGATGGCGTCCTGGGGCAACAACTGGCAGCCCGTGCCGAGCGGCCTCCCGCCCGAGCTCGCGACCTGGCTGCAGGGGGCCGTCGCCCTGCCCGCGTGGGCCGACCGCACGAAGCTGCGTCGCGCCGCCGACTTCAACCGCCGCAAGGACACCTACCTCTTCGTGATCTACGGCATCGGCGGCGGCATCATGTCGACCGTCATCCCGCGCGAGGCCCGCTCGGTGTACTGGTCGAAGGGCGGCGCCGACATGCAGGACCGCGCCGCGAAGACGTTCTCGTTCGGGTACGACCTGAGCGATCTCAACGCGTTCGAGAACACGGGCGAGTTCCTCGTCACCTCCAACAAGACCCGCATGGTGCACGCGGCCGTGCGCCATCTGCTGCCCCAGTCGCCGCACTGGCAGGCGAGCGGTCACGACGAGCAGATCCCGATCTCCAACCACGACATCCTCGTCACCTTCCACAGCACGGGCACCTTCGCGCACAAGAAGCTCAAGGAGTGGGGCGTGCCGATGTCGACCGCCGACCAGGACGCCTTCCTGCACTCGTGGCAGGTGGCCCTGCACATGCTCGGCGTCCGCGACGAGTACATCCCCGCATCGTGGGCTGCGGCACACGCGCAGGCCGACCAGATCCTCACCCCGAAGCTGCACTGGACGCCCGAGGGCCAGGAGCTCGCCGAGGTGCTCCTCGGCCTCACCGCCCAGGTCGATCTCGGCGTGACCCGCGGGTTCCTGAACGAGTTCGTGCGCTACCAGCTCGGCAACGAGATCGGCGACTGGCTGGGCCTCAAGCGCGACTACGTCTCGGCGGCGACGATCCGCGTCGGGTGGCCCTCCTACATCCTGTTCCGCGAAGGGCTCATCCCCATCGCGCCGGTGAACTTCTACCTGTTCGACCAGTTCCTCCGCGCCCTGGCGATGGCCTTCCTCAACCGCGGCACCTCGGGCACGACGACGCCGATCACGATCCCCGACGTGAACCGCCCGACGAGCTGAGATCGCACGACGGAGGGCGGGTCGGGCCGCTCCTGGCCCGACCCGCCCTCCTGGTCGATCGATCTCGATGCGATGTGAACCGCAGTTCACGTCGCCATCGGGCGACTACTCCCCCGCGAGCCCGCCGATGAGGTGCCCCATCGGCCGGTCGAGCTGGAACGGGTCGTTCACGAGCTGCGAGCGGTCGGTGCGCTCGACGAGCTCGGCGAACTCCTTCGCGCCGCGGTAGATGCGGTCGGGCAGCGAGCGCACGCCGTCGCCCTCGGCGCCGCCCCAGTCGCCGGTGGCGGCGAACACGCCGGTCGTGACCGGCACCGCGTGCAGGTAGGTGAACAGCGGCCGCATCGCGTAGTCGATCGCGAGCGAGTGGCGGGGCGTGCCGCCCGTCGCCCCGAGCAGCACCGGCAGGTCGGTGAGCGCCTGCGGGTCGATCACGTCGACGAACGACTTGAACAGCCCGGCGTAGCTCGTGGTGAAGATCGGCGAGACGGCGATGAGCCCGTCGGCCGACGCGACCGCCTCCAGCGCCGCCTCGAGCTTCGGCGGAGCGAAGCCGAGCAGCAGGTGGTTCGTGATGTCGTGCGCGAGCTCGCGCAGCTCGAACGTCTGCACCTCGGCAGCGACGCCGCGGTCGGCGAGCACCGACACGGCGTCCGACGCGAGCCGGTCGGCGAGCTGCCGCGTCGAGCTCGGCGTCGAGAGCCCGGCCGAGACGACGACGATCCTCTTCGCGGTCATCGGGTCGCCCCCTGACGGGTCGCAGCGGGGCCGAACGCCGAGCCGACGGCGGCCGGAGCCGGCGCCGCGGCGGTCGCCGTGTCCTGGTAGGGCGAGCCGACGGTCAGGTTGTCGCCGCGGTTCGCGTTCGGCGTGGCCTGGCGGGGCGCCTCGTCGCCGTACTTCGCGGCGACGAGCGAGGCGTGCGTGGGGGCATCCGGCACCTCGGCGGGGCGGTTCTTCGCGAACTCCTCGCGCAGCACTGCGACGACCTCGCCGAGCAGGTCGAGCTGCTCGAGCACGGTCTGCAGCGGCAGTCCCGCGTGGTCGAGGAGGAAGAGCTGGCGCTGGTAGTCGCCGACGTAGTCGCGGAAGCCCAGGGTCTTGTCGATGACCTCCTGCGGGCTGCCGACGGTCAGCGGCGTCTGCTGGGTGAACTCCTCGAGGCTCGGACCGTGGCCGTAGACCGGGGCGTTGTCGAAGTACGGACGGAAGTCGCGCACCGCGTCCTGCGAGTTGCGGCGCATGAACACCTGGCCGCCGAGGCCGACGATCGCCTGGGCGGCGGTGCCGTGCCCGTGGTGCTCGAAGCGCTGGCGGTACAGCGCGATCATGCGCTGGGTGTGCGAGGCCGGCCAGAAGATGTGGTTGGCGAAGAAGCCGTCGCCGTAGAACGCGGCCTGCTCGGCCACCTCGGGAGTGCGGATCGAGCCGTGCCACACGAACGGCGGCACGCCGTCGAGCGGGCGCGGGGTCGAGGTGAAGCCCTGCAGCGGCGTGCGGAACTTGCCGGACCAGTCGACGACGTCCTCGCGCCACAGCCGGTGCAGCAGCTCGTAGTTCTCGACGGCGAGCGGCAGGCCCTGGCGGATGTCCTTGCCGAACCACGGGTAGACGGGCCCGGTGTTGCCGCGGCCGAGCATCAGGTCTGCGCGCCCGTCGGAGACGTGCTGCAGCATCGCGTAGTCCTCGGCGATCTTCACCGGGTCGTTCGTGGTGATGAGCGTGGTCGCGGTCGAGAGCTGCAGGGTCGAGGTCTGGCCGGCGATGTAGGCGAGCGTCGTCGTGGGCGACGACGACCAGAACGGCGGGTTGTGGTGCTCGCCGAGCGCGAAGACGTCGAGGCCGACCTCCTCGGCGTGCTTCGCGATGGTCACGGTGGCCTTGATGCGCTCGGCCTCGGTCGGCGTGCGCCCCGTGGTCGGGTCGGCGGTGATGTCGCTGACGGTGAAGATTCCGAATTGCATTGCAGCTGCTCCTGAGCTCGTGTTCTCGGCGATGCCATCAATATATGCGTTTGCATACAGTTCCTGCAACGGATGCCCCTGCCACCGTATTCCCGCCAGCCGACGCCGCGGCGCACGACGCGGAACACGCGAAAGGCGGGGGCGCCCGAAGACGCCCCCGCCGTGGTGCAGCCGGCTGGGATCAGCCGATCTCGCCGTGCTCGTGCCCGCCGCCGCTGCCGACCGTGCCCTCGGGGCCGATCGGCTCGGGGAGGACGAGCCCGCCCGGCACCTTCTTGCCGACCACGCCGTTCACCGACTCCGTCGAGTACGAGTACGCGAGCACCGCGAGCGCGATCGCGTCCATGTTCACGTCGAGCGCGTACGCGTTCACGTTGTCGATGTCGTCGCAGGCCTGGTGGTAGCACTGGTCGAGCATCTCGCCGGCCACGCCGCCCCAGATCGCCTCCTGCTCGGGGGTCTTGATCGCGTCGGCACCCGTGAACAGGCCGCCTGCGGCGATGCCGTTCAGGATGAACGCCTCGTAGTCGCTGCGACCGCTGAACTCCGCGTCGTCGTAGGGCACGCCGACGCTCGTGAAGTAGCTCTCGAACAGCTTCTCGATCTCGACCGAGCCGTCGGGCACCGTCACCGGTGCCGGGAAGCCCGACTCGTCGCCGTCGTACGTCATGAACATGTAGTTCGGCGAGGCGACCATGTCGAAGTTGAGGTACAGCGCGATCTCGTCCTTCTCGGCCTGCGAGAGCGCGGCCACGTAGGCGGCCGAGCCGAGCAGCCCGTCCTCCTCGGCGCCCCACCAGGCGAGGCGCACGGTGTTCTGCGGCTTCACCTTCGACATCTGCTCGGCGATCTCGAGGAGCGCGGCCGAACCGCTGCCGTTGTCGTTGATGCCGGGGCCCTCGCGCACGGAGTCGAGGTGCGCGCCGGCCATGACGACGTTGGCGTCGTTCCTGCCCGGCAGTTCGGCGATCACGTTCTTCTGCGGGCGGGGGTCGGGCTCGGGCACGAAGACGCGCGCCGTGGAGTTCGGCTGCGAGAGCGCGACGCCCTGGTCGAAGCTCGCGCCGACGACGGGGATGCCGTGGGTGACCGGCGTGCCGTCGGTGCGCGACGACGCGTCGGCGACGACGAGCCCCTCGCGGTCAGGCGTGTTGCCCTGGTTGAAGATGATGACGCCCACGGCGCCGGCCTGCTCGGCGAAGAAGGCCTTGTCGCCGAAGTTGCACGTGCCGCGTTGCACGAGCGCGATCGATCCGGCGGGGAACCCGTCGAAGTCGGACTCCTCGCAGCCGCTCGTCGAGGCGCGCGGCGGGACGAGGTTGATGTCGACGGCCACGACGGGGGCGGTCACGTCGCCGGCACCGCTGCCGCTGAACGCGCCGGTCGGGTACTCGGCCTGCACCGGGGTCAGCTGCTCGAGCTCCGCGTCGCCGATGAAGTCGTAGTCGAACTCCTCGATCGACACGTTCCATCCGGCCGCTTCGAGCGTGTCGACGACGTAGTCGACACTGGCCTCGTAGCCCGGGAGCCCTGCGGCCCGGTTGCCGCCGTTCTCGTCGGCGATCGACTGCAGCGCCTCGAGGTGCTCCATCGCGCCGTCGCCGCTCACGCATTCGAGCAGCTTCGAGACGGTGTTGTTGTTGCGGTTGTCGCACGTCGCCGACGGCGCGGCGGTGGCCGCTCCTGCCGGGAACAGTGCGACGGCGAACGCCGCGACGGTCGCGATCGCCAATCCGCGGGACGGTGTTACAGGTGACTTCATCGTCTTCCTCCAACCGGCGGCCCGATCTGGGCGCCTGGCAAGGGAGCATAGGCGGCGCGGCCTCCCCCGAGAAGGGGGTTGAGGAAATCTCCGGACGAACGTCTCGTCCGGCTTGCGCCCGCAGCCGTTCGGGTCGCTGACAGCGAACACCCGGCGGCCGTCCAGCGGCGTCGCCTAGTCTGGACGAATGGCTACCGTCGCGCTGACCCTGGAGAACTTCGAGAAGACGATCCTCGAAGGAGGCACCGTCTTCGTCGACTTCTGGGCCGAGTGGTGCGGGCCCTGCCGCCAGTTCGCCCCGAACTACGAGGCCGCGTCCGAGGCGAACCCCGACTTCACCTTCGCGAAGGTCGACACCGAGGACCAGCAGCAGCTCGCGGCCGCGATGAACATCACGTCGATCCCGACGATCATGGCCTTCAAGGACGGCATCGGCGTGTTCGCACAGGCCGGCGCCCTCCCCCGTCCGATGCTCGACGAGCTCGTCTCGCAGGTGCGGGCGCTCGACATGGACGAGGTGCGCGCGCAGCTCGCCGCGCAGGAGTCGCAGGACGCCGACCAGGCGCAGCAGGCCGCCGGCGCCTGAGCCGGGCCCGCCCGACGGGCGAGCCCCGGCGCGTCAGCGCGTCGCGCCGGCCTCGGCCGTCGCGATCGTCTCGAGTCCGCCGAGGTCGAGCTCGACGCCGTGCGGGCGCGAGTCGCCCGTGATGCGCGCGGGCACCCTGACGTACCGGCCGTCCGACGCGAGCCCGTCGAGGAGCTCGCGCCACGTGGCATCCACCGCATCGCCGAGGAAGCCCGCATGCCTCGGCGTGCCGCCGCCGACGAGCTGCACCCCGATGCGGTAGCGCATCGAGAGCCAGCGGCTCGCGCGCGGCACGAGCACGGCGTGCTGATCGGCGCCCCCGTACAGCAGTGCGAGGTCGATGGCCGGCTGGTGCCGATGCGTGTCGGCGACCGGCGCGACCTGGCGCACCGCGCGTTCGAGGCGCGGCGCGTCGACGACCTCGAGTCCGTCGAGCGTGCGGAGGTCGCCCCACTGGTCGGGGTTCGTGCGCCGGCTCCCTCGGACGAGACCGACGACGAGCCACGCGATCGCCGCGACGAGCACGACGTTGAACGGCCAGAACAGCCACGCCGGCGAGTCGGGACGCACGCCGCCGGTCGCGATGAGCAGGACGAGCACGACGAGGTACGGCAGCGGCTCCCAGAGGTGGAGCGGCTTCCGGCGGGGCGCAGACATCTGTTCAGGCTATCGCGGCGGATGCCCCGGCGCCGCCGTCAGCGGAGGGCGTGGAGCCGCCCGGCGACCTCGTCGAGCACCCGCTCATCGGCCGCGTAGATGCCCTCGGGGCGGGGCCAGTGCGACACGACGTCGGTGAAGCCCAGCTCACGGGCGCGACCGACGGCGTCCTCGAAGGCGTCGACGCTCGCGAGGCTCGTGCGCGCCTCGGAGTCGAGCGAGAGCGTGCGCGCGAGCTCGCCGGGCGCCCGGCCCGCCGCGGCGCAGGCGTCGTCGAGCCGCGCCGAGAGCGTCGCGACCTGCCGCCACCACGCGTCGGTGCCGTCGTCGTCGCCGCCCGTGGTGATCCACCCCTCTGCGAGCTCGGCGACGAGCGCCAGCCCGCGCGGGCCGTTCGCGGCGAGATGGAACGGCGTGCGCGGCCCCTGCGCCGGTTCGCCGACCATGCGGGCCCCGTCGGCGCCGAACCACTCGCCGTCGAACGAGATGCCGCCCGATCCGGGCCGCTCGAAGCGCAGCAGGGTGTCGAGCTCGCGCACGAACTCGTCGAAGCGGTCGGCCCGCTGCCGGGCGGTGAGGGGCGCCTGGCGCAGCACGGTCGAGTCGAATCCGGTGCCGCCCGAGCCGATGCCGAGGATGACGCGCCCGCCCGAGATCTGGTCGAGCGTCGCGACGTCCTTCGCGAAGGGCACGGGATGCCGGTAGTTCGGGTGCGACACGAAGGTGCCGAGGCCGATGCGCTCGGTGACCATCGCCGCGGCCGTGAGCGTCGGGATCGTCGCGTGCCAGCGCTCGCCGGCGAGGCTGCGCCAGGCGAGGTGGTCGTACGTCCAGGCGTGGTCGAAGCCGTACTCCTCGGCTCCGCGCCAGAGGCGGGCGGCCTCGGGCCAGTCGTGCTGGGGCAGGATGACGATGCCGAATCGCATGCCGTCAGCCTAGGCCGCGCGTTCGGGGTCGGTCGCGTGCGACGCCGACGCGATCGCCGGCGTCGACGCGGTGACCGGCACCGGTTCGGCGCCGAGCTCGACGGCGGGCGCGCCCGGCGGATCGGCCCGCTCGAGCTTCACGCAGACGATGCCGCCGAGGATGAGCAGTCCGCCGAGGATCTGCAGGGGGCCGAGCACCTCGCCGAGCAGGATCCACCCGGCGATCGCCGCGAACACGACCTCGGAGAGCCCGAGGAACGACGACAGTCGCGCGCCGAGCATGCGGATGGAGGCGATGCCGGCCGTGTAGGCGAAGGCCGTGGAGACGACGCCGACGGCGAGGAGCGGGACGAACCACGGGACCTCCGCGCCGAGGAAGGCGACCTCGCCGAACTCGACGCGCATCGGCAGCAGGCCGGTGAGCCCGGCGAGCGCGAGCGCGAGCGCGCCGACGACGAAGCCGGCCGCGATGAGCGTCACCGGCGGCACCTGCTCGGCCGCCGACTCGCCGACCGCGTAATACACGCAGACGCCGATCATGGCGAGGGCGGCGAAGGCGAGGCCGAGCACGTCGAGCCCGCCGCCGCCGGGACCGATCACGAGCACGAGTCCGGCGAGGGCGAGCACCGATCCGCCGAGGACGACCGGCTGCGGCAGCCGGCGCGTACGGACCCACGCGAGGAGCACGAGCGCGATGGGCGCGAGGTACTCGATGAGGAGCGTCATCGACACGGGGATGCGCTGGAGCGAGGCGTAGAAGAAGAACTGCACGCCGGCGACGGCGACAGTGCCGTAGAGGAGGATCGTCCACTTGGCGCGCCACAGCGGGCGGAGGTCGCCCTTGAGCGCGAGTAGGCCGGGGACGGCGAGGAGCACGGCGGCGATCGAGATGCGCGCGAGCACCGCGACGCCCGGCGACCAGCCGCTCTCGAGCAGGGGTTTCACGAAGACGCCGCCGATGCCGAAGGCGAGGCCGGCCGCGAGGCCGATCGCGATGCCGGCGAGCCCGCCGCGTCGTGCCGTCATGGTCGTGCCACCTCTTCCTCGTCATGAGTGAAAACCGTTATGCTCGTGACAGTACATCCCGACCACGTCAGGAGTCAAATGATTTTCACCGATGACACGGTGGCGGCGCTCGAGTTCATGGCGGCACTGGCCGACACGGTGCCCGAGGCGTCCGAATCGGGCGACGACGAGCTCGCGACGATCGCGCAGCTCGACGACATGATCGACGCCTGGCGGTACTCGGGCCGCCACGACGGCGACGACGCCGAACTCGCCGAGGTGCGCGCCGCACGCACGCGTCTCCGCACCGTGTGGGCGCTGCCGCGCGACGAGCTCGCCGGCGCCGTCAACGACATCCTCGACGAGGCGAACGCGCTCCCCCACCTGGTGCGGCACGACGGCGCCGACTGGCACATCCACGCCACCTCGCCCGACGCGCCGCTCGCCGAGCGCATGCTCGTCGAGGCCGCCATGGCCCTCGTCGACGTGGTGCGCGCCGACGAGACCCGCCGCCTGCGCGAGTGCGACGCCGACGACTGCGAGGGCGTCTACGTCGACCTCTCGAAGAACGCCTCGCGCCGCTACTGCAGCACGCGCTGCGGCAACCGCATGGCGGCCCGTGCGCACCGGGCGCGGGCGAGCTGAGGCGCAGCGCCCGCCATCCGACATCGCGCGCGCCACGAGGCATCCGAGCATGACGAAGGCCCCCACCGGATCGGTGGGGGCCTTCGCAAGAAGTTCGCGGTGTCGTCGAGAGCCGCGCGAGACTACTCCGCTTAGCGGCGCAGCCCGAGACGCTCGATGAGCGAGCGGTAGCGCGCGATGTCGACATCGGCGAGGTAGCCGAGGAGACGACGGCGCTGACCGACGAGGAGCAGCAGGCCACGACGCGAGTGGTGGTCGTGCTTGTGCGCCTTCAGGTGCTCGGTGAGGTCCTTGATCCGCTTCGTGAGGAGCGCGATCTGGACCTCGGGGGATCCAGTGTCACCGGGGTGCGTCGCGTACTCTTCGATGATCGCCTTCTTGACGTCTGCTTCGAGTGCCATAGATGGGATCCCCTTTCTCCTTGTTGCGCGCTGCCCGGGGCCGAATGCCTGGGCTCTCTTGATGCGCGGCCGATTCACGGCAACCTGAATACTCTACCAGAGCGGATGCCTCGGGCCGACCACCCGACGAAACGGAGCCCTCGCCCAGGGCACCTGCCGCGGGCGCCGGAATAGCGCACGCCACCGCGCGGTTCGCATGCACGTGAATGCAATCGATGTGGACGTCGCCGTTATCGGCGCCGGCCAGGCGGGGCTCTCCGCGGCGTACCACCTGCAGCGCCGGGGCTTCACGCCCGTCGCCCGCGATCCCGGCGCGGCCCAGACGTTCGTGGTGCTCGACGCGAACGCGGCGCCGGGCGGCGCCTGGCAGCACCGTTGGGAATCGCTCCGCACGGCGACCGTCAACGGCATCCATGAGCTGCCCGGGTTCCCGGTGCCTCCGGCGGACCCCTCGACGCCGAGTCGCGACGCCCTGCCGCCGTACTTCGCCGACTACGAGCGTCGCTTCGCGCTCGAGGTGCAGCGGCCGGTCCGCGTCCGCGCGGTGCGCCGTGCCGATGACGACCCCGATGGGCGCCTGCTCGTCGAGACCGACCGCGGCACGTGGGCGGCCCGCGACGTCATCAACGCCACCGGCACGTGGACCCGGCCGTTCCGCCCGTATTACCCCGGCATGGAGAGATTCCGCGGGCGCCAGCTGCACGTCGCCGACTACGTGTCGGCCGACGAGCTCGCCGGTGAGCGGGTGATCATCGTCGGCGCGGGCATCTCCGCAGTACAGCTGCTCGATGAGATCTCGCACGTCGCCGAGACCGTCTGGATGACCCGCCGCGAGCCCGAGTGGATCGAGGAGGAGTTCGACCTGGCGACCCGCAGCGCGGCGATCGCCGGTGTCGAGGCGCGGGTGCGGCAAGGGCTCCCGCCCGGCAGCGTGATCTCCGTCACGGGGATGCACTGGACGCCGTGGGCGCGGGCCGCCCAGGCCCGGGGCGTGCTCGTGCGCCATCCGATGTTCGCCTCGATCGAGGAGCGCGGCGTGCGCATGCCCGACGGCTCGTTCATCGTGGCCGACGTGATCCTGTGGGCGACGGGGTTCCGCCCGGCGCTCGACCATCTCGCGCCGCTGAAGCTGCGGACGCCGGAGGGCGGCTTCCGCGTGGCCGAGACGCGCTCGCTCGACGAGCCGCGGTTGTTCCTGATCGGCTACGGGCCGTCGCAGTCGACCGTGGGCGCGAACCGCGCCGGACGGGCCGCGGTGCAGCAGATCGTCGCCGAACGCGCGGACTCCCACACGGCATCCGTCGCCGCCTGATCGACACGGCCTTGTGGCCTCGTGACCGTCGGCGTAGCGTGCGAACACACCCAGAAAGTGAGTTCTCATCATGATCACGAAGAAGCGCGCGCGAACCGCCGCGCTGACGCTCGCCGCCGTCGCCGCCCTCACCTTCGCCGGCGCCGGCGCCGGCGCCGCCCAAGCCGCCCCGGCCATTCCGCTCAACGGCGGGCAGGAGGTGCCGACACCGAACGATTTCGGCGCGCGCGGGACGTTCAGCTACGAGATCGACGACGACCTCAACCGGTTCTGCTACACACTCGACGTGACGGGACTGTCCGCACCGGCGACGGCCGCCCACGTGCACGTCGCCCCGCGCAACACCGCCGGTCCGGTGGTCATCCCGCTCGGCGTGCCGAGTGCGACCGACTTCTCGGTCAGTGGCTGCACGATCGTCGCCGACGAGGCCCTGCTCGATGCGATCGCGGCGAACCCGAGCGCCTACTACGTCAACGTGCACAACGCGAACAACCAGCCTGGAGAGATCCGCGGACAGCTGAAGTAGCGCCGCCCGCGAGGCGGCAGCCCGCCGTTCGGCGGTCGGAATCACGAGTGACCCGGGAGGTCGCGACGATGAGCGCCGAACCACGAACCGCCGACCGCACCGGATATCCGCCACCCGCGCTCACGGTCGCGGTGCTCGCGGTGATCGCCGTTGCGCTCGCCGTGCTGGCGGCGCTGGCGCTCGGCGACACCGCCGCGCGCGCCTCCGCTTCGTACACGCCGCTCGAGGCGACCGTCGTCGACGAGCGCACCGAGGAGCAGACGTTCGCCGTCCGCACCGGGAGTCGGACCTCGACGTTCCGCGTCGTGAGCGTGGAACTGCCCGACGGAGCCCGCGCCGAGGTCCGAACCGACGGCCTCGCGGTCGGCGCCTCCGCGACCGTCTATCTCAGCGCAACGGGCGCGGTGTTCGAGCATCCGCCCGAGCCGCCGGGCGCGTTCGAGTGGGCCCTGTGCGCGGCGGCCGTGGCGGCCGCGGTCGTGCTCGCCGACCTGGCGGTGCGGAGCGCGCTGCGGCTGCGGTCGCGGCCGCGCCGCCCGTCGTGATCGAAGCTGCGGTCCACGAGGACATCACCCCTCACCCGAACTGCCCCTCGAGCAGCGTGAGCGCCGCGTCGACCGCCTCGGCCGGAGTGCCCGTGCCGCTCCGCGCCCACCAGCGCATCGCGCTGAAACCGGTCGTCACGTAGAGGTCGGCGAGGAGGTGCGCCCGGAGCGACCCCGGCTCGCCGAGGTAGGGCTCGAGCATCTCGTGCACGGCGCCGAACTTCGCGAGCCCGTGGGCGAGCACCGCGGGGTGCGCGTCGATGATGCGCAGCCGCTGGCGGGTCACGCCGAGCACGTCGGGCGGGAACTCGGCCATCGCGACGTACGCGCGGTGGAGCTCGGCGATCGGCGCCGGGCCCGGTGACGCCGACCGGCCTTCGGCTCCGCCTCGGCTCGCTGCCAGCGACGCCTCGAATCGCGCGATCGCCTCGTCGAACCCGCCCCACACGAGGTCGGGCTTCGACGGGTAGTAGCGGAACAGGGTGCGGCGGCTCACCCCCGCGGCGTCGGCGACCTCGGCCATGGTGACCTCGTCGAAGCCGCGTTCGTCGAAGAGCGCGAGCGCCGCGGCCGCGAGCGCCTCGGGGTCGACCTCCACCGGTCGCCCGCGCGGCGCGCGGGCGGCGGGGGTCGCTGCCGAGGCATCCATGGCCACGCTCCCATTCTCGCGGAAACCCGGTTCTCGGAACATTTTATGACACCGAGTGTTATAACTAGTGGACCGGCCACGAACCCGACCGGCGAACCACCGCGACGCCGCGTACGCCACGACGCCGCACTCACCCCTGAGGAGCAGCAATGAACACCGCCATCACCCCCGGACGCTTCGACGGCAAGGTCGCGATCGTGACCGGCGCGGGCTCGGGCATCGGCCTCGCGACGACCGTGCGCCTGGCCTCCGAGGGCGCCCGCGTGATCGCCGCCGACGTCTCGGCCGAGCGCCTCGACGCCCTCGTCGCCGCGAACCCCGCGCTCGACATCGTCGCCGTCGCCGGCGACATCACCGTCGAGGAGAACGTGCAGGCGCTCGTGGCGGCCGCGGGCGAGAAGATCGACGTGCTCGCGAACATCGCCGGCATCATGGACGGCTTCCTGCCCGCCGCCGAGGTCGACGACGCCACCTGGGAGCGCGTCATGAACGTCAACGTCACCGCCGTCATGCGCCTCACCCGCGCGGTGCTGCCCGCGATGCTCGAGCAGGGCTCGGGCTCGATCGTGAACGTGACGAGCGAGGCGGGCCTCCGCGGCGCCTCGGCCGGCGCCGCCTACACGACCTCGAAGCACGCGGTCGTCGGCTTCACGAAGAACACCTCGGTCATGTACTCGGGCGCCGGCGTCCGCGTGAACGCGGTCGCGCCCGGCGGCGTGAAGACCAACATCGAGGCGCCGTTCAAGTCCGAGCACGCGGGCAAGGTGCTGGGCCCGGTGCTCGGCGCCCTCGCGCTCGTTCCCGCCGAGCCCGAGCAGCTCGCGGCCGCGATCACGTGGCTCCTCTCCGACGACTCGGCCAACGTCTCGGGCGTCGTGCTCGCCTCCGACGGCGGCTGGTCGGCGATCTGATCGTCGCGTTCCCGACCGGCGGATGCCCGTGCGCAGGCCTGCGCACGGGGCATCCGTTGTCTCATCGCCCGGCGCCCGCGAGACTGGAGCCATGGCCTTCGTCATCAAGCGCGTGTACGAGCCCGCCGCGGCGGGCGACGGGTTCCGGGTGCTCGTCGACCGGCTGTGGCCGCGGGGCGTGAGCAAGGAGCGCGCCGAGCTCGACCTGTGGGACAAGGAGGTCGCCCCCTCCCCCGAGCTGCGCACCGAGTGGCATCACGCCGCCGATCGACAGGGCGACTTCGACCGCTTCGCGACCCGCTACCGCGCCGAGCTCGACGAGAACCCCGCCGCCGAGGCGCTCATCGCGCTCAGCCACGAACACGAGCGGGTCACGCTGCTCTACGGCGCCCGCGACGAGCACAGCAACCACGCAGCGGTGCTGCTCGCGTGGCTCGGCGAGCACGGGGCATCCGTCGAGGCCCCTGAGCGCGCGGGTGCGGGCGACTACGGCTGCGGCGCGAACGGGAAGATCGCCGGCCATCCGATGTGGGCGTACACGATGACCGCGAACACCACCGCGTCGAACAGCATGTGCACCGTGAACACGTAGCCGAGCGACTTCGTGAGCTTGAACGTGTAGCCCTGGATGAGCGCGAACGGGATCGTGAGCAGCGGCCCCCACGACTGGTAGCCGAGCTCCCAGAGGAACGAGACGAAGACGATCGCCTGCAGGACGTTCGCCTGCCAGCTCGGGAAGTGCCGCCGCAGCAGCACGAACACCGTGCAGATGAAGAACAGCTCGTCCCACGTGCCGACGGCGGCGACCCCGACGAACAGGCGCGCGATCGTGTCGGGCTCGGTCACGGTCGGCCAGTTCTGGTAGACGCCGGAGCTGATGAAGTAGAACGGCAGGATGAGCCATCCGGCGAGCGTCACGAAGATCAGGTAGAGCCACTGCGTGCGGTTCCATCGCCGGCCGGTGCGCCACGGGAAGCGGATCGTGCGCTCGCGGTACAGGAACCGCGAGATGAGATACGGCACGAGCACCGCGAGCCCGAGCACCACCGCGAAGCGCACCATGCCGGCGTCGCTGAGATCGGCCTTCAGCGAGACCGTGGAGATGATGAGCTGCCCGACCGCGATGAGCGCGAGGTCGGCGGCGAGGCGCTCGGTACGGCCCGAGCGGTCGCAGATCCAGGCGATCACGAGTCCGGCGGCGAGCATCGAATAGCCCGCGACCGGGGCGAGGAAGCCGAAGAGCGCCACCGCGGCGCCGCAGACGAGGAGGGCGGGCAGGAGGGCGATCGGATGCGTCCGCAGCGCGGATCGCTCGGCAGCGTCGGCGGCGTCGGCGGCGTCGGGACTCGGCATCGGCGGGCCCGCTACTCGTCGTCGCCGAGCTCGCCGCGGCCGGCGGCCCGAACCCAGCGGTCGAGGAACACCGCTCCGGCCTCGTCGTGGATCAGCTCGCCCGCCGTCAGCACCGGGTACCCGGTCACCGGGATGCCCTCGGCCGGTCGCACGTCGACGTGGCTCACCCGCTCGCCGCGCTCGTGCAGCCAGTCGGCCATGCGGTAGTCGCCGCGCGAGTCGCCCATCGTGCGCCAGTGCTGCGGGCGGATGCCCCGGGCCTCGAGCAGCTCGACGGCGCGCGCCGCCCCGAGGTCCTTGCCGAGCCTGACCGACTCGACGTCGGTCGAGATGATGGTCGGGTCGATGCGCCAGTGCACCCGGCCCGCGTCGTCGGGCCGCTCGTCGCCCTCGCGGACGGTGCCGAAGCCGCGGGCGGCGAGGGCGGCGTGCGCGTGGGCGTCGAAGCGCGGCTGCGCCGCGAGGTACGCGTCGGATGCCACGTGCACGTGCTGCTCGACGGAGACCATGGCCCGCTTGGTCTCGTCGAAGAACGCGAACTCGTCGAAGTGCGCCTCGACGTACGCCCGCATGTCGGCGGAGAAGTCGACGGGCATCGCGAGATCGAGGTCGACGAAGACCTCGCCGAGGCCGCCCGTGCCGATCTCGGCCCACACCGCCCCCTTCTCGCAGATCGCCCAGACGGGCGCACCGGGCTCGAGCCCGGCGTCGAGGAGCGGCGGCACGACCTCGGCGGCGATGAACGCGTCGGAGCGCCCCGTGTTGAAGATCACGGGATTGCCGGCGTTCGCGAGTGTCGCGAGGTCGCGCGCGATCGACGGGATCGCGATCGACCGGGTGACCGGGCTCGCGATGGGGCCGTCGACGTCGAGCAGGAGCGCGAGGAAGGGGGCGTCGGTCACGCGAACAGCCTAACCGGGCGTGCCTGCGCGACCGGCCCGCGCGAGAGTGCCCGAGCCCGCGATTCGGCCTCGACGTTGTCGGCGGCGGATGCCAACATCGAGGCATGCGCCAGATCGTTCCTCCCTACCTGCTCGATCGCATCGCCGACGCGGGCGCCGATCGCTTCCCGCTCGCCGCCGAGGCCGCCCGGCGCTCGCTGCTGCACGACGCGCCCCGTCGTGCGCTCCGCGGCGCACCGCCCGTGGTGCCGCCGCTGCACGACGACGACCTGCCGACGGTGCTGCCCGACGCCCCGTCGATGCCCGACCGACGCATCTCCGACGCCGGCGGCCGCGAGACCCTGCCCGGGCGCCTCGTGCGCCGCGAGGGCGAGCCCGCGACGGGCGACGAGTCGGTCGACGACGCCTACGACGGCCTCGGCGACACCCACCGGCTCTTCGACCGCGTCTTCGGCCGCGACTCGATCGACGGTGCGGGCATGCCGCTCGAGGCGACCGTGCACTTCGGCCGCCGCTACGACAACGCCTTCTGGGACGGCGAGCGCATGGTCTTCGGCGACGGCGACGGCGAGGTGTTCCGCGGGTTCACCGACTCGCTCAGCGTGATCGGCCACGAACTCGCCCACGGCGTCACCGAGCACACCGCCGGGCTGCGCTACCAGGGGCAGTCGGGCGCCCTCAACGAGCACGTCTCCGACGCGTTCGGCGCCCTCGTCGAGCAGTACGCCCTCGGCCAGGACGCCGGGGCGGCCACCTGGCTGATCGGCGAGGGCATCTTCACCGACGAGGTGGAGGGGCGGGCGCTGCGCTCGATGCTCGAGCCGGGCACGGCCTACGACGACGACGTGCTCGGCCGCGACCCGCAGCCGGCGCACATGCGCGACTACATCGAGACCGCCGACGACAACGGCGGCGTGCACCTGAACTCCGGCATCCCGAACCGCGCGTTCGCACTCGCCGCGCGCGAGCTCGACGGCTTCGCCTGGGAGCACGTGGGGCGCATCTGGTACGACACGCTCACCTCGGGGCGGCTCGGCCGCGATGCGACCTTCGCCGAGTTCGCGGCCGACACCGTGCAGAGCGCCGAGGCGCGCTTCGGCGCGGGCTCGCGCGAGGCGCGCGCCGTCGAGCGGGGCTGGCAGACGGTCGGCGTGCTCGACGACCGGGCGGCGGGCGGCGCAGCGGAGTAGCATCCAGCACGATGGATGTCATCGTGCAGCGCAGCGGCGGCCTCGCCGGCTCGCGCCTCGTCTGGGAGGTGCGCGTCGACGAGCAACCCGACCCCGACGAGTGGTACATCCTCATCGACGAGATCCCGTGGAGCGACGCCGAGCCGGTGCCGCCCGAGCCCGACCGCTTCGTCTACCGCATCGAGTGCCCGCCGAACGAGGCGACCCTCGCCGAGCGTCAGCTCACCGGGCCGTGGCGTCAGCTGGTCGAGCGGGTGCAGGAGACGACGGAGCCGAGGCGGGGCGACCCGCGCGGAGCTTCGCCACGACGCCCCACGCGATGAGTCCCTGCGCGGCGAGGTAGGTCGACATCACGACGAAGTCGTGCGCGGCGAACTCGTACCCCGGCAGGAACCGGCCGAGCGCGAGCACCGAGTCGGAGACCACGAAGAACGCGCCGCCGAGGGCGATCCATCCGCCGTGCATCGACGCGCACGTCGCCATCAGGCCGATCGCGATCGCGTAGAGCACGATCGGCACCGCGAGCATGCCGGCGTGCGGCAGCAGCAGGGCGAGCATGGCGACGACCCACGCCCAGTAGACGTACGACCAGACCGGCGGCCGGCGGCGCGCGCGGGGCAACCGCAGGAAGAGCACGATGTAGACGACGTGGGCGAGCAGGAACGAGGCGAGCCCGGCCGCGAACCAGCCGTCGCCCGGGAAGGTGAGCAGCACGTCGCCGCCCCACGAGAAGGCGATGCCGCCGAGGAGGAGCAGCGGCGCCGCCCTGCGCACCGGGCGCGCGAGCAGCACGACCGCGAGGGCGAGGAGCGGCATCAGCAGCGACTTCGTCGCCGTCACGCTCCAGGCCGGTCCGACGTACTGCAGCACGAGATGGAGCGCGGAGACCACGAGATAGGGGGCGAAAGCGGGCAGCACCCCCGAATCGTAGCCCACGCACGACGAAGGCCGGCGGGCTCGCGCCCGCCGGCCTCCGGTGGATCGGGGTGGTTCAGCTGACGCCGAGCAGGTCGATCACGAAGATCAGGGTCTTGCCCGAGAGCTGGTGGCCGCCGCCGGCCGGGCCGTAGGCCTTGTGCGGGGGGACGGTGAGCTTGCGACGCCCGCCGACCTTCATGCCGGGGATGCCCTCCTGCCAACCGGAGATGAGCGCCGCGAGCGGGAAGTTGATCGACTGGCCGCGACCCCACGAGGAGTCGAACTCCTCGCCGCTGTCGTACTCGACACCGAGGTAGTGCACGTCGACCGTCGAGCCGGCGGTCGCCTCGGCGCCGTCGCCCACGACGATGTCCTCGATGACGAGGTCGACGGGAGCGGGGCCCTCGGGGGCGTCGATCTCGGGCTTGCTGTTCGTATCGGTCATGCCTCAAGTTGAGCAGGTTCGCGGCGCCCTCGCAATCGCGGACAACCGTCCACCCCCCTCTTGCGCTGACTGCGAACACGTTGCACTCTGGAATCCGAGAACTCGTCGCCCCGTAGAGATGTCGGCAGTGCCACACCACAGGGCGGCGAGTTTCTTCGTGCCGGGGGCGCCGCTGGGCACCCGCGAGACGACTCGGAGCAGGCGGGCTCCGCCGCCCTGTGGCGAGTCCATCACTCCATCAGCCGCGACCTGATGAGAAATCGCACGCCCTCGGCGCCTCGACCGAGAAGCCGCTGCCGCGGCCGGGCACGACGTCGACGGTGAGGTGCGTGTGACGCCAATAGGCGAACTGCTCCGCCGACATCCAGAACGGCACGACGCGCGCGCCTCGATCGGGGTCGGGCCCCGGCGCATCCGACCCGCCCGAGGCATCCCGGCCGGCACCCGCCGGCCCCAGGTCGAGCTCGCCGAGCAGCACGTCGGCGTCGCTCGTCAGGAACTCCCCCGCGGGGTAGCACATCGGAGAACTGCCGTCGCAGCATCCGCCCGACTGGTGGAACATGAGCGGGCCGTGCATGGACCAGAGGCGGTCGAGCAGCGTCGCCGCCGCGGGTGAGAGCTCCACCCGCGGCGACGACTCCCCCGCGATCACGACCCGGCCGACGACGCCTGCGGCGAATCGCTCGAGCGACATCGCGGACCGCCGATCAGAAGAACCCGAGCGGGTTCTCGCTGTAGCTGACGAGCAGGTTCTTCGTCTGCTGGTAGTGGTCGAGCGCGAGCTTGTTGTTCTCGCGGCCGATGCCCGACGACTTGTACCCGCCGAACGCGGCGCCCGCGGGGTACGCGTGGTAGTTGTTCACCCAGACACGGCCGGCCTGGATGTCGCGACCGGCGCGGTAGGCCTCGTTGCCGTTGCGGCTCCAGACGCCCGCGCCGAGCCCGTAGAGGGTGTCGTTCGCGATCGAGATCGCGTCGTCGTAGTCGGTGAAGCTCGTGACCGCGACGACCGGGCCGAAGATCTCCTCCTGGAACAGCCGCATGCGGTTCTGCCCCTCGAAGATGGTCGGCTGCACGTAGTAGCCCTCGCTGAGGTCGCCGCCGAGGTCGGCGCGCTCGCCGCCGAGCAGCAGCTTCGCGCCCTCCTGCTTGCCGATGTCGATGTAGCTCAGGATCTTCTCGAGCTGGTCGTTCGACGCCTGCGCGCCGACCTGGGTCTCGGTGTCGAGCGGGTTGCCCTGCTTGGCCTGCTTCGTGCGCTCGATCGCGTCGTCGAGGAAGGTGTCGTAGATCGACTTCTGGATGAGCGAACGGCTGGGGCAGGTGCACACCTCGCCCTGGTTGAACGCGAACAGGCTGAAGCCCTCGAGCGCCTTGTCGTAGAACGAGTCGCGCCGGTCGGCGACCGACTCGAACACGATGTTCGGGCTCTTGCCGCCGAGCTCGACCGTCGAGGGGATGATGTTGTTCGACGCGTACTGCAGGATGAGCCGACCCGTCGTCGTCTCGCCGGTGAACGCGATCTTGCGGATGCGGTTCGAGGACGCGAGCGGCTTGCCCGCCTCGACGCCGAACCCGTTGACGACGTTGAGCACGCCCGCGGGCAGCAGGTCGGCGATGAGCTCGACGAGCACGAGGATCGACGTCGGCGTCTGCTCGGCCGGCTTCAGCACGACCGCGTTGCCCGCGGCGAGCGCGGGGGCGAGCTTCCACACGGCCATGAGCAGCGGGAAGTTCCACGGGATGATCTGCCCGACCACGCCGAGCGGCTCCTGGAAGTGGTACGCGACCGTGTCCTCGTCGAGCTGCGTGAAGCTGCCCTCCTGCGCACGGATGAGGCTCGCGAAGTAGCGGAAGTGGTCGCTCGCGAGCGGGAGGTCGGCGTTGAGCGGCTCGCGGATCGACTTGCCGTTGTCCCAGGTCTCGGCGACGGCGAGGAGCTCGCGGTTGCGGTCGATGCGATCGGCGATCGCGTTCAGGATGCCGGCGCGGTGCGCCGCGCTCGTGCGGCCCCACGCGGGTGCGGCCTTGTGCGCGGCGTCGAGCGCCGCGTCGATGTCGGCTGCGGTGCCGCGGGCGACCTCGGTGAACGCCTTGCCGTTCACGGGCGAGATGTTCTCGAAGTAGGCGCCGCCCGCGGGCTTCACCCACTCGCCGCCGATGAAGTGCTCGTAGCGCGGCTTGAACTCGATGAGCGCGCCGGGGGTGCCGGGCGCGGCGTACACGGTCATCGTGTCTCCTTGACGTCGTTGTCGGATGCCCCGGGTGGGGCGTCTGCCCCTCGATGGGACGACGTCACGCTATGCGCGCGCGGGTTGCGGCGCGGTTGCCCGAACGTTGCAGTCGCGTTGCAGCGGTGCCGGCCCGGCGCGGGCGCGCGCCGTCACGATGCCGGGCGGTCTCGTCGCGGCATCGCCTCAGCGCAGCGCGGCCTCGATCCGCTCGAGGTGGGCGACGACCGAGGCGCGCCGCGGTGAGCGCGGCGGCAGCAGTGCGAGCAGGGTGCGCCACAGCTCGACGTCGAAGCGGCACTCCTCGCGCTCGGCGAACGCGGCCAGGAGGTCGGCCGAGGCATCCGCCAGCATCGACTCGCGCACCCGGCCCGCGAGCTCGGCGCGGAGCTCGACGATGCCGGGCGCCGTCGACGCCGGCAGCAGGGGGCCGGCGTACGTCTCGGCCGCGCGCCGCAGCGCGCCCTGCCCCAGCAGGCGCACGACCACCGCGGCGTCGAGCTCGAGCTCGCGGCCGAGCCGGTAGGGTCGCGACTCGAGCGGCGGCTCGCCGGCGGCCTCGAGCACGCGGCGGAGGCGCACGAGCTCGGCGCGCAGGGTGACGGGCGACCCCTCGGCCTCGTAGACGAGCGAGGCGAGGCGTTCGGTGCCGAGCCCCGCCGGATGCCACGCGAGGAGCGTGAGGATCTCGGCGTGCCGGGGACTCAGCTCGACCCCGCCGAGCCTCGGACGGCGCGGCCCCAGCACCGACAGCGGCGTCCGCGCGGCACGGGGCGCGCGCGACCCGCCCACGCTCACCATGCGCGAGCGACGCAGCGTCGCCTGCACCGCCGACTCGAGGCTCGCGATCTTGAGCTCCGCCTCGACCGCGGCGACCGTCGCCGAGACGAGGCCGAGCGTGTGCGGTGCGACGGCGTGGTCGGTGCCCGTGATGTCGATGACGCCGAGCACGAGGCCGGTCGCCGGGTCGTGCACGGGCGCGGCCGTGCAGCTCCACGGGTGCACAATGCGGTTGAAGTGCTCGGCGCCGCGGATCTGGATGGCCCGGTCGAGCGCGAGCGCGGTGCCAGGGGCGCTCGTGCCGACGACCGACTCCGACCAGTCGGCGCCCGGCACGAACAGCATGTCCTCCGCGCGGTGCCTGAGCGCCGCGTCGCCCTCGACCCAGAGCAGGCGGCCGTGCTCGTCGCCGACGGCGACCACGAGGCCGGCGTCGTGCGCGCCGTCGACGAGGAGCCGGCGGACGACCGGCATCACCTGTGCGAGCGCGTGGCCGGCACGGTAGTCGAGGAACTCCTGCTCGTCGTGCTCGAGGCTGGGCAGCGCCCGGTCGGGGTCGACGGCGCCCCGGATGGCGCGCTCCCACGACGCCCGGACGATCGGGCGGAGGCTGAGCGGCACGGTGCCCGTGTCGATCGCGCGCTGCTGGGCGTCGAGCAGCCGGTCGCGGAGCGAGCCCGACCGCTCCCCTCCGCCGGGCGCGCCCGGATCGGGCTGCGGGAGCGCGGTGCCGGGCATGCCGTCTCCGATCGTCGTCGAGCGGGAATCAGGCCAGCATAGCCCCGGCGCGTTCAGCGCAGTAGGGCCTGCCGTCCGGCCACGATCGAGGTCAGCAGCGACTGCTCGTCGGCCGCCGCGACCGCTCCGCCCTGCCCCGTCGCGATGCGCTGGCGGGCGAAGGCCAGGTGCGTGGCATCCGCGATCAGCCGCTTCATCGTCGCGGTGCGCGGCGGATGCTGCGCGCGCGCCCACGCCTTCGCCTGCCTGCGGCCGGCCGGGGTGGCGAGGAGCTCGACCTCGGCGTGGCTGAACCAGCCGACCGCCGCGTACTCCGCCAGGCGGCGGCGGGTGACCCGCACCTCCTGGCGCCGGAGGTACAGGGTGAGCAGGACCGCCGCGACGAAGATCGGCACCTGCACGGTGACGTACAGCCCGATCGCGTCGTCGCCGAAGGCGAGCGAGCCGTTCCACAGCGCGTGCAGCCCGATCGCGCCGGCGAGCCCCAGCAGGAACCAGCCGATGACGCCCGCGCCGCCGCCGCGCCGCGCGCCGATGCCGATGCAGAGGCCGGTGCACGCCGTGAAGAGCACGTGGGCGAACGGCGAGAAGATGCCGCGCACGACGAAGGTCGCACCGAGGCTCTCGGCGCCGCCCTCGATGAGGGCCGAGCCGAAGTAGATGATGTTCTCGGTGAAGGCGAAGCCCGCAGCGACCACGGCCGCGTAGACGAGGCCGTCGAGCGGCCCGTCGAACTGCCAGCGCGCGAAGGCGAACACGAGCAGCACGCCGAGGCCCTTCGCGAGCTCCTCGACGATGGGCGCCTGCACGACGGTGCGCACGACCTCGTCGGCGGCGCCGCCGGGCTGCGAGTAGGCGACCGCGAGCTCGACGCCGAGGTCGACGACGAGCGCGATCGCGACCGAGACCGCGGCGCCCCAGAGGAACGCGAACCAGAGCGCGCCGCGCGGCTCGGGCTCCCACCGGTCGACCCAGCGCACCGCGAGGAGGACGCCCGCGAGCGGCACCAGCGCGAGCAGCGACCCGATGGCGAGCACGGGGGCGCCGAGCGCGAGCGCGAGGTAGGCGATCACGAGGAGGCCGACGAGCCCGCCGATCACGATGCCGATGATCGCGAACACCGAGCCGCTGCCGTTGCGGCCGCGCACGGGCGCGGCCCACGCGGGCGCCGCGGCCACCGGCTGCGGCGCGACGGGGTACGGGGACGGCCCGGGGGCGAGGTGGCTCACGCGAGCAGCCTAGCGAGGGGCGGCGACGGATGCCTCGAACATGACCCCGGGGTTCAGGATGCCGGTCGGGTCGAAGACGGCCTTGATGCCGCGCTGCAGCTCGAACACGTCGTCGCCGAGCTCCTCGGCGAGCCAGCGCCGCTTCAGCACCCCGACGCCGTGCTCGCCCGTGAGCGTGCCGCCGAGGGCGACCGCCGCGCGGAACATCTCGTCGGCGGCCTGCCAGATGTGCGCGGGCACCTCGTCGCCCGTGAACACGAAGTTCGGATGCAGGTTGCCGTCGCCGGCGTGGGCGATCGTCGGGATCTCGACGCCGTGCCGCGCCGCGATCTCGTCGATGGCGCGGAACATCTCGGGCAGCTTCGAACGCGGCACCGCGACGTCCTCGATGAGCACCTGGCCGCTCGCGGCGAGCGCGGGGTGCATCGCGCGCCGGAGGTCGAGCAGGCGCTCGCCCGTCGTCTCGTCGGTCGAGAGGGTGACCCGGCCGCCGGCCTCCGCGAAGAGCTCGGCGATGCGGGCCGCCTCGGCCGTCGCGCCGGCGTCGTCGGTCTGCGCGATGAGGAACGTCTCGCCGGGCAGCACCTCCTCGAGGGGCGTGCCGGCGAGCGCCTCGTCGCCGAGGTACGCGGCGACGCGGGCGACCACGCCGGCGTCCATCAGCTCGAGGATCGCCGGGCGGATGCGGTCGGCGGTGACGGCGGCGCACGCGGCCGCCGCGGCGGTGACGTCGGCGAAGGCCGCGGCGACGGTCACGGGGACGCCCTGCGTGATCGGGCGCACGCGCACCGTCGCCTCGACGATGATGCCGAGCGTGCCCTCGGAGCCGGTGAGGAGGGCGGTGAGGTCGTAGCCCGTGACGCCCTTCACCGTGCGGTGGCCGAGGCGGATCAGCCGCCCGTCGGCGAGCACGACCGCGACGCCGAGCACGGCCTCGCGCGTCACGCCGTACTTCGCGCAGAGCAGCCCGCCGGCGTTGGTGGCGATGTTGCCGCCGACCGAGGCGATCGCCCGGCTGGCGGGGTCGGGCGCGAACCAGAGGCCGAGCGGCGCGAGGGCGTCGTTGAGATCGCCGTTGATGACTCCGGGCTCGACGACCGCGAGCTCGTCGGCCTCGGAGATCTCGAGGATGCGGTTCATGCGGGAGAGGTCGAGCACGATCGCCCCCGGGCTCGCGATCGCGCCGCCCGCGAGGCCGGTGCCGGCGCCGCGGGGCACGACCGGAGTGCCGGTCGCGTGCGCGATGCGCATGAGCTGCTGCACCTCGTCGACGGAGCCCGCGTGCACGACGGCGAGCGGGGGCGTCGCGCTGCGCCACCCCGAGCGGTCTTCGCGGGTCGTCTCGAGCACCTCGGCATCGAGTGAGACGGATGCCCCGAGGGCTTCTTGCAGCTGGGCGACGACGTGCGACATCCCTCCACCCTAGCCACGCGGGCCGGGTCCGATTTCCGCCAGTCGATGTCGGCGGAGCGTGCGAGGCTGGGGTCATGACCGCACAGGCCCTCCGCACCGACCCGCTCGACGACCCCGTCTTCGCCGAGCGCTACCGGGCCATGCAGGCGCGCGACGCGCGGTTCGACGGCCAGTTCATCACGGGAGTGCATTCGACCGGCATCTACTGCCGCCCGAGCTGCCCCGCGGTGTCGCCGAAGGCGCAGAACGTGAGCTTCTACCTCACGGCCGCCGCCGCGCACGAGGCGGGCCTGCGGGCCTGCAAGCGGTGCCTGCCCGACGCGGTGCCGGGCTCCCCCGAGTGGGACCTGCGCGACGACCTCGCCGCCCGGGCGATGCGCCTCATCGCCGACGGCGTCGTCGAGCGCGAGGGCGTGCCGGGGCTCGCGGCCCACCTCGGCTACACGAGCCGGCACCTCACGCGCGTGCTCAGCGCCGAGCTCGGCGCGGGCCCCCTCGCGCTGGCGCGCGCCCACCGGGCCCAGACCGCTCGCGCCCTGCTCACCTCGACGTCGATGCCCGCGGCCGACATCGCCTTCGCCTCGGGCTTCGGCAGCATCCGGCAGTTCAACGACACGATCCGCGAGGTGTACGAGCGCAGCCCGCTCGAGCTACGGGCGGCCGCGCGCCTCGGCGAGCGGCGCGAGCGCGCCGGCGACGGGGTGGTGCGGCTCCGGCTGCCCGCCCGCGCCCCGTTCGACGCGGCCGGCGTCTTCGACTGGCTCGCGGCGCGTGCGGTCGACGGCGTCGAGGCGGCCGGCCCCGGCCGCTACGCGCGCACGCTGCGGCTGCCCGCCGGGCCCGCCGTGGTCGCGTTCGCGCCGAGCGCCGACGACCGCGCCCCCGCGATCGAGGTGGAGGCCCGGCTCGCGAGCCTCGCCGACCTGCCGCCGCTCGTCGCCCGCGTGCGCCGGCTCTTCGACCTCGACGCCGACGCCGTCGCGATCGACGAGCTGCTCGCGGCCGACCCCGCGCTCGCGGCCTCGGTCGCGACGACCCCCGGCATCCGCGTGCCGGGCGCACTCGACCCGCACGAGCTCGTGTTCCGTGCGCTCATCGGCCAGCAGATCTCGGTGAAGGCGGCGCGCACGGCGCTCTCGCGGCTCGCGGCCGAGCTGGGCGAACCGCTCACGATCGGCGGCCGACCGGGTGTCGAGCCTGGTGAAGGCGGGCTCGGCGCCGACGGCCTCGTGCGGCTCTTCCCCACCGCCGGGGCGATCGCCGAGCGCGGCGGCGAGGTGCTGCGCGGGCCGGCGGCCCGCATCCGCACCATCGTCGACGTCGCGGCCCGGCTCGCCGCGGGCGAGCTCGTGGTCTCGGCCGATCGCGACCGCAGCGAGCTCGCGCGCGAACTCGTCGGCATCCCGGGCATCGGCCCGTGGACGGCGGGCTACGTCGCGATGCGGGTCACGCGGGCCCCCGACGTGCTGCTCACGAGCGACCTCGCGCTCCGGGCGGGCGCCGAGCGGCTCGGCCTGCCCGCCGCAGCACCCGCACTCGACGAGCTCGGAGCACGGTGGGCGCCGTGGCGCAGCTACGCCTCGATGCACCTCTGGCGCGCCGCCGCCACAAAGATCTGATGTCTGGCCGCGCGCGCGGTACGATTCGGGCATGGCCGTCACCGACGAAGCGATTCTGCGCATCAAAGAGATGATCCTTTCGGGCGAACTGGCGCCGGGCGACCGGCTTCCGCCCGAGAAGGAGCTGAGCGAGCGGCTCGGCCTCTCGCGCTCCTCGCTGCGCGAGGCGGTCAAGGCGCTTGAGGTCATCCGCGTGCTCGACGTGCGGCGCGGCGACGGCACCTACGTCACGAGCCTCGAGCCGCGCCTGCTGCTCGAGGCCATGTCGTTCGTCGTCGACCTGCACGACGACCACTCGATCCTCGAGATCTTCGCCGTACGCCGCATCCTCGAGCCCGCCGCCGCCTCGCTGGCGGCGCGGCACGCCGGCGAGGCCGAGCTCGAGCGCCTCCGCGAGTCGGTCGCGGGCGTCGATCACGCCGCCGACGTCGAGAGCCTCGTCGACCACGACCTCGAGTTCCACCGCGGCATCGCCGACGCCACGGGCAACGGCTACCTCGCGAGCCTCATCGACTCGCTGTCGAGCCACACGGTGCGGGCGCGCATCTGGCGCGGCATCACGCAGGAGAGCGCCGTCGAGCGAACCCTCCAGGAGCATCACGCCATCCTCGACGCGATCGCCGCCGGCGACGCCGAGCTCGCGTCGGCGCTCACCGTCGTGCACGTCAGCGGCGTCGAGCAGTGGCTGCGCTCGGCGCTCTGACGCGCTGACGGGCCGGCCCGCCGCCGGCCCCGGCGCACGGTCGTGGGGCCCCCGACCGCGCCACGTCGTGCCCGCGCGGGCACGACGAAGGGGCGCCGGCCGCAGCCGACGCCCCCGGGTCATCCGATCGTCACTCGTAGAGGACGGCCTGGATCTCCTCGTCGTCGATGTTCGACGCGTCGTACCAGTAGAAGCCCGTGTCGATGGTCTTCGGCAGCTCCTCGCCGTTGATCGCCTCGACCGCGGCCTTGACCGTCTCGTAGCCGATGCCGATCGGGTTCTGCGTGATCGCGCCGGTCATGAGGCCGTCGCGGATCGCGTCCATCTGGGCCTTGCCCGAGTCGAAGCCGACGACGGCGAGCGTCGAGGCGTCGATGCCGAGCTCCTTGACGGCCTGCACGACGCCGATCGCCGAGCCCTCGTTCGAGCCGTAGATGCCCTTGAGGTCGGGGTGCGCCGCGAGGATCGCCTTCGCGAGGTCGGCCGACTTCGCCTGGTCGCCGCCGCCGTACTGGATGTCGACGATCTCGATGTTCGGCTCGTTCTCCTCCATGTAGTCGACGAAGCCGTCGCGACGCTGCTGGCCGGTCACCGAGGTCTGGTCGTGCACGACGAGGGCGACCTTGCCCTCGTGGCCGACGGCGTCGGCCATGTGCTTCGCGGCCTCGGCTGCGGCGGCGAGGTTGTCGGTCGCGGCCGTGGTCAGCGGGATGTCGCTGTCGACGCCCGAGTCGAAGGCGATGACGGGGATGTTCGCGTCCTTCGCCTGCTGCAGCAGCGGGCCCGCGGCCTGGCTGTCGAGCGCGGCGAAGCCGATCGCGGCCGGGCTCTTGTCGAGCGCCGTCTGCAGCATCTGGATCTGCTGGTCGACGTCGGCCTCGGTGTCGGGGCCCTCGAAGGTGATCTCGACGTCGAACTCCTCGGCCGCCTGCTCGGCGCCCGTCTTCACGGCCTGCCAGAACTGGTGCTGGAAGCCCTTCGAGACGAGGGCGACGTACGGCTTGTCGCCGCTCGCGTCGCCGCCCGTGCCCTGGTCGCCGCCGTCGCTGGCGCAACCGGCGAGGATGAGGGCCGCGGCGACGGCGCCGACGACGGCGCCCATCGTGCGCTTCTTGAACATGCTCACTCCTTGGTGTTGGTGGTGCGGTGGTACTGATGGGGGACGGTGTGGTGCTGGGTCGTGATGGTGCTCCGTCGCGGCGGGGATGCCGCGCCGGGGTGCCGGTCAGCCGCGTCGACGCCGCAGCATGTCGAGGTAGACGGCGACCAGGATGACGATGCCGACGGCGACGGACTGCCACTCCTGCGGCACCGAGATGATGCGGAGGCCGTTCGTGAGCACCGCCATGATGAGGGCGCCGATGACGGTGCCGACGATCGAGCCCTTGCCGCCCTGGAGCGACGTGCCGCCGATGACGACGGCGGCGATCGCCTCGAGCTCGAGGCCCATGCCGCCCGTCGGCTGCGCCGACGACAGCCGGGACGCGCTCAGCACTCCGGCGAGGCCGACGAAGAGGCCGGCGAGCGTGTAGATCGTGATCTTCCATCGGCGGACGTTCACGCCGGAGAGCGCGGTGGCCGCCTCGTTCGAGCCGATCGAGAAGGTGTAGCGGCCGAGGATCGTCTTCGAGAGGAGCACCGCCGCGACGATGATCATGACGATGAAGATCGCCACGCCGAGCGGGAACCGCATGCCGGGGATGATCGAGAGGTTCATGATCGACTGGAAGTCGGGCGTCTCGGTGAAGTAGATCGGCTTCGTGCCCGAGATCACCAGCGACAGGCCGGCCGCGATGAGCATCATGCCGAGCGTGGCGATGAACGGCGGGATGCCGAGCACCGAGACGTTCACGCCGTTGATGAGCCCGATGAGCGCGCCGAAGAGGATCGTCGCCGTCACGCCGAGCCAGAGCGGCCAGCCGAGGTAGGTGAGGAACACGCCCGCCATGACGCCGCAGAGCACCATGCCCGTGCCGATCGAGAGGTCGATGCCGCCCGTGATGATGACGAAGGTGGTGCCGAGCGCGAGGATGCCGGTCACGGTCGCCGCCGTCAGGATCGAGACGAGGTTGTTCGCGGTGAAGAAATGGGGGCTCGCGAACGAGAACACCGCCACGATGACGATCAGGCTCGCGAAGGCGAGCAGCTGCTGGAGGGAGCCCCGGAGCCAGGCGAAGCGGGGCTTGCCGGCCTCGATCGCGGCGTACGCGCTGGTCGAGGGCGTCGCACCGCCCGTGCTCCCGGTTTCGGGCTTCGTCGTGGTCGGGCTCATCGTGCGATCGTTCCTTCGCTTGAGAATCGGGTTGCGTAGTCCATGAGGTTCTCCTGGGTGGCCTCGGCGTTGTCGAGCACGGCGGTGAGCCGCCCCTCGGCCATGACGGCGATGCGATCGGAGAGTCGCAGCACCTCGGGCAGCTCGGACGAGATCATCACGATCGCCTTGCCCTCGTCGGCGAGTCGGCGGAGCAGTGCGTAGATCTCCTCCTTGGCGCCGACGTCGATGCCACGGGTGGGCTCGTCGAAGATGAGGACGTCGCAGTCCTTCACGAGCCATTTCGCGATGACGACCTTCTGCTGGTTGCCGCCCGAGAGGTTGCGGACGAGCTGGGCCGTCGACGGCGTCTTGATGCGGAGCTTCTCGACGTACTCGCGGCCGGTCGCCTCGATGCGCGCGTCGCGGACGAAGCCCGCGCCTGAGGCGTAGCGGCGCAGCGAGGAGAGCACGATGTTCTCGCGCACGCTGCGCTCGAGCAGCACGCCGAGCTGCTTCCGATCCTCGGAGAGGTAGCCGATGCCGAGCGCCGCGGCCTCCGCAGGGCTCGAGATCGAGACGACGCGGCCGCCGACGCGGATCTCGCCGGCCTCGCGGCGGTCGGCGCCGACGATCGCCCGCGCGACCTCGGTGCGGCCGGCGCCCATCAGGCCGGCGAAGCCGAGGATCTCGCCGGCGTGGACGTCGAAGCTCACGTCGCGCAGCAGGTGCTTCGTGGAGAGGCCGCGCACCGAGAGCACCGGCTCGCCCTCGGGGGTGCGGGGCGCGGGGCGCTGCTCGCCCGAGATCTCACGGCCGACCATGAGCGAGATGATCTCGCTCGGCGCCGTCTCGGCCGTCACGCGCGTGCCGACGTAGCGGCCGTCGCGCAGCACGCTGATGCGGTCGGAGATGCGCGCGAGCTCCTCCATGCGGTGGGAGATGTAGATGACGCCGGTCTCGGCCGTGCGGAACCGCTCGATCAGTTCGAAGAGCACGTCGACCTCGGCGTCGTTCAGGGCCGCGGTCGGCTCGTCCATGATGAGCACCTTCGCGTCGAAGGACAGGGCCTTCGCGATCTCGACCATCTGCTGGCGGGCGACCGTCAGGTGCTCGACGCGCTCGGCGGGGTCGAGCGCGAGCCCGAGGCGGTCGAAGAGCTCCTGCGCTCGCCGGTTGAGCGCCCGGTCGTCGAGGAACAGCCCGGCCTGGCGGTGTTCGCGGCCGATGAAGATGTTCTGCGCGACCGTGAGGTCGGGCATCAGGTTGAACTCCTGGTGGATGATCGAGATGCCGAGCTCCTGGGCATGGCGCGGGCCCTCGATCGTCAGCTCGCGCCCGTTGAGGCGGAACGTCCCGGCGTCGGGCGTGTAGATGCCGGCGAGGAGCTTCATGAGCGTCGACTTGCCCGCCCCGTTCTCGCCGACGAGCGCGAGCACCTCGCCGTGGCGCAGCTCGAGCTGCACGTCGGCGAGCGCCTGCACCCCGGGGAACCCCTTGCTGACGCCCTCGACCTCGAGGAGCGCCGTGGTGCCGGGGGTCATCGCGCGGCCTCGCTCGGCTCGTACGCGTTCACGACGCCCTTGCGGAGGATCAGGTTGCCGTAGGGACGGAGCTCGCCGCTCCTGATGATCAGCCGGGCTCCGGCCGCCCGGTCGTAGAACGCGAACCGCTCGAGCTCGTCGACGCGCTCGGCGGGCACGGCCGATGCCGCGACCAGCTCGTGCTGGACCGCGGGCCGCTCGTCGTCCTCCGCGGTCATGAGCAGCACCGAGGCCCCGTCGTAGGCGTCGGCGGGCACGACGGTGCGGACGGCCTCGACGATGCTCGCGGCGGAGAGGCCGGGAACCTCGACCACGACCGCGCCGAGCCGGTGCGCCGGGAAGTTCGCATCGGCGACGACGAGTTCGTCGCCGTGCCCGAGCCGATCGAGCGCGGCGAGCAGCTCGCCGTGGAGAATCGGGTGGATGCCGGTGAGCACGTGGTGCCTCTCTTCCTTGAGATGTGAATGAGTGTACTACTCATCCGATGTTTCAGCCCATATCAGGCGTGGTTGTTGCGTTTTCGTGGCCATTGGGGTCGATACATCAGATTACTCAAGGCGATACACCCGTTCGGCGGTGCCGCCGAGCACCGCGTCGCGATCGTTCGGCTCGAGATCGTCGAGGCACTCGCGCATGACGCGCCAGGTCGGCTGATAGCCCCCGTGCGGCACCGTCATCGGCCAGTCGCCACCGTACATGACGCGATCGGGCGTGAATCGCTCGATCGCGAGCTCCCAGAGCGGGCGCACCGAGTCGATCCCGAACGTCGCCCCGGGCAGGTGGAGTCCCGAGAACTTGACGACCGTGTTCGGCAGCTCCGCGAGCGCGACGAACTCGCGCTCCCACTCCGCGAACCCGTCGCGGCCGACGGGCGGCTTGGCGAGGTGGTCGATGACGACCGTGAGCCCGGGCAGCGACCCGGCGAGCCTGCGTGCCGCGCCGAGGTGGCGCGGCCACGCGTCGGGCACGTCGAACGCGAGGCCGCGCGCGGCGACCTCGGCGAGCGACGCCCGGACGGCGGGGAGCTCGAGGAACTCGTCGCGCGGGTCGTCGTGCACGAGGTGGCGGATGCCGCGGAGCCGTCGTTCACCGGCCAGCGCGTCGAGCGCGCCGAGCGCTGCGCGCGTGTCGTCGAGGGGCACCCAGCCGACGACGCCGAGCACCCAGTCGTTCGCCGCGGCGACGTCGAGCATGAAGCGCGTGTCGGCGGCCGAATCCTCGGCCTGCACCAGGATCGCGCCGTCGATCCCCGCGGTGTCGAGCTCGGCGCGCGCCTCCCGGGGGCCGAAGTCGGCGTACAGCGCGCCGAGCTCGGGGGTGATCCAGCCGTACTCGCCGACCGAACGATCCCAGAGGTGCAGGTGCGCATCGATGGTGCGCGGCCGGTCGTTCATGGGATGAGCCCCTGCTCGGCGAGGCTCGTCCAGAACTCCTCGGGCAGCGGCTCCGCCATGCGGGCGAGGTTCTGCTCGACGCTCGACGCCCTCGCCGAGCCGACCACGACCGAGCGCACGGCGGGGTGGCGCAGCGGGTACTGGATCGCGGCGACGGGGAGCTCGACGCCCTCGGCGGCGCAGGCCTCGGCCAGGCGCCGGGCGCGGGCCAGCACCTCGGAGGGTACCGCCGCGTAGTCGTACCGCGCGCCCGCCTCGGGCGACGCGGTCGCGAGCAGGCCCGAGTTGAAGACCGCCGCGGCGACGACGCCGACGCCCCGCGACTCGCACAGGGGCAGCAGCTCGGCGAGCGCAGGCTGCTCGAGCAGGGTGAAGCGGCCCGCGATCATGACGAGATCGAGGTCGCCCTCGCGAACGGCGCGCGCCGCGGCATCCGCGCTGTTCGTGCCGATGCCGATGGCGCCGACGACGCCCTCGTCGCGCAGCTTCGCGAGGGCGGGCAGCCCTTCGGCGAGCCCGCGGTCGAGGTCGTACGCGTCGGGGTCGTGGAGGTAGGCGATGTCGATGCGATCGAGGCCGAGCCGCTCGAGCGAGTCCTCGATGCTCCGGCGCACGCCGGCCTCGCTCGGGTCGAACCGGCGCACCGTGCGGTCCGGCACGGCGTACTCGTGTGCCAGGTCGTCGCCGCCCGAGAAGTCGGGGTTCGGCTCGAGCACGCGGCCGACCTTGGTCGACAGGAGGTACTCGTCGCGGGGGCGGCCTCGGAGGAACTCCCCCATCCGCCGCTCGGAGAGCCCGAGGCCGTAATGGGGCGCGGTGTCGAAGTAGCGGATGCCTCCGGCCCACGCCGCGTCGAGCGCCGCCTCCGCGTCGGCGTCCGCGACCTCACGGTAGAGGTTGCCGATGGACGCCCCGCCGTAGCCCAGCCGGCCGAGGCCGGCCGGCTGGGCGGATCGTGCCGAGGTGCTCACGCCGGCACCTCGGTGACGTGCGCACCGCGCCAGGTGTAGCGGTCGATCGAGGCCTCGTGCATCTCGGTGCCGGCGCCGGGCGCGGTCGGGGTGAGATACCGGCCCCGCTCGACGACGGCCGGCGTGACGAAGTGCTCGTGGAGGTGGTCGACGAACTCGACCATGCGGCCGTCCATCGTGCCGGACAGGGCGACGTAGTCGAACATCGAGAGGTGCTGCACCGCCTCGCAGAGCCCGACGCCGCCCGCGTGCGGGCACACGGGCACGCCGTACTTCGCGGCGAGCACGAGGTTCGCGAGGTTCTCGTTGACGCCGCCGACGCGCGCGGCGTCGATCTGCATGACGTGCATGCCGCCGGCCTGGAGCAGTTGCTTGAACACGATCCGATTCTGGACGTGCTCGCCGGTCGCGACGCGCACGGGCGCGACGCCGCGCGCGATGGCGGCGTGGCCGAGGATGTCGTCGGGGCTCGTCGGCTCCTCGATCCAGGCGAGGTCGAACCCGGCGAGCGCGCGCACCCACTCGATCGCCTCGTCGACGCCCCAACGCTGGTTGGCGTCGATGGCGATCGGGAAGCCCTCGCCGACGGCGGCGCGGGCGATGCCGAGGCGACGCACGTCGTCGTCGAGCGAGGCGCCGACCTTGAGCTTGATCTGCGGGTATCCGTCGGCGACGGCTTCGCGGCAGAGTCGCTCGAGCTTCTCGTCGGAGTAGCCGAGCCACCCCGGGGTCGTCGTGTAGGCGGGGTAGCCGAGCTCGAGCAGCTTGGCGGTGCGCTCGGCACGGCCGGGCTCGGCGGCGCGGAACAGCTCGAGCGCCTCGGCCGGGGTCACGGCGTCGGAGATGTACCGGAAGTCGATGAGCGAGACGAGCTCCTCGGGGCTGAGCCCGGCGAGCAGCTGCCAGAGGGGAAGGCCCGCGCGCTTGGCCTTGAGGTCCCACAGGGCGTTGAGCGCGGCGCCGATCGCCATGTGCATGACGCCCTTCTCGGGGCCGAGCCAGCGCAGCTGCGAGTCGTGCGCGAGCAGGCGCCATGCGCCGCCCATGTCGTCGAGCAGCGCTTCGACGTCGCGGCCGACCAGGTGGGCGCGCAGGGCGTCGAGTGCGGCGACCTGCACGTCGTTGCCGCGGCCGATGGTGAACACGAAGGCGTGCCCGGCGAGCCCGTCGGCGGCGTCCGTGCGGATGACGAGGTACGCGGCCGAGTAGTCGGGGTCGGGGTTCATCGCGTCCGACCCGTCGAGTTCGAGGGAGGTCGGGAACCGGATGTCCCGGGTATCAACGCTGACGATCGTGCTCATGACGTCCTTTCGTGGGGCGACACGAGCATAAACATCGGATGTCTCGGCTGTCAACCGTGAACTTCTGTGCAAGAATCTCGGTGAAACCGGCCTGACCGCAGTGGATACTTCAGATGTTCACGCAGCGCCGCGAGTGGAAGGACCAGCGATGAGATTCGCCAGGCTCGGCGACCCCGGCTCCGAGATCCCCGTGCTCCTCGACGGGGCGCGCACCCTCGATCTCCGCGGCGTGACCCGCGACATCGACGCCGCGTTCCTCGCCGGCGACGGTCGCGAGCGCGCCGGTGAGGCCCTCGAGGCCGGCGAGCTGCCCGAGCTCGAGGGCGCGGACGGACTGCGCATCGGCGCCCCCATCGCCCGGCCGGGCGCCGTGTACTGCATCGGCATGAACTACGCCGCGCACGCCGCCGAGTCGGGCTCGGCGCCGCCCGAGCACCTCGTGATGTTCATGAAGTCGCCGAACACGGTCATCGGCCCGAACGACGACGTCGCGATCCCCCGCGGCAGCACCAAGACCGACTGGGAGGTCGAGCTCGGCATCGTGATCGGACGTCGCGCGAGCGCGCTCGACTCCCCCGCCGACGCGCGGGCGCACATCGCCGGCTTCGTCACCGCCAACGACCTCTCGGAGCGCGACTGGCAGCTCGCCGTCTCAGGCGGCCAGTGGTCGAAGGGCAAGAGCGCACCGGGCTTCTGCCCCACCGGCCCCTGGCTCGCGACGCCCGACGAGCTCGACGCCGACGACGTGCGGCTCCGCAGCTTCGTCAACGGCGAGCCCCGGCAGGACTCGCGCACGGGCGACCTGATCTTCGGTATCGACACGATCGTGTGGCAGCTGAGCCAGTACCTCGCCCTCGACCCCGGCGACCTCGTGCTGACCGGCACCCCGGAGGGCGTCGCCCTCTCGGGCCGCTTCCCCTACCTCGGCGCCGGCGACGTCGTCGAGATCGAGATCGACGGGCTCGGCCGCCAGCGCCAGCGCTACGTCGACGCCTGACGCCGCGATCGAGAGGAACACCATGAGCAAGGAACTCACCGGAACCGCCGAGTTCGAGGGCCTCGTCGCCGTCGTCACGGGCGGCGCGTCGGGCATCGGCGCCGCCATCGCGGCCCGGCTCCGGCAAGGCGGGGCGCGCGTCGCCGTCTTCGACCTCGCACCGGATGCCGCCCCGCACGCCGATCTCGCGGTCGCGGTCGACATCGCCGACGACGCGAGCGTCCGCGCGGGGGTCGACCGCGTCGTCGCGGAGTTCGGCCGGCTCGACGTCGTCGTGAACAACGCCGGCATCGGCGCCCAGGGCGACATCGCGGCGAACGACGACGACGAGTGGCGCCGCGTGCTCGACGTCAACGTGCTGGGCACGGTGCGCGTGTCACGGGCCGCCCTGCCTCACCTCCGCGTCTCCCCCGCCGCGGCGATCGTGAACACCTCGTCGATCGCCGCGACGGCCGGCCTGCCCCAGCGGGCGCTCTACAGCGCGAGCAAGGGCGCGATCTCAGCGCTCACCCGGGCGATGGCCGCCGATCACCTGCGCGAGGGCATCCGCGTGAACGCCGTGAACCCCGGCACCGCCGACACCCCGTGGGTGGGGCGGCTGCTCGACTCGGCCGACGACCCGGCGGCCGAACGCGCCGCGCTCGAGGCGCGTCAGCCGCACGGGCGCCTCGTCGACCCCGACGAGGTCGCCGGCGCCGTCGCGTACCTCGCGAGCCCGGCGTCGGGGTCGACGACGGGCGTCTCGCTCGCCGTCGACGGCGGCATGCAGGAGCTCCGGCTTCGACCCGCCCAGTAGCGGTACGCGCGGCCGGCGGTCGCCCCGCCGGCCGCGCGACCCCATCCCGCCGACGTCGCACCGAGGACCCCGTCGATTGTCGACACCGCGGCGTATGCGAACGCATTCGTTGTACATGCCGCACAGAGCGGTCGGAGACGGGCCCGCTAGCCTAGACAGGTGAAGTTCGCGCACCTGAGAGCCGAAGGCCAATCGACCCCTCGACTCGCGGTGGTCGTCGCGGAAGCCGCGATCTTCCTCGACGAGATCATGGCCGAGGCGCCCCGCGACCTCCAGGACCTCATCGAGCAGGGCGACGAGGGGCTCGCCGCGGTCCGCGAGGCCGTCGACGCGGGTCTCGCCGCAGGCGCGGGCCTGACGCCCGTCTCCGAGCTCCGGCACTCCTCCGCCGTGCTCCGCCCGGCGCAGGTCATCGCCATCGGTGCGAACTACGCCGCGCACGCCTCCGAGCTGAAGCTCCGCTCCGAGACGGCGATGACGATCTTCTCGCTCTGGCCGAACTCGCTCGCGGCGCACGGCGCCACCACGACCTGGCCCGGCGACCTCGCCACCCAGGTCGACTACGAGGCCGAGCTCGGCGTGATCATCGGCAAGCCCGCCCGCGGCGTGCAGGCCCGCGACGCCCTCGACTACGTGTGGGGCTACACGGTCGTGAACGACATCACCGCCCGCGACATCCAGTTCAGCGAGGCGCAGTGGTCGCGCTGCAAGTCGTTCGACGGCTTCACGCCGACGGGCCCCGTCGTCGTCACCGCCGACGAGATCCCCGACCCGCAGGATCTCTGGCTCACCACGAACCTCGACGGCCGCATCCTCCAGGACGCGTCGACCAACGAGATGGTGCGCAGCGTCGCCGACATCATCGAGTACCTGTCGCGCTCGGCGACCGTGCCGCCCGGCACCCTCATCTCGACGGGCAGCCCCGGCGGCGCCGGCTACTCGCGCAACCCGCAGGTGTTCCTCCGCGACGGCTCGACCGTCACCGTGACGATCGAGGGCATCGGCTCGCTCACGACGCACTGCCGCGTGATCTGAGCCGGGCCCGCCGCGAGCGGGCGAGCCGGGTCCGCCACGAGCGACGGGCCCGGGGCGCCGCGCACGGCGACGCCCCGGCGTATCCGCCCTACTCGTGCGGTTCGGAGTGGAGCTCCTGCACCGGGATCACCGTCGTGATCGGCCGGATGCCCGAGAGCTTCGAGGGCTGCAGCTGGGCCATCACCTCGTCGCGGCTCATGAGCCCGGCCTCCACGACCAGGTCGGCGACGGGGCGGCCCGTGGCGAGGGCCAGCTTCGCGAGCTTCGCCGCCTCGGTGTAGCCGATGAACGGGATGAGCGCGGTGATCACGCCCACGCTCGACGCGACCATCTGCTCGAGGCGGTCGGTGTTCGCCGTGATGCCGTCGACGCAGTTGACCCGGAGGGTCCAGCAGGCCTGGCGCATCCAGGTGATCGACTGCAGCAGCGAGTGCGCGATCACCGGCTCGAAGGCGTTGAGCTGCAGCTGGCCGCTCTCGGCCGCCATCATGACGGTGACGTCGGCCCCGGCGACCGCATAGGCCACCTGGCTGACGGCCTCGGGGATGACGGGGTTCACCTTGCCCGGCATGATCGACGAGCCCGCCTGCATCGGCGGAAGGTTGATCTCGCCGAGCCCCGCCTGCGGGCCCGACGAGAGCAGGCGCAGGTCGTTGCAGATCTTCGAGAGCTTGATGGCGCTGCGCTTGAGCGCGCTCGAGAAGGTCATGAAGACGCCCGTGTCGCTCGTCGCCTCGATGAGGTCGGGCGCCGTCTCGAGCCGCAACTCGGTGATCGCGCTCAGGTGCTCGACGACGGATGACGCGTAGCCCGGGTCGGCCGTGATGCCGGTGCCGATCGCGGTCGCCCCGAGGTTGACCTCGCCGAGGAGCTTGATCGTCTCGCGGAGGCGATCGATGTCCTCGCCGAGCGTCGTGGCGTACCCGTGGAACTCCTGGCCGAGGGTCATCGGCACGGCGTCCTGCAGCTGGGTGCGGCCGACCTTCAGCACCTCGTGGAACTCGCGGCCCTTGCGGCTGAACGCGATGCGCAGCTGGTCGAGCTCGACGAGCATGGTGCGCAGCGAGAACGCCATCGCGACCTTCACGGCGGTCGGGTACGTGTCGTTCGTCGACTGGCTGCGGTTCACGTCGTCGATGGGGTGGATCACGTCGTAGCGGCCCTTGGGGTAGCCGGCGATCTCGAGCGAGAGGTTCGCGATGACCTCGTTCGCGTTCATGTTCGTCGACGTGCCCGCGCCGCCCTGGATCACGCCGACGACGAACTGCTCGTGCAGCTCGCCGTCGATGATGCGCTGGCAAGCCTCGTCGATCCACGCCGCCTTCTGCGAGGTGAGCACGCCGACGTCGCGGTTCGCCCGGGCGGCGGCCTGCTTCACCGAGGCCAGCGCGACCACGAGCTCGGGATAGACCGAGATGGGCCGCTTCGAGATCGGGAAGTTCTCGAGCGCCCGCTTCGTGTGCACGCCCCAGTAGGCGTCGGCGGGCACCTCGACCGAGCCGAGCGAGTCGGTCTCGATCCGGGTCGCCGGGGTGGTCTCGGGCACGTGCATGTCGTTCCTCCACGGAGCCGTGCGGCGGCGTCATCGTTCGGACGCACCGGAACCGGCCCCATCGCCTCAGTCGCGCGGGATCGCCGCGCGGTCGTCCCTCCGAGCCTATCCCGCGAGGCCGCCGCGAGGGCACTCCGCGAGGCGGGCGAGGCGTCCGGTTCCCGCCCCCTGGCGGGACGCTCTGCACGGGTCGGCGGCGGCGCACGACGAGCGGGGCCCGGGCCGAGCCCGGGCCCCGCTCGGGGCGCTGCCGCCGTGCCGCCTAGAGGAACGCGAAGGGCAGCAGCGCGAGGCCGAAGACGGCCGCCCCGAGCGCGACGAGCGTCGCACCCGCGAGGATGACCGCGTTGAGGACGATGCCCCAGATCGCCATGGTGCGGGCGGCCGGCTCGCGCTTGAGCGCCATGATGCCGAGCACGAGGCCGACGATCGGCACGACGAAGCTGTAGCCCGCGACGATCGAGACGATGCCGAGCACGAGGCTCGCGATGCTGAACCCGCGCGACTCCGCGATCGGCGCGGCAGCGGGGTGCGGCTCCGCGTACGGCGCCCGGGTTGCGGTGTCGGTGACGGTGGTCATGGTCGGTCTCCTGTTCGTGAGGTCCCGTTGGTGGGTATGAGACCACGCTACGGACGTGGCACGGCCTCCGACATGGGGCTATCCCCCCGGTACGATCTGAGGGATCCCACCCCTCGACTCCCGAACGGAGCAGCATGACCCTGCCCTGGACCCTGCACGGCGACGGCAAGAACGTCCGACCCGGTGAGGTCGTCGCCCCCGGCGAACGACTCAGCTGGCCCCGCACGATCGGCCTCGGCGCGCAGCACGTCGTCGCCATGTTCGGCGCGACCTTCCTCGTGCCGATCCTCACGGGCTTCCCGCCCGCGACGACCCTGTTCTTCTCGGGCCTCGGCACGATTCTCTTCCTCGTGATCACGAAGAACCGGGTGCCGAGCTACCTCGGCTCCTCGTTCGCGTTCATCGCCCCCATCACCGCCGCGATGGGCGCGGAGGGGATCGCCGACCCGATGGGCGCCGCGCTCTTCGGCATCGTGGTCGTCGGCGTGCTCCTCGCCCTCGTGGGCCTCCTCGTGCAGTGGGTCGGCACGCGCTGGATCGACGCGCTCATGCCGCCCGTCGTCGCCGGTGCGATCGTCGCCCTGATCGGGTTCAACCTGGCGCCCGCTGCGAAGAACAACTTCATGCTCGCCCCGTTGACCGCGCTCATCACCCTCGCCGCCGTGATCATCGCGAGCGTCGCCTTCCGCGGCATCCTCGGGCGCATGTCGATCCTCCTCGGCGTCGTGATCGGCTACGTCGCCGCGGCGATCCAGGGTGAGATCGACTTCGCCCGCATCGAGGATGCCGCGTGGATCGGCCTGCCCACCTTCCACCTGGCGGCGAACCCGTTCACGGACTCGGCGATCTGGGGCTTCCTCCCCGCCTTCCTGCCGGTCGTGCTCGTGCTCATCGCCGAGAACGTGGGCCACATCAAGGGCGTCGCCCAGATGACCGACCCCTCGGTCAACACGTCGACCGGCCGAGCGCTCTTCGCCGACGGCCTCGCCACCACCGTCGCAGGCCTCTTCGGCGGCTCGGGCACGACGACCTACGGCGAGAACATCGGCGTGATGGCCGCGACCCGGGTCTACTCGACCGCCGCCTACTGGATCGCCGGCATGGTCGCGGTGCTGCTCGGCCTCTCCCCCAAGTTCGGCGAGGTCATCAACACGATCCCCCCTGGCGTGCTCGGCGGCGTCACCACCGCGCTGTACGGCCTCATCGGCATCATCGGCGTGAAGATCTGGCTCGACAACAAGGTCGACTTCTCGAAGCCGGTGAACCAGTTCACCGCCGCGACGGCCCTCATCATCGGCATCGCCGACTTCACCTTCGCCGTCGGCGGGGTCTCGTTCAACGGCATCGCGCTCGGCACGATCGCCGCCATCGTGATCTACCACGTCATGAACGGCATCGCGAAGGCGCGCGGCACGAACTGAGCACCTCCACGAGAGACACGGATGCCCCGGGCCGCAGTCGCAGCCCGGGGCATCCGTCGTTCGCGCGGGATCAGGCGAAGAGCGCCTCGATCGGCCCGCGCGCGAAGTACAGCACGAAGCCGGCGGCGACGACCCACAGGAGCGGGTGGATGGACTTGGCCTTGCCCGACAGCGCGTTGACGACGACCCAGCTCACGAAGCCCGCCCCGATGCCGTTCGCGATCGAGTACGTCATCGGCATGACGGTGACGGTGAGGAAGACCGGCAGCAGCACGCGGTAGTCGGTGAAGTCGATGTGCTTGATCTGCGAGAGCATCATGGCGCCGACGAGCACCAGGGCGGCGCCGGCGATCGCACCGGGCACGAGCGAGGTGAGCGGCGTGAAGAACATCGCGAGCAGGAACAGGCCGCCCGTGACGACGTTGGCGAGGCCGGTGCGCGCGCCCTCGCCGATGCCCGAGCCCGACTCGACGAAGACCGTCGCCGACGACGACGAGGTGCCGCCGCCGACGATGGCGCCGACGCCCTCGACGACCAGCGCCGACTTGATGCGCGGGAAGTCGCCCTTCCCGTCGGCGAGGTCGGCCTCCTTGGCGAGGCCGGTCATGGTGCCCATCGCGTCGAAGAAGTTCGAGAACACGAGGGTGAAGACGATCATGACGAGCGCGAGGACCCCGACCTTGGAGAGGTCGAAACCGAAGTCGACGGCGCCGATGAGGCTCAGGTCGGGCAGGCTCACGATGCCGCCGGCGAAGCCGAAGTCGAGCCCGAACGGCCAGATGGCGTTGGTCACCGCGGCGAGCACCGTGCCGCCGACGAGCGCGATGAGGATCGCCCCCTTCACGCGGAGCGCGATCAGGATGCCGCCCGCGAGCAGCGTGATGACGAAGAGCAGGGTGGGCAGGCTCGCGACCGAGCCGCCGATGCCGAGGTCGACCGGGGGCGACGGGTTGCCGGTGGCCGTGACGAAGCCCGCGTTCACGAAGCCGATGAACGCGATGAAGAGCCCGATGCCGACCGTGATCGCGAGCTTCAGCTCCACCGGGACGGCATCGAAGATCATCTTCCGCAGGCCCGTGGCCGCCAGCAGCACGATCACGATTCCGTTGATCACGACGAGGGCCATCGCCTCGGGCCAGGTGACCGAGCCCACGACCGAGAACGCGAGGAACGCGTTGATGCCGAGACCGGCGGCGAAGGCGAACGGCAGGCGCGTGACGAGGCCGAAGAGCACCGTCATGACGCCGGCGGTCAGCGCCGTGGCCGCGGCGACCGCGGCGCCGTTCAGCACGTTGCCGTCGACGTCGGGCGTCGACAGGATGATCGGGTTGAGGATGACGATGTACGCCATCGTCACGAAGGTGACGATGCCGCCGCGCACCTCGGTCGCGTAGTTGGAGCCGCGCTTCGTGATCTCGAAGAAGCGGTCGACGGCGCCGACCGGCTGCTGCTCGGCCGGGTCGGCGGGGTCGGTCGTCGGGGTGGTTGCAGTGGTCATCCGGGAACCTTCGATGAGGGACGAGCGCCGGGGGCGCACGACGGGTGGTCTGTCGAGTATGGAGTTGGGGTGGTGGAACGGGTGCGCGACGCGGTCAGCTGAACATCTTGATGATGTGGTCGCCGACGATCAGGTAGATGCCCACGAGCACGGCCACGCCGCTGAGCGCGAAGCAGACCCAGGCGCCCACGAGCGCGGCGCGCTTCTGGCCGTCGGTGAGGGGGCTCTTCTTGGCGGCCTTCTTCGCGCGCTTCTCGGCCTGCTTGATCTCGGCGGGCGTCACGATGGTGATCGCGTCGGTGAACTCGGCCGGCGTGACGATCGGCGTACGCCCCGAGACCGTCAGCAGGCGGATGCCGAGCGAGTAGGCGGAGACGACCACGACGGTGCCGATGAGCGCCGAGACGAACACGAGGAGGAACGCGAGCCAGTCGATCACGACGTCACCTTCTTCTTCGGCTTGGGGTTGCGCTTGATCTTCACGGCGCGGCCCGAGTGCGCGACCTCGCTGACGACGTTGTGGTGCGAGACCTCGCTGCGACGCGACCACAGGAAGATGCCGACGATGACGCCGACGCCGACGACCGTGTCGATGATGACGCCGATGACGCCCATGTGCGCGACGAGCGCGGCGAGCGCGCCGACGGCGCCCGCGGCCGGCAGGGTCAGCAGCCAGCCGACGCCGATGCGCCCCGCGGTGCGCCAGCGTACCTTCGAGCCGCGGCGCCCGAGGCCCGAGCCGATGACCGAGCCAGAGGCGACCTGCGTCGTCGAGAGCGCGAAGCCGACGTGGCTCGAGGCGAGGATGGTCGCGGCGGTCGCGGTCTCGGCCGCGAAGCCCTGCGCGGGCTTGACGTCGGTGAGGCCGGTACCGAGGGTCTTGATGATGCGCCAGCCGCCCATGTAGGTGCCGAGCGCGATCGCGACCGCGCAGGTCACGATGACCCACGGGTACACGTCGCTGCCGGCGGGCTGCAGCCCGGCGGCGACGAGGGTGAGGGTGATGACGCCCATGGTCTTCTGCGCGTCGTTCGTGCCGTGCGCGAGGGCCACGAGCGAGGAGGAGAAGATCTGCGCGTGGCGGAAGCCGTCGCGACCGTCGGGCTTGCCGTCGTAGCGGCGCGTGATGGCGTACGCGAGCTTCGTCGCGGCGTAGGCGATGAGGCCCGCCGTCAGCGGGGCGAGGATCGCCGGGAGGATGACCTTCGACATCACGACGGAGAAGTCGATCGCGCTGACGCCGAAGCCGACGAGGGTTGCGCCGATGAGGCCGCCGAACAGGGCGTGGCTCGACGACGAGGGCAGGCCCAGCAGCCAGGTGATCATGTTCCACACGATCGCGCCGATGAGGCCGGCGAAGATCAGCTCGGGCGTGATCAGCACGCCGCCGTCGCCCTCCTTGATGATGCCGCCCGAGATCGTCTTCGCCACCTCGGTGGAGAGGAACGCGCCGACGAGGTTCAGGAGGGCTGCGAGCGTGACCGCGGTCTTCGGCTTCAGCGCACCGGTGGCGATCGGCGTCGCCATCGCGTTGGCGGTGTCGTGGAAGCCGTTCGTGAAGTCGAAGAAGAGCGCCAGTGCGATGACCAGCACGACGATGAGGGTGAGATCCACCGGCGTCTTTCTTGCGAGAGGGAAGAGTTCACCTGGAGTTCAGGAACCCCGTCGATCCTACGCGACCGATCCGTGCTCCGTCACCACGGTGGCGAGATCCTCGCCGAACACGAAGGTACGGCGCACCTCGCCGCCCGCGAGCACGCCGGGCAGCCACCGTTTCGCGTCGTCCCACATCTGCGCGTACGGCACCTCGGCGAGGGCGAACCACTCGGGGTCGAGCTCGTCGGATGCCACGGGGTCGCCCTGCCAGCGACGGCCGACGAACACGCTCGACTCCTGGCTCCACGACTCGCGGTGCGGGAAGTGGTAGCTGAGGAGGCCGCGCGGTTCGAGGTCGCCTGCGGCCACGACGAGCCCCGACTCCTCGAAGACCTCGCGCACCGCGGCATCCACCGCCTGTTCGCCGGGTTCGAGCTTGCCGCCGAGCCCGACGTAGTAGCCCTCGCCCAGCCCGTGCTTCTTGCGCCCGAGGAGCACCTCGGTGACCCCGTCGCGTTCGCGCAGGAGGTAGCAGACGCAGACCTGGTACATGTCAGCCGAAGAGGACGCGCGCCTCGTCGTAGCGCGACTGCGGCACCCGGTTCAGGGTGCCGACGGCCTCGGCGATCGAGACGGTCTCGATGTCGGTGCCCCGGAGGGTGACCATCGAGCCCCACGCGTTGTCGTAGACGGCGTCGATCGCGGCCATGCCGAGGCGGGTGGCGAGCACCCGGTCGTACGCCGACGGCGCGCCGCCGCGCTGGATGTGGCCGAGCACGGTCGCGCGCGACTCGATGCCCGTGCGCTCCTCGATCATGGGGGCGAGGATGTCGGCGATGCCGCCGAGGCGCGGGCGGTTGAACGCGTCGAGGCCCTTGTGCGAGTGCGCCTCGTCCATGCCCTCGAGCGTGAAGCCCTCGGCGACGACGACGAGCGGGGAGCGGCCGCGGTCGCGCACCGACTCGACCCACTCGCAGATCTGCTCGATCGACTGGGGCTGCTCGGGGATGAGGATCGCGTGCGCTCCCCCGGCCATGCCCGAGTGCAGGGCGATCCAGCCGACGTGGCGGCCCATGACCTCGAGCACCATGCAGCGGCCGTGCGAGTCGGCGGTCGTGCGGAGGCGGTCGATCGCCTCGGTCGCGATCTCGACGGCCGTGTCGAAGCCGAAGGAGTAGTCGGTCGCGGCGAGGTCGTTGTCGATGGTCTTCGGCACGCCGACGACGTTGATGCCGCCCTCGTCGTGCAGGCGGCGGGCCGCCGTGAGCGTGCCCTCGCCGCCGATCGCGATGATCGCGTCGATGCCGTGCTCGTCGAGCATGCGCTGGATGTTCTCGGGGCCGCCGCCCTCGCCCTCGAAGGGGTTGGTGCGGCTCGAGCCGAGGATCGTGCCGCCCTGCTTCGAGAGCCCGCGCACGTCGTGGCGGGTGATGGGCATGATGTCGGCCTCGACGACGCCCTTCCAGCCCCAGCGGAAGCCGACGAACTCCGTCTCGTGCGAGATGACGCCCCGGAGGACGGCACCGCGGATGACGGCGTTCAACCCCGGGCAGTCGCCGCCGGAGGTGAGGATTCCGATCTTCATGACGCGTGGGACTCCTTGCACTGGGGGAAATCGTCGCTGGAGCCGCTTCATCGGGGCACGACGTTCGGAAGTCTAGCGAACCTCGACTCTGCGACGGCCGCTCGGGCGGGCCCTCGAATCAAGCTCGCCAGAAAGCCGCAAGCTTCGCGCCAGCCGCGGGTCGCTACCGAGCGGGTTCCATCCCGACGGCGAGCACTCCGTCTGCTCACGACGCCGCCGCCTCGGGCGCCTCGCCGGCATCTTCCGTTCCCCACCACCGTGCCTGGACTCTCGCCCGCGCCTCATCGAGTTCTTCCCCGATCGAGAGGACAGGAGAACATTCACCTGCCGCTGGAGGAACGCCTCGAGCTGACCTCGCACGTACATCTCCGCCGTCAGCGACCCATGCGCCATGACGGCGAGGCGGCTGTCGGCCTAATGGACGAGCGCAGCGAGGCTCCGCGCGGATTCCTCGAGTCGATTTGAGTCCTGCATGACTGAGAATGGCGTGGAGTTGCGCTGAAGCACGAGTGGCGGTCTCGCCGAGAGTCCGTTCAGATCGAGGTCGACGAAAAGGCAGTTGTTGGTGACACCCAGACGGGTCGATGTACCCACCGTCAACTCGCCGATGCCGGAGACGGGCACGGCCATGACGACCTCCCCATCGGGGAGATTGTGTACGGAGAGCACTTCGTGCTCCACTTTCACGACGTAGATGAGGGAGAGCTTCACCCGCTCCGCTCTGAGCCTCCCGAATTCCACCTCGGTCTCATGCAGCCGTGCGCCCACCCACAGGAGATCGGTTGCGTCGCCCGAGAGCCGAGGCAGTCCTGCAAGCAGTCTCCGGGTGTGGCGCGTGTAACTCAAATATGCGATCGCGAGGATCATCGCCGTGATCCCGAGCCCTTGCACGACAACGAGGAGCGGATTGGAGAGCTGCACGGCTCGTGCACCCAGCGCCAGCCCTTGGCTCAGCACGAAGACAGTGAAGAGTGCGCCCGGAATGAGCGATGCGCTCGCGCTGCGATTTCGAGACATCTCACCGACACGGTGACTTCGTCGACTCCTCGAGCCCAGCCCTACAGCGCCCCGTCGAGCGCCTGCCGGAGCAGGTGCTGCAGGGCGTCGAGCTGCACCGAGTCGGCCGAGCCCGGCTCGACGTCCTGGCCGTCGAGGGCGCGGGCGGCGAGGCCCTGCTTCGAGTCGATGAGCTCGGCGATGCGGGCGTCGATCGTGTGCGCGGCGATGATGCGCCACGCGGTGACCGGCTCCTCCTGGCCGATGCGGTGCACGCGGTCGATCGCCTGCGTCTGCTCGGCGGCCGTCCAGCTGAGCTCGGCGAGCACGACGTTCGACGCGGCCTGGAGGTTCACGCCGACGCCCGCCGCGGTGAGCGAGCAGACCGCGACCGAGACCTCGGGGTCCTTGTTGAACGCGTCGATCGCGGCCTGGCGCTGCAGCGCGGTCTGGTCGCCGCGCAGCGACACCGTACGCAGTTCGCGTGCAGCGAAGGCCGCCTCGGCCTGGTCCATGACGTCGATGTGCTTCGCGAAGAAGACGACCTTGCCGACCGAGCGGGCGAGCTGGGCGGCGTAGTCGGCCGCGAGGCCGGCCTTCGCCTGGCCGATGCGGCGCACCATCGTGAAGACGTTCTCGCCCGACTTCGACGACTTCGACTCCTCGAGCTCGGCGCTCGCGACGGCCCGGATGAACTGGTCGCGGGTGTCCTCGTCGAGGTCGCCGACCTTGAGGTGGCGGGCCTCGACGAGCGCGCGGAACCGCGAGGCGAGGCGATTGCCGAGCTCGCGCTCGGCGGCGCGCACCGAGCGGCCGAGCTCGTCGTCGAGCTCGACGGGCAGGTCGGCGATGCGCTTGGCCGGCAGGTCGGCCGCGACGTCCACCTTGCGGCGGCGCACGATGCCGAGGTCGATGACGGTGCGCCGGGCCTCGGAGTAGAAGCCGGGCTCGGCGGGGGTGAGCCCGGTCTCCTCGAGCTTCGCGAGGAGCTCCGCAGAGGGCTTGTCGCCGTCGATCCAGCCGAGGAACTTCCAGATGGCGCGGAAGTCGTCGACGTCGTTGATGAGCGGCGTGCCCGTGAGGGCGAGCAGCAGCGGGTTGCCGCCGGGGGTCGACTTGCGGATGCGCTCGGCGAGCGCGAGCACGTTCTTCGAGCGCTGCGACTGCAGGTTCTTGATGAAGTGCGCCTCGTCGACGACCATGCCGCGGAAGCCGAGCGTCGACAGCCACGCCATGTGCCGGTCGAGCACGTCGTAGTTCACGATGACGACGTCGGCGAAGGCGTCGAGGGTGTCGCCGTCGCCGTGGATCACGGTGGCGCGGCGGTGCGGGGTCCACCGTTCGACCTCGCGCGCCCAGTTCATCTTCACGACGTTCGGCACGACCGCGAGCAGCGGGTAGGCGTTCGCGACGGATGCCGCGAGCACCGACTGGGCCGTCTTGCCGAGGCCGGGCTCGTCGGCGAGCAGGAACGCGCGGTGGCCCTCGCGGGCGCTCTCGATGAATCGGGCCTGGTGCTTCATGAGCTCGAGGCCGCGCGGCGAGAGCCGGTCGGCCTTCGGCGCCTCGGGCAGCTCCATCGAGGCGGCCTGGCCGCCCGAGCCCTGCTCGAACGACTTGAAGAGGGGGCCGAGCAGCTCCCAGTTGGCCAGCCGGCGCACGGGCACGAGCGGCGCGGCGGGCTTCGAGAAGTCGGGCGCGAGGAACGGGTTCGCGAGCTGGCGCGACTTCACCGAGGCGGGGATGACCTGGTTCTCGGAGACCTCGAGCTTCGCCTCGGGCTCGCGCGTGATGATGAGTTCGTCGGGGCTCAGCTCGGCGCCCGACTCGAGCAGCCAGTCGCGGCGGAATCGCTGCGCGACGGTGGAGATCGAGGCGTCGGGCTCGAGCAGCTGGATGAGGCTCGTGTCGCGCGCCGCGGTCTTCGCGAGGATCTGCGCGATGCCGTCGAGCCGCTTCAGGAGCTCGCCGCGGGCCGCGTCGCCGATCTCGGCGTCGGCCTTGACCCGGGCGCGCTCCTCGCGCATGAGCAGCGCGATGACCTGGAACTTGGTGCGGTTCGTCGGGCCGAGCTTGCCCTTCTGCGCCTTCTGCTCGACCTCTCGCACCTTGCGGGCGAGGATCGGGATGATGGGTGCTTCGTCGTCGCGCGAACGCGTACGCTGCCGCTGCCTCGTCTGGGCCATGGTCCTCCCGTTTCCTTCGTGCCGTGCCCGGCACGCCCCCTCGGCACCACCTGGTGGTCGAGCCCGCACGCTGCGGCTCGGATGCCGCGCGGCGCGGTACGCCGAATCCCGAACCGAGCAGCGGCGAGCGGGGCTCGCACGGTCGGCCGAAGAACGGATTCGTCGGGCGCTTCCCCCATTCTAGCGGGCGAAGGGCCTCCGGCGTGAACCGCGTGTCACCCGACGACGTGCACGGCGTAGCTGAGCAGGAACCCCGCCGTCGCGAGCAGCCCCGTGAAGGCGTGCGCCGTGCGGAACGCCTCGGGGATCATCGTGTCGCAGATCATCGCGAGGATGGCGCCCGCCGCGATGGCCGTGATGAACGCCGTGAGCTCGCCCGGGGCGTCGTCGAGCAGCACGTAGCCCGCGAGCGACGCGAGCGCGCTCGCGAGCGCGATGCCCGCCCAGAGCACGAAGACGTACGTGCGGGAACGCCCGCTCTCCTTCAGCGCCGCCGTCGAGGAGAGCCCCTCGGGGATGTTCGAGATCAGGATCGCGACGAAGACCGGCACGCTCACTCCCCCGCCGCCGACCATGCTGAGCCCCAGCACCGCCGACTCGGGGATGCCGTCGAGGAGCGCGCCGACGGCGATGCCGGTGCCGGTGCCCGGGTCCTCGCCCGTGCCGCGCGGGTTGCGCTTGTCGAGGCGGTCGAGCAGCTGGTTCGCGAACACGTAGACGATCGCTCCGACGGCGAACCCCCCGACCGTCGGCCAGAAGCCGCCCTCGTCCTGCGCCTCGAGCACGAGGTCGAAGGCGAGCGCCGAGACGAGCACGCCCGAGCCGAAGGCCATGATGGATGCCACGACGCGCGTCGGCACCTTCACGTACCACGCGATGACGGCGCCGAGGAGGAGCGCGCCGCCCGCGAGGAGTCCGGCGATGCCCGCGAGGATCCAGTCGGCCATGCTGCGAGCATAGGGACCGGGGCTACCCGTTCGCCGCCGACGCGCCTACCCTTGAGACATGGACGAGCTCGCGGGGGCGGGCGCGGAGTTCGCGCCCGAGGACGACGATTTCACGGTCTCGCAGGACACCGAGTTCGACGAGGCCGACGAGGCGCATGACGACGACGGGCGCTCGCTCGACGACGTGCTCGACGAGGAGGTCGAGGGCCTCGACGCCGAGCGGAGGGTCGATCTCGGCGACGAGCGCGCGGCTGCGGCGGGCGAAGCCGGGTAGCAGCTCGCCGGCAGGTCGGCGCGGTCGCGACCACGCTCGGGCCAGGGCCGGGGCGGGCCGGGTTAGACGCCCCCGCCGCCGCCTCCGCCGCCACCGCCGCCCGACGAGCCGCCGCCGCCCGAGCCGCTCGACGACGAGCTCGAGCTCGATCCCGACCACGAGCTGTTCGACGAACTCGAGAACGAGGCGACGCCCGCCGAGAAGTAGGCCGCGTTGAACCCGCTGCTGCCCGAGTACCAGTCGGGCTGTCGGCCGAGCTGCTCGTAGAGCACCGCGAGCTCGCGGCTCCAGTCGCGCTCGAAGCCGAACAGCACGGCGTACGGCAGCAGGCGCTCGTTGAGCTTCAGCACCTGGCCGAGATCGCTCGTGTCGATGCGGAGCGCGCCCTCGGGGCTCTGCAGCACCCGGATGCGGTCGGCCTCGGCGAGCCGGATGTACGTCCGCAGGCCCTCGAGATGGTCGCGGAGCTCGCGGCCGCGCTCGGTGAGCGGCCGAACCGACGCGACCGTCCCGATCGCGAGCAGCCCGGCGAGGATCGCCACGATGAAGCAGAGCGCGGGCCAGCCGCCGCCCATCACCGAGGTGAGCGCGATGACGCCGAGCACGAAGCTCGCGACCGCCGCGATGCCGGCCCCGATCGCGAGCAGGAGGCGGAGGCCGTGGTCGGGGCTGCGCCGGAGCCCGGCCGCGACGACCCCGCTCGACACCCGCTGCCTGATCGCGAGCAGCCGCTTGCCGAGCGCAGTGTCGCTCGACTTCATCTCGCGCAGGGCGCCGGGCTGCGGCGGGCTGCCGAAGAGCGCCTCCATGACCGCCCGGGCGTGCTCGTCGCCCGCGGGACCGCCGCCGGTGAACTGCACGGCGTAGCGGCGGGACCCGGTCTCGACGACGCGGAGCTCCCCGGCGACGGCGCGCTCGAGCACCGTCGCGGTGACCCCCCGCGACATGCTGCCGACGAGCTCGGCGGCGACGAACGCGGAGACGCCCTCGGGCGGTTCGTACTGCGCGATGATCGTGCCCCGGCCCGGGTGGCTGCGCCACCGGCCGAGGCGGAGCGCGAGCGCGACGGCGGCGGCGGCCACGGCGAGCGCCGCCGCGATCGCGCTGCCGACGGCGGCGGGCGACGACCAGAAGGAGTCGTCGCGCGGCACGACCGTGCCCGGCTCGAACGCGACCGCGAAGCTGAGGTTCTCGTACGGCCCGAGCCCGGCGGCCTCGGCCACGACGACCGCCCCGTCGTCGACGGGCTCGCTCGTCATCGAGTCGCAGGGGTCGCTCGATCCCGACCACCCGCGGTAGCAGGCCATGTCGCCCGTCATCGCGTCGGCGAGCTCGGCCGAGAGGCGCAGCTCGCCGCGCACGACGCCGAAGGGCTGCGCCCACCCGGTGCCGTTGACGTCCCAGTAGATCTCGTCGATCGCCGCGTCGTCGGGCACGTGGGTGACGTTGTGCATGCGGTAGTGGAACACGTAGGTCTGCTCGCCGTGCACGAAGCCGTCCGCACGGCTGGTGACGAGCAGGAACTCGTCGTCCTCGTCGGCCTCGGTCTCGAAGGGACGAGGCGCGCCCGAGGCATCCGTCACCGATTCGACGACCAGGTCGACCGGATGCCCGTCGTAGTTCAGCGGGATGGCTCGGCGGATGCCGTGGTTCTGGTCGAACTCGGGGAACACCGCGACGAGCGTCTCGGTGACCTCCATCACCGAGCGCCCCTCGTCGTCGAGCGAGAGCTCGTAGACCGCGTCGAAGGAGTCGAACACGAAGTCGTCGGGTCCGGCGCGCACGCCGAGCGGACTGATCGCCGCGGGAGCGACGGCGGCGGGCCCGGCCGCCGCGTCGAGCGGTCGGGATGCCCCGCGCTCCCCCGCGACGGCGGGCGCGGCACCGAGGGCGCCGACCAGGAGCAGGGCGGAGGCTGCGGCCGAGAACGCGGCGGCGAGTCGTGCGACGGCGGCACGGCGGGCGGGGCGACGGGGCATGCCCCAACGCTAGCCGCCGCCGCGCCGGTTCGTCAGGTGCGTCGCGGGTCAGGCCCGACGCAGTCGGAGGCTGTTCAGCACGACGAAGATGCTCGAGAACGCCATCGCCGCACCCGCGATCATCGGGTTCAGGAACCCCGCCGCCGCGAGCGGGATCGCCGCGACGTTGTAGGCGAAGGCCCAGAAGAGGTTGCCGCGGATCGTGCCGAGCGTCGCGCGGGCGAGCGAGATCGCGTCGGGGATCGCGCCGGGCTCGTCGCGCGTGAGCGCGAGGTCGCTCGCGCTCGCCGCCGCGTCGGTGCCGCCGCCCATCGCGATGCCGAGGTCGGCCGCGGCGAGCGCTGCGGCGTCGTTGACCCCGTCGCCGACCATCGCGGTCTTGCGCCCCGCGGCCTGCAGCTCGGTGACGGCCGCGAGCTTGCCCTCGGGGCTGACCTCGGCGTGCACGCGCTCGATGCCGAGCTCGGCGGCGACGCGTTCGGCGGGGCGATGCGCGTCGCCCGTGAGCAGGATCGGCTCGAGCCCCTGGGCGCGCAGCCGGTCGACGGCCTCGCGGGCACCCGGGCGGATCGAGTCGCCCACCTCGAGGAGCGCGCGCACCTCGCCGTCCCAGCCGACGGCGACGGCGGTGGCGTCGGAGGCGGCGGCCCGCTCGGCGAGCGCCGCGGGCAGGGTCATGCCGAGCCCCTCGAGGAAGGCGGGGCGCCCCACGGCCGCACGGACGCCGTCGACGCTCGCCGAGACGCCGAGGCCGGCATGCGCACGGAACTCCTGCGCCTCTGGCACGACGACCCCGCGCTCGGCTGCGCCGTCGACGACGGCCCGTGCGATGGGGTGCTCGGAGCGCTGCTCGAGGGCGGCCGCGACGCGGAGCGCGGCGTTCGGCTCGGTGCCGCCGGTCGTGGTGACCTCGCCGAGGCGCATGCGGCCGGTCGTCAGGGTGCCGGTCTTGTCGAGCAGGATCGTGTCGATGCCGGCGGTGCGGTCGAGGGTCTCGGGCCCGGTGATCAGGATGCCGCGCTCGGCGCCGCGGCCCGTGCCGACGAGGATCGCCATCGGCGTCGCGAGCCCGAGCGCGCAGGGGCAGGCGATCACGAGCACGGCGACGGCCGCCGTGACGGCCTGCTCGACGGGGCTGCCGGTCGCGATCCAGACGATCGCGGTGCCGACGGCGATCGCGATGACGATCGGCACGAAGACCGCCGAGATGCGGTCGGCGAGGCGCTGCGCCTTCGACTTGCCGAGCTGCGCGTCCTCCACGAGGCGGGCGATCTGGGCGAGCCGGGTGTCGGCGCCGACGCGGGTCGCGGTGACGACGATGCTGCCGCCGTGCACGATGGTCGCCGCGGTGACCGCGGCACCTGCCGCGACGTCGACCGGGGCGGGCTCGCCCGTCAGCATCGACTCGTCGACGCTCGCCTCGCCGTCGGCGACCACCCCGTCGGCGGCGATGCGCTCACCCGGGCGCACCACGAAGCGGTCGCCGGGGCGCAGCGCGCCGATCGCCACCCGCACCTCGGTCTCGACCGCGCCGGCTCCGCCGCCGTCCGGCCCTCGCAGCACCGAGACCTCGCGCGGGGCGAGCTCGAGCAGGGTGCGCAGCGACCGGCCCGCGCGGCGCTTCGACTTCGCCTCGAGCACCCGCCCGAGCAGCAGGATCGTGATGACGCCCGCCGCGACCTCGAGGTAGATGTCGCCGCCGGGCGTGCCCCGCACGCCGAACGACCACTCGTGCGTCATGCCCGGCATGCCGGCGTGCCCGAGGAACAGCGACCACAGCGACCACGCGAAGGCGGTGAGGGTGCCGAGCGAGACCAGCGTGTCCATCGTGAGGGCGCCGTGCCGCAGGTTCTGCCAGGCGGCGCGGTGGAACGGCCAGCCGCCCCACACCACGACCGGTGCGGCCAGGGTGAGCGAGAGCCACTGCCAGTAGGTGAACTGGAACGCCGGGATCATCGCGATGACCACGACCGGCACGGTGAGCACCGTCGAGACGACGAGCCGGGTCATGAGCGGGTCGGATGCCTCGCGGCGGGTGCCCGTCGTCGCGCCGGCGTCGGCCGGGTCGTACTCGCCGTCGCCGGCAGCCGGCGAGGTGTCTGCCGCGGGGCCGCCCGCCCCGGCGCGTCGGGTCGCGGTGCCGATGGACGGCTCGGTGGCCGCGAGCGACGGCGACGCCGTGGCATCCGCCGGTACGACGGGGGTGGCCGTGTAGCCCGCCTGGTGCACCGCCTCGACGAGGGCCTCGATGGAGGTGCTCGACGGGAACGTGACCCGCGCTCGTTCGGTCGCGAGGTTGACCGCGGCCTCGACCCCGTCGAGGCGGCCGAGGCGCTTCTCGACGCGGCCGACGCAGCTCGCGCACGTCATGCCCTCGATGTCGAGGTCGATGGTGCGGACCGGTGGCGTCTCGAGCGTCGTCATGCGTTCGAGGGTACCCCCTAGGGGTATTCGGTGCAAACGGGGTATCCTGTGAGGGTGATCGAGGACATCAAGAAGCGCGCACTGCACCGCACGAAGATCATCGAGGGCCAGCTGCGCGGCATCGAGAAGATGATCGAGAACGAGGACTACTGCGTCGACATCATCACGCTGTCGCTCGCCGTGCAGAAGTCGCTCGGCTCCCTGAACAAGCTCCTCGTCGAGAACCACCTGCGCACCCACGTCTCGCACATGTACGAGCAGGGCGGCGAGCAGCGCGACGAGGCGGTCGCCGAGCTCGTGCGCATCTTCGAGCTCTCGAACAACCGCAGCTGACCCTCGACGCGCTCAGGTGCCCGGCGAGGTCACCGCGAGCCAGGCGTCGAGCTCGCTCGGCTCGTCGGTGATGATGCCGTCGACGCCGAGCGCGTTCACCGCCGCCCAGTGCTCGTCGGTGTTGAGCGTGTAGCAGAGCACCGCGACGCCGGCCTCGTGCGCGAGCACGAGCGCACCGGGCTCGGCCGTCACCGAGTCCACCGTCGTGCCGAAGCCGATGAGGCCGAGCCGCTCCGCGAGCGGTACCGGGTCGGCCGGCAGCTCGCGGATGAGCATGATGCGCGGGAGGGTGGGCGCCACCGACTGCAGGGAGACGAGCGTCTCGAGGCTGAAGCTCTGCAGCACGACGCGCCCGCGGAGCCCGTGCCGGTCGACGAGGCCCGTCACTGCCTTCACCTCGTCGGGCGTCCAGTCGGCCTTCAGCTCGACGAGCGCACGGGCGCCGTCGCGTTCGGCGAGCGCGACGAAGAACTCCTCGAGCGTCGGGATGGGCGTGCCGGCGAACTCGGGCGCGTACCAGGCGCCCGCGTCGAGCCGCCGCAGCTCGGCGAGCTCGAGCTCCCCCACCGTGCGCGGGTCGCCGGTGACGCGCTCGAGGGTGACGTCGTGGAAGAGCACCGGCACGCCGTCGCGCGTGAGCTGCACGTCGGTCTCGACGAACGCGAGCTCGTCCATCGCGAGCTCGAGCGAGGGCATGGTGTTCTCCGGTGCGGTCGCCCGGTCGCCACGATGACCGACGGTGAAGGCGCGCTCGCCGGGTGCGCGGAGCGCGCCGAACACGTCGATGGCGTACACCGTCGGCGGAGTCTGCGCGACGAGCAGCACCGCGGCGAGGATCGCCACCGCGATCGCGGCGAGCGCCGCGCGGATCGCCCTGCGGGGCGGGATCGCGAGGACGTCGAACAGTCGGGGGCGGGCGGGGGGCGTGGCTGCGACGGCACTCGGCCGCCGCCGCACGGTCTCGGGGTCGACCATGCGGAAGGCGTGCTTCACGGGTTCGGGCCTTTCCACCGCGGGGCGCCGTTGCCCGCGCGGTGCACGCTACTCTAGCAACACCGTTACCGTTTCGTTACCGAATTCCGCGGAGAATTCCGCAGGCCCGACGGCACCGCCGACGCGCCGCGAAACCGCGGCACCGAGGGCCCGGGCGCGCACGTCGCATCGGCCCGCCCGACCGCGGTCAGCGCCGCTCGTTGCCGCGCCGGTAGTTGCCCGTCGCACGGGCGAGCAGATGCTGCACCCGCTCGTCGTCGGCCGACTGCAGCGCGGCGCCGAGCCGCGCGGCATCGCGGCCGCCGACCGTCGTCACGACGCGCCCGCCGCGGGACACGACCACCGCACCGTCCTTCGCGATGCGGTAGTCGAACGGATCGGTGACGAGCCGGCCGCGCTCGTCGGATGCGCCGTTGCGACCCGCCACCGTCGCCCCTACCGCAGGCTCTTCGTGTGCCAGACGGTCTTCGTCTCGGTGAACGCCGAGATGCGGCCGAGCGCCGGCGCCGCGGCGTCGGGCCCGTTCTCGGGGCGCAGCACCCGCTTGAGCGTGTCGGCCGCTGCGACCTCCAGCGAGATCCAGTCGAGCGCGCCGGCGCCGACCAGGTCGATCGCATTGACGTCGGCGTGGCTCGCGAGCCAGGGCGCGATCTCGGCGGGCGAGCCGGTCAGCACGTTCACGACGCCGCCCGGCACGTCGCTCGTCGCGAGCACCTCGGCGAGGCTGATCGCCGAGAGCGGGAAGCGCTCGCTCGCCACGACCACGACCGAGTTGCCGGCCACGAGCGCCGGCGCGATCGCCGAGACGAGGCCGAGGAGCGAGGTGTCCTGGGGGGCCACGATCGCGACGACGCCCGTCGGCTCGGGCACCGAGATGTTGAAGTACGGCCCCGCCACCGGGTTCGCGTTGCCCGCGACCTGCGCGAACTTGTCGGCCCAGCCCGCGTACCAGACCCAGCGATCGATCGCCTCGTCGACCTGGGCGGCGGCGACCGCCTTCGAGACACCCTCGGAGTCCTCGATCTCGGCGACGAACTGCGCACGGCGCCCCTCGAGGAGCTCGGCGATGCGATACAGCACCTGGCCGCGGTTGTACGCGGTCGCGCCCGCCCAGCCCGAGACGGCGGCGCGCGCGGCGACGACCGCGTCGCGGGCGTCCTTGCGGGAGGCCAGCGCGGCGTTCGCGAGGAAGCGACCGTCGGGAGCCGCGACCTCGTAGGTGCGCCCCGACTCGCTGCGGGGGAACTTGCCGCCGATGTAGAGCTTGTACGTCTTCGGCACGGCGAGGCGGGTCATCGCTTCGATCCCTTCGTGGTGGCCTTCTGCGTTCGACGGGTGCGCTTGGCGGCCGGGTCGGCCGCCGAGGCATCCGCCGTGATCGCCGACTTCGCGGCGGAACGCGTGACCGCCGCCCGCCCGATCGGCGCAGGGGCGAGGTACGCGGCGAGTCCGTGGCGGCCGCCCTCGCGGCCGTAGCCCGACTCCTTGAAGCCGCCGAAGGGCGAGGCCGGGTCGAAGCGGTTGAACGTGTTCGCCCAGATGACGCCGGCGCGCAGCTGGTCGGCGACCGCGAGGATGCGGCTGCCCTTGTCGGTCCAGATGCCGGCCGAGAGACCGTACGGCGTGTTGTTCGCCTTCGCGATCGCCTCCTGCGGCGTGCGGAAGGTGAGCACCGAGAGCACCGGCCCGAAGATCTCCTCCCGGGCGATGCGGCTCGAGGTCTGCACGCCCGTGAAGATCGTCGGGGCGTACCAGAACCCGTTCTCGGGGATCTCGCACGGCGCGCTCCAGCGCTCGGCACCCTCGTCGACGCCCGCGTCGCTCAACGCGCGGATGCGGTCGAGCTGCTCGCGCGAGTTGATGGCGCCGATGTCGGTGTTCTTGTCGAGCGGGTCGCCGAGGCGCAGCGTCGAGAGTCGGGTCTTCAGTCGCTCGACGACCTCGTCGTGGATGTTCTCCTGCACGAGGAGTCGCGAACCGGCGCAGCACACGTGCCCCTGGTTGAAGAAGATGCCGTTGACGATGCCCTCGATCGCCTGGTCGATGGGCGCGTCGTCGAAGACGATGTTCGCCGCCTTGCCACCGAGCTCGAGGGTGGCCTTCTTGTCGGTGCCGGCGATCTGCTTCGCGATCGCGCGGCCGACCGCGGTCGAGCCGGTGAAGGCGACCTTGTCGACGCCCTCGTGCGCGACGAGCGCCGCACCCGTGTCGCCGGCGCCCGTGACGATGTTCACGACGCCCGGCGGCAGCTCGGCCTGCTGGAGGATCTCGGCGAAGATGAGCGCCGTGAGCGGCGTCGTCTCGGCGGGCTTCAGCACCACGGTGTTGCCCGCGGCGAGCGCCGGGGCGATCTTCCAGGCGAGCATGAGCAGCGGGAAGTTCCACGGGATGACCTGCGCCGCGACGCCGAGCGAGCGCGGGTCGGCGCCGAGACCGGCGTGGTCGAGCTTGTCGGCCCATCCCGCGTAGTAGAAGAACCACGCCGCGACGAGGGGCACGTCGACGTCGCGCGACTCCTTGATCGGCTTGCCGTTGTCGAGCGACTCGGCGACCGCGAGCTCGCGGGCGCGCTCCTGCACGAGGCGCGCGATGCGGAAGAGGTACTTGCCGCGATCGCGGCCGCTCATCTTGGACCACACGCGGTCGTAGGCGCGGCGTGCCGCGGCGACGGCGTCGGCCACGTCGGCCTCGTTCGCGTTCGCGATCATCGCGATGCGCTCCTCGCTCGCGGGCGAGATGGTCTGGAACGGGGTGCCGCGGCCGTCGACGAACTCGCCGTCGATGAAGAGGCCGTAGCTGTCGCGGAGCGAGAGGATCGCGCGCGACTCGGGTGCGGGTGCGTAGTCGAGGAAGCTCATGTTCAGTCCAGTCAGTCGATCGTCACGTAGTCGGCGCCCGAGTAGTGCCCGCTCGTCCGCTTCTGGCGCTGGAGCAGCACGTCGTTGAGGAGGCTCGAGGCCCCGAACCGGAAGAGGTGGGGCACGAGCCACTCCTCGCCGACGGTCTCGGCGACGGTGACGAGGTACTTGATCGCGTCCTTCGACGAGCGGATGCCGCCCGCCGGCTTCACGCCGACCTTGTGGCCCGTGAGCCGGTGCCAGTCGCGCACGACCTCGAGCATGAGGAGCGTCACGGGCAGGGTCGCCGCGGGCGACACCTTGCCGGTCGAGGTCTTGATGAAGTCGCCGCCCGCGAGGATGGACAGCCACGAGGCGCGGCGCACGTTGTCGTAGGTCACGAGCTCACCCGTCTCGAGGATCACCTTGAGGCTCGCGCTCGTGCCGTCGGGCCGTCGGCAGGCTTCCTTCACCGCGACGATCTGGTCGAAGACCTCGCCGTAGCGCCCCGCGAGGAACGCGCCGCGGTCGATGACCATGTCGATCTCGTCGGCCCCGGCGGCGACCGCCTCGGCCGTGTCGGCGAGCTTGATGGCGAGCGAGGAGCGGCCGCTCGGGAACGCGGTGGCGACCGCGGCGACCGAGATGAGGCCGTCGTCGGGGTCGCCGTGCGCGGCGCCCAGCGCCTCGACCGCGTACGGCACCATGTCGCCGTAGACGCAGACCGCGGCGACCCGCGGAGTCGTGGTGTCTGCGGGATCGGGCGTGAGCGCCTTCGCGACGAGCGAGCGGACCTTGCCTGGGGTGTCGGCGCCCTCGAGCGTCGTCAGGTCGATGAGCTCGATGATGCGGTCGAGCGCCCAGGCCTTCGACGTCGTCTTGATCGAGCGGGTGCCGAGGGCTGCGGCGCGCTGCTCGAGGCCGACGGCGTCGACCCCGGGGATGCCGTGGAGGTAGCGACCGAGCGTCTGGTCGTCGGGCTCGCCGCCGAGCACGGCGAGCGCGCGCTCGCGTGCGGTGGCGAGGGCGGTGCCGGCGTTGACCGGTGCTGGCATGAGTTGGACCTGGCTTTCGTGTGGTGGAGGACGGCGGGGGATCAGCCGTCGAGGAGATGGAGGGCGGTCGACTCGTCGGTGACGAGCACCGTGCAGAGCCGACTGCGCACGACCGCGTCGGCCACGGCGTGCTTGGCAGGGCCAGCGACGACGGCGATCGCGAGCGGGGAGCTGCGGATCTCGTCGAGCGTGAGCCCGACCGTGCGGGCGTCGAGGGCGGGGTCGACGATGTTGCCGTCGGAGTCGATGTACCGACCCACGACGTCGCCGACGGCCCCCTTGGCGACGAGGAGGTCGACGTCGCCGGGAGCGAGGTAGCCGCTCTCGACGTGCACCGAGTTGTGGTCGGCGGCGCCGGCGCTGAACAGATAGGCGTCGGCGGAGCGGGCGAGCTCGATGACGCCGGCGACGACGCGATCGGACTCGATGGCGTGCTTCGTCTCGAGCCGCTCGAGGATGGCGGGGCTCGGCAGCAGCGTCGCCTGGCCGCCGCCCTTCTGCGAGATCGCGACGGCGGTCGCCGCCGCGGTGCCCGCGCGACGGTTGAGGCTCACGCCGCCGTTGATCTGCACGACGTTGACGCCGGTCGCCCAGCCGTTGCGCAGGTGCTGGGAGATCTCGAAGAGGGTGCGCCCCCAGCTCACGCCGAGCGTGCGCGGCACCGGCCGGAGCGCGGTGAGGTAGTCGGCTGCGGCCTGCGCGGTGCGCGCCTGCAGCTCTTCGGCCGAGGCGACGCCCGCGGAGGAGACGACGATGGCGTCGGTGAGCCCGCGCTCCTCGCGGAGGCGCCGCTCGATCGGCAGCCGCCGCGCCCGCGGGTGCAGGATCTCGATGCGGATGAACCCGCGGTGCTTGGCCTGCGCCAGCAGGCGCCCGACCTTCCACCGGGTGAGATTCAGCGCCTGGCCGATCTCGTCCTGGGTCTTGTTCTCCTCGTAGTAGAGCTCGGCCGCCCTGATGGAGAGGAGTTCGTCGATCTCGTCCATGCGCCTCCGTCCGCCTCGACTTCCAGCGTAGGCAGCCGGGTGCTCATCGGCAACACTCGCAGGCGATGCTGCTCATATGAGCAGATCGGTGGCGGATGCTGCGCGCCTATGCTGGTGCAATGCCCACGCCCCTCGCGCTCGCCGTCGACTTCGGCGGCACCAAGGTCGAAGCCGCACTCGTCGACGAGCACGGCGCCCTGCTGGCCGGCTCCCGCCACCGGCGCCCCACCGGGTCGACCGCGACCGCCGACGAGCTCGACCGGTCCGTCAGCGAGGTCGTCGAGGCGGCCCTCGCCGCCCTGCCGGCCGACGCCGGTCTCGTCGGCGTCGGCGTCGGCTCGGCCGGCCCGATCGACGTCGCCACCGGCCGCGTCTCCCCGCTCAACGTGCCCGCGTGGCGCGGGCACCCGCTGCGCGACCGGCTCGGCGAGATGCTCCCCGGGACGCCCGTCGTGCTGCGCATCGACGGCCTCTGCATCGCGCTCGCCGAGCACTGGGTCGGCGCAGGAGCCGGCAGCCCGGGCGAGAACCTCCTCGGCATGGTCGTCTCGACGGGTGTCGGCGGCGGGCTCGTGATCGGCGGCCGAGCCGTCGCGAGCCCCACGGGCAACGGCGGCCACATCGGCCACATCGAGGTCGGCGGGTTCGACGACCCGTGCACCTGCGGCGGCCGCGGCTGCCTCGAGGCGATCGCCTCGGGTCCGCGCACGGTCGCCTGGGCCCGCACGCAGGGCTTCGACGGCACGACCGGCGAAGACCTGGCGCGCGCCCACGCCGCCGGCGACGCCGTCGCGATCGCGGCGGTCGAGCGCTCGGGCACCGCGATCGGCCACGCCATCGCCTCGGCGACGAATCTGCTCGACCTCGATCTCGTCGCGATCGGCGGTGGGTTCTCGCGGGTCTCCCCCGTGCTCTTCGACCACGCCCGCGCCGCGGTCGCCGAGCGCACCGGGTTCGCCTTCGCGACGCGCGTCGAGATCGTGCCCTCCGCGCTGTCCGACGAGGGCCCCCTGATCGGCGCGGCGGCGCTCGTGCACCGGCCCGACCTCATCGTCTGACTCGTCCGTTTCGTCCGGTATCGTCCCGTTCGTCGTTTCGTCCGGCCGCACCGTCGACGGCGATGTCACACCCCGTCGGCCGTCGGCTCGGCGCCGCCCCTCCGCGTCGCCGGCGCATCGAACACGGCCGTGCGCTCGCGCACGTGCGCCCGCTGCCGTACGAGCACGAGCGCCGCGATCCCGACCAGCACCGCGAACACGATGCTGAGCGCCGAGAACGCGAACCAGTTCGCGTCGAGCGCGAGCACGAGCGCCGCAGAGACCACCGTGATGGCCGCGGCGGCGATCTTCGACCCGGCCTTGAGCCGCAGCGCGGGACTGAGTCGGCCGCCGGCGCCGTCGCCGCGCGTCAGCAGCAGGTCGGCGAAGGCGTCGATCGTTGCGAACAGGGCGCCCGAGTAGGCGAGCGCGCAGCCGAGCGCGCCCCAGAGGTTCGGCGACTTCGCCGCGGCGGCCGTCTCGACCGCGGAGGTCAGCAACTCCATGGCACCCGGATATTAGCCGCCCCGCGGGTGCGCGTCGACCCCTCGCCCCGCGCCGCCGCCGTTCAGCGTCCCGGGCGATCGTCCTCGACGAAACGGGGCCTCGCCATCACGACGCCGGCGACCGCCGCGGGCCGCCGAGGCGAGCACCAGCACGAGCGGCACGGTCCATCCGCCGCTCGCCTGGTGCAGGATGCCGACGAGGAGCGGCCTCACGGCGACGACGAGGTAGCCGACGACGAACGAGACCACGGAGATGCCGACGAGCAGCCGGATCCGGCCGTAGCGCGCCGCGGTGACCGGCACGACGAGCCCGGCGGCCATCGCGGCGTAGAGCGAGAGCAGCGCCGATATCGTGCAGTATCTGCGGCAGCCGGGGTATCGGTCGGGTCTCCGTCTCGGGTCCAGGTCGGTTCGCGCGAGGCGCGGCTCAGAGCCCGAGGATGCCGCGGGTGCGTTCGACGTCGTCGCGGATCGTGTCGATGAGCGCGGGGATGGAGGTGAAGGCCACCATGCCACGGATCCGGTCGACGAACTCCACGTCGACGACGTGGTCGTAGAGGTCGAGCTCGCGGTCGAGCACATAGGCCTCGACCTGCTTCTTCGGCACGCCCTCGAACGTCGGGTTGTCGCCCACCGAGATCGCCGCGGGGTACCGCGTGCCCGCGTCGGTGAGCCAACCCGCGTACACGCCGTCGGCCGGGATGAGCCCCTCGGACTCGGGCGTCAGGTTCGCCGTCGGGTACCCGAGCTCGCGACCGCGGGCCGCCCCGTGCACCACGATGCCCGACACGGTCGGCGTGTGCCCGAGCAGTTCGGTGGCCCGCCGCACGTCGCCCTCGGCGAGGAGTTCGCGCACCCAGGTCGACGACACCCGTCGCTCGCCGTCGGGTGCGACGTCGCCGACGACCTCGACGGTGAAGCCGAAGCGTGCGCCCAGGTCGACGAGCAGCGCGACATCGCCGGCGCCCCTGGCGCCGTAGCGGAAGTCGCTACCGACGAGGACGGCCTTCGCCTGCAGCGTGTCGACGAGCACCCGCTCGACGAACTCCGTCGCCGGCACCGAGGCGAGGGCGCGGTCGAACGGCAGCAGCACCGTGGCATCCACCCCCGTCGTCGCGAGCAGCTCGAGCTTCTGGCGCACGCTCACGAGCGACTCGGGGCACTTGTCGGGCGCGAGCAGCGCGAGCGGATTGCGGTCGAACGTCACGACGGTGGTGGCGAGGTGCTCGGCCTCGGCGATGTCGCGGAGTCGTGCGATGACCTCGCGGTGCCCGCGGTGCACGCCGTCGAACTTGCCGATCGTCACAGCCGAGGGCCCGAAGCCCTGCGGGACGGCGCCGAGGCCCTTGTACGTCTTCACTCGGCCTCCGCCGTCGGCCGGTGCTTCGCGAGCCACCACATGCCGAGCACGGGCAGCACGAGCGGGATGAACAGGTAGCCGCGGCCGAACCACGACCACACCGTGTCGTGCGGGAACAGCGCAGGGTCCACGACGCTCAGGGTGCCCACCACGATGACGCCGGTGAACTCGAAGACGATCGTCGCCCAGGCGACCCGGTACCAGACCACGCCGGGCCGCACGAGCGCGATCGTCGCGACGACGTAGACCGCGGCGGCGAGCGCCGACAGGGCGTACGCGAGCGGCGCCTCGTCGTACTTCGAGACGATCTGCACGAAGGACCGGCCGAGGGCGGCGAGCGCCAGCACGCCGTACACGGCGACGAGGACGCGCCCGATACCGCTCATCTTCGTCGGCGTACGGGTCTCCGCCGGGGCGCTCTGCAGGCTTTCCATGTCGTTCGATTCTCTCAGAAGTGCGGCGCTCAGACGGACTGCACGGTCCAGATCTGCAGCATCCGGTAGACCATCACGCCGACCGAGAGCGCGGCGACGCCGAGCACGACGGTCGACCAGCGGTTGCGTTCGAGCAGTGCCCAGAACGCGGCGGCCGGCGGCAGCAGGGCCGCCGAGACGAGGTAGACCCAGAACTCGAGCGGGCTGCCCGTCGGCGAGTTGCCGAACGCGGGCGCGGCGATGGCGACCACGACCTGCACGAGGAGCAGGAGCTCGACGAGCGCGAGCGCCCCGAGCGTGAGGTCGCTCGGCACGCGGCCCGCGAAGCCGAGCACGAGGCAGAGCAGTCCCGCCGCGACCGCGACCGCGAGCTGCACCCAGGCGAACCACTCGATCATGCTCCGCCCTCCTGCGGGAATCCGGTGACGACCTTCCACTGCCCGCCGCGCCGCTCGACGATCGCCACGAGGCGCTCGCCGGGCGCGACGGCCGCGAAGGGCTCGCCGCGTCGATCGGCGGATGCCTCGTCGCCGGCGCCGCTCACGGGCACGCGCTTGCCGTGCCCGAGATCGACGGCCTCCGCGTCGGAGAACTCGACGACCGGCAGTGCGCGCCGTGCCGCGGCGGTCGGGCTCACCAGGGAGGCGGCGACGTCGAAGCCCTCCAGCTCGCCGGCCTCGGCGACGTCGAACCGGCCGATCCGACTGCGCCGGAGCGCCGTCAGGTGGCCGCCCGTGCCGAGCTTCGTGCCGAGATCGCGCGCGAGCGCCCGGATGTACGTGCCCGACGAGCATTCGACGCGGACGTCGAGGTCGAGGCATCCCTCACCGGCGCGCACGTCGAGCAGTTCGTAGGCCGAGATCGTGACCCTGCGGGGGGCGATCTCGACGGTCTCGCCGTCGCGCACGCGCTGGTACGCCCGCTTGCCGTCGATCTTCACCGCGCTCACCGCGCTCGGCACCTGCTCGATCTCGCCGGTGAAGGCGAGCAACGCCTCGCGCAGCGTCGCCTCGTCCTGCGCGAGGGCGGTCGCCGTCATCTCGGGCGTCGCCGGCAGCGCCTCGCCCTCGGCGTCGTCGGTCGTGGTGCCCCAGCCGAGCCGGATCGTCGCGAAGTACTCCTTGTCGAGCCCGACGAGGTAGTGCAGGAGACGCGTCGCAGTGCCGACGCCCAGCACGAGCAGGCCCGTCGCCATGGGATCGAGCGTGCCGGCGTGGCCGATCTTGCGCGTCCCGGCGAGGCGCCGCATGCGGGCGACGACATCGTGGCTCGTGATCCCCTGCGGCTTGTCGACGAGGAGGATGCCGCTGTTCACGCCCCTCAGGCTAACAGTCGCACGCGCCCCGGCCGGCGCCGAGCAGCGCGGCGCGGCCCTACGCTGGAGCGGTGAGGATCGGCATCATCGGCGCGGGCGCGCTCGGCGGGACGTTCGCGGCGCTGCTGGCGCGCGCCGGACACGAGATCGAGGTGACCGCGCGCGGCCCGGGCCTCGCGGCGATCAGGGCCGACGGCATCCGGCTCAGCGGCGGCTACGGCGACGCCCACGCGCGGGTCGCGGCCGGCGAGCTCCTCACCGAACGCCCCGAGCTCGTGCTCGTCTGCACGAAGGCGCAGGACGCCGAGGCGGCGATCACCGCGAACGCGGCGCTCATCGACGGCGTGCCGGTCGTCGTCGTCCAGAACGGGCTCGACGGCGTCGCGACGGCCGAACGCCTGCTCCCCCGCTCGCACGCCGTCGGGCTGCTCTCGATCATCGCCGCGAACTACACCGAGCCCGGGGTCGTCCGCGTGACGACGCCCGCGACGAGCTATCTCGGCCGGGGCGACGGCGCACCCGATGCCGAGTCGAGGCGACTCGCGGCGACCCTCTCCGACGCCGTGCCGGTCGTCGCGATCGCCGGGTTCCGCGGCGCCCAGTGGACGAAGCTCATCGTGAACATGCTGAACGCGGTGCCGGCGGTCGTCGGCAGGAGCGTGCAGGACGTCGTCGACGACCGCCGGCTGCGCCGCGTCGTGGCGGCCTCCATGCGCGAGGCGGTGCGCGTCGGCATCGCGCGAGGCGTGCGGTTCGGAGCCCTGCAGGGCCTCGGCGATCGGCGCCTGCGGCTCTTCGCACGGCTTCCGCTCGCGCTCGGCCAGGTCCTCCCGTGGCTCATGCGGGTGCGCATGGGCGGAGTGCCGAACCTCGGCTCGACCCAGCAGAGCGTGCGCCGCGGCCAGCCGACCGAGATCGACTTCCTGAATGGGGCCGTCGTGCGCGAGGCGGCGCTCGCCGGGCTCGACGCCCCGGTCAGCCGCGCACTCACCGCCCTCGTGCACGAGGTCGAGGCGAGCGGTGCGCCCCTCGCTCCCGAGCGGGTGCTCGCGGCCGTTCGCGTCTGAACCGGCGCGCCGATGCCTGGACCGGCCGACGACGAAGGGGGCCCGGCGAACCGGACCCCCTTCGTGTGCTGCGTCAGGACTGCTTGCGGCGCAGGCGCGCGATCACGAGGAACGCGATGCCCGCGAGGACCACGACGCCCGCGACGATCGCGATCGTCGTGCCGGCGAAGCCGGTGTCCGCGAGGCCGTCGCCTGCCGGCGTCGAGGGCGTCTCGCCCTCGCCACCGGGCGTCACGGGCGGGGCCGCGATGCAGTCGGGCGTGGCCGGCGGGTAGGCCAGCTCGACGTCGAGCTCGGGGTTCACGACGAAGGTCGCGCTCGTGAGGTTGCGAGTCCATGCGAAGTTGTCGTCGGTCTGGACCCAGGTGCCGTCGCCGAGCTGCTTCCAGCCGGGCCATCCGGTCGCGTTGCCCTCGTCGTCGACGGAGGCGCCGGGCCAGAGGACGCGATCCTCGAGGATGCCGTCGTCGTTCAGCGTGCCGAGGGCGAGCGTCTCGGTGTGCTCGCCATCACTCAGGATGAGCGACACCTCGCGGCTGGTCGCCTGGTCGTCGGGATCGGTCAAGGTGACCTTGTAGGAGATCCACGGCGCGTCGGCCTCGCAGACCCCGGTCGCGACCGAGCCGTCGAGCACCGGTGCGATGCAGGGCTCGTCATCGAGCGTCCACGGGCCGAACACGACCTCGGACTTGCCGCCCTCGAACACGTAGCCCGCAGCCGGCGTCGCCGTCAGGGTGATCTTGCCGTCCGCGACCGACTCCGACCACACGACGCCCGCGAGCTCCTTGTCGTAGGCGAGGGACTCGTTGTCGGGGCCGCACGTGTCGGCGAAGGACGCCTGGGTCGGCACCGGGATCAGCACGTCGCAGGGCTTCTGGTTGAGCGTCCACGGGCCGAACACGATCTCGGACTCGCCGTTCTCGAAGGCGTAGCCCTCTGCCGGCGTCGCCGTCAGGGTGACCTTGCCGTCGACGACCGACTCCGACCACACGACGCCCGTGAGCTCCTTGTCGTAGCTCAGCACGTAGTTGTCGACGCCGCACTCGTCCGTGAACGTGGCGACCGGGGCGGCGATCTTCTCGTCGCAGGGCTTCTGGTTGAGCGTCCAGGGGCCGAACACGATCTCGGACTTGCCGCCCTCGAACACGTAGCCCGCAGCCGGCTTCGCCGTCAGGGTGACCTCGCCGTCGACGACCGACTCCGACCACACGACGCCCGTGAGCTCCTTGTCGTAGCTCAGCACGTAGTTGTCGACACCGCACTCATCTGCGAACGACGCCTGGGTCGGCACCGGGATCAGCACGTCGCAGGGCTTCTGGTTGAGCGTCCACGGGCCGAACACGATCTCGGACTTGCCGCCCTCGAACACGTAGCCCGCAGCCGGCTTCGCCGTCAGCGTGACCTTGCCGCCCGCGACCGACTCCGACCACACGACGCCCTCGAGCTTCTTGTCGTAGCTCAGCACGTAGTTGTCGACACCGCACTCGTCCGCGAACGAGGCCGTCGGGACGGCGATCCTGGTGGGCGGCTTGGTGCAGTCCTCGTACTGGAGCAGGCTCTGGTCGCCCTGGGCGCGAACCGTGATCAGCTGGCCGTTCTTGCCGGGCTTCTTGTACGTGAACTCGGGGTAGATGTCGCCACGGTTCTGGTGGTCGATGTGCCCCGCGTTCAGGAAGGCGCTGACCGAGGTCGTGAGCCGCACGTAGGGGTTCGTGGCGCTTCCGGTCGCGTGGCAGAAGGTGATCTTCTTGACGGTGCTCTCGTTGCCGCAGTCACCGGTCAGGCCTTCGATGCGACCGTCCGAGCCCTTCTTGTTGTTCTTGTCCCAGCTCGTGAAGGCGTACACCCACGGGCCGTTGCCGACGGTGTCGCCGGGCAGGCTCTCGGTGCCGAGCGTGAGCGTGGTGTTGCCCTTCGACGTGAGCGGGCCGCGGTCCATGTCGTCGGCGTTCCTGGGCGTGCCGTCGAACTTCGACGTGCCGACCCGCCAGTTCGTGGTGCCGGTCTTTCCGTCGGGCACGTTCGAGAGCTTGAGCGTGTAGGTGACGTCGTACTCGCCGGTCTCGACGTTGCAGACGGCCTTGGCCGTCAGGTCGCCCGTGTGCGCAGCGGCGGGCGCGGCGACGCCGACGAGGGCGAGGCCCGCACCGACGACGAGGGCGGTGACCGCTGCCGCGAGACGGCGGAGCGGATGGACGGACGAGGATCGCTTCCGTGCGCGGACGTCGCCGTCTGCAGCGTGCGCCAGACCGGCGCCGGGCTTGCTCATTCGGGTTCTCTCCAGGGATCGGCCCGGCTCGGCGGCGAAACGGAGAACGCGAAGGCTTGGCGAAGTCGCGCACGAGGGCAGTTCTTCGCGGGCGCTCGACCCGGCCTCGCGAGTGCGTGTTCGCACCTGCATGGCCGGATCGAGCGCACACAGCGACGATCGACGCGGAGGGGTCTCCGTGGCGATCAGCTTCGGGTATCGGGTGTTGCGGGTGGTGCTTCGGGTTTCGCTACTGCCGGGGGCTTGGCAATGTCCCCCATTATGTCCTCGAAATGGGGGACTTGTCAGCCCCTTTTCGGCACGAGGTACCAGATGTCCCCCGAAGTGGGGGACAAAACCCTGATCCGAGCGGAAGTGCGGGTCATCCGCCGGCGGAGGGGTCCGGCGCGCCGGCCCCCTCCGCGTGCGGCGTCAGGACTCCGTGCGGCGCCGGCGCGCGATCACGAGGAACGCGACGCCCGCGAGGACCACGACCCCCGCGACGATCGCGATCGTCGTGCCGGCGAAGCCGGTGTCGGCGAGACCGTCGCCGGCCGGCGTCGAGGGCGAGTCGCCGTCGCCGCCACCGGGCTCGCCCGGCGTCACGGGCGGGGCCGCCAGGCAGTCGGGCGTGGCCGGCGGGTAGGCCAGCTCGACCTCGACCTCGGGGTTCACGACGAACCTCGCGCTCGTGAGGTCACGGGTCCAGGCGAAGTTCTCGTCGGTCTCGACCCACGTGCCGTCGCCGAGCTGCTTCCAGCCGGGCCACGCGGTGGCGTTGCCCTCGTCGTCGACCGCCGCACCGGGCCAGAGCACCTCGTCCTCGAGCACGCCCTCGTCGTTCAGCGTGCCGAGCGGGATCGTCTCGGTGTGCTCGCCGTCGCTCAGCACGAGCGAGACCTCGCGCGAGACGACGACGCCGTCGGGGTCGGTGAGGGCGACGTGGAAGTAGATCCACGGCGCGTTCGCGACGCAGACGCCGGCGGCGATGCTCCCGTCGAGCGTCGGCTGCGCGAGCTCGGTGGGCTTCAGGCCGAAGGTGTACTCGACGCAGCCGAGGGTGATCTTCGTGATGACGCCGTCGCCGTGCACGCCCGAGCCGAGCGAGTAGCCGATCGCCTCGACGATCGCATCGGGGAACGCCTCGACCCACTCCGCGGCCGTGCCGAACCACTCCGAGCCGTTGCCGCCGCCCGTGTTCGGGGCCCCGTCCTTGAGCGCCTGCGCCGAGCCGCCGCTCAGCCACCAGTTCTCGCCGTAGACGGCCTCGCCGACCAGGATGCCGTCGCCCGTGCCGTCGCCGTCGACGTCGATGACGAGCTGGAGTCCCGGCTCGGGCCCGGTGGTCGCCGTGTAGTCGAGCGCGTCCGCGATCGAGGTGACCCCGACGCCGCTGAGCGGGAAGTTGGTGTCGTAGTAGCCGGCGGCCTTGTCGGTCGACGTCGCGCCCTCGGTCCAGACGCGGAGGCCGGTCGCGACGAGCTCGTTGTGACCGGTCGCGCGGGTCTGGCCGAGGTCCCACTTCGAGAGGTCGGTGGAGTGGTTCGACGAGAACGCCTCGCAGCGGGTGAGCGGCGGGGTCTCGCACTCCTCGTCGGTGAAGACGTGCGAGAACTCGGCGGTCGGGTCGCCGCCGACGAACGTCTGCTCGCCCTGCGCGGTCGCCGTCACCGTCTCCCGGCCCTCGGCGTCGCGGCCGCTCGTCGTCCAGACCACGTCGTCGGTGTCGTCGGGCAGCACGTAGCCGTCGTTCTCGACGCCGCACTCGTCGACCCAGGACGGCTCGGCCGGGATCGGCAGGCCTTCGGGGTCCTCGGGGTCGCTCGGCACGTCGACGTAGCTCACCGAGTAGTGGCTCACGGAGTCCTTCGTCGGGTGGTCGATCACGACGGTCGCCTGCGGCGGCACCACGGGCACGAAGTACTTCGTCGTGCCGGCCTTGACGCAGTACCCGTCGATGAGCTGCCCCTCGGGCGCCGTCACCGTGACGGTGGCCGGGCTGCCCGTCGTGTCGATCTTGCCCGAGTCGAGCGGTTCACAGATGAACGACGGCTGCGTCGCCTGCGCGGGCAGCACGGCTGAGCCGAGGGTCAGCGCGAGCGCGCCGACGACGGTCGCCGCGATGCGGAGTGCACGGGTGGTCCTCATCGAATGGGTCTCCTGGAGTCGGCCCGGTCGAGGAGGAGCCCGCGAGCACGCGCCGGAGCACGAACGGCGACGAGCCGCCGGCGTCGAGCGGGGCTCGAACCGGGCGCTGCCGCGCGTCGGCGATCGGCGCGGCGGCTGCGCCGCGTCGGTCGACGTCGGTGTTCGGGTGCTGCGGTGGTGCGTCGGGTATCGCTGCTGCCGGGGGCTGGCAATCAGCCAATTATGGTGATCGATCGCCCCCGCGATCGGCGGATTCCGTCGATCGGGGTACAAAATGCCCCCCGGAATGGGGAATCGAACCGGGGTACAAACGCCTATCCTCGGCGCGGGTCCGAGGGATCCTCGAGGTTCACGATCGCGTCGGCGACCCGCCGCGGGTCGCGCTCGGCGTAGGCGAGCCGGTCGGCCGGGTCGATCGGGTCGCCTCCGACGACGATCCGGTAGTCCCACAGCTCGTCGAGCCGCTCGCGGAGCACGAAGCGCCCGTCGAGGAGGAGGATGGCGTCGGCCGGGCCGGTGACCCACCTGGGCTCGACCCACGCGTCGCGTGCGGGGTCGAGCACGCGCGTCACGAACGCCGTCGAGCCGCCGAGCCGGAACGGCTCGACGAGCACCCGTCGCAGCGCCGACTCGTCGAAGCCGTACCGGTAGTAGCGTTCCGCGGTGTCGTCCCCGAAGGCGGCCTGCGCGGCGCGGGAGCGGTGGAAGCCCTCCATGCTCGCCCGGAACACCGTGTGGCCCCGCTCGCGGAGCACCTCGGCGAGATCGTCGGCGAACGCCGTCTTGCCGCTCCGCAGCGGTCCGTCGACCGCGACGATCATGCGCCCGCGCCCGTAGTGCGCGATGATCTCGCCCGAGAGCTCGCGGAGGAACGTGACCCGGGGCGTCGTGACGAGGCGCATGCTGCGAGCATAACGCCGGGCCCTCCGGGGCGGCCTAGGCTGGTCGGATGCCCCGTCAGGCCGCCCCCGACCTCGCCACCGCCGTCAACGAGTGGTTCGAGGATGCCGCGCGGCCGCTGCCCTGGCGCGCTGCCGAGGTGTCGCCGTGGGCGGTGCTCGTGAGCGAGTTCATGCTGCAGCAGACGCAGGTCGACCGGGTGATCCCGCGTTGGGAGGCCTGGATCCGCCGGTGGCCCACCCCGGCGAGCCTCGCCGCCGAGCCCGCCGCGGAGGCGGTGCGCGCGTGGGACCGGCTCGGATACCCGCGGCGGGCGCTCTGGCTGCATCGAGCGGCCGTCGAGATCGTCGAGCGCCACGACGGCGAGGTGCCGCGCGAGCTCGACGAGCTCCTCGCCCTCCAGGGGGTCGGGCCGTACACCGCCCGCGCGGTGGCGGCGTTCGCCTTCGGCGTGCGGGTGCCAGTCGTCGACACGAACACGAGGCGGGTGATCGCCCGGGCGGTCGACGGCAACGCCGAGCCCGCTCCCCCGTCGACGACGAGGGACCTCGCCGCGATGTCGGCGCTGCTGCCCGATGCCCCGCGCACGGCGCGGGTGTTCAACGCCGCCGCCATGGAGCTCGGGGCGGTCGTCTGCACGGCCCGCGCTCCGCGGTGCGCGGACTGCCCGATCCGCGACCGCTGCGCCTGGCTCCGCGCGGGCTCGCCCGCCTACGACGGACCGCGCAAGGCGAGGCAGGCGCGATTCGAGGGCTCCGACCGGCAGGTGCGCGGGATCGTCATGCGCGAGCTCCGTGCCGCGCACCGTCCGGTGACCCGCGCCGAGCTCTCAGGGGTCTGGGGCGACGCCGCGCAGCTCGAGCGCGCGATCGCCGGGCTCGTCGCCGACGGGCTCGCCGTCGCGACCGCCGACGGAATGACGCTGCCCGAGGCCTGATGGCCCCGGGCAGCTGCACGTCGACCTCGGTCGACGCGATGTCGTTCGCGACGTCGTCGCGCGCTCAGCGAGCCTCGACGTCGTCGAAGTCGTCCTCGTCGTCGTCGAGTTCGCGCGGCTTCACGTACGGGTCGGGGTCGCCGGCGTACTCGGCCTTCGCCGCGAGCGCCGACGTCTCCTCGTCGCGGGTGCGGGCCTCGCGCAGCAGATCGGCGATGTGCTGCGCGTTCTCGGGCACCGCGTCGGCGATGAACTCGAGGGTCGGCGTGAGCCGAGCCGTGATGTTGCGGCCGACCTCGCTGCGGAGCATCCCGGTGGCGGCCTTGAGCGCGAGCGCCGAGTCGCGGCGCTCCTCGTCGGAGCCGTAGACCGTGTAGAAGATGCTCGCGTGCTGCAGGTCGCCCGTGACGCGCACGTCGGTGATCGTCACGAAGCCGAGGCGCGGGTCGCGGAGACCCTTGTCGAGGCGCCGGGCGACGATCTCCTTGATGCGGTCGGCCATCTTCCTGGCGCGTGCCGGATCAGCCATGGGTGGTTCCCTTCCGAACGGACGGAGACGGGGGCGGCGGCGTGCCGCCGCCCCCGGTTCCGGCTACGCGCGAGGCTTCTCGCGCATCTCGATGGTCTCGATCTCGTCGCCGACCTGGATGTCGTTGTACTTGCCGAGGCCGATGCCCGCCTCGAAGTCCGTGCGGACCTCGGTGACGTCGTCCTTGAACCGGCGCAGCGACTCGATGGCCAGGTTGTCGCCGACCACGACGCCGTCGCGGATGACGCGCGCCTTGGCGTTGCGCGTGATCGTGCCGGAGCGCACGATGACACCGGCGATGTTGCCGAACTTCGAGGAGCGGAACACCTCGCGGATCTCGGCGACACCCGACTGGACCTCTTCGTACTCGGGCTTGAGCATGCCCTTGAGCGAGGCCTCGATGTCGTCGATCGCGTTGTAGATGACGTTGTAGAAGCGCACGTCGACACCCTCGCGGGCGGCGCGCTCGCGCGCCTTCACATCGGGGCGGACGTTGAACCCGATGACGATCGCGTTGTCGATCGTCGCCAGGTCGATGTCGCTCTCGGTGACGGCACCCACACCGCGGTGGAGGATGCGCAGCTGCACCGAGTCGTCGACCTCGATCTTCATGAGCGACTCTTCGAGCGCCTCGACGGCACCCGACACGTCGCCCTTGATGATGAGGTTGAGCGCCTCGACCTTGCCCTCTTCCAGCGCACGCGTGAAGTCCTCGAGCGAGATGCGCTTGCGAGCCTTCGCGAGCTGCGCGTTGCGCTCTGCGGCCTCGCGCTTCTCGGCGATCTGACGGGCCGTGCGGTCCTCCTCGGTGACGAGGAAGGTGTCGCCGGCGCGCGGGACGCTCGAGAGGCCCTGCACCTGCACCGGACGCGACGGGGTCGCGGCGGTGACGGCGTCGCCGTTCTCGTCGGCCATGGCGCGCACGCGGCCGTAGGCCGTGCCCGCGACGATCGCGTCGCCGACCTTCAGCGTGCCCGACTGGATGAGGACGGTCGCCACGGCGCCGCGCCCCTTGTCGAGCTTCGCCTCGATCGCGACACCGCGGGCCGCCTTGTTCGGGTTCGCCCGGAGGTCGAGCCCGGCGTCGGCGGTCAGCAGGACCGCGTCGAGCAGCTCCTGGATGCCGACGCCCTCGCGAGCCGAGACGTCGACGAACATGACGTCGCCGCCGTACTCCTCGGCGACCAGGCCGAACTCGGTGAGCTGCTGGCGCACCTTCGCCGGGTTGGCGTCGGGCTTGTCGATCTTGTTCACCGCGACCACGATCGGCACGTTCGCCGACTGGGCGTGGTTCAGCGCCTCGATCGTCTGCGGCATGATGCCGTCGTCGGCCGCGACCACGAGGATCGCGATGTCGGTGACCTGCGCACCACGGGCGCGCATGGCGGTGAACGCCTCGTGACCCGGGGTGTCGATGAAGGTGATCGCGCGGTCGACGCCCTCGTGCTCGGTGTGCACCTGGTACGCACCGATGTGCTGGGTGATGCCGCCGGCCTCGCCCGCGACGACGTTCGCGTTGCGGATCGCATCGAGGAGTCGGGTCTTACCGTGGTCGACGTGGCCCATGACGGTGACGACCGGGGGCCGCTGCGCGAGGTCCTCGTCGGTCTCGTCCTCGAGCTCCTGCTCGAGGTCGATGTCGAAGCCCTCGAGGAGCTCGCGGTCCTCGTCCTCGGGCGAGACGACCTGGATCTTGTAGCCGAGCTCGGCGCCGAGCACCTCGAACGTGGCCTCGTCGAGCGACTCGGTCGCGGTCGCCATCTCACCGAGGTGGAACAGCACCGTGACGAGCGAACCGGGGTTCGCGTCGATCTTGTCGGCGAAGTCGGAGATCGAGGAGCCGCGACGCAGGCGGATGACGGTGTTGCCGTCGCCGCGGGGAACGCTCACGCCGCCGAGCGACGGGGCCTCCCGCATCTCGAATTCGGCCCGCTTCGTCCGCTTCGACTTGCGCGCCTTGGACTTGCCGCCACCGCGGCCGAAGGCACCTGCAGTACCGCCGCCGGGGCCGCGACCGCGACCGCCGCCGCCCGCGGGACGCGGGCCGCCGAAGCCGGTGCCGGGAGCGCCGCCGGGGCGCTGGAAGCCACCGCCGCCGCCGGGACGGGCGCCGCCGCCCGCACCGCCGGGGCGCTGGAAGCCGCCGCCGGGACGACCGCCTGCGCCGGCCGGACGCGGGGCGCCGGGGCGCGGCGAACCGGGGCGCGGGGCCTGCGGGCGCGGGATGTTGCCGGGGCTCGGACGCTGGCCCATGCCCTGCGAGCTCGAGAACGGGTTGTTGCCCGGGCGCGGCTGGGCGGGGCGGGAGCCCATGCCCTGCGAGCTCGAGAACGGGTTGTTGCCGGGGCGCGGCGCGCCGGGCTTCGGAGCACCGGGGCGCGGAGCCGCGGCACCGGGCTTCGGAGCCGAGGCGCCGGGCTTGACGGCGTCGGTCGAGGCGGCGGGCGCCTCGGCGGCCTTCTCGGCGGCGGCCTGGGCCGCCTTCTCCTCCGCCTGCGCCTGGCGCTCGGCGACCGTCAGCGGCGCGTCGGCCGGGGCGGCGGGCGCCGGGGCGGGGACCGGAGCCGCGGGAGCGGGCTCGGCGGGCTTCGGAGCCGGCTTGGGGCCGGGCTTCGCACCCGGCTTCGCCGCGGGCTTCGCCGGTGCGGCGGGGGTCGCCGCGGGCGCGGCCTGCGCGGCGGCGCCGGCGGCCTCGAGCGCCGCCTTCAGGCGACGTGCGACGGGGGGTTCGATGGACGACGAGGGTCCCTTGACGTACTCGCCCATCTCCTTGAGCTTCTCAAGGGCGATCTTGCTGTCGACACCGAGCTCGGATGCGATCTCGTGTACGCGTGGTTTGGCAGCCACTTCTCTCCTGTTCCGGGCCTGCGCCCGGACAGGGGCAGACCATCAATGGCGGACGGGACTCATTTCGAGCCGCTCATTAGTTGTCACTCATTGGTCATCACTTGTGGGTTCAGCCTGTTCTCTACGTTGCCGGTGTCCACCTCGCCGTGAAGACGGAGCGCTCGCCCGAAGGCGCGCTTCCGAACGGCGAGCCGGTAGCACTCGGGTGTCGGATGCAGCCACGCACCCCTGCCCGGAAGCACGGCCGTGACATCGGCCACGACGTGGGAGTTCTGGGAGACGACCCTCAGAAGCGAGGATCGCGGGGCGCGCGAACGGCATCCGATGCACGTTCTGACAGGTTCCATCTTACACTCTGCGCTCAGGCCCGCCGACGCGACGGGCGGAGGTCGCGCTGACGACCTTCGGCGGATCAGCCCTGTTCGAGGATCGAGTCGGGCTGGATGTCGATCTTCGCCCCGGTGAGCTTGGCGGCCAGGCGAGCGTTCTGACCCTCCTTGCCGATCGCGAGCGAGAGCTGGTAGTCGGGGACGAGCGCGCGGACGGCCCGCGTCGCCTCGTCGATGATGTAGGCGCTCGTCACCTTCGCCGGGCTCAGCGCGCTCGCGACGAAGGTCGCGAGGTCGTCGGACCAGTCGACGATGTCGATCTTCTCGGCGCCCAGCTCGGCGGTCACGGCGCGCACGCGCTGCCCGAGCTCGCCGATGGCGGCGCCCTTCGCGTTGACGCCGGGCTGGTTCGCCCGGACGGCGATCTTCGTGCGGTGGCCGGCCTCGCGGGCGAGCGAGACGATCTCGACGACGCCGTTCGCGATCTCGGGCACCTCGAGCGCGAAGAGCTTGCGGACGAGCGCGGGGTGCGTGCGCGACACGGTGATCGACGGGCCCTTCGTGCCCTTCGAGACGCTCGTGACGTAGACGCGGATGCGCTGGCCGTGCGGGTACTCCTCGCCCGGGACCTGCTCTTCGGGCGGCAGCATCGCCTCGACGGTGCCGAGGTCGACGTGCACCATCCGCGGATTCGGGCCCTGCTGGATGATGCCCGCGACGATGTCGCCCTCGCGCCCGCGGAACTCGCCGAGCACCGCGTCGTCGGCGATGTCGCGGAGGCGCTGCATGATGACCTGCTTCGCCGCGAAGGCGGCGATGCGGCCGAAGTCGTTCGGGGTGTCCTCGCTCTCGCCGATGACCTCGCCCTCGTCGTCGAGCTCGGGCACGAAGATCGAGACGTGGCCCGTCTTGCGGTCGAGCTCGGCGCGGGCCCCCGTCGGGTTGGCGTGGCCGTGCACGGTCGGGTTCTGGTGCTTGAGGTAGGCCATCAGGATCGCCTGCTCGATGATCTGCACCAGTTCTTCGAACGGGATCTCTTTCTCGCGCTCCACCATGCGAAGCATGCTGAGGTCGATGTCCATCGCCGGCCTCCTCTATTCAGCTCTCGTGCCGCCACCCCTCGGAGCGGACACTCTACGGTACCGGATGCGGGGACCTCCGAGCACCCGCGGCGCGGGGTTCACCCGCCGGCGGCCGGTACCGCGGGCGGCGTCGCGTCGGCCGGCGCCGACGGCAGCGCGTTGAGCGCGCGGATGAGCCGGTGGAGCTCTCCGACGCGGTGCTGGTCGGGCTCGAGGATGACGCGGGGCAGCCCGAGCACGTCCTCGTCGTCCCGCTCGGGACGGAGGGGCTCGGTCCGCTCGATCCGGCCGGCCGCGAGGAGCGCGCCGAACCGGTCGTTGAGCTCGTCGACCTCGTCGTCGCTCGGCTGCGCGTTGAGCCGTAGCACCAGCCGGTTCCCGACCCAGCGCAACGAGTCGTAGTTCCGCCAGAACCCCGTGATCTCGGCGGCGGCGGCCTCGACCGAGTCGGTGATGAGCACGCGATCGAGGTCGTCGCGGTTGATGAGCCCCGCGGGCACGAGCGAGTCGTCCACGAAGCGCTGGAGGCCCTCCCAGAATCCGACGCCGGGCGCATCGAGCAGCACGATCGGCATAGGCTCGGCCTTGCCGGTCTGCTGCAGCGTCAGCAGCTCGAAGGTCTCGTCGAGCGTGCCGAATCCGCCCGGGAGGCAGACGAAGCCGCGCGACTCCTTGACGAGCATGAGCTTGCGGGTGAAGAAGTACTTCATCGCCACGCGACTCGCCGCGGCGATCGCCTCGTTCGGCGCCTCCTCGAACGGCAGGCGGATGGAGACCCCGAGCGCCCGCCCGGGACCGGCGCCCGTCGTCGCGGCCTCCATGATGCCGGGCCCGGCGCCGGTCACGACCATCCAGCCGTCGGCGGCGAGCGCGGCCGCCACGTCCTGCGCCTGGCGGTAGAGCGGGTCGCTCGGCGAGGTGCGCGCCGAGCCGAACACCGTGACCTTCGGCACGCGCGAGTAGGGCTCGAACAGCCGGAACGCCGCGCGCATCTCCTCGAGGGCCGATGCGGTGATCTTCAGGTCGAGACGTCGCGTGCCGTCGGTCCCGAGCCGGAGGCCGGTGAGGAGGACCCGTTCGACGAGGCCTCGGTTCTCGCGGATGTCGGCCTCGTCGAGCAGGGCGTCGACGCGCTCGAGGATCTCGGCCGGAAGGGTCTCGTCTGCGCGACGGGCGGGCTGCGTGCTCATGCCTCCACCCTCCCACGGGTTCCCGGCGGGACGGCGAAGCGGATGCCGCGCGGCCCCCGCCGCGCGGCATCCGTTCTCATCGCCGCGCCCCCGCGCGGCGGGCCGGTGCCGCGCCCCCACGCGGCATCCGGTCGTCTCTCACTGCGTCGCGGAAGCCGGCGCTAGCCGCGCCACACCTGCACGACCGACGGCCGCGGCGCGGCGAACGCACCGGGGGCCGCCGAACCGTAGTCGGGGAAGAGCGAGGTCGGCGCGGCGAACGAGCCCTCCTCGCCGGGGTGCTGCACGGCGACGAACACCACGCCCTCCTCGGCGCGGATCACCGGGCCGCACGTCTCGGCCTCGCGGGGGACCGAGAGGAACTGCTGCACGTGCCCGCGCTCCGGCCCCTCGAGCGGCACCTTGAAGAGGCCGTCGTTCCTCCGGATCGTCGAGGGCGCGCCGTCGGTGGAGATCCAGAGGTTGCCCTCGGAGTCGAAGGCCACGTTGTCAGGGCACGAGATGGGCGAGACCTGTTCCTTCGGGTAGCCCGCGAAGTAGGTCTGCGTGATCGAGGCGGGGTCGCCGCAGAGCAGCAGGATGCTCCAGGCGAAGCGCTCGCCCGACTGCCCGCGCAGCTCGGTCAGCTCGATGACGTGCCCGTCGCGGTTCGTCGCGCGCGGGTTCGCCTCGTCGACGGGAGGCCGCCCGGCCGTGCCGCGCTGCGTGTTGTTCGTGCACGCGACGTACACGCGGCCGCTCGTCGGGTGCGGCTCGACGTCCTCGCAGCGGTCCATCTTCGTCGCGCCGACGAGGTCGGCGGCGAGCCGGGTGTTCACGAGCACCTCCTCGACCGACATGCCCGGCACGACGCTCTCGCCCTTGCGGGTGAGGGCGACCCACTCCCCCGAGCCGTCGAACGCGCCGTCGGAGGGCAGCTTGCCGGTGCCGTCGATCTCGGCGGCGGGCGAGTTGCCGCTGAACCGGGCGACGAACAGGTCGCCCTCGCTCAGCAGGCGGCCGTTCTGCTTGCGCGCGCCGGGGTTGTCCTTCGGGTTGAACTTGTGCTTGGAGACGAACTTGTAGAGGTAGTCGCCGCGCTCGTCGTCGCCCATGTAGGCGACCGCCCTGCCGTCCTCGGCGATGCGCACGTTCGCGCCCTCGTGCTTGAAGCGACCCATCGCGGTGTGCTTCACGGGCGTGGACGTCGGGTCCTGCGGGTCGATCTCGACGATGTAGCCGAAGCGGTTGCCCTCGTTCTCGTAGCCCGGTGCCGAGCCGTCGAAGCGCGGGTCCCACGTCTCCCACCCGGTCGAGGTCGCGGCGTCGGCGAAGCCGTAGCGCTTGCGGGCCGCGGTGTCGGGCGCCGCCCGGAAGTAGCCGTTGAAGTTCTCCTCGCCGGAGAGCACGGTGCCCCACGGCGTCGTGCCGCCCGCGCAGTTGCCGAGCGTGCCGTTGACGACCGTGCCGCTCGGGTCGCCGGCCGTCTGCAGCAGCGCCGAACCGGCGGCCGGGCCCGTGAACGCGAACTCGCTCTCGACCGTGATCCGGCGGTTGCGCGCGCCGCCCTTCACGATGCGCCAGGGACCGCCGACGCGGTCGCGGGCGACCTCCACGACGCTCATGCCCTGCGCGGCCTTGTAGATCTCGCTGCGCCGGCGGAGCTCGGCCGGGTCGCTCGACGGCGGGAACATGATGCCCGGGTTCACGTACTCGTGGTTCGTGACGAGGACCCCGGTGAGGCCGCCGCGGTCGGCGATCACGTCGAGGTAGTCGTTGTTGTAGCCGAACTGGCGGGCCTGCGCGGCGGCGCTCTGGCCGTGGAGGTCGAAGGCGGGCGCGTCGGGGAAGATCGGGTCGCCCCAGCGCACGAGCGCCTGCCAGCGGTAGCCCGCCGGCACCGTGAACTCGTCGACGAGGTGCGAGACGGGGGCGATGGGCTCGAAGGGCAGGCGGGATGCCGCGGCGGCGCCCGCACCTGCGCCGCGCCCGGCGAGGGTCGCGGCCTGGGCCGGCGCGGGCTTCAGCGCGCCGGCCGCCACGAGGGTGAACGCGCCTGCGGCGCCGAGGCCGAGCAGCGCACGACGGCTGAGCGCCGCCGAGGCGAGCGATCGGAACTCGGGGTTGGCCGAGGTGTTGCACTCGGGGCCGAGGCAGGCGTCGGCGCACTTGAGCCGGCAGGTGACGGGCGAGCGCTTGCCTCGCGCGTGGTCGACGATCGGCAGTGAACGGCGGGTCTGGTCGGCCAGGGTCATCGGGGGCGTCCTCACTCTCGGCGGCGTACGCGTCGAGCGTCGCGTCGCCGGGCTGCGAGGAGGGGGCGAGCCGGTGAACGGGAGATGACCGGCGAGGCAACGCTCGGCATCCGCGGGACCCGGGCCGCCGGAGTGCACAATGGGGGCACGGCGCCGTCGCCGCCACCCGCAGCACGAGGAGCAGCCATGGCCAGGTCCCGCACGAAGGTCCGCTCGGAGCTCAAGAACACGGCCTACGAGATCTTCATCGGCGTGCTCTCGATCCTCTCGATCCTGAACCTCGTCTTCGTATACGTGTTCCAGTCCGACGGCGCGCTCCAGCTCATCCTGTCGGTGATGAACGCGCTGTTCAGCCTCATCTTCCTCGGCGACTTCATCTACCGGATGGCGACGGCGCCGTCGGCCGGGCGCTACTTCTTCCGCGGCTTCGGCTGGGCCGACCTGCTCGCGAGCCTGCCGTTCCCGCAGCTCAAGGTCCTGCGCGTCTTCCGGCTGCTCAGGGTGGTGCGGCTCATGCGCGACCTCGGACCGCGCACGATCTGGAACACGCTCGTGCACGATCGCGCCAACAGCACCCTGATGACGCTGCTCCTGCTCGGCGTGTTCGTGCTGCAGTTCGGCAGCCTCGCCATCCTCGCGGTCGAGGGGCACGCGGAAGGCGCGAACATCACCTCGGCCTCCGATGCGCTCTGGTACACGATCGTCACGATCTCGACCGTCGGCTACGGCGACCAGTTCCCGGTCACGAACTCGGGCCGGCTGCTCGGCGCGCTCATCATCATCGTCGGCGTCGGCATCTTCGGCACCTTCACCGGCTACCTCGCGAACCTCTTCCTCGGGCCGCAACGCGACGCCGAGCCGTCGAGCGAGGCGGCCGGGACCGGGCCCGAGACGACGAGCGCGAGTGCGACGAACGACGCGACGGCGGCCGGGGTCGCCGCCGGTGCGGTGTCGGGGGCCGTCACCGCGGGGGCGGGTGCCGGCGCCGACCCGGCGACGACGAGGTCGGTCGCCGAGGTCGACGCCCGACTCCGGGTGCTGCTGGCGCGCTCCGAGGAGACGTCGGCGGAGCTGCGCCGGCTGATCGCCGACGCAGCTCGGGGCGACTAGCCCTGGAGCGCCGCCACGACGCCGTCGAGGGGCACCGGGGTGCGCTCGCCCGTCGCGCGGTCCCAGACCTCGACGACGCCCTCGGCGACGCCACGGCCGGCGATGATGATCTTCGGCACGCCGATGAGCTCGGCGTCGCCGAACTTCACGCCGGGCGAGACCTTCGGGCGGTCGTCGTAGAGCACGTCGAAGCGGGCGGCCTCGAGGTCGGCGACGATCTTCTCGGCGGCGTCGAACACCGCCTCGTCCTTGCCGGTCGCGACCACGTGCACGTCGAACGGGGCGACGGCCGGCGGCCAGATGAGGCCCTTGTCGTCGTTGTGCAGCTCGGCGATGATCGCGAGGATGCGGGTGATGCCGATGCCGTACGAGCCCATCGTGACGGTCGCGAGCTTGCCGTTCTCGTCGAGCACCTTGAGCCCGAGCGCCTCCGCGTACTTGCGGCCGAGCTGGAAGACGTGCCCGATCTCCATGCCGCGCGCGAGCTCGACCGGGCCCGAGCCGTCGGGCGCGGGATCGCCGGCGCGCACGTCGGCGATGTCGATCACGCCGTCGGCGACGAAGTCGCGGCCCGCGACGAGCGAGAGCACGTGCTTCTCGTGCAGGTTGGCGCCGGTCACCCACTCGGTGCCGTCGACGACGCGCGGGTCGACGAGGAAGCGGATGCCGCTGGCCGACTCCTCGCCGAGCACGGGGCCGGTGGGCGACCACGGGCCGATGTAGCCCTTGACGAGTACGGGGTGCTTCGCGAAGTCGGACTCGGTCGCGGCCTCGACCTCGGCGGGCGCGAAGGCCACCTCTGCTCGCTTCATCTCGACGTCGCGGTCGCCGGGCATGCCCACGACGACGAGCTCGCGCGTGCCGTCGAGGTGGGTGAGCGCGAGGACGACGTTCTTCAGGGTGTCGGCGGCGTGCCAGGCGCGGTCGGTGCGCGCCTCGTGCTCGTTGACGTGGTCGACGAGGCTCAGGATGGTCGGCGTGTTCGGCGAGTCGAACACGACGGGCTCGGGCTGGCCCTCGATCGGCAGCGACTCGGGGACGAGGGTCTGGAACGCCTCGACGTTGGCGGCGTAGCCGCCCGCCGAACGCACGAAGGTGTCCTCGCCGACGGGCGTCGGGTGCAGGAACTCCTCGCTCTTCGAGCCGCCCATCGCGCCGGCGTCGGCCTTGACGATGACGTACTCGAGGCCGAGGCGCGTGAAGATGCGCTCGTAGGCGTCGCGCTGGGCCTGGTAGGAGGCGTCGAGCCCGGCGTCGTCGATGTCGAACGAGTAGGCGTCCTTCATCGTGAACTCGCGGCCGCGCAGGAGGCCCGCGCGGGGCCGCGCCTCGTCGCGGTACTTGTCCTGGATCTGGTAGATCGAGAGCGGCAGGTCCTTGTAGGAGCTGTAGAGGTCCTTCACGAGCAGCGTGAAGACCTCCTCGTGCGTCGGCGCGAGCAGGTAGTCGGAGCCCTTGCGGTCCTGGAGGCGGAAGAGCGCCTCGCCGTACTCGGTCCACCGGTTCGTGACCTCGTAGGGCTCGCGCGGCAGCAGCGCCGGGAAGTGCACCTCGTGCGCGCCCGCGTTCTCCATCTCCTCGCGCACGATGCGCTCGATCTTCGCCTTCACGCGGAGGCCGAGCGGCAGCCACGCGAACACGCCCGGGGCCTGGCGGCGGATGTACCCGGCGCGCACGAGCAGCTTGTGGCTCGTGACCTCGGCGTCGGCGGGGTCTTCGCGGAGCGTACGGAGGAAGTAGTTCGAGAGGCGTGTGGACACCCGACGATTCTACTGAGCACGATGGGCGACTCCTGCCCTATCGTGCTGGCATGGATCAGGGCCGCCCGTTCTCCGCCGTCGTGACGACGACCGAATGGCACGACGCCGCCACCGCGTGGGCCGCGTCGGCGCTCGCCGCGAGCGACGCGCGGCTCACGGCCGTCGCCCAGCCGCGCGTGCGCCCGTGGTCGACGCAGCTCGTGATCGACGCCGCGCAGGGCGGGCTCCCCGCACGCTTCTGGTTCAAGGCGAACTGCCGCGCGCAGGCCTTCGAGCCCCGGCTCCAGGCCTTCCTCGCGGGCGCGCTGCCCGACGCGGTCGCCGCCCCCGTCGCCGCCGACGCCGAGCGCGGGTGGATGCTCACCGCCGACCACGGCGCGACGCTCCGCGAGGCGCGGGGCGACTCGGGCGCGACCGCCGGGGACTGGCTCGAGGTGGTCGCGGAGTGGGCGCGGGTGCAGGGCGCACTCGTCGACCGCGCGGCGGAGGTCGTGGCCCTCGGGGTTCCCGACTGCTCCCCCGGCACGGTGCCGGCTCGCTTCGAGCTGATGCTCGAGCGGGTGCTGGGGCTCCCCGCGGGGCATCCCTCCTCGCCCGACGACGAGACGGCGTCCGCGCTCCGCGACGCCCGCCCGCGCGTCGCCGAGGCGGCCGCGACGCTCGCCGCGAGCGGTCTGCCCTCGACGCTCCAGCACGGCGACCTGCACCCGGGCAACGTCTTCGCGACCTCGGCGGGCGAGCGCGGGCGGTTGCGGGTGTTCGACTTCGGCGACGCCCAGTGGGCGCACCCGGTCGAGGCGATCCTCATCCCGGCGGCGGTGATGGAGGTCGGCGGGCTCGACCCGGCCCCGGTCGAGGCGGCGTTCCGCCGGGCGTGGGCCGAGCCCGACGCGCTCGACGACGACCTCTGGGCCGAGCTCGTCGCCGCCGCCGAGGTCACCCAGGCCGTGAACCGCTCGCTCACCTGGTGGGACTGCCTCGCCGAGGCGAGCGACGCGGAGGCCGACGAGTGGGGCGAATCGGTGCTGCGGCACCTCTCGCGCGTGCTCGGCCGCCGCGACGGCTGACGAGGCGGCGGGGCATCCGGCTCGTGCGCGCCTCGTAGGCTTGGCCCATGCCAGCCCGCCGCCCGCATCTCACGGACTCCGTCGCGCAGAGCGAGCTGGCCGAGTCGCTCGCCGCGCTCCGCGCCTCGCTCGAACTGCCCGAGGAGTTCGCCCCCGAGGTGCTCGCCGAGGCCGAGGCGGCGTCGCCGGCCGCACCCGCAGCCGACCTCCGCGACCTCCCCTTCGCGACGATCGACCCCTCCGGCTCGACCGACCTCGACCAGGCGATGCACCTCGCCCGGCGCGGCGACGGCTACGTCGTGCACTACGCGATCGCCGACGTGCCGGCGTTCGTCGCGCCGGGCGGCGCCGTCGACCGCGCGGCCCGCGAGCGCGGGCAGACGCTCTACGCCGCCGACGGCCGGATCCCGCTGCATCCGCCGGTCATCGGCGACGACCGCGCCTCCCTGCTGCCGGACGCCGACCGTGCGGCCTTCGTCTGGCGCTTCGAGCTCGCCGGCGACGGCACGATCGCGAGCACCCGCCTCGAACGCGCTCTGATCAGGTCGCGGGCGCGCCTCGACTACCGCGAGGCGCAGGCGCTCATCGACGCCGGCGACGCCGACGCGCCCGTCGCGCTCCTCGGCGAGATCGGCCGCGCCCGGGTCGAGCAGGAACGGATCCGCGGCGGCGCGAGCCTCAACACGCCCGACGAGGAGATCGTGCGCAGCGACGGGGGCTACGACCTGCTGCGGCGCACCCCCCTGCCCGTCGAGGACTGGAACGCCCAGCTCTCGCTCATGACGGGCATGTCGGCGGCCTCGATGATGCTCGACGCCCGGGTCGGGGTGCTGCGCACGATGCCCGCGCCCGACGACGAGCGGCTCGCCGCGTTCCGCCGGCAGACCGAGGCGCTCGGATGCCCCTGGCCCGGCGACCTCTCGTACGGCGAGTACCTGCGCGGCCTCGACCGCGCCGACCCGCTCGCCCTCGCCGTGCTGCAGATCGCGAGCGGCCTCTTCCGCGGCGCCGGCTACGTCGCCTTCGACGGCACCGTGCCCGCCGAGACCCTGCAGGCGGCCCTCGCGGCGCCGTACGCGCACGTCACCGCGCCCATCCGCCGGCTCGTCGACCGCTGGGGGCTCGTCGTCTGCGCGGCGGTGGCCGCCGGGCGCGAGGTGCCGGCGTGGGTGCGCGACTCGCTCCCCGGGCTGCCGCCGATCATGGCCGCCTCGGCCCAGCGCGCCGCCCAGCTCGACTCGGGGTCGATCGCGCGGGTGGAGGCGGCCCTCCTCCACGACCGCGTCGGCGAGCGGTTCACGGCGACGGTGCTCGAGCTGCGGGGCGAGCGCGCGGTGTTCCAGCTCGAGACGCCCGCGGTGACGGCGAGCTGCCCCGCACCCGACGGCGCCCGGGCGGGCGGCACGATCGAGGTCGTGCTGGAGGCCGCCGACATCGCCGACGGCTCGGTGCGCTTCACCGCGGCCTGAGGCCCGCCCGCCGATCGGCCGGCGACCGGCTCAGACGCCCTCGACGTCCTCCTCGTCTTCGAGGGCAAAGCGCTCGAGGTCGCCCTCGGTCGCCGCCGCCGCCTCGTCGTCCTCGGCGTCCTCGGCGTCCTCGACGTCGCCCTCGGCGTCACGATCGTCGTCGACGCCCTCGTGGAGCGTGCCCATTCCGTCGGGGTAGCCCGCCGTGTCGGGATACTCGAACTCGCCGCCGCCGCTGTTCATCGCGGTCTCCTCTCGCCGGCGGATGCCGTCGAGGCATCCGTGCGCGCACACCCTACTCGCGCAGGGCGGCCGCGGCTACGGGGTGACGACGGTCGGCGTGCCGACCGGGGCGTCCGAGCCCATCTCGTCGGCGATGCGGTTCGCCTCGGCGATGAGCGTCGCGACGATCTCGGCCTCGGGCACGGTCTTGATGACCTCGCCCTTCACGAAGATCTGGCCCTTGCCGTTGCCCGAGGCGACGCCGAGGTCGGCCTCGCGCGCCTCGCCGGGGCCGTTGACGACGCAGCCCATGACGGCGACGCGGAGCGGCACGCTCATGCCCTCGAGCCCCTCGGTGACGTCGTTCGCGAGCTTGTACACGTCGACCTGGGCGCGGCCGCACGAGGGGCACGAGACGATCTCGAGCTTGCGTTCGCGGAGGTTCAGCGACTGCAGGATCTGCAGGCCGACCTTCACCTCTTCGACGGGCGGGGCGCTCAGCGAGACGCGGATGGTGTCGCCGATGCCCTCGCCGAGCAGGATGCCGAACGCGGTCGCCGACTTGATCGTGCCCTGGAAGGCGGGGCCGGCCTCGGTGACGCCGAGGTGCAGCGGCCAGTCGCCCCGCTCGGCGAGCATGCGGTACGCCTTCACCATGACGATGGGATCGTTGTGCTTCACCGAGATCTTGAAGTCGTGGAAGTCGTGCTCCTCGAAGAGCGAGGCCTCCCACACGGCCGACTCGACGAGCGCCTCGGGCGTCGCCTTGCCGTACTTCTGCAGCAGTCGCGGATCGAGGGAGCCGGCGTTGACGCCGATGCGCAGCGAGACGCCCGCCTCCTTCGCGCGGCGGGCGATCTCGCCGACCTGGTCGTCGAACTTGCGGATGTTGCCCGGGTTCACGCGCACCGCCGCGCACCCCGCGTCGATCGCGGCGTACACGTAGTTCGGCTGGAAGTGGATGTCGGCGATGACCGGGATCTGGCTCTTCTTCGCGATGATCGGCAGCGCCTCGGCGTCGTCGCGGCTCGGCACGGCCACCCGCACGATGTCGCAGCCCGAGGCCGTGAGCTCGGCGATCTGCTGCAGGGTCGCGTTGATGTTCGTGGTGGGCGTCGTCGTCATCGACTGCACGCTGACCTGGGCGTCGCCGCCGACGAGCACCTTGCCCACCTTGATCTGGCGGGACTTGCGTCGCGGGGCCAGGACTTCGGGGATTTTCGGCATTCCGAGATTCACAGCAGGCACGACTCAAGTGTAGTTGCGCTCGGCGGGCCGTCGGCTGCGAGCCGGGACGGGCTGGTCGGCGCGGGCGTCAGCGGACGAGGGCGAGCAGTGCGCGCAGGAACGCCTCGGGGTGCTCCAGGTGCGGCGAGTGGCCGCAGCCATCGAGCTCGAGCTCGGTGACGGCGCCGCCGCCTGCCGCGTAGCGGGCGAGCACTGCACGGGTCTGCGACACCATCGGCTGCGGCGGGGCGACCTCGTCGCCGGGCCAGCCGGGGATGATGCCCGCCTTGCCGAGCTGGTTGAGGTCGAAGAACGAGGCGTCGCCGACGATCGCGTCCTGCGCGCCGTGCACCCAGAGCACGGGCGGCTTCGGGTCGAGGTCGACGATCGCGGAGGTGTCGAAGTTCGTCGGCGCCATCGTGTTCAGCACGCCGCGCCCGCCGGGGGCGAAGCCCGGCCAGTTCTCGGAGGCGGTCGCGTCGCCCGGGTAGTTGTCGAGCCCGGTCGCCGTCGAGAGCATCGACTCGACCCAGATCGCCTCGAACTCGGAGGAGAAGCCGGGCGCGACGTAGCTCGAGCGGTAGACGGCGAGCGGCGAGGCTCCGGCCTCCTCGGTGCGGTCGCCGGCCTCGAGCCGCGCCACGAAGTCGGGGTTCGCGCCGCCGCCGCCCGTGCCCGCGGCATCCGCGACGAGCAGCGAGCCGTCGGCGGCCGTGCCGCCGAAGCCGTAGGGCGACACCGTCGACTGCAGCGTGAGGCTCGCGACGAGCTCGGGGCGGTCGAGCAGGAGCTGCATGACGACCCCGCCGCCCATGCTCCAGCCGACGAGGTGCACGGCGCCGATCCCGAGGGCGTCGATCACGCTCGCGACGTCGTCGGAGAAGTCGCGGACGCCACGGCTCGCGTCGACCGGCAGCTTCTCGCTCGCCCCGAACCCGCGGAGGTCGATCGCGATCGCATCGACGTCGGCGGGAAGCGCCAGCATGATCGGCTGCCAGAACAGCGAGGAGGAGACGTTGCCGTGCACGAGGACCACGGTCGCCGATGCGTCGTCGGACCGCCGTCGCAGCACGCCGGCGCGGAGGCGGGGCGTCAGGACGGTCGCGGACTCGATGCCGGGGAGGAGGGTGTCGATCATTGCTGGGCCTTTCCGGGGTCGTCGAAGGCTCGGTGCGGGCCGGGTCGGCCCGCACCGGGCCTCGGGTGATGCGCTGGGGGCCGCGGGCTACGCGAGCCCGGCGGTGTCGAGCGGGGGTTCGGTCGCGGCGACGACCTCGTCGGCGGTGACGCCGGGTGCGAGCTCGACGAGCTTCAGCCCCTCGGGCGTGACGTCGATGACGGCGAGGTCGGTGATGATGCGGTGCACGACCCCGCGGCCGGTGAGCGGCAACGAGCACTCGTGCACGATCTTCGGCGTGCCGTCCTTGGCGACGTGCTCCATGAGCACGATGACCTTGCGGGCGCCGTGCACGAGGTCCATCGCGCCGCCGGGCCCCTTCACCATCTTCCCGGGGATCATCCAGTTGGCGAGGTCGCCCGCGGCCGATACCTGCATGGCGCCGAGGATGGCCGCGTCGATCTTGCCGCCGCGGATCATGCCGAAGCTCGTCGCCGAGTCGAAGTACGCGGCGCCGGGCAGCACCGTCACGGTCTCCTTGCCGGCGTTGATGAGGTCGGGGTCGACGGCGTCCTCCGTCGGGTACGGGCCGACGCCGAGGATGCCGTTCTCGGACTGCAGCACGACGGTGACGTCGTCGGGCACGTAGTTGGGCACGAGGGTGGGCAGGCCGATGCCGAGGTTCACGTAGGAGCCGTCGGCGAGCTCGCGGGCGGCACGGGCCGCCATCTCGAGTCTGGTGAGCGCCATGTCAGTTCCCCTCTCGCACGGTGCGGCGTTCGATGCGCTTCTCGATGTCGGGGCCGACGACGACGACGCGATCGACGTAGACGCCCGGCAGGTGCACGGCGTCGGGGTCGAGCTCGCCCGGTTCGACGAGCTCCTCGACCTGGGCGACGCAGATGCGGCCGGCCATGGCCGCGAGCGGCGAGAAGTTGCGGGCCGACTTGTCGAACACGAGGTTGCCGTGGCGGTCGCCCTTCAGGGCGTGCACGAGGGCGAAGTCGGTGGTGATCGCCTCCTCGAGCACGAACTCGCGCGGCGAGCCCGCGAACTCGAAGGTCTGCACCGGCTTCTCGGGGCTCGCGACGGCGATCGTGCCGTCGGCGTGATAGCGGCGGGGCAGCCCGCCCTCGGCGACCTGCGTGCCGACGCCCGTCTGGGTGAAGAACGCGGCGATGCCCGATCCGCCGGCGCGGAGCTTCTCGGCGAGCGTGCCCTGCGGGGTGAGCTCGAGCTCGAGCTCGCCAGAGAGGTACTGGCGCTCGAACTCCTTGTTCTCGCCGACGTACGAGGAGGTCATCTTGGCGATGCGCTGCTTCGCGAGCAGCACGCCGAGCCCCCAGTCGTCGACGCCGCAGTTGTTCGAGACGACGGAGAGCCCGTCGACTCCGGCATCGAGCAGCGCCTGGATGAGCACCATCGGGATGCCGCAGAGCCCGAACCCGCCGACGGCGAGACTTGCTCCTGAGGGGATGTCGGCGACCGCTTCTTGGGCGGACCCGACGACTTTGTCGAGTGTCACGTTGCACCTTCCTGTGTGTCGGCGGCCTCCATGCGGGCGCGGATCACAGGGATCACGCTACCCGTGCCGCCCTCGGTCATGAGGATCGTGTAGTGGTTGACGTCGGCGACCTCGTGGGTGACGAGCGCTGGCACCCGCGCGGCCCACTCGGCGACGAGCGCCTCGGGGTAGAGCGGGTCCGCGTCGAGGAGCCCCCGCGGAGCGCGGAACACGTCGACCGGCCCGGGCAGCGCCTCGAGGGCGGCGGTGTAGCCGCCGCGGCCGTCGAGCTCGACGGCGTTCACGGCGACGGCCTCGGCGTTCGCCGAGCTGCGGAGCTCGGGTTCGCGCCCGTCGAGGTCGTAGTCGACGTACGCCTCGATCGCCTCGTTCCAGTACGGTCCGAGGGCCGGATGCCGCCGCCAGAAGTCGAGGTAGGCCGCTCGATCCGCGAAGGTCATCGAGAGCCGCTCGAGCGCCGGCCCGAGCAGCAGCTTCGGCAGCTCCGCGGCGGCGACGCCATCGGGGCTCGGCACGGGCAGCCCGCCGTCGACGAGCGCGAGCCCCGCGACCCGCTCGGGGTGGCGTTCGGCGAGGCGCACCGAGACGAAGGCGCCCATCGAGTGGCCGACGACGTACGCCCGCTCGATGCCGAGCGCGTCGAGGAAGGCCGCGAGGTCGTCGGCGTGCTGCTCGAGGCCGTAGGGCGCGGGCAGCACGCTGCTGCGGCCCCGCCCGCGGAGGTCGGGTGCGACGATGCGGCGCTCGGGCACGGCCTCGGCGAAGAGGTCCCAGTTGCGGTGGCTCGCGGTGATGCCGTGCACCGCGAGCACGGGCAGCCCCGGAGCATCCTCGTGCCACTGGCCGCCGGCGAGCAGCCCGCCGGCGACCGGCGCGGCGACCGCGGTGACGCCGGTGACGTTCATCGTGCGCTCCATCCGCCGTCCATCGTGTAGCTCGCGCCCGTCACCATGCCGGCGTCGGGCCCGGCGAGCCAGAGCGCGAGGCTCGCGACCTCGGCGGGCTCGACGAGCCGCTTGATCGCCGACTCGGTGAGCATGATCTTCGGCAGCACCTCGGACTCGGGGATGCCGTGCACGCGCGCCTGATCGGCGACCTGCTTCTCGACGAGCGGCGTGCGCACGTAGCCGGGGTTGATGCAGTTCGAGGTGACGCCGTGCGGGCCGCCTTCGAGCGCGGTCACCTTCGAGAGGCCCTCGAGGCCGTGCTTGGCGGCGACGTACGCCGACTTGAACGGCGAGGCGCGCAGTCCGTGCACGCTCGAGACGTTGATGACGCGGCCGAAGCCGCGCTCGTACATGCCGGGCAGCACGGCCCGGATGAGGAGGAACGGCGACTCGAGCATGAGCCGCATGATGAGGGCGAAGCGCTCGGGCTCGAAGTCCTCGATGGGCCGCACGTGCTGGATGCCGGCGTTGTTCACGAGGATGTCGGCGTCGAGCGAGCGCCCGGCGAGCGCGGCGGTGTCGCCGAGGTCGACCGCCCAGGCCTCGCCGCCGAGCTCGCTCGCGACCCGCTCGGCCGCCTCCGCGTTGAGGTCGGCGATCACGACGTGCGCGCCCGCGGCGGCGAACGCGCGTGCGCAGGCCTCGCCGATGCCGCTCGCTCCCCCGGTGACGACGGCGCGTCGCCCTGAAAGGTCGGTCACGATTCCTCCTTGTCGTCCGCGGCGGGCCGCGGGTCCGTTGCGAGCGCGGGGCGCCCGAGCGCACCGGCCCGGTCTGACGCGGATCGCTCATCCGGTGCGAGCGCGGGGCGCCCGAGCGCACCGGCGATGAAGCGCATCATCTCGTCGAGCACGTGCGCCGGCACCTCGCGGGTGCCGCTCGCCGTCGGGTCGGCCGGGTCGCCGGGCGCGGCGTCGCCGTCGCCCCAGAGCACCCAGCGCATGCCGATCATCTCGCCGACGCCCATGAGCGCCCACGCGGCGACGGTCGGGTCGATGTCGCCGATCTCGCCCTCCTCCGCGGCGTCGCGGAGCCCGTCGATGTAGCCCTCGACGATGCGCGAGTAGTGCAGCCGGAGGGCGTCGGGCGAGACGAGCTCGGCCTCGCGCACGACGCGGTAGAGCGCCGGGTGCTCGGCGGTGAAGCGGAAGAACGCCGCGAACCCCGCGCGCTCGGCCTCGATGCGGCTCGCCGCACCGCGGGAGCCCTCGCTCATCGCCTGCCGCACCCGGTGGTTCAGGTCTTCGACGAGCTCGTTGAACACGTCGAGCTTGGTGTCGAAGTAGAGGTAGAACGTGCCCTGGCCGACGCCCGCGCGCTCGGTGATGCGCGAGACGGATGCCTCGTGGTAACCGTGCGCGGCGAACACGTGCTCGGCGGCCTCGAGGAGGCGCCGACGGGTCTTCTCGCCGCGGGCGGTGCGGGGTGCCGCGCTCATCGCGCCTCCTCCGGTTCGGGATGGGTCGATCGGGCCGGCTCGGCCGATCGATCGGCGAGCGCACGACGCAGCACCTTGCCCGCCGCGGATCGCGGCAGCTCGTCGATGAAGCGCACCTCGCGCGGCGCCTTGAAGTGGGCGAGCGACTCGCGCGCGAACGAGATCAGCTCCGAGGCATCCGTGAGGCGGCCGCGGGCGGTGACCACCCAGGCGACGCCGGCCTCGCCCCAGCGATCGTCGGGCACCCCGACGACCGCGACGTCGGCGACGGCCGGGTGCGCCATGAGCGCCGCCTCGACCTCGGCGGGCGCGACGCCTTCGCCGCCCGTGATGTACAGGTCCTTCAAGCGGTCGACGATCGTGAAGTACCCGTCGGCGTCGCGCCGGACGAGGTCGCCCGTGTGCAGCCAGCCGTCGCGGAGCGCCGCGGCGCTCGCGGCCTCGTCGCGGAAGTAGCCGGCGAAGACGCCCGGCCCCTGCACGAGCAGCTCGCCCTCGGCAGCTCCCTCGAGGTGCTCCCCCGTGACCGGGTCGGCGACGGCGACGTCGACGTGCGGGTAGGGCTTGCCCGCCGACCCGGCGCGCCGGAGCGCGTCGTCGTCGGGCAGGCACAGCACGTTCGGGGAGGCCTCGGTGAGCCCGTAGCCCTGAGTGAGCGCGATGCCGCGGGCGTGCCAGGTGCGCAGGAGGGCCGGCGGCATCGGCGCCCCGCCGACGATGGCGTGCTCGAGGCTCGAGAGGTCGGTGTCGCCGAAGGCGGGGTGCTGGGCGAGGAAGAGGTAGTTCGCGGGCACGCCCATCATGGTCGTGATGCGCCGCTCCTGGATGAGGTGGAGCACGCGGCCCGGGTCGAAGGTGCGCTCGAGCACGACCGTCGCACCCGTCCACCAGGCGAGCAGCGGCTGGATGTTCCAGCCGCCGACGTGGTACTGCGGCATGACCGCGAGCACAGTGTCGGCCGCCCGCAGCTCGGCGATGCGCGAGAACGAGAGGTTCGTCCAGAAGCAGTTCGCGTGCGTGAGCACGGCCCCCTTCGGGGTCGCGGTGGTGCCCGAGGTGAAGATGATGAGCAGCGCGTCGTCGTCGCGCACTTCCGTGCGCCCGGATGCCACGGGCCCGCCGTCGCGGCCGGGCGCGGGCACCTCGGCCTCGACGCCGTGGGCACCGAGCGCGGTGCTCGGGATGCGGCGCGCGAGCCGCGCGAGCGTCGCCCGGCCGAGCGAGTCGAACTCGTTCTCGACGAGGAGGAGCGCGGGCTCGGCGATCTCGAGCTGGGCCGCGAGCTCGCGCGGGGCGAGGCGCCACGACAGCGGCACGAGCACGAGCCCCGCCTTCGCGCAGGCGAAGAAGAGCACCACCTGGTCGGCGCTGTTGCCGGTGATCGTCGCCACCCGGTCGCCGACCGCGTAGCCCGCCGCCCGGAACGCCGCGGCCAGCCGCTCGGCCCGCTCGTCGAGCTCGCGGTACCGCACGACCACGCCGCGATCGTCGATCGCGATGCGCTCGGGCGTCGCGCGGGCCCGGTCGCGGGTCCACCGCCCGAGCGTGTGCCGTCCGTCAGGCATCGACGACCTCTTCCGACTCGGCCGGGTGGCTCGCGCGCCCCGAGCGGATGCGCTGCGGGATGCCCGCGATCCCCCCGGGCAGGAACAGCACCACGAGGATGAAGAGCGTTCCCAGGATGAACAACGGCTCGCTCAGCGGCACCCGGAGCACGGCAGGCAGCCCCGCGATGAACTCGGAGCCCGCGAGCGCCGTGAGCCGCTGGTCGAGCAGTGTGTAGACGATACCGCCGACGATCGCGCCCCAGCGATACCCCACTCCGCCGAGCACGACGATGACGAGGAGGGTCAGGGTGAAGTCGGCCGTCGCGACGCGCGGGGCCGCGCCCGACTGCAGCAGCAGGTAGCCCATGCCGGCGACGGCGGCGAGCACCGAGGCGACGACGAAGATGAGCAGCTTCACGTCGTACGGCCGGAGGCCGAGCACGCGCACCCGCAGCTCGTTCTCGCGCGTCGCCGCGGCGACGTGGCCCGCTCGGCTCTGCTCGACCCAGAGCACGACGAGGTAGACGAAGACGAGCACCCCGAGCGCGACCCAGTAGAGGTTGCGGGTGTTGAGCACGCCGACGAGCGCGTCGGGCACGTGCTCGATGTCGAGGGCGAGGCCCTCGTCGCCGCCGGTGGCGCCGCCCGGGTTGCGGCGGATGAGCACCGACCCGGCCTGGGCGAAGGCGAGGGTCACCATCGCGAAGGAGATGCCGGTCACCCGCAGTGCCAGGGCGCCGACCGTCGCGGCGAGCACGAAGCCCGCGACGAGGGTGACCACGATCGAGCCGAGGAAGATCAGCTCGCTCGGCCAGTCGGCGGGGCCGAAGGCGTCGAGCGTCATGCCGAGCCCGTAGGCGCCCGCCGCGAAGAACAGCGCGTGCCCGAACGAGAGGAGGCCGGCGAGGCCGAACATCATGCGGTAGCTGAGCGCGAGGGCCGCGATGAGCATCGCGTAGGCGATGAGCTGCAGGGTGCCGGGGGTGTAGGTCGGGCCGGGCAGCACGCCCGGGATCTCGATGGCGAGAAGCGGCAGCACGGCGAGCAGCACCACGAGGAGCACGCCGCCTGCGGCGAGCCAGAGGGTCTTGTTCCGGGTCATGCGATCTTCCCCATGAGTCCTCGCGGGCGGATGAGCAGCACCGCGGCGAGCGCGACGACGACGACGAGGTCGCCGGTGCCGCCGAGGTAGTAGTTGGCGAACTGCTGGAGCACGGCCACGAGCACCGAGGCGACGGCCGCGCCCGTGAGCGAGCCGAGGCCGCCGATGACCGTCACGATGAACGCGAAGATGAGCAGCACGGAGCCCAGGTGGGCGGAGACGTAGCCGTAGTAGACCGAGGCGAGCATGCCGCCGAGGCCGGCCGCGGCGCCGCCGATCGCGAACACGAGGGTGAACGAGCGCCGCACGTCGATGCCGAGCGCGGTGACCATCTGCCGGTTCTCGACCCCGGCGCGGATGATGAGGCCGTAGCGGGTGCGCTTGAGGAAGAGCACGATGCCGCCGAGCACGATGACGGCGCAGGCGATGAGCAGGAACCGGTCGTTCGGGATCTTGGCCCCGAGGATCTCGGTCGTCTGCGTGAGCCAGTCGGGCCGGGCGGTGTAGATCGGGTCGGTGCCCCAGATGCCCTCGAAGAGGGCGACCGTCGCGAGCGAGAGCCCGACCGTGACGAGCGCCTGCTCGATGTGGCGCTCGTAGAGCCGCCGGATGAGCAGGTACTCGGTGAGGGCGGCGACGATCGCGCCGACCGCGATGCCGACGAACGCCGAGACGGCGAGCCCCCACCAGGTGCCGTCGGAGACCCGGCGGCCGACCTCCCAGCCGAGGAAGGCCGAGATCGTGAGGAAGGAGCCGTGGGCGAAGTTCAGCACGCCCATGAGCCCGTAGATGAGCGACAGCCCGCTCGCGACGAGGAAGTAGAGCGCGCCGAGCCCGAGTCCGGTGACGAGCAGCAGGACGATCGTCGACATCAGGCGGCCTCGCTCGCGTCGTGCACGCCGAGGTGGCGGTGGACGAGCTCGTCGTCGTCGAGGAACTCGGCGGCGCCGCCGGTGAAGACGACGCGACCGCCCGAGAGCACCACGACGCGCTCGGCGAGCCGGCGCACGACGCGCAGGTTCTGCTCGACGAGGAGGATCGGCACGGTCCGCGCCGCCTCGGCGAGCGCGACGGCGACCTCGTCGACGATGCGCGGGGCGAGCCCCTTCGTCGGCTCGTCGACGAGCAGCAGCCGGTTCTCGTTCACGAGCGCCCTGGCGAGCGAGACCATCTGCTGCTGACCGCCGGAGAGGGTGCCTGCGCGCTGCGCGCGCCGCGCGGTCAGGTCGGGGAAGAGCCGTTCGACGAGCTCGCGCCGGGGCGAGGCGTCGCGCTCGGCGAGGCGGAGGTTCTCGGCCACGGTCAGCTGGCCGAAGACCTCGCGGTCCTCGGGCACGTAGCCGACGCCGCGCGCCACGATGCGGTGCGTGGGCAGCGTCTCGATCCGCTCGCCGGCGAGGCGCACCTCCCCCGTGCGTTCGATGAGCCCGAGGATCGACTTGATCGTCGAGGTCTTGCCGACCCCGTTGCGCCCGAGGAGGGCGGTGACCCCCGTGGCGGGCACCTCGAAGGCCACGTCCTCGATCACCTGCTGGCCGGCGATGCGCCCCGAGAGGCGGTCGACGACGAGGATGGGCTCGCGGCCAGTGGTCGCGCTCACATCGCCTCCCCGAGGTAGGCGGACTGCACGGTGGGGTTCGCCATCACGGCCTCCGGGGTGTCGACGGCGAGGAGCTCGCCGTGGTGCATGACCGCGACGCGGTCGACGAGGCCGAGGACGACCTCCATGTGGTGCTCGACCATGAGCACGGTGCGTCCGCCGCGGTGGAGCCCGCGGATGACCTCGGTGAGCGCCGGCACGTCGCCCGAGGCGACGCCCGCCATGGGCTCGTCGAGGAGGATCACCTTCGGGTCGGTCGCGATGAGCATGGCGATCTCGACCTTGCGCTTCTCGCCGTGCGCGAGACCGGATGCCTCGGCGCCGGCCCGGTGCTCGAGGCCGACCTCGGCCAGGCACTCGAGGGCGCGCTCGCTCGCCGCGTCGCTCGCCCGCGGGATGCGGACGAGGCTCGTCGCCCCGCCCGCGTGCGCCTGCGCCGCGAGCCGCACGTTCTCGAGCACGCTGAGCGCCGGGAACAGGCTCGAGGTCTGGAAGGTGCGCCCGAGTCCGGCCGCGGCGCGCCGGTGGATCGGCTCGCGGGTGACGTCGGCGCCGTCGAGGAGGACGCGCCCGGCGGTCGGCCGGACGACGCCCGAGACGACGTTGAAGAGGGTCGTCTTGCCGGCGCCGTTCGGGCCGATGACGCCGAGCATCTGCCCGGCGGGCACGTCGAGCGAGACGCCCTCGAGGATGCGGGCGCCGCCGATGCGGAGGCCGATCTGCTCGAGGCTGAGCATCGCGTGGTCGGTCATGGCTGCCTTCGGTCGGGGGTCGGGCGAGGGGGTTCGGGCCGGCGCCCGCCGGATGGAGCGGCCGCCGGCCCCGATGGTCATTCGCCGGCGACCGGCGGTGCGACCTCGTCCGCGTCGATCGTGTCGACGAGCTCGGGAACCCAGGCGCCGCCGTCCTGGACGAGCTTCGCCTGGTACATCGGCTGGATCATGGCGTGGTCCTCGGCGCGGACGGTGATCTCGCCCTTCACCGAGTCGAACGTCCACCCCTCGAGGGCGTCGATCATGCCGTCGACGGTGTCGCCGCCCTCGCGCACGGCCTGCACGATCATCTGCGCCGCGACGAAGCCGTCGGGCGAGAACAGGTCGGGCGCGGCGCCCGCGGCCTCGAGGTGCTCGATCATCGCGGCCTCGACGTCGGTGCCGGCCGCTCCGCCGAAGTAGTGGTTGAGGAACGAGATGTCGGCGGATGCCTCGCCGTACGCGCCGTACGTGGCGACGTCGCCGAGGCCGGTGACGACCGGGACGGCGTCGAAGACGCCCTGCTGCGAGAGCGCGGTCCACATCGCGCCCGAGGAGGCGCCCGCCCAGGCCACGAACACGAGGTCGGGCGACGCGCTGATGAGCTGCTGCGCGAACGGCGTGAACTCGGTGGCGTCCTCGGCGACGAGCACGCCCTCGACGGCCGCCCCCTTGCTGCCGAGCACGGCCTGCACCCCGGCGAGGTTGCCCTGGCCGAAGGCGTTGTCCTGGGCGAAGACGACGACCTTCTTGCCCGCGGGGTCGCCGATGAAGGTGCCGGCGGTCGCGACGTCCTGGTAGGTCTGGCGACCGGAGCGGAAGGTGTACTCGTTCACGCCGGTGATGGCGTCGGCGGCGGCGGGGCCGGAGATGTAGAGGATCTGGTTCTGCGCGGCCTGCTCGGCGAGCGCGGTGGCGATGCCCGACGCTGCGGTCCCCGCGAGGATCTGGTAGCCCTGCCCGATGAAGTCCTTCGCCTTGGCGACGGCCGTGTCGGGGTTGCCCTGGTCATCGGCCCACTCGATCTCGAGCTCGCGGCCGTCGACGGCGCCGGTGCCGTCGGTCGCGTAGTCGAGGCCGGCCTCGAAGCCGGCGGTGTAGGCCTCGCCGTAGGCGGCGAGCGGGCCGGTCTGCGAGGTCAGCATGGCGATCTTGACCGGGGCGCCGGCGTCGCTCGCGGCGGGGTCGGCGCCCGCGGTCGGCGCGCAGCCGACGAGAGCGAGGGAAGCGGCGGCGATGACGGCCGTCGCGAGGTACTTCTTCGTAGCCCGCATGGGTTCTGCCTCTCAACAGTGAATGGCTGGGAATGTGATGCTTCTCGGGAAACCTGACAGCTGGTTCAGGTCTCAGGAAAGTACAATAGGCTGCGAAGCGCAACGCTCGCAACCCGTACGAAGGAGTCCAGGAGACATGAGCATCCCCGACGTCGTCATCATCGCGGGGGCCCGCACCCCGTTCGCCCGCATCAACGGCAACCTCGCCGGGCAGAGCGCGGTCGAACTCGGCACGGTCGCCATCCGCGGCGCCCTCGCGAAGGCCGGCGTCTCCCCCGACGACGTCGACGCCGTGATCATGGGCCAGGTCCTCCAGGCGGGCGCGGGCCAGAACCCCGCGAAGCAGTCCGCCGTCGCCGCCGGCATCCCGTGGCGGGTGCCCGCGACCACCCTCAACAAGGTCTGCCTGTCGGGCCTCGTCGCCATCACCGACGCCGCACGGCTCATCCGCCTCGGCGAGGCCGACGTCGTCGTCGCCGGCGGCCAGGAGTCGATGACGAACGCGCCGCACCTGCTGCCGGGCTCGCGGGCCGGGCACGTCTACGGCAGCGTCGAGCTCCTCGACCACGCCGCCCACGACGGCCTCACCGACGCCTTCGACCGCGAGTCGATGGGCGCCTCGACCGAGCGCTTCAACGGCCGCTACGGCATCGGTCGCACCGAACAGGACGAGATCGCCGCCGCCTCCCACGTGCGTGCCGGTGCGGCGCAGGCCGACGGCGTCTTCGCCGACGAGATCGTGCCCGTCGAGATCCCGCAGCGCAAGGGCGATCCCGTCGTCGTCACCGACGACCAGGGGGTGCGCCCCGACTCGACCGTCGAGGTGCTCGCGAAGCTCCGGCCCGCCTTCAGCGCCGAGGGCACGATCACCGCGGGCAACTCCTCGCCCCTCTCCGACGGCGCCGCGGCCGTCGTGGTGGCGAGCCGCGAGTGGGCCGAGTCGCGGGGCCTGCCGTGGCTCGCCCTCGTCGGTGCCGCCGGCCAGGTCGCCGGGCCCGACAACTCGCTGCACTCGCAGCCCTCCAACGCCATCGCGGCGGCCCTCGAGAAGGGCGGCCTCGAGGCATCCGCCCTCGACGTCGTCGAGATCAACGAGGCCTTCGCCGCCGTCTCGCTGCAGTCGGCGCGCGACCTCGAGCTCGACCTCGAGCGCGTCAACGCGCACGGCGGCGCCATCGCGCTCGGCCACCCCATCGGCGCCTCCGGCGCGCGCCTCGCCCTGCACGCGGCCCTCGAGCTCGCGCGCCGCGGCGGCGGCAACGCGGCGGTCGCCCTCTGCGGCGGCGGCGGCCAGGGCGAGGCGCTGCTGCTCAGCCGCTGAGTCCGGCCGGGGATGCCGCGGCGCCGCGCCGAGGCATCCCCGTCGCATCGCCGTCTCAGGAATTCGCGCGCCCCTCAGGACCATTCGGCGAGATCGTCCTGACGGGCGCGCGAATTCCTGAAACGATATGCGCATGACGACGCCCGCCCACCCCCCGCTCGACCACCGGCTGCGCCGGATGGTGGGACGCGATCCGAACGAGTCGCACCGCACCGCCACCCCGCTCGAGCTGCTGTTCGACCTGACCTTCGTCGTCGCCTTCAGCCAGGCCGGCACCCAGGCCGCGCACCTCCTCGAGCTCGGGCACTTCGGCCCCGCGATCATCGCCTTCACCCTCGCGGTCTTCGCGATCTGCTGGGCCTGGATCAACTACTCGTGGCTCGCGAGCGCCTACGACAACGACGACGCCTTCGTGCGCATCGCGACGATGGTGCAGATGGTCGGCGTCCTCGTGATGGCGCTCGGCATGCCCGAGTTCTTCCACTCCGTCGACGGCGGCGAGCACGTCGACAACGGGGTGATCATCGCCGGCTACGTCGTGATGCGCATCTCGACGATCGCGCTCTGGCTGCGCATCGCCCGGCACGACCCCCGCTCCCGCCGCACCGCCCTCCGCTACGCCGCCTTCCTCGGGGTCGTGCAGCTCGCGTGGATCGTGCTGATCATCGTGAACCTGCCGTTCGCGACGACCCTCTGGATCTGGGTGCTGCTGGGCGTCTGCGAGATGGCGGTGCCGCCCCTCGCGGAGCGCCACGGCGGCGGCACCCCGTGGCATCCGCACCACATCGCCGAACGGTACGGACTGCTCGTCATCATCACGCTCGGCGAGGTCGTGCTCGGCACCATCCTCGCGATCTCGGCGGTCGTCGAGAAGCAGGGCTGGTCGATCGACGCGGCCGCCGTGGCGTTCGGCGGCACGCTGCTCGCGTTCGGGCTGTGGTGGACGTACTTCATGATGCCCTCGGGCAAGCTGCTCAGCGCCTTCCGCCGTCGCTCGTACCTCTGGGGCTACGGGCACATGGTGGTGTTCGGCTCGCTCGCCGCGACCGGCGCGGGCCTGCACGTCGCGGCGAACGCGATCGAGGGCACCGCGCACATCGACGACGTGGCGGTGCTCGCGACGATCGTCGTGCCCGTGGCGATCTTCCTCCTGGCGCTCTTCACTCTCTACACCTTCCTCATGGGGCGCTTCGACCCGTTCCACATCGGGCTGTTCGCCGGCAGCCTGCTCGTGCTCGCGGGCTCCGTCGCGGCGGTCGCCGCCGGCGCGAGCCTGCCGCTCGGCATCGTGATCGCCGCGCTCGCGCCGGTCGTCGTGGTGGTCGGCTACGAGACCGTCGGGCACCGGCACCAGCGACGGGCGCTCGAGGAGATCCTGGGCTGAGGTCGGCTGCGACGTCGCGAGGGCGACACGAGGGCGGATGCCGCGCCCCGGTCTCGGTGACGCGGGCATCCGCCCTCGCCGTGCTCCCGCGGCGGCTGCGCTACGCGCCCGGCCGGTTCGCGCGCAGCACCTCGAGGCGTGCGCGGTACTCGGTCTCGTCGATGTCGCCGTTCGCGAAGCGCTGGCCGAGGGTCTGCTCGGCACTCGCGCCCCGCGCCCACGGGGGGCCGTAGCCCTCGGGCCCGCCGTTCGCCCAGTACCGGCGGCGGTTGCGGCTCACGAGGAAGACGATGAGCCCGATGACGAGGAACCAGAAGATCGGGATGAGGAGGAAGGCCCATCCGAATCCGGCGGCCCAGGGGCCGGCGTGGGTGGCCGCGGTCGCGGCGAGGGTCGTGAACATGGGATGCTCCCGGTTGATTCGTGCGGTCGCGTCTCGACCGTCGACTCGAGTCTCGCGAGGCCCGCGCCGCGGCGAATCCGCCCGGCGGAGCCACTTCGCGTACTCCCCCGGGAGCAGCCCGCGGGAGCCGCTACTCCGGCCGGCCGGTCTCGCCCTGCCAGCCGGGCGCGACGAGGCCCGACTCGTAGGCCACGACGACGAGGTGCACCCGGTCGCGTGCGTGCAGCTTCTGCATGATGCGGGAGACGTGGGTCTTCGCCGTGAGCGGGCTCAGCACGAGCCGCCCTGCGATCTCGTCGTTCGTGAGCCCGAGGCCGACGAGTCGCAGCACCTCGCGCTCGCGCTCGGTGAGGGCGGCGAGGGCGGTCTCGTCGGGGGCGTCTCGGAGGCCCGTCGCCATCCGTTCGAGGAGGCGCTTGGTGACCCCCGGCGAGAGCAGCGCCTCGCCGGCCGCGACGACGCGCACGGCCCGCAGCAGGTCGACGGGCTCGGTGTCCTTCACGAGGAACCCGGCGGCGCCGGCGCGCACCGCCCGCGCCACGTACTCGTCGAGCTCGAAGGTGGTGACGATGACGACGTGGACGCCGGCGAGCGCCGGGTCGGCGGCGATCTGCTCGGTCGCCCAGAGGCCGTCGCCGTCCGGCATGCGGATGTCCATGAGCACCACGTCGACGGGGCGCTCGCGCACGAGGGCGAGCAGCTCCTCACCGGTGGAGGCCTCCCCGACGACCTCGAGGTCGTCCTCGGCGTCGAGCAGGGCACGGAAGCCCGCCCGCACGAGCAGCTGGTCGTCGGCCAGCGCGACCCGGATCATACGGCGTCGCTCCACGGGAGCCGCGCGGTCACGCGGGTGCCGCCGAGGGAGGACCCGCCGAGCTCGACCGAGCCGCCGAGGAGGGCGGCGCGCTCCCGCATGCCGAGCAGGCCGCGACCCTCCGACGCGGCGTCGGCGCCGTCGGCGGCGAACCCGCGTCCGTCGTCGTCGATCGTGACGACGAGCTCGTCGCCCGGTCGCTCGAGCACGACGGCCGCGCGACTCGCCCCGGCGTGCCGCACGACGTTCGTGAGCGCCTCCTGCACGATGCGGTACGCGGCGAACTGCACCGCTCGCCCGGGCGGCGCCGCGAGCCGGTCGTCGAGCTCGACCGCGAATCCGGGTGCCGCGATGCCGCGCACGAGCCGCGGGAGCTCGGCGAGCTCGGCCTGCGGGACGAGCGGCGCCTCGCCGTCGCGGATGACGCCGAGCACGCTCCGCACCTCCTCCAGGGCGGTCTTCGAGGTCTCCTTGATGTGCACGAGCGCGGTGCGCGCCTGCTCGGCATCGCGATCCATGAGATGGAGGCCGACGCTCGCCTGCACGTTGATCTGCGAGAGGGCGTGGCCGATGACGTCGTGGAGCTCGCGCGCGATGCGCACCCGTTCGCGCTCCTCGGCCGTCTGCCTGCGCCGCATCGCCTCGGCCCGCGCCGCGGCGAACCGCGCGCGGCGCGTGCGCGCGAACCAGCCGATGCCGAAGCACACGGCGAGCGCGAGCGTCGTGAAGGCGATGCGCAGCGGCGGCCAGGAGACCCCGACGAGGGGCCCGACGACGACCGCGACGAGCCACGCCGCGATGACGGACGCCGCGGCCCAGACCACCGCCCCGCGCGCCACGGCGAGCACGATCGCGAAGAGCAGCGCGACGTACGGCGGACCGGCGTCGGGCGCGAGGAGGAAGTCGGCGAGCGCCGCGAGCGCGACGACGGCGACGGTGGGGCCGGGGTACCGGCGCGAGCCGAGGAGCGCGAGCGGGCCGGCCGCGGCGAGCGCGAGCTGCGCGAGCCCGGCCGGCAGGCCGACGTCGTGCCAGATCGCCACGCCGATCGCGGCCGGCACCTGCACCAGCAGGCTGATCACGACGGGGGCGAGCAGCACGAACCCGGCCGGCGGGCGGCGGCGCTCGTCGCCGTCGGGTCCGGTCCAGCTCGGCGGCCCCGCCCACGGCGGGCCGCCCCGCCAGCCGGGCTCGGGGCTGCGTCGATCGGGCACGGTCCGATCGTAGACCCGGCGCGCGGCGCGGCCGTCGCCCCGGCGACGACTCATCGCCTACTCCCCCGGGAGTACGGAACGGCCGTCGGCATCAGAGCAGCGAGACCGGCTTCACGATGTCGGCGTAGATGAGCAGCGCGCTCATCGCGCCGAAGATCACGACCACGCCGAGCGTGATCGGCATGAGCTTCGCGAGGTCGACGGGGCCCGGATCGGGGCGGCGGAAGAGCTTCGCGACGCCGCGCCGGATCGCCTCCCACAGCGCACCCGCGATGTGCCCGCCGTCGAGCGGCAGCAGCGGGATGAGGTTGAACACGAACAGCGCGACGTTGAGCGCCGCGAGGAGACCCACCATGCTCGCGGCCTTCGACGCGAGCGGGATCTCGTCGAGGCTCGCGATCTCGCCGGCGACGCGGCCGACGCCGACGACCGACATCGGGCCGTTCGGGTCGCGCTCCTCGGGGCCGAAGGCCGCGTTCGCGACGTCGACCATGCGCTGGGGGAGGTTGAAGATGATGCCGGTGACGCCGCTGATCTGCTGCCCGACCGCGGGGAGCACCGCCGTCACGGGCTGCGGCACGGTCTCGGTCGCGGCGGCGATGCCGACGAAGCCGGCCTGCACTGTCCGCGGCTCGCCGGAGGCATCCGTCACGACGACGCCCTGCTCGTCGAGCACGTACCGTTCGCTCAGCATCGGCGTGACCGTGAGCGCGACCTCCTCGCCGTCGCGGACGACGACGAAGTCGACGGGCTCCTCCGCGTGCTCGCGGATGATCGCGGTCGACTCGGCCCAGCTGTCGATGGGCTCCCCCGCGACCGAGACGATGCGGTCGCCCGGCTCGATGCCGGCCGCGGCCCCGGGGGCGGCCGGATCGCCGGGTTCGCACGTCTGGCGCTCGCTCGTCGCCGGCAGCGCGCACGCCGAGACCGAGCCGACCGTCGTCGAGGCCTGCGCCGTGCCGAAGCCCATGAGCAGCACGCCGAAGAGCACGACCGCGAGCAGCAGGTTCATGAACGGCCCGCCGAACATGATGATGATGCGCTTCCACACCGGCAGCCGGTAGAACGCGCGCTCCTCGTCGCCGGCGCCGATCGACTCGGCGCTCGAGTCGCGCGCATCCTGCACGAGGCCGCGGAAGAACCCCGTCGAGTCCTCGTGGGCGCGCTCGCCCTTCGCCGGCGGGAACATACCGATCATCGCGATGTAGCCGCCGAGCGGGATCGCCTTCAGCCCGTACTCGGTCTCGCCCCTGCGGCGCGACCAGATCGTCGGGCCGAAGCCGATCATGTACTGCGTGACCTTGACGCCGAACAGCTTCGCGGGCACGAGATGGCCGATCTCGTGCAGGCCGATCGAGACGGCGAGGCCGATCACGATGATGGCGACGCCGATCACGAATGCGAGCACGGAATCCACGTCGGACAGCGTACTGCCGCTCGCTCGGTGCCCGCTGGGTGCCGGCTATCGATCGGCTGAGCGCCGGGCGATGCGCGCATCGGCGGCGCGACGGGCGGCCGACTCGGCCGCGGCGAGGGTCTCGAGGGTCACGGCCCCGGATGCCTCGTGCTGCTCGACCACGTCGCGCACCGTGTCGACGATGTCGAGGAACCCGATCCGGCCCGCGTGGAATGCGGCGACAGCCTGCTCGTTCGCGGCGTTGAACACCGCGGGGTACTCGCCGCCCGCGCGGCCGACCTGCTTGGCGAGCGCCACCGCGGGGAATGCGGCCTCGTCGAGCGGCTCGAAGGTCCAGCTCTGCGCGCCCGTCCAGTCGAGCGGCCGGCCCGCGGCGGCGACCCGGTTCGGCCAGTCGAGGCCGAGCGAGATCGGCAGCCGCATGTCGGGCGGCGACGCCTGGGCGATCGTCGAGCCGTCGACGAACTCGACCATCGAGTGCACGATCGACTGCGGGTGCACGACGACGTCGATGCGGTCGTAGTCGACGTCGAAGAGCAGGTGCGCCTCGATGACCTCGAGGCCCTTGTTCACGAGGGTCGCCGAGTTCGTCGTGACGACGAGCCCCATGTCCCAGGTGGGGTGCGCGAGCGCCTCGGCGGGCGTCACGGCCTCGAGCGAGGCCCGGCTGCGACCCCTGAACGGCCCGCCCGACGCGGTCAGCACGAGCCGGCGCACCTCGTCGTCGGTGCCGGAGCGGAGGGCCTGGGCGATCGCCGAGTGCTCGGAGTCGACCGGCACGATCTGCCCGGGCTTCGCCAGGCGGGTGACGAGGTCGCCGCCGACGATGAGCGACTCCTTGTTGGCGAGCGCGAGGGTCGTGCCGCGCTCGAGCGTCGCGAGGGTCGGGCCGAGCCCCACGGAGCCCGTGATGCCGTTCAGCACGACGTCGGCGTCGACGCTCTGCACGAGCTGCACGGCCTCGTCGATGCCGACGGCCGTGTGCTCGACGCCGAACTCCGCCGCCTGCTCGTCGAGGAGGGCCCGGTTCGAGCCGACGGCGAGGCCGACGACCTCGAACCGCCTCGGGTTCGCACGGATGACGTCGAGGGCCTGCGTGCCGATCGAACCGGATGAGCCGAGGATGATGACGTTGCGCACGAGACCACTGTATGGCGCGGAGCGCCGCGGCATCCGGTCAGCCGAGCACTGCGACCGAGGCGACGACCGCGCCGGGCACGGCGAGATCGTGGAACCGGACGCCGCGCCACCCCGGGCCGAACTCGGGGACGGTGCGCTCGATGCGTCCGATGCCCTCGTCGTCGCCGGGCATCGTGAGCGCGAGGGTCGAGGGCTCGGTGAACTCGGTGTGGCCGATCGCCCGCAGGAGCGCCGACTTGCGCGCCCACAGCATCGCCCGCGCCCGCGCCCGCTCAGGCGGGTCGAGCGCGGCGAGCGCGGCCCGCTCGCTCGCGTGGAGCGCCGCCTCGTCGACGCCCTCGAGGGCGGCGGCGCTCACGAGCTCGACGCCGACGCCCACCCGTCGCCGCGTCGCGGCCGCGGCGACGACGAGCTCGCCGGCGGCGCCCGCATCGACGAACCAGGGCGCTCCGGACGGCGTCGTCGGATAGCCCACGGTCGGGCGCCCGTGGCGGCCGCCGCACGTCTCGCAGGACTGCACGAGCTCGACGTCGTCGGCCGGCACGCCCGACCCCGCGGCGACCAGGCGCCGCAGCAGCAGCTCCGGTCCGGGGCCGGGGCCGCGTCGGCCGCGCGCCGCCGTCACCACGCGGGCGTCCCCGCCCGGCAACTCGACGATCTCGCCGTCGACGACCGCATCCATGACGTCAATCCTCCCCCATCGGGCCCGTCCGCGGCAGGCCGCGGATATTCCGCCCGTCGCATACCGGGGCTCGTAGGGTCGGAAGGTGAGTGAGATCGAGGCCGACGCCGTTCCCGCCCCCGCGGTCAAGCGGGGACCCGCCTACCGCATCTTCCGCGGCATGCTGAAGCCGATCGCCCTCCTCGTCTACCGGCCCACGATCACCGGCCGCGAGAACGTCCCGAAGCGCGGACCCGTCATCCTCGCATCGAACCACCTGTCGTTCGTCGACAGCGTCGTGATCCCCCTCGCCTCCCCGCGACCCGTGCAGTTCCTCGCGAAGTCGAGCTACTTCACCGGCACCGGGTTCTCCGGCTGGCTCTCGCGCACGTTCTTCGGCGCGATCGGCGCCGTGCCCGTCGAGCGCGGCGCGGGCGCGGCGGCGCAGGAGGCGCTCGAGGCCGGCCGTCGCATCCTCGAGCAGTCGGAGGCCTTCGCCCTCTACCCCGAGGGCACCCGCTCGACCGACGGGCGCCTGTACCGCGGCCGCACCGGCGTGGCCTGGCTCGCCCTCACGACCGGCGCGACGGTCGTGCCCGTCGGCCTCGTCGGCACCCAGGAGATCCAGCCGATCGGCGCGAAGGTGCCGCGGGTGCGCCCCGTCACGGTGCGGTTCGGCGAGCCGCTCGACCTCAGCCACCACGGCCCGGCCACGAGCGGACGCGCCCGCCGCGCGGCGACCGACGAGATCATGGCCGCGATCCACGCCCTCACCGGGCAGGAGCTCGCCGGGCAGTACAACGAGGTGCCGCCGCAGGGGGCGCTCGCCCGGCTCGCCGACAAGGTCGTGCCGCGCGAGCGGGTGTGACCCGCTTCCCAGCGGGCGCCGAGGGGCACCCGCTATGGTCGCTTCGATGACTCCCGCGAAGCTCGCCGCCGCCGCCGCGTTCGCGACGGCCGCGCTCCTCGCCCTCGCCGCCTGCGCCACCGGATCACCCGATCCGGCCTCCGAGGGCGGGCAGTGGCAGGGCGGCGCCGCGGTGCGCTCCGCACCGACGCCCGAGTTCGAGATCCCCTCCGCGACCGAGGAGTTCGACCCGGGGCTGATCGTCAGCGACGACGCCTTCTACGACGCGAGCGCCATGAACGCCGCCGAGATCCAGCGCTTCCTCGAGGGCCTCGACTGCCGACCGGCCGACGACGTGCCGTGCCTCGCCGACTACCGGCAGACGACCGAGTCGCAGCCCGCCGTCGGCGGTCGCCACTGCGCCGCCTACGAGGGCGGCACGCGCGAACGGGCGAGCCGCATCATCCAGAAGGTCTCCGAGGCCTGCGGCATCAGCCCCCGCACCCTGCTCGTGCTCCTGCAGAAGGAGCAGTCGCTGCTCACCCGGCCCAGCGAGTCGGGCTACCTGCGGGCGACGGGGTACGGCTGCCCCGACACCGCCGACTGCGACACGAAGTACTTCGGCTTCTTCAACCAGGTGTACAACGCGGCCTGGCAGTTCCGGCAGTACACCGAGGAGCCGAAGCGCACCTACCGCATCGGCGCCGTCGACGTGCAGTTCAATCCCGACGCCGCGTGCGGGGCGACGAAGGTGACGATCCGCAACCAGGCCACGGCGAACCTCTACAACTACACGCCGTACCAGCCGAGCGCGGCGACGCTCGCCGCGCCCGAGACCGGCGACGACTGCTCGGCGTTCGGCAACCTCAACTTCTGGCGCCTCTGGCACCGCTGGTTCGGCGACCCGCAGTCCGAGCGCTACCCCGGGTTCCTGCCCGAGTGCAGCCGGCTCGTCGGCGGCCACACCTGCCCGCCCGGCCCGACCCTCCCCGCCCGCCCGGGCGCGTGAGTCAGTCCTCGCCGAGGACGACGACGGTCGCCTCGTGGCGCACCGGGAACGCGACCGAGGCGGCGATGAAGCACTTCGCGGATGCCTCGGCGTGGAGCTCCTCGGCGAGCCCGGCCATCGAGGCGTCGGCGACGACGACCGTGGGGCGCAGCACGACCTCGGTGAACGCGCCGCCGCCGCGGCCGTCCTCGACCATGGTGCCGCTCGGCGCGTCGGTGTACCCGCGCACGATCACGCCGTGGTTCGTGGCGACGTGCAGGTACGAGAGCATGTGGCACTGCGCGAGCGCCGCGAGGAGCAGCTCCTCGGGGTTCCAGCGCTCACGATCGCCGTGGAAGGTGCGATCGCTCGAGCCCGCGATGTCGTGCTCCTTGCCCGCCGCACGCACGACGTGCCTGCGCCGGTAGTCGCGGTAGCCGCTCGTGCCCGTGCCCTGATCGCCCTGCCAGTCGATCGCGACCTCGTAGTGGTGCGTGCCGAGCATCGCGAGCCTCCTCCTCGGTGCCGGCGACGAGCGGTTCCCGGCACCGTGCACCCTCCGATTCTGCCCGCTCTCGGGGGCCCGCGGCCCGGCGGCGACGGGCCCGGCGGCGATAAGGTGGAGGCACCATGACTGACTCCCAGATTTCCGCCCGGCCCGCCGCGCCCGCGTACTCCGTGCCGCAGGAGCGCAAGATCGTCACCGCCGTTCCCGGCCCCAAGTCCCAGGCGCTCCAGGCCAGACGCCTCGAGGTCGTCTCGGGCGGCGTCTCGAGCGCCCTGCCCGTCTTCATCGAGCGCGCGAACGGCGCCGTCCTCGTCGACGTCGACGGCAATCAGTTCATCGACTTCGGCGCCGGCATCGGCGTCACCACGATCGGCCACACCGACGCGCGCGTCGTCCAGGCGGCGACCGAGCAGCTCGGCGACGTGATCCACACCCTGTTCACCGTGACGCCCTACGAGGAGTACGTGCGCGTCGCCGAGCTCCTCGCCGAGCACACGCCCGGCAACTGGAAGAAGAAGTCGGTGCTCGTGAACTCGGGCGCCGAGGCCGTCGAGAACGGCGTCAAGATCGCGCGCAAGCACACCGGCCGTCGCGCCGTCGCCGTGCTCGACCACGCGTACCACGGCCGCACGAACCTCACGATGGCGATGAACTACAAGGCGATGCCCTACGGCACCGGCTTCGGCCCCTTCGCCGGCGACGTCTACCACGCGCCGAGCTCGTACCCCTACCGCGACGGCCTCTCGGGCGTCGACGCCGCGGCCCGCACGATCGCCTACCTCGAGAAGGTCGTCGGCGCGAGCGACCTCGCCTGCCTGGTCGTCGAGCCCATCCAGGGCGAGGGCGGCTTCATGGTGCCCGCCGACGGCTTCCTGCCGACGCTGCAGGCCTGGTGCACCGAGCAGGGCGTCGTCATGATCGCCGACGAGATCCAGTCGGGCTTCGCCCGCACCGGCAAGTTCTTCGCGAGCGAGCACTTCGGGTGGGAGCCCGACCTCGTGCTGAGCGCCAAGGGCATCGCCGGCGGCCTGCCGCTCGCGGCCGTCACCGGCCGCGCCGAGATCATGGACGCCGCCCACGCCGGCGGCCTCGGCGGCACCTTCGGCGGCAACCCCGTGGCGTGCGCTGCGGCGATCGCCGTGTTCGAGTCCATCGAGGAGCACGACCTCCTCGCCGAGGGCCGGCGCATCGAGACCGCGCTGCTCTCGGGGCTCGAGCGGCTCGCCGAACGCTACGACGTCATCGGCGAGATCCGCGGCAAGGGCGCGATGATCGCGATCGAGCTCGTCCAGCCCGGCACCGGCCGCACGACCAAGGCGCCGAACCCCGAGGCCGTCTCCGCGCTCGTCGCCTACGCCGCGCAGCAGGGCGTCCTGTTCCTCAGCGCCGGCACCTACGGCAACGTGCTGCGGTTCCTGCCGAGCCTCGCGATGAGCGACGAGCTCATCGACGACGGCCTGCGCGTGCTCGACGACGGCCTCGCGGCCCTCGGCTGAGCCGTGGCCGAGACGTTCTCCGTCGAAGACTCCGTCCAGCTCGCAGTGGTCGAACGAAGTGGTTTCATCGAGTCCAGGCACGCCGGTTCCGCCGTCGTGCTCTCCCCCGAGGGCGAGGTCGTGCGTGCGCTCGGCGACGTCGCGACGCCCGTCTTCCCGCGATCGGCCCTGAAGCCCTTCCAGGCGGTCGCGGTGATGACGAGCGGCGTCACCCTGCGCGGCGAGGACGCGGCGATCGCGATGGCGAGCCACTCGGGCACCGCCGCGCACGTCGCGCTCGTCGACGGCCTCCTCGGCCGCGTCGGCCTCTCCGACGCCGCGCTCGGCTGCCCCGCCACGGCACCCGGCGATCGCGTCGCCCGCGACGAGCTCATCCGCCGCGGCGGCCCGAAGCGCCGCGGCTACATGACCTGCTCGGGCAAGCACGCGGCGATGCTGAACGCCTGCGTCGCGAACGAGTGGCCGGTCGAGGGCTACCTCGACCCCGAGCACCCGCTGCAGAAGCGCATCCTCGACGTGCTCGAGCGGCTCACCGGCGAGCGCCCCGCCGCCTCGGCGATCGACGGCTGCGGCGCCCCGGTGCACGCGATCACGCTCACGGCGCTCGCACGCGGCATCCACAAGATCACGACGGCGCAGGCCGGCTCGCCCTTCGCCCTGTACCGCGAGTCCGCGGCGCTCACCGCCGCCGCGCGCGAGCACGGCTGGGCGGTCGCCGGTCCCGGCCAGCCCGACACCGTCGCGATCGACCGCCTCGGCGTCTTCGCGAAGTTCGGCGCGGAGGGGGTCATGGTGATGTCGGCGCCCGACGGCACGACGACCGCCCTGAAGGTGCTCGACGGCTCCTCGCGCGCCTCGACCATCATCGGGCTGCGCCTGCTCGCCGCGGCCGGCGCGCTCGACGACGCCGCGATCGATGCGGTGCAGACCGAGCTCGACCTCTGGGTCATGGGCGGAGAGCACCGCGTCGGGGAGATCCGCGCCACGGTCTGAGCGGTCCACCGCACGAACGACGGATGCCTCGGCGGGATCGCTCCCGCCGAGGCATCCGTCTCGGTGCGAAACCCGTTCGGGTCAGCTGAGCTTCGCGAGTCGCTTCGCCCGTGCCGCCCGCGACACCTGCGCGCCGACGACGAGCACGAGGGCGAAGAGGAACACGGCGGACGCGATGACGTTCGCCTCGGCGGGGATGCCGCGCGACGCCGAGATGTAGATGTACTTCGGGAACGTCGACACGGAGCCCGAGTTGAAGTTCGTGATGATGAAGTCATCGAAGCTCAACGCGAACGACAGCAGTGCCGCGGCGAGGATGCCCGGCATGAGCAGCGGGAACGTGACCCGCCAGAACACCTGGGCGGGCGTGCCGTAGAGGTCGCGCCCGGCCTCCTCGAGCGCCGGGTCGAGGCTCGCCACGCGCGCCTTCACGGTCACCACGACGAAGCTGATGCAGAACATCGTGTGCGCCAGGATGATCGTCGTCATGTCCTTGGCGACGCCGACGGCGAGGAACTGCGCCGCGAGCCCGGCACCGAGCACGACCTCGGGGGTCGCCATCGGCAGGAACAGCAGGAGGCTGATCGCCGAGCGCGCCCGGAACCGGTAGCGCACGATCGCGATCGCGATCATCGTGCCGAGCGTCGTCGCGATGACCGTCGCGACGAGGCCGATCACGATGCTGTTGCCGAACGCCTGGCACACCGCGCCGCCCTCGACGTTGCAGACGTTCAGCCACTTGTCGAAGGTGAACCCGCGCCAGGCGATGTTCGACTTGATCGAGTCGTTGAACGAGAACACGAAGGTGTACGCGATCGGGATGAGCAGGAACACGAACGCGATGACGGTGTACACCGGCAGCAGCCAGTCGCCGAGGCCGAGCCTGCGCGGACGGACCCTGCCGCCCGGACGCTGCTCGTCGAGCTGCTCGCTCTCGCTGAGGCCGCCGAGCACGGCGGCCGCCTGGACTTCTCCGCTCACAGCAGGTCCTCCGTTCCGGAGCGCTTCACGTAGATGCCGACGAGCACGAGGATCGCGGACATCAGGATGATCGACAGCGCCGCCGCTGCCGGGTAGTTCAGCAGCACGAGGAAGTTCGCCTCGATCACGTTGCCCATCATCTGGGTATCGGGGCCTCCGAGGAAGTCGCGGCTCGCGTTCACGTAGTCGCCCGCGGCGGGGATGAACGTGAGCAGCGTGCCCGCGACGATGCCCGGCATCGACAGCGGGATCGTGACCTTGCGGAATACCGTGAACGGGTTCGCATAGAGGTCGCTGCCCGCCTCGAGGTAGCGCAGGTCGAGCCGCTCGAGCGTCGTGTACAGCGGCAGCGTCATGAACGGGATGAAGTTGTACGTCAGGCCGAAGATGACCGCGAACGGCGTGCCCGTGAAGTGCGCGTCGGGCGCCATCAGCGACAGCGCCTTCAGCGAGGTGATGATGAACGACTCGTCCGAGAGGATCTGCTTCCACGCGAGGGTTCGCAGCAGGAAGCTGATGAAGAACGGGGCGATCACGAGCACGAGCATCAGGCTCTGGAGGAGCGGCCAGCGCCGGGCCTTCACGCCGATGAAGTACGCCAGCGGGTAGCTGAACGCGAGCGCGAGCACCGTCGCCGCGAGGGCGTAGCCGAACGACCGCAGGATGTGCGGCCAGTACGCCTCGACGACGTCGACGTAGTTCTGCCAGTTGAACGCGTAGCTGTACTGGCCGATGTCGCCGAACTCGGTCGGCGCCTGCAGCGACGTCAGCACGAGCGACACCAGCGGCGTCAGGAAGAAGAGCACGAGGTAGAGGATGCCGGGCAGCAGGAGGAAGAGCGCGATGCGGCTCTTCTTCCTGGGTGCCTGCGGCTGCGCCTCCGCCGTCGCGAACGCTGCGAAGGCCATGGTCAGTGCTCCTCGAGCTCCGCGACGAGCGCATCGCGCCGCTGGGCGGCGATCGACCGGGTGTCGGTGTCGGCCGGGAACCGGCCGGTCTCGCTCGGCACGTCCTCGAGGCCGAAGCCGTGCTCGACCTCCCAGCTGAGCCACACCTCGGCCCCCTCGGTCGCGACCGGCCCGAACCCGATGTTCTGCGCGAACACCGTGAGCGTGCCGATGCCCGGAACCGCGACGAGGTACTGGGTGCTCACCCCAGAGAACGAGACGTCGATGACGCGGCCCGGGCCGATGAGGTTGCGCTCGGAGGTGGCGGCCGGCGCCTCGCGGCGGAGCGCCACCTTCTCGGGGCGGACGCCGATCGTGACCTCGCCCTGGTGACGCGCCGCGCGCGCCGTCGGCACGACCACCCGGGTGCCCTGCACGTCGACCGAGATCGCGGTGTCGGTCGTGCCGACGATCTCGCCCGTGAAGAGGTTCGACTGGCCGAGGAAGTTCGCGACGAACGCCGTGCGGGGCAGCTCGTAGAGCTCTTCCGGGGCGCCCATCTGCTCGATCGCTCCCTTGTTCATCACCGCGACGGTGTCGGCCATGGTCATGGCCTCCTCCTGGTCGTGGGTGACGTGGAGGAAGGTCAGGCCGACCTCCTCCTGGATCGACTTCAGCTCGAGCTGCATCTGGCGGCGCAGCTTCAGGTCGAGCGCGCCGAGCGGCTCGTCGAGGAGCAGCAGCGCCGGCCGGTTCACGATCGCGCGGGCGAGTGCGACGCGCTGCTGCTGGCCGCCCGAGAGCTGGGCCGGTCGGCGCTGCGCGAGGTGGTCGAGCTCGACGAGCCGGAGCGCCTCGTGCGCCCGCGCCTCGGCGTCGGCGATGTGCCGGCGCTTCAGTCCGAAGCCCACGTTCTCGAGGATCGACATGTGCGGGAAGAGGGCGTAGCTCTGGAACACCGTGTTGACGGGACGCTGGTGCGCCTTCGTCGAGGTGACGTCGGTGCCGCCGATGAGGATGCGGCCCTTCGTGGGCTCCTCGAGGCCGGCGACCAGCCGGAGCGTGGTCGTCTTGCCGCAGCCCGACGGGCCGAGCAGGGCGAAGAACGACCCCGCCGGGATGGTGAGGTCGAGCTCTTCGATCGCGGTGAACCCCGGGAAGCGCTTCTGGATGCCGACGAGCTCGAGATCCGCGCCGCGTTCGGCGAATTCTCGGATCGACACCGTCACGACCCCAGCAGGATGGACTGGAACTCGGCCTGGTACTTCTGCTCCTCGGCGCCCGAGAGGGTGCGGAAGATGTGGGCCTGCGACAGCGTCTCCTCGTTGGGGAAGATCAGCTGGTTCTCGGCGAGCTCGGGATCCATGGCCGTGGCGGCCTCCTTCGCGCCGACGACGGGGGTGATGTAGTTCACCCACGCCGCGACCTCGGCGGCGACCTCGGGCTCGTAGTAGTAGTTGATGAGCGTCTCGGCGTTGGTCTTGCGCGTCGAGCCGACGGGGACGAGGAAGTTGTCGTTCCACAGCGTGCCGCCCGCGGACGGGAGCGCGAACTCCCACTTGTCGCCGGCCTCGGCGTTCAGCACCGTGATGTCGCCCGACCACACGATCGCGGCGAGGGTGTCTTCGCTCTTCAGGTCTTCGAGGTACGAGTTGCCCTTGATGTTGCGGACCTGGCCGTCCTCGACCTGCTGGCGCAGGACCTCGATCGCGGCGGAGTACTCCTCGTCGCCCCAGTCGCCGGTGATGTCGACGCCCATGTCGAGCATGATGCAGCCCATCGTGTCGCGCATCTCGGAGAGCACGCCGACGCGCCCCTTGAGGGAGGAGTCCCAGAGGTCGGAGACGCTGGTGAGGCCGCCGGGGATGGCCTCCTTGTTCCAGGCGATGCCGGCGAAGCCGCCCTGCCACGGCACCGAGAACTTGCGGCCGGGGTCGAAGTCGGGGTCGGCGAGCGCGGGAGTGAGGTTCGCGAGGTTCGGGATGTTGTCGTGGTCCAGCTCCTGCGTGTAGCCGAAGCGGATCCAGCGGCCGACCATCCAGTCGGTGAGGCAGACCGTGTCGGCGCCGATGTCCTTGCCGAGGGCGAGCTGGTCCTTGACCTTGCCGTAGTAGGTGTTGTTGTCGTCGACGGCGACCTCGTAGTTGACCTCGATGCCGGTCTCCTCGGTGAACCGGACGAGCGTGGGGTAGTTGCCGTCGTCGTCCTCGTCGATGTACGCGGCCCAGTTGGCCCAGTTCAGGGTCTTGTCGGTGGCGGACTTGTCGGCCGCGGGGGTCGGCTTCGCCTGGCCGCCGCCGGTGGAGCATGCGGCGAGCGCGAGCGCGGTCGCGCCGGCACCGGCGCCGGCGAGGAGCGTGCGACGATTCAGCTGCGACTGGCGCGCCTGTGCGATCAGCGAGCGGATCATCGGGTCTTGGGGCAGGGGCCGTGTGCTCACGAGGGACTCCATTTCGGTTGCAAGCGCATGCGGGGTGGGAAGATACTGACACACTGCATGGCATCAACGCACCAATTGATGTCCGAATCGTTAATTTCTCGGAACGATCTGTACGGATTCCGTTTCCAATCGGGACTTACACGGCGGAATCGGTTGCTGCTGCCGCGGAAGGCCACGTCCGTCGCACGGTCGCCCCGCCCGGCGCCCTCAGCCACAGCTGCGACGCGCCCTCGTCGAGGAGCGGCGGCAGCGACCGGTCGGCGACGAGCGCGCGGTACTCGGGTGCCCCGCCGCGCACGAGGATCGTCGCGGTCTCGCGGATCGTCGGCAGGAGCGACCAGTGCGCCGACCACGCCTCGGGGCTGCCGACCGCGACGACCGCGGCCCCCGGACGGGCGAGCGCGGCGAGCGCCGCGGCGTCGGCGTGGGGCCCGAGCAGGACGGGCGCGTGGCCCGCGCCGCGCAGGACCTCGGCGTCGGCGGTCGGACTCGTCGTCACGAGCGCGACGCGCGCGCCCGGTTCGAGCTCGAGCGGCGGGACCCGCGCCGCGAGTCGCGCCGGCGCCGGTCCGCTCGGTCGCTGCGCGTCGACGACCTGCACGCGCCGCCCCCGCCACTGGCCCGAGCCGGGCACCTCCACCGGCCGCCAGAGCTCGCCCGCTCCCCCGGCCTGCACGAGCTCGGCGCGCGTCGCGTGGCGCAGCAGGAGGCGGATGCCGAACCCGTCGCGGAGCGCGTGCGGGACGCCGAGCCACTGGGTCGCCGAGGCGGCGACCGCGAGCCCGCGGGCGCGCCCGGCGCGGATCAGCGCCTCGAGCCGCTCGAGCGCGAGCGCCCGGTGGTCGTCGGGCCACGAACGGAAGCGGGTGTCGAGCTCGTCGACGACGAGGAGCCGCAGGGCGGAACCGGCGGCCGGCTCACCGACGGCGAGCGACTCGATCGCGTCCCAGACGGCGCTGCGCGGCCCCTCGAGCACGGCGACCGACGAGTCGCCGTGCTCGGCGCGCACGACGGCGGCGATCGACTCGAGGGCGGTCGTGCGGCCGCTGCCCGGCATCCCGGCGACGAGGAGGTGGCCGTCGACCGCCGGATCCCACGCTGCCGCCGAGCGCCGCTGCCGCTCGGGCTCGTCGACGAGCCCGAAGCCGCGCGGGCCGGCGCCCCCGCCGGCGATCGCCGCCCCCGACTGCGCCGAGCCCGCCTGCGGGCCGCCCGTGCCTGCGCCGAGGAGCCCGCCGAGCTCGTCGGGGCCGACGCGGGGCGGCAGCGGATCGACCCACGGGCGGCGCGGCCGCACCAGGGCGGCGCTCGCCACGCGCGCGCCGAGCACGGACGCCTCGTCGGCGATCGCCGACTGGAACCGCACCGGCCGGCCGTCCCCGCGGTCGACGACCGCGCGGCCCGGAGCATCGGGTGCGATCTCGGCCGCCTCCTCGGTGCCGACGACCGCGAGGCTGTCGACACGTTGCATCACCCGCAGCGAGACGCGGATGGCGCAGTTCGCGGTGACCTGCTCGCGCACGACGCCGTTCGGCCGCTGCGAGGCGAGCACGAGGTGCACGCCGAGGGAACGGCCGCGCGCCGCGATGTCTGCGATGACCCCGCCGAGCTCGGGGAACCGCTCGATCATGGCCTGGAACTCGTCGACCACGATCACGAGACGGGCGAGCTGGACCTCCTCGCCGAGCTCGCGGAGATCGCGGGCGCCGACCCCGGCCAGCACGGACTCGCGGTGCCGGAGCTCGGCCCGCAGGCTCTCGACCGCCCGCAGCGCCTCGGCCTCGTCGAGGTCGGTGACGACGCCGACGACGTGCGGGAGCCGGCGGATCGGCTCGAAGGCCGCTCCGCCCTTGAAGTCGACGAGCAGGAACGAGACGAGGGCCGGCGGATGGGCGCGGGCGAGCGCCGTGAGCCAGGCGAGGAGGAACTCGCTCTTGCCGCTGCCCGTGGTGCCCGCCACGAGCGCGTGCGGACCGTGCTCGACGAGGTCGAGCACGAGCGGCCCCTCGACGGCCGTGCCGACGGCGACGGCGAGCGAGGTGCGGGCGTGCGCGCCGTCGATCGCGGCGGGCAGTTCAGCGAGCGCGACCCGCCGCGGGAGCGTCGCGTCGCCGCCGAGGTCGAGCTGCGCTGCGACGCCCGCCACGGCGTCGCCCCACCGCGTCGCCTCGACGAGGCCCACGAGCGCCGGTGCGATCGCGGCGGGTGCTGCGCCGTCGCGGTGGACGACCGCCGCCCGCGGTCCGGTGATGCGGACGACGGTCGCGAGGCCCGGCGGGAGGCACCGCAGCTCCTCGGCGACGACGAGCCGGTACGGGTCGTGCGGCTCGCTCCGATCGGAGCGACGCGGGCGCGCGCCCGCCCGTCCGCCGGGCGCGGCCTCGGTCTCGGACGCCGCGTCGAGGAGGCGCAGGCTCGGCGCGGAGCCGGCGCCCGCGGACCCCGCCGAACCGCCCGCGTGCGGCAACCGCAGCACCCACTCCCACTCGGGCCCTGACGACGCCGAGATCGCGATCGCCCGCGGATCGACGCGGCAGGCCAGTTGGACGAGCGCGGCACGGGCGGCCGAGCGCGCCAGCGCGAGCGGCCCGACGAAGCCGATCCCGTTCGAGGGGTCGGCGAGCACGGGCGCCTCGGCGAGCCGGGCCGCCGCCTCGAGCACGGCGCGGTCCCGCGCGTCGCACGGCACCCCGTCGACCCGGACGGCACTACGCGCGACCCCGGCGCCGATCACGACCGGCGGCGGCGTCCGATCGGTCCAGGCGGGCTGCGCGCCGCCCGACACGATCGACGAGGGCGACGGCGTCAGCCGCCAGGCCGCCCGGCGCTCGTGCTCATGGCGCGCCGAGATCTCGCCTCGGAGCTCGTCGAGGCGCGTGTCGCGGTCGGCGGCGGCCCGGCGGCGGCGACGTCGCGCCTGCCGCCGGGCGTCGAGCATCGAGGCGATCGCGACGACCGGCCCGAGCACGGCGAAGACGAGCGAGAACGGCGAGCCGGTGATCGCCCACAGCGCGAGCGCGCCGCCGATCGGGGCGAGCGTCGCGAGCACGGGGAACCCCGGTCGCTCGGGCTCGGGCGGAGCCTGGGGCAGCGCAAGCGGCAGCAGGAGCGGGCCGGGGCCGGCGTCGTCGGAGGGGTGCACCGTGACATCCGATCACCCCCGGTGCGCGCTCGCGCCGGCCGCTCTCGCGCCGTGGACGGTGCGCACCGCGCCCCCGCTGTGGAGGAACGGACTCAGGCGACGACGAAGGACTGCTCGGCGAGCTCGACCCGGCTGCCCCGCGGCACGAGGTAGCGCCGGCCCGGCTCGCATCGGAGCGCGCCGTCGTCGGGCCGCCGCACGACGGTGCCGTTGCCCGAGAACCGGTCGGCGACCCACAGCACGCCGTCGTGCTCGCCGAACTCGAGGTGGGTCTTCGAGACCGAGAGGGTGCGGTCGGCGATCTGCACGAGGTGGTCGAACTCCTCGCCGGGCTGGGGCAGCGGCCGTCGGCCGATGAGGCCGGTGCCGAAGACCGTCAGCGTCTCGCCGGTGCTGAAGCGCAGCGTGAACCTCGGTGCGGCCGGCTGCTCGACGGCCGGCGCTGCGGGACGGTCGCCCGCGGCATCGGCTGCGGCCTCGGGGATGGGCACGGGCGCCGCGAAGCCCTCGACGGGCACGCTGATGACGCCGCTGTTGCGCTGGGAGACGCGCAGCCGGTCGACCACCGTCGTGTCGCCGGGTCGCGGGTCGGCACGCCGCCGCGACTCGGGCGTCGCGCTCGTCGAGCTGCCGCATTCGCCGCAGAACATCGCCTCGGCGGGCAGCTCGGCACCGCAGATCCGACACCTCACGAACGTGCTCCTCTCCGGGTCACAGCGTACCCGCCGAGCGAGCGCAGCGAGATCGCCGCCCGCAGCCGGTCGATCGGGCGGCGCGTCTCGCCGAGGCGCCGCTGCAGTTCGTCGACCGTCTCCCAGACCCGGCGATCGTCGCCGTCGTCGGGTCCGCCGGGTGCGAACACGGCACGGTCGACGACCGAGGCGAGCACGAGCGGGCCGAGCCCGCCGACCATCGCCGCCTGCTCGGCGCGCGTCGCGTTCGGCACGATCGTGTAGCCGTAGTCGCTCGCGGTGTCGGCGAACTCGCGCCAGCCGCCCTCGATGCGTTCGACGGTGGTGCCGGCGCGACGGCGCAGTCGGCGGCGCCGGAGCTTCGCGACCATGACGGCGAGGAACGGGCTGAGGATCGCGGCGAGGCCGAGGACCACCACCCCCGAGACCTCGAGCACCGCGAGGAGTCCGGCGAGCCAGCCGGCCCCGCCGTCGGACGGGTCGTCGGCGGAGGCATCCGGCTTCGTGGCGTCGTCGTCGACGGGCGTGAGCTCCGCGGGCGGCGGCAGGGCCGACTGCGGTCTCGACACGCTCTGGGGCTGATCGGGCTCGGGAGGGGGGATCGGCCGCACCGGCGGGTTGGGGTCGACGGCGACCCACTCGCCGTGGGAGTCCTGCACCTCGATCCACGCCTGCCGGTCCTGGCTGCGGAACCGCACCACGTCGGACTCGACGTCGTACTCGGTGCCGGGCTGCCGCAGGTACCCGACGACCACCCGTGCCGGGAACCCGATCCGGCGGGCCATGAGCGCCGCGGCGACGGCGTACTGCTCGCCGTCCCCGACCATCGGCCGCTCCGAGGCGAGCTCGGCGATCCGGTCGAGCGCGTGACCCGACCGGCTCCGCTCGCGGTCGAGGCCGTGACTCACGTACCCCTCGCGGTGGAAGCCCTCGATGACGGCGGCGAGGCGCTGCCCCTCGGCGTTCGCGGGCGGCGCCCACTCGTCGAGGAGGTCCTCGAGCTCGTCGGGCAGCTCGGGCATCGGGGGCAGCACGCTCGTGCCCGGGCGCAGCACCGAGACGTCGCGCGGCGGAGCCGGCACCATCGACGTCGCGGTGTACCGGTCGCCGTCGCGGAGCCCCTGCTGCACCGCCGCCGTGCCGGTCACGTCGTTGTAGAAGAACCCCTCGGCGAGCTCGTCGGCGCGCGGCCCCCCGAAGTCGATGCGCTCGAGCCGGCCGATGCCGGGCACCCACACGTCGTCGTAGCCGAGGATCGAGACGTCGATCCGCTGCGACTCGCCGTAGTCCTCGGGCTGGTCGAGGCGGTACGGCACCCGGCTGAACCTGCCCGAGAGCCCGTTGCCGTCGTCGCCGCCCACCGAGTACACGATGCCGTCGTAGCTGTCGAGCACCGCGACCCGGAGGCCGGCCCTGGGCGGGAGACCGCGCACCTCGAGCATCGCCTCCTCGGCGACCTCGTCGCCGAACGCGGTGCGGAACCCGGCCAGCGGGCTGTCGTGCTGCTGCGGTTCGAACGGCGGCTGCAGCTCCGAGCGCACCACGGTGCGCGCGGGCACCGGCAGCACGACGGCGGCGGCCGTCGCCCCGACGAGGGCGACCGCGATGAGGGCGGATGTCCCGACGACGCGCCGCGCGTCGGCGAGCGTCGCCTCGACCGGCCGGCCGCTCGGGATCCGGCGGCGCTGGGCGATCCTGATGCGGGCGAACCACGCCACGGCGGTCACGAAGAACGCGAGGCCGGCCTCGAGGGCGAAGGTCGAGTGCACGACGCCGAGCGCGATGCCGGCGAGGAGGAGCACCGCGGGCGGCAGCACCGCGAACGCCGGACGGCGGGACCGGAGCGCGATCGTCACGGCGCTCGTCGAGGCCACGAGGCCGAGCAGGAAGGGCGGCACGAGGAGCGCCTGGTACGAGCCGACGGGGACCGCGATCGTGACGAGCTGCTTCCACGACAGGGCGGCCCCTGACACGAGCTCCGCCAGGCCGGCGGGGGTCGGGAGGAGGCCGAACAGCGCGCGGTCGGGGACCGCGACGGCCACGCCGAGCACGAGATACGCGGCCACGACCGCGAGCACGACCACCCAGGCCGGAGCCCGGAACCGGGCCCCGGCGACGCCGATCGCCGCACCCGCGACGATCGCGGCGCCCGCCGCGGTGAAGAACGCAGGGCTCTCGTACGTCGGCCACCACGGGATCATCGCGGCGGCGAGCATCGCCAGCACGAGCGCGACGCTGATCGCCGTCGACCACCACCCCCGCCCCGCGGCGGGCGCCATCCCCTCGCGGGCGGTCATGCGACCGACGCCGATCTCGCGAGCATCGCGCGGAGGTCCTCGAGGTAGCCGATGCCGAACACGGTGAGGCCCGCGACGGTGCGGGCGGTGGGCTCGCCCTCGGGCGAGCACTGCACGGCGACGACGTCGACCCCGGCGGGCACGCGGCTCGCGGCCGAGCGCAGCGGGCCGATGCCGCGCGCGGTGCCGGTGACGAGCACCGCGAGCGAGAGTCCGTGCAGCGATTCCGCGGCGCTCCGGGCGACGTCGGGCAGGAGGGCGACGCGCTCCTCCCGCTCGACGACGCACAGCGCGTCGACCAGCCGGTCCCGCGACACCGTCGGGAGCTCGCGCATCGACCCGACGCGGCCGGCCTGACGCCCCGAGACGACGAACGAGACGCTGCGCGCATCGCGGATCGCGCGGGCGCCCACGGAGGCGGCGGCGCTCACCGCGAGCTCGAACTCGGCCTCGCTCGCGTACGCCCCGGCGTCGAGGTCGAGCACGACCATCAGCCGGCTGCGGCGGGACTCCTCGAACTGGCGCACCATGAACGTGCCGGTCTTCGCCGAGCTCTTCCAGTGGATGTACCGCCGGTCGTCGCCGGGGACGTACTCGCGGAGCGCATGGAACGCGATGTCGCTCGAGGTGAGGTCGCGGGTCGGCGAGCCCTCGAGGTCGCGGATGAACCCGCTGCTGAGCGCGGCGATCGGCACCGTGCGCGGGTGCACCTTGAGCTCGGCGGTCTCGGACCAGACGATCTCACGGCGCATCAGGCCGATGGGGTCGGCGCGGACGGTGCGCGCCGGACCGATCGGCACGATGCCGCGATGGTCGGTCGGGATGCGGAACTGCACCTCGTACTCGCCGCCCCTGGCGAGCCCGGGGAGCACCCGTTCGACGACCGCGGCCCCGACGGGCAGTTCGAGCTGCACGCCGCCGAACCGACGGCGGCCGGGGTTGACGGCGACGAGGCGCGCCTCGGCGTGCTCGCCGACGACGACCCGCGGGATCGGCACGACCAGGCGCACCTGGCCGGCCCCGCGGCCCACGAGCCAGAGCGCCGCCGCGGCGAGCAGCACGACGAAGGCCCACCCGAGCGCGATCACCTCGAGCAGGCCGAAACCGTAGCCGACCACGAGCGCGAGCACCGCGGCGGCGAGCACGCACCACCCGAGCGGGGTCACGACGCCCTGCACGGCCCGCACCGACCCGGCGGCGAACGCCCCGGCCGCGGCGGCCGCACGAACGGCGCGGCCGATGACGACCGCCAGGACGCCCTCGTTGCGGGCCTCCTCGGGGATCGTCGTGCGGGTGGCGCCGAGGGTCACATCGCCTGCCTCGTGGAGGGCGGCGGCGTCTCGATGAGCACCTGCGCGATCATGTTCGAGGCGGTGACGCCGTCGAACTCGGCTTCGGGGTCGAGGATGAGCCGGTGCGCGAGCACGGGCTCGGCGAGGGCCTTGACGTCGTCGGGCACCACGTAATGCCTGCCGCGGCCGGCGGCGTGGGTCTTCGCCGTGCGGATGAGGGCGAGCGCACCGCGCACGCTCACCCCGAGGCGCACCTCGCGCGCCGTGCGGGTCGCGTCGACGAGCCTCGAGACGTAGTCGTGGATGGTGGGGTCGACGAACACGGTGCGGGCGAGCGCGGCGAGCTCGATCACCTCGGCGGCGTCGACCTGCGGCTCGACCCGGTGGTCGTGGGCCCGCTGGTCGGCGCCCTCCAGGATCCTGATGGTCGACGCGTGGTCGGGGTAGCCGATCGAGGTGCGCATGAGGAAGCGGTCGAGCTGCGCCTCCGGCAGGCGGTAGGTGCCGGCCTGCTCGACCGGGTTCTGGGTCGCGATCACCATGAAGGGATGCCCCACGGGGTGCGACTGGCCGTCGACCGTGACCTGCCCCTCCTCCATCACCTCGAGCAGGGCCGACTGGGTCTTCGGGCTCGCCCGGTTGATCTCGTCGGCGAGCACGACGTTCGCGAACACCGGGCCGGCGTGGAACTCGAACAGTCCCGAGCGCTGGTCGTAGACCGTCACCCCGGTGATGTCGCCCGGCAGGATGTCGGGCGTGAACTGCACCCGGTTGCTCGTGCCGGAGACGGACTGCGCCATCGCACGCGCGAGCGACGTCTTGCCCGTGCCCGGCACGTCGTCGAGCAGGAGGTGCCCCTCGCTGAGCAGCGCGGTGAACGCGAGCCGCACCACCCTGTTCTTGCCGAGCAGCACCTCCTCGACGGCGCCGACGAGGCGGTCGAGGGTCGCCGCGAAACGCGCGGCGTCATCGGGGGACATCGTCATGACGGCTCCTTACTCGTCGCCACGTACCGGGCGGTCACACCGGCGACCTCAACATCCAACCAGACCCGGTCCCCCGGAACGACGCCGGAGATCTGGCAGCTCGTGGGCGTCTGGGCCCGCCGGCCGCGCTCGCCCTCGATGCCGCAGCTGAACGTCGCGGGGAGGCCGGAGTTGTCGGGCGGGCTCGTCCACGACCAGCTGGCGCCGCGGTCGTCCCAGAGGCGACTCGGCAGGGCGAAGGTGAGCGTCGGCGACGAGCCGGCCGGCAGCACCTTCGACCACGCGCCGCAACTGCCCCAGACGCTGCATCCCCGCACCTGGAACCGGCCGGTCTCGCCGAACTCGAACCGCCCGTCGAGCAGATCGCGCAGCCATCCCGAGCCGCGGAACTCGCGGATCGACCCGGGCACCTGGATGCCGTTCTCGTCGACGGCGACGATCTCGAGGCGCGGCGCGTCGGACTCGACGCCGCCGATGTACCGGTCCCAGGTCTCCGCGCCGTTCCAGCCCATCCCGCTGTCGACGGCGCCGACGCCGCCCGGCGCCGGCCGCACGACCGTGCCGACGACCGCGGTGTGCGCGCACCCGGCCCGGTTGTAGCCCCAGACAATGAAGGAGTAGCGCGCCGACTCGGTCGCCGTCCCGGTGAACCGGACGCTGGAGGTGTCGGGACCGACGCCGATCGTCTCGGCGACGGTGCCGCCCGTCGAGGGCGGCACGACCGAGCCGGGCGCCGGGGTGGTGACCGAGCAGGCCTGCGCGCCGCCCGGCACGGCGGTCTCCCCCACGACGAGCCGCTGCACGAAGTAGCCCGCGACGGCGTCGCCGTTGCCCGAGAACGGTGCCCACGTCACGGTCACGGTGCCGGCCGCCGCGTCGCCGGCCACGTCGAGCGCCCCGGCGACGGGTGCGCCGAACGGCGTCCCGGTGGTGGTCGCCTCCGTCCACGTCGCGAGCGCCGGGTAGGCCTGGTTGCGGGCGCTGACCGCGACCGGCACGCGGCTGCCGTTGACGATCGCCTGCGAGTCCACGCCGCAGAGCGACGCGGTGCACGCGGAGGCCGCGGAGATCTCGATCGAGACGCCGGCGACCGTCACGACGTAGGACCCGACCGCGCTGCCGGAGCCGCCGGAGACCGGGCTCCACTCGAGGCGGAGCCGCCCGTCGCGCGGGAGCGCGCGAAGCCCCTCGGCCGGCGGGGGGACGACGTCCGACCAGACCGCCCCCGGCACGGTCACCGGGTCGGACAGCCCGATCCCGTTGCGGGCCCTGACCTCGACGATGACCGCGTTCGACTGGCCGTTGCCGGGCGTCGCGATCGTGCAGTTCGTCGCCGCGCAGACGGTGGTCCTCAGCACCTCGCGCGAGTTCGGGTCGATCTGCGCGAGCTCGTAGCCGGTGATCGGCGAGTTGTTGAACGCGCCGGCACCGAACGCGATGTCGAGCGTGCCGTCGCCGAATCCGGTGAGGAGCGGCGAGATGACGGGCTCGGGGCGGTCCTGCACCGAGATCGTGACGGCGGCCCAGGCCCGGCGCGAGGGCTCGCCCGTGGCATCCTCGACCTGGTACCTGACCGTCGTGTTGACGGGCGCCGCCGTCGCCGAGACGGTGGCCGTGAGGGTCGCGCGATCCTCGCTCGGCGAGATCGCGACGCCGGGCGGCAGATCGCCCAGGTCGACGGCGACGACGCGCAGCGGCACGTCGGGGAAGGGGTTGGTGGCCTCGTCGTTCGCGAGCACGTCGACGGACACCGTGCGACCCCTCGCCGCGATCGCGAGGTCGTCGGCGGGGCGCGCCACGGGCTTCGTCGACGGCACCACGCGAAGCACGATCCGCCCGCCGCTGCCCTCGCCCGCCTCGTCGGCGACGCCGATGGAGACGGAGGACTCGGTGCCGAGCTCCGTCTCCGAGCGGGCGGTGATCGTGAGCTCGCTGCCGTCGAGCGCGACGTCGAAGCCCTCGGCCTCGGGCGGCAGCACCTCGTAGCTCAGCCCGTCCGTCGAGGACCCGGCCGGAAGCGTGAGCCTGCCCAGGTCGATCGTCTTCCGCTCACCCGGTTCGAAGTCGAGGACCCCGCCGGCGAACGCCGGGGGCTCGTCCTCGTTCGAGCTGACCTCGATCGGGATGACGATCGTGCCGGTGCGCGCATCGGGATCGTCCGCCTCGCCGTCGGTCGCCGTGAACGAGATCGACGCGGGACCGACGTAGCCCGGCTCGCTCTGGAACCGGAGCGTGTCGCGGTCGACGACGAGCGGCGAGCCGTCGCTGTGGGAGGCGAGCACGCTCGCCTCGTCGGTGATGCGCACGGGCCGGCCCGAGGCGGCGATGACGAAGTCGGCCAGCTCGAGCTCGATCGACTCGCCGCTGCGCACCTCGACGTCGGGCGCGTCGGCGCGGAGCTGCGGCAACGCGTCGTCGCGGCCCGGCACCCACACGAACGCGTACGCGGTGACCGCGGGTTCCTCGGGGTGGGAGACCACGAACGGGATGATGCGCCGGCGGTCCTCGACCGCGACGCGGATCGAGCCGTCGTCGAGCACCTCGGCGCCTCTCCGGTAGCCGTCGACGAGGTCGACGCCGAGCTTGCGCTCGTCGCCGTCGGCGAGGAAGACCCCGCGCAGCACCGGGACGTCGACCGACTCCACGCCGACGATGTCGGTGAGCGTGAGCACCGTGTCGGATGCCTCGGGGCGGGCGAGCGGCGCGTCCTCGCTCGCGGCGACGGTGAGGTAGCTCGAGGCCCGGCCGAGGGTGTCGTTCTCGATGGTGTAGGCGAACCCGAACTCCCCCTCGTCTGCGGGCACGTCGATCTCGAGGCGATCGTCCACGATGCGCGCCTCGCCCCCGCTCTGCGGCACGACGTCGACGATCTCGAGCGCGCCGCCGGCCGGGTCGAAGTCGTTGTCGAGCACCGGGACCGTGATGGTGCGGTCGGGCCGCACCGTGATGACGTCCTCGACGGCCACGGGTGCCGCCGGGCGCTCGCTCCGCGGAGCGATGCCGATGCGCACCGTGCCCTCCGCACGACCACCGAGCGCGTCGATGACGGCGTAGGCGAAGGTGTCGGTGCCCGCCGAGTAGTCGGCGGCGCGATAGTCGAGCCAGTCGGGCCCGGTCGCCTCGACGGCGCCGAGCTCGGTGTTCGACTGCTGCCCGAGCAGTTGCACCGAGTCGCCGTCGGGGTCGATGCCGCCGAGCGGGATGCGGACGCGCGCCGTCGCGCCCGCGATCACCCGCGCGTCGACGGCCTCGGGCACGGGGCCGGCGTTCGTCTCGGGGTCCGCCTCGTTGACCGAGATCGACACGGTCGCGGTCGCGGACTGGCCGCGCTCGTCCTCGACGCGATAGACCGCGGTGTACGTGCCCGGCGCCTCGGGAGCGAAGTAGCGGAGGCGGTCGCCCGAGGCGAACAGCAGCCCCTCATCGGGCTTCGACACGAGCTCGGGCGAGAGCAGCAGCGGGAGGCCGTCGGGATGCTCGTCGTTCGCGAGCACGGGGATGTCGATCACGTCGCCCGTGCGCACCGAGACCGAGTCGTCCGCGGCGACCGGGGGCTGCGGGAGCGCCGGCTCGGGCACCTGGACGAGCGTGACCTCGCCCTCGGCCTCGGCGATGCCGTTGCTCACGCGGTAGGCGAAGCTCGTCGACCCCGACTCGAGCGGAGCCGTCAGGGTCACCCGCAGCAGGCGGTGCTCGACGACCTCGATCTGCACGCCGGGCACGTCGCGTGCGGCGTCGGTGAGCACGAGCACCCCGCCGGTCGGGTCGATGTCGGTGGCGAGCACGTCGACGTCGGCCGGATCGCCGACGCGCAGGAAGGCCGTGTGCGGCACCGTGATGGGCGTCGGATCGCGGTCGGGCGGCGGCTGCACGTCGACGCGGACGACGCCGGTCACGGGCGCCCCGCCGTCGCTGACCGTGTACTCGAGGTGATGGGTGCCGATCGCGAGGCTCGAGAAGCGGAAGGTGCCGCCGTCGAAGTCGGGCGTGATCTTCACCTCGGGCTTCGCCGGCACCGCCGTCAGGCCGACCCGGCCGGTGCCCCCGTGGACGTGCCTGAGCGGATCGATCCTGATCTCCTCGCCGGCGGTCGCGAGCGCGATGAAGGGCTCGGCGACGATCGGCACCTCGCCCGCGGGGTGGACGGTGATCTCGAGCGTGCCCGATCCCTCGGCGCGGCCGTCGGAGACGACGAGCGGCACGACGCGCTCGCCGGTGGTGCTCCGGCGCTCGTGGAACACGACGGCCCCCTCGGCCGACCACGAGACCCCGTCGGGCGCGTCCACCGAGGCCTCGGCGAGGAACACGGGGTCGCCGTCGGGGTCGACCCAGTCACCGAGCACCGGGGCGGTGAGCCGGCCGTCGACGGCGACGTCCTCGTGGATGCGCCTGCGTTGCTCCGGTGCGGCGTTCTCGTCGGCGCCGCGCACGGTGACCTCGACCTCCGCCGTGGCGCTGCCGCCGTGTCCGTCGCCGACGCGGTAGGCGAAGCGGAGCACCCCCGTGGCCTCCTCGGCGAGGGTGAGCTGCAGTTGCTGGTTGTCGGAGACGAGGTCGAGCCGCGCCCACTCGGGCAGCTGCTCCTCGGGCTGCTCGAGCATCAGCACGTCGCCGTTCGCGTCGTAGTCGTTGAGCAGCACCGGCAGCAGCGTCGACCTGCCGGGACGTGCGCCGAAGACGTCGTCCTCGGCGACCGGGTCGACGCTGCGCTTCTCGATAGTCGGCCGGTCCTCGGGATCGTTGCGCTCGAGCTGCTCGTCGTCCTGCTCGAGGTCGAGCAGGTCCCTCCAGTTGTCGATGCGCTGGTACTCGCGGCTCGCCGCCCAGGTGCGCCCGTTGCCGCGGTCGTTGAGCACGAGGGCGGAGCCGTTCGCGAGATAGGCGAGGTCGTCGCCGGTGGCGCCCTCGAGCGTGAACAGCTCGCCGGGAGCGCCGTCGCAGGACCGCCAGGCGCCGTCGCCGGCCCACGCGGCGTGGACGCAGCCGTCGTGCACGACCGGGGCGACCGGCGCCCCCGAGCGATCGGCCGTCGCACGACGCACCGCACCGCTGTCGGGGTCGACGGCGAGGAGCGCCCGGCGGGTGGCGAGCCAGATCTCGCCGGGCGTCGACGACGCGGCCTGCAGGCGCACCTCGTCGCCGGCCCCGATCTCCTTCGAGAGGTCGACCGGCCGCGAGTCGACCGTGAGCACCCCGGTGTCGACGTCGAGGACGGCCCAGCTTCCGCCCGCGGAGGTGATCTGCACCTCGTGATCGGCGGCCGGGGGGATCCGCCACTCGGACGAGACCGTCGCGCTCCCGGCCGCGTCGACCTCGACGACCTCGCCGGTCGAGGGCGTGACGGCGAACATCAGGCCGTCGGGATCGACCGAGATCACGGCGTCCGCGCCGAAGCTCAGCGCCGCGTCGGAGTCGGCCTCGAACTCGGGGAACTCGGCGAGCGGCGTGCGCCAGACGTCGCCGTTCGCGGCGATCACGACCTGCGGGCCGGCGAGCGCGAGCGTCGTGACCTCGGGCGGCACGGCGACCGGCTGGGTCAGCTCGCTCGTCGCCGCGTCGACGATGCCGACGCTCGAGCGATCCGGGTCGAGGACGAGCACCGTCGGCCCCCGCTGCACGATGCTCGCACCGCCGCCCGTCTCGACGACCGAGTTCAGCTCGAGCGCCGCGGTGCTCGCACGGCCGACCGACTGCGCGCTTTCGTTCGCGACCCACACCGCGGCGTCGCCGAGGTCGACCCGCTGCGAGGCGTAGCCGCCGCTCGTGACCGCGATCGTGCCCACGAGACCGACCACCGCGGCCACCGAGACGCCGGTGATGACCGCCGAGCGGTGACGATGCGGGATCGCGAGCCGCATCAGCCGACGCCTTCCACCTCGACGCACCGCTCGGTGCTCGAGGCACCCGACTTGCCGTCGCGCGTGACCGTCACGCTCGCGCAGACGCGGTCGCGCTCCCCCGCGTCGACCGAGTAGCTGGTCTCGCGCTGCATCGGGGAGGCGGCCCCGTCGACCCTGACGATGTAGGCGTCACCCGACTGGAGGCCGGGGTCGACCCACTCGAACGTGACCTCGGCGCCGACGGCGCTGCCGTTGACCTCGGTGACGACCGGGATGGAGCGCGTGTTCTGGATGACCGTGACGACGCCCGCGCCGACGAGCGCGAGCAGCAGCACCGCCACGATCGAGATCCCCCAGGCGAGCCGACCGGCCGTCGGCGGCGAGCTGCGCCCCCGCGAGCCGGTCGTCTCCGCGAGACCCGTCCGGGAGGAGGCCGAGGGCCGCTGCACCGCTGCGCGACGGCGGCGCCGCGCGAGCTCCGCGGTCGGCCGCGCCGGATTCACCCTCGTGCGCTCGTCGAGGTCGACCGCGGTGGCCAGCGCCCAGTCGTCCATCGCGACCTCGATCGGCGTCTGCGGGAGCCCGAGCTCCTCCTCGACGGCCTGGAGGTCGCGGATGAACTCGAGCGCGCCGCTCTGCCTGGCCTTCGGCTGCTTCGACATCGCCCGGGCGAGCACCGCCTCGAGGCTGGCCGGCACGTCGACCCGCCCGGTGGGCGGGAGCTTGCCCTTCGAGATGCGCGAGATGAGGGCCTGCGCCTGGTTGTCGCCCCCGATCACCTCGAACGGGCTGCGGCCGGCGAGGAGCGAGTAGACGGTCGCGCCGAGCGACCAGACCTCGCTCGCGACGGTTCCGGAGATCTCGTCGCGGAGCACCTCGGGGGCCGACCAGGGGATCGAGAGGCCCATCGGGTCGGACGTCTCGGCCTGCCCGAGCGTGGCCGCGATGCCGAAGTCGGAGAGCACGGGGTGCCCGTACGCCGTGGTGAGGATGTTCGAGGGCTTGATGTCGCGGTGCAGCACTCCCGAACGGTGCGCCGTCTCGATGGCGCTCGCGATCCTGACGCCGATCGACAGCACCTCGCCGAGGGGCAGTTGCACGGCGCGGTACCGCTGGCCGATCGAGGCCGAGCAGTACTCCATCACGAGGTACGGGCGTCCGTCGGCGGCGACGCTCGCCTGGTAGACCGTCAGGATCGACGGGTGCGAGCTCAGTTGGGCCATGAGGTTCGCCTCGGCCTGGAACATCTGGCGGAGGTCGTCGTTCACGACGCCCGCGAGCAGCACCTTCACCGCGACGAGCCGGCGCGGCATGTTCTGCTCGTAGAGGAACACGTCGGCGAACCCGCCGGAGCCGAGCACCCGGATGAACTCGAAGCCCGGGAGCGTCGGCGGGGTGGATGGAAGACGTCGCGTCACGTTCCTCCCTGTGCTCCTCGGGTCGTCTTCGGCAGGGTCGGTGGAGACGTGGGCCCGGTGCCCACCATTGTAGGCTTCCGGCGCCGCAGGACATCAGGCCCGGCGGCCCCGGAATCGGGCCGTCGTCAGGCCCTCGTCAGGCCCTCGCCGCCTCGCCGCCCTCGCCGTCGAGCTCGGGGTCGGCGCTCGGGTCGGGACGCACGACCTTCAGCACGTCGACGACGATCACCGTGATGTTGTCGCGCCCGCCGTTGCCGAGTGCGGCGTCGACGAGCTGCGCCGCGGCCTTCTCGGCGTTCGGGTTGGCGAGGAGGAAGTGGCGGATGCCGTAGGAGGTCAGCTCCTTCGTGAGCCCGTCCGAGCAGATCAGCAGCCGCATGCCCGCCTCGACGGCGATCGCGCGGTAGTCGGGGATCGGCGCCTCGTGGAACCCGACGGCCCGCGTGATCACGTTGGAGTGCGGGTGGGTGTCGGCCTCCTCGCGGGTGATCTGCCCCGCGTCGACCAGTTCCTGCACGATCGAGTGGTCGACGGTGAGCTGCTCGAGCACGCCGCCGACGAGCCGGTACACGCGGGAGTCGCCGATGTTGAAGACGATCCAGGCCGGCTCGTCGGAGATGGTGCCGAGCGCCGCGCCCGTGACGGTCGTGCCGCTGCCCTCGTCGGTGACCCCGGCGCCGCGGCCCATGTCCTGTACGGCGTGATGGAGCGAGGCGTCGATCTCGGGGGTGCCGATCGCGGCCTTCCCGCCGTGCTCGGCGAGCCGCGTGACGACCGCCGCGCTCGCGAAGTCGCCGGCGGCGTGGCCGCCCATGCCGTCGGCGACGGCGAACACGGGCGACTGGGCGACGTAGCTGTCCTCGTTGACCTCGCGGCGCAGCCCGGTGTCGGTGATCGCGGCCCAGGCGAGGGTGACCTCGGTGCCGTCGGGCAGCGCGACCCGGTGGCGGGCGTTGCCGTTGCCTATCTGCGTCACGTGTTCGGCCTGCTGTCTGCTCTGAGCGTCGGATCGACTCCCGGGGGTCGGAGGATCTCGATGATCGTATCGTCTCCGAGGTCGAGCCTCATGCCCGGAACGACCACGATGGACTCGCCCGCCCGCAACCGGCGGACCCCGTTCGGGCCGAGCACGGTGGTGCCGTTCGTCGAGCGGAGATCGCTCGCGACGAGCCGCTCGCCCTCGACCCGCAGCTCGAGGTGGGTGGACGACACCACCCGCCCGGGTGACGCCACGCGCACGAGCTGCGGCGCCGGGCCGTCGACCGCGGCGATCCGCGGCGCGGCGGGCCTCCGGCCGACGAAGACCGGGCCAGAGGGGGTGAACGGCGCACCCCCCGCGATCCGCACGCTCGGCACCGCGCGATCGAGGTCTCCGGCGGCGCCCTCGACGACCGCGTTCGGCCCGCTCGGCGGGCCCGACGCGTCGTCGCGCCTCGCGGTGAGCACAGTGTCGACGTCGACGGCCGGATGCCTCGAATGGACCGTGTCGGCGTCGCCCGCGGCCCGCTCGGGCTCGATCGCGTCGCCGCGCCGCCACTCGATCGCGGAGGCCCGCAGGCTGGCACGGGCGTGGCCGACGACGGTGCCGCCGCCGAGCGGCGCGAGCGGTGCACCCGCCGCCGTGAGGCGGATCCCGTCGACCTCGCGGAATTCCGCGAGATGCCAGGGGCGGATGCCTCGCGCGTCGAACCGGCGGCTGCCGCCCGGTGAATCGAGGTCGACGACCGCATCGCCCCGCGCGACCGCGGTCACCTCGCCGGGGTCGCCCCCGCCCCACCACACGAGGGCGAAGTCGCCGCCCGCCTCGGCGAGCGGCGCCGGGATGAGCGAGATGAGCCGCTCCAGGCTCGGTCGCGGGTCGCCCGCCGCCTCGGCGAGCGCGTCGAGCACGCGCCGGTCGGCCGGCGCGCGGAGCACCGCGATGAAGCGTTCGCCGACGATCGAGTCCCAGGCCGGGGCGCCGGCGGTCGCGAGACTCGTGACCGACCCTGGAAGCATGTCGCCAGTCTGGCACTGCACGGTGCTCCCTGCGAGCCCGATCTGCACAGCGAAACGGAGTCGAATGCATGGAATCCGTTGTGCAACACCCAGAATTCGACGGATTCGCTTGCCAGAGGCATCCTTCACTGTCACAATCGAGTCCATGACGAACGCAAGTCGTTCCAACGGGCATCGGCCGGTGCAGCTCGATGAGGTCTCGAAGGCGATCATCGAGCAGCTCCAGGCCGACGGCCGACGCTCGTACGCCGACATCGGCAAGGCGGTCGGCCTCTCCGAGGCTGCCGTGCGGCAGCGCGTGCAGCGCCTGACCGAGTCGGGGGTGATGCAGATCGTGGCGGTGACCGATCCGATGCAGCTCGGCTTCACCCGCCAGGCGATGATCGGCGTCCGCGCGTCCGGCGACACCCGGGTGCTCGCCGAGCAGCTGGCCGAGATCCCCGAGATCGACTACGTCGTGCTCACCGCGGGCAGCTTCGACCTGCTCGCCGAGGTGGTGTGCGAGAACGACGAGGAGCTCATCTCCCTGCTCAACTCGCGCATCCGCAACCTCGAGGGCGTGAACTCGACCGAGACGTTCGTCTACCTCAAGCTCCAGAAGCAGTTCTACAACTGGGGCACTCGCTAAGAAGGGAAGATCATGACCGACACGGTCTACGACAACGGCGCACTGCAGCAGAAGGCGAAGGACCATCTCTGGATGCACTTCGCGCGGCAGTCCACGATGGAGACCTCGGGCGTGCCGATCATCACCCGCGGCGAGGGCCACCGCGTCTTCGACATCAACGGCAAGAGCTACATCGACGGCCTCGCCGGCCTCTTCGTGGTGAACGCCGGCCACGGCCGCAAGCGCCTGGCCCAGGCCGGTGCGAAGCAGGCCGAGGAGCTCGCCTTCTTCCCGATCTGGTCGTACGCCCACCCGAAGGCGATCGAGCTCGCCGACCGTCTCGCCGACTACGCGCCCGGCGACCTCAACCACGTGTTCTTCTCGACCGGCGGCGGCGAGGCCGTCGAGACCGCCTACAAGCTGGCGAAGAACTACTGGAAGCTCATGGGCAAGCCGAGCAAGTACAAGGTGATCTCGCGCGCGCTCGCCTACCACGGCACCCCGCAGGGCGCCCTCGCCGTCACCGGCCTGCCGATCAAGGCGCCGTTCGAGCCGATCACCCCCGGCGGCCTGCGCGTGCCGAACACCAACTTCTACCGCGCGGCCGACATGGGCGCCCCCACGGGCAGCGAAGAGGAGTTCGGCATCTGGGCGGCGAACCGCATCGAGGAGCAGATCCTCATGGAGGACCCCGACACCGTCGCGGCCGTCTTCCTCGAGCCGGTGCAGAACTCGGGCGGCTGCTTCCCGCCGCCCCCCGGCTACTTCCAGCGCGTGCGCGAGATCTGCGACAAGTACGACGTGCTGCTCGTCTCCGACGAGGTCATCTGCGCCTTCGGCCGCATCGGCCACATGTTCGCGTGCGACGAGTACGGCTACGTGCCCGACATGATCACCTGCGCGAAGGCCATGACCTCGGGCTACGCCCCCATGGGCGCGACGATCATCAACGAGCGCATCTACGAGCCGTTCTCGAAGGGCGACACGACCTTCTACCACGGCTACACGTGGGCGGGCCACCCCGTCTCGGCGGCCGTCGCGCTCGAGAACCTCGACATCTTCGAGGAGGAGAACCTCCTCGAGCACGTCCGCGACAACTCGCCGCTCTTCCGCGCCGAGCTCGAGAAGCTCAACGACCTGCCGATCGTCGGCGACGTGCGCGGGGCCGGCTACTTCTTCGCCGTCGAGCTCGTGAAGGACAAGGCCACGCGCGAGACGTTCAACGAGGACGAGTCGGAGCGCCTGCTCCGCGGCTTCCTCTCGACCGCGCTGTTCGATGCGGGGCTGTACTGCCGCGCCGACGACCGCGGCGACCCCGTGATCCAGCTCTCGCCGCCGCTCACGATCGGCGTTCCCGAGTTCCAGGAGATCGAGCAGATCCTGCGCAGCGTGCTCACCGAGGCGTCGAACCGCCTCTGATCGCACCGCCACCCGGGGGTGGGGGGGGGGGGGGGGGGGGCGCCCCCCCCCCCCCCCCCCCCCCCCCCCGCGCCCCCCCCCCCCCCCCCCGGCCCCCCCCCCCCCCCCCCCCCCCCCCCCCGCCCGCGCCC
>NZ_JBHVSE010000005.1:0-76656 GCF_042885275.1 Agromyces sp. NPDC058064 | reverse complement strand
GCCCCCGGCGGCCCCGCACATCGGGGCTGCGGGGCTCGCCGTCGTGTCCCCCCTCTACGTGCCGCCCCCGCCCCCGGGGTGGTCCCCCGCCTCGCGCCCCCCACCACCCCTTCTGCGCTCGCGACGTCGCGACGTCGCCCCGTTCACCCGGGCTCACCGCGCCTCCGCGTCCGCCTCCGGAGGACGCGCGAACGCCCATTCGGGGAGCGCGCCGCTGCCGAGGTGGCGAAGGAGCAGCGTCGCCATGGTGTGGTCGGGATCGAGCTCGAGGGCCGTGTCGAGGATCGCTCCGGCCGCCGAGCCGCGCCCGAGTGCCCAGAGCAGCCAGGCCAGGATGCACAGCGGCCCCGCCCCGTGCGACTCGGGGGCGTCGGCGACGAGACGCCGGACGACGTCGACCGCCCGTTCGACGCGGGGCCGCTCGGGGCGGAGGGTCGTCTGCCCCAGCAGGAGCCGCGCGAGCATCTCGGAGACCGGCTCCCCCGCTCCGTCGGCGGGCTCGACGACGAGCAGTTCGTCGATCGCCATGCCGCGGTGCTCAGCCCGCTCGAGGGCCTCCGCGGCGTCGTCGTGCGCGGCGGCACCCACCAGCGGACCGAAGGCGAATTGCAGCATCATGCCGTCGCGGAACATCGGCCGTGCCGCGAGATGCAGGAACCACGCCGCGGCACGAGCCGGCACCGCCCCCGGTTCGAGGAGGTGCTCGACGAGTTCGACGGGGTCGAGGTCGTCGCCGAGCCGGGTGAGCTCGGCCCCGCTCGGGCCCGATGCCTCGAGCCGGTCGAGCGCCCGCGCGACGGCCGCGGCCCTGCGCGGGTCGCGGTCGGGGATGCGGGCGTGCCGTGCGGGGTCGTGCCTGCGGTCGTCGACGTCGCGCACCGTCACGACCGCGGCGGAACGCTCGATGAGCGTGAGCGGATGCCCCGTGGCGGGCAGCGCCGGGTCGAGATAGGAGCCCCAGCCGTCGTTCGCCACGCAGAGCCCGTCGCGGACCGCGAACCCCGCCTCGCTCGCGCGCGCCGTCAGCAGCTCGACGAGCCGACGCTCGGGTGCACCGGAGTGATCGGCGAACCCCGCCGCGGTGTAGACGATCGGGACCACCCCGTCGACGCCGGGCATGCGGCAGAGGGCGGCGACGACGACCGCGGCCAGCGCGTCGCGGTCGCGCGGGCGTCTCGGGAGGTCGTGCCGGAGCACCCCGACGGTCCGGCTGCCGTCGAACGCCACGCAGACGAGCGAGCAGGCGGGCGCGAAGCCCGCGATGCTCGGCACGAGGGCCAGGAACTCTTGCGCCGATCCGGCGCGGATGATGGTGGTCATGCCCCAGAGCGTGCCCTTCCGGCGGGCTCCGGGAGCGCTCCGCGAACCCGACGAGGACGCCCGCGAGCCCGGGCCGGTTGTGGAGGAGCGGTGGTGCGGCGCGACCTCCACTCCTCCTCCACAGCGCCGCGTCCACCGGCCCGGTCGCGATGTCCGAATCTCGCGAGATCGTGTCGGCGGCCGAGGCTACGCTCGGAGCATGACCAACGTCTTCCTCATCCGACTCGACAGCCCGATCGGCCGCATCGAGGTCGTCGCCGACGACGACGCCGTGACCGGTCTCTCGATCGCACGCGACGGCGTCCTCCCCCACGACGACTCCCCCGAACGCCCCAACGCCGTGCTCGAGCGGGCCCGGGTCGAGCTCGACGAGTACTTCAGCGGCGCCCGCACCGACTTCGACCTCCCCGTGCGTCTCGAGGGCACCGACTTCCAGCGGGCCGTCTGGGCCGAACTCGGGCGCCTCGGCTGGGGCGAGGCGATCTCGTACGGCTCGCTCGCCGCCGCGGTCGGGCGCCCGGGGTCGGCGCGCGCGATCGGCGGCGCGGTCGGCGCGAATCCCGTTCCGATCATCGTCGGCTGCCACCGCGTGCTCGCCTCCGACGGTCGCATCACCGGGTACTCGGGCGGAGAGGGCATCCCGACGAAGCTCTGGCTGCTGGGGCACGAACGCATCGGCTTCGCGGCGTGAGCGTGATCCCCCGGCCCGATGCGGTCGTGGGCGACGACGGGGTCGCCCGGTGCGCCTGGGGCGCCGCAGACGCCGAGTACCGTCGCTACCACGACGACGAGTGGGGCACGCCCCAGCACGATCCGCAACGACTCTTCGAGAAGGTGTGCCTGGAGGGCTTCCAGGCCGGGCTCTCGTGGATCACGATCCTCCGGCGGCGCCCCGCGTTCCGCGAGGTGTTCCACGGGTTCGATCCGCACCTCGTCGCGGCGATGACCGAGGCCGACGTCGAGCGGCTCCTGGGCGATGCCCGCATCATCCGCCACCGCGGCAAGATCCGCGCGACGATCACGAACGCCCGTGCGGTGCTCGACCTCGAGCTGCCCCTCGACGAGCTCCTCTGGGGCTTCGCGCCACCGGCACGCAGCGCACCGCCGGCTTCGTTCGCCGAGGTCCCGGCGACCACGCCCGAGTCGAACGCGATGAGCCGAGAACTCCGCCGCCGCGGTTTCGCCTTCGTCGGACCGACCACGATGTACGCACTCATGCAGGCGGCCGGAATGGTCGACGATCACGTCGCCGGTTGCTTCCGAGCGAAGGCTCCGAAACGCGTCTGAGGTTCGGCCGACCTGCCGCACGGCTCGCCCCCGAGATCCTTGACACCGCCGAATCGCGCGCGCTACGTTGTCCCCACTTCGGGGGGTAGGCAACGAGGCCGGCTCCCGCATCGAAGCCGCTCGCCGATCAGGCGAACGGAGATCGCGCATTTCAAAGGAGCATTGCATGCGATTGATGAGAACACTCGCGCTCGCCGCCACAGCGGCTTCCGCGCTTGCCGTCAGCACGGTCATCCCGGCCGCCGGCGCAACCACACTCGATGATTCCGATGTTCCCTCCTACCAGGAGTTCGCGGCATCGACCTACCGAGACATCGACGGCGGCTACATCGTCAACGGCGACGAGCTGATCTCGGGCCAGAGCGACCTGCGCTCGTTCTACGAGCAGCTCGTCGGCCCCGAGACGCCCACCGACGGTCTCATCGTCAACACGGTCAACGGCGCAGACGACAAGTGGTCGGCCTCGCAGGTGGGCAATCTCACCTACTGCGTCAGCACGAAGTTCGGCACGCGTCGCGCCGACGTCGTCAGCGCGATGGCGAGCGGCGCGGCCCTCTGGGAGTCCGCATCGTCGAAGGTGAACTTCGTGTACGTGAGCAGTGCCGACGGCCAGTGCACGACGCGCAACAAGTCCGTCGTCTTCTCGGTCGAACCGGTGCAGACCTCGCAGTACATCGCGCGCGCCTTCTTCCCGAGCTCGCCCGACCGTCAGCAGAACGTGCTCATCGACGACTCGATCTGGAGCTCGGGTTCGTGGACGCCCACGAACATCCTGGGCCACGAGCTCGGCCACACGCTCGGCTTCCGGCACGAGCACACGCGTCCCGAATCGGGAACCTGCTTCGAGGACAACAACTGGCGCGCACTCACTCCGTACGACTCGTCGTCGATCATGCACTACCCGCAGTGCAACGGCTCGTCCGACGACCTGTCGATGACGAGCAGCGACCGCGCGGGCGTCGTCGCCCTCTACGGCAACTGACGCTCCTGTTCGACTGAGCTCTCGCTCGGTGTCCACTGGGTCCGGTCGTCGTCGACCGGGCCCAGTGGCCCGTCCGGTGTCAGGCGACGAGTTCGACCTCGCGCGGCAGCGTCGCCGCCCGCTCCTCGCCGAGTCGCATCGAGATTCCCGCGGTCTCGGCCCAGTCGAGCAGGTCGTCGACGCTGTCGAGGTCGGGCCGCCGCTCGAGCACAGCCCGGGTGAAGCGTCCCTTGGCCTGCTTGTTGAAGTGGTTGAGCGCGCGCCTGCGGCCGTCGCCGTCGATCGAGACCACGCGCACGTAGACGCTGCCGGGCCGAACGGGAGCCGGTCCGAGTTCGGCGTAGCCCTCCGAGCGGAGGTCGATGATCAGCCCCGCCTCGTCGTCGAGCACGCGGGCGATCGGCTCACGCCAGTGCGCCTTCAGCCGCAACCCAGGCAGCTTCGAGTCGTGCGAGAGCCGGTACGCCGGAACCGGGTCGAGCGCGCCGACGAGGCCGAGCAGTGCGGAGTGCACGGCGACGGTTCGGCCGGCGAAGGCTCGCGCATCCCGATCGAGCGAGGGCGCATCGAGCGCGTCGAACAGCACGCCGGTGTAGCGATCGATCGCCGCCATCGTCGGGGCGCCGGGCAGCCCACGATTGCGGTCGACCTCGGCGGACTGCCGGGGCCCGAGCTTCAGCGCCCGCATCATGGCCTCGCCGTCGGTCGACAGCTCTCCCAGCGCAGCGAGCGCCTGCGACCGTGCTGCCGAGAGCGACGGGAATGAGAGCGTATCGAGCGCGAGGGGCGCGTCGGCGCCGCCGTCGCGCTTCGTCTCGGACGGCGGGAGGAGGATGCGCACTACGAGCCGATGAAGGCGAGCGCCGCGTCGACGTTCGTGCCGAGCGTCTCGATGCTGTCGATCGTGACGCGCGGCAGCGCCGATGACGGGCCCGTCCACGCGGCGTAGCCCTCGAGGCTCTGCTCGACGGCGCGCCAGGTGGTCTCCTCGAGGTGCGGCAGCTTGCGCTCCCGCTTCTCGAGTCGGGCTCGGTGCAGCTCCTCGTCGGAGCAGACGACCTCGATGACGCGAAGGCGCACGTCGGCGCGCTCGGCCAGGTCGCGCCACTGCAGGCGTGCGGCCTCGGCGGCGTTCACCGCATCGACGATCACCGTGCGGCCCGAGTCGAGCTCCTTCTCGGCGATCTCCTCGGCGACGAGATAGGCCGCGAGACCCGTGGGCTGGTCCGCGTCGATCCCGGCGCGCAGGATCGCCGACTCGATCGGGTCGACCGACACGACCGTGGCGCCGAGGCGGGCGCCGACGATCTGCGCGATCGTCGACTTTCCCGCGCCCGGCAGCCCGGCCATGACGATGAGTTGGGTGACGCTCAGGTCACCGAACTGGCGGTCGAACGGCTGCTCCCCCTGCATCCGCTGCTCCTCAGGAGAGTTCGGCGCGAGACGCGACGACCTGCACCGAGTTGGACTGTACGGAGAGGAACCCGTCCTCGGCGCTGGCGGTGATCTTCTCGCCGCCGGGCAGGGTGACGCGCACCTCGCCGCCGGCGAGGATCGCGAGCATCGGCTCGTGACCCGGCAGGATGCCGATCTCGCCTTCGACGGTCTTCGCGACCACCATGGCCGCCTCGCCCGACCAGACTTCCTGGTCGGCCGAGACGACGCTCACGTTGAGGGCGGCCATGCTCAGCCGTTCTCCTTCTGGATGCGGGCCCAGTTCTCCTCGACGTCCGAGATCGGGCCGACGTTGAAGAACGCCTGCTCGGCCACGTGGTCGAAGTCACCGCGGGCGATGGCGTCGAACGACTCGATGGTGTCCTTCAGGGGGACGGTCGAGCCCTCGACACCGGTGAACTTCTTCGCCATGTAGGTGTTCTGCGAGAGGAACTGCTGGATGCGGCGCGCGCGGGCGACGGTGATCTTGTCCTCTTCCGAGAGCTCGTCGACACCGAGGATCGCGATGATCTCCTGGAGCTCCTTGTTCTTCTGGAGGATCTGCTTGACCGTGGTCGCGACGCGGTAGTGGTCCTCGCCCAGGTAGCGGGGGTCCATGATGCGCGACGTCGAGGTCAGCGGGTCGATCGCGGGGTAGAGACCCTTCGACGCGATCTCGCGCGAGAGCTCGGTCGTCGCGTCGAGGTGCGCGAAGGTGGTCGCCGGCGCCGGGTCCGTGTAGTCGTCGGCGGGGACGTAGATCGCCTGCAGCGAGGTGATCGAGTGACCGCGCGTCGAGGTGATGCGCTCCTGGAGGATGCCCATCTCGTCGGCGAGGTTCGGCTGGTAGCCCACCGCGGAGGGCATGCGGCCGAGCAGCGTCGACACCTCGGAACCCGCCTGCGTGAAGCGGAAGATGTTGTCGATGAAGAGGAGGACGTCCTGCTTCTGCACGTCGCGGAAGTACTCGGCCATGGTGAGGGCCGAGAGGGCGACGCGAAGACGCGTCCCCGGCGGCTCGTCCATCTGGCCGAAGACGAGCGCGGTCTTGTCGAAGACGCCCGCCTCCTCCATCTCGTGGATGAGGTCGTTGCCCTCACGGGTGCGCTCGCCGACACCGGCGAACACCGACACACCACCGTGGTCCTGCGCGACGCGCTGGATCATCTCCTGGATGAGGACGGTCTTGCCGACGCCCGCACCGCCGAAGAGGCCGATCTTTCCACCCTGCACGTACGGCGTCAGAAGGTCGATCGACTTGATGCCGGTCTCGAAGAGCTGCGTCTTCGACTCGAGCTGGTCGAATGCCGGGGGCTTGCGGTGGATCGGCCAGCGCTCGGTGATCTCGAGCTGCTCGCCCGGCTCGCCGTTCAGCACCTCGCCGATGACGTTGAAGACCTTGCCCTTGGTGATATCGCCGACCGGGACCGAGATCGGTGCACCGGTGTCGCGCACCTCCTGGCCGCGGACGAGGCCGTCGGTCGGCTTCAGCGCGATCGCACGGACGACGTCGTCACCGAGGTGCTGTGCGACCTCGAGCGTCAGCGTGGAGGTCTCCTCGCCGAGGGTGATCTCGGTCTGCAGTGCGTTGTAGATGTCGGGGATCGAGTCGTGCGGGAACTCGATGTCGACGACGGGGCCCGTCACGCGGGCGATGCGGCCGACGGAAACGGACTGGTCGGCGACCGTCTCGATGATGTCAGTCATTCTGCTCACTCTTTCTGGATTTACTTGGCGGCGACGAGCGCGTCCGCGCCGCCCACGATCTCGGAGATCTGCTGCGTGATCTCGGCCTGGCGCGCGTTGTTCGCCAAGCGGGTGTAGTCGGTGATGAGCTTGTCGGCGTTGTCGGAGGCCGACTTCATCGCCTTCTGCGTGGCGGCGTGCTTCGCAGCGGCCGACTGCAGGAGTGCGTTGAAGATGCGGCTCTCGATGTACACCGGCAGCAGCCCATCGAGCACCGTCTCGACGTCGGGCTCGAACTCGTAGAGCGGCTGGACCGTCGCGTCGGGCTCTTCGACGCCCTCGACGACCTCGAGCGGCAGGAGGCGCACGACCGTGGGGGTCTGCGTCATCATGCTCACGAAGGTGTTGTAGACCACGTGGATCTCGTCGACACCGCCGTCGGACGCATCGCGCAGGAAGGACTCGAGCACCGCGTCGGCGATCTCCTTGGCCAGCTCGAACTCGGGGTTCTCGGAGCTGCCCGTCCACTGGCGCTCGGAGGCGCGGTGGCGGAACTGGAAGTAGCCGACCGCCTTGCGCCCGACGAGGAAGTACACGACCTCCTTGCCCTGCGAGCGGAGGAGCTCGGCGAGCTCCTCCGCCTCGCGCAGGACCTGCGAGTTGAATGCGCCGGCGAGGCCGCGGTCGCTCGTGAGGATCACGATCGCCGCGCGTTCGATCTTCTCGGGCTCGGTCGTCAGCACGTGGTCGACGTTCGAGTACGTCGCCACCGCCGAGACGGCACGGGTGATCGCCCGCGAGTACGGCGTCGAAGCCGACACCCGTGCCTGCGCCTTCTGGATGCGCGAGGCGGCGATGAGCTCCATCGCCTTGGTGATCTTCTTCGTCGTCTGGGCAGACTTGATCTTCTGCCGGTAGACCCGAAGTTGCGCTCCCATGTCTCTCCTGTATCCCTACGTCAGCGGTTCAGTTCGCCCGGTCCGCCTCAGCGGCGACCCTTGACGATCTTTTCCTGGTTGACGTCTTCCGCGGCGATGGCCTCGAACTGCTCCGACCCGACCGAGGCGAGCGGCTTGCCCTCGCCGGTCTGGAACTCGGTCTTGAAGGTCGCGACCGACGACTCGAGCTTCTGGATGGTCTCGTCCTCGAGCTTGTTCGTCGCGCGCAGCACGTCGAACACGTCGGTGTTGCGACGCAGGTAGTCGAGGAACTCGCTCTCGAAGCGCAGGATGTCCTGCACGGGCACCTCGTCGAGGTGGCCCTTCGTGCCGGCCCAGATCGAGACGACCTGGTCCTCGACGGGGAAGGGCGAGTACTGCGGCTGCTTGAGCAGCTCGGTCAGGCGCGCACCGCGGGCGAGCTGACGACGGCTCGCGGCGTCGAGGTCGGACGCGAACATCGCGAAGGCCTCGAGCGAGCGGTACTGGGCGAGCTCGAGCTTCAGCGTGCCCGAGACCGACTTGATCGACTTGACCTGCGCGTCGCCACCGACTCGCGAGACCGAGATGCCGACGTCGACGGCCGGGCGCTGGTTCGCGTTGAAGAGGTCGGACTGGAGGAAGATCTGGCCGTCGGTGATCGAGATCACGTTGGTGGGGATGTACGCCGAGACGTCGTTCGCCTTGGTCTCGATGATCGGCAGACCCGTCATCGAGCCGGCACCGAGCTCGTCGGAGAGCTTGGCGCAACGCTCGAGCAGACGCGAGTGCAGGTAGAAGACGTCACCGGGGTACGCCTCGCGTCCCGGCGGACGACGGAGGAGCAGCGACACGGCGCGGTAGGCCTCGGCCTGCTTCGACAGGTCGTCGAAGATGATGAGGACGTGCTTCGAGTCGTACATCCAGTGCTGGCCGATGGCCGAGCCAGTGTACGGCGCGAGGTACTTGAAGCCGGCGGGGTCGGAGGCCGGGGCGGCGACGATGGTGGTGTACTCCATCGCACCGGCGTCTTCCAGGGCGCCCTTCACCGAGGCGATGGTCGAGCCCTTCTGGCCGATCGCGACGTAGATGCAGCGCACCTGCTTGTTGATGTCGCCCGACTCCCAGTTGGCCTTCTGGTTGATGATCGTGTCGATCGCGATGGCCGTCTTGCCGGTCTGGCGGTCGCCGATGATGAGCTGGCGCTGGCCGCGGCCGACGGGGATCATCGCGTCGATGGCCTTGATGCCGGTCTGGAGCGGCTCGTGCACCGACTTGCGCTGCATGACGCCGGGCGCCTGGAGCTCGAGGGCACGACGGCCCTCGATGCCGGTGATCTCGCCGAGGCCGTCGATCGGGTTGCCGAGCGGGTCGACGACACGGCCGAGGTAGCCCTCGCCGACGGGGACGGAGAGGACCTCGCCCGTGCGGGTCACCTCCATGCCCTCTTCGATGCCGGTGAACTCGCCGAGCACGACGACGCCGATCTCGTCTTCGTCGAGGTTCTGCGCGAGGCCGAGCGTGCCGTCCGCGAAGCGCACGAGCTCGTTCGCCATGACCGAGGGAAGACCCCCGACGTGGGCGATGCCGTCGCCGGCGTCGGTCACGTAGCCGACTTCGGTCTTCTGCGCCTGGCCCGGCTCGTACGACGAGACGAACTCCGAGAGAGCCGAACGGATCTCGTCGGGGCTGATGGAGAGTTCTGCCATTGCCATTTCCTTTTCTGGGCCGAGCCTCATGGGCACCGGATGCAGTGTGTTTGTCTGGCGGCGCTGGACGCCGGTCGTGGTTTCAACCGGCGTCAGCCGGCAAGCTTCTGCCGCAGCGAGCTGAGGCGGCTGGCGACGCTGCCGTCGATGACGTCGTCGCCGATCTGGACGCGGACCCCGCCGAGGACGGCGGGATCGACGATCGTGTCGAATCGGATGGGGCGGCCGGACTGGGCCGAGAGGCCCTGCTCGAGCCGGGCGAGCTGCTCGGCCGAGAGCGGTGCGGCCGAGGTCACGGTCGCGATGTCGAAGCCGCGCTGGTCGGCGACGACGGATGCCGCGTGCCGAAGGGCTTCACCGATGCGACGACCACGGGGCTGCTGCACGAGGTGCCGCACGATCGCGACCGTCTGCGGTGCGGCCTTGCCGCCGAGCAGCCGGTCGACGACCTTCGTCTTGGCGTCGGCCGCGCTGAGCTTCGACCCGAGCGCGAGCTCGAGCGCGGAGTCGGACGCGACCGCACGGTCGAACGCGAAGAGCTCGGCGTCGATGTCGACGCCCTTCGCTGCCGAGTCGGCCGCGATGCGGTAGCCGAGGTCCTCGAGGCCGGCGAGGAAGTCCTCGCCGGAGGACCAGCGGCTCGACGCGGCGGTGACGACCAGCGACACCGCGGCGACCGGCAGCTGCCCGCCGAAGACGCGCTCGATGAGCGCGCGCTTCTGCGAGGCATCCGCTTCGGCGTCGGTGAGCGCCGTACGCAGCTGCGACGACGACCCGATCACCCGGCCGGCGGCGAGGAGGCCCTCGGCGACGTCAAGCTCGGCCCGGCCGAGCTCGGCGAGCGCAGCCCGCGACCCGGCCAGGGCCTCTCTCGTAGCGCTACCCATGGGTTACTTCTTCCCTCCGGCGGTGGCCTCGGAGGCCTCCAGGTCGGCGAGGAAGCGGTCGACGACCGCGGTCGCCTTCGCGTCGTCGGAGAGCGACTCGCCGATCACGCCGGAGGCGAGATCGATCGCGAGGGTGCCCACCTCGGAGCGGAGCGAGACGAGCGCGGTCTGGCGCTCGGCCTCGATCTGCGCCTGGGCGCTCGCGGTGACGCGGGCGGCCTCGGCGGTGGCGGTGTCCTTGGCCTCGGCGACGATCTTCTTGCCGTCCTCGCGGGCCGTCTCGCGGATGCGACCGGCCTCGGTGCGGGCGTCGGCGAGCTGCGCCGTGTACTCCTCGAGGGCGGCCTCGGCCTTGCGCTGGGCCTCGTCGGCCTTCGCGATGTTGCCCTCGATCGCCTCAGCACGCTCGTCGAGCAGCTTCTGGACGCGCGGGAGCACGTACTTCCAGAAGAAGACGAGGATGATGACGAAGCAGACCGACGACCAGATGATGTCGTACCACTCCGGAATCACCGGGCTGTGGGTCTCGCCACCCTCGGTTGCAGCGCTCAGTACTGCATGAAGCACATTGGCCTCCTCAGTTGCGGCGGGTGGATCAGACGAAGATGAAGTAGGTCGCGATGCCGATGAAGGCGAGCGCCTCGGTGAAGGCGATACCGATCCACATCAGGACCTGGAGGCGGCCGGCCAGCTCGGGCTGGCGAGCGACGCCTTCGATGGTCTTGCCGACGACGATGCCCACGCCGATGGCCGGGCCGATCGCCGCGAGGCCGTAGCCGACCGTCGCGATGTTGCCGTTGATCTCAGCGAGAACGGTGGTTGCGTCCACGTTGGGTTTCCTTTCCTAGGGATGTTCTGGGCGGGTGCCCGGGCTCAGTGCTCTTCTGCGACCGCGAGCTGGATGTAGACCGCGGTGAGAAGTGCGAAGACGTAGGCCTGCAGGACGGCGACGAGGACCTCGAACAGCGTGAACGCGAGTCCGAAGGCCAGGGTGCCGGCGCCGACGATGGTCCACCAGCCGCTGAGCTGGAAGACGAAGAACTGCGTGGCGGCGAAGAAGAGCACGAGCAGGAGGTGACCGACGATCATGTTCATCATGAGTCGCAGGGTCAGCGTGATGGGCCGGATGATGAAGGTCGAGATGAACTCGATCGGCGTGACGATGATGTACACCGGCCACGGCACACCCGCGGGGAACAGCGAGTTCTTGAAGAAGTTCTTGGGGCTCTTCTTGACGCCCGCGTAGATGAAGGTGATGTACGCGACGATCGCGAGCACGAGCGGCACGCCGATGACGGAGGTGCCGGCGATGTTCAGGAACGGGATGACGCCGGTCAGGTTCATGAACAGGATCATGAAAAACATCGTCGTGAGGATCGGCAGGAACCGCTTGCCGTCCTTCTTGCCGAGCAGGTCGTCGGCGATGTTGACGCGAACCATGTCGAGACCCATCTCGACGAGGCTCTGGAAGCGGCCGGGGACGACCTTCATGCGACGGGTCGCGAGCCAGAACACCAGGAAGAGCGCGATGACCGCGACCCAGCGCACCAGGATGATGCGGTTGATCTCGAAGGGGGTGTCTTCGAAGAGCAACGGACCCGGGAAGAACTCGTCGATCGACGGACCGTGGAACTCACCGTCTTCGGTGGCAGTCGGAACCAGCAGGTTCAGAGCGTGTGCTAGCAGCGCTTTCTCCTGTTTCGGGGCGTGGAGCTCGGCTCTCGCGACGACGAACATGGACCTCGGTTCGCCCATGCGTGATGAGGGCAGAACCGTGGGGGGATCGGGAATACTCTAGCAAGACTTCTACGAGCAGACGAATTCAGAACCGAGTTCAGTCGTCTTCGGGTGCTTTCGGCAGTTCGACGTCACTCGCGTAGGGCAGACGGGACTTCGCGACGACGAGCACGTCGACCACGAGCGAGGCCAGGACGCCCGCCACGAGGCTGAGGAACAGCACCGTCGTGTCGAGCCACGCGGCATCCCGGAGGAGCACGACGAGCACGATGAAGACGATGAACTTCAGGAGCCATCCGCCGAGCACGATGCCGAAGAACGCGCCCACGAACAGGTCGCTGCCCGAGAAGCGGTTGGCGAGGAGGATGCTCGCCGCGGTGATGCCCATGAACACCACCGCCATGGTGGTGCCGATGAGGGCTCCCCAGAGGCCGGGGAGGCCGGCGAAGACGAGGCCGAGCACCGAGCTCACCACGAGGATCACCGCGGCGAGCAGGCCGCCCCAGGCGAGGGCGCGGCGGAGCACCGGGTTCGAGGTCGGCGTGCGGTCGGCGGGCTGTGCGGGACGTGCGTCGGTCATCATGCTCCAGTCGGGGGTCGCCCGATTCTACCGAGCCGGACCTTCGAGTTCGTCGGCCGCGGCCGGAGTCGTCGCGGGGCGCTCCTCCGCGGCGATGGTGAGGCGCTTGCGGCGGCCGAGCGGCGCGAGCGTGATCACGGCGCACACGAGGAAGCCGACGCCGAGGAAGACGAACGCCCACGCGCTGTCGACGCCGAAGTAGGTCGGCAGCACGTAGGTGAGCAGGCAGCCCACCGAGGCGACCGCCGTCCACCCGTAGAGGATGAGCACGGCGTTCAGGTGCGAGTGCCCCATGTCGAGCAGGCGGTGGTGCAGGTGCTTGCGGTCGGCGGCGAAGGGCGACTTGCCGGCGCTCAGGCGCCGCACGACCGCGAGCCCGAAGTCGAGCAGCGGGATCACGAGCACCACGAACGGCAGCAGGATCGGGATGAAGGCGGCGAACAGGTTCTCGAAGCCGACGCTCGCCGGGTTGATGGTGCCCGTCACGGCGATCGCCGCGGTCGCGGTCAGGAGCCCGATGAGCAGGGCGCCCGCGTCGCCCATGAAGAGCTTGGCCGGGTGCCAGTTCAGCGGCAGGAAGCCCGCGCAGGCGCCCACCACGATGACCGCGAGCAGCGACGCGAGGTTGAAGTAGTTGAGCGGCGAGGTCTGCTGCACGAGGAGGTACGTGTAGAGGAAGAAGACGCCGTTGGCGATGAGCGAGACGCCGGCCACGAGCCCGTCGAGCCCGTCGATGAAGTTGACCGCGTTCATCACGAGCACGATGACGAAGACGGTGATGGTGGCGCTCAGCCACGACGGGATGAGCGTGATGCCCGCGATCGGCAGCGACACGATCGTGACGCCCTGCCAGGCGATGAGCCCGCCGGCGATGAACTGGCCCGCGAGCTTCGTCGTCCAGTCGAGGTCCCAGATGTCGTCGGCGACGCCCATCGCCACGATGAGGAGCGCGGCCCCGAGGATCGCGAGCATCTGCCCCGGGTTCTCGAAGATGATCGAGACGTTCGAGAACCGCGATACCCCGAGGCTCGACACGAAGGCCGCCGCCCCGATCGCGACGACGATGCCGACGAACATCGCGATGCCACCGAGCCTCGGGGTCGGCCGGGTGTGCACGTCGCGCTCGCGGATCTTCGGGTACAGCCGGTACTTCAGGCTGAGCTTCCAGACGACGATCGAGCCGCCGAAGGTGACGAGCGCGGCGAGCAGCGCGAGCGAGAGGAAGAGGGTCATGAGGCGGCGGTGCCCGCCTCATCGGGGTCGCCTGCGGGAACGGATGCCTCGGGCGCGGCCGGGTCGGATGCCTCGGGCGATTCGGCCGGCTCGGACGTCGGGTCGGAGGCCGCCTCGGCGCCGGCCGCGCGCTCGGGCTCGAGCAGCTCCTCGCCGACGACGGCGGCGATGCGCTCGCGCGAGATCACCCCGGCGCGGACGATCCGCAGCACTCCCCCGTGCTCGCCGAGGCCCGTGGCATCCACGATCGTCGAGGAGGTGTCGCCGGCGCGCTCGCCGATGGCCTCGTAGCCCGATCCGGCCTCGCCGCCGTCGAGGTAGACGGTGACCGACTCGCCGAGCATCTCCTCCGCCCCGGCGGCCGTCGTCGCCGACGGCAGGCCCGAGAGGTTGGCCGAGGAGACCGCGAGCGGGCCCGTCTCGGAGAGCAGTTCGAGGGCGATCGGGTTCGCGGGCATGCGCAGTGCGACCGTGCCGCGCGTCTCGCCGAGATCCCACTGCAGGGAGGGCTGAGCGCGGAGGATGACCGTGAGCCCGCCCGGCCAGAACTCGCCGACGAGGTCGCGCACGGCGGGCGGCACCTCGCTCGCGAGGGCGTCGAGCGTCGGCAGCCCGGGGATGAGCACGGGCGGCGGCGAGGTGCGCTCGCGGCCCTTCGCCTCGAGGAGGCGGGCGACGGCCTTCGCGTCGAAGGCGTCGGCGGCGACGCCGTAGACCGTGTCGGTCGGGATGACGACGAGTTCGCCGCGCCCGATCGCCCCGCGGGCGAGTCGCATGCCGGTGAGCAACTGGGAGTCGACCGAGCAGTCGTAGATGGCAGTCATGACCTGCCGATTCTAGACCAGCACGGCCGGGCGTTCGGATGCCTCGGACCACATGCGGCCCGAGGCATCCGAACGGGTGGTCGATCGCTCAGCGGCGACCCGCCTTGCGTCGGAACAGCCATGCGCCCCAGACCGCCGCGACGGCGATGATGAGCAGGCACCAGCCGACCGCCCACCAGGCCGAGTCGCCCATCGGCGTGCCGAGCAGGAGCGAGCGGATCGTCTCGATCACCGGGGTGATGGGCTGGTTCTCCGCGATCCACTGCAGCCACTCGGGCATGGTGTCGACGGGCACGAAGGCGCTCGACAGGTACGGCAGGAAGAGCAGGATGAACCCGTAGCCGCTCGCCGCCTCGGGAGTCGAGGCCGCGAGGCCGATCGCGGCGAACAGGTAGGTGATCGCCAGGATGTAGAGGGCCACGATGCCGATGGCGCCGAGCCACTCGAGCGGCGTCGCGGTCGGGCTGAACCCGACGAGCATGGCGACCCCGATCACCACCGCGGTGGCGACGAGGTTGCGGACGAGGCTCTCCACGACGTGCCCCGTGAGGACGGCGCCGCTGCGGAGCGGCATCGTGCGGATGCGGTCGATGATGCCCGTCGTCATGTCGCGCGACACCGAGATCGCGGTGCCCGCAGCCCCGAATCCCGCGCACAGCAGGATGATGCCGGGCACGACGTAGTCGACGTAGCCGCCCGAGGGATCGATCGCGTTGCCGAAGATGAAGGTGAACATCAGCATGAGCATCGTCGGCAGGACGATGGCCATGAGGAGCGCCTCGACATCGCGGACGGAGTGGATGAGGCTCCGCCCGATGAAGACGCGTTCGGCGGCGAGGCCGCGCAGGCGCGGCCGGATGGCGAGGGCCGCTGCGGGCGCGGGCGTGCGCGCCGCGGCGGGCGCGGTTGCGGTTGCGGTGGTCATCTTGCCTCCATGAGCTCGGGGGTGGATGCCTCGGCGCCGGCCGTGATCGCGAGGAACACGTCGTCGAGGCTCGGACGGCGGATCGAGACCTGGGCCCCGGCGACGCCGGCCTCGGCCGAGGTCCGGTCGAGCTCGTCCATGGCCGCGCGCAGTCCGTGCACGCTGCCGTCGGTCGGGATCTCGCGGACGAGCACGCCGTCGGCGTCGCGCAGCTCGACGACGTCGCCGCCGATACGGGCCTTGAGCTCGTCGGCCGTGCCCTCGGCGGCGACCCGGCCCCGGTCGAGCACGGCGATGCGGTCGGCGAGGCGGTCGGCCTCTTCGAGGTACTGGGTGGTGAGGAACACCGTGGTACCGGCGTCGGCGAGGGTGCGGATGACGGCCCAGAGCTCCTGCCGGCTGCGCGTGTCGAGGCCCGTCGTCGGTTCGTCGAGGAACAGCACGGGCACGTCGACGACGAGGCTGAGGGCCAGGTCGAGGCGCCGTCGCATGCCGCCCGAGTAGGTGCCGACGCGGCGGTTCGCGGCCGCCTCGAGGTCGAAGCGCCGCACCAGCTCGGCGGCCCGCGTCTTCGCCGCCCGCCGGGACAGGCCCGAGAGCCGGCCCAGCATGACGAGGTTCTCGGTGGCGGTGAGCACCTCGTCGACGGCGGCCGACTGGCCGGTGAGCGCGATGCGCTGCTGCACCTCGCCCGGCCGTCGTGCGACGTCGTGCCCCGCGACGACGGCCGTGCCGGCGTCGGGCGCGACGAGGGTCGTGAGGATGTTGATCGTCGTGGTCTTGCCCGCGCCGTTCGGCCCGAGGAGCGCGAAGACGCTCCCCTGCGGCACGGCGAGGTCGAGCCCCGCGAGCACCTCGGTACGGCCGAACTGCTTGCGGAGGCCACGGACGTCGATGGCGAGTTCCATCGCTCGTACTCCGTTCGTCTCGGGTCTGCGCCGCATCCCTCTCGGCTGCGTATGGCGCAAACTGTTTATGTGATGCACTGTTGTTTAAGTAATACACAGTTCTAGACTGTCGTCAAGCACCCACGAACTGGAGCCCGATGAGCGACGAACTGCGAGCCGACCCCGAACTCCCCCGCGGCGTCGCGCTGGCCTGGGGCGTGGCCGCGCACCCGCAGCGCGGGCCCAAGCGCGAGCTCTCGATCGAGCGCATCGTCGACGCCGCGATCGAGATCGCCGACGCCGAAGGGCTCGGTGCCGTCTCGATGAGCCGCGTCGCGGCATCCCTCGGCTTCACGACGATGTCGCTCTACCGCTACGTGACCAGCAAGGACGACCTGATCCTGCTCATGCAGGAGGGCGCGGTCGAGCCGCCCGTGCCCGACGAGTCCGTGCAGCGCAGCTGGCGCGAGGGGGTGACCGCCTGGGTGCTCGCGATGCGGGCGGCGTACCGCGAGCATCCGTGGCTCGTCGACATCCCGATCTCGGGTGCGCCGATCACGCCGAACAGCCTGCTCATCGTCGACTGGTTCCTCGGCGAGGTGCGCGCGCTGCCGCTCAGCGACGGCGAGAAGATGTCGGCGCTCCTCCTGCTCACGAGCTACGCCCGCGCGACGAGCGCGCAGGACCGCGACCTCCGCGCGGCCGCCCTCGCCGCCGACGACCCCGCCGACGTCACCGGCGAGAACGCCTTCGCCGCCCTGACCGAGCTCGTCACCCCCGAGCGGTTCCCCCATCTGAGCCCGCTGCTCGCCGCCGGCGGCTACGTCGCCGAGCCGGGCACCCATCCCGGCGACACCGACGACGACTTCTCATTCGGGCTCCTCCGCATCCTCGACGGCATCGAGCATCACGTCGACCGCCTCGGAGGGCCGTCGCCCGAGGCGCCCGAACCGCTCGCCGAGCTGCCCGCGCAGCTCGACCTCCCGCGCGACCCCAAGGTGCGCGAGGCCGCGAAGGCTCGGCGCGAGGCCGAGAAGGCGGTGCGCGAGGCGCAGAAGGCGCTGCGCGAGGCGCAGAAGCGCGAGCGCGAGTCGATCAAGCACGCCCTCGAGCGCGAGAAGCACAAGTAGGCGTCGGTCGAGCGGCGACGGGCGCCGGGCTCACCGGAGCGCGGTCGTCGCGCGGTCGCGCCCCGTCAGGTCGCGGTGATGCGCGACGGCGCGCCACCCGTCGGCCTCGAGCAGCGCCGCGATGTCGGCCGACTGGGCCTCGCCGTGCTCGATCACGAGCATGCCGCCGGGCCGCAGGAGGGCGCGCGCCCGCTGCGAGAGCACCCGCACGACGTCGAGGCCGTCGGCTCCCCCGTAGAGCGCCCGCTCGGGGTCGTAGAGCCGCACCTCGGGGTCTCTGGGGATCGCGCCCAGCGGGATGTACGGCGGGTTCGAGACCACGACCGACACCCGGCCGTCGAGCTCGGGCAGTGCCGTCGCGAGGTCGCCGAAGACGAGCTCGAGGTTCGGCGCCCCGACCTCGTCGACGTTGCGCCGCGTCCACGGGAACGCCTCGGGCGAGTTCTCGACCGCCCACACCTTCGCGTGCGGCACCTCGGTCGCGAGGGCGAGCGCGATCGCGCCGCTGCCCGAGCCGAGGTCGATGCCGATCGGCTCGGGGTCGGCGACCGCGCGCAGTGCGTCGATGCCGATCTGGGCGACGCCCTCGGTCTCGGGGCGCGGCACGAACACCCCCGGCCCCACCGCGAGCTCGAGCGAACGGAACGCGGCCCGCCCCGTCAGGTGCTGCAGCGGCTCGCGCCGGGCCCGACGCTCGGCGAGCGAGGCCAGCTCCGCGGCATCCGCCGCCGAGAGCCCGCCGCCGATCACGAGGCGCGCCTGCAGCCCGCCGCGGCTGAGCCCGAGCACGTGGCCCATGAGGAGCTCGGCGTCGACCTCGGGGTCGGGCACACCGGCCGCGGCGAGCGTCCTGACGAGCTCGTCGCGCACCTCGCGCAGCGGTCGGGCGGCCTGGTCCTCTGGTGCATCCACGCAATGGAATGTAACGCACCCCCACCGCCCCGGCCGCCCCAATAGGCTGAAGGCGCCCGCACCGCCCCTCGAGAAAGGCCTGCCCATGGCTCAGATCTACGACAACATCACGCAGGCCTTCGGTCGCACCCCGCTCGTGCGCCTGAACCGCCTCACCGAGGGGGCCGGCGCGACCGTGCTCGCGAAGCTCGAGTTCTACAACCCCTCCGCGAGCGTGAAGGACCGCCTCGGCGTGGGCATCGTCGACGCCGCCGAGGCCTCGGGCGCGCTGCAGCCCGGCGGCACCATCGTCGAGGGCACGAGCGGCAACACGGGCATCGCCCTCGCCCTCATCGGCGCGGCGCGCGGCTACAAGGTGATCCTCGCCATGCCCGAGACCATGTCGAAGGAGCGCAAGTCGCTGCTGAAGGCGTACGGCGCCGAGCTCGTGCTGACGCCCGGCTCCGAGGGCATGAAGGGCGCGGTCGCGAAGGCCGAGGAGATCGCCGCCGCGACGCCCGGCGCGATCCTCGCCCGCCAGTTCGAGAACGAGGCGAACGTCGAGATCCACCGCCGCACGACCGCCGAAGAGGTGTGGAACGATACCGACGGCGGCGTCGACATCTTCGTCTCGGGCATCGGCACCGGCGGCACCCTCTCGGGCACCGGCCAGGTGCTGAAGGAGCGCAAGCCGGGCGTGAAGGTCGTCGGCGTCGAGCCCGCCGAGTCGCCCATCCTCAACGGCGGCGCGCCCGGCCCCCACAAGATCCAGGGAATCGGCGCGAACTTCGTGCCCGACATCCTCGATCGCGACGTCTACGACGAGATCATCGACGTGAACATCGACCAGGCCGTCGCCACGGCGCGCCTGCTCGGCACGCAGGAGGGCATCCTCGGCGGCATCTCCTCGGGCGCGACCGTGCACGCCGCGCTCGAGCTCGCCAAGCGCCCCGAGAACGACGGCAAGACGATCGTCGTCATCGTCGCGAGCTACGGCGAGCGCTACCTGTCCACCGTCCTGTACGAGGGTCTGCTTGACTGATCAGGTGCCGATCTTCAGACGCCTGAGAGAAGACCTCGCGACCGCCCGTGCGCACGACCCCGCTGCACGGAGCGGTCTCGAGGTCTTCCTCGTGTATTCGGGCCTCCACGCGATCTGGGCGTACCGCCTCGCCCACCGCCTGTGGCGTGCGCGATGGCGGTTCCCCGCCCGGGTGATCTCGCAGCTGACGAGGTTCCTCACCGGCATCGAGATCCACCCCGGGTCGACCATCGGCCGCCGATTCTTCATCGACCACGGCATGGGCGTCGTGATCGGCGAGACGGCCGTCATCGGCGACGACGTGATGCTGTACCACGGCGTCACGCTCGGCGGGAAGGCCCCCCGCAACACCCCGCCCGGCACGAAGCGCCACCCGACCCTCGACGACGGCGTCACGGTCGGCGCCGGCGCCAAGATCCTCGGCGACATCACGATCGGCGCGTGGAGCGCCGTCGGCGCGAACGCCGTCGTCACGCGCAGCGCTCCCCCGCACTCGCTCGTCGTCGGCGTGCCCGCGACCGTGCGCCCGCTCTCGCACCAGACCGCGGACGCCGCCCGCGGCGTGCACGACTGGCACATCTGAGGCCCGAACCGCGAAGGGCGGATGCCCCGGGGCCGGCCCCGGGGCATCCGCCCTCGCTCGTTCGCGGTGACCGCGCCGCTCAGTCGTCGCGACCGGCGAGCTGCGCCTCCTCGTCGGCCTGGATGGCCGACTCGATCAGCGGGTCGAGTGCTCCGTTCATCACCTGGTCGAGGTTGTACGCCTTGTAGCCCGTGCGGTGATCGGCGATGCGGTTCTCGGGGAAGTTGTACGTGCGGATGCGCTCGGAGCGGTCCATCGACCGGATCTGCGACTTGCGCGCGTCGGACGCCGCGGCGTCGAGCTCCTCCTGCTGGCGCGCGAGGATGCGGGCGCGCAGCACGCGCATCGCCGCCTCGCGGTTCTGGAGCTGCGACTTCTCGTTCTGCATCGAGACGACGATGCCCGTCGGCAGGTGGGTGATGCGCACGGCCGAGTCGGTCGTGTTCACCGACTGGCCGCCGGGGCCCGAGGAACGGTAGACGTCGATCTTGAGGTCGTTCTGGTTGATCTCGACCTCTTCGGGCTCGTCGACCTCGGGGAAGACGAGCACGCCCGTCGTCGAGGTGTGGATGCGCCCCTGCGTCTCGGTGACGGGCACGCGCTGCACGCGGTGCACGCCGCCCTCGTACTTGAGGTGCGCCCAGACGCCCTGCGACGGGTCGCTCGCGTTCGACTTGATCGCGACCTGCACGTCCTTGTAGCCGCCGAGGTCGGATTCGTTGCGCTCGAGGAGCTCGGTCTTCCACCCCTTCGACTGCGCGTACTGGATGTACATGCGCAGGAGGTCGGCGGCGAAGAGGGCGCTCTCCGCGCCGCCCTCGCCGCCCTTGATCTCCATGATCACGTCGCGGCCGTCGTCGGGGTCGCGCGGGATCAGGAGTCGACGGAGCCTCTCCTGCGCCTGCGCGAGACCCTCCTCGAGGGCCGGCACCTCCTCGGCGAAGGCGTCGTCCTCCTTCGCGAGCTCACGGGCCGCCGCGAGGTCGTCCTGCGCCTCGTGCCATGCCGTGTTCGCCGCGACGATCCGGCTCAGCTCGGCGTAGCGCCGGTTGACCTTCTTCGCGCGCGCCGCGTCGGCGTGCAGCGCCGGGTCGGCGAGCTCCTCCTGGAGCTGCGCGTGCTCGGCGAGCAGCGGCTGGACCGATTCGAACACGCGAGCCTCAGCGGTGGTCGGTCTCGTGCCCGTGCGAGTTGCCGTGGCCGGCGACCGGCATCGACTTCTGCATGAGCATGAGGAACTCGACGTTCGACTGGGTCTCCTTCAGGCGACCGAGCACCGCCTCGAGGGCCGGCTGCTGGTCGAGGCCGGCGAGGGCGCGGCGCAGCTTCCAGGTGATCTTGACCTCGTCGGGGCTCAGCAGCATCTCCTCGCGACGTGTCGACGAGGCGTTGACGTCGACGGCCGGGAAGATGCGCTTGTCGGCGAGCTGGCGCGAGAGGCGCAGCTCGCTGTTGCCGGTGCCCTTGAACTCCTCGAAGATCACCTCGTCCATCTTCGAACCCGTCTCGACGAGCGCGGTGGCGAGGATGGTCAGCGAGCCGCCGTTCTCGATGTTGCGCGCGGCGCCGAAGAAGCGCTTCGGCGGGTACAGCGCCGAGGCGTCGACACCGCCCGAGAGGATGCGGCCCGACGCGGGCGCGGCCAGGTTGTAGGCGCGGCCGAGGCGGGTGATCGAGTCGAGCAGCACGACGACGTCGTGGCCGAGCTCGACGAGGCGCTTCGCGCGCTCGATGGCGAGCTCGGCGACCGTCGTGTGGTCTTCGGCCGGACGGTCGAAGGTCGAGGCGATGACCTCGCCCTTCACCGTGCGCTGCATGTCGGTGACCTCTTCGGGGCGCTCGTCGACGAGCACGACCATGAGGTGGACCTCGGGGTTGTTGATCGAGATGGCGTTCGCGATCTGCTGCAGCACGATCGTCTTGCCCGCCTTCGGGGGCGCGACGATGAGGCCGCGCTGGCCCTTGCCGATCGGTGCGACGAGGTCGATGATGCGCTGCGTGAGCTTCGTCGGCTCGGTCTCGAGGCGCAGGCGCTCCTGCGGGTAGAGGGGCGTCAGCTTCTGGAACTCGACGCGAGCGGCCGCCTCGTCGATCGACTGGCCGTTGACCGAGTCGACCTTGACGAGGGCGTTGTACTTCTGGCGGCTGTTCGCCTCGTTGTCGCGCGGCTGCTTGATCGAGCCGACGACCGCGTCGCCCTTGCGCAGGTGGTACTTCTTGACCTGGCCGAGCGAGACGTAGACGTCGCTCGGGCCGGGAAGGTACCCGGTCGTGCGCACGAAGGCGTAGTTGTCGAGGACGTCGAGGATGCCCGCGATCGGGATCAGCACGTCGTCGTCGAGGATCTCGGGCTCGAGCTCGTCGCCGGCACCGCCCTGGCCGCGGCGCTTGCGGTCGCGGTAGCGGCTGCGACGGCCGCCTTCGCCTTCGCCCTGCTGCGCGTCGCGGTTCTGGCCGTCGCGGTTCTGGCCGTCGCGACCCTGGTTCTGGCCCTGGTTCTGGCCGTCGCGGCCGCCCTGGTTCTGGCCGTCGCGGTTCTGGCCGTCGCGACCCTGGTTCTGGCCGCCCTTGCCCTTCTCGGACTCGCCCTGGCGCTCGGACGACTTGCCCGCCTCGTCGCGCTTGCCGCGCTGCTCGCCGCCCTGGGCGTCGTTCTGGCCGCCCTGGCCGTTCTGGCGGCGGTCGCCGCCCTGCTTCTGCGCGTCGTCGCCGCGCTCACCGCGGTCGGCGCCGCCGCGCTCGCCGCGCTCGCCGCCACGGCGGCCGCGGTTGCGGCCGCGGCCCTGACGGGGCTCGTCGGTCGGGGCCTGCTCGCCCTCGCCCTCGGACGCGGAGGGGCGGGCGCTCTCGCCGGTCGCGGCGGCGAGCTCCTCGCGCACGGCGGCGCGGGCGGCCTCGCGGGCCTCGTCGTCGGTCGTGGGCACGAGGCCGAGGCCTGCGCCGCCGCCGTTGACGTGCTGCGCGGCGGCCGTGGTCGCGCTCGTCGCACGACGCGGCTGGCGGCCGCGGCGGGGCGCGGTCTGCTCGGGGGCGGATGCCTCGGGCGCGCCCTGCTCGGCGGCGGGCGCCTCGATCGGCGCCGCCTCCGCCGCCGGGGCGGCGGGGGTCTCGACCGCGGGGGTCTCGGCGGGCGCGTCCGCCGCGCCGTCGAGGTCGAGCGTCGGGGCGACGTCGCCCGCCTGCTCGGCCTGACGGGCGGTGATCGCCTCGACGAGCTCGCCCTTGCGGAGCTTGGATGCGCCCACGATGCCGAGCGAGACCGCGAGCTCCTGGAGCTCGGCGACCTTGAGGCCGGTGAGGGGGGCGCCGTTCGCCACGCCTGCAGCGTGGTCGGATGCGTTGGTCACTGGGGTGTTTTCCTTTCCCCTGGCGCAAGAGTTGCGCGGCAGGAGAGCTGATCGCTCCTCGAGCGAGGTCGGCGCGCGGTGGCTCAGACATGCGCGAGAGCGAAAGCAAGAGATTGCCGGGAATTGCACGATGCGGCCGGGAGTACGAACAGTGCATGTGTCTGCAGTACGTCGCCTGCCGGGTGCGGTGTCAGTCTAACACCCTGCACCGGGCGGTTCCGCCATGCGACGCGCGCTGTGGAGAACGTGTTTCCGTTGGGGCGTGGGCGCGCTCTCCCGGCGCCGTTCCGGGGCGGGCGGCGAGGTGCTGGGCGGGCGGCGCTGGAGCGCCGCGGACGCTGGGATGCCGCCTTGCGCGACAGTCGTCAACGCTCCGCGTTGACGACTGTCGCGCCCTTGAAGTCCACGGCGAGGGGCAGCGCCTGCCAGACCGTCTCGGCGACGCGCTCGACCAGCGCGGTCGCGGCGGCGCGCTCGCTCGGGTCGCTCGCGAGCACGAGGATCGACGGGCCCGCGCCCGAGACGACTGCGGGGTGCCCCGCCTCGCGCAGCGCACGGATCAGCCGATCGGTCTCGGGCATGGCCGCGGCGCGGTAGTGCTGGTGCAGCTTGTCCTCGGTGGCCTGGAAGAGCAGCTCGGGACTCTGGATGAGGGCCGCGACGAGCAGCGCCGAACGCGAGACGTTGAAGACCGCGTCCTCGTGCGGCACCGACTCGGGCTGCAGCGACCGGGCGAGCGCCGTCGACATCTCGTGCTCGGGAACCAGGACGAGCGGCGAGACCCCGCGGTGCACGATGAGCTTCTTGTGCCGGGGACCCTCGGGGGTCACCCAGGCGATCGTCAGCCCGCCGAACAGCGCCGGCGCGACGTTGTCGGGGTGCCCCTCGAGCTCCGTCGCGAGCTCGAGCAGCTCGTCGGCGGTGAAGTCGACGACGCCCTCGAGCAGCCCCTTCGCCGCGACGACGCCCGCGACGATCGCCGCACCCGAGGAGCCGAGGCCCCGGCCGTGCGGGATCGTGTTGTGCGCGACGAGCTTCAGGCCCGGCAGGGCGACGCCGGCGCGCTCGAAGGTGTGCGCGATCGATCGCACGACGAGGTGCGAGGCGTCCAGGGGCACTTCGCCCTCGCCGACGCCGTGCACCTCGACGACGACGCCAGCGTCGGTGGCCTCGACCTCGAGTTCGTCGTAGCGCGCGAGCGCGAGTCCGAGGGTGTCGAAGCCGGGGCCGAGGTTGGCCGAGGTCGCCGGCACCTTCACCTGCACGGCGCGGCCCGCGAGCGGGGTCTCGGCCGGAGCGACGAGGGTGCCGGTCACGAGGCGAGCCCGAGCACCGACGCGACCTGCGCGGTGTCGACCGGCACCACGGTCGGCTGCACGTCGGAGCCGTCGGCGGTACGAAGGGCCCACTGCGGGTCCTTCAGGCCGTGGCCGGTGACCGTGAGCACGACGCGGGCGCCCTTCGGTACCACGCCCGCCTCGGCGCGCTCGAGGAGGCCGGCGACCGAGATCGCCGACGCGGGCTCGACGAAGATGCCGACCTCGGCCGAGAGGATGCGCTGCGCCTCGAGGATCTTGGCGTCGTCGATGGCGCCGAAGTAGCCGCCCGACTCGTCGCGCGCCTGGAGCGCGAGCTCCCACGACGCGGGGTTGCCGATGCGGATCGCGCTCGCGATCGTGTCGGGGTCGCGCACGACCTCGCCGCGCACGATCGGCGCCGAGCCCGCCGCCTGGAACCCGAACATGCGGGGCAGGCGCGTGGCGTTGCCCGCCGCGATGTCCTCGCGGTAGCCGCGCGTGTAGGCCGTGTAGTTGCCGGCGTTGCCGACCGGGATGAAGTGGAAGTCGGGCGCGTCGCCGAGGACCTCGACGACCTCGAACGCCGCGGTCTTCTGCCCCTCGATGCGGTCGTTGTTGACCGAGTTCACGAGGTGCACCGGGTAGTTCGCGGCGAGGTCGCGGGCGATGTCGAGGCAGTCGTCGAAGTTGCCCTGCACCTGCAGGAGCTCCGCGTTGTGCGCGATGGCCTGGCTGAGCTTGCCCATCGCGATCTTGCCCTCGGGCACGAGCACCGCGGCCTTGATGCCGGCGTGCGTGGCGTAGGCGGCGGCGGAGGCCGAGGTGTTGCCGGTCGACGCGCAGATGACGACCTTGGCGCCGTGCTCGACGGCCTTCGTGACGGCCATGGTCATGCCGCGGTCCTTGAAGGAGCCGGTCGGGTTCATGCCCTCGAACTTGACCCAGACGTCCGCGCCGGTGCGTGCCGACAGCGCGGGGGCGGGCAGCAGCGGCGTGCCGCCCTCGCCGAGCGTGACGACCGGGGTGGCGTCGGTGACGTCGAGGCGGTCCGCGTACTCGCGGACGACGCCGCGCCACTGGCGGGAGTTGGCCTTGGGGGTGGGCTGGTTCACAGTGCTCCTTCGACTCGGAGGACGGACGCGACGGATGCGACGACGGGGCTCTGGGCGAGGGCGGCGACGGTCTCGGCGAGCGCGGACTCCTTCGCCTCATGCGTCCCGATGACCAGCGTAGCCCGCTGGCTGCCTTCGCTGACGCTCTGCTGGAGCTGCTCGACCGAGACGCCGTGCAGGGCGAAGATGCGGGCGATCTGCTCGAGCACACCCGGTTCGTCGGTGACCTCGAGGGTGATCGCGTACCGCGTGGTGATGCGGCCGATCTCGAGCACGGGCACCTCGGCCTGCGTCGACTCGGCCGTGCCGGGGCCGCCCGAGACGCGGCGGCGCGCGATCGCGACGAGGTCGCCGAGCACCGCGGAGGCGGTCTGCACTCCCCCGGCGCCGGCGCCGTAGAACATGAGCGGGCCGGCGGCGGACGCCTCGACGAAGACCGCGTTGTTCGCGCCGTGCACGGCGGCGAGCGGGTGGCTGCGCGGCACGAGGGCGGGGTAGACGCGGGCCGAGACGCCCTCGTCGCCCGTCTCGGGGTCGGTGAGCCGCTCGCAGATCGCGAGGAGCTTCACGACGTAGCCCGCGCGACGGGCCGACTCGACCTGGTCGGCGGAGACCTCGGTGATGCCCTCGCGGTGCACGGCCTCGACCGGCACGCTCGTGTGGAACGCGAGGCTCGCGAGGATGGCGGCCTTCTGCGCGGCGTCGTAGCCGCCGATGTCGGCGGTCGGGTCGGCCTCGGCGTAGCCGAGCTCCGTCGCGGTCGCGAGGGCGTCCTCGAGGGATGCCCCGGTCGTGTCCATGCGGTCGAGGATGAAGTTCGTGGTGCCGTTGACGATGCCGAGGATGCGGTCCACCCGGTCGCCGGCGAGGCTCTCGCGGAGCGGGCGGATGATCGGGATCGCCCCGGCGACCGCCGCCTCGTACGAGAGCTGCGCGCCGACCTGCTCGGCCGCGGCGAAGAGCTCGGGGCCGTGCGAGGCCAGGAGCGCCTTGTTGCCCGTCACGACGTCGGCGCCCGAGCCGATCGCCTGCAGCACGAGACTGCGCGCGGGCTCGATGCCGCCCACCAGCTCGATCACGATGTCGGAGCCGAGGATCAGCGACTCGGCGTCGGTCGTGAGCAGCTCCGCCGGCAGCTCGACGTCGCGCTTCGCGCTCGTGTCGCGCACGGCGATGCCGACGAGCTCGATGCGGGCGCCGACGCGCTGCGCGAGCTCGTCGGCGTGCTCGAGCAGGAGACGCGCCACCTGCGAGCCCACCGATCCGGCTCCGAGCAGTCCGACTCGGATGGAACGGTACTCGATCATGCGGGGGTCCCTTCGGTCGCGGATGGCTCGAGCCCGAGATCGCGACCGAGGAGGTCGTCGATCGTCTCGCCCCGCACGATCAGGCGGGCGTCGCCGTCGCGCACCGCGACGACGGGCGGGCGGGGCACGTGGTTGTAGTTCGAGGCGAGCGACCAGCAGTAGGCGCCCGTGGCGGGCACGGCGAGCAGGTCGCCGGGCGCGGTGTCGGCCGGCAGGTACTCGGCGTCGACGACGATGTCGCCCGACTCGCAGTGCTTGCCGACGACCCGCGAGAGCGCGGGCGCGGCCTCGGTGACGCGCGAGGCGAGGCGGGCCGAGTACTCGGCGCCGTAGAGCGCCGTGCGGGCGTTGTCGCTCATGCCGCCGTCGACGCTCACGTATCGGCGCTCGCCGCCGTCGATCGGCACCGACTTGATCGTGCCGACCGTGTAGAGCGTGACCCCGGCGGGCCCGATGATCGAGCGGCCGGGTTCGAACGCGAGCCTCGGCAGCGGCAGGCCGCGTTCGCGGCAGCCGGCGACGACGGCGTCGAGGATGCCCCGGGCGATCTCCTCGATCGGCTGCGGCGAGTCGGCCGCGGTGTAGGCGATGCCGAAGCCGCCGCCGAGGTTGAGCTCGGGCACGGGGGCGGCCGCCGTGAGCTCGGCGTGCGCCTCGAGCAGCCGGGAGGCGGACTCGGCGAAGCCCTCCGCGTCGAAGATCTGCGAGCCGATGTGGCAGTGCAGGCCGATGAACTCGAGGCTGCCGTGGCTGCGGATGCGGGCGCCGAGCTCGGCGGCGCGCTCGAGGGGCACGCCGAACTTCTGGTCCTCGTGGGCGGTGGCGAGGAACTCGTGCGTCGAGGCGTGCACGCCGCTGTTCACCCGGAGGCGCACCCGCTGGCGGCGCCCCGCCCCTGCGGCCGCCGCCGCGACCCGCTCGATCTCGACCTCGCTGTCGATGACGATCGCGCCGACGCCCGCGGCGACCGCGGCGTCGATCTCGGCGAGCGACTTGTTGTTGCCGTGGAAGCCGAGGCGGGAGGGGTCGGCGCCCGCGCCGAGCGCCACCGCGAGTTCGCCGCCGGTGCAGACGTCGACCGCGAGGCCCTCGTCGAGGACCCAGCGCACGACCGCGCCCGAGAGGAATGCCTTGCCCGCGTAATAGACCGTCACATCGGTGCCCGCGGCCCGCGCCGCGGCCTCGAAGGCCTCCCGCGTCCGGCGGGCGCGCCCGCGCGCCTCGGCCTCGTCGACGACGTAGAGCGGCGTGCCGAACCGGGCGGCGAGCGATGTCGCGTCGAGCCCGCCGAGGACCAGCCGGCCCGCGTCGTCGCGGTGCGCGGAATCGGGCCACACCAGCGGCACGAGTCCGTTGACGTCATCGGGCACGGCGGGGCCCGAGGGGACGGCGTTGGAGACGGATGCCACGGAGAAACCTCACGGAGGGGACGAATCGACGGTCGCTCGCGGCGAGCGAACCCGGATCGGTTCCTGAAGCCTGATGCGTGCCGACCTTGTGGGTCGGCGTACGGCGAGTCTACCGAGGCCGCACGGCGAGGCCGAATCGACGCGTCAGTCGCAGCTGCCGGTCTGCTGCAGGTGCGCCTCGTCGAGCGTGACCGCGGAGCCCTCGAGCTCGACCCTGACGACGCCCGGGGCCGCGGCGATGTCGGTGACCTCGATGCCCTCCGGCAGCTGCTCGGCGACGCAGACCGCGATCGGATCGCCGCCGAGCACGCGCTCGACGATGCCCGAGAGGTCGAGCGAACCGCCGCCGGCGCCGACCTCGACGCCGACGGGCTCGAGCAGCACCTCGGTGCCCGCCGCGGTCGGCGTCGCGGTCACCTGGTAGGCGATCGACTGGCCGAGGAACTCGATCGCGCCCTCGTAGCCGACGGTGGCGTCGCCGAGGGTGATCGAGCCCGTGGAGTTGGGAACCTGGACGAGGCTGTTCACCGCGTCCTGCTCGGCCGTGACGGTGGCCTCGAGCCGGTCGACGGGGCTGCCGAGGTCGACGGGCACCCCCATGAGCGACACCTCGACGTCGAGCGGCGCGCCCTCGACGACGAGTTCGGGGGCGCTGAGCGAGACCTGCTCCATGGTGCCCGAGAGGTACTGCGCGATCACCGAGAAGCCGCCGATCGTCACCTCGACGTCGCCCTCCACCCCGGCGGGCAGGCTCGCACGCACCTCGTCGGCGACGCGCTGCTCGGCGATGCCGCGGGCCACCACGTCGGCGACCACGAGGAGGGCGGCGAGACCGACGACGCACCCGGCGACGATGAGCCCGACGCGAGCGCCCCGGCCGAGTCGACGGCGCGGCTCGGGCTCGGGATCCGTGGCATCCAGCTCGACCGTCGCGTGCTCGTCGGACATCGCTGCTCCTTCGGGATCGTTGCGGATGGGCTACATGCGTTCGGGCGCCGAGACCCCGATGAGCCCGAGGCCGTTGCGGATGACCTGGCCCGTGGCGTCGTTCAGCCAGAGGCGCGTGCGGTGCAGCTCGCCGACCGGCTCGTCGCCGAGCGGCAGCACGCGGCAGTTGTCGTACCAGCGATGGTAGAGGCCGGCGAGCTCCTCGACGTAGCGCGCGACGCGGTGCGGCTCGCGCAGCTCGGCCGACTGGGCCACGATGCGCGGGAACTCCTGCAGCGCGCCGAGGAGCGCCGACTCGGTCTCGTGCGTGAGCAGTTCGGGGGCGAACGACGAGCGGTCGACGCCGGATGCCGCGGCGTTGCGCGCGACCGCCGAGGTGCGGGCGTGCGCGTACTGCACGTAGAAGACGGGGTTGTCGTTGGTGCGGCGCTGCAGGATCTCGGGGTCGATCGTCAGCGGCGAGTCGGCCGGGTAGCGGCCCAGCGTGTAGCGGAGCGCGTCGGTGCCGAGCCAGGCCTGGAGGTCGTCGAGCTCGATGATGTTGCCGGCGCGCTTGGAGAGCTTCGCGCCGTTCACGCTGACGAGCTGCCCGATGAGCACCTCGATGTCGCGCTCGGGGTCGTCGCCCGCTGCGCCGGCGAGCGCCTTGAGGCGGTGGACGTAGCCGTGGTGGTCGGCGCCGAGCAGGTAGATCTTGTGCTTGAACCCGCGATCGCCCTTGTCGAGGTACAGGGCGGCGTCGGCGGCGAAGTAGGTCGGCACGCCGTTGCCGCGCACGAACACGCGGTCCTTGTCGTCGCCGAAGTCGGTCGTCTTCACCCACACGGCGTCGTCGGCGTCGTAGACGTGGCCCTGCGCGCGCAGCCGGCCGAGCGCCGTGTCGATGTCGTTCAGGCCGTCGTCGCCGCGGGCGTGCAGGCGGCGCTCGCTCGTCCACACGTCGAAGTGCACGTTGAAGCGCTCGAGCGAGGCGCGGATCTCGGCGAGCTGGAGCTCGTACGCGATCTCGGTCGCGGTGTGCAGCGCGACGTCGTGGTCGAGCTCGGCGAGCTTCGGCTCGCGCTCGAGCACGCGGGTCGCGAGGTCGGCGATGTAGCTGCCCGGGTAGCCGCCCTCGGGGGTCGGCTCGCCCTTTGCCGCGGCGAGCACGGAGGCGCCGAAGATCTCCATCTGGTTGCCGGCGTCGTTGATGTAGTACTCGTTCGCCACCTCGGCCCCGGCGGCGCGGAGCACCCGGCTGATCGAGTCGCCGAGCGCGGCCCAGCGGGTGTGCCCGATGTGGAGCGGGCCGGTCGGGTTGGCCGACACGAACTCGAGGTTGATGACGCTGCCCGCGAGCGAGTCGCTGCGCCCGTACTCGGCGCCCGCCTCGACGATCGTCTTCGCGAGCGCGCCGGCCGCGGCCGCCTCGAGTCGGATGTTGATGAAGCCGGGACCGGCGACCTCTGCGCTCGCGACGCCGTCGAGGCCGGCGATCGCCTCGGCGAGCTCGCCGGCGAGCTCGCGGGGGTTCTGGCCGAACGGCTTCGCGATGCGCATGGCGATGTTCGACGCCCAGTCGCCGTGCTCGCGCAGCTTCGGGCGCTCGAGCGTCACATCGCCGGGGGCGAGGGCGAGTTCGACCTCCGCACCGGCGGACCGGCGTCGCTCGGCGAGGGCGAGGACGAGGTCGTACAGGGCCAGTGAGAGGTCGGTGGGAGTCACCCGCAAATCCTACCGGGTGGCGATTGGTAAGGTTCGTCACATGCCGCGCCTCCACCGTCTGCCCCGACTGCGATCGACGGGCGTCGCGCTCGCCGTCGCGGCATCCGTCCTCGCCCTCGCGGGCTGCGCCGAGCCCGCTCCCGCGCCCGCCGAGCCGACCGCCGGGGCGACCGGGGAGCCCGGCGCGACCGCCGCGCCCGGCGAGAGCGAGGCGCCCGCCGAGGAGCCGACGCCGTTCGAGATCGACTGCGCGGTGCTGCTCTCACCCGACGACGTCTACGCGTACAACCCGAACCTCGGCACCGCCCCCGACTACGAGCCGGCCGCCGCCGGAGTGCTCGGCGTCGCCGAGGAGGAGGGCACGACGTGCGGCCTCCTCAACCAGACGAGCGGCGCCCTCGTCGAGTTCGGCGTCGCGACCCCGCCCGAGGGGGCGCTCGAGGCGCGCAAGAACGACGCCGCCCTCGGCTCGAAGCCGGTGCCCACGTACGGCACGCCGCCCGAGGTCGAGGGCTACTTCACCGTCTCGGGCGAGCACGGCGAGGCCCAGGTCTTCTCCGGCCCCTACTGGATCGTCATGGACTCGGTCGACTTCGTCGAGCCCGGTGACGCCCAGGTGCTCGTCGCCGCGATCCTCGAGAACCTGGCGGCCGCCTGATGGACGCGCCGACCACGCGACGGAGCCAGGGCACCCCGTCCTGGCTCGGCGCGGTCAACGACCGGGTCGGGCTCTCGGCCCTCCTCGACCACGGGCCGCTCACCCGCAACCGCATCTGCGAGCTGGTGGGCGTCTCGAAGCCGACCGCCTCGATGATGATGACCCGGCTCATCGCCGCCGGCGTCGTCGAGGAGAGCGGGCAGCTCGCGGGCAGCCCCGGGCGCAACGCGGTGCTCTACTCGGCGCGGACCGACCGCCCCCTCGGCGTCGCCATCGCGATCGACGCGTTCCGGCTGCGGGCGCGCATCGTCGACGCCGCCGGCGGCGACCGGCCCGCCGTCACCATCGTGCTGCCCCGCGACGCGTCCGAGCGCTCGGCCGTCGACGAGGTGTCGGCCGCGATCCGCGAGGCGAGCGCCGCCGCCGGGACCGACCCCTCGACGGTGCACACGGTCTGCATCGGCACGGCCGGCTACGTCGACCCGGGCGGCGAGGGCGAGCTGTTCAGCGAGACCCTGCCCGGCTGGCCGACCACGGGGCTGCGCGGCGTGCTCGAGCAGGCGCTCGGCATCACCGTGTTCATCGAGAACGACGTGAACCTCGCCGCCCTCGCCGAGCGCGAGAGCGGCGCGGGCGCCGGGCGCGACGTGTTCGCCCTGCTCTGGCTCGGCAACGGCGTCGGCACCTCCTTCGACGTCGCCGGAGACCTCCACCGAGGCACCTTCGGCGGCGCGGGCGAGATCGGCTTCCTCCCGCTCTCGGTCGAGGCGCACGCGCTCGACGAGCACGCCACGACCAGCACCGACCTCGTGGGCGCCGCGGCCGTCCGCCGCATCGCCGCCGCGCACGGCATCGGCGGCGCCGAGTTCCCCGCCGTGCTCGAGTCGATCGCCGCGAGCGACGCCCGCGACGAGATCATCGACGAGATCGGGCTGCGCATCGCCCACGTCTCGCTGCCGCTCCTCGCGACCCTCGACCCCGGCCTGCTCGTGCTCGCGGGCCCGACCGCCGCGGTCGGCGGCACCCGGCTCGCCGAGGCCGTCGAACGGGACATCCGCCGCCTCAGCCGCTGGTACCCCGAGGTCGTCGCGACGCACATCGTCGGCGACGCCGTCCTGCAGGGCGCGCACGCGTTCCTCACGGCGAAGGTGCGCGAAGAGCTGCTCGGCCGGGTCGCCCGCCTGGCGGTGCCCTGAGCCGCAGTCGACCGCTCGTCCGGCCGTCCGCACGCGACGAGCGGGGGCGTCCGGGAGTGGTAGGGTTTTCAACTGTGCGCCTCCGTAGCTCAGGGGATAGAGCGCCGGTTTCCGGTACCGTAGGTCGGGGGTTCGAATCCCTCCGGGGGCACGTTTGCAAGTGGTGAAGCCGACGCCTCGCGTCGGCCTCCCGGATTCGAGAAGCCTCGGCCGCGGCCGGGGCTTTTCGCATCCCTCGGGCCGGCCGCGACCATAGACTCGGCTGACCCCGATCACTCGATGAGGAAGGCCTCGCGCATGCGCCTCGGCACCGGAGACGTCCCGCTCGCAGCCGTGCCGCCCGGGTTCGCTCCCCAGTGGGACTCCGGCCCGGCCCTGATCGTGATCCTCGTCGCGGGCGCGATCGTCGTGATGAGCGTGCTCCGGATCCTCGACGCACGTGCGAAGCGCCGCGATTCGCTGCCCCCTCCGCGTCGTGCGGCGCGTGCCGCGTCGCCCGCGCCGGCCGTCGGGCTCGCCGAGCTCGAGCGTCGCGCGGGCCTCGCCCTCGTGGCATCCGACGACCGCGTGAGCGCCGAGACCGCCGAGACCGAGTACGCCAGGGCGATCGACGGCGACGACGTCGCCGATGCGCTCGCCGCGAACCTCGACGTCGCGCGCGAACAGCTCGCCGCGGCCTTCGCGCTGCAGCGCGAGGCCGGCTCCGCGGTCGCCGACGAGCAGACCAGGCGAGGTGCGTTCGAGCGCATCCTGCAGCTCACCGCCGAGGTCGACGCCTCGCTCGACGGGGCCCGCAGTTCGCTCGAACGGCTCCGCGGGCTCGGCGCCCGGGCGCCGCAGGAGACGGCGACGCTCGCCGCCGAGCTCGAGACGCTCGACGTCGCGGCCGCCGCGGCCGCCGCACGGCTCGACGACGCCGGGCGCAGCTACGCGGCGGACGCCGTCGAGCCCGGCATCGCAGCGCTCGGCGAGGCTCGCGCCGCGCTCGCCCGCGCCCGCGCGCGGCTCACTGCGACCGGCCCGACGGGGGGCGGGAGCGCCGCCCTCGCGGGCCTGCAGCTCGAGTCCGCGCGCGGCGAGCTGCGACGGGCGGCGGCCGGCGTCGCCACCGGCACGGCGCACTGCGCCGAGCTCGCCGCCGCCGACCTCGCCGTCGCCGAGGGCATCGCGGCGCTCGAGCGCGACGTCGAGCACGCACGCGCCCTCGGCAGCACGCGGCTCGCCGAGGTCGCCGACCGCTTCGCGGCCGAAGCCCTCGAGCTCCGCGACGCACTCGCCTCGATCGGCCGCGACCCGGCCGAGCTCGGGCGGCGCGTCGTCCGGGCGGACGCCGCGATCGACGCCGAGATCCGCGCCTCGGCCGACTCGTCGCGCGCCGTCGAGCGCACCGCCGCCGAGCGTTCGAGCGCCCTCGCCGGCGCGCGGATGCTCGTCAGCACGGCGACCAACTCGCTCGCAACGCAGCCGGCCGACGACGCCGCACGCATCCGCCGCGACGAGGCGCTCGGGCTCCTCGCCGAAGCGCGGGAAGCGCTCGCCCAGGCCTCGCGCGCCGACCTGCCCCCCGCCGACGCCCGCGACCACGCCGACGCGGCCGCGCACCTCGCCCGTCGTGCGATGGCCATCGCACGCGACGGCGTCGCCGACACCCCCGCCGCCGATGGTCGGATGTTCGACCTCGCCTCCGGCGGCGACGGGCGCGTCTCCGAGTTCCTCGCGGGGCTCCTCGACCGCGCCTCCGCCGCGATCGACGCCGCCGAACAGGCCGGCGGCGCGCAGCCGGGCGACCGGCCCCACCACGACGGCACCTCGTGGACGTGGCGGCCGGGGTCGCCCTAGACTCGGAGGCGTCCGTCCGGACGGGGGAAAGGCACTGGTGCATGCGCGCAGGACGCAGATGGCTCGTGACGGCCGCGGTGATCGCGGGGTCGATCGGAGTCGGAGCGGCCGGCGCCGCCTGGGCTGAGGACCCGGTCTCCTTCGGCTCCTCCCCCGTCGTCGACACGGCGGGCGCGCTCGGCGCCCGCACCGCCGAGGTCGAGTCCGCGCTCGCGGCCGACGCCGAACGCAGCGGACGCCAGCTCTTCGTCGCCTACGTCGACGAGTTCGAGAACCCCTCGGCGGCCGACGCCTGGGCCGAGCAGACGGCGATCGACAACGGCCTCGGCAACGAGGACTACCTGCTCGCGGTCGCGGTCGAGGGGCGCCAGTACTTCCTCTCCGCGGCGAGCGACGCCTCGCTCTCCGACGAGGAGCTCGACCGCATCAGCCTCGAGGTCATCGAGCCCGAGCTGCGCGACGAGGACTGGGCGGGCGCCGCGATCGCCGGGTCCGCGGCGATCGCCGGCGACGACGCCGGCAGCGGGGCCTGGGGCGCCGGTTTCATCTGGTTCCTCGTCATCGCCGCCGCCGTCGTCGTGATCGTCTGGATCGTGCTCGCCCGTCGCAAGAAGCGGAAGCAGGCCGAGGGCGCCGGCCCCCCGCAACCGTCGATCGAGGAGCTGCGACGCCGGGCCGGCGGCGCGCTCGTGCAGGCCGACGACGCGCTGAAGACGAGCGAGGAGGAGCTCGGCTTCGCCGTCGCCTCCTACGGCGACGAGGCCACCGCGGACTTCCGCGCCGCGCTCGAGGGCGCGAAGGCGAAGATCGCGGAGGCCTTCGCGCTGCAGCAGCGGCTCGACGACGCCGAGCCCGACACCGACGAGGAGCGTCGCGCCTGGTACGGCGGCATCATCACGCTCACCGGCGAGGCCGACGCCCTGCTCGACGAGCAGGCCGCCCGTTTCGACGAGCTCCGCGACCTCGAGCGCAACGCGCCCGAGGCGCTGGCCCGCGTCGACGCGCTCGCCGCGACCGTCGAGCGCGGCATCGCCCCGGCGGCCCAGCGCCTCGCCGCCCTCCAGTCGCAGTACGCCGCCTCGGCGCTCGCCCCGGTCGCCGACAACCCGGCGCAGGCCCAGACCCGCATGGCCTTCGCCCGTGAGGCGCTGAACGAGGCCCGGGCCGCGGTCGGCCGCGGCGAGGGCGGCCCCGCCGCCGTCGAGATCCGCGCCGCGGAGGAGGCGGTCGACCAGGCCCAGCTGCTCTCGGTGTCGATCGAGCGGCTCGCGGCGGAGCTCGCTGCCGCCGACCGTGCGGTCGCCGCCGGGGCTGACGAACTCGACCGCGACGTGCAGACCGCCCGCGGCCTCGCCGGCGACGGCACGAGCGCGCTCGCCGATCGGGTCGCGGGCGAGGCATCCGAGCTGCGCCGCGCGATCGCCGCCCCGGGTCGCGACCCCCTCGCGCTCCAGGCGCGCCTCGAGCAGGTCGACGGCGAGATCGACGCCGCCATCCAGGGCGCACGCGACGCCGCCGAGCAGGCCGCGCGCACGCAGGCGCAGCTCGGGCGGAGCCTCCAGTCCGCGCGCAGCCAGGTGCAGGCCGCAGAGGACTACCTCGTCGCGCGACGCGGCGCCGTCGGAGCCGAGGCCCGAACGCGCCTCGCCGAGGCCGGCCGCCTGCTGGTGCAGGCCGAGCAGACCGCGCAGGGCGATGCCGCGGCGGCCCTCGCGGCGGCCCAGCGTTCCGAGCAGCTCGCCCGATCGGCGATGCAGCTCGCCCAGCAGGACGTCGGCGGCTTCGGCGGCTACGGCGGCGCGGGCCCCGCACAGGGCGGCACGGGCGGCGGAGGCGGCGATCTCTTCGGCGCGGTGCTCGGCGGCATCCTCATCAATTCGGTGCTCGGCGGCGGCAGCGGAGGCGGCGGCTTCGGCGGAGGCGGAGGCGGCGGCTTCGGCGGCGGCGGCGGCTTCGGCGGAGGCGGTCGACGCTCCCCCGGCAGCTTCGGCGGCTCTTCGACCCGCTCGCGCCGCGGAAGCGGGGGCCGATTCTGAACGACGACGACCGCCACCGCGACGACCGCCACCGCGACGACCGCCACCGCGACGACCGCGCACGACCCCACCCGCATCGACCAACGACCGACCGCAGAACCACGAACAGGGAGCAACCATGACCAAGCAGTCCATCTTCGGGCGGATCTCGCAGCTCGTCCGAGCCAACATCAACGCCCTCATCGACCAGGCGGAAGACCCGCAGAAGATGCTCGACCAGATGGTGCGCGACTACACCAACTCGATCGCCGACGCCGAGGCCGCGATCGCTGAGACGATCGGCAACCTGCGCCTGCTCGAGGACGACCACCGCGAGGACGTCGAGGCGGCGCGCGAGTGGGGCGAGAAGGCCGTCGCGGCGAGCCGCAAGGGCGACGAGCTGCGCGCCGCGGGCGACGCCTCGGGCGGCGACAAGTTCGACAATCTCGCGAAGGTCGCGCTGAGCCGCCAGATCTCGGCCGAGAACGAGGCGAAGGCGGCCGAGCCGCAGATCGCCGCGCAGACCGAGGTCGTCGACAAGCTGAAGTCGGGCCTCAACGGCATGAAGGAGAAGCTCGTCCAGCTGCAGAACAAGCGCTCCGAGCTCGTCGCGCGTGCCAAGACGGCGCAGGCGCAGAGGCAGGTGCAGGACGCGGTCAAGTCGATCGACATCCTCGACCCGACGAGCGACATCGGCCGCTTCGAGGACAAGATCCGTCGCGAGGAGGCCGTCGTGCGCGGCCAGGCCGAACTGGCCGCGTCGAGCCTCGACGCCCAGTTCAACGAGCTCGACGACCTCGGCGAGCTGACCGAGGTCGACGCTCGCCTCGCCGCGCTGAAGGCCGGCGGCTCGCAGGGCGCGATCGGCGGCTGAGCGCCGCCTCCGGGCACGAATCGGATGCCGCGACCGCCCGTCGGTCGCGGCATCCGCCGTCTCCGGTGGTCGAGCGACGGTCCGGGCGCGATACTGGTGTCATGCCCGCCACCTTCGTCGTCGTTCCGCTCTGGCAGGGATCGGTCTCCTCGCGCGCCATGAGCCTCGCCGACGGGGCCGAGGCCATCCGGGGCGACCTGCCCTCCTCCTCGACCGTCGTGGTCGAGGTGCCGGTCGAGGCCGGCGAGTCGCTCGGCACGGGCGTGCACCGGTACAGCACGATCCGCCGGGTGCGCGAGTCGACCGCGCAGGCGCTCGCGCAGGTGCCCGACTGGGCGCTCACGATCGGCGGCGACTGCGGCAGTTCGCTGGCCTCGGTCGCCCACGCGGTCGAGCGCACGGGCGGAGACCTCGCCGTGCTCTGGCTCGACGCCCACCCCGACCTCAACACCCCCGAGACCTCGCCGTCCGGCGGGTTCGGGGGCATGACCCTCCGGGCCATCACCGGCGACGGCGCCGACGGCCTCGCCCTCGACGAGGCGAGCCGGGTCGCGCCCGGGCGGCTCGTGCTCGGCGGCGTCCGGGCGATCGACGAGGAGGAGCGCCGCTTCATCGACGAGCACGGCGTCCCGGTGCTGACCGTCGAGGACCTCTCGGACCCGACCGCCGTCATCGCCGAGCTCGAGGCGACGGGGGCGTCGAACGTCTTCGTGCACATCGACCTCGACGTGCTCGATCCCTCTGCGCTCGCCGGACTCTCGTATCCGATGCCGTTCGGCATCGGGGCGGGCGAGCTCGCCGCCCTCGTCCGCGAGGTGGTGGCGCGCTTCACGGTCGCGGGCGCGGCGATCGCGGGCTTCACCCCGTCGAGCCCCGAGTCCGCGGTCGACGACCTCCCCACGATCCTCCGGCTCGTCGGGGCGCTCACTTCGGGCGCGCGCACGCGCGGCTGACCCGCGCGCCGTCGCCCGCCCCTAGGCTGGTCGGACGGCGCGGCGCCCAGGACGGCCGCGCCGCGGACGGGCGGCGGTGCGGCCCGTCACGACAACTCACGACAGGGGGCGGCGATGCAGCGCGAGACCGATGTGATCGTGATCGGAGCAGGGCCGGTGGGCGAGAACGTCGCCGACCGGGCGCGGGCGGCCGGACTCGAGGTCGTCGTCGTCGAGCACGAGCTCGTCGGCGGCGAGTGCTCGTACTGGGCGTGCGTGCCGTCGAAGACGCTCCTGCGGAGCGCGGCGGCGCTGCGTGCGGCCCGTCGCGTCCCCGGGGCCGCCGAGGCGGCCACGGGCGAGCTCGACGTCGACGCGGTGCTGCGGCGACGCGACTACTGGGTCTCCGACTGGGACGACCACGGCGCGGTGAGCTGGCTCGACAGCGTCGGCATCGAGCTGGAACGCGGGCACGGCCGGCTCGACGGCCCCCGCCGCGTCGTCGTCGAACGGGCCGACGGCGAGACCGTGACGCTCGTCGCGCGACACGCGGTCGTGCTGTCGACGGGGTCCGACCCGGTCATCCCGCCCATCGACGGGCTCGCGCTGGCCGCGCCGTGGGCGAGCCGCGAGGCCACGAGCGTCAAGACGCCCCCGCGACGGCTCGCCGTCATCGGCGGCGGCGCGGTCGCCGTCGAGATGGCCACGGTCTTCGCGGGCTTCGGCACCGAGGTCGCGGTGCTCGCCCGGCACGGGCTGCTCGGCGACATGGAGCCCTTCGCGGGCGACGCCGTCGTCGACGGACTGCGCGGGCTCGGGGCATCCGTGCACCTCGACGTCGATGTGGTGCGCGTCGACCGGGAGCCGAACGGCGAGGTCCGGCTGGAGCTCGGCGACGGCGAGCTCGTCCACGCCGACGAGGTGCTCGTCGCGACCGGCCGGCGCCCCCGCACCGACGGGCTGGGCCTCGAGACCGTCGGCCTCGAGCCCGGCACGTGGCTCGACGTCGACGACAGCCTGCTCGTGCGCGCGTCGACGAACGACGAGGCGCCGTGGCTCTACGCCGTCGGCGACGTCAACCACCGTGCGCTGCTCACCCACCAGGGCAAGTACCAGGCGCGCGCGGCGGGCGACCTCATCGGCGCCCGCGCGACCGTCCGCCCGCTCGAGCTGGAGCCGTGGGGCGCGCACACGGCGACGGCCGACCACTCCGCCGTGCCCGAGATCGTGTTCGCCGAACCCGAGTGCGCCGCCGTCGGCCTGACCGCCGAGGCGGCCCGGCGCTCGGGCAGGGCGGTGCGCGTCGCCGACGTCGACTTCGGCTCGGTGAGCGGCGCGGGCATCCACGCCGACGGCTTCACCGGCCGGGCCCGCCTCGTCGTCGACGCGGGGCTCGGCACCGTGATCGGCGCCACGTTCGTCGGGCCGGATGTCTCGGAGCTCGCGCACGCCGCGACCATCGCGATCGTCGGGGAGGTGCCGCTGGATCGGCTCTGGCACGCGGTGCCGGCCTTCCCGACCATGAGCGAGGTGTGGCTGCGCCTGCTCGAGGCGCTCGGCCGCCCTGGCGCCGCCGAGGCCGCGGCCGCGGGCTCGGAACCCGGCGACGCCCCCGACCGCGCCGACGACGAGGAGCCCGCAGCGTGAGCGGAGCGAAGCCGAGCGCGACCGTGCGGATCCGGCTGACGGACTCGCCGATCAGCCGGCTCGGCTACTGGTGGGCGACGGCCGTCGGCTTCACGTGGGGCTTCATCTGGAGCACGGGGCCGATCCGTCGCCGCAACGGGCTGGTCGTGTTCACCGGCATGCCGAGCTGGACGTACGGTCGCGGCGGGTCGTGCGTCGGCGGCTGCTACCTGACGGGCGCGAACGACGGCGACCGGGTGCTCGGGCACGAGGCCGTGCACCGCGAGCAGTGGCGGAAGTACGGCATGCTCTTCCCGCTGCTGTACCTGATCGCCGGGCGCGACCCGCTGCGGAACCGCTTCGAGATCGAGGCGGGGCTCGAGGCGGGCGGCTACCTGCCGCGCCGCTCGGCCCCTCGGCGGGCTACCCCTCGGCCCGGCCGAGCTTCCAGTACCCCATGAACGCGACCCGCTTGCGGTCGACGCCGAGGCCCTTGACGAGGTGGCGGCGCAGCGTGGTGATCGCGGTGGCCTCACCGGCGAGCCAGGCGTAGAAGCCGCCGTCGCGGGCGGGCTCGGGCACCTCCCAGAGGATCTCGTCCTCGGCGAGCGTCGGGAGCTCGGCCTCCGGCCCGTCCGCGGGCGCGGCCGCGATCGGCGAGCCGGCGACGCCGTCGATCCCGTCGCGCCGGGCCGTCTCGGCCCACGCGTCGGCCCACGTGCGGACGGCCTCGACGAGGCAGCCGCCGTACTCCTGCACGGGCCCGGCGTCGCCGCCGCGGTCGAACCACTGCACCGAGACGCCGGCGGGCGCCCGCAGCTCGAGAGCGTCGGCCGCGTCGGGCACCTCGAGGAAGACCGCGCCCTGCGCGTCGGCGGGCAGCTGCTCGAGGATCGCGGAGACCGCGGGCACCGCGGTCTCGTCGCCCGCGATCAGCAGGGTGCTCGCGTCGCCGGGATGCCACTCCCAGCCGCCCGACGGCTCGTCGCTCGTCGCGTCGGGGGCGATCAGGAGCATCCGCTCGCCCGCCTCGGCACGCGCGATCCACCGCGACGCCGGGCCGCTGTCGCCGTGGGCGACGAAGTCGACGTCGAGCTCGCCCTGCCCGGGCCGCGCGTCGCGGATCGTGTAGGTGCGGATCGGGTTGCGGCGCTCGTCGGGGAGCGCCCGCCACGAGCCGAACCAGTCGTCGCCCGTCGGGAAGTGGCCGAAGCCGTCGCCGTCGCCGTCGCCGTCGCTGTCGTCCAGCGGGAGGATCACCTTGATCCGCTGGTCGGGTCCGTCCCAGCCGAGGTCCCGCAGCTCGTCGCCGCGGAACGTCACCCGCACGAAGTGAGGGCTGAGACGGCGGATCTCCCCGACGGCGGTCTCGAAGACGCGGTATCCGGGCTTGGCCATGCTGGGGCTCCTGTCGTAGGGATCGGTGAAGGCGTTCGGGTCAGGCCGTGCGGCGCGAGCGCCAGAGCAGCCAGACGAAGTAGGGCGCGCCGACGACCGCGGTGACGAGGCCGGCGGGAAGCTGGCCGGGCGCGATCACGGTTCGGCCGATGGTGTCGGCCACGGTGACGAGCAGCGCGCCGAGCAGCGCGGCGAGCGGCAGGACGAGGCCGTGCCGGGCGCCGACGAGGGCGCGCGCGGCGTGCGGCGCCACGAGGCCGACGAACCCGACGACGCCGACGGCCGACACCGCGGTCGCGGTGAGGGCGACGGCGATCGCGAGCAGCCCGAGGCGCGCGTTCCCGAGCCGGACGCCGAGCACCCGCGGGGTGTCGTCGTCGAAGGCGAGCAGGTCGAGCTCGCGGCGCATGCCGGCGAGCACCGGCAGCGAGACCGCGAGCACGACGAGCAGCGGGATCAGCTGCGGGAAGGTACGGCCGTAGGTCGACCCCGACATCCAGGTGAGCGCCTTCGCCGCGTTGTACGGGTCGGTGGCGATGATGAGCATCGCGACGATCGCCGAGGCCGCGGCGGAGACGCCGAGTCCGACGAGGATCAGCCGGCTGGTGGCGAGCCCGCCGCGGAGCGAGAGGCCGAAGACGATGAGCGCCGCGACCGCGGCGCCCACGAAGCCGCCGGTCGTCACGCCGACGAAGGTCGCGAGCGGCCAGAACGTGATGACGAGCACGGCGCCGACCCCGGCGCCGCCGGTCACGCCGAGGATCGCCGGCTCGGCGAGCGGGTTGCGGGAGACGGCCTGCACCACGGTGCCGGCGACCGCGAGTGCGGCGCCGGCGAGGATCGCGGCGGCCACGCGCGGGGCGCGGGTGTTCATGACGAACTCGACGAGCGGCCCGGCCTGGCCCGTGAGCCAGTTGAGCACGTCGCCGCCGAGCAGCTTCGCGTCGCCGAGCAGGAGCGAGACGAACGCGAGCACGACGAGGAGGACGACGGAGCCGCCGATGACGAGGCGGCGCCCGCGCCGCGACAGCCCAGCGCCGATCACGAAGCCGCTCGCCGCCTCGGAGGTCGCGCGCGAGCGCAGCGCGAGCGCCACGAGGAACACCGCGCCGAAGATCGTGGTCACGATGCCGGTGGGCACCTCGACGCCGGCCTGGCCGCCGAACGCGAGCCGCAGCAGCACGTCGGCCCCCAGCACCACGATGACGCCCATGACGGCGGCGGCCGGGATGAGGAGCACGTGCTTCTGCATGCCGGGGACGCGCACGGCGATCAGCCGGACGATCGCCGGCGCCGAGAGGCCGACGAACCCGATGGGGCCGACCAGGGCGACCGCGGCCGCCGAGAGCAGCACGGCGATCAGGACGCCGATGAGACGCGTGCGCCGCACGTGGACGCCGAGCACGGTGGCGGTGTCGTCGCCGAGCGCGACGAGGTCGAACTGGCGGGCGAAGACGAGGAGCGCGACGACGGCGACGATCACGACGGGTGCGAGCTGGGCGGCCGGTCCGATGCCGGTCTGGGCGAGGGTGCCCTGGCTCCACGCGTAGAGGCCGTTGGTGCGCTCGGGGAAGAGCAGCAGCAGCATGGTCGTGAGCGCGGTGAGCGCGAGCGCGATGGCCGAGCCGGCGAGCACGAGCCTGACGGTGCCGCCGCCCGAGCCCGATGAACGCGAGCCGCCGGCCGAGAGTGCGAGCACGAGGCCGGCCGCCGCGAGTCCGCCGAGGAACGCGACCGCTCCCCCGCCGAGCACGGGCAGCGAGATGCCGAAGGCGGCGACCACGACGACCGCGAGGTACGAGCCGGCGTTCACGGCGAGGGTGTCGGGCGAGGCGAGCACGTTGCGCGACACCGACTGCAGGACGAGGCCCGCGACGCCCAGCGCGATGCCGACGACGACGCCCGCGACCATCCGCGGCATTCGCGAGGCGAGGAAGACCGCGGCCGACTGCTCGTCGCCGCCGGTGCCGGTGAGCAGGCCGAGGAGCTCGGGGAGCCCCACGTCGGCCGATCCCTGGGTGACGTGGACGGCGGCGAGCAGCGTCGCGACCACGAGCCCCAGGGCGATGAGCAGCACGGCGCCGAGCCGGGGGCGGCGTTCGCCCCCGGCCGGCGCCGCGACCGTCTCAGCCCGCGAGGGTGCTGACGACCGCATCGATGTAGTCGTTCATCGACGACGGGCCGCCGAACATCCAGATGCCGTCGGGCAGGCGGTGCACGTTGCCGTTCGCGACGAACGGCAGCGACTTCCAGACCGCGTTGTCGGCGAGGTCGACGCCGTACGCGTCGACGCCGTCACCGGTGATGTAGAGGAACTCGAGGTCGCCGAGTCCGGTCAGTCCCTCGACGTCGGTCGAACCGAGGCCGTAGTCGGCGTCGCCCTCGCCCGTCCACGCGTTCTCGAGGCCGAGCTCCTCGGTCACGGCGGTGAGCAGGGCGCCCTCGGTGAACGGGCGGATCGAGACCTGGCCGCCGCTGGCCCATGCGTCGCTCATCATGAACTGGGTGCCGGCGAGCCCGGCCTCCTCGAGCGCGGCCTTGCCCTCGTCGATCTTCGCGTGGAACCCGGCGAGCAGCTCCTCGCCCTCCTCCTCGGTGCCGGTGAGGGTGGCGATGCGCTCGAGGTTCGTCTCCATCTGGCCGATGGGGTTCGACGCGTCGGCGCCGCGCACCACGAGCACCGGTGCGAACTCCTCGATCTGCGAGATCACGGTCTCGGGCAGGTCGCTCGTGGTGAGCACCACGTCGGGTGCGAGCCCGGCGATCGCGTCGACCGAGGGCTCGCCGCGCATGCCGACGTCGGTCACGCTGTCGTCGAGCGCCTCGGACTGCACCCAGGTGCTGTAGCCGGCCACGTCGGCGACACCGGTCGGCATCACGCCGAGCGCGACGAGGTTCTCCGCGGTGTTCCACTCGAGGGCGACGACCTTCTCGGCCGGGGCGTCGAGCGAGATCTCCTCGCCGCGGTCGTCCGTCACCGTGATCGCGGCGGCGTCGCCACCGGTCGACGCCTCGGGCGTCTCGGTGGTGCCGCAGCCGGTCAGGAGCAGAAGCGACGCCGCAGCGACCGCGCCCAGGGTGATGGCGGGTGTTCTCATGGGGGGAGGTTTCCTCACGGATCGGCGCGCGGGCATGACTGACCGCGCGTTGGGGGGGGGTGGTGGACGGGGTCGCCGCTAGGCGACGACGAGACGTTCGGTGCGCTGCCGCGTGTTGTAGCGACCGATGGGACAGGTGGTGATGCAACCGCGCTCGTCGACGTCGACGTCGACGCGGATGCCGTAGGCCGAGCTCAGCACGTCGCTCACGAGCACCTCAGCAGGGGTTCCGACGGCGCGCACGCGACCCGACTCGAGCAGCACGATGCGGTCGGCGATCGCGGCGGCCTGGTCGAGGTCGTGCAGCACCACGCCGATGGTCACGCCGTGCTCGTCGGCGAGTTCGCGGATGAGGTCGAGCAGTTCGACCTGGTAGCGGAGGTCGAGGTACGTGGTCGGCTCGTCGAGCAGCAGCACGCCCGTGTCCTGCGCGAGGCAGGCGGCGAGCCACACCCGCTGCAGCTGCCCGCCGGAGAGCTGGTCGACGGCGTTGCCGGCGAGGTTCGCCACCCCGGTCAGCTCCATGGCGCGGTCGACGATCGCGGCGCCGCCCGCGTCGCCCGTGATGAAGCGGCCGCGGTGCGGATGGCGGCCGAACTCGACGAGCTCGCGCACGGTCAGGCCGCCGGGCGTGGGCCGGCTCTGCGCGAGGAGCGTGACGCGGCGCGCGAACTCGCGTGCGCTCAGCGTGGCCGCGTCGACGCCGTGCTCGGCGAGGTGGCCGGCCGTCGTGGCGCCGCCCTCGGAGACCGTGTGCACGTCGCCGTCGGCGAGCAGCACCCGGCCGGAGTCGGGCTGGTGGAGACGCGCGAGCGCCCGCAGCAGCGTCGACTTGCCGCTGCCGTTCGGACCGACGAGCGCGGTGACCTTGCCCGGTTCGAGGTGGAGCTCCGCGCCGTGCACGACGGGCGTGCCATTGTAGGAGATCGTGAGGTCGAGACCGAGCATGCCTCCACTATAGGTGAGGCTTACCTAAGTGCGTCAACTCGACGTCGTCGCCGGGCGTCACCAGAGGGCCGGATGCCGCGTCCCGCGTCGCACGCGACGCTCGAGCTGCGCCCCGATCGCGAACAGCACGGCCTCGCCGCCCGGCCGGCCGATGAGCTGCACGCCGAGCGGCACGCCCGACTCGGTCTCCGTGACCGGCACCGTGATCGCGGGCAGTCCCGAGACGTTCACGAAGGAGGTGAACGGGGTGAACTGCACCTGCTGGGCGAAGTTCCGCTCCCCGTCCTCCGCGTCGTACCAGCCCACCGGCCGGGGCGTCAGCGCGAGGGCCGGCGTCAGCACCGCATCGTACGCGGCGAAGCGGCGGATGACCCGCTGCTCGAAGCCCGCGAGCCAGGCGAGGGCCTCGGCGAGCTGCCGGGCCGGCACGGCGCGCCCCCGGCGGAGCAGCCACTGCGTGAGCGGATCGAGCAGCGCCTCGCGCTCGCCGTCGACGGGGATCGTCGCGGCGCCCGCCTGCCAGATCGTGCGGAACGCCTCGGGGTAGCCGGGCTCGGGCGCGGGCGACAGCTCCTCGACGCCGTGACCGCGCCCCGCGAGCACGCCGACGGCGAGCTCGAGCGCCGTACGCGACGGTTCGTCGATCGCGATCTCGTACGCCTCGTCCCACGGGCTGTCGAGCAGCACCCCGAGCTGGAACCGCCCCTCGCCGCGCACCGCGGCACCGAGGAAGGGCCCGTCGTCGCCGGGCGCGCGCACGGCGAAGCGGTGGGCGGCCGGGTAGCCCTCCGGCGCGATGAGCCCGTCGAGGAGCAGCGCCGCGTCGGCGACCGTGCGCGCGATCGGCCCGGCCACGCCGAGTCCGGCGAGGCTCGCGAGCCCCGACCCGCCCGGCACCCGCCCGCGCGAGGGCTTCACGCCCACGAGCCCGCACACCGCCGCCGGGATCCGGATGGAGCCGCCGCCGTCGGAGCCGGGCGCGAACGGCAGCATGCCCGAGGCGACGGCCGCCGCCGCTCCCCCGCTCGATCCGCCCGCGCCGAGCGCGAGGTCCCACGGGTTGCGCGCGGGCGGCGAGGCGAGCCCCTCGGTATAGGAGGGCAGGCCGAACTCGGGCGTCGCCGTCTTGCCGAGGCTCACCGCGCCGGCGGCGTCGACCGCCTGCACGAGCTCGTCCGACTCCTCGGGCACGAAGTCGGCGAAGGCGCGCGACCCGAACCGCGCCGGCACGCCCGCCCGCCGCTGCAGGTCCTTGTCGGCGAGCGGCATGCCCCAGAGCGGCCTCGAGTGCGGCACCTCGCGCTCGACGAGCCGGGCGCGCTCGAGGGCGGCCTCCCGCGTGACCGTCTCGAAGGCGCCGACCTCGGGGTTCAGCCGCTCGATGCGTTCGAGGTAGTGGCTCGCGAGCTCCACCGGCGACACCCCGCCCCGCTGCAGCAGCTGATGGAGCTCGAGGGCGGTGTGGTCGTGCAGCTCGCTCATGACGTCGAGCCTACGGCGCGGCGCCCTGCGGAGGCGGCACCGGGCGACGCCGGCTCGCGGCACGGCCGGCCGGCGGCGGCCCGTGGCATCCGGCCTACTTCAACGAACGCTGCAGCAGCACCGTGCCGAGCCAGCGGTCGAACTTGAACCCGACGCGCCCCATCCGGCCGATCTCGGTGAACCCGAACTTCTCGTGCAGCGCGATCGACGCCTCGGCCCCCTGGTCGGCGATGACCGCGATCATCTCCTTCAGCCCCGCGGCCTTCGAACGGTCGATGAGCTCGCCGAGCAGCACCCGGCCGAGGCCCTTGCCCGACGCGGCAGGGCCCAGGTAGATCGAGTTCTCGACGGTGTAGCGGTAGGCCCGCTTCGGCTTCCACGGCGTGACGAGGGCGTAGCCGAGCAGCTGCCCCGACGGCGACTCGGCGACGAGGAACGGCATGCCGAGCTCGGTGAGCTGGGCGAACTTCGCGCGCCACTCTGCGAGGGTCATCGCGTCCTCGTCGAAGGTGACCGTGGAGTTCGCGACGTAGTAGTTGTAGATCTCGCGCACCGAGGGCAGGTCGGCCGCCACGGCGTCGCGGATGGCGTACTCGAACGGCGCCTCGGCCGGCGGCTGCGGGCGCAGGTGCCGCGGCAGCACCCGCCGTTCCTGGTATTCCTCTTCGAGCATTCCGCCAGCCTACGTCGCCGAGATCACGCGCATGTTTCGCGAACCGGATGCCCCGCCGCCGCCTCAGTCCGGCAGGCGCCAGTCGATCGGGGCGGCGCCCTGCTCGACGAGGAGCGCGTTCGCCCGGCTGAACGGACGCGAGCCGAAGAAGCCGCGCGACGCCGACAGCGGGCTCGGGTGCGCCGACTCGATCACGGGCGTCGCGCCGAGGAGCGGGCGCAGCTGCTGCGCGTCGCGCCCCCACAGGATCGCGACGAGGGGGCCGCCGCGCGCCGCGAGCGTGCGGATCGCGTGGTCGGTCACCGGCTCCCACCCCTTGCCGCGGTGCGAGGCCGCCGCGCCGGGGCGCACCGTCAGCACTCGGTTCAGCAGCAGCACCCCGCCGCGGCTCCAGTGGGTGAGGTCGCCGTGCGCGGGCGTCTCGATGCCGAGGTCGTCGCGCAGCTCCCGGTAGATGTTCTGCAGGCTCCGCGGCAGGGGGCGCACGTGCGGGTCGACCGCGAACGAGAGCCCGATCGGATGCCCCGGCGTGGGGTACGGATCCTGCCCGACGATGAGCACCCGGACGTCGGCGAGCGGGGCGGCGAAGGCCCGCAGCACGTGCTCGTCGGCCGGCAGCACCGCGTGGCCCGCCGCGCGCTCGGCCCGCACGAACTCGCCCATGCGGGCGAGCTGCGGCGCCACGGGCTCGAGCGCCCCGGCCCAGCCGGGGTCGATGCGACTCGCGGCGGCGAGCTCGTCGAGGCCCGTCGCCGCCATCAGGCGCCGATCGTCGAGACCAGCACCCCGCCGTCGGCCGGCAGGACGCGCCAGACGCTGCCCGAGCCCTCGACGCGGAGCCCGCCCTCGCCGACGATGAGCGCCGTGCGCTCGTCGATGCCGAGCGCGCCCTCGACGAGGCCCGACTCGACCGCCGCGACCAATCGCGACAGCATGCCGCGCTGCGCGACGTGGGCGTCGATCGCCACGTCGACGAGCCCGATGCCCGCCTCGATCTCGAACTCGTCCGGCGTCCAGTCGGCGTCCTCGGGTGCGACCTGCACGCCGTCGATGCGCGTGCCGCCCCCGAGCGCGCCCTCGGCCGCGACCATCGCGCCCGCCGAGACGCCGAGATACGGCACGCCCGCGGCGACCTGGCGGCGGAGCTCGCCGAACACGGGCTCGAGGCCCGCCCGCACGTGCTCGACGATGCCGCCGCCCACGGCGATGCCGTCGACCTCGGCGAGCGCGATCGGCTCGACGGCCTCGCGGCCGGGCAGCGCCGTCACGTGCGCGTCGAGCTCGCCGGCCGCGGTCAGGACGTCGACGAGGACGCCCGCCCGCTCGGCGGCCTCGGGGTGGATCGAGATCACCGCGATGCGCGGGCGCGCACGGCCCGCCGTGCGCGCCCGCGCGGCGGCCTCGGCGACGAACGGTGCGTACAGCGGGGCGTCCGCGATCGCGAGGGCGCCGCCCCCGACGAGGTGCACGCTCATGCGTCGACCCGCACCGGCGGCTTCGACGACCAGGGGAAGACGATCCAGTCGTCGGTGTCGCGGTAGCTGAAGTCGGGCACGAGGATCGTGCGGGACTTCGTGTAGAGGGTTGCGGTGCGCACCTCGGCGCCGACCTCGGTCAGGAGGTCGAGCACCTTCGCGAGGGTGCGACCCGAGTCCGAGACGTCGTCGACGAGGAGCACGCGCTTGCCGGCGAGCGCCGGAGCGTCGAGCATCGGCGGGTGCACGACGGGCTCGGGCAGCACCTTCTCGATGTCGGTGTAGAACTCGACGTTGATCGAGCCGCACTGCTTGGTGCCGAGGGCGTACGAGATCGCCCCGGCGAGCAGCAGTCCGCCGCGGGCGATGGCGATGACCACGTCGGGCCGGAAGCCCGAGAGGAGCACCTCCCCCGCGAGCGAGCGCGCGGCCTCGCCGAACTGGTCCCAATCGAGGATCTCGCGACGGATGCCGGGGTCTCCGGTCGCCGCGTCATTCGCATCGAACGTCATCTGGAAAGCGTACCCGGATGCCTCGCCCCTCAGCGGGCGGTCGTCACGCGCCGGGCTCGTCCTCGGCGGCGCCGGCCTCCTCGATCGCGGTCTGGATCGCGCGGCCGGGCGGCTCGATCCCGGGTTCGTCGCCGTCCTCGGCCGTTCCCGCGGCGTCGTGCTGCCGGCGGGAGTGCACCTGGCTCACCTTCTCGCCGATGTAGGAGATGATCGTCGCCGACGCGGTGCCGACGATGGCGACGCCGCCGACCATCAGGAACACGGCGTAGAAGCGCCCCTCGGCCGTGATCGGATACATGTCGCCGTAGCCGACGGTCGCGACCGTGACGATCGCCCACCAGATCGCATCGCCGAACGTCGTGATCGTCGCGCCGGCGACCGGGCGCTCGGCCTGCAGGGTGGCGAGCGCGATGAAGTAGACGAAGACGACCGCGTAGGTCGACCCGTAGATGATGATGTTCGCGCGGACGGCCGCCCCGCTGCGCCGCTGCAGATAGGGCACGTTGTGCAGGAGGGCCAGCACGCGGAACGCGCGGAACAGCGGGATGATCGCCGAGAGCACGTCGATCGGATGGGACCGGACGAACGCCCACCTGCCGCCTCGCGGCGTGAGCGAGATGCGGACCACCACGTCGATGACGAAGACGAGCCACGTGACGATCAGGGCGACGAAGAGCGGAGAACCCGGGCCGCGCGGGACCCAGGGGGCGAGGACGTAGATCGTGTAGGTGACGATGAAGACGACGCCGAGCACCACGAGCGGCACCGTGGTGCGACGCTCCCAGGCCTCGCGACGCGGTGCCGGAGCCTCGGCGGCCACGCTCACCCCTCCTCGTCCGAGCGGACGGCGAGCCGGCCCTTGGCCAGACGGTACGGCGCCGCCTGGGCGACCGGCTTCACGACGATGAGGTCGAGGTCGACGTGGCGCGGCTTCCGCACCGCGTCGGCGACGACGCCCGCGATGTCCTCGGCGGTGAGCGGCTCGGGCACGTCGTCGTACACCGCGTCCGCGCGCGCCCGGTCGCCGCCGAACCGCACCAGGGCGAACTCGTCGGTCTTCACCATGCCGGGGGCGACCTCGATGACCCGCAGCGGCTCGCCGTTGAGTTCGAGGCGCAGCACCTCGGTGAGGGCGTGGGCGGCGAACTTCGCCGCGTTGTAGCCCCCGCCGCCGGCGTAGGCGACGTGCCCGGCGATCGAGGTGATGTTGACGATGTCGGCGACGCCCCGCTCCACGGCGCCGCGGCGCAGCAGCGGCAGGAGCGCGCTCGTCACCCGCTTGAGCGCGAGCACGTTCACCTCGAACATCCACGCCCAGTCGTCGATCGAGGAGGCCTCGACCGAGTCGAGCCCCTTCGCCCCGCCCGCGTTGTTGACGAGCGCGTGCACGGGCCCGGTCGCGGCGAGGTGGTCGCGCAGCGCGTCGACGTCGGCCTGCTTCGTGAGGTCGGCGACGACGACGGATGCCCCGGTCTCGGCCTCGAGCTCACGCAGCCGGTCCTCGCGGCGGGCGACGCCCACGACGTCCCATCCGGCGTCGCGCAGCGCGGTGACGGTCGCGCGACCGATTCCCGAACTCGCACCCGTCACGACCGCCCGCAGATTCGCCATGCGCCCATTCTGCCCGCAATCGGGGCGCCGACGCGGGAACACCGGCGACCGACTCGGCGAATCGCCCGGGAGGGCGAGCCGCGCGGCCGAGGGCCGATCGGCCTCCGCTTCGGCGTCCGCGACCGGCGTGCGGTTGAATGGACTGATGCACACGAGGCTCGAACCCCTGAAGCCGACGCGCAGACGCGTTCCCCTCTGGGACAACGCCCGCTGGATCGCGATCACGCTCGTCGTGATCGGCCACGGCATCCTCCCGCTCATCGCCGAGTCCGACTCGGCGTACAGCGTCTACCTGTTCATCTACTCGTTCCACGTCGCCGTGTTCGTCACGGTGAGCGGCTACTTCGCGAAGTCGGGCCCGCCGAACGCGAGGGCCCTGAAGCAGGTCCTCACCGACATCGTCTTCCCGTTCCTGATCTTCGAGACGATCTGGACGGTGATCCGCTGGGCGCTCGGCGGCGAGTTCGCGCTCGACTACACGACCGCCTCGTGGACGCTGTGGTTCCTCATCGCCCTCGCCATCTGGCGCATCGCGCTCCCCTACCTCGTGCTGCTGCGCGCCCCGCTCATCATCGCCATCGTCATCTCGATCGGCGCCGGGTACACCGAGACGATCGACTCGACGCTCGCCCTCAGCCGCACCTTCGGCATGCTGCCCTTCTTCGTCTTCGGGTGGAAGCTCAGGCAGTGGCAGCTCACCGGGCGCTGGCTCGAGCTGCGCGCCGCCGTCGCCTGGCGCTGGCGGGCGGGCGCGATCGCGCTGCTGGCCCTCGTGCTCGCGTTCATGCCGATGACGATCGAGACCCTCCGCGACCTGAAGCTGCGCCGCTTCATGCTGTACGACGAGTCGTACGAGGCGATCGGCTACGACGAGCCCTGGTCGGGCGCCATCCGCCTCGTGCTGCTGCTCGCCGCGATGGTGCTCACCGTCGCCTTCCTCCTGCTCATGCCGCGCGGCGCGCACTGGTTCACCTCGTTCGGCGGCGCGACGATGTACATCTACCTGCTGCACACCTTCATCCTGTTCCCGTTCCGCGAGACCGACCTCCTCGCCGGCGACCAGCCGTTCTGGGTGCTGCCCGCGATGATGCTGTTCTGCATCGGCATCTCGATCGTGCTCTCGCTGAAACCCGTGCGCCGGGTGTTCCGGCCGCTCGTCCAGCCCCGGGCGCGCTGGATGTTCCGCCCCGAGCCGTCGACCGCGACCGGCACGCTCGTGCTGCCGCCCGACCCCGATCGGCGCTGACGGCGCCGAGCGACCCGCGCGGTGCCGAGCCGCGCTCCCGTGCCCGTGACGCCGTGTTGCGGGGTCCGTTGCCCGCGCCGCCGCGCCCGCCTAACGTGACTGCAACACCCGCGGCCCCGCCGCCACCCGACTTCTGAGGAGCCACCCATGAGCGACACCGCCGCCTGGCGTTTCGAGACCAAGCAGGTCCACTCGGGCGCCGCCCCCGACCCGACCACGAAGGCGCGCGCGACGCCGATCTACCAGACCACCTCGTACGTGTTCGACAGCGCCGAGCACGCGCAGAACCTGTTCGCGCTCGCCGAGTTCGGCAACATCTACACGCGCATCCAGAACCCGACCCAGGCGGTCGCCGAAGAGCGCATCGCCGCGCTCGAGGGCGGCACCGGGGCGCTCCTCGTCGCCTCGGGCCAGGCCGCCGAGACCTTCGCAGTGCTGAACATCGCGCAGGCCGGCGACCACATCGTCTCCTCGTCGTCGATCTACGGCGGCACCTACAACCTCTTCAAGTACACGCTCGCGAAGCTCGGCATCGAGACGACCTTCGTCGAGAACCAGGACGACGCGGAGGAGTGGCGCCGCGCGGTCCGCCCGAACACGAAGCTCTTCTTCGCCGAGACCATCGGCAACCCGAAGATCAACGTGCTCGACATCGGCCTCGTCTCGACCGTCGCGCACGAGGCCGGCCTGCCCCTCATCGTCGACAACACCATCGCGACGCCCTACCTCATCCGCCCGTTCGAGCACGGCGCCGACATCGTCGTGCACTCGGCGACGAAGTTCCTCGGCGGTCACGGCACCGTGGTCGGCGGCGTCATCGTCGACGGCGGCCGGTTCGAGTGGTCGAAGAACGTCGAGAAGTTCCCCGGCCTCACCGAGCCCGACCCGTCGTACCACGGCGCGAGCTACACCGCCGCGGTCGGCGACGGCCTCGCCTACATCATCAAGGCGCGCGTGCAGCTGCTCCGCGACCTCGGTGCGGCGATCGCGCCGAACAACGCCTGGCAGCTCATCCAGGGCATCGAGACCCTGTCGCTGCGCGTCGAGCGCCACGTGCAGAACGCGCAGGAGATCGCGGAGTGGCTCGACGACCACGCCGACGTCGCGAGCGTGAACTACTCGGGCCTGCCGTCGAGCCCCTGGTACGCGGCCGCCAACACCTACGCGCCCAAGGGCGTCGGCGCGGTGCTCTCGTTCGAGCTCAAGGGCGGCGTCGACGCCGGCCGCGCGCTCGTCGACAACCTCTCGCTGTTCTCGCACCTCGCGAACATCGGCGACGTCCGCTCGCTCGTCATCCACCCCGCGTCGACGACGCACTCGCAGCTGACCCCCGAGCAGCAGCTCACGACCGGCGTCACGCCGGGCCTCGTGCGGCTCTCGGTCGGCATCGAGAACATCGACGACCTCAAGGCCGACCTCGAGGCCGGCTTCGCGGCCGCCCGCGCGGCGACCGAGGCGGCGCGCGTCTGACACGCCCCGAACCGACGGCGGATGCCGCGAGCCGACCCCGGCTCGCGGCATCCGCCGTCTCAGGGGGCGTAACAATGGGGCGCCGGGTGCCGGGGACGCGGGAGAATCGGAACATGGATTGGCAGACGACGGCCGACGCGGTTCCCGCGAGCATCGTGCCCGCTGCGGGCGCCCTCGCGCTGCTCGGCCGAGCCCCCGCGACGGGCGCGTGGCGCGAGGGAGACCCGGTCGGCGACCGCCGGTTCGTCGGCATCGGCGACCTCGCCCTCGAGTCCGGGCGCGAGCTCCCCGGGGCCCGCATCGCCTACGAGCAGTGGGGGGCGCTCTCGCCCGAGCGCGACAACGCGGTGCTCGTCCTGCACGCCCTCACCGGCGACAGCCACGTGATCGGCCAGGCCGGCCCCGGGCACCCGAGCGCGGGCTGGTGGCGCGGCGTCGTCGGCCCCGGACTCGCGATCGACACCGACCGCTACTTCGTGGTGGCGCCGAACGTGCTCGGCGGCTGCCAGGGCTCGACCGGCCCGGCCTCCCTCGCGCCCGACCGCAGCGAGTGGGGCGCCCGGTTCCCGTTCCTCACCATCCGCGACCAGGTGCGGGCGCAGATCGCCTTCGCACGGGCGATCGGCATCGATCGGTTCGCCGCCGTCGTGGGCGGCTCGATGGGTGCCATGCACGTGCTCGAGTGGGCGATCGAGGCGCCGGAGGCCGTCGAGCGCATCGCGGTGCTCGCCGCGCCGGCCGCGACCACCGCCGACCAGATCGCCCTGAACTCGGTGCAGATCGAGGCCGTCCGCACCGATCCGGCGTTCGCCGCCGGCGCATTCTACGACGCGCCCGACGGCGAGGGCCCCACCCGCGGGCTCGCGCTCGCCCGCCGCATGGCGATGCTGAACTACCGCACCGCCGCCGAGCTCAACGACCGGTTCGAGCGCAGCTGGCAGTCCGAGCTCGACCCGCTCGGCGGTGACGGGCGCTTCGCGGTCGAGTCGTACCTCGACTTCCACGGCAACAAGTTCACCCGGCGCTTCGACGCGAACAGCTACATCGTGCTCACCGAGTCGATGAACTCGCACGACGTCGGGCGCGGGCGCGGCGGGGTGGCGGCGGCGCTCGCGCGGGTGCAGGCGAAGAGCCTCGTGCTCGGCATCGACAGCGACCGCTACTTCCCGCTCGCCGGGCAGCGCGAGATCGCCGCGCTCCTCCCGCACAGCGTGCACGGGCCCGAGCCGGTCGTCATCACCTCCGAGTTCGGCCACGACGCCTTCCTCATCGAGGACGATGCGGTCGGCACCGAGCTCGCCCGGTTGCTCGCCGCGTAGTCGCGGGCGTCTCGAAACGCCTCGATCCGCGCCGATCGGGGCGCGACTCGGCTACAGTTCGAGGTGACGGACGCCCCGAGCTGCGAACCGTCGTCGCCGAGGGGGTGACATGAAGCGCATCCACAAGGAGCGCGACCGGCTGCTGCGCAGGCTCGCGCGCATCGCCGGGCTCACCGGCGCGCTCGGCACGCTCGCATGCATGTTCATCCCCGGTGCGTCGACGACGCTCGAGTTCGCGCTCGTGGTGCTGCTGTCGCTCGCCGCCGCCGTGCTGGTCGTCGTGCACTCGTTGCACGGCAACGTGGCGGCCGCGCTCGGCGCCGTCGCCGCGGCGCTCGCCACGGTCGCCGTCCTCGGCAGCGCCCCGGTCATCGATCCGGTCGCGATCGCCGCGATCTCGCTCGCCTCAGCGGTCACGGCCCCGTCGGTCGCGATCACGCTCGTCGTCCGCCGCGACGGCGTGCCGCTCGTCGGCGGCCTCGCCGCGCTCTTCCTCGTCGCCGTCGGTCTCATCGCCCTCGCCGGGCACCCGATGACGACGGTCGTGCTCGCGACCGTCGCGGGCTGGGCCGTCGGGGCCACCCTTGGATCGGTCGTCGATCACGCCATCGACGGGGCCGCCGAGCGCATCGAGGAGGTCGGGCGCGCGCACGAGGCCGAACGACTGGCGAGCGAGCTCGAGTCGCGGCAGCGCCAGGACGCCAGGGTGCTGCACGACACGGTGCTCGCCACGCTCAGCCTGCTCGCCCACTCGGGCGTTGGCGTCGGCTCCGCGGCGCTCCGCCAGCAGGCGGGCGACGACGCGCGCCTGCTCAAGCAGCTGCGCCTCGGCGCCCCGCTCGACAACGCCTCGAACGCGATCTTCTCCCCCGACTCCGACGACGACATGCTCAGCACCACCTTCGAGTCGGTCAGGCAGCGCTTCGCCCGGATGGGGCTCGACGTGAACTGGCACGGCGTCGGGCAGCTCGCGCTGCCCCGGGAGACCCTCGACGCGCTGCTCGGCGCGCTCGGCGAGTGCCTCGAGAACGTCCGCAGGCACTCGGGCGTCAACGAGGCGGACGTCACGGTCAGCGACGACGACCGCACGGTGCGGGCGATGGTGACCGACGCCGGGCACGGCTTCGAGCCCGAGTCGATCGGGGCCGCGCGACTCGGCTACGCCGAGTCGGTCGTGGGCCGCCTGAACACCGTCGGCGGGCGGGCGCGCATCTTCTCCTCGCCCGGCTCGGGCACCACGGTGATGCTGGAGGTGCCGAAGCCGTGAGCACCGGGACGATCGAGACGGGCGGGCTCCCGGGCTTCCGCCGCCCGAGGCGCACCGCGCGCGCCGTCGGCGACGTGCGCGAACGCCACGGCGGACGACGCCTGGCGACCGGGATCACGATCGCCGCGGCGATCATCATCCTGTGGCACCTGACCCGCGCGATTCTGCTCGCGCCGGTCTTCCCGCCCGGGGCGAGCCCGTGGGGCGCGTGGCTGGCGGTCCTCGCGATCGTCGCCGCGGGCGTCGTCTCGCGCATCTTCTCCCGCGCGCAGCCGTTGCCCGACGTGCTCTACGCGGTGCTGCTCGCCGCGCTCGCCGTTCCCGTGTGGCTCGACGTCTCGGCGACCTGGGGGTCGCTCCACCTCGGCATCACGCCGACCGCCGCGGCGGCGACGGGCGCCGTGCTGATGCCCGTGGCCGCGATCCGCGGCACCCGCGTCTCGCTCGTCGTCGCCTCCGCCATCGGCACGGTGCTCCTGGTCGCGACGCTCCTGCAGGCGACCTCGGCGGGGCCCTACACGGCGACCGGCATCTCCGTCGCCGCCTCGGCGGTGCTCCCGCTCGTCCTCGCCGTCGTCGCGACCCGCGGCTTCCGCCGGCTGGTCGGGCGCGAGCTCGACCTCTCGATCGTGCAGTCCACGGTCTCGACGCCGCGTGCCGCATTCGGCATGCGCGCCTCGGAGGAGCTGGCACAGCTCGACTTCGATGCCGAGACGCTGCTCGACGACGTCGGCTCGGGGCGCATCGCGATCCCGCTGCCCGCGGCCGACGCCGAGCGCGCCGGCCGCCTGGCCGCGGCGCTGCGGCTCCGCCTCATCGCGGGCCGCACCGACACGTGGCTCCGACACGCGGTGACGGAGTCGGCCTACCTGAACGACCGGGTCGTCGTCGACGACCCCGAGGGCTCGGCCGGCCTCCTCGCGCAGGAGCAGCGCGACAACCTGCTGCTCGCGCTGTGGCTCCTCGTCGGCGAGCGCCGCAAGGGGCAGCCCGAGCCGATCCAGGTCGTCGTCTCCACGCCCGACGGCGACGACGACGGCGAGCACCATTCCCCCGTGGTGCGTCTCGTGATCGAGGTCTCCGGCGTCGTCCGACGACGTCTGGACCCCGCGACGTGGGATGCTGTCGGTAGTGTCGGATCACACGACGTCGTCGCGGGGTCCGATTCCTTCCGCATCGAAATCGAATGCCGGACGGACCCGACCGTTCCGGTGAGTGCGTCGGCCGACGAGTCGGCCCGTCCGAGGGGAAGCTGAATGCCCGACATCGCTCCACCGATCCGCCTGGCGATCGTCGACGATCACCGCATGCTGCTCGGCGCCCTGACCGAGTGGCTCCGCGGCGCCTCCGCCGAGATCGAACTCGTCGCTGCCGTCCCCTCGTGGTCCGAGCTGCTCGCCCACCCCGACTTCCCCGTCGACGTGGTGCTGCTCGACCTCGACCTGCGCGACAACATCCCGATCTCGCTGAAGCTCTCCATGCTGAAGTCGGCCGAGGTGCAGACGATGCTCATGAGCAACTACTCCGAGCCTGCCGTCGTGCGCGAGGCGCTGAGCGCGGGCGCGATGGGGTACCTCATCAAGTCCGAGCCCGTCGAGTCGATCATCGAGGCGATCCGCTCGGCGCGCCAGGGCGAGTCGTACCTGACCCCCGAGCTCGAGGCGGCGCTGCTCGACGACGGCACCCTGCCGAAGCTGTCCGCCCAGGAGCGCCGCGTGATGGCGCTGTACGGCGCCGGTCAGCCGGTGAAGGCCGTCGCATTCCAGCTGGGCATCTCCGAGGAGACGGCGAAGAGCTACCTCAAGCGCATCCGCGAGAAGTACCGCGCGGCCGGCTACGACGTCGGCACCAAGGTGGCGCTGCGCAAGCGGGCGATCGCCGACGGCATCCTGCTGCAGTCCGACTGACGCTCGCGCGCGGGGGTCGACACCGCCTCGGCGTCCGCCGATGCGGCCCCGCCGCGCGAGCCTGCGCCTCCGCCGCCCGGCTCAGTCGATCGCGGGGGTCGCTCCCGTCGCGTACGGCACCGCGTGCCCGCGCCGCTGGCGCGAGCGGTCGAGGGCGAAGCTCGCGAGCGCGAGCGCGATCCCGGCGAAGGTCAGCACGAGGCCGACCCAGATCGGCGCGACGTAGCCGAATCCTGCGGCGATCACGGTGCCGCCGAGCAGCGCGCCGAGGCTGTTGCCGACGTTGAGGGCCGAGTGGTTCAGCGCCGCGGCGATCGACTGGCTGTCTCGGGCGACGTCCATGAGCCGCGTCTGGATGGTCGGCGCGAGCGCCGAGGAGGTCGCGCCGATGAGGAACGCCCCGGCGAAGAGTCCGACGGCCCACTGCGCGGTGAGCGCGAGCAGGGCGAGCGAGAGCGCGAGCGCGACGAAGGCGCCGTACATCGTGCGCCGGACGCTCCAGTCGGCCAGGCGTCCGCCGACGAGGTTGCCGACCGTCATGCCGAGGCCGGTCGAGACGAGCACGAGCGGCACGGCCGCGGCCGCGAGGCCCGTGACCTCCGTCGCGAGCGGCGCGATGTAGCTGTACATCGCGAAGAAGCCGCCGAAGCCGATGGCCCCGATCGCGATCGCGAACCACACCTGGGGGCGGGTGAACGCGCCGAGCTCGCGCCGGACGCTGGCGTCGGGGTCGCCCGGCTGCCACGGCACCGCCGCGAGCACGGCCACGAAGGTGAGCGCGAAGATCGCGGCGACCGCGAGGTAGGCGATGCGCCAGCCCGCCGCCTGCCCGAGCCAGGTGATCGCGGGCACGCCGATGACGTTGGCGATGGTGAGCCCGGAGAGCACGAGGGCGACGCCGCGGGCGCGCTTGCCCGGGCCCATGAGGCTCGCCGCGACGAGCGAGGCGATGCCGAAGTAGGCGCCGTGCGGCAGCGCGGAGAGGAATCGGGCGACGAGCACGAGCTCGAAGCTCGGCAGCAGCGCCGAGGCGATGGTGCCGACGGTGAATGCGGCGACGAGGGCGAGCAGGAGCCGCCGGCGCGGCCAGCGCGCGGCGACCGCCGCGATCGTCGGCGCGCCGACGACGACGCCGAGCGCGTAGGCCGAGATGATCCACCCGGCGGTCGCGTTGGCCGCGTCGGGCGAGGCGGCGTAGGTGCCGGGCAGCAGGTCGGCCGCGATGTTCGGCAGGAGCCCCATGGCGACGAACTCGGTCGATCCGATGCCGAACCCGCCGAGGGCGAGCGCGAGCAGCGCGAAGCGGGTGCGTGCCGGCGACAGGGTCGTCGGTTCATCGGAGGCGTGGGTCACCGAGCGATTCTCTCACAGAAATCGAATCGATTCGAGCGCGCGCCGCGAGCGATGACGCGGGCGACGCATCCTCGACGCCGCGCCCCGCACGCCTCAGTCCCGCGTGTCGCCCGCGCCCGCGTCGGCCTCGCCGATCGCGGTCTCGAGCCGATCGATCTTCGCGTCGAGCTCGCCCGAGTACCCAGGACGGAGGTCGGCCTTCAGCACGAGCGAGACCCGGGAGCCGTACTCGCCGACGGCTTCGGTCGCCCGGCGCACCACGTCGAACACCTCGTCCCACTCGCCCTCGAACGCGGAAGCGTTGGCACCTTCAGCGCGACGCTCGCAACTCCTCGATAACGGCGCCGTCAGAGGGAATACGTCGCCACCACCAGCCGTCTTCCGCGTCGATCCGAAGGAAGCCCTCAAGCAGGCGATCGGTATCGGGTTTCGTCGAAGCGAGGAACTCTTGGTCCGCCCGGGCGATGAGGGCGGCCAGGCGATCATGAAGCGCGCCGTGAGATCGTCCCAGCGCTAGTTCGAGCGCATCCCGAGCACAGACATCGTTGGTGTAGTCATCGACGGTATCGGAGTCCGCCCATCTCTTTTCGGCCACCGCGAACCAAGTACGGAGGCCGCGCCTTGTGGTGTAGTGCGTCGCCCATCCCTCGTCGTGCAGCGAAGCGTCGATCGTATCGAGCGCCGCGTTGCCCTCGCCCCCGAAGTCGAACGGGTCCTCGTCTTCACTCGTCGCCAAGAGCCCTCTCCAGTCGCTCGACCTTCGCGTCGAGCTCGCCGACGTAACCCGGCCGCATATCGGCCTTTAGCACGAGCGACACCCGCGACCCGTACTCGCCGACGGCCTCGGTCGCCCGACGGATCACGTCGAAGACTTCTTCCCACTCACCTTCGATCTCGGTAAACATGGACGTCGTCCGGTTCGGGAGCCCCGAGTCCCGGACGATCTTCACGGCCGCCGCGACCGCGTCATGCACGGATCCGTCGGCGCGGCCCGTGCCGCTCGGCGCTACTGAGAATGCAACAAGCATGATCCGTCCCCTAACTCCCCTGCCGTGCTAACGTGCCCTCGATCTCGGTGAACATCGAGGTCGTGCGGTTCGGGAGCCCCGACTCGCGGACGATCCTGACCGCCGCGGCGACGGCGTCGTGCACTGAGCCGTCGGCGCGGCCCGTGCCGCTCGGCGCGACGGAGAACGCCACCAGCATGCTGCCTCCCCGGCGGGTGCGATCGATCGGTCGCTCAGCTCGTCGCGAGCGCGGCATCCCGCCTGCTGCCAGCCTGCCACACGACGACGAGCGACCAGACGAGCAGGGCGACGAGCAGCGCGACCTTCATCGTGAGCAGGAACACGAACGCGGGGTCGGCGATGAGGAGCCACCCGTACCAGTAGGGGTAGATGATCTGCGTCAGCAGCGCGACCGCAGCGGCGAGCAGCGCGGGTGCGGCGAAGCGCGCCGGGCGCAGCACGAGCCCGAGGATGACGGGCGCCGCGAGCCACGTGGCGAACTGGGGCGAGCCGACCTTGTTGGCGAGCATCAGCACGACGACGAAGGCGAGCGAGAGCGGGGCCATGAGCACGACGAACCGCGCACCGCGACGCACCGCCCGGGCGCCGAGCCCGGCGACGACGAGCGCCGCGACGAGCATGAGGGGGGTCGTGAGCGCGGCCGCGACGTCGGCCCCCGGTCCGACGATCTGGAAGGTGAGGATGTCCCGCGAGTACTCGATCGAGACGTCCTGCGCGCCCGCGACGATCCGCCAGAGCCAGAACACGGCGGCGGGCGCCTCGATCTGGAGCCCGCGACCGGTCTGCTCGGCGATGAAGCCGAACGCGTTCGTGCCGGCACCGGCGAGCAGGCTCACGCCGATGATCGCGGCGCTCAGCGAGAGCGCGATCGTCACGACCTCGCCGCGCCGGCGCGAGACGATGACGAGCGCGGCCACGAGCGCGGCCGGCCACACCTTGATCCACGCGCCGATCGTCAGCAGCGTCGCCGCGACCCGGGGTCGGCCGGCCGCCCACAGGAGGCCGGCGATCGCGAACGGCACGGTCACCGCGTCGATCCGGCCGAGCGCGATCGGCCCGAGGAGGGCGAGGAACCCGAGCCACCACCACGCCGCCGCCCGTCGCGGTCGGGAGAGCGCCGCGCGGCCGAGCAGGATCGAGAAGGCGATGGCGTCGAGCAGGATGACGATGGCCAGCCATGACTGGGCCATGTACGCCTCGCCGAACGCGAGCGCCGCCGCCATCGGGGCGAACGCGAGGATCGGGTAGACCCAGGGCGCGTCGATGCCCATCCGCAGCCAGCCGTGCGAGGCGTTCTCGGCCCAGAGCCGGTAGACGCCCGTGACGTCGCCCATCGGGTAGCCGGGGGCGGAGAGGTTCAGCCAGGCCAGCAGCAGGTGCACGGCGACGAAGGCCGTCCAGAGGGCGCCGCGACCGGCGAGGACACGTCGAACTCGGGCAGCGGATGTCTCGCGCTCGCCTCCCCCGGTCACGCGTCGAGCCTAGCCGAGCGTCATATTCCGCCACGCGCACGCGCCGCGTCGGCGGGATCGGGGATGCTGGACGACGACGGAACCCGGGAGGCCACCATGACTCGACGCACGAACACCCGACGCACGCTCGCCGCATTCGCCCTGGTCGCGTCGGCGGCGCTCGCGCTCGCGGGCTGCGCCTCCGCCGGGTCGGGCGACGCCGGTGCAGAGGCGGCGGGCGACGGCCACGTCACGGCGGGCAAGCTCACGATCGGCACCGGCGAGCCCGCGTACTTCCCGTGGGTCGTCGACGACGCCCCCGAGAACGGCGAGGGCTTCGAGGCGGCCGTGGCCTACGCCGTCGCCGAGCAGCTCGGCTACGCCGACGACGACGTCGTCTGGGTGCGCACGACCTTCGACCAGGCCATCGCGCCGGGCCCGAAGGCGTTCGACCTCAACCTCCAGCAGTTCTCGATCACCGAGGAGCGCGCGGCGAACGTCGACTTCTCGTCGCCGTACTACGCGACGACGCAGGTCGTCATCACGGTCGCCGGCTCGCCCGCCTCGGGCGCGACGTCGATCGCCGAGCTGAAGGAGCTCAAGGTCGGCGCGCAGACCGGTACGACGAGCCTCGACGCCGTCGAGGAGATCATCGAGCCGACCGCCGGTGCGAGCGTCTTCAACACGAACGACGACGCGAAGCTCGCGCTGCAGAACGGCACCGTCGACGCCATCGTGGTCGACCTGCCGACCGCGTTCTATCTGACCGGCGCAGAGCTCGACGGCGGCGAGATCATCGGGCAGCTGCCCGAGACCTCGGCCGGCGGCGACGAGTTCGGCTTCGTGCTCGCGAAGGACTCGCCGCTCACCGCCGAGGTGACCGCCGCGGTCGACGCGCTCCGGGCCGACGGCACCCTCGACGCCCTCGCGGAGGAGTGGCTCGGCGGCGAGGGCGCGGCACCGGTCCTCGAGTGATCCTCCGGCCGAACGCGGGCCGCCGAGGCAACCCCGTGCTGCCGCGAGCGTGGTCGTCGTGACCGCGACCCGCCCCGACGACGCCGGCGCGACCGCGTGGCGGCCGAGCGCGCTCGAACTCGACCGACGCGCGTTCCGGCGGCGGCAGACCCGACGTTCGGTCCTGATCAGCGCGGGCTCGACCGTCGTCTTCGCCGCCCTGCTCGGCTGGGCCCTCATCGGCTCGCCCGGCTGGGCCGCGGTGCAGCAGTCGTTCTTCGACCCCGAGGTCGCGATCGCGTCGCTCCCCCGCATCCTCGAGGGTCTCTGGCTGAACATCCAGGTGCTCGTCGCGGCGAGCGTCGGCGTGCTGGTCTTCGCCCTGGTGCTCGCGACGCTCCGCACCCTCCGCGGTCCGGTGTTCTTCCCGCTGCGGGCGCTCGCGGCCGGCTACACCGACCTGTTCCGCGGGGTCCCGCTGCTCATCGTGCTGTACCTCGTGGGCTACGGCATCCCCGGCCTCGACTTCTTCCCGCCGCTGCCCGTGGCGTTCTGGGGCACGATCGCCCTCGTCCTGACCTACTCGGCGTACGTCTCCGAGGTGTTCCGGGCCGGCATCGAGGCGGTGCATCCCTCGCAGCGCCTCGCCGCGCGGTCGCTCGGCCTGAGCCATGGCCAGACCATGCGGCGCGTCGTGCTGCCGCAGGCGATGCGCAAGGTGACCCCGGCCCTCATGAACGACTTCGTCGCCATGCAGAAGGACGTCGGGCTCATCTCGGTGCTCGGCGCGGTCGACGCCGTGCGCGCGGCCCAGATCGAGACCGCCCACTACTTCAACTTCACCCCGTACGTCGTCGCGGGCCTGCTGTTCGTGCTGCTCGCCTGGCCGATGATCCGGCTCACCGACTGGGTGACCGCGCGCATGCGCGAGCGCGAGCAGATCGGCAGCATCGTATGACCGCGACGGCCGAACCCCTCCTCCGCCTCCGCGGCATCCGGCGCGCCTTCGGCGACACCGTCGTGCTCGACGGCATCGACCTCGACGTGGGCGCGCACGAGGTCGTGGCGCTCATCGGCGCGAGCGGCTCGGGCAAGTCGACCCTGCTGCGCTCCATCAACCTCCTCGAGCCGATCGACGACGGCGTCATCGTGCTGCGCGGCGACGACATCAGCGACCCCCGCGTCGACGCCGACGCGGTGCGCGCCCGCATCGGCGTCGTGTTCCAGCACTACAACCTCTTCCCGCACCTCAGCGTGCTCGACAACGTCACGCTCGCCTCCCGTCTCGTGCATCGGAAACCCCGGCGCGAGGCCGAGCGCCGCGGCCGGGAGCTGCTCGACTCGGTGGGCCTCGCCGAGTTCGCAGACGCGTTCCCCGACCGGCTCTCGGGCGGCCAGCAGCAGCGGGCCGCGATCGTGCGGGCGATCGCGGGCGACCCCGAGCTGCTGCTCCTCGACGAGGTGACGAGCGCCCTCGACCCCGCCCTCGTCGGCGAGGTGCTCGAGCTCGTCCGCTCGCTCGCCGAGCGCGGCACGACGATCGTGATGGCGACCCACGAGATGGCCTTCGCGCGCGACGTCGCCGACCGCGTCGTGCTGCTCGACGGCGGTCGCATCCTCGAGCAGGCTCCGGCCGCCGAGTTCTTCGCGTCGCCGCGCGAGCCGCGGACGCGCGAGTTCCTGTCGCGCTTCCTCGACGGCTGAGCACCGCGACGCGCGCGCCCCACGCCCCGCGACCCGCGGGCTCGCGGCCCCGCGCGCACGCGGGCGCCGGAGCGGCCCGCGGCCGACGACTCAGCGCTGCAGCAGCCCGCCGATCACCTGCGGCACCGTCGCGGCGATGTCGAGCGCGGCGACGGGCCCGCCCTCGACCGCGGCGCTCGCGCGACGCGCGGCCTCCCCGTGGATCCACGCGGCGGTGGCGGCGAGCTTCGTCAGCGCCTCGGCGTTCACCGCGAGCTCCTGGTGATGGGTCGCGACGAGGGCGCCGAGGATGCCGCCGAGCACGTCGCCGGTGCCGGCGCTCGCGAGCCAATGTGTCGGCGCGGTGACCGTGTAGCGGTCGCCGTCGGGGTCGGCGACGTGGGTCACCGCCCCCTTCAGCAGCACGGCGACGCCGAGCTCGCGCGCGGCCCGGTCGGCCCACCCGGCCGGGTCGGCCCGCACCTCGGCGAGGGTCACGTCGACCTCGCGGGTGACGAGCAGGTTCGCGAGCTCGCGCGCGTGCGGGGTGATCACGGTGGGCGCGGTGTGGGTGCCGACGAGGTCGAGCGCTCCGGCGTCGAGCACGACGGGCAGGCGGGAGGCGAGTGCGTGCTGCAGGTCGCCCTGCAGCATGAACGAGCGCCGGCCCGGGTCGATGCCCGAGCCGATGAGCCAGGCCTGCACGCGCCCCGAGACCGTGACGGTCTCGGGCCGGCGCAGCAGCACGGCGGCGCGCACGCCGCGCGGACCGGTGTAGCGGACCATGCCGACGCCGGCGCGCGTCGCGGCCTCGACCCCGAGCACTGCGGCCCCGGGGTAGTCGGTCGACCCGGTGATCACGCCGAGCACGCCCCGCGTGTACTTGTCGTCGCCCGAGCCGGGCGCCCTCACCCAGCCGGCCGCCTCGTCGGCGGTCCATTCCTGCCACGGTTCGCCCATGTACCAACGATAGGTTGAGCAGGATGACTCCGACAGCCCTCCCCCCGATCAGCCTCTCGCCCTCGGTCGTCGTCTTCGACTACGGCGAGGTGATCTCCCGTGAGCCGAGCGAGGCCGACCGAGCCGCGCTCCTCGCGCGCGCCGGCGTGCCGGCCGACGAGTTCTGGGGCGCGTACTGGGCGCATCGGGAGGGCCTCGACCGCGGGACGACCTCGATCGCCCGCTACTGGCGGGCGGTCGCCGACGACACCGGGGCGACGTGGGGCTCGCTCGACGTGCACGAGCTCTGGGCGATCGACCATCGCAGCTGGCTGTCGGTCGACCCGGGCACCCTCGCGGTGCTGCACGCCCTCGTCGACGGCGGCACGCGGATCGCGCTCCTCTCGAACGCCGGGGCGGACTTCTCGGGCTGGCTCCGCCACGGTTCGTTCGCGCCGCTCTTCGATCAGGTGTTCGTGAGCGGCGAGCTCGAGCTCGTGAAGCCCGAGGCCGCGATCTACGAGCACGTCATCGACGCGCTGGCGATCGAGCCGGCGCAGCTCCTCTTCGTCGACAACCGGTCCGAGAACGTCGAGGGCGCCCGCGCGGTCGGCGGCGACGGGCACGTCTTCACGGATGCCGCGGCGCTCGAGCGCTGGCTCCGGAGCCTCGCGTGAGCGCGCCCGGGCCCGCCGGCCCCGCGCTCTTCCGCCCGATCACGGTCCGCGGACTCGAGATCCGCAACCGCGTCTGGGTGCCGCCGCTCTGCCAGTACTCGGTCACGGCGCGCGACGGGGTGCCGCACGACTGGTACCTCGTGCACCTCGGAGCGATGGCCGCGGGCGGCGCGGGGCTCGTGGTCGCCGAGGCGACCGCGGTCAGCCCCGAGGGCCGCATCTCCGATCACGACACGGGGCTCTGGAACGACGAGCAGGCCGAGGCGTGGTCGCGGATCACCCGGTTCATCCGCTCGCAGGGCGCCGCCTCCGGCATCCAGCTGGCGCACGCCGGGCGCAAGGCCTCGGTCTGGCCCGAGCCGATGCGCCGACGCGGCTCGCAGCCGCTCGACGAGGGCGGCTGGCCGACCGTGTCGGCCTCGGCCGTCGCGTTCGACGGCTATCGCGAACCGCTGGCCCTCGACGAGGCCGGCATCGCCCGCGTCATCGACGACTTCCGGTCGGCGGCCCGGCGCGCGGTCGAGGCCGGGTTCGACCTCGTCGAGGTCCACGCCGCGCACGGGTACCTCGTGCACCAGTTCCTCTCCCCGCTCTCGAACCAGCGCGACGACCGCTGGGGCGGGAGCCTCGAGAACCGGGCCCGGCTCCTGCTCGAGATCGTGCGTGCGGTGCGCGCCGAGATCGGCGAGGCGATGCCGCTGTTCGTGCGGTTCTCGGCGACCGACTGGGTGCCAGGCGGCTGGGACGAGGACCAGACCTCCGTCGTCGTCGCGTGGGCGCAGGATGCGGGTGCCGACTTCTTCGACATCTCGACGGGCGGGCTCGTCGCCGCGGCCGACATCCCGGTCGCGCCGGGGTACCAGGCGCACTTCGCCGAGTACGTCGGCGAGCACGCGGAGGCCGCGGTGTCGGCCGTCGGCCGCATCACCGACGCCCGTCACGCCGAGGAGCTCGTCGCCGAGGGCCGAGCCGACGCCGTCATGTTCGGCAAGGCGATGATGCGCGACCCGCACTTCGCGATGCGGGCCGCGCACGAGCTGGGCGCGGGCACCTCGATGTGGCCGCCGCAGTACCTGCGGGCGAGGCCCGAGCACAACGACGGCGAGTGGTGACGACGACCGCTCGGGGCTAGCCCATCGAGCCCGAACGCATCTTCGCCATGCGTTCAGCCGACTCGGCCGACATCTGCCCGATCGCGAAGATGTTGCCCTCGCTGTCGCTGAACCAGGCGCTGCGCTCGTCGCCGATCTCGGCGACGCCGTCGACGGTCGTGAGCCCCGGCAGGTCGTAGTCGTGGAACACGACCCCGTGCGTGCGGAGGGCCGTCATGTCGCGGTCGAGGTCGTCGGTGAAGAAGTTGAACGCGGTGTTCTGCGCAGTGCCGGCGTAGTCGGTGCGGTACACCATGACCCCCACCCCGCCGACGTCGTAGAACAGCATCCCGCCCTCGGTCTCCTCGTACACCGGGTCGCGACCGAGTACGTCGTGCCACCAGCTTCGCGCCCGGTCGATGTCGGCGGCGGGGAGGACGGCGCACGCCATGAGCTTCTCGAACATGATGATTCCTCGTGTTCCTCGGGTCGACAGAATTCTACGCCGCCGACCCGGCAGCCGCCCTCCCCCATTCGCGACTACCCTCGACGGGTCGCGTCCTGCACCTCGCCCACCAGTTCCTCGATGATGTCCTCCAGGAAGATCACCCCGCTCGTCGAGCCGTCCTCCTCGAAGGTGCGCGCGACGTGCGTGCCGAGGCGGCGCATCGTGGCGAGCGCGTCCTCGAGGTCGGTGCCGTCGAAGATCGAGACGAGCCGTCGCACCCGCTTCGCGGGGATCGGGTCGTCGAACTCGTCGTCGTCGAGGTCGATCACGTCCTTCAGGTGCACGTAGCCGTCGGGCTCGCCGTCCTCCCCGAGGATCGGGTAGCGCGAGAAGCCGCGACGGGCGACGGCCCGCTCGACGTCTCCGGGCGTCGCCCCGGGCGGCAGGCTCACGAGGCCCGCCATGGGCACCGCGACATCCTTCACCCGCTTCGTCGTGAACTCGAACGCCGCCGTGAGCGTGCCGCTCGCGTCGTCGAGCACGCCCTCGCGGCGCGACTGGTGCACGATCGTCTGCACCTCCTCGAGCGTGTACGTCGAGGTGGCCTCGTTCTTCGGCTCGACGCCGAACAGGCGCAGCACCCCGTTCGCCGTCGCGTTCAGGGCGACGATGATCGGCTTGAAGACGCGTGCGACGAACACGAGCGGCGGCGCGAGCAGCAGCACCGCCCGGTCGGGCACCGAGAACGAGAGGTTCTTCGGCACCATCTCGCCGAACACGACGTGCAGGTACGACACGAGCACCAGGGTCACGATGAACGCGACCGTCGAGACGACCTCCTCCGACCAGCCCGTGAGGTGCAGCGGCACCTCCAGCAGGTGGTGGATCGCCGGCTCGGAGACGTTCAGGATGAGCAGCGAGCACACCGTGATGCCGAGCTGGCTCGTCGCGAGCATGAGCGTCGCGTGCTCCATCGCCCAGAGCGCGGTCTTGGCGCTGCGCTTGCCCTGCTCGGCGAGCGGCTCGATCTGCGAGCGCCGCGCCGAGATGACGGCGAACTCGGCGCCCACGAAGAAGGCGTTCGCCGCGAGCAGCACGAACAGCCAGGCGATGCCGGCCCAGTCGCTCATCGGCCCGCCTCCTCGTTCTGGTCGACCCGGTCGGCCGGACCGTGCGTCACTGCGCTCATCGGCCCGCCTCCTCGTTCTGGTCGACCCGGTCGGCCGGACCGTGCGTCACTGCGCTCATCGGCCCGCCTCCTCGTTCTGGTCCACCCGGTCGGCCGGACCGTGGATCACTGCGCTCATCGGCCCGCCTCCTCGTCACCGGCGGCCTCGTCGGCCGGCACGGGTCTCGGGACGAAGCGCAGCCGGTCGATGCGGCGGCCGTCGAGGCGCTGCACGCTGAGGGTGCCCTCGTCGATCGCGACCTCGTCGCCCACGACGGGCAGTCGCCCGAGCTCGGCCATCACGTAGCCGGCGACCGTCTCGTAGTCGCCGTTCTCGGGCACGCGGATGCCGGTGCGTTCGACGAGCTCGTCGGGTCGCAGTATTCCGGGGAAGCTCACGTTGTCGCCGCGGCGCACGATGCCCGCGCGCGTGCGGTCGTGCTCGTCGGCGACCTCGCCCACGAGCTCCTCCACCAGGTCTTCGAGGGTCGCGACCCCGGCGGTGCCGCCGTACTCGTCGACGACGACCGCCATCTGGAACCCGCGGCCGCGGAGCTCGCCGAGCAGCGCGTCGAGCTTGATCGTCTCGGGCACGCGCAGCGCGTCGGACTGGAGCGCCGACGCGGGCACCTCGGCGCGACGCTCGCGCGGGACGGCGACGGCCTGCTTCACGTGCACGACGCCCACGACGTCGTCGAGGTTCTCGTCGTAGACGGGGAACCTCGAGAAGCCGGTCTGGCGCGCGAGCTCGAGCACGGCCTCGGCCGGTTCGAGCCGCTGCACCGCGGCGACCCGCGGGCGCGGGGTCATGACGTCGGAGGCGTCGTGGTCGGAGAAGCGCAGCGTGCGGCCGAGGAGGGTCGCGGTGTCCTTCTCGAGCAGGCCCGCACTGGCCGAGCGGCGCACGAGCGAGGAGAGCTCCTCGGCGGAGCGCGCGCCCGAGAGCTCCTCCTTCGGCTCGATGCCGAAGGCGCGGAGGATGGCGTTGGCGCTGCCGTTCAGGAGGCCGATCGCGGGCCGGAACACCCAGGTGAACGCCGCCTGGAACGGGATGACGACCTTCGCGGTCGCGAGCGGCAGCGCGAGCGCGAAGTTCTTCGGCACCAGTTCGCCGATGATCATCGAGAGCAGGGTCGCGACGACGATCGCCGTCGTGGCGCCGACGGGACGCACGAGCGCAGCCGGAACGCCGATCGCGGCCAGCGGCTCCGCGAGGAGCGAGGAGATCGCCGGCTCCATCGTGTAGCCGGTGAGCAGCGTGGTCAGCGTGATGCCGAGCTGCGCGCTCGAGAGGTGGGTCGAGGTGATCTTCAGCGCGGCGATCGTCATGCCGAGGCGGGTCTCACCCCGTTCGCGACGCGCCTCGAGATCGGCGCGGTCGAGATTGACGAGCGCGAACTCGCTCGCAACGAACAAGCCCGTGCCGATCGTGAGGAGGAGTCCGAAGCCGAGCAGTATCCACTCAGACAACGCTGCCTCCCCGAACGGTCACGGGCGAGGGTCTATGGCCGGGGTTCTTCGCAGAGGGAGGATCATCCATGGTCGTTCAAGTATATGCGGGCGACCCGTGCGGACGCCGTGCCGCCTACCAGCTGACCGGAAGCGCCTTGCCCTCCTCGTAGCCCGTGGCCGACTGGATGCCGACGAGCGCGCGCTCGCGGAACTCGGCGAGCGTGCGCGCGCCCGCGTAGGTGAACGAGCTGCGCACCCCCGAGGTGATCATGTCGAGCAGGTCCTCGAGCGACGGCCGCAGTGGGTCGAGGTAGATCGACGACGACGAGATGCCCTCGGCGAACAGTTCCTTGCGGGCGAGCTCGTACGGCGAGAGGCGGTCGAAGCGCTCGCGCACGGCCTTCGTCGAGGCCATGCCCCAGCTCTCCTTGAAGAGGCGGCCGGACGCGTCGCGCCGCAGCGTGCCGGGCGCCTCGACCGTGCCCGCGAACCACGAGCCGATCATCACCGAGGCTGCGCCGGCCGCGAGCGCGAGCGCCACGTCGCGCGGGTAGCGCACGCCGCCGTCGGCCCACACCCGGGCGCCGAGCTCGCGCGCGGCCTCGGCCGTCTCGAGCACCGCGGAGAACTGCGGCCGGCCGACGGCCGTCATCATGCGGGTCGTGCACATCGCGCCGGGGCCGACCCCCACCTTCAGCACGTCGGCGCCCGCCTCGACGAGATCGGCGACCGCGGCCGCGGTGACGATGTTGCCCGCGACGATCGGGATGCCGAGATCGAGGTCGCGCACCGTCGACACCGCACGGATCATGCCCTCCTGGTGCCCGTGGGCCGTGTCGAGGACGAGCATGTCGACGCCGGCCGACGCGAGCGCGCGCGCCTTCGCGGCCACGTCGCCGTTGATCCCGACCGCCGCCGCGACGCGCAGCCGACCCTCGCGGTCGACGTTCGGCTCGTAGATCGTGCCGCGCAGCGCGCTCCGCCGGCTCAGGGTGCCGACGACCCGGCCGTGCTCGAGCACCGGGGCGAAGTCGAGCTCGGCCTCGACCATGAGGTCGAACGCGCGCCGCGGGCTGTCGACGTCGTCGGCGTCGAGCGAGGCGATGCCGCCGTGCACGAGGTCGCCGAGGCGGGCGTCGGGCAGTGCGCTCGCGAGCCGCGTCGCGGCGAGGCATCCGACGTAGCGCCCCGCCGTGTCGTGGAGAACGATGCCGTGGCCCTCGAACGGCGGCAGCGACTCGAGCGCGTCGGCGACCGTCGCATCGGGGTGGAAGTCGTGCGGGGTGTCGAAGCGGGGCGACTGCGCCTTCACCGAGCGGATCGACTCGGCCAGGTCCTGGAGATGGAGGTCCTGCGGGAGCACGCCGATGCCGCCGCGCCGGGCGAGCGTCGCGGCGAGTCGCGGCCCGGTGATCGAGTTCATGTTGGCCGAGACGATCGGCACGGATGCCCCCGAGCCGTCGTCGGGGGCGAGCGACACGTCGAGCCGGCTCGTCACTCCGGAGCGGCTCGGAACGAGGAACACGTCGGAGTAGGTCAGGTCGTGGGTCGGGGCCGTCCGGTAGAACTCCATGCCCTCAGCGTAGGCCGCGCCCCTGCGGCGTGCACGAGGCGCCTCGCGCGGGGTTTAGGCTTGTGTGGGTGATCGGCCACGACGCGTTCGCGGCCGGGTCGATCTCCGAGAATCCAGCATCAACGGAGAGAGTGGGCGAGCGGCTGTGTCGAGCCAATTGACCGGAGCGGGATCCGACGAAACGGCGTCGGGCGAATACGGAGCCAACGAGTGGCTCGTCGACGAGATGTACGAGAAGTTCCTCGCCGATCCCGACTCGGTCGACCAGACCTGGAGGCCGGTGCTCGAGCGGCGCCGCGCGCAGAGCGAACAGGGCGCATCGGCCCCGACGAACGGCACCGCCCCGCAGGGCGACGCGGCCGCGCCGGCCGCAGAGACGTCGGTCGAGGCGCCCGCGGCTCCCCCGCAGGCGGCCCCCGCCGCCGACGCGGGCACGCCCGCCTCCCCCGCGACCGCGCCGGTGCCCGTGATCGGGCAGACCCCGGCCGCGCGCACGACCTCGGTGGCCCCGCGCACGCAGCCGGTGCCGGCCGACGTGCCCATGACGAGCCCGCAGCCGGTGGTGGCCGACGCCCCCGCCGAAGACGAGGTCGTGCCGCTCAAGGGCATGCCCAAGGCCCTCGCAGCCAACATGGACGCCTCGCTCACCGTGCCGACCGCGACGAGCGTGCGCACCGTGCCCGCGAAGCTCATGATCGACAACCGCATCGTGATCAACAACCACCTGCGGCGCACCCGCGGCGGCAAGATCAGCTTCACCCACCTCATCGGCTGGGCGCTCATCCAGGCGCTGAAGGAGTTCCCGAGCCAGAACGTCTTCTACTCCGAGGTCGACGGCAAGCCGAGCCTCGTGAAGCCCGCGCACATCGGCCTCGGCATCGCGATCGACATCCCGAAGCCCGACGGCACCCGCGCCCTCCTCGTGCCCGCGATCAAGCGCGCCGAGACGATGTCGTTCAACGAGTACCTGACCGCCTACGAAGACCTGGTCTCGCGGGCGCGCCAGAACAAGCTCAAGGCCGACGACTTCTCGGGCGCGACGATCTCGCTGACGAACCCGGGCGGCATCGGCACCGTGCACTCGGTGCCCCGCCTCATGAAGGGCCAGGGCTGCATCATCGGCGCGGGCGCCCTCGAGTACCCGGCCGAGTTCCAGGGCGCGAGCGACAAGACGCTCGCGAACCTCGCGATCGGCAAGACGATCACGCTGACCTCGACCTACGACCACCGCGTCATCCAGGGCGCCGGCTCGGGCGAGTTCCTGAAGAAGGTGCACGAGCTCCTCATCGGCCAGCGCGGCTTCTACGAGGGCATCTTCGCCGCTCTCCGCCTGCCGTACGAGCCGATCCGCTGGGCGCCCGACATCGCGGTCGACATCGCGAGCGCGATCGACAAGACGGCGCGCGTGCAGGAGCTCATCAACTCCTTCCGCGTGCGCGGCCACATGATGGCCGACACCGACCCGCTCGAGTACGTGCAGCGCTCGCACCCCGACCTCGACATCGCGAGCCACGGCCTCACCTTCTGGGACCTCGATCGCGAGTTCGTCACCGGCGGCTTCGGCAACAAGCGCACCGCGCTCCTCCGCGACATCCTCGGCGTGCTCCGCGACTCCTACTGCCGCACCATCGGCATCGAGTACATGCACATCCAGGACCCGGTGCAGCGTCAGTGGATCCAGAACGAGGTCGAGCGGCCCTACGAGAAGCCGACCCACGACGAGCAGATGCGCATCCTCGGCAAGCTCAACGAGGCCGAGGCGTTCGAGACCTTCCTGCAGACGAAGTACGTCGGGCAGAAGCGCTTCAGCCTCGAGGGCGGCGAGTCCGTCATCGCCCTCCTCGACGAGATCCTCCAGGGCGCCGCGAAGGAGGGCCTCGACGAGGTCGCCATCGGCATGGCGCACCGCGGCCGCCTCAACGTGCTCACGAACATCGCGGGCAAGACCTACGGCCAGGTGTTCCGCGAGTTCGAGGGCGCCACGGCCGGGCAGGGCTCGGGCGACGTGAAGTACCACCTCGGCACCGAAGGCACCTTCACCGCCGACGACGGCCACCAGGTGCCCGTCTCGCTCGCCGCGAACCCCTCGCACCTCGAGGCCGTCGACGGCGTGCTCGAGGGCATCGTCCGCGCGAAGCAGGACCGCAAGCCGATCGGCACCTTCTCGACCCTCCCGATCCTCGTGCACGGCGACGCCGCCATGGCCGGCCAGGGCATCGTCGTCGAGACGATGCAGATGTCGCAGCTGCGCGCGTACCGCACGGGCGGCACGATCCACGTGAACATCAACAACCAGGTCGGCTTCACGACGGTGCCGGGCGACGCCCGCTCCTCGATCTACTCGACCGATGTCGCGAAGACGATCCAGGCGCCGATCTTCCACGTGAACGGCGACGACCCCGAGGCCGTCGTCCGCGTGGCGGAGCTCGCGTTCCGCTACCGCCAGGAGTTCAAGCGCGACGTCGTCATCGACCTCGTCTGCTACCGCCGACGCGGCCACAACGAGGGCGACGACCCCTCGATGACGCAGCCGCTCATGTACAACCTCATCGAGCAGAAGCGCAGCGTGCGCAAGCTCTACACCGAGGCCCTCGTCGGTCGCGGCGACATCACCGAGGCCGAGTACGAAGAGGCGCACCGCGACTTCCAGGACCGCCTCGAGCGCGCCTTCGCCGAGACCCACGCCGTGCAGACCGGTGCGATCGCCGTGATCGGCGCGACCGAGCAGACCCAGGTGCCCGAGCAGCCGACCGGCGAGCTCGAGACGACGGGCGTCGGCGTCGAGGTCGTGCACGCCATCGGCGACGCGTTCAACAACAAGCCCGCCGGCTTCACGGTGCACCCGAAGATCCAGCAGCTGCTGACCAAGCGACTCGACATGAGCCGCAACGGCAAGATCGACTGGGGCTTCGGCGAGCTGCTCGCGCTCGGCTCGCTGCTCGTCGAGGGCACCCCGGTGCGCCTCGCCGGCCAGGACGCGCGCCGCGGCACCTTCGTGCAGCGCCACGCGGTGCTGCACGACCGTGCGAACGGCCAGGAGTGGCTGCCGCTGCAGAACCTGTCGGAGAACCAGGCGAAGTTCTGGATCTACGACTCGCTCCTCAGCGAGTACGCGGCGATGGGCTTCGAGTACGGGTACTCGGTCGAACGCGCCGACGCGCTCGTCATGTGGGAGGCGCAGTTCGGCGACTTCGCCAACGGTGCGCAGACGATCATCGACGAGTTCATCTCCTCGGCCGAGCAGAAGTGGGGCCAGCGCTCGAGCGTCGTGCTGCTGCTCCCCCACGGCTACGAGGGCCAGGGCCCCGACCACTCGAGCGCCCGCATCGAGCGCTACCTGCAGCTCTGCGCCGAGAACAACATGACGGTCGCCCGTCCCTCGACGCCGGCGTCGTACTTCCACCTGCTGCGTCGTCAGGCCTACGCACGGCCCCGTCGCCCGCTCGTGGTGTTCACGCCGAAGGCGATGCTGCGCCTGCGCGGCGCGACCAGCGAGGTCTCCGACTTCACCGAGGGCCGCTTCGAGCCCGTGCTCGACGACCCGCGCATCACCGACAAGTCGGCGATCAAGCGCGTCGTGTTCGTCTCGGGCAAGATCTACTACGACCTGATCGCCGAGCTCGACAAGCAGCAGAACACCGAGATCGCGGTCGTGCGCCTCGAGCAGCTCTACCCGCTGCCCGCGGGCGAGCTCAAGGCCGTCGCCGACTCGTACCCCGAGGCCGAGCTGATGTGGGCCCAGGACGAGCCCGAGAACCAGGGCGCCTGGCCGTACTTCATCATCGAGACGAACAAGCTGGGCCCGCGCGAGGTCACGGTCGTCGCCCGCCAGGCCGCGGCGTCGCCCGCGACCGGCTCGGCGAAGCGCCACGCCACCGAGCAGGCCGAGCTGGTGCGCCGCGCGACGACGCTCTAGCCGAAGCCGCGACTCGACACGACGAAGCGAGCGGATGCCGTACGGCATCCGCTCGCTTCGTCGTCGGGGCCTGCACCGGGCGTTCGGTGCGCCGGTGGGGGGCGCCCCGGGGGGGCCCCGCCCCCCCCCGTGCAAAAACGCCCCGCGGGGCCCCCCGCGCGGGCCCCCCAAAAACCCCGCCCGGGCGGGGGCGGGCGC
>NZ_JBHVSE010000004.1:141601-343100 GCF_042885275.1 Agromyces sp. NPDC058064 | reverse complement strand
CAACCGGCCGGCCGGAGTCAGCCGGGCATTAGCGTGAGACACGAGAGACCTCCGTGCGATCGAGATGAAGAACTAGACAGCTCCAACTCGACCCCGGAGGTCTCTCCTACGTCAACAACGATCCGGGTCAGTACAGCTAGCGCTCGAGCAACCGCTCGAGGCCCAGGAAGCGCAGCACCTCGTACCCGAGGGCGAGCGTGCAGTACAGCGTCAGCAGCCCTCCGAAGGCCTTCTCGCGCCATGAACCGGTGTCACCGAGCAGCGGCAGCGCGAGGTACCCGTTCGGCAGCCACAGGCTCTTCAGCACGGGGATGTCGCCGACGATCTCGGGCGGTCGCGGCACCCAGGGCCACAGGAGCCCCGGGAGGCCGCCGGTGGTGAGCGCGTCGCCGGCGAGGTGCGCGACGAACCCGATCGTCACGGCGAGCGGGAACCACGCCACCTGCTCGGGGGCGAAGAGCACGATGAAGAGGCCGAGCGCGAGACCCGCGAGCCAGGCGAGGAGCCAGGAGTCGACGAGGTCGCGCGCCTTCACGGCGAAGGCGGTGAGCGCCGCGGTGCCGATGCCCGCGCCGATCGGGACGGTGCCCGGCTCGAAACCGCCGATCGGCTCGACCGGCATGGTCAGCGCCGTCAGCGCCCACGCGGCCGCCGCGACGAGCAGGACGGCGACGGGGGAGTGCGCGCCGTGCCGGTGCCCGCCGGAGAGCGCGCCGATGGTGCGGGCCGTCAGCGGACCGAGGATCGGCACCGAGCGGGAGATCGTCGCGCTGTGGTGGTCGGCGTCGGGCAGGAGCGCCGCGCCGGCGCACACGGTCGCGCCGGCGACCACGCCGACCGGGTCGAGGGGGTACGCCCCCGTCGCGAGCAGGGGAGCGGCGCCGGTGACCGCGACCCAGGCGGCGGCGCCGCTGATCGCGTGATTCATGCCCATCATCGATCGACGATCGTATCCGCGGCCGCCCACATTCCCGGTTCGGCATCGTAGGCTCTGAGGGTGGAACTCCGAGACATCCCCCTGACGACCATCGACGGCGAGACCGTCACCCTCGCCGACTACGCCGACGAGGTGGTGATGGTCGTGAACGTCGCGTCGAAGTGCGGGCTCACGCCGCAGTACACGAAGCTCGAGGAGCTCCAGCGCGAGTACGGCGACCAGGGGTTCACGGTGCTCGGCTTCCCGTGCAACCAGTTCGCCGGCCAGGAGCCGGGCGGCGCCGCCGACATCAAGGAGTTCTGCTCCATGACCTACGGCGTGAGCTTCCCGCTGATGGAGAAGGTCAAGGTCAACGGCCGCAACCGCCACCCGCTCTACGAGGTGCTGACCCAGGTCGAGGACGCCCGCGGCAAGGCCGGCCGGGTGAAGTGGAACTTCGAGAAGTTCGTGATCCAGCCCGGCGGCGAGGTGTCGAGGTTCCGGCCGACGACCGAGCCCGACGACCCCGAGATCATCGCCGCGATCGAACGCGGCATCTCGGAGCGGCGCGCAGCCTGACGCATGCGGACCGGGCGCCGTTCCGTGTCCGCTCGTCCGGCTCGAACGAGTGTCGGCGGCGTCCGACCGAGGTCTCGAACCCTCGCTCGCCGCGCACGACGCCGCCCGGGCCCGGCTTCGGAGATCCTCCGCGCAGGATTGTTGACCAATCTGGTCGGGCATCGTATGTTTCAGAGATCGCGCACTAGGACAGCGTTGTCCTCGGACGAAAGGATCTCCATGAGAACCAGGATGCTCGCACTCGCCGGCTCGGTCGCCATCGCGGCGCCGCTGGCACTCGGCGCGGCGGGGGCGGCCACCGCGGCACCCGATGACAATCCTCCCGTCACGCTCGTCGACGGGACGACCGCCCCGATCTACGACTACGCCGACGCCATTCGCGAGACGGTGTGGGTCACGACCCCCGACCTCGACGACGACGGCGTCGGCGAGCGCATCGCCGCCGACATCATCCGGCCCCGCGAGCTCGACGGCAACGCCCGGGTCCCGATCATCATGGACGCGAGTCCCTACTACCTGAGCTCGGGTCGAGGCAACGAGGCGGAGCGAAAGGTCTACGACGCCGACGGGAACATCGTCAAGTTCCCGCTCTACTACGACAACTACTTCGTGCCCCGGGGCTACGCCTTCGTCGCGGTCGACATGGCCGGCACCGCACGTTCGACCGGCTGCACCGACGAGGGTGGCCGCTCCGACATCGAGTCGGTCAAGGCCGTCGTGGAGTGGCTGAACGGCACGGGCGTGGCGCACGACGCCGCCGGCGACGTCGTCGACGCCGACTGGAGCAACGGAAAGACCGGGATGATCGGCAAGTCCTACGACGGGACACTCGCGAACGGCGTCGCGGCGACGGGCGTCGACGGACTCGAGACGATCGTGCCGATCAGCGCGATCAGCTCGTGGTACGACTACAACCGCTGGCAGGGAGCGGTGAAGTCCAACAACTACCCGAGCAGCCTGTCGCGGTCGGTCGCCTCCAACCGGACCATCGCCACCGACTGCTCGGCGCGGCTCAACTGGATGAACGCGAACGACGGCGATGAGACGGGTGCCTACACCGACTTCTGGGCCGAGCGCGACTACCGGGAGGGCACCTTCTACGACGTGTCCAAGGTGAAGGCCAGCGTGTTCATCATGCACGGCCTGCAGGACACCAACGTCAAGACGATGAACGCCTCGAAGTGGTGGGACGCCCTCGGCGAGCAGGGCGTCGAGCGCAAGATGTGGCTCACTCGTCTCGGGCACGTCGACCCCTTCGACTCCGAGCGCGGCCTGTGGGTCGACACGCTGCACCGCTGGTTCGACCACGAGCTCATGGACATCGACAACGGCATCGACCGCGAGCCCGCGGTCAGCGTCGAGACCGCCCCCGACCGGTGGGAGCAGTCACCGACCTGGCCGATCTCGTCGGCCCGCACGCAGACCCTGAACCTGCACGCCGACGGCACGATGATGCTGGGCAAGCAGGACCGCACCACCGCGAGCTACGTCAACGCCACCTCGCTGAGCGAGGCGAACGCGATCAGGATCGGCGACAACCCCAACCGCCTGCAGTTCCTCACCGGCACGACCAAGCACGAGCTCCGGATCTCGGGCACGCCGACCGTCGACCTCGACGTCACGCACACCGTTCCGGTCGGGCAGGTCTCGGTCATGCTCGTCGACTACGGAATGATGGATCGCATCATCACGACCGGTGACGGCGCGGAGACCCTGGGCACCGAGTCCTGCTGGGGCCCGGCGACCGCGACCGACGACGCCTGCTACAACGAGGTCGGCAAGCGGATCGCGAGCACCGAGCTCCAGGTGCTCGCCCGGGGGTGGGCTCGTCTGGACGGGGCCGGCAACCATCGGGTCACCGTCGAACTGGCGGCCAACGACGTCGTCGTGCCCGCCGGTCACCAGCTCGGTCTCGTGATCAGCGGCAGCCGCAACGGCGTGCTCGCGGCCGACACCTCGTCGAGCACCTACACCGTCGCCCTCGGCGGTTCGCAGCTGAACCTGCCCGTCTCGGGTCCGATGGCAGGGTTCGGTCCTGGGCGCCTGACCGCGAAGGACACCGAGAACCTGAGCCCGGGAACCCTGGCCAACCTCGATGAAACGGTGTGGCCCGGCAACTGACCGGCCGGCGAGGAGGTCGAGACCCCCGGACTTCTGCGAAGCCCGGGGGTCTCGTCGTGGGCCCGGGGCATCCGTTGCGGCCCGGCGCGGTTCCTTGACCGCTCGTCCGGCTCGGCCCACAATTGGGGGGTCCATCCGATTGCAGGGGAGCGGAGACCGAATGTCCGACGCGTACGCCCGTCCGAGTCACGACGACCAGCCGACGGTGCCCGACTTCGCACCGCCGCCCCTGTCGGTCGACGACGCGACCACCGCCAAGCCCGCCGACACCGCCGAAGGCCGCCCGTGGGGCCGAGACCTGCGGTTCATGCTCGTCGTGCTCGCGGCGATCGTCGCGCTCTTCCTCGCGTTCGCGCTGCTCATCGCCTTCAGCCCGACCGGAGCCGCGATCAGCGCCCTCGCGATCATCGCCGCACCCATCGCCACGATGGTCGCCGCCTACTACGGCATCTCGCTCGCGCTGCGCCAGGTGCGCGACGCCCGCGACGCCGCCGAGTCGTCGGAGGCGCGTGCGCGTGCGGCCGAGACGAGCGCGCGCGAGTCCGACGCGTGGGCCGCGCAGATGGAGTCGGGGCTTCGCGTCTCGGTCGCCAAGCTGCGCGCCGCCGGGGTCGACACCCGTGACGTCGAGCGGGCGGCGGGCACCCCCGACGAGTTCTTCTGATCGACGCGCGACGGCGCCGAGCCGTCGCGCACGAACGGCCTCGCCCACGACGGGCGAGGCCGTTCGCGGTTCAGAGCTCGGCGAGCAGCGACAGCGGCTGCTCGATGCAGCCCGCGACGAAGGTGAGGAACGCCGCGGCCTCGGCGCCGTCGCAGACGCGATGGTCGAACGAGAGGGTCAGCTCGGTGACCGTCCGCACGGCGAGCGCGCCGTCGACGACCCAGGGCCGTTCGACGAGCCGGCCGATGCCGAGCATCGCCGCCTCGGGGTGGTTGATGATCGCCGCCGAGCCGTCGACGCCGAGCGTGCCGTAGTTGTTCAGCGTGAACGTGCCGCCCGAGAGCGCCGCCGGGGCGAAGACCCCGGTCGCGGCGGCCTCGGTCTGGGTGCCGATCGCGTCGCGCAGCCCGCGCAGGCTCATCGCCTCGGCGCCGTGCACGACCGGCACCATGAGGCCGCGGGGCGTCTGCGCCGCGAGACCGAGGTTGACGGCGCCGTGCAGCACGACTTCGTCGCGCTCGGCGTCGAAGCTCGAGTTGAGGCGCGGGTGCCTGCGGAGGCCCGCGACGACGAAGCGTGCGACGAGGGCGGTCGTGCCGAAGCGCTCGCCGGTCGCGGCGTGCAGCTGCTTGCGGGCGGCCACCAGGGCGGTCGCGTCGACGTCCATCCAGACGGTCGCCTCGGGGATCTCCCTGCGCGAGCGCGAGAAATGGGCGGCCGCCGCCCGGCCGATGCGGTCGAGCGGGATCCGCTCGTCGCCGGCGGCGATCGCGGCGGCGGGCACGGGCGACGGCGATGCGGATGCCTCGGGCGCGGCCTGCGTGGTCGCACCCTGCTGCTCGCCGATGAACGCCTCGACGTCGCGCCGCATGACCAGGTGGTCGGGGCCCGAGCCGTCGAGCTGCGAGGCGTCGAAGCCGTGCTGCCGGGCGAGCCGCCGCACGATCGGGGAGACCACGGGGGAGCGGCGCGCGCTGTCGAGGCGCGAACGTGCGGCGACGCCGCCGCCGGTGCCTGTACCGGGGCCCGAGCCCGTCGCGGCGCCGGTGCGCCGGCGGCCGAATCGCGCCGGCGCCGTCGCGGCGCGCTTGGTCACCGTCGAGGCGCGGGTGCCGTACCCGATGAGCACGGCGCCCGACTCCTCGGTCGCGACCTCGGTCGGGGCGGCGACGCCCGGTTCGGCGGCGACCGGAGCGGCCGCTGCGGCGGATGTCGCGGTTTCGTCGACGGGCGAGCCGGCGGCCGACGCCGGCGCGGAGGCATCCTTCGTCGGTGACTCGGCCGCCGCGACCGCGGTGCCGAGCGTCATGAGCACGGTGCCCGCGTGCAGCGTCTGGCCGACCTCGCCGCCGAGCGACTCGACGACGCCCGCGAACGGGGTCGGCAGCTGCACGACGGACTTCGCCGACTCGAGCTCGACGACCGGCTGGTCGATCGCGACCTCGTCGCCCGGGGCGACGAGCCACGCGACGATCTCGGCCTCGGTGAGGCCTTCGCCGAGGTCGGGCAGGATGAACTCGCGGCTCATGCGTCCCACTCCCAGGTGTCGAGCGCCGCGAGGATGCGGTCGGGCGTGGGCAGCTGGTGCTCCTCGAGCTTCGGCGAGGGGTACGGGATGTCGAAACCGGCGATCCGCAGCACCGGCGCCGCGAGGTGGTGGAAGTTGCGCTCGGTCACCCGCGCGGCGACCTCGGCGCCGTAGCCGCCGAACTGCGCGGCCTCGTGGATGACGGCGGCGCGCGAGGTCTTGCGCACCGACGCGCCGACGGTCTCGTCGTCGAACGGCGAGAGGCTGCGGAGGTCGACGACCTCGACCGAGAGCCCCTCGGCGGCCGCGGCCTCGGCGGCCTCCAGCGCGGTGCGGACCGTGGGCCCGTACGCGAGGAGGGTGACGTCGTCACCCGTGCGCACGACCTCGGCGCGATCCATCGGCGCGGTGGTCACCGGCAGGGCGATCGGCGCCTTCGACCAGTAGCGGCTCTTGGGCTCCATGAAGACGACGGGGTCGTCGCTCTCGATCGCCTCGCGCAGCATCGAATACGCGTCGGCCGGGTTCGAGGGCATCACGACCGTGAGGCCGGGGGTCGACGCCCAGTACGACTCCGAGGAGTCGGAGTGGTGCTCGACGCCGCCGATCGCGCCCGCGCACGGGATGCGCACGACCATGGGCAGCGTGACCCGCCCCTTCGTGCGGTTGCGCATCTTCGCGACGTGCGACACCATCTGCTCGAACGCGGGGTAGCTGAACGCGTCGAACTGCATCTCGACGACCGGGCGCATGCCGTACATCGCCATGCCGATCGCGGTGCCGATGATGCCCGACTCGGCCAGCGGGGAGTCCCAGATGCGCTCCTCGCCGAACTCGGCCTGCAGGCCGTCGGTGATGCGGAACACGCCGCCGAGCGGCCCGACGTCCTCGCCGTAGACGATGACGCGGTCGTCGGCGGCCATCGCGTCGCGCAGTGCGGCGTTCAGCGCGCCGGCCATCGTGAGCTGGGTCGGTGCGGATGCCTCGGGGCGGGCGTCCTTCGTCGCGGTGGCGGTCATCGGGCGTCCTCCTGGTGGGTGCCGGCGGCGAGTTCGGCGGCGAGTGCGGCGCGCTGCTCGGCGAGTGCGGCACGGGGCCGCGCGTAGACGTGGTCGAAGAGCTCGAGCGGGTCGAGCTCGGCCTCGGCGGTCATGACCTCGCGGGTCGCCGCGGCGAGCTCCTCGGCCTCGTCGGTGATCTCGGCGCGGAGGGTCTCGGTCAGCGCCCCCTCGGAGACGAGGTACTTCTCGAGGCGCTCGATCGGGTCGCGCCGCTTCCAGTGCTCGACGTCGCGCGCGGCGCGGTAGCGGCTCGGGTCGTCGGAGTTCGTGTGCGGCTCGATGCGGTACGTGACGCCCTCGATGAGGGTCGGGCCGCCGCCCGCACGGGCGCGCTCGACGGCGGCGTGCGTGATCGCGTACATCGCTGCGACGTCGTTGCCGTCGACGTGGAACCCAGGCATGCCGTAGCCGACGGCCTTGTCGGCGAGGGTCGCGGCGCGGGTCTGCCTCTCGAGCGGCACGCTGATCGCGAACTGGTTGTTCTGCACGATGAAGACGGTCGGGGTCTGCCACACGGCGGCGAAGTTGAACGCCTCGTGGGCGTCGCCCTCGCTCGTGGCGCCGTCGCCGAGGAAGGTCAGGGCGACGATCGGGTCGTGGCGGAGCCGCGCGGCGTGGGCGAGGCCGACGGCGTGCAGCGCCTGGGTGGCGAGCGGCGTCGCCTGCGCGGCGGTGCGGAACGCGTGCTGGTCGTAGCCGTTGTGCCAGTCGCCGCGGAACGACTGCAGGATGTCGGCGGGGGCGATGCCGCGGGTGAGCAGGGCGATGCTGTCGCGGTAGGTCGGGAAGAGCCAGTCCGTGCGGTCGAGCGAGGCGACGGCGCCGATCTCGCAGGCCTCCTGGCCGTAGGCCGAGGGATAGGTGGCGAGGCGGCCCTGCTTGGTGAGCGCGGTGACCTGCACGTCGAAACGGCGGGCGACGACCATCTTGCGGTAGAGCCCGAGGAGGGTGTCGGTGTCGGGCAGCGAGAAGCCGCCGGTCGCGTGGCCGGTGACGGCGTGACCCGCGTTGTCGAGAAGGCGGAGCGGCTTCTCCGATGGAAGGGTGCGGGTCGGGGCGTGCTCGACATTGAGGCTCATGGAGCCATGGTGCGACATGCTCGACCCTCGAGGTCGGGCGTGTCATCCAAGCGTGAACGAACGGCTGCCGACGGCCGAAACCGTTGCCATTCGTCCACCAGGGGCGCAGTCAGGTGCGCCAGATGTCCAGCGTCTGCGCGGGCGGGTGACCCTCGATCTCCTCGAGGATCAGGTGCGACCGGGTCGACACCACTCCGGGCATGTCGTGGATGTCGCGGAGGATCGCCTGGCTCAGCTGCTCGTGATCGGGCGCGCTCACGGTGAGGATGATGTCGATGTCGCCCGAGACCGCCTGGACCTTCTCGACGAAGGGCAGCGTGGCGAGCTTCGCCGCGATCTCCTCCCACGAGACCTCGCCGATGCGCACCACGACGAGCGCGGAGATGTGCAGGCCGATCGAGCGGCGGTCGATCTGCGCGCCGAAGCCGGTGATGACTCCCCGCTGCTGCAGTTGCTGCAGCCGGTTGTGCGCCGCCGTGCGCGAGATGTGCACCCGGTCGGCGAGGGTTCGCACCGACAGCCGGCCGTCGCGGCTCAGCTCGGCCACGATTCTGCGGTCGATGCTGTCGAGTGGTTCGTTGCGGTGCGCTGCTTGCGGGGTCATCGTCGTCCTCATGCCTCTCGCTCAGCGTACCGGTTCCGGAGCCGCGCCCGTCGGAGTGATCCTCGCATCGGAGCGTGCCGCACGACGCGCGGCAGCAGCGGCCAGACGATCGCGATGCCGCGGAGCCAGGCGGCGCTCACGCGCTCTGCCCGCGGCGTCCAGCGGAACCCGTATGCGGCGCGGATCGGCGCCGGCAGGAGCGCCGCGGTCGACAGCCGGACGAGGGGGAGGAGGAGCCGGGTGCCGGGCGGGAGCGCCGCCGAACCGCCGAGCAGGATCCGGGCGACGCCGCGCGCGTCGTCGCCGACGTCGAGCGCGGCGAGCCGCGCCTGCCACCACGCCTCGAACTCGGCGCGGCTCGCGGGCCAGCCCTCGCGGCCCGCCTGCAGGCTGCCGCCGAGCGGAGCGTAGCCGCGCACGATCGCGTCGGCCTCGCGTTCGTCGAGCGGGCCCCAGAGCCGCTCCTCGACGGCGAGCGCCGTCGCGAGCAGGGTCGACGCGACCCAACGCTGCGCATCGGCGTCGAACGCCGAGTACCGTGCGCTGCGCGCGTCGCCCGCCTCGTCGGCCTCGCCGTCGGCGGAGTCAGCTGCGTCGCCGCGCACGGGGGCGTGGCGCGCGTTCACCCGGCGGACCGCGGCCCGCCTGACCGCCTCGTCACCGAAGCCCACCGCGTACACGTAGTCGAGCGTCCCGAAGAGCCGATCGAGGGGGCGTCCGGCGAAGTCGCTGTGCCGGGCGACTCCGCGGGCGACGCGCGGGTCGGCGAGCTGCAGCAGGATGGCGGCGCCCCCGCCGAGGAGCAGGACTCCCTCGGCGGCGTGCCGCCGGAAGGGGTCGTTGCCGGGAACGGGGTCTGGGACGGTCATCAGTACCAGTTGTAGCTCTCCGAGTGCGCCCAGGCGCCGCACGGCGCCCCGTAGCGGTCGCTGATGTACGACAGCCCCCACTCGATCTGGGTCGCGGCGTTCGTTCGCCAGTCGGCGCCGGCCGAGGCCATCTTGCTGCCCGGCAGCGACTGCGGGATCCCGTACGCGCCGCTCGAGGCGTTGTACGCGTCGGCGCGCCAGCTCGACTCGCGCGTCCACAAGCGGACGAGGCAGTCGTACTGGCCCGAGCCCCAGCCGTAGCGGGCGACGGCACCGGCCGCGTACGCCTTCGCCGCGGCGGGGTCGACGACGACGCCCGGCGGCGGCGCCCCCGTGCCGCCGCCCGAGCCGCCCGAGCCGCCGGCGTCGGCCTCGGCGGCGGCCCGCTCGCGGGCCTCGGCCTCGAGCCTGGCCTGCTCGCCGACCCGGTAACGTCGCTCGAGCTCGACCGTTCGATCGCGCAGGCTCGCGAGTTGCGCGTAGAGGGTGTCGAGCGCCGTGCGCTGTTCGGCGAGCCTCGCCTCTGCGGCCAGATGGGCGTCCTCCGCGGCGGCCGAGGCGCGGTCGGCCTCCTCCGCGAGCCGTGTCCGCTCCCGTTCGGCCACGTCGGCCTGCGCACTGAGCGAGTCGTACTCGGCACGTGCGGCCGCAGCGCCCGCCGCGACGCCCGAGTAGACGTCGGCGAGCCGGGCGCTGCGGGAGAGCCCGTCGAGCAGCTCGTCGGCATCGCCGTCGCCGGCCGCGAACAGCAGTCGAAGCGTGATGTCCGCCCCGCCCGTGCGGGCGAGCAGGCCCGTGAGCCGTCCGAACTCCGCCTGCGACTCGCGCGCGGTGGTCGCGGCCGCTTCGGCGTCGGCGCCGAGCGCGGCGGCCTGCTCGGCCGCCTCGCGGCGCGCGGACTCCGCCGAGGCGGCGACGGCGGCGGCCTCGACCGCTGCGTCGCCGAGCACGGCGGCCTCGCCTTCCAGACGGTCGACCAGGGTCGTGATGCGCGACGACTCCGCCTCCCGTGCGGCGACGCTCTGCTTCGCCGCCTCGACCTCGCCCCAGCTGGGGTACTCCTCCGCGCCCGCCGGCGACGAGATCGAGCCGAGCGCGATGACGAGGGCGAGCACGCTCGCGGCGCTCGCGATCGGGCGTCCTCGGCGCATCGACTCACCCCCCCTTCGAGGCCGCGAGTCTACCCACGGCCCCGCTCAGCGGTCGGTCGGACACGCAGCGTACACTCGGCGCGTGCGTTCCTCCCGGCTGTCGGCCCTGCTCATCGTGATGGCCTCGCTCGCCCTGGCGGGGTGCGCGAGCGCGGCGCCGAGCTCGCCGAGCTCGACGGCGCCCGCGCCGACGCCGACCGCCGCGCCGACGCCGACCCTCGATCCCGTCGCCGCCTGGGTCGACGAACGGATGGCCGAGCTCAGCACGCAGCAGAAGGCGGCGGCGCTGCTGATGCTGCACGCTCCCGGCACCGATCCTGCGCCGTCGCGCGCGCTCATCGACGCGGGCGCGTCGGGCGTCATCCTGATGGGCGACAACATCGCGGGCGACGCTCCGTCGCTCGCCGCGATGACGGCGGCGCTCGTCGCCGATCCCGAGCTGCCGCCGCTGATCGGCGTCGACCAGGAGGGCGGCGAGGTGTCGCGCCTCGACTGGGACACCGCCGCGAGTGCGGCGACCCTGCGGGAGGCGCCGCCCGCCGCCGCCGGGGAGGCCTTCGCCGCGCGCGCCGCGAGCGTGGCCGCCGGCGGAGCGAACGTCAACTTCGGCGTCATCGCGGACGTCACGGCCGACCCGGGCTCCTTCATCTCGGGCCGGGTGCTCGGCACCGAGCCCGGGGCCGCGGGAGAACGCGTCGCGGCGGCGGTCGCGGGGGAGCAGGGCGTGGTGGCGAGCACCCTCAAGCACTTCCCGGGGCACGGCGCAGCGCCCGGCGACTCGCACACGAGCATTCCGACCGCGCCGCTCAGCCGCGCGGAGTGGCGAGCCGGCCCGGCACTGCCGTTCGCAGCCGGCATCGACGCGGGTGCCGAGCTCGTCATGACCGGGCACCTCGCCTACCCGGCGGTCGATGCGGCACCGGCCTCGCTCTCGCCCGAATGGCACCGCGTCCTCCGGGAGGAGCTCGGCTTCGAGGGCGTCGTGGTCACCGACGACATGCTGATGCTGCAGCACAACGGCCTCGCGGAGTACGCCGACCCCGGCGAGAACGCCGTGCGCGCGGTCGCGGCCGGCGCCGACCTGCTGCTCTACGTGCTCCCCGCGGACCCGTCCGAGTTCGGGATCTCGGTCGACGGGCTCGTCGCGTCGATCTCGGCGGCGGTCGACTCGGGCCGCATCTCCGAGGAACGTCTCGACGACGCGGTGCGCCGCGTGCTCGAGCTCCGCCGATCGCTCGCCTGAGCGATCCTTCGCAGAAAAGTTTCCATGCATGGGAATAGATCTCTCCGCCGCCCGCGTTGACACCCGTATGAGCCGATCGGCTCGGAACCGAACACATGGGAGCAACCGCAACATGACGACCACCGCCTCGACGATCGAGATCCCCGGCTACCGCGCAGGCACCTGGACGATCGACCCCGCCCACAGCGAAGTGGCCTTCTCCGTCCGCCACCTCATGATCAGCAAGGTCAAGGGCAAGTTCGAGCGCTTCAACGCGACCTTCGTCACCGCCGAGAACCCGCTCGACTCGACGGTGACCGCGTCGGCCGAGGTCGCCTCGGTGACCACGAACGAGCCGAACCGCGACGCGCACCTGCGCACGGGCGACTTCTTCGAGGCCGAGACCTACCCGACGATCGACTTCGTCTCGACCGGCGTCCGCGTCGAGAACGGCGACTTCAAGGTCGACGGCGAGCTCACGATGCACGGGGTCACGAAGCCCGTCACCTTCGACTTCGACTTCGGCGGCTTCGGCGGCGACCCCTACGGCAACTACAAGGGCGGCGCCACGGCCAAGACCGTCGTCAACCGCGAGGACTTCGGCCTCCACTACAACGCGGCGCTCGAGACCGGCGGCGTGCTGCTCGGCTCCGACGTCACGATCACCCTCGAGCTGCAGGCGCAGCTCGAGCAGTAATCGCTCGGCGATCACCACGACGGGCCGGATGCCACGTGCATCCGGCCCGTCGTCGTCTCGGCGCGATCCGTGCGCGCCCTGCGAATCTGCGGGGCGGCTCAGCCCTCGCGCACGGTGAGCTCGCCGAGGGTCGTCGACCAGAACCCGGCCCAGCGCTCGAACGCCGGGGCGAACTCGGCCGGGTCGACCTCGTCGGCGAACGGGGCGAGCTCGATCGCCGTCGAGCCGCGTCGCTCGGGCGCGCGGCGCCACGTGCCGACGACCTCGCCGTCGGCGACGAGGATCGGCAGGAACAGCCCGTTCTTGCCCGGGACGACGCGCACGGCGTCGGCCGTCGAGCAGAAGACCGTGCGGTCGCCGTAGCCGAGGAAGTACTCGTCGAACGGCGCGAGCACGTGCCGGCCGGTCGCGGCCCGGGCCGCAGGCCATGACGCGTCGACCGCGACGTACCGTTCGTCGCCCACGGCGACGACCGAGTCGCCCGCGGCCGAGACCGCGAGCCGGGCCCGGGTCAGCGTGAGGCCCGTCCACCAGGCGAAGTCGCGCGCCGAGACCGGCCCGTGCCCGCGCGCGTACCCGGTGAAGAGCCGCGCGAGCGTCTCGTCGTCGTCGGCCGGCTCGTTCGGGCCGGCGGGTGACCACTCGTCGAGCAGCACGAAGCGCTGACGCGCCCGGGTCTCGACCGGACCGCAGCAGAGCAGGCCCTCGATCGCGAGCCGCCAGATCAGGTGGTACCCGCGCTGCCCCTCGATGGGGATGCCCGCGGCGGCCCACGCCGCCTGGAGCTCGTCGCGAGAGGCGGAACGACCGCCCTCGAGTTCGCGGATCGCGACCGCGCGGGCGGCACGGTGCACCGCGTCGTCGATGCCCTCGCCGAGATGGATCTTCGCCGCGCGCTGCATGAGCCGCGCGGCCGTCAGCCGAAGGATCGGGCGGAGCAGCTCGGGCTCGACGAAGTGCAGCGTGCCGCGCATCGGCCACGAGCGCAGCAGCGACCGATCGTCGATCGCCCGGTCGATGCTCGCCTCGCTCGAATCGGCGACCCTCGCGCCGAGCACCCACTTCGCGGCCGCGAGGTCTTGCGCCTGCACGCACACGAGCCGCTCGAGTGCCGCCGCGGGGGAGTCGAAGCCGTCGAGGAGCCCCTGCGCGCTGAGGCGCGCGGCCCGGATCGAGGCGATCGAGGGGTCGCTCGGGCCATCCGTCGTCATGCTGCGATTCTGCCGGGCGCCGCCGACATCGGAGTTGACACCCCGCCGCGAACGATAGACTGGGCGGCTGTGCCGTTCGGCACCATCACCCCCGATCCCCGCCAGGAGGCCCGTCGTGCTCGCCGTCCACGATCTCGAGATCCGCGTCGGTGCGCGCCTCCTCATGGAGCACGTGAACTTCCGCGTCTCCGACGGCGACAAGATCGGCCTCGTCGGGCGCAACGGCGCCGGCAAGACGACGCTCACGAAGACCCTCGCCGGCGAGACCCTGCCGACCGACGGCAAGATCGACCGCACCGGCGAGATCGGCTACCTCCCGCAGGACCCGCGCTCCGGCGACCCCGAGATGCTCGCGCGCACGCGCATCCTCGACGCGCGCGGCCTCGGCTCGCTCGTGCTCGGCATGCACGAGGCATCCATGAACATGGGCAGCGACGACCCGGTCGTCGCCGAGAAGGCCATGAAGAAGTACGGCAACCTCACCGATCGCTTCAACGCGCTCGGCGGGTACGCCGCCGAGGCCGAGGCCGCGTCGATCGCCTCGAACCTGAACCTGCCCGACCGCATCCTCGACCAGCCGCTGAAGACGCTCTCGGGCGGCCAGCGCCGTCGCATCGAGCTCGCGCGCATCCTCTTCTCCGATGCCGACACGATGATCCTCGACGAGCCGACCAACCACCTCGACGCCGACTCGGTCGTGTGGCTCCGCGAGTTCCTGAAGGGCTACAAGGGCGGCGTCATCGTCATCTCCCACGACGTCGTGCTCGTCGAGGAGGTCGTGAACCGCGTCTTCTACCTCGACGCGAACCGCTCGATCATCGACATCTACAACATGGGCTGGAAGCACTACCAGCGCCAGCGCGCCGCCGACGAGGAGCGCCGCAAGAAGGAGCGTGCGAACGCCGAGAAGAAGGCGGGCGTCCTGCAGCTCCAGGCCGCGAAGTTCGGCGCGAAGGCCTCGAAGGCCGCCGCAGCGCACCAGATGGTCGCGCGCGCCGAGAAGCTGCTGGCCGGGCTCGAGGAGGTGCGCGCCGTCGACCGGGTCGCGAAGCTGCGCTTCCCGACGCCCGCGCCGTGCGGCCGCACGCCGATCACGGCCAGCGACCTGTCGAAGAGCTACGGCTCGCTCGAGATCTTCACCGCCGTCGACCTCGCGATCGACCGCGGCTCGAAGGTCGTCATCATCGGACTGAACGGTGCGGGCAAGACGACGCTGCTGCGCATCCTCGCGGGCGTCGACGCGCCCGACACCGGCCTCGTCGAAGCCGGCCACGGCCTCCGCGTCGGCTACTACGCCCAGGAGCACGAGACGATCGACGTCAAGCGCTCCGTGCTCGAGAACATGGTGAGCTCCTCGCCGAACCTCACCGAGACCGAGGCCCGCAAGGTGCTCGGCTCGTTCCTGTTCACGGGCGACGACGTGCACAAGCCCGCCGGCGTGCTCTCCGGCGGCGAGAAGACCCGACTCGCACTCGCGATGATCGTCGTCTCGGGGGCGAACGTGCTGCTCCTCGACGAGCCGACGAACAACCTCGACCCCGCGAGCCGCGCCGAGATCCTCGACGCGCTCGCGCACTACGAGGGCTCGGTCGTGCTCGTCTCGCACGACCCGGGCGCCGTCGAGGCGCTGAACCCCGAGCGGGTGCTCATCATGCCCGACGGCACCGAGGACCACTGGAGCCGCGAGTACCAGGAGCTCATCGAGCTCGCGTGACCCCGCGGGGCGCGGCTCGCCGAGGCGAGCCGCGGCCGGTCACCGTCGGTCGAGCACCTGGTCCTCGTAGTCGGCGTCCTCGCCGCCGCGGCTCTGCGGCTTCGGTCGCCGCGGCGCGCGCCGCGAGTCGTCCGAGACGCCGGATGCCTCGGCGAGCCCCTTGCGCTCCTGGTTCGCCGCCCAGCCCAGCCCGATGAAGGCGAGCATCGCGAAGACGTACCACTGCAGCGCGTACGAGAGGTGCGGACCCTCGTCGCGCTCGGGGCGCGGGGCCGCGACGGGCGGCTCGGCGGCGTCGTCGCCCGACTGCACGAGGATGCCGTATGCGCCGGTGTACGCGGGCTCGCCGACGCGCTCGGCGAGCTCGTCGAGGTCGATCGTGGCGAACTCGACGCCGGTCGAGGTGCGGCCCTCGATGCGGCCCTCGCCGGCCTTCAGCCGGGCGTTCGCCTCGACCCGACCCGCGGGCGGCGCCGGGATCTCGCTCGGCCGCCCGTCGGAGTCCTGTGGGATCCAGCCCCGGTCGACCATGAACACGGTGCCGTCGTCGAGCCGGAACGGGGTGATCACCTCGAAGCCGGTGCTGCCGCCGAGCGGGCGGTTGCGCACCACGACCTCCTCGGCCGGCAGGTACTCGCCCGAGAGCTCGACGACCTGCCAGCGCTGCTCGACGTCGAACGCGGCGGGGTCGGGCAGCGCCTCGGCCACCGGGATCGGCTCGGCGTCGTAGTTGGCGTCGATGCGCGCGACCTCGGCCAGCGCCTCGGCACGGCGGTTGAGCTGCCACGTGCCGAGCGCCGAGCAGGCGATCGCGAAGATCACGGTGAGTGCGAGGTAGCCGGCCCAGCGCGGTGCGAGGAGGAAGCGCCACTCGCTCACGAACGAGCCTCCGTCGAGGTGTCCGACGTCGTGCCGTTCCGGGGCTCACCCTCGCCCGCGAAGCCGTGCACCTCGAGCGGGAACGATCTGGCCGCGAGGAACTCGCGCAGGTAGTCGACGTGCTCGTCGCACGCGAGCCAGGTCTTGAAGCGCTCACCCGTGTGGATGCGGGGGTTCCGCCAATCGATGCGCCAGCTCGCCGGCTCGTGGCATCCGGATCGCGAACAGCCGCCCTGGGCGGGCGCGCCGCCGAGTCCGCCGATCATGCCGCTCCTCGCTCGTCGTCTCGACGGTCGGTGGGTTCGGGGCCGCCGGGCGCTGCCGACGGCGGGGGAGTGCGTCGCACGATGCCGCCCGGGCGGAGCACCCGGCTCGTGCGCTTCGGGCTGCTCACGTTCGCGAGCACGACCGCGAAGTACGGGAGGAAGATCGCGCCGGCCGCGCAGACCGCGAGCCACCAGCCGTCGACGAAGAGCATCGCGACGATGCAGAGTACGCGGATCGACATGGCGATCGTGTACTTGATCATGCGCGAACGCCGCTCCGCCTCGGGCGAGGGCGGCAGCGTGGTGATCGACTGCTGCTTCATGGTGGTCGCCGCAGGCCTGACGGCGCTCCTCTTCACTCAAGCCTACGTCGATTCGAGCGCGTCGGATGCCCCGTCAGGCGAGCCTCTATGCTGGGACGGGCCGTACGGCCCCACCTGCAGAAACGGAGTCCAGCATGACGTCGAGCCGCACCGTCCTCGTGACCGGTGGCAACCGTGGCATCGGCTACGCGATCGCCCGCGAGTTCCTCGCCCAGGGGCACCGCGTGGCGGTGACCGCCCGCTCGGGCGAGGGCCCCGAGGGCGCGCTCACGGTCCGCGCCGACGTCACCGACTCCGAGTCGGTCGACCGGGCGTTCACCGAGATCGAGGCCGCGCTCGGCCCGGTCGAGGTCGTCGTGGCGAACGCCGGCATCACGCGCGACATGCTGCTCATGCGCATGAGCGAGGACGACTTCACGAGCGTCGTCGACACGAACCTCACCGGCGCCTTCCGCATCGTCAAGCGGGCGTCGAAGGGCATGCTCAAGGCGAAGTTCGGCCGCATCGTGCTCATCTCGAGCGTCGTCGGACTCTACGGCTCGGCCGGCCAGGTCAACTACTCCTCGTCGAAGGCCGGCCTCGTGGGCATGGCCCGCTCGCTCACCCGCGAGCTCGGCGCCCGCAACATCACGGCCAACGTCGTCGCGCCCGGGTTCATCGAGACCGACATGACCGACGAGCTGCCCGAGGCGCAGCAGGCCGAGTACAAGAAGAACATCCCGCTCGGCCGCTTCGCGTCGCCCGACGAGGTCGCGCGCGTCGTGGCGTGGCTCGCGGGCGACGACGCCGGCTACATCTCCGGCGCCGTCATCCCGGTCGACGGCGGCCTCGGCATGGGGCACTGACCCCAGCCGTCACCGCCCGGTACGCCGACCACGCAGGAGGGCCGGTACGCGATCACGTACCGGCCCCCTTCGCGCGTACGCGTCAGCCCCGCAGGCCGAGCACCGCGAGCACCGCCCCGAGGTCGGGGCGGTCGATCGCGAGATCGGCCTGCGCCCGCACCACGGGCTTCGCGCAGAACGCGATGCCGAGCGCGGCGCGGTCGAGCATCCGCAGGTCGTTCGCGCCGTCGCCGACCGCGACCGTGCGCTCGAGCGGGATGCCTCCCGCCGCCGCCCACTCGACGAGTGCCGTCGCCTTCGCCGCGGCGTCGACGATCGCTCCGTCGACGCGGCCGGTGAGGCGTCCGCCGGCGGTCTCGAGCCGGTTGGCGCGGCAGAAGTCGAGGCCGAGGCGCTCGGCGAGCGGGTCGAGCAACTCGTGGAACCCTCCCGACACGACGCCGACGAGCCCGCCGGCCGCGTGCACGCCGTCGATGAGCTCCTGGACGCCGTCGGTCGGGGTCATGCGCTCGCGCGCGGCGGCGAGCACCGACTCGTCGAGCCCGGCGAGCGTCGCGACGCGCTCGCGCAGGCTGGCGGCGAAGTCGAGCTCGCCGCGCATCGCGCGCTCGGTCACGGCGGCCACGTGCTCGAGGCTGCCGGCCTCCTCCGCGAGCAGCTCGATCGCCTCCTCGCGGATGAGCGTGGAGTCGGCGTCGAGCACGACGAGCGGGCCGCGCGAGCGGCCCTGGGCGGCGGGGCTCACGCGTGGGCCCGAACGCGAGAGCCCTTGCCGACGACCGTGATGCCGCTGTCGGTCACGATGAAGCCGCGGGCGAGGTCTTCGGCGCGGTCGACGCCGATGCGCGCCCCGGCCTCGACGACGACCTCCTTGTCGAGGATGGCCCGCTGCACCGTCGCCCGTGCGTCGATGCGCGCGCGGTCGAAGAGGATCGAGTCGGAGACGTGCGCGCCGGAGCCGACGACGGCCCACGGTCCGATCACGCTGCGTTCGACGTGCGCGCCCGAGATGACGGAGCCGAGCGACACGATCGAGTCGATGACGGTGCCGAGGGTGCCCCGCGCGTCGCGGGTGAACTTCGCCGGCGGGGAGTTGAGCTGCTGGCTGAAGATCGGCCATTCGCGGTTGTAGAGGTTGAAGATCGGCATCACCGAGATCAGGTCCTGGTGGGCTTCGAAGAAGGAGTCGATCGTCCCGACGTCGCGCCAGTAGTAGCGGTCGCGGTCGGTCGAGCCGGGAACGTCGTTCTGCTTGAGGTCGTACACGCCGGCGTCGCCCTGCGCGACGAACGCCGGGATGATGTCGCCGCCCATGTCATGACTCGAGTCCGCGCGTTCGCCGTCGCGGAGCACCGCGTCGATGAGCGCGTCGGCGTCGAACACGTAGTTGCCCATCGACGCGAGCACCTCGCCGGGGGAGTCGGGCAGCCCGACCGGGTCGGTCGGCTTCTCGAGGAAGCGACTGATCCGTGCGGGGCGCTCGGGGTCGACCTCGATCACGCCGAACTGGTCGGCGAGCGCGATCGGCTGGCGGATCGCCGCGACGGTCGCCGAGGCGCCCGACTCGACGTGCGCGTCGATCATCTGCGAGAAGTCCATGCGGTAGACGTGGTCGGCGCCGACGACGACGATGAGGTCGGGGCGCTCGTCGTAGATGAGGTTGAGGCTCTGGAGGATCGCGTCGGCCGAGCCCGAGAACCAGCGCTTGCCCAGTCGCTGCTGCGCCGGGACCGACGCCACGTACGAGTTCAGCAGGCCGCTCAGCCGCCAGGTCTGCGAGACGTGGCGGTCGAGGGAGTGCGACTTGTACTGGGTCAGCACGACGATCTGCCTGAGACCCGAGTTCAGCAGGTTCGAGAGCGCGAAGTCGATCAATCGGTATTGCCCGCCGAACGGCACCGCGGGCTTGGCCCGGTCCTCAGTCAGGGGCATGAGCCGCTTGCCCTCGCCACCAGCGAGGACGATGCCGAACACCTTGCGCGAAACCATGAGGCAACTGTAACGAGCCTGCGCGACTTCGCGCGTCCGGGTTTCGGCCCGTGTCCTCCGACCCTGCGCTACCGTTGCCAGCATGCGCGTCGACCTCCTCACCCGTGAGTATCCGCCCGAGGTGTACGGCGGTGCCGGCGTGCACGCCGCCGAGCTCGTCCGCGCGCTGCGCGCGAGCATCGACGTGCGCGTCCGCTGCTTCGGCGCGCCGCGTGACGAGGCCGGGACGCAGGCGTACCCGGTGCCGGGTGCGTTCGACGAGGCGAACCCCGCGCTGTCGACGATGGCCGTCGACCTGCTCATGGCCGGCGACGCGGCCGGGGCCGACGTCGTGCACTCGCACACCTGGTACGCGAACTTCGCGGGGCTCACCGCGAAGCGGCTGCACGGCGTCCCGCACGTCGTGACCGCCCACAGCCTCGAGCCGCTGCGGCCCTGGAAGGCCGAGCAGCTCGGCGGCGGCTACCGGCTGAGCTCCTGGGTCGAGCGCACCGCCTTCGAGGACGCCGACGCGGTCATCGCCGTGAGCGAGGGGATGCGCCGCGACATCCTGCGCGCGTACCCCGCCCTCGACCCGTCGAAGGTCGACGTCGTCGTGAACGGCATCGACCTCGCCGACTGGGCCCCCTCGGAGGACGGCGACGCGGTGCGCGCACTCGGGGTCGACCCCGACCGCCCGTCCATCGTCTTCGTGGGCCGCATCACCAGGCAGAAGGGGCTGCCGTACCTGCTTCGCGCGGCGCGGCTGCTGCCGCCCGAGGTGCAGCTCGTGCTCTGCGCGGGCGCCCCCGACACCGAGGAGATCGTGGCCGAGGTCACGGCGCTCGTCGACGGGCTCCGGGCCGAACGCGACGGCGTCGTCTGGATCGACCGCCACCTTCCCCGTCACGAGCTGACCGCGCTCCTCACGGCCGCCACGACCTTCGTCTGCCCGTCGATCTACGAGCCGCTCGGCATCGTGAACCTCGAGGCGATGGCGTGCGGCGCGCCGGTGGTCGGCACGGCGACCGGCGGCATCCCCGAGGTCGTCGACGACGGCGTCACGGGCGTGCTCGTGCCGATCGAGCAGGCCGACGACGGCACCGGCACCCCGCTCGACCCCGAGCGATTCGTGCGCGATCTCGCCGAGGCGCTCGCCCGCGTCGTCGCCGACCCGGCTCGCGCGGCCGAGATGGGCGCCGCCGGGCGCCGCCGCGCCGAGACGCACTTCGCATGGGACGCGATCGCCGCGCGCACGATCGAGGTGTACGAGCGAGTGCTCGCCCGCTGATCGCGCAGGCGGCCGCTCGCGTGCGTCGGGCGGGCCTCCGGCTCCCGATAGCATTGACGCATGGCGAGTGCGAGTACGGTCCTGCAGTTCCGCGACGTGTCGGTGGTTCGTGACGGCAACACGATCCTCGACGCGGTGACGTGGAGCGTCGCCTCCGACGAACGCTGGGTGGTGCTCGGGCCGAACGGCGCGGGCAAGACGACGCTGCTGCAGATCGCCGCGGCCGCCATGCACCCCACCTCGGGCAAGGCCGAGGTGCTCCAGGAGGCGCTCGGCAAGGTCGACGTCTTCGAGCTCCGCCCCATGATCGGCTTCGCCTCGACGGCGATGGCGCGTCGCATCCCGCGCGACGAGACGGTGCTCGACGTCATCCTCACCGCCGCGTACTCGGTGACCGGCCGCTGGAACGAGGAGTACGAGGGCATCGACCTCCGGCGCGCCGAGCGCGTGCTGAAGGAGTGGGGCCTCGACGGCTTCGCGGGCCGCCGCTTCGGCAGCCTCTCCGACGGCGAGCAGAAGCGCGTGCAGATCGCCCGCTCGGTCATGACCGACCCCGAGCTGCTGCTCCTCGACGAGCCGGCCGCGAGCCTCGACCTCGGCGCACGCGAAGAGCTCGTCGGCCTCCTCGGCGGCTACGCGGCCTCGCCGTCGTCGCCCGCGATCGTGATGGTCACCCACCACGTCGAGGAGATCCCCGTCGGGTTCACCCACGCCCTCCTCGTGAAGAAGGGCGGCATCGTCGCGGCGGGCCCCCTCGCCGAGGCGCTCACCGCAGAGAACCTCGGTTCGACCTTCGACATGAAGATCGAGCTCACCGAGCGCGACGGCCGATACGCCGCGCGCGCCGTCTGAGAAGTTCTCGCCCCGATTCTGCTAAACTCGTTAGCTGGCCCTACCGCCAACATGCTTTCCCGCCGCTGACCGACACCGCGAAGGTGCCGCAGTCGTGCGGCAGGAGCTCCAAATCCATCGTCCGCTCTCTCAATCGAAATCCAAGGAAGTCTCCATGAAGACCGACATCCACCCCGAGTACAACGCCATCGTGTTCCGCGACCTGGCTTCGGGCGCCACGTTCCTCACGCGTTCGACCGCGACGAGCGACAAGACGATCGAACTCGACGGTGTCACCTACCCGGTCATCGACGTCGAGATCTCGAGCGAGTCGCACCCGTTCTACACGGGCAAGCAGCGCATCATGGACTCGGCCGGCCGCGTCGAGAAGTTCAACCAGCGCTTCAAGGGCTTCGGCAAGTAATCCAGCCGACCCAGAAGGGGCGGGCGACGCGAGTCGCCCGCCCCTTCGTCGTGCCCGGGCGCGCACTTCGGGCACGCCCGGCGGGAAGGGCGACGCGGACCGCGTCGCCCCCGGTGCCGGGTCAGCGCACCGGCCATGCCCCCGAGGTCGTGAACTCGGGCTCGCCGTTGCGCCGGCGCCACGACTGGTAGCTTTCAGCCTGCTCGCGGCACCAGTCGACCTGGCGGGCGTGCAGCTCGGCGACGGCGACCGTCGCGAGCTCGGGGTGGGCGCGGGCGATCGCCTGCGCCACACGGCCCGCGGCGATCGCGTCGGCACCGGCGTTGTGGGCGTCGTCGAGCACGACGCCGTAGTGCTCGGCCGTCGCCGAGAGCGTGCGCTTGCCGCGACGGTACTTGTCGACGGCCTTGTCGATGACGAGCGGGTCGATCACCGGCCCCGGGCCGGGCAGGGGAGCGAGGCCGTAGCGTGCGGCCTCGCGCTCGAGGATCGTGAGGTCGTAGGCGGCGTTGTACGCGACGATCGGCAGGCCGCGGGCCGCGGCGTCGGCGAGGGCCGCGATGATCTCGCCGACGGCGGTGGGTGCCGCCTGCCCCTCGAGACGGGCGCGCTCGGTCGTCACGCCGTGGATGAGCGAGGCCGCCGTCGGGATCTCGATGCCCGGGTCGACCAGCCACTCGCGCTGCTCGAGCACCTCGCCGTCGGCGCCGAGCACGCCGACGTGGGCGGTCACGATGCGACTCACGTCGACGTCGATGCCGGTGGTCTCGAGGTCGAAGACGGCGAGGGTGTTCGCCCAGAGGGCGGCGTTCGTGGCATCCATGTGCGAAAGGCTATGCAGCGCCACCGTCATCGCCGCGGCGGCGCGTCGCGTGTCCGCCGCATCCGCGACGCTGCGCTCGCCTGCGGGGCATCCGTGCAGTCGGGATCCGTAGAATGGCGGGGATGATCGATTCGCCCTACGCCGCCGCGCTCGCCCGCATCCCCGTCAGGGCCCACCGGGTCGACGTCGACGGCACCGACACCGCATGGTGGGAGTACGGCGAGGCCGGCGCCCCCGTGCTCGTGCTCGTGCACGGCTTCCGCGGCGACCACCACGGCCTCGAGCCCGTCGTCGCCCAGCTGCCGGGGTACCGCATCATCTCGCCCGACCTGCCCGGCTTCGGCGAGTCGGCGACCTTCGCCGACCGCGAGCACGACATCGACGGCTACGCGCGCTGGCTCGGTGCGTTCATCGAGGCCGTCGGCATCACGGGCGACTACGACCTGCTGGGGCACTCCTTCGGCTCGATCGTGTCGTCGGCGGCCGTCGCGGGCGGTCTCGCACCGCGCCGGCTCGTGCTCGTGAACCCGATCGGCGCCCCCGCGCTCCAGGGGCCGCGCGGCGTCATGACCCGGCTCGCGGTGCTCTACTACCGGGCCGCCGCCGCGCTGCCCGAGAAGGCCGGCTTCGCGCTGCTGCGCAACGGCGCCGTCGTGCGCGTCATGAGCGTGACCATGGCGAAGACCGGCGAGCGCGAGCTGCGCCGCTGGATCCACGACCAGCACGACCGCTACTTCTCGGACTTCGGCGACCGCGACCAGCTGCTCGAGGCGTTCCGCGCCTCCGTCAGCCACGACGTGAGCGAGTACGCCGAGCGCATCGCCGTGCCGACGCTGCTCGTCGCCGCGGAGCGCGACGACGTCACCCCGCTCGACGCGCAGCACCGCCTCGTCGGGCGCTTCCCCGACGCGACCCTCGAGGTGATCCCCGAGGTGGGGCACCTCATCCACTACGAGACGCCCGGCGACGCCGCGGCGCGCATCGGCCGGTTCCTGCGCGCGGAGTCGCGCGCATGAGGGTCGTCGTCGACTGCCGCTACACCCGCATCGGCCACCACGACGGCATCAGCCGGTTCACCGCGGGCCTCGTCACCGAGCTCGCGAAGCTGCACCCGGTCACGATGCTCGTGAGCGACCATCGGCAGCTCGAGATGCTGCCCGACCTGCCGTGGCAGCTCGTGAGCTCGCCGACGAGCGCCCGCGAGCCGTTCGTCGCCCGCCAGGTGCGGCGCCTGCGCCCCGACGTCGTGTTCTCGCCGATGCAGACGATGGGGTCGTGGGGCCGCGACTACCGCCTCCTCCTGACCCTCCACGACCTGATCTACTACGAGAACCGCACGCCGCCGCGCGACCTCCCCGCGCCGGTGCGGCTGCTCTGGCGGCTCTACCACCTCGCGTGGTGGCCCCAGCGCCTCCTGCTGAACCGGGCCGACTCGGTCGTCACGGTCTCCGAGACCACGGCGGGCCTCATCCGCGAGCACCACCTCACCGACCGCCCGATCACGGTGGTCTCGAACGCCTCCGACGACCTGGGCGTGCCCGAGCTGCCGCGCAGCCGCCCCGACGGTCACCGGCTCGTCTACATGGGCTCGTACATGCCGTACAAGAACGTCGACACGCTCGTGAAGGCCGTCGCCGCGCTGCCCGACCACGAACTGCACCTGCTCAGCCGCATCGGCCGCGACGAGCGCGAGCGGCTGACGAGGCTCGCCCCCGAGGCACGGCTCGTGTTCCACGACGGCGTGACGGATGCCGCGTACGCGGAGCTGCTCGCGGGCGCCACCGCGCTCGTACACGGCTCGAAGGCCGAGGGCTTCGGCATCCCGCTCATCGAGGCGATGCGACTCGGCACGCCGGTCGTCGTGAGCGACATCCCGATATTCCGCGAGATCGGCGGCGACGCCGCCCTCTATTTCGACCCGGGTGACGTCGACGACCTCGTGCGGGCGCTCGGCGACCTCGAGTCCGACGACATCTGGCAGGAGCACTCGGCCCGGTCCGTGGAGCGCGCTGCGCAGTACACCTGGGCGGGGTCGGCCGCGACCCTGCTCGAGCTCATGCGGCGCACGGTCGCCGAGCACGGCGGCCGCGGCAGCCGGCGGCGCGGCCGCCGCCGCTGACGAGCCCGGCGGGCCGGCAGCCGTGCGCCGGCGCCCCCGCGCGGAGATCGCGTGTCAGGCCTCGGTGCCGGTGAGGAGCTCGGGCTCGACGAGCTCGAGCCCGCCGTCGGCGTGGCGCAGCAGGTGCACCGAGCCGTTCGTGATCGCGTAGCCCGCCCCGGGCAGCGTCCACTCGCTGAGCTCGAGGATGAGCGAGTGGATGACGCCGCCGTGCGAGACGACGACGACGCTGCCGCCGGGGTGCGCCGCCGCGATCTCGGCGAGCGCGGCGCTCGCCCGCGCGATCACGGTGGAGCGCGGCTCGAGCCCCTCGATCGTCGCCGCCTGCGCCTCGACCGCCATGCGGCCCGCGTGGTCGAGGCCCTCGAGCACGCCGTGGCTGCGCTCGGCGAGCGAGCCCATGAGGCGCGGCGCGGGCAGTTCGAGCACGTCGGCGATGATCTCGGCCGTCTCGGCCGCGCGCGAGAGCGTGCTGGCGTACACCGCGTCCCAGCCGTCGGCGGCGAGCCGGTCGCCGGTCGCGGCGGCCTGCGCGCGACCGGTGTCGTTCAGCGGGATGTCGGTCATGCCCTGGATGCGGCGCTCGCGGTTCCACTCGGTCTCGCCGTGGCGGACGAGGGCGATCAGCGTCGGTTCTGGGTGGCGCGGGGCATCCGTCATGTCGACGACTCTCGCACGTCGCGGGCCCGCATCACGAACCGAGCGCCTCGGCGAAGGCGGTGAGCGTCTCGCTCGCGCCGGCGTCGATCTTCACGGCGGCGCGCGAGTCGCCCTTCGTGACCCCGCGGTTCACGACGATGATCGGCAGCCGGCGACGGCGCGCCTGCTCGATGAGGCGGACGCCCGAGTTGACGACGAGCGAGGAGCCGGCGACGAGGAACACGTCGGCGCCCGCAACGAGCGATGCAGCGGCCTGGAACGTCGGCACCGGCACGAACTCGCCGAAGAAGACGACGTCGGGCTTGAGGATGCCGCCGCACACCGTGCAGACCGGGATGACCATCGACTCGACGTCGTCGACGACCACGTCGCCGTCGGGCGCCTGCCGGATCGCCTGCTCGAGATCCATGCCGGGGTTCAGGAGGGTGAGCTCCTCGGCGATGGCCTGCCGTGCGTAGTGCTGCCCGCAGTCGAGGCAGACGACGCGGTCCATGCCGCCGTGCAGCTCCACGACGTGCCTGCTGCCCGCACGCCGGTGCAGCCCGTCGACGTTCTGCGTGACGACGCCGGCGACCGCCCCGGCGGCCTCGAGCGAGGCGAGGGCGTGGTGCCCGGCGTTCGGGCGGGCCGCGCCGAAGTGCCGCCAGCCGAGGTGGCTGCCGGCCCAGTAGCGCTTGCGTGCCTCCTCGGAGGCGAGGAACCGCTGCACGGTCATCGGCGTGCGCGCCGGTGCGCCCTCGCCGCGGTAGTCGGGGATGCCCGAGTCGGTGCTCACGCCCGCACCCGTGAGCACCGCGATCCGCGCGCCGCGCATGAGGTCGATCGCTTCGCGCACCAGTTGCCCGGTGCCGGGCGTCGCGTCGATTCCGATCTCCACGGGAGCTCCATTCAGACGAGGTTGACCTGATTGTAAACACCGTCGTTTTCCGGTTTGTTTCCGAGGCTGGCACTCTTGAGGGGAGGAGACCCATGCACATCGAACGAGTCCGCGACGCGGCATCCGATTCCGTCGCCGACTACGCGCGGCTCACCGACGTGACCCTGCGCAGCGCACAGGAGCCCGAGCAGGGTCTCTACATCGCCGAGTCGGCGAAGGTCATCGGCCGTGCGATCGCCGCCGGCCACCGCCCCCGATCGGTGCTCATGGAGGAGAAGTGGCTCGCCGGGCTCGAGCCCGTGCTCGCCCCGTTCGACATCCCCGTGCACCTCGCCGACCCCGCGCAGCTCGAGGAGATCACCGGGTACCGCGTGCACCGCGGCGCCCTCGCGGCCTTCGAGCGACCCGAACTGGCCGACCCGGCCGAGCTTCTCGCCGGTGCGCGTCGCGTGGTCGTCCTCGAGGACATCGTCGACCACACGAACGTCGGCGCGATCTTCCGTTCGGTGGCCGCGCTCGGCGCCGACGCCGTGCTCGTGACGCCGCGCTGCGCCGACCCGCTGTACCGGCGCAGCGTCCGCGTCAGCATGGGCACCGTCTTCCAGGTGCCCTGGACCCGGCTGCCCGAGTGGGGCGAGGCCTCGACGCTGCTGCACGAGGCCGGCTTCACGACCGCCGCCCTCGCGCTCGCGGACGACGCGGTGCCGCTGCGCCGGCTCGCCGCCGACCCGCCCGAGCGCCTCGCACTCGTGTTCGGCGCCGAGGGCGACGGGCTCAGCCGCAGCGCGCTCGAGGCCGCCGACGCGGTCGTCACGATCCCGATGCGCCACGGCGTCGACTCCCTGAACGTCGCCGCCGCCGCGGCCGTCGTGCTCTACGCCCTCGCCCTGCCGGAGGAACCGACCCCGTGACCGAGACGACCTCGCAGGCGCCCGCGCCCGTTCCCGCCGCCGCTGCCACGAGCGCCGCGCGGCCCGTCGACCCGAACGAGCGCCGCCGTGTCTACCGGCGTCGCCGCATCGTCGTGTTCGGCACGCTCGCGGTGCTGATCGCGCTGCTCGTCGGCGGCGGGGTCTACACCGCGAACGCCCTCGGCGCCCCCGTGCCGGCCGCCGCACCCGAGATCGAGCAGCCCGCTCCCGTGGTCGCCGCGCCGCAGTCGTTGGCGCTGCCGGGCTTCGGCGGCTACGCCGTCGGCGCGATCGGCTTCGACGGGCTCCTCGCCGCCGGCAACGCGGACCAGCCGATGGCCTCCGCGAGCATCACCAAGATCATCACCTCGCTCGTGATCCTCGAGAAGCACCCGATCGCCGCGGGCGAGAACGGCCCCGACATCGCGTACACCGACGCCGACGTCGACATCTACTGGGACATGATCGCCCAGAACGGTTCGGTCGCCCCCGTCGAGGCGGGCGCGACGCTGAGCCTCCGCGAGAGCCTCGAGGCGCTGCTGCTGCCGTCGGGCAACAACTACGCCATCTCGCTCTCGAACTGGGCGTTCGGCTCCGAGCAGGGGCTCGCCGAGGCCGCACGCACCTGGCTCGACGCGCACGGGCTCGCGAACACGCGCATCGCCGACGCCAGCGGGCTGTCGCTCGAGAACACGTCGACGCCCGCCGACCTCGTGAAGCTCGGCGAGCTCGCCCTCGCCGAGCCCGTGCTCGCCGAGATCGTCGCGACGCAGCAGGTCGACATCCCCGAGCTCGGCACGCTCGAGAACTCGAACAAGCTCCTCGGCACGCACGGCGTCGACGGCATCAAGACCGGCACGACCGACGATGCCGCGAACCTGCTGTTCTCGGCCGACTACGCCGTCGGCGACACGACCGTGACCGTCGTCGGCGTGCTCCTCGGCGGCGAGAACCACGCGATGCTGCGCGAGGCGATCGCGAAGCTGCTCGACAGCGTCGCGCCCGGCTTCCACCAGGTCGCGCCGCTCGAGGCCGGGCAGGAGCTCGCGAGCTACGACACCCCGTGGGGCGACACCGCCCGCGCACGGGCCGCCGACGGGGCATCCGTCGTGGTCTGGAGCGACACGCCCGTCGAGGTCGAGGTGAATGCCGAGCCGCTCGCCCTCGCTCGCGAGGGCGAGGAGGTCGGCACCGCCGTCGTGCGGGCGGGCACCCAGGAGATCACCGTGCCGCTGGTGCTCGACGCCGAGATCGACGACCCCGGCACGTGGTGGCGTCTCGCGAACCCCTCGGGGCTCGAGCCCGCGACCGCTCAGTCGGGCAGCGAGTAGGGCCCCGCGTCGGGCCGCTTCGGCGAGATGAGGTCGCCCGACGACTGGTGGCGGATGCGCCGCACCACCCACGGAACGAGGTACTCGCGCGCCCACGCGAGGTCTTCGACGCGCGCCTGGCGCCAGGTCGTCGACGGCAGCGGCTCGGGCCTGCGCGGCTCGAGCGCGTTGTCGACGTTGAGGGCGGAGAGCACCATGCGGGCGACCGTGTGGTGGCCGAGCGAGTTGAGGTGCAGGCGGTCGGCCGACCACATGCGCTGGTCCTGGATCTCGGTGAGGGCCCACTGGTCGGCGACGATGCAGTCGTACTTCGCGGCGATCGTGCGGAGGTTCTCGTTGTAGATCGCGACCTTGCCGCGGATGCCGCGGAACACGGGGGAGAAGCCGACGTCGACGCCGGTGAACAGCACGATCGTGGCGTGGTCGCGCGACAGGCGCTCGATCGTGTACTCGAAGCGGGCGGCGATCTCGTCGGGATCGGTGCGCGGGCGGATGACGTCGTTGCCGCCCGCCGAGATCGTGATGAGGTCGGGGCGCAGGGCGAGCGCCGGCTCGAGCTGCTCGTCGATGATCTGCTGGATGAGCTTGCCGCGCACCGCGAGGTTCGCGTAGGCGAAGTCCTCGGTGCCCTGCGCGAGCACCTCGGCGACGCGATCGGCCCAGCCGCGGTGGCCGCCGGGGACGGAGGGCTCGGGATCGCCGATGCCCTCGGTGAAGGAGTCGCCGATGGCGACGTAGCGCGACCAGGGATGCTGCTGGGTGACCATCCCTCCATTCTGCACAACGTGTCGGTTCGAGGATGTCGCAGGCCTCCGCTACCCTCGAATCCAGTGAGTACAGCGACACCATCCGGGGCCCATCATCCGGGCACCTCGGCGGCCGAACACCTCTCACCCTCGTTCCCCGAGCGCGCCGCCTGGGGCACCGCGTCGAAGCTGCGGGCCTGGCAGGCCGAGGCGCTCGAGCTCTACCTCGACGAACAGCCGCGCGACTTCCTCGCCGCGGCCACGCCGGGCGCGGGCAAGACGACCTTCGCGCTCCGGCTCGCGGCCGAGCTCCGCGCGCGGCGCGTCATCGACCGCATCACCGTCGTCGCTCCCACCGACCACCTCAAGCGGCAGTGGGCCGATGCGGCGGCGCGCGTCGGCATCCGGCTCGACCCCGGGTTCCGCAACGCCCACGGCCGTTCGGCTCGGCACTACCACGGCGTCGCCGTCACCTACGCGCAGGTCGCCATGCGCCCCGCGCTGCACCGCGAGCTGACGCTCTCGGGGCGGTCGCTCGTCATTCTCGACGAGGTGCACCACGGCGGCGACACGCTCTCGTGGGGCGACGCGATCCGCGAGGCGTTCGAGCCCGCGACGAAGCGGCTGTCGCTCAGCGGCACCCCGTTCCGCTCCGACACCGCCCCGATCCCGTTCGTGGAGTACGTGCCCGACGCGCAGGGCGTGCGCCTCTCGAAGACCGACTACAACTACGGCTACGGCCGGGCGCTCGCCGACGGCGTCGTGCGTCCCGTCATGTTCATGGTCTACGCGGGGCACATGCGCTGGCGCACGAAGGCCGGCGACGAGATGGAGGCGAAGCTCGGCGAGGACAACACGAAGGACATCACGTCCTCGGCGTGGCGTACCGCGCTCGAGCCGAGCGGCGAGTGGATCCCGGCGGTGCTGCGCGCCGCCGACCGGCGCCTCACCGAGGTACGGCAGTCGATCCCCGATGCCGGCGGGCTCGTGCTCGCCACCGACCAGACGGTCGCGCGTGCCTACGCGGACATCCTGCAGCAGATCTCCGGCGAGCCGGTGACCGTCGTGCTCTCCGACGACAAGGAGGCCTCGGCGAACATCGAGGAGTTCTCGGGCAACACCCGGCGGTGGATGGTCGCGGTGCGGATGGTCTCCGAGGGCGTCGACGTACCCCGCCTCGCGGTCGGGGTCTACGCCACGAGCTCGTCGACGCCCCTGTTCTTCGCGCAGGCGATCGGCCGGTTCGTGCGGGCCCGTCGCCGCGGGGAGACGGCGTCGGTGTTCCTGCCGAACGTGCCCGTGCTCATGGCGCTCGCGGCCCAGCTCGAGCGCGAGCGCGACCACGCGCTCGATCGGCGCGGCGGCGCCGACGCCGACGACGACGGGCTCGACGACAGCCTGCTCGAGTCGGCGAACCGCGAGGAGCGCGCGTCCGAGGAGATTGAGCTCGGCACGTGGGAGGCGCTCGGCTCCGACGCGTCGTTCGATCGGGTCGTCTTCGACGGCACCGAGTTCGGCACGCTGGCCGAGCCCGGCAGCGACGAGGAGTTCGACTTCATCGGCATCCCCGGGCTGCTCGAGCCCGAGCAGGTCTCCGAGCTCCTGCGCCACCGGCAGGCACGTCAGGCGCGCCGGGCGGGGGAGCGGCGCAAGCACGCCGCGGCCGCCCAGGGCGACGGCGAGGGCGGCGAGGGCGCCGCGTCCGAGCCGGTCGCGCTCTTCCGCACGCTGAAGGAGCAGCGCTCGCTGCTCAACAGCATCGTCGGGCTCTACGCCCGGCAGAGCGGCCAGTCCCACTCGAGCGTGCACGCCGAGCTGCGGCGTGCGTGCGGCGGGCCCGAGGTCGCGCAGGCGACGGTCACGCAGTTGCAGGCGCGCATCGAGCTCGTGCGGCGGCGGCTCTCCGGGCGATGATGGTCGCGTGAAGATCAACGGGTTCGCCGACGTGTGCCTGCGCACGCTGATGCTGCTGGGGGCGCAGCAGGGCGAGCAGCTCACGAGCCGCGAGATCTCCGAACGCATCGGGGTGCCCTACCACCACGTCTCGAAGGCGGTGCTCGAGCTGCGCCGGCGCGGCGCGCTCGACGTGGCGCGCGGTCGCACGGGCGGAGCCCGCATCACGGAGGCGGGGCTCGGGCTCAGCGTGGGTGCGCTGCTGCGTTCGCTCGACGGCCACCAGGATCCCGTCGACTGCATCACGAGCGACGGCGCGAGCTGCCCGCTGATCGCGGGGTGCCGCCTGCGATCGGCGCTGCACCGCGCCCGTGAGGCCTTCTACGCGACGCTCGACGAGCTCACGGTCGAGGCGCTCACGGCGACCTCGCCGACGGTCGTGCTGCCGTTGCCCGGCGTGCGCGAGGCATCCGTCGACGCCTGATTTGCGCCCTGATTTCTACAGGGTGTAGAACTGATCTCGGAATCTCGCATATCAAATGCGAGATACGACGTTCCGAGGAGAACCATGCTTTCCGAGCAGTCCCGTCCCGTCATCGAAGCCACGCTGCCCGTCATCGGCGAGCGCATCGGCGAGATCACCCCGAAGTTCTACGGGCGCCTGTTCGCCGCGCACCCCGAGCTGCTCGACGGCATGTTCAGCCGTGCGAACCAGCAGAACGGCACGCAGCAGCGGGCGCTCGCGGGCAGCATCGCGGCCTTCGCCTCCCACCTCCTCGCGAACCCGGGCACGCTGCCCGAGGCGGTGCTCTCGCGCATCGCGCACAAGCACGCCGCCCTCGGCATCCCCGAGTCGGGATACCCGATCGTCTACGAGCACCTGTTCGCCGCGATCGCCGATGACCTCGGCGCGGCCTGCACCCCCGAGGTCGCCGCCGCGTGGACGGAGGTCTACTGGCTCATGGCCGATGCCCTCATCAAGATCGAGCGCGGCCTGTACGCCCGCCAGGCGAACGACGTCATGTGGGCCGACTGGCGGGTGACCGCCAAGGAGGCGGCAGGTGCCGGCTCCATCACCTTCCGCCTCGAGCCGGCCGACGAGACGCCGGTGACCCGCGCGACGCCCGGCCAGTACGTCTCGGTGCGCGTGCAGCTCGCGGACGGGCTGCACCAGGCGCGGCAGTACTCGCTCTCCGACCGGGTCGACTCGCTCACCGAGCGCGTCTTCACCACCAAGCTCGACGAGGGCGGCGAGGTCTCGCCGTTCCTGCACGGCCGGGTGAACGTCGGCGACGTCGTCGAGCTCTCGAACCCCTACGGCGACATCGAGCTCGACGACACCGACGCGCCCATCGTGCTCGCGACGGCCGGCATCGGCTGCACACCGAGCGCCTCGATCCTGCAGTCGCTCGCCGGGTCGGCGTCCGAGCGCCGCGTCCTCGTGCTCCACGCCGAGCAGCGCGCCGAGAACTGGGCGCTCGAGGCGCAGATGCGCGAGGCCGTCGCGGCGCTGCCGAACGCCGAGCTGCGGCTGTGGCTCGAGGAGCCCGCGACCGCCGCCGACGCGGAGACCGGATTCATGAGCCTCGACGGCGTCGAGATGCCGGCAGGGGCGAAGCTCTACCTCTGCGGCCCACTGCCGTTCATGCGCTCGATCCGCTCGCAGGCGATCGCGGCGGGGGTGCCCGCGACCGACATCCACTACGAGGTCTTCGGGCCCGACGTCTGGCTCGCGGCGTAGCCTCACGACCGGTCGGGGCGCCCGCGGCACGAACGTGCCGCCGGCGCCCTTCGGCGTTTCCGGGCGCTTCGGCGCCCGCCCCGATCGTCGACGGGATGCCTCGCCCCGCGCCACGGGAAGGGACGCGCCATCCCACCCGGCGATAGCATTGCGCCCATGGCTCGCCGCACCCGGGTGCTCGTCATCGCGATCATCGTCTCGTTCATCGCGTTCCTCGACGGAGCCGTCATCAACGTCGCGCTGCCCTCGCTCGCGGAGGAGCTCGGCGGCGGGCTCGCCCTGCAGCAGTGGGCGGTCGATGCGTACCTGCTGACCCTCGGCGCGTTCATCCTGCTCGCCGGGTCGCTCTCCGACTCGTTCGGGCGCGCACGCATGATCCGGATCGGGCTCTACGGCTTCGGCGTCACCTCGATCGCCTGCGCGATGGCGCCCGACGGCGTGTTCTTCGTCATCGCCCGGGCGTTCCAGGGGGCCGCGGGCGCCCTGCTCGTGCCGAGCTCGCTCGCACTCATCGTCGCGACGTTCCCGCGCTCGGAGCAGGGCCGTGCCATCGGCCGGTGGACGGCATGGACGACCGTCGCCTTCCTCATCGGGCCGCTGTTCGGCGGACTGCTCGTCGACCTCGTGTCGTGGCGGCTCGTGTTCTGGATCAACATCATCCCGATCGTCGTCGCGCTCGTGATGCTGCGCGGCATCGCCCGCGACGAACCCGTCGCCGAGCACGCCCCGATCGACTGGGTCGGGGCGGCGCTCTGCGTCGTCGGCCTCGGCGGCACCGTCTTCGCGCTCATCGAGGGCGAGCGCCTCGGCTGGGACTCGCCGTTCGTGCTCGTGCCGCTCATCGGCGGCGTGCTCGCGCTCGGGCTCTTCGTCTGGTGGGAGCGCCGCACCCCGCAGCCGATGCTGCCGCTCGGCCTCTTCAAGGCCAGGAACTTCGCGGCGGGCAACCTCGCCACGCTCTTCATCTACGCGGCGTTCTCGCTCGGCCCGTTCGCGATCACGATCTTCCTCCAGGAGTTCGGCGGGTTCTCCGCCACGGCCGCCGGCCTCGCCACACTGCCGCCGACGATCATGCTCGTGCTGCTCGGTTCGTGGTTCGGCGGGCTGTCGACGAGGTTCGGCCCGAGGATCTTCATGACGGCGGGGCCGATCGTCGTCGCCGTCGGCTACCTCATGACGCTCGCCGTGACCGAGGATGTCGGCTTCTGGACCGAGCTGCTGCCCGGCATCGTCGTGTCGGGGCTCGGCATGGCGATCACCGTCGCCCCGCTCACCGCCGCCATCCTCGGTGCCGTCGACCCCGCTCGCGCGGGCATCGGCTCGGCCGTCAACAACGCCGTCGCCCGCATCGCCGGGCTCGTGGCCATCGCCTCGATCGGCGTCATCGTCGGGTCGACGCTCGACGTCGAGGGGTACGAGCGCGCCGCGATCGCCACCGCGGCGCTGCTCGTCGTCGGGGGAGTCGTCTCCTGGCTCGGGATCCGCAACCCGCCTCAGGCGGCGCGGGTCGAGGAGGCCTCGTCGGCTTCGCCGTCGCCGGCCGACTGATCGGCGCTGGAACCGTCGGCGCCTGTCGCGCCCGTCGCGCGAGTCGCGCCGGCCGCGTCGAGTGCGGCGAGCAGGTCGGCCGCGAGGTCGTCGACGTGCTCGAGCCCGATCGAGAGGCGCACGACGGCGTCGCCCGGCTTCGCAGCCCCCGCGACGGGCCGGTGCGTGAGCGACGCGGGGTGCTGCACGAGCGAATCGACGCCGCCGAGCGAGACCGCGTGGGTGACGAGCTCGCACGACTCGGTGAACCGCGCCGCCGCGTCGAAGCCGCCGGCGAGCTCGAGGGCGATGATCGAACCCGGCCCCTCGAGCTGCGTGCCGACGAGGCCCTGGGGGTCCTGGCCGGGCGCTCCCGGGTAGTGCACGCGGGCGACGGCCGGGTGGCCGGCGAGGCGTTCGGCGAGCTCGCGGGCCGTCTCCTGCTGGGCGCGGACGCGCAGCGGCAGCGTGCGGAGCCCGCGGTGGAGGAGGTAGGCGGCCATCGGGTGGAGGAGCCCTCCGGTGAGCGCGCGCACACGGCGGAGCCGCTCGACCCAGTCGCGATCGGCGGCGACCACGCCGCCCATGACGTCGCCGTGACCGCCGAGGTACTTCGTCGCGCTGTGCAGCACGAGCGTCGCGCCGTGCTCGACGGGGCGCTGCAGCACCGGGGTGGCGAAGGTGTTGTCGACGAGCAGCGGCACCTCGCCGGCGGCCTCGGCCAGTCGACGCAGGTCGACGAGCTCGAGGGTCGGGTTCGCCGGCGTCTCGACGATGACGAGCCCGGTGTCGTGGCGGATCGCGGCGGCGACCTCGTCGATGGTCGCCCAGGTCACCTCGGTGCCGAGCAGCCCGCTCTCGAGCACGTGGTCGGTGCCGCCGTAGAGCGGCCGCACGGCGACGACGTGCGGCTTGCCCGCCGAGGCCGTCGCGATGAGCACTGCGGCGAGTGCGGCCATGCCGCTGCCGAACGCGACGGCGCCGTCGGTGCCCTCCAGCCCCGCGAGGGACTCCTCGAAGCGGGCGACCCCGGGCTGCCAGAGCCGCTGGTACACCGCCGAGCGCCCCTCGCCGAGGTCGTGGCCGGTGGCGAGCTCTTCGTAGGAGAGGCCGCCGGTCTCGACCGAACCGAGCGGGTTCGTGGTCGAGAAGTCGATGACGGGAACGTGGGATCCGCTCTCTCGGACTCCGCTCATGCCGCCGTGGACGGCGCGGGTCTCGAGGTGCGACGACGATGTCTGCATGGCTCGCACTGAAGCAGATTCTGCTGATTCTCTCAACTCGGCCTGCACGATCATTGCGATACTCTGGATGCCTCGCAGAATCTGCAGAATCGATCCGCTTGGAGTCCAGACATGGCGCAGAAACCAGAACTCGACCGCGTCGACCGCGCACTGCTCCAGGCGCTCTCGACGAACGCGAGGGCCTCGGGTGCCGCACTGGCCGCCGAGGTCGGCGTCGCCGAGTCGACCGTCTCGCTCCGGCTGCGGCGGCTGCAGGCGCTCGGCACCGTGCGCGGCTACCGCGTCGAGGTCGACCTCGCCTCGCTCGGGGTATCGCTCCAGGCGCTCATCGCGGTGCGGCTCGTGAAGCACGACCGTAGCGAGATCGACGCGTTCCGGTCGCAGGTGCCGCACCTCCCGGGCGTGCTCGGCGTGTTCCACATGGCGGGCGCCGAGGACTACCTGCTGCACGTCGCCGCCCGCGACGCAGAAGAGCTGCGCGAGTTCGTGCTCTCGCACCTCACCGGTCACCCCGCGGTCGCCCACACCGAGACCAACCTCATCTTCGAGCACGTCGACGGCGACGGCTGGAACAAGCTCGTCGGCTGAGGCCTCCCGACCGGGCGTCGAGTCGCCGCAGTCGCGGCGATCGCCACAGATTCGGGCCGACTCGCACCGACCCTGCCGAATCTGCGGCGATCTCCGAAGACGCGGCGGGCGAGGCATCCCGGGATGGTTCGTTCGGCGCTCCGAAATGCTGTCAATCCGGGCGAATCCGCCCGCTCGGGGCCACCTCGACCGATAGCGTGAACGTCGGCCGTGACCGCGGCCGCGCACTGGCGCGGGTACCCGGCGGCCTCCCCATCCGCCGCTGCGCCCGCGACGCGGGAGGAGAGAGCACATGACCGACGAGCAGCCCCAGGGCACCCCCGCCGATCGCGACCGCTGGCGCCGCTACCTCGCCGCCGAGCGCGCCGAGGCCGCCGTCTACCGTGAGCTCGCCGCGCGCCGCGAGGGGGAGGAGCGCGACATCCTGCTCGCCCTCGCCGCGGCGGAGGGCCGGCACGAGGCCCACTGGCTGCGCCTGCTCGGCGGCGACGACCGCGGTGTGCCCCGCGCCGACCTCCGCACGCGCATGCTCGCCTCGCTCGCCCGCCGGTTCGGCTCGATCTTCGTGCTCGCCCTCGCCCAGCGCGCCGAAGCCCGCTCGCCGTACGCGAGCGACCCGCACGCGACCCCGGCGATGGCCGCCGACGAGCGCATCCACGGCGAGGTCGTGCGCGGGCTCGCCGCCCGCGGTCGTCGCAGCCTCGCGGGCACGTTCCGTGCGGCCGTGTTCGGCGCGAACGACGGCCTCGTCTCGAACCTCGCGCTCGTGCTCGGCATCGGTGCGACGGGTGTCGCCCCGGGCGTGGTGCTCTTCACCGGCATCGCCGGGCTCCTCGCCGGCGCACTGTCGATGGGGGCGGGCGAGTACGTGTCGGTGCGTTCGCAGCGGGAGCTGCTCGAGGCATCCGCCCCCGACCCGACCGCCCGCGAGGCGCTGCCGCACCTCGACGTCGACGCCAACGAGCTCGCGCTCGTCTACCGGGCGCGCGGCATGGAGGCGCAGGAGGCCGTCGAGCACGCCGCCCTCGTCGTCGCACGCGTGCAGGCGGCCGAGCAGGTGCACGCCCCGACCGATGCGCTCGCGGTGACCGAGCACGACGACGAGGCGGTCGGCACGGGCATGTCGGCGGCGATCTCGAGCTTCCTGTTCTTCGCCTCGGGTGCGCTCATCCCGGTGCTGCCCTACATCTTCGGCATGACGGGGCTCGCGGCGATCGTCACTGCCACCGTGCTCGTGAGCATCGCACTCCTGCTCACGGGGGCGACGGTGGGGCTGCTCTCGGGTGCGTCGCCGCTCAAGCGGGCGTTCCGCCAGCTCGCGATCGGCCTCGGCGCCGCGGCGGTCACCTACCTGCTGGGGCTCGCGTTCGGCACCACCCTCGCCTGACCCGGCCGGTGCAGCGAGGCCGGTTCGCCGTCGCCGGCGCCGGGCACCATGCCGGGCCGGTCGCCGGGCGGGCCGTAGCCCAGGGGAGAGGCGACGACGAGGAGGCTCGCGACGAGCGCGAGCAGCGTGCCGAGCGCGCAGAGTCGCACGACGATCGCCGTCGCGCGCGCCCCGAGGCGACGACGGGCGAGCCCGAGCAGGCCGACGCCGACGAGCGCGCCCGCGGCGTTCGCGATCACGTCGGTCGAGTCGGTGCTGCCGACGGCGAGCGCGTACTGCAGCACCTCGAGCACGGCGCTGGCCGTCGCGGCGACCGCTGTGACCCGCCACCAGCGCCATGCCGGCGCGAGCAGTCCGAGGTAGACCCCGAGCGGCACGAAGAACACGACGTTCGCGAGCACCTCGCGCGGTGCGCTCGCGCCGAACTCCGCCGTGTCGGCGAACGGCACGAGCTTGATCACCCGGCGCGGGCCCTCGCCGATCCACGGCGCCTCGAACTTCCAGAGCACGATCCAGACGAGCAGGGCGAGGTAGCCCGCGAACAGCGCGAGCACGAGCGTGCGGGTCGAGGGGCGCAGGTGGGATGCCTCGGCGGTGCGTGCGGCCGGACCGCGCGCAGTCGTCGTGGTCATCGCTGCATCCGCGGGTCTTCGGTGGGGTCGGCGTAGGGCACGGGGCATCCCTCGTCGACGGCCGCGGGGCGCAGCTCGAAGTGCCACGACTCGTTCGCGTAGGTCTGGCAGAGCCCGTACGCGGCGCCGTACTGCGAGAGCCAGTAGGTGGCGTCGAACGGGCCGAGGTCGATCGCGTCGCCCTGCACGTGCGGCGAGGTCTCCGCCGTCGCGACCCAGCGCGCGGCCTCCTCCGCCGAGCCGTACTCGGTGACGGCATCTCGCAGCAGTTCGTCCTGGTAGGCGGCCGACCGCCATCCGCTGTTGACGACGAAGATGATGCCTTCGTCGGCCTCGGCATCCGTCGCCGCCCGGCGCACGGCGTCGAGGAGGGCGGGGTCGAGGTTCGCGATCGCGGGCTCGTCGTCGTCGAACACGGTGACGCCGTCGCCGACCCGGCCGTCGCCGGCCATCAGGGCCTCGCCGTCGTGTCCTGCTCCGGGATCTGCTCCGGATCCCGGGAGCGGTCCGCCGCCCGTGCCCGGCGCCGCCGACGACGCACCGCCGAGCGAACCCACGATCGCCGTCGCGAGCAGCGTCGCCCCGATCACGATCGCGAGCACGATGAGCACGGCGAAGGGGTGGCCGCGACGGCCGGCGGCCGTGCGGGGTGCGGGGGTGGAGCGGCGCGCTACTGGCGCAGCGGGGCGGAGCATCGAGTTCATGCGCTCCAGCCAACGCGGGCGCGTGTTGCCGGGGCGTATGCGGATTCGCATACGCCGGCGATATGCGCCGCCTCGTACCATCGGAAGCGTGCGCGTGCTGATCGTCGAGGACGAACCACTCCTGGCCGGAGCCATCCGCGACGGCTTGCGGCTCGAGGCGATCGCCGCCGACATCGCCGGCGACGGCGACACCGCGCTCGAGCTGCTGAGCGTGAACTCCTACGATCTCGCGGTGCTCGACCGCGACATCCCCGGCCCGTCGGGCGACGAGGTCGCCCGGCGCATCGTCGCCTCCGGCAGCGGGATCCCCATCCTCATGCTCACCGCGGCCGATCGTCTCGACGACAAGGCCTCGGGATTCGAGCTCGGCGCCGACGACTACCTCACGAAGCCGTTCGCCCTGCGCGAGCTGGTGCTGCGCCTGCGGGCGCTCGACCGCCGACGTGCGCACAACCGGCCGCCGGTGCGCGAGCTCGCGGGCCTGCGGCTCGATGCGTTCCGGCGCGAGGTGCACCGCGACGGCCGCTACGTCGCCCTCACCCGCAAGCAGTTCGCCGTGCTCGAGGTGCTCGTCGCCGCGGAGGGCGGGGTCGTCAGCGCCGAGGAGCTGCTCGAGCGGGCGTGGGACGAGAATGCGGACCCGTTCACCAACGCCGTGCGCATCACCGTCTCGGCGCTGCGGAAGCGCCTCGGCGAGCCCTGGGCGATCGCCACGGTTCCGGGCGTCGGCTACCGCATCGACACCGGACCCGCCGTCGGCGATGATCTGGGCGACCGGGGCGACCGGGGCGACCGGTCGCCCGGCGAGCCGGACGACGGCAGGGCGCGACCGCATGGATAGGGCACCGGGCATCAGCGTGCGCCTCAAGCTCACCCTGAGCTACGCGGGATTCCTCATGGTCGCCGGAGCCCTGCTGCTCTCGGTCGTGTGGCTCTTCCTCCTCCGCTACGTGCCGGCCGAGGCGATCGCGACGCTCAGCGGATTCGTGCCGGGGCGCGACGACCTCATCCGCGCCTTCGTCCCCGCCGTCGCGTGGGCGCTGCTCTTCCTCCTCGTGCTCGGGCTCGCAGGCGGATGGTTCCTTGCCGGTCGGATGCTCGCACCGCTCCGCCGCATCACGAGGGCCACGCGCAGGGCGGCGACGGGCTCGCTCTCGCACCGCATCGAGCTGGAGGGCCGCCGCGACGAGTTCCGCGAGCTCGCCGACAGCTTCGACGCGATGCTCGCGCAGCTCGAGGCGCACCTCGACGAGCAGCGCCGATTCGCCGCGAACGCCTCGCACGAGTTGCGCACGCCGCTCGCGATCTCCCAGACGCTCCTCGAGGTCGCCCGCGACGACCCGCAGCACGACGCCGCGGCCCTCCTCGAGCGGCTGCAGGCGGTCAACACCCGCGCGATCGAGCTGACCGAGGCGCTGCTCCTGCTGAGCCGCGCCGACCAGCAGTCGTTCGCGCGGGAGCCCGTCGACCTCTCGCTGCTCGCCGAGCAGGCCGCCGAGACCCTGCTGCCGCTCGCCGAGCAGCGGGGCATCGCCCTCGACGCTGCCGGCGAGGTCGCCGTCGCCCATGGCTCGCCGGCGCTCCTGCTGCAGCTCACGACGAACCTCGTGCACAACGCGATCGTCCACAACCTGCCCGACGGCGGCACGGTGCTCGTCACGACCTCGTCGCGTCCGGGTGCGGCGGTGCTCATGGTCGAGAACACCGGCGACCCGCTGGACGCCGCGCTCGTCGGGACGCTCACCGAGCCGTTCCGGCGAGGCGGCGAACGACTCAGGAGCGATCGCGCCGGTGTCGGCCTGGGCCTCGCTATCGTGAAGAGCATCGTCCGCGCGCACGGCGGCACCCTCGACCTCGCGGCTCGCGACGGCGGAGGGCTCCGCGTCGTCGTGACCCTGCCGACCGCACCCTGACGCTCCCGCCGCCGGTGCGGCGCCCACGTTCTCGAGGAGAGCCATGACCCGCCCCGTCGCCCTCATCACCGGCGCAGGCCGCCGCAACACGATCGCCTGGGCGATCGCGAGCGGACTCGCCGCCGACGGCTGGGACATCGCGTTCAGCCACCTCGGCGACTACGACCGCCGGATGCCCCTCGGCGGCGACCCCGATCGCGACCCCGCCGCGCTCGAGGACGAACTGCGGTCGCTCAGCGCCCGTGCGGTCGCACTCGACGCCGACCTCGCCGACCCCGAGGTGCCCGCCCGACTCCTCGTGCGCGCGGCCGAGCTCGGTCCTGTGCGTGCGCTCGTGCTCTCGCATGCGCAGAGCGTCGACTCGGGCATCCTCGACACCTCGGTCGAGAGCTTCGACCGCCACGTCGCGGTGAACGCGCGCGCCGCGCTGCTGCTCGTGCAGGCGTTCGCCGCCCAGTTCGAAGGTGCTGACGGCGACACCGACGGCACCAACGGCACCGGCGACACCGACGGCACCGGCGGCGCGGTCGGCGGCCGCGGCGTCGATGGAGGACTCGGCGTCGGCGGGCGCATCGTCGCCCTCACGAGCGATCACGTGGTCGGCAACGTGCCCTACGGCGCCTCGAAGGGGGCGCTCGACCGGATCGTGATCGCCGCGGCCCGCGAGCTCGCACCGCTCGGCATCACGGCGAACCTCGTGAACCCGGGCCCGGTCGACACCGGCTGGATGGACGACGCGACCCGCGACGCGCTCACCGCCCAGCAGCCCACGGGGCGGCTCGGCACGCCCGAGGACGCGGCCAGGCTGGTGCGCTTCCTCGTCTCCGAGGAGGCGCGCTGGGTGACCGGCCAGCTCATGCACAGCGACGGCGGCTTCTCGGTCTGAGCCGCGGGCCCGCGTCGCGGCTCAGGCGGGCGTCGTGACGAAGTCGATGAGCTCCTCGACTCGTCCGAGCAGGGCCGGCTCGAGATCGCCGTAGCCGCGCACCTGCCCGAGGATGCGCTGCCAGGCCCGCGCGATGTCGGCCTGGTCCTCGTGCGGCCATCCGAAGGCCTCGCAGATGCCGTGCTTCCATTCGGTGCCGCGGGGAATCGTCGGCCACTCGGCCTTGCCGATGCGGGCGGGCTTCACGGCCTGCCAGACGTCGATGTACGGATGCCCCACCACGAGCACGTGCGCGCCGTGCGGGCCGCGCGCCACGGCGTCGGCGATGCGCTGCTCCTTCGAGCCGGGCACGAGGTGGTCGACGAGCACGCCGACCCGGCGCCCGGCCCCCGGACGGAACTCGGCCAGCGTCTCGGGCAGCACGTCGACGCCCTCGAGGTACTCGACGACGACGCCCTCGACGCGGAGGTCGGCACCCCAGATCTTCTCGACGAGCTCGGCGTCGTGGCGACCCTCGACGAAGATGCGGCTGGGCAGCGCGACCCGCGCGGGAGCGGCCTCGGCGACGAACGAGCCCGAGGCGGTGCGCAGCCGTCCCGTCGGCGCCTTCGGCTTGGGCGCGACGAGCTGCACGGCACGGCCGTCGACGAGGAAGCCGTGGCCGAGCGGGAACATCCGGTGCTTGCCGAAGCGATCCTCGAGCGTGACGGTGCCCTTCGCCACGCCGACCACGGCGCCGCAGAAGCCCGACTCGGCGAGTTCGACGACGAGCTCGGGCTCGGCCTCGACCGTGGGGATCACCGTGCGGCCGCGGGCGCGCCAGTCGCCCGAGAGCACGTCGGCGCCGTAGCGGTCGGTCGGGTCGTGGTCGAAGGGAGGCGTTGCGGGCACCGGTCGAGGCTATCGGAGGCCATCGAGCGGGTGGCAGCGACACGGCGAGCGGCGACGGCGTCGTCCGGGGAGATCGCGGTCGGCGACGTGTCGGCACCGCTCGAGGGGTGATCGTCTCAGTCCTCGCCTCGCCTCGCGGCCCCCGCACGGTGCCGGAGGGCGAGCGTCCAGAGCGCACCCGAGCCGGCGATCGCCGCTCCGACCCCGAACGCCCACGGGATCCCCGCGGCGTCGGCGACCATGCCGAGCACGATCGGCCCGATTCCCAGCCCGAGATCGATCGCCGCGCTCGCGGTACCCGAGGCCACGCCGCGCTGCGACGGCGAGGCCGTCGCGAAGATCGCGGCGAAGAACGCGGGGGTGCTGAAGGCCACGCCGACCGCGGTGACTCCCGCACCGATGACGAGCCCGGTGGGTGACCACCACGTCGCGGCGATCCCGAGGCCGACGCCGATCGTCACGAGCGCCGCCGCGCCGAGGGCGAGCGGCGGCAGCCGATCGGGCACCTTGGCGAAGGCGATGCGGCAGACGACGACGACACCCCCGTACACGAACAGCGCGAGGCTCGCGTTCTCCAGACCGACCCGCATCGAGTGGAGTGAGGCGAAGGCGAGGAAGCCGCCCATCGCCACGAGCGAGGTGATGAAGCCGAGCGTGATCGGCAGTGCCGGCCGGTGGATGAATCGGTGATCCGCCGGGGCGGCCGGGGTCGTCGCCCGCGTCTCGCCGACGAGGAACGTGAGTCCGGCCGACAGCACGGCGAGCGCCGCGGCACCCGCCCAGGCGAGCGGATACCCACCGCCGCCGACGAGAGCTTCACCGATCGGAGGGCCGAGCGCGATGCCGAGGTAGAGTCCGAGCGAGTTGTACGACAGGGCCTCGCCGAGACGGTCCTCAGGGGCGAGATCCGCGAGGGCGGCGAACCCCGCGACGAAGAACGCGGCCTCCCCGACGCCCGCGAACAGCCGCAGCGCGATCACGGAGGCGAGGTCGTCGGCCAGGGCGAGGAGGCCCAGGCTCGCGGCGGCGATCACTGCGCCGCCGAGGAGGAGCGGGAATCGGCCGATCGTGTCGGCGAGGCGACCCGCGAGCGGGCGGAGCACGAGTGCTGACAGTGCGAACACACCGAATGCCGAGCCGGCCCACGCCTCATCACCGCCGATCGGACCGGTCACGTACAGCGGAAGGGCGAAGATGGCGACGCCCGCGGCGGTGAAGTAGCAGAGCTCCGCGATCCCGAGTGCGAGGAATGCGCGCGTGAACAGCCGCGGGGCGGACGATCGGCGAGTGGCCCGCCGCCCCGGGTCCGACGACTGCGGATCGCGGCCCTCCACGATGTCAGGGTATGCCGGTCGGCTCGGCGACGCTCACCGGAAGTCGCGCGATCGCGCGGGCGCCGCGACGGTGAGCGACTCGAAGCGGTCGACGACGAGGTTCGTCACCCCCTCCTTCGACCGCTCGAGGATGCCGCGCACCACCATCGCGGGCGCCTCGCGGGCGATGCGCCGGTACCGGTTCCAGACGCCGACCCCGGCGATCACGTTGAGGGTGCCCGACTCGTCTTCGAGGTTGAGGAAGGTGATGCCCGAGGCGGTCGCGGGGCGCTGCCGATGCGTCACGACCCCGCCGACCTCGACCCTCCGACCCGACTCGACGTCGCGAAGACGATCGATGCGGATCGCCCCGCGCTCGTCGAGTCGCTCGCGGATGTGCCGGATCGGATGGTCGTCGGGGGAGATGCCGGTCGACCAGAGGTCGTAGACGACCTGCTCGGCGGGCGAGAGCATCGGCAGGAGCGGCGGCTGCACCACGACGACCGAGCCCGGCAGGAACTCCGCGCGATCCTGCGCCGCCTCGCCCGCGAGCCAGAGCGCCTCGCGTCGGGCGAGCCCGAAGCCGTCGAAGGCGCCGGCCGCGGCGAGCGCCTCGAGCTGCTCGGTGTCGAGCCCGGCCCGCCGCGAGACATCCGCCATGTCGCGGTAGGGCCCGTCGGCCTCGCGCTCGTCGACGATGCGCTGCGCCACCTGCTCGCCGATCGCCTGCACGTCGGCGAGGCCGAGCCGCACGGCGAAGGCGGCATCGCGCCGGTGCTCGGCCGAGCGGTCGGGCGCCGAGCGGTCGAAGTCGCCGATCGGCGGCTGCTCGGCGTCGGTGCACGCGCAGAGGCCGCTCGGCTCGCGGCGACGGTCGTCGGGCGACCACGCGGCATCCGCGCCGCCGTCGGCACCGAGCACCTCGAGCCCGGCGTGCGCACCCGAGCGCAGCACGTCGGGGCGGAGCACCCGCACCCCGTGGCGCCGTGCGTCGGCGGTGAGGGTCTGCGGCGAGTAGAACCCCATCGGCTGCGCGCGCAGCAGTGCGGCGAGGAACGCGGCGGGGTAGTGGAGCTTCAGCCACGAGCTCGTGTAGACGAGCAGCGCGAAGGCGAGGGCGTGGCTCTCGGCGAAGCCGAAGTTCGCGAAGGCCTCGATCTTCTCGTAGATCGCCATCGCGTCGTCGTCCGAGAGCCCGTTGGCCGCCATGCCCTCGAAGAGCTTCGCGCGCAGCTTCGAGATCTTCTCGACCCCGCGCTTCGAACCCATCGCCCGGCGCAGCAGGTCGGCGTCGGCCGCGGTGCACCCGCCGACCGCGACCGCCATCTGCATGAGCTGCTCCTGGAAGAGCGGCACGCCGAGGGTGCGTTCGAGAACCGGCTTCAGATTCGGATGCAGGTAGCTGACGGCCTCTTCGCCGGTGCGGCGGCGGATGTACGGGTGCACCGCGCCGCCCTGCACCGGGCCGGGCCTGATGAGCGCGATCTCGACGACGAGGTCGTAGTAGCGGCGCGGCTTCAGCCGGGGGAGCGTGCCCATCTGCGCCCGGCTCTCGACCTGGAACACGCCGATCGAGTCGGCACGGCAGAGCATGTCGTATACGGCGGCCTCTTCTTTGGGAATCGACTGCAGCTCCCACACCTCGCCCGTGTGCTCGCGCACGAGGTCGAAGGTGTATTGCAGTGCGGCGAGCATGCCGAGCCCGAGCAGGTCGAACTTCACGAGCCCCATCCAGGCGCAGTCGTCTTTGTCCCATTGGAGGACCGTGCGGTTCGGCATGCGGGCGTGCTCGATGGGGCAGACCTCGCCCACCGGCCGGTCGGTGAGCACCATGCCGCCCGAGTGGATGCCGAGGTGCCGCGGGAAGCCGAGCACCTGCTCGGCGAGCGCGATCACGGGCGCGGGGATGTCGTGGTCGTCGGTCTCGACGACGGCGCCCCAGCGCTCGACCTGGCGCGACCACGCGTCCTGCTGGCCGGTGCCGTAGCCGAGCGCCTTCGCCATGTCGCGCACCGCGACCTTCGGCCGGTAGCTGATCACGTTCGCCACCTGCGCGGCGTTCTGCCTGCCGTACTTCGCGTAGACGTACTGGATGATCTCCTCGCGGCGGTCGGAGTCGAAGTCGACGTCGATGTCGGGCTCCTCGTCGCGCAGCGCCGAGAGGAAGCGCTCGAAGGGCAGGCCGAACTTGATCGAGTCGACGGCGGTGATGCGCAGCGCGTAGCAGACGGCCGAGTTCGCGGCCGAGCCGCGCCCCTGGCAGAGGATGCCCCGTCGCCGTGCCTCGCTCACGAGGTCGTGCACGATCAGGAAGTAGCCGGGGAAGTCCTTCTGCTCGATCACCGCGAGCTCGTGCTCGAGCCGCGCGTGCACGTGCTCGGGCACCCCGGGGTAGAGCTCGGCGGCGCCCCGCCCGACGAGCTCGCGCAGCCAGCTCATCGGGGTGTGCCCCTCGGGCACCTCTTGCCGGGGCAGCCGCGGGCGGGCGCTGCGCAGCGTGAAGCCGAGCTCCTCGGCGAGCACCACCGAGTGCTCGACCGCGCCGGGGTAGCGGGCGAAGCGGGCCGCCATCTCGGCGCCGCTGCGCAGGTGCATGCCGTCGGAGGCCGGCAGCCAGCCGTCGAGCTCGTCGAGGCTGCGCCGGGCGCGCACCGCGGCGAGGGCGTTCGCGAGTCGGTGCTCGGGCGGGGTCGCGTAGTGCACGGCGTTCGTCGCGAGGAGGGGCAGGCCAGCCCGTTCGGCGAGGCCCGCGAGCACGTCGTTCGCGCGCTGGTCGGCCGGAGACCCGTGATCGAAGAGCTCGACCACCACCTGCTCGCGCCCGAAGAGCGCGACCAGGCGGTCGAGCTCGCGCCACGCCGCGTCGGCGCCGCCGTCGGCGAGGGCGCGGCGCACCGCGCCCTTGCGGCAGCCGGTGGGGATGACCCATTCGCCGCCCGCGTGCTCGGCGAGCGCCTCGAGCCCGTAGACGGGACGGCCCTTCTCGCCGCCCGCGAGCTGCCCGGCGGTGATCGCCGAGGCGAGCCGGTGGTAGCCCTCCTCTCGCCGGGCGAGCACGAGCAGGTGCTCGCCCTCGGGGTCGGCCGCACCCATCTGCGGGGCGCTGAGCCCGAGCGAGAGCTCGGCGCCGAAGACGGTGGCGAGCTCGGGGAAGCTCTCGGCGGCCTCGGCGAAGCGCACGATGCCGTAGAAGCCGTCGTGATCGGTGATCGCCATGCCCGAAAGCCCGAGGCGATGCGCCTCCTCGACGAGCTGCTCGGGCGCCGAGGCGCCGTCGAGGAAGCTGTAGTTGGAGTGCGCGTGCAGCTCGGCGTAGGGCACCACGGGCCCGACGGGTGCCGTGAGTCCCTCGCTCGGTCGGTACGGCTGGCGCTTGCGGCTGAACGCCGGGCCGTCGCCGCCGTCGGCGATGAGCTTCGACGCGCCCGGGTTCGGGCGGCGCCGGTCGGAGAGCGTGCGCTCGAGCTCGGACCAGGGGATCTCGGGGTTGTTCCAGCCCATCAGTCGTACCTCGCCTCGGCCCACCAGCCCTCGTCGTCGCGCACGAGCAGCCATGCGCAGCCGTCGTGGTCGACGAGCTGGAAGCGGTGGACGCGACGGGCGCGCTCGGCGTCCCACCAGCGTTCGACGACGGGCCACGGCCCGGCCCACGCCCGCACCTGCGCTGGGGCGCCGCGGCCGACCGCGAAGCGCTCGGGCGGTGCCGAGATCGCACCGCGGTCGTCGATCGCGACGGGGGCGCCCGCCGCGTCGAGCAGGGCGACCGGATGCCGCTCGCGGAACACGCTCGCCGGTGCGAGTGCGGGCAGGCTGCCGGGCCACGGCGCCTCACGGCGCTCGGGCGGGCGATCGCCCCACGGCACGAGCACCTGGCGGTCGGCGAGCATCCGGCCGCCGCCGACCGCCGCCGTCACCACCCCCTCGTGCCCGAGCATGCTCTGCACCCGGGTCAGCGCGTGGTGCACGCGCTCGTCGGGGCCCTGGCCCCAGAGCCCCGTCTCGTGGTTCGCGGTGCCGTCGACCCGCTCGGGGATCACCCGCAGCTTCGTGATCGGCGAGGCGAGCCCGGTGTCGGCGGTACCGGCGCCCTGCAGCTGCCAGCGCACCCGGTCGACCACGTCGGCGGGGGTGAACCAGCGCGGGTGCAGCCAGCTGCGGGCGGAGTGCCCGCCGCGCTCGTCGTCGAGCTCGACCCTGATCGCCGTGCACACGAGCCGTGCCGCCCGCATGCGGTCGACGAACTGCTCGGCCGGCACGCGGAACGCGAAGGCGAGCTGGTCGATGCGGTCGAGCGGCGGCTCGAACTCGGCCGTCGTCTCGAACTCGGGCGGCGGGGTTCGCGCCGCGACCCCGGTCGCCTCGCGCCCGGCGGCCCGATCATGGCCGAACGCCCCGGCCGCGCCGAAACGCCGGCGCACGTCGGCCTGCGGCAGCGCCGCGAACTCGCCGAGGGTGCGCACGCCGAGCCGGTTGAGCAGCGTGCGGGTGCGTTCGTCGACGACGAGGCCCACGGGCAGAGGTGCGAGGAACGCGGCCGAGCCGCCCGCCGCCACGATGCCCACGGGTGAGGAGCGCACGGCCCGTGCCGCCTGCTCGGCGGCGAAGGGACCGTCGGCGATGCCGACCCTGGCGCCCTCGACCCCGAGGCGCTCGACGGTCTCGAGGAGCGCCTGCGCCGCGGCATCCTCACTGCCGTAGTACCTCGCCGGCCCGCGCGCCCGCATCGCGAGCGTGCCCGGCCGCACGATCTGCACCCCGGGCACGGTCTGCTCGACCTGCCGCACCACCGGCTCGAAGGCGCGCACGTCGAGCACCGGGTCGTAGGGCAGCACCGTGATCGCGGGGGAGCGGTACTGCGCCTCGCGCAGCCGCAGCCCCCGCACGACCCCGTCGCGACGTGCGGCCGACGAGCACGAGTGCACCGCACCGCCCTCGGTCAGCGCGAGCGGCGCCCCGGGGTCGAGCCCCGCCTCGCGGGCGGCCGCGAAGACCGGCCAGTCGGGGCACCAGAGCACGATCGCCCGGGCAGGGGAGACGGCGGTCATGCCGGCCTCCGGAAGTCGGGGTGGAGCACGGGGGCGAGCCTCGGGCCCACGACGCCCGGGCCGGCATCGGCCGCCGCGTCGGCGGCCACCGCGAACCCGAGCGCCCGGTCGGGCAGGCGAAGCCTCGAGCGTCGCCGCTTCGCGAACCCGCCCCGGCCGGCCGCGCTCACGACGACCTCGCGCTCGTCGAGCAGGCCGTGCCCCAGTTCGAGGCCGTGCCACTCGCTCGCCTCGACGCCGAGACTCGCATCGGCGCCGGGCCAGGCGCCTGCGGCGATGAGCGTGGCCCCGCGCTCGCGCAGGCGGGCCGAGAGGCGCGACGCCTCGGCGGGGCTGACCCGCTCGGCCGGCCGGACGGCGACGACGGGGATGACGTCGGCCAGGGCCGCCACCACCGCGAGCCACTGCCGGCCGGGCTCGGGTACGAGCACGAGCCGGTCGAGCTCGATGCCGAACCGGTCGGCCGCCTCGACGCCGAACTCGGGCATGCCGACGACGGCCACCCAGCGCCCGCTCGCCGAGGGCGCCGCGAGCAGGGCCATCACGAGGGTCGTCGACCCCTGCGCCTCGACGACGGTGCCCTCACGGAGGCTGCCGCCCGGCAGGAGCCCCGCGAAGGCCGGGTGGGTGGGCACCGCACGGGTCTCGAGCCGGGTCGACTGCATGCCGTGGATGCGCGCCTGCAGCTCGTCGACGCGCTCGAGGCGAGCGGTCGAGGAGGGGAGCGGAGCAGCCGGTGTCACCACTTCAGTTTCGAACAAATGTTCGAAGGTGGCAAGTCGGATGCACCGTCCGTCCACCCGGTTCGGATGTCGGCGGGGCGGGGTAGCCTGACCCCATGTGCGGACGCTTCGTCATCTCCGATACCGCCCCCGACCTGGTCGAGCTCTTCGACGTCGACACGGTCGGCGAGGGGCTGCCCGAGCCGAGCTGGAACGTGCGGCCGACCGAGCAGATCCCCGTCGTCATCGAGTCGAACAAGGAGGGGCCGGTGGTGCGGCGCCTCGAGTCGGCCCGCTGGTCGCTCGTGCCCTCGTTCTCGAAAGAGCTGAAGCTGAAGTACCCCACCTTCAACGCGCGATCCGAGGGGGTCGCGACCTCCTCGGCGTTCCGGGCCTCGCTGCAGGGCAAGCGTGCGCTCATCCCCGCCGACGGCTACTACGAGTGGCACACCGTCGGCAAGCGCAAGACGCCGTACTTCATCCACGCAGAGGAGGGGCCCATCGCCTTCGCGGGGCTCTACTCGTGGTGGCGCGACCGCTCGAAGGCCGACGACGACCCCGACCGCTGGGTGCTCACCGCGACGATCATGACCGCCGACGCGACGGGCGGGCTCGCCGACATCCACGACCGCATCCCGGTCATGCTGCCGCCCGAGTTCTGGTCGACCTGGCTCGACCCCGAGACGAAGGGCGACCAGTCGCTCGTCGACCAGGCCGTCGCCGCCTCGCGGCCGATGGTGCCCGAGCTGCGGTTCCACGAGGTCGCCCCGCTCGGCGACAACGGCCCCGAGCTCATCGTGCCGGTCGAGCCGAGCGAGGAGCTCTGACCGTCGCCCGCGAGAGGGCGGGGCGGAGCCCGGAGGACGCACCCCTGAAACCACGGGCGGAGCCCGGAGGACGCACCCCTGAAACGCGAGAAGGCCGGATCAGCATCTGATCCGGCCTTCTCGACACAAGCGTGCGCGAGGGGGGACTTGAACCCCCACGCCCGTTAGGGCACTAGCACCTCAAGCTAGCGCGTCTGCCATTTCCGCCACCCGCGCTTGTGTCTTCCGCTGATCTCTCAGCGGCCGTAGAAGAGATTAGCACGGTTCCGAGGGGGTGTTTGACCAAACGGCGTGCTGCGGTGCCCGTCAACGGTGAAACCCCGGATCGCGCCGGAGAAAACAGGTTTCCGGTGCCCCCGGCGACTGTCGCGGAGGCCCGGATCGCCGGTCGGGCGGGACCGGCAGGGTCGCCGCGGGTCGCCCGCGAGCCACGACGGAGGAGCACCCAGTACCGTTGACGCATGGCCGAGGCATCCGCGACCCCAGAGACGAACGCAGCGACCGACGCGGCGGCGACGCCGCCGGTGCTCGACGAGACGGCCGTGATCGCCCGCGACCTCATCCGCTTCGACACCTCGAACTACGGTTCGGGCCGCGCGAACGGCGAACGCGAGGCCGCCGAGTACGTCGAGGCCAGGCTCGCCGCCCTCGGGCTGACGCCGCAGCTGTTCGAGCCCGAACCCCGGCGCACGAGCGTCGTCGCACGCGTGCCGGGCCGCAACCCCGAGAAGCCGGCGCTCGTCGTGCACGGCCACCTCGACGTCGTGCCCGCCGACGCGCGCAACTGGAGCGTCGACCCCTTCGCGGGCGAGATCCGCGACGGGCTGCTCTGGGGCCGCGGCGCCGTCGACATGAAGGACATGGACGCGATGATGCTCGCCGCGCTCGGCGACATCCTCGGTTCGGGGCGACTGCCCGAGCGCGAGCTCGTGTTCGCCTTCTTCGCCGACGAGGAGGCGGGCGGCGGAGCCGGCTCGAGCTGGCTCGTCGACCACCACCCCGAGCTCTTCGCCGGGGCGACCGAGGCCATCAGCGAGGTCGGCGGCTACTCGATCACGGTCGGCGGGCGCCGCGCGTACCTGCTGCAGACGGGGGAGAAGTCGCTGCTCTGGATCAAGCTCGTCGCCCGAGGCGTCGCGGCCCACGGCTCGCGCCGCATCCGCGACAACGCGATCACGCGCCTCGCCGAGGCGGTCGCCGTGCTCGGCCGGACCGACTGGCCGATCCGGCTCACCGACACGACGCGGGAGCTCCTCGGCGAGATCGCGGGCGTGCTCGGCGTCGACCCCGAACAGGTCTCGCCCGACGAGCTCGCGCTCGCGACGGGCTCGGCGTCGGGATTCATCACGGCGACGCTGCGCACCACCTCCAACCCGACGCTGCTCGAGGCCGGCTACAAGCACAACGTCATCCCCGACCGCGCCGAGGCGCTCATCGACATCCGCACGCTCCCGGGCGAGGAGGAGGCGGTACTCGCCGAGGTGCAGGCGCTCGTCGGCGACGACATCGAGATCGAGATCCTGCATCGCGACGTGGGGCTCGAGAGCCCGACCTCCGGCAGCCTCGTCGACGCGGTGAAGCGCTCACTCGGGGCGCACGACCCGGGGGCGCCGGTCTTCCCCTACCTGCTGTCGGGAGGCACCGACAACAAGGCGCTCAGCCGGCTCGACATCGCCGGCTACGGCTTCGCGCCGCTCCGCCTGCCCGAAGGCTTGGACTTCCCTGCGATGTTCCACGGCGTTGACGAGCGGGTGCCGCTCGACGCACTAGTCTTCGGGAGGCAGGTCCTCCGCGACCTGCTCCTCGAGTACTGACCGGCCGCTCGACGGTCGAAGCGGAGATCCGCCGCGCGCGGAGACGGAAGGCGACAGCACCACGTGATCGAAGCGCTCATCCTCGGGCTCGTCCAGGGCCTCACCGAGTTCCTCCCGATCTCCTCGAGCGCCCACCTGCGCATCCTGGGGGAGTTCCTGCCCGGGGCGCAGGATCCGGGGGCCGCCTTCACCGCGATCACGCAGCTCGGCACCGAGACCGCGGTCGTCGTCTTCTTCTGGCGCGACATCGTGCGGATCATCTCGCACTGGTTCGGCTCGTTCACCGGCCGTGTGCCCCGCAACGACCCCGATGCGCGCATGGGCTGGCTCATCATCATCGGCTCGATCCCGATCGTGGTCTTCGGCCTCCTCTTCCAGGACGCGATCGAGTCGACGCTGCGCTCGCTCTGGATCACCGCGACGATGCTCGTCGTCTTCGGCATCATCCTCGGCCTCGCCGACTGGGCCGGGGCGAAGCGCCGCAAACTCGACCAGCTCACGTACCCGCACGGCGTGCTGTACGGCTTCGCGCAGTCGCTCTCGCTCATCCCCGGCGTCTCCCGCTCGGGCGGCACGATCACGATGGGGCTCCTGCTCGGCTACGAGCGCGCCGCGGCCGCGCGATACGCGTTCCTGCTCGCGATCCCCGCGGTCTTCGGCAGCGGGTTCTTCCAGCTCGTGAAGAGCCTCGACGAGCCCACGGTCTACGGCCCGATCGAGACCGCTGCGGCGACCCTCGTCGCGTTCGTCGTCGGCATCCTCGTGATCGCGTTCTTCATGAGCTGGATCTCGAAGCACAGCTTCCTGCCGTTCGTGATCTACCGCATCGTGCTCGGCGGCGCGCTGTTCGTGATGCTCGGCACGGGCGTCATCCAGGCCTGATCGCCGCCGCGACCGCAGGGCCGCATCGCGGCGCGCGTGCGTCGCGCGCGCGTCAGGGCGCGACCGGGCCGCCCCGCCCGTCGGCGCGCCCCTCGGGGCCGTCGCCGCGGCGGCGGAGGTAGCGTTCGAACTCCTGCGCGATCGCCTCGCCGCTGGCTTCGGGGGCGTCGACCGCGTCGCGCGCCTGCTCGAGCTGCGCGATGTAGCCCGCCATCTCCTCGTCCTCGGCGGCGAGCGCGTCGACGCCGGCCTCCCACGCCTGCGCGTCGACCTCGAGGCTGCCGCGCGGGATGGAGAGCCCGGTGAGCTCCTCGAGCTTGCCGAGGAGGGCGAGCACGGCCTTCGGCGACGGCGCGTTGTGCACGTAGTGCGGGACGGACGCCCAGAGCGACACGGTCGGGATGCCTGCCCGCTCGGCCTGGTCGGCGATGACGCTGAGGATGCCGACGGGCCCCTCGTACGTCGAGCGCTCGACCCCGAGCGCACCGCGCACCTCGGGGTTCTCGCTCGAGGCGAAGACCGTCAGGGGCCGGGTGTGCGGGGCGTCGGCGAGCATGGCGCCGAGCAGCACGACGCCGTCGACGTCGGCGGCGAGCGCCGCGTCGACGAGCTCGGCGGCGAATCCCTTCCAGCTGCGCGCGGGCTCCGCGCCGATGAGCACGTGCAGGCCGGATGCCCCGGGGCCGGTCACGGGGTCGTCGAGATCGACCCGGCCGCTCGGGCCGAGGATCGCGGCGCCCGGCCACTCGAGCCGGCGCGCGCCGTCGTCGCCGGTGACGATCGTGGGGCGCGTGAACTGGTAGTCGAAGTAGATCTCGGGGTCGACCGCGGCGATCTCGACGAGGCCGAGGCGTTCGCTCAGGAGCTTCGCCGCTCCGGTCGCCGCCTCACCGGCGTCGTTCCAGCCCTCGAAGGCCACGACGAGCAGCCTTCGAGCTTCGAACCCGGCCGGCTGATTCACTGCTGGTGCCCCGCTTCCCGCCCCGGACGCCCGGGGTCCTCTCCACAATAGGGCGTGCCCGTAGACTTGGGGGTTGTGACCACACGCCTGCCTGCCGCCGCCCTCTGGGACATGGACGGAACCCTCGTCGACACCGAACGCTACTGGATGGCCGCCGAGGAGGAGCTCGTCGAGGCCTTCGGCGGCAGCTGGAGCCACGAGGAGGCGCTGGCGCTCGTCGGCAGCGGCCTCTGGGAGTCGGCCCGGGTCTTCCAGGCGAAGGGCGTCGACCTCGACGCCGACACGATCGTGAATCGCCTCACCGCCCGGGTCAGCGAGATGCTCGTCGAGCACGGCGTGCCGTGGCGCCCCGGGGCCCGCGAACTGCTCGAGGCCCTGCGCGAGGCATCCGTGCCGACGGCGCTCGTGACGATGTCGCTGCGCTCGATGGCCGACGAGATCATCTCGGCCATCCCGTTCACCGCGTTCGACGTGATCGTCACGGGCGACTCCGTCCAGCATCCGAAGCCGCACCCGCAGCCGTACCTCCAGGCCGCCGAGATGCTCGGCGTCGACATCGCCGAGTGCGTCGCCTTCGAGGACTCGCCCGCGGGGCTCACCTCGGCCTTCAGCGCCGGCGCGATCGCCGTCGGCGTGCCCAACATCCTCGAGCTCGACGACGTGCCCTCGACGGTCATCTGGCCGACGCTCGAGGGGGCGTCCATCGCCGACGTCGCCGCGCTCCTCACCGCAGAGGAGGTCGCACGATGAACGCGAGCCGTGGCGAGCAGAGCGGGCCGTTCCGCGTCGGCGACCGAGTGCAGCTCACCGGCCCCAAGGGGCGCATGCACACCATCACCCTCGAGCCGGGGCAGATGTTCCACTCGCACAAGGGCCTCGTCGCGCACGACGACCTCATCGGCCTGCCCGACGGATCGGTCGTCGCGAACCAGGTCGGCATCGAGTACCTCGCCCTGCGTCCGCTGCTCAGCGACTTCGTGATGTCGATGCCGCGCGGTGCGGCGATCGTCTACCCGAAGGACGCCGCGCAGATCCTCGCCCAGGCCGACATCTTCCCGGGCGCGACGGTCGTCGAGGCCGGCGTCGGCTCGGGGGCGCTCTCGCTCTGGCTGCTGCGGGCGATCGGCGCGACCGGGCGACTCCACTCCTTCGAGCGGCGCGGCGACTTCGCCGAGGTCGCCCGCGGCAACGTCGCGACCTTCCACGGCGCGGTGCCCGAGAACTGGTCGATCGGCCTCGGCGACCTCGCCGAGGTGCTGCCCGAGACGGTCGAGGACGGCTCGGTCGACCGGGTCGTGCTCGACATGCTCGCCCCGTGGGAGTGCCTCGACGCCGTGTCGGCGGCGCTCAAGCCCGGCGGCGTGCTGCTCTGCTACATCGCGACCGCCACGCAGCTCTCGCGCGTGGCCGAGGCGATCCGTGCGACGGGCGAGTACACCGAGCCCCAGTCCTCCGAGACGATGGTGCGCGGCTGGCACGTGCAGGGCCTCGCCGTGCGACCCGATCACCGCATGATCGCCCACACCGGGTTCCTCATCACGGCCCGCCGTCTCGCGCCCGACACGGTGCTTCCCGAGCTCAAGCGCCGCCCGTCCAAGACCGAGTTCAGCGACGAGGACGTCGAGGCGTGGACGCCCGGGGCCCTCGGCGAACGGCAGGTCAGCGACAAGAGCCTCCGCAAGCGCGTGCGCGCCGCCGGCGCCGCTGCGCGGAAGTCCAGTGCCGCAGGCGCCGACGACGTCGCCGGCGCCGAACCGTCCGACTCGGACGGGTAGGCTTTCAACGCCCCTCCGCGACCCATCGAAGAATCGAGGATCAGTGCGCTCGTCATTCGCGCTCATCGCCACGGCCGGCCTCGTCGCCGTCGCCCTCTCCGGCTGCACCGCCCCGGCGCCCGCGCCCGAGGCCACCACGGGCGGCTCGTCCGAGCTCGTCGAGGCGACCGGTGAGTTCGGCTCGGCGCCGAAGGTCGACTTCCCGACGCCGCTCACCCCGAGCGACACCGAGTGCACCGAGATCATCGAGGGCGAGGGGCCGCTGCTCACCGAGGGGCAGATGAGCCTCGTCGGGCTGGCCGTCTACAACGGCGCCACCGGCGACGAGCTGCAGGTCACGGGCTTCGGCGACGAGGACCCGGTGCCGCTGACGGTCTCCGACACGACGCTTCCCGGCCTCAAGCACGGCCTCACCTGCGCCCGCGAGGGCTCGCGCGTCGCGGTCGTCATCCCCGAGAAGGACGGCTTCGGGCCGAATGGCAACGAGTCGATCGGCATCGCCCCCGGCGACAGCCTCGTCATGGTGATCGACGTGAAGCAGGCCTTCCCGTCGCGCGCCGACGGCGCCGTGCGGCTCACGCGCGACGGCTTCCCCGCGGTCGTGCTCGCGCCCGACGGGCGTCCCGGCATCACCGTGCCGAAGAACGACCCGCCCGAGCAGACCGAGGTCGAGGTGCTCAAGCAGGGCGACGGCGAGGTCGTCGAGTCGGGCGACACGGTCGTCGTGCAGTACACGGGCGTCCTCTGGGACGACAACAGCGTCTTCGACTCCAGCTGGGAGAACGGCAGCCCCGTGACCTTCACCGTCGCCGAGGGCGAGGGAGCGCAGGTGATCCCGGGCTTCTCGAAGGCGATCATCGGCCAGACCGTCGGCTCGCAGGTCGGCGTCATCGTCTCGCCCGAAGACGGCTACGGCGACCAGGCGAACGCGAAGATCCCCGCCGGATCGACGCTCTTCTTCGTCGTCGACATCCTGGGCGTGCTCTGATCGCGCCTGCGCGTCCGGGCTGCGCGAGCGGTTCAGTATGATCGCTCCTGTGGCCGGGGGAGAGCGCAGGAGCGAAGTGAAGGTACCGGTCGAGGACCGCCTGTTCAGTCTGGTGCTGGCGCTGCTCGCGACCGAGACGGGGCTCCTCAAGTCCGAGATCCTCTCGACGGTGCGCGGCTACGCCGAGCGCTTCGACGCCTCGGGCGCGAACGCCAACCTCGAGCGGCAGTTCGAGCGCGACAAGGACGACATCCGCGAGCTCGGCATCCCGCTCGAGACCGTCGAGTCGCCCGACCGGCCCGGCGACAACCAGGCGCTGCGCTACCGCATCCCGAAGGGGCAGTACGAGCTGCCCGAAGAGGTGCGGTTCACCCCCGACGAGCTCGCGCTCCTCGGCCTCGCCGCCGAGGTCTGGCGCGAGGCATCCCTGTCGGCCGATTCGCAGCGCGCCCTCACGAAGCTGCGCTCGCTCGGCATCGAGCCGCACGAACCGGTCATCGGCTATGCGCCGCGGCTCCGAGTCCGCGACGCGGCGTTCGAACCGCTCCGGCAGGCGCTCGATCGCCGCCAGGCGGTGCGGTTCCGCTACTTCAAGCCGGGGGAGCAGGCCCCGCGCCAGCGCACGGCCAACCCGCTCGCGGTCGTGCTGCACGAGGGCCGCTGGCATCTGCACGCCTTCGACCTCGACGCGCAGGAGCCCCGCACCTTCCTCCTCTCGCGCATCGTCGGCGAGGTGACGACCGTGCCCGGCTCGAGCTTCGAGGCGCCGCCGCCCGGCATCCAGGACCAGGTGATCGCCGACCTCAGCGCGCTCCGGCTCGCGAACGCGGCCGATCTCGCGGTCACCGCGGGCAGCGACGCCGAGGTGCGCCTCGGCAAGCGCGCGGCGCTCCGCGACGAGGACGCCGGGGTCATCCGCCTGCACTACACCGATGCGGCGATCTTCGCCGACGAGCTCGCGGCCTACGGCCCCGAGGTCAGGGTGCTCTCGCCGAAGTCGCTCCGCGACGCCGTCCGGGAGCGGCTCAGGGCGGTCGCCGAGGCCCATCGCGAAGGAGACATCCGATGAGTGCGAAGCGCGCTCGCCCGCTGAAGGCGCCCGACAAGCTCGTCTTCCTGCTCTCGTTCGTGCCGTACCTGCTCGAGCAGCAGGTCGTCGACGTCGACGAGGCGGCCGCGCACTTCGGCATCGGCGCTGAGGAGATCCGCGACGCGGTGCGACTCATCGCGACGTCGGGCCTTCCCGGCGCGACCGGCACGTACCAGCCGAACGATCTCTTCGACATCGACTGGGACTCCTTCGAGGAGGACGACGTCATCGTCATCGTGCATCACGTCGCGATCGACGACGCGCCGCGGCTCTCCGCGCGCGAGGCGTCCGCGCTGATCGCCGGCCTCCAGTACCTCTCCGCGCTTCCCGAGAACGCCGGAAGCGCGTCGCTCGCGGCGCTCATGCAGAAGCTGACCGCCGGGGCGTCGGCGGTGCCGAGCCGGCTCGCCGTCGCGGAGTCCGAGGCCGACGCCTCGCTCGCGCGCATCCGCGAGGCGGTCGCAGGCGGCCGCCAGCTCGAGTTCGACTACCGCAACGCGCTCGGCGTCGCCGGGCGCCGTCGCGTCGACCCGCTCCGCATCCTCTCGCAGGACGCCGACTGGTACCTGCAGGCGTACTGCCACACCCGCGAAGACGTCCGCAACTTCCGCGTCGACCGCATGAGCGAGCTCGTCGTGTCGGACGTGCCGATCGACGAGCACCCCGAGCGCGAGGTCCCGGACACCCTGTTCCAGACCTCCGAGTCCGACTTCGACGTCGTCGTGGACGTCGCGCCCGAGGCCCTGCCGCTCCTGGCCGATTACCTCGCGGACTCCACGACCGCCGAGGTCGACGGGCGCCTCCGCGTCACACTGCGACTCGCCCACGTGCACGGCCTCAAGCGGCTCGTGGCGGGCCTGCCCGGTCTCGTGACGGTGGTCGGGCCTCCCGAGGCGCGGGCGGCCGTCGCCGGCTGGGCCGATGCAGGGCTCGCGGGCTACTCGGACGCTGGCGAATCCGACGGGTCCGACCGCCCTCCGAGTTGAGTGCACGACGCGGCGCGCGGGCATCCGTCCACAGGATTGGACGCACGGAAACCTCCGACAGGTAGACTGTCGCCAACATCCCCCGAGAAACGGACGAATACCTATGTGGCAAGGCTTCACCGGTTGGCACGCGCTGATCATCCTCGTGGTCATTCTGCTGCTGTTCGGCGCCCCCAAGCTTCCGGCACTCGCCCGCAGCCTCGGGCAGTCGATGAAGATCCTGAAGACCGAAGTGCGCTCCGACAAGGGCGACGGCGACGCTGCCGCCGCCGCTGACGAGCAGACGAAGTCCGAAGAGCCGGGTTCCGGCAAGAGCGCCTGACCTCGATGACCGCGGTGAAGGATCGCGGAGAGAAGAACCGCGAGAAGCGGATGTCGCTCGGCGCGCATCTCATCGAGCTGCGCAAGCGACTGTTCATCTCTGCGATCGCGATCGTCGTCGGCATGGTGGCCGGCTGGGTGCTGACCGACCTCTACGTCTGGGACGCCATCCAGGAGCCGGTCGTCCGTGTCGCCGAGGCGCGCGGGCAGGACGCCGAGACGGCGATCGTCTTCCCGACGATCTCGAGTGCGTTCGATCTGCGCCTGCAGATCGCGCTGACACTCGGCCTCGTGATCTCGAGTCCGGTCTGGCTCTACCAGATCTTCGCGTTCCTGGTGCCCGGCCTGAACAAGAAGGAGCGCAGCTTCACGCTCGCCTTCTTCATGACGGCGATCCCGCTCTTCTTCGCGGGCTGCGCGGCAGGCTGGTTCGTGCTGCCGAACATCGTCAAGCTCATGACGAGCTTCGTGCCCGAGGGGGCGATGTCGCTGCTCACCGCGAAGGAGTACATCGACTTCGTGCTGAAGCTCGTGGTCGCGATCGGCATCGCGTTCGTCGTGCCGGTGTTCATCGTGCTGCTGAACTTCGCCGGGGTGATCAGCGCAGCCTCGATCATCAAGTCGTGGCGCGTCGCGATCCTCGTGATCGTGCTGTTCACGGCGATCGCGACCCCCTCGGCCGACGTCGTGTCGATGTTCATGCTCGCCATCCCGATGATCGGGCTGTACTTCGCGGCGTGGTTCATCGCGAGCCTGCATGATCGCCGTGTCGATCGCCGCAACCGCCTGGAGTTCGGCGAGCCTGTCTAGGCTGGAGGGGTGATGAGCCTCTCGCCGGCCGAGCGCTATGCGCTGTCCCGCCAACAGCGCAGGCAGCCTCGGCTCGCCGAATTCGCCGCCTCGGTGCGCTTCGACCTCGACCCGTTCCAGCGCGCCGCCTGTGCGGCGCTCGACGAGGGCCGCAGCGTGCTCGTGGCGGCACCGACCGGGGCGGGCAAGACCGTCGTCGCCGAGTTCGCGGTCTACCTCGCCATGCAGGAGCCCGGCGCGAAGGTCTTCTACACGACGCCGATCAAGGCGCTCTCGAACCAGAAGTACCAGGAGTTCGTCGACGCCTGGGGCGCCGAGAACGTCGGCCTGCTCACCGGCGACACCAACGTCAACTCGGGCGCCCGCATCGTCGTCATGACGACCGAGGTGCTGCGCAACATGCTCTACGCCGAATCGGCCCTGCTCGACCGGCTCGCCTACGTCGTCATGGACGAGGTGCACTACCTCGCCGACCGCTTCCGCGGGGCGGTGTGGGAGGAGGTCATCATCCACCTCCCCGAGGCCGTGCGGCTGGTCTCGCTGAGCGCGACGGTGTCGAATGCCGAGGAGTTCGGCGACTGGCTGCAGGCCGTGCGCGGCGACACCGACGTCATCGTCTCCGAGGACCGGCCGGTGCCGCTCGAGCAGCACGTGCTCGTGAAGCAGAAGCTCGTCGACCTCTTCGACTCCTCGGGGCAGGCCGCGACGCATCGCGTGAACCCCGAGCTCAAGCAGCTGGCGCGCATGAGCGGCGGGCGTTCGATCGCGCAACGGTCGCAGCGCGGCCGGCGCGGCGGCGATCGCGGCCGGTTCCACCAGGGCGGGCCCGGTTCGGGGCGACTCGACCGCCCCGAGGTCGTGGCGCTCCTGCAGAGCAAGAACCTGCTGCCCGCGATCGTGTTCATCTTCTCGCGAGCGGGGTGCGACCAGGCGGTGCGCCAGGTGCTCCGATCGGGCATCCGGCTGACCGAGGCGCACGAGCGCAGCGAGATCCGCGCGATGGTCGAAGAGCGCGCGAGGATGCTGCGCGACGAGGACCTCGCCGTGCTCGGCTACTGGGAGTGGCTCGAGGGGCTCGAGCGCGGCGTGGCCGCCCATCACGCCGGCATGCTGCCCGCGTTCAAGGAGATCGTCGAGGACCTCTTCCAGCAGAAGCTCGTGAAGGTCGTCTTCGCGACGGAGACCCTCGCCCTCGGGGTCAACATGCCCGCCCGTTCCGTCGTGCTCGAGAAGCTCGAGAAGTTCAACGGCGAGGCGCGGGTGCCGATCACGCCGGGGGAGTACACCCAGCTGACCGGCCGCGCGGGCCGGCGCGGCATCGACATCGAGGGTCACTCGGTCATCCAGTGGGTCGACGGGCTCGACCCCGAGTCGGTCGCGGCCCTCGCCTCGCGGCGCAGCTACCCGATGAACTCGAGCTTCCGTCCGACGTACAACATGGCGGTGAACCTCATCGACCAGTTCGGCCGCGACCGAACACGCCAGATCCTCGAGCTCTCCTTCGCGCAGTTCCAGGCCGACCGCGCCGTCGTCGACCTCGCCCGCACCCTGCGCAAGCAGGAGGAGTCGATGGCCGGGTTCGAGGAGGCGATGCGCTGCCACCTCGGCGACTTCGCCGAGTACGCGAGCCTGCGCCGGGAGATCGGCCGGCTCGAGCGGCAGAGCTCGAAGGGCAACCCGTCGCACGCGCAGCGCGAACGCCTGCAGCGCGAGCTCGTCGCGGCCCGCAAGGCGCTCCGCGCCCACCCGTGCCACGGCTGCGCGGAGCGCGAGCAGCATGCGCGCTGGGCCGAACGCTGGTGGCGGCTGAAGCAGGAGCACGACGACCTGCTCCGGCAGATCCGGACACGGACCGGGCAGGTCGCGAAGCGCTTCGACAAGGTCGCCGAGGTGCTGACCCGACTCGGCTATCTCGAGCGCGATTCGCGCGGCGAGGTCGTCTCGACCCCGGCGGGTCGGACGCTCAAGCGCATCTACGGCGAACGTGATCTGCTCGTCGCCGAGTGCCTCCGCCAGGGCCTGTGGAACGGCCTGGACGTCGCGGGCATCGCCGCGATGGCGGCGTCGCTCGTCTACGAGCCGCGGCGCGACGACCGCAACGTCGACTTCCGGCTGCCGCGCGGCGGGTTCCGCGAGGCCTTCGATCGCACGCTCGACGTCTGGAGCGAGCTCGACGACCTGGAACGCGACCACCGACTGCCGGGCAGCGACCAGCCGTCTCCCGCGCTCGCCTCGGCGATGTACTCCTGGGCACGCGGCGGCGACCTCGGCGGAGTCCTGGAGGACACCGAGCTCGCGGCGGGCGACTTCGTCCGGCTGACGAAGCAGGTCGTCGACCTCCTCGATCAGATCTCGATCGTCGCCGACGCCGAACTCGGCGCCACGGCGCGCGCGGCCATCGATGCCGTCCGCCGCGGCGTCGTCGCGTACGGCTCGGTCGCCTGACGCCGCCGCTCGGGCGCATGGCACCGGGGTGCGTCGCTTAGGCTGATCTGGTGCCCGAGAGCCCCACACGTCGATTCCTGCCCCTGCCGCTCTGGGCCGCCGTGCTCGCCGCCGCGGTGGGCGGCTCCGTCTACGACATGGGGTTCCCCGGGCTCGGCATGTGGCCGCTCGCCTTCGTCGGCATCGCGCTCGCGCTCCTCAGCCTCATCGGCCGACGCGCCTGGGGCGCGGCACTCGTCGGATTCGTGTTCGGGCTCGCGTTCTACCTGCAGCAGGTGTCGTGGACGTCGCTCTACCTCGGGCCGATCCCGTGGCTCGCGCTCTCGTTGCTCGAGTCGCTCTTCGTCGCGGGCGGAGCGGTCCTGATCACCCTCGCGTACCGGTGGGTGCCGCGGGCGAGCGGTTCGCGCTGGGTCCGGCTGCTCGTGCTGCCCCTGCTCGTCGCCGGCCTCTGGATCGTCCGCGAGACGGCGAACGGCACCCTGCCCTACGGCGGCTTCCCGTGGGGCCGTGCCGCACTCAGCCAGGCCGAGAGCCCCTTCGCCGAACTCGTCTCCTGGGTCGGCTCGACCGGTCTCGGCTTCGTGATGGTCGCGATCGTCGCCAGCCTCATCGAGTGGGTGCGGATGCGCGGGTGGCGCGACCTGCGCACGGCGATCCCGGTCGCCGCGCTGCTCGTCGTCGCCGTCGTGCTCCCGGCGTGGCCGACGACTGCGGTCGGCGAACTCAGGGTCGCGAGCGTGCAGGGCAACGGGCCCTCCGGCTACTTCGACGTGCGGACCCAGGGCGACGTGCTCGCCGCCCAGCTCGAGGCGACCGAGCCGATCCTCGACGAGGAGGGCATCGACGTCCTCCTCTGGCCCGAGGGCGGTTCCGACATCGATCCGACCCGCAGCGCGGCCGCAGCCGAGGTGTTCGACTCGCTCGGCACCGCACTCGACGCCCCGGTCGTGCTCAACACCGTCACGGTGCGCGGCGAGGAGTACTTCAACACCTCGCTGCTCTGGAGCGCGGGGGAGGGAGCCGTCGACAGCTACGACAAGCGGCATCCGGTGCCCTTCGGCGAGTACATCCCCGACCGCTGGTTCTACGACGCGATCGTGCCCGACCTCACCGGGCTGGTGCAGCGCGGTTACTCGCCCGGCGTGAATCCGCCCGTGTTCGACCTCGGCCCCGCGGTCGCGGGCCTCGCGATCTGCTTCGACGTGATCTACGACGAGGTCATCTGGGAGGGCGCCCGCGACGGGGCGGAGGTGTACCTGTTCCAGACGAACAACGCCGACTTCCGCGGAACGGACGAGAACCAGCAGCAGTTGGCGATCGCGCGGCTTCGCGCGATCGAGACGGGCCGCTCGGTGGTGAACATCTCGACGGTCGGCACCAGTCAGGTGATCGACCCCTCGGGTCGCACGATCGACGCGCTACCCGCCGACGAGCCCGGCGCCATGGTGACGGACGTCGAGCTGCGCGAGGGCATCACTCCGTCGGTGGCACTCGCGGGATGGGTGCCGATCACGATCGTGCTGGCGTCGCTCGCGGGCCTCATCGCGGCGGGCGTGCTCGCGACGCGGAACGCACCGCGCCGGTCGAAGCGCGACTGACGCTCGTCGCGGACGGGCGCGACCGGGTCCTCGGTTCAGACCCTCGGCTCAGGCGCCGATCTTCTGCTGGCCGCGACGGGCGCGCAGGTAGGTGAGCCGCTCCTCGAGGAGCTCCTCGAGCTCGGCGCGGGTGCGGCGCTCAAGCAGCATGTCCCAGTGGGTGCGGGCGACCTTCTCGCCCGAGCGGTCGATCTCGACGGGCTTCGAGTCGACGAGGAGGGTCGCCGCGGCACCGCACTGACGGCACTCCCAGGTCTCGGGGAGCTCGGCGTCGGCCGAGAAGGTCATCACCGTCTCGTGGCCGCAGGCCTCGCATCGATACGTGTGCTCCGCACGGTCGGCGAACACCACGCCGTCTTCGCTCTGCAGGCTCTGTGCGCCGATTCGCATGCCTCGAAGGCTCCGGTCCGCCATGGTGTGCTCCTCTACTCGATCGTCTGACATTGTCAACGATCAAGCTGGGCGTTCCCTTTCCGCGGGCTGAAGTTTTGCGGGGAATTCTCAGCTTCGGGCGGAGACGATCTCCATCGCGAGGTCGGCGCGATCGGTCACGAGCCCGTCGACGCCGAGATCGAGGAGCCTCGTCATGTCGGCGGGATCGTTCACCGTCCAGACGTGCACCTCCGCGCCGACGCGGTGAGCGAGGTCGATGAGCGGACGCGTGACGAGCCGCAGGGGGCCGGTCCGTTCGGGGATCTGCAGCGCGAGGCCGCCGCGGAGTGCGCGGGTCGCCGAGGCGGGGGAGCGGAGGAAGGCGGCGTTCCGGAAGCGAAGGACGCCCGCACCGCCGACGGAGGTGACGGCACCCGGCGCGAGCTCGGCGAGTCGCCGCCGCCGACGCTCGGAGAAGCTGGTCAGGAGCACTCGTCCCGCCGATCGCGTGCGCGCGATCGCCGCGATGGTCGGCTCGACCGCCGCCGACTCCTTCACGTCGATGTTGAAGCGAGCGTCGGGGAACGCGTCGAGCGCCGCTTCGAGCGAGGAGAAGTTCTGACCGTGCCCGAGGTCGATGCGCCCGAGCTCGTGCATGGTCAGCTGCCCGACGTCGACCTTGCGCCCGGCGACCCGGTCGAGCGAGGGGTCGTGCGAGACCACGGCGATGCCGTCGTGACTCGCGTGCACGTCGGTCTCGAGGTAGTCGGCACCGACCGCGATCGCCTTCGCGAACGCGAGGAGGGTGTTCTCGGGTGCGTCGAGCGCAAGGCCCCGGTGCGCCAGCACTCGGGGCCCTGCGGGCTCGAAGTAGGTCGAGGCCACTCGGTCGCTCACGCCTGGGGCGGGTACGTGCCGGGCGGCGGCGTCACGGGCGGCGCGGCCGGTGCGGACGGCGCCGTGCCGGGACCCGCCGCGGGCGCGGCGCCGGCGGCCGGGGGAGTGAAGGCCCGGCCGATGCCTTTGAGCGCCTCGGTCAGCTCGCTCGGGATGACCCAGAGCTTGTTCGCGTCGCCCTGCGCCAGCTGCGGGAGCATCTGCAGGTACTGGTACCCGAGCAGCTTCGGGTCGGGGTCGCCCTTGTGGATGGCGTCGAAGACGGTGAGGATCGCCTCGGCCTCTCCCTGCGCACGCAGCACGGCCGCCTTCGCGTCGCCCTCGGCCTGGAGGATGGCGGCCTGCCGCTCGCCCTCGGCGGTGAGGATCGCCGACTGCTTCGTGCCCTCGGCGGTGAGGATGAGCGCACGACGATCGCGCTCGGCGCGCATCTGCTTCTCCATCGAGTCCTGGATGGAGACGGGCGGGTCGATGGCCTTCAGCTCGACGCGGGAGACGCGGATGCCCCACTTGCCAGTGGCCTCGTCGAGCACGATGCGCAGCTGGCCGTTGATGTTGTCGCGGGACGTGAGCGCCTCTTCGAGGTTCAGGCCGCCGACCACGTTGCGGAGCGTCGTGGTCGTGAGCTGCTCGACGGCGCCGAGGTAGTTCGCGATCTCGTAGGTCGCCGCCCGGGCGTCGGTCACCTGGAAGTACACGACCGTGTCGATCGAGACGACGAGGTTGTCCTCCGTGATGACCGGCTGCGGCGGGAACGAGACGACCTGCTCGCGCATGTCGACGAGCGGGCGGAGCCGGTCGATGAACGGCACGAGGATGTTGAGGCCGGGCGTGAGCGTCTTGTGATAGCGACCGAGCCGCTCGACGACGCCCGCGTAGGCCTGCGGGATGATGCGGACCGATCGTGCGATGACGACGATCACGAAGATGACGATCGCGGCGACGACGATCGACACGATGATGCCGGACACGTCCATTACTCGGCTGTTCCCCTCTCTACCGGCACGACGACGGCCGTCGCGCCATCGATGCCCGTGACGAGCACGCGCCCGCCGACCGCGACATCCGCCTGCTCGGTCGCCGGCGACAACCGGGCCGTCCAGGTCTCGCCGTTCTGCAGCCTGACCTGGCCGCCCGCTGAGCCCACGGTGTGCACGACGGTGCCCTCGGCCCCGATGAGCGCATCGATGTTGCTGCGCGCGGGGTCGGAGCCGCGCCGGAGCGCGCGGAGCAACGGCGGTCGCAGGACGAGGATCAGGGCGACCGAGACCACGGCGGCGATGACGAACTGCGCCCACCACGGGATGCCGAAGAGACCCGACAGGAGCCCGGCCACGCTGCCGAGCGCGAGCATCAGGAAGGTCATCTCGAGCGTGAACACCTCGATCGTCGCGAACGCGAGAATCAGCACGAGCCATGCGATCCACGCGTACTGGGTCAGCACATCCAAATCGGGTCTCCTTCGCACGCGGCCGGCTGATTCGAAACTATCAGTGCCGGGGTGGGCATGGGGGAGTTGATAGTCTCGGTTCGCCGCGCCGACGCTCGTGCGCCGGCCCGCTCTGAACTTCGAGGAGACCTCCAGTGACCAACCCTCTCGCCCCCGGCTCGCTCGCCGGCCGCGTCGCGCTCGTGACCGGCTCGTCGCGTGGAATCGGCGCCGACACCGTCCGTTCCCTCGCCGCCGCAGGCGCCTCGGTGGTCGTGAACTACCGCAGCAAGGCGCCCCGCGCCGAGAAGGTCGTCGCCGAGATCACCGCCGCGGGCGGAACGGCGATCGCCGTCGGCGCCGACCTCACCGACCCCGCGTCGGTCGCTGCGATGTTCGAGCGCACGGTCGCCGAGCTCGGCCCCATCGACGTGCTCGTCCTGAACGCCTCCGGCGGCATGGAGACCGGCATGGGCGAGGACTACGCGATGCGCCTCAACCGCGACGCGCAGGTCAACGTCGTCGACGGCGCGCTGCCGCACCTCGCCGAGGGCGCCCGCATCGTCTTCGTCACGAGCCACCAGGCGCACTTCATCCGCACCACGCCGACGATGCCCGAGTACGAGCCCGTCGCCCTCTCGAAGCGCGCCGGCGAAGACGCGCTGCGCGCGAAGCTCCCCGAGTTCGACGCCGCGGGCGTCGAGTTCGTCGTCGTGTCCGGCGACATGATCGAGGGCACCATCACGGCCACGCTCCTCGAGCGCGCGAACCCGGGCGCGATCGACGCGCGCAAGCAGGACGCGGGCCGCCTCTACAACGTGGCGGAGTTCGCCGCGGAGGTCGCGGCAGCCGTCGTCGACCCCGTGCCCGCCGACCGCACGCGCTACGTCGGCGACGTGTCGGGCTTCGCCCCCGAGGCCTGATCCCGCCGCAGTCGCAGCACGAGAAGAAGGCCGGCCCCGGAGCATCCGGGACCGGCCTTCTTCATCGCCGTGCGGCGGGCGTTCAGACCTTCGCGCCGCGACCGAAGGTGAAGGCGCGCACGATCTGCACGATGCCGAGCACGATGAGCGCGATGCCCGCGATGACGAAGAGCACGACGGCGCCCCAGATCGGCGAGAAGAGCAGCACGATGCCGGCGAGGATGCTGAGCAGGCCGAAGAAGATCGCCCAGCCCTTCGAGGGGGCGTCGCCGATCTGGACGAGGGCGACGACGCCCTCGACGATCCACAGGACGCCGATCAGGATGGCGATGAAGACCGCCAGGAAGGCGGTCGTCGCACCGAGGTTCGCGAACGCGAGCACCGCACCGAGGATGAACAGGACGCCGAGGATGATGTCCAGCGCCCTCGCGCCGCCCGAGATCCCCCTCGAGAAGATGCCGAGGCCGAGGTAGGCGATACCGGCGATGAGGAAGTACACCGCGAGGATCGCCGTGAGCACGACCGCCGAGTCCTTCGGCCAGAAGGTGATCAGGATTCCGACGATGAGCGCGACCGCGCCGCTGATCCCGAGGGTCGCGCGGACGGTGTTGATCGCGGACTTCGAGAGCTCTTCGGAGTCCAGCGAGAACGTGGCGAAGAGCCCGGTGCTCTGCGGGTTCGACATGGTGTGTCCTTTCGTGGGCAGGTTGAGGCAAGGCTATGGCCGAATGCAAGCTGGGCATCGGATGTGAATGCGCGCGTCGCAATGCGACGGAGTGCGACGAATGGCAGGGGAACGCCGGTCGCGACGGCGATCGGTCATGAATCGAGAAGCGCCGGATGCCACGTGCGAACTACCGTGACGGCATGTGCCTCATCGTCCGCGCCCGTGACCTGCCCGCCGATCATCCCGCGTTCGCCGAGGGCGCGAACGCGGCACCCGCCGATGTCGGTGCGAACTGCTTAGATCGAGGGATCGACCTCGAACCGGGTGAGCACGGCGCGCCTTCTGCGCGCGTGCCCGACCCACGACTCGCGATGGAGACCCGATGAGCACCGCCTCACCGCACCAGGCCGACCGCCACGACCTCATCCGCGTGCAGGGGGCGCGCGAGAACAACCTCAAGGACGTCGACGTCGAGATCCCGAAGCGCCGGCTGACCGTGTTCACCGGCGTCTCGGGCTCGGGCAAGAGCTCGCTCGTCTTCGACACGATCGCCGCCGAGTCGCGGCGCATGATCGACGAGACGTACAGCGCCTTCGTGCAGGGGTTCATGCCTTCGGTCCCGCGTCCCGACGTCGACGTGCTCGACGGCCTCACGACCGCGATCCTCGTCGACCAGGAACGGCTCGGGGCGAACCCCCGTTCGACCGTCGGCACCGTGACCGATGCGAACGCGATGCTGCGCATCCTCTTCTCGAAGCTGGGCACGCCCCACATCGGCGGGCCCACCGCCTTCTCGTTCAACATCCCGACGCAGAAGGCGAGCGGGGTGATGACCGGCCCCGGCGGCGAGAAGAAGATCGTGAAGGACGCGATCTATCTCGGCGGCATGTGCCCGCGGTGCGAAGGGCGCGGCTCGGTCTCCGACCTCGACCTCGCCCAGATCGTCGACGAGTCGAAGTCGCTCGACGACGGCGCGATCATGGTTCCGGGCTACACGGCCGACGGCTGGATGGTGAAGGGCTTCTCGCAGTCGGGGTTCTATCCGGCCGACAAGCCGATCGAGCAGTTCACCGAGAAGCAACGGCACCTCTTCCTCTACGGCGAGGTCACGAAGGTCAAGATCAGCGGCATCAACATGACCTACGAGGGGCTGATCCCGAAGATCACGAAGGCCATGCTGTCGAAGGACCTCGACGCGCTGCAGCCGCACATCCGCGCCTTCGTCGAGCGGGTCGCCACCTTCGCGCGCTGCCCCGAGTGCGACGGCACCCGACTCACCGAGGGCGCCCGCTCGTCGAAGATCAACGGCGTCAGCATCGCCGACGCCTGCCGTATGCAGGTCACCGACCTCGCCGAATGGGTGCGGGGGCTCGAGCTGCCCGAAGCGGGCCCGCTGCTCGCGGCGCTCAGTGCGAACCTCGACGCCTTCGTCACCCTCGGCCTCGGCTACCTCAGCCTCGAGCGGCCGAGCGGCACCCTGTCGGGCGGTGAGGCGCAGCGCATCAAGATGCTCCGCCACCTCGGCTCCTCGCTCACCGACGTCACCTACGTCTTCGACGAGCCGACCATCGGGCTGCACCCGCACGACATCCAGCGCATGAACACGCTCCTCCTGCAGCTGCGCGACAAGGGCAACACCGTGCTCGTCGTCGAGCACAAGCCCGAGACGATCGCGATCGGCGACCACGTCGTCGACCTCGGCCCCGGTGCGGGGCGCAACGGCGGTGAGATCTGCTTCGAGGGCACCGTCGACGGCCTCAAGGCCAGCGGCACCCTGACCGGGCGGCACCTCGACGACCGCGCGACGCTCAAGGCCGAGATTCGCGGCTCCGAAGGCGCGATCGAGATCCGCGGCGCCGACGAGAACAACCTCGACGACGTCGACGTCGACATCCCGCTCGGCGTGCTCACGGTCGTCACCGGAGTCGCCGGGTCGGGCAAGAGCTCACTCATCCACGGCTCGGTCGCAGGGCACGACGGCGTCGTCTCGATCGACCAGGGCGCGATCAAGGGTTCCCGGCGCAGCAACCCCGCCACGTACACCGGGCTGCTCGAGCCGATCCGCAAGGCGTTCGCGAAGGCGAACGGGGTGAAGCCGGCGCTGTTCAGCGCGAACTCGGAGGGGGCGTGCCCGAGCTGCAAGGGCGCGGGCGTGATCATCACCGAGCTCGGCTTCATGGACACGATCGAGACGCCCTGCGAAGACTGCGGCGGCAAGCGGTTCCAGGCGGCGGTGCTCGACTACAAGCTCGGCGGGCTCGACATCACCGAGGTGCTCGACCTGCCGGTCGCCCAGGCGCACCGCTTCTTCGACTCGGCCGAGGCGAAGCTCCCCGCGGCCGTCAAGATCCTCAGCCGCCTCGAAGACGTGGGGCTCGGCTACCTCACCCTCGGTCAGCCGCTCTCGACGCTGTCCGGCGGCGAGCGGCAGCGCGTCAAGCTCGCCATCGCCATGGGCGAGCCGGGGGAGGTCTACGTGCTCGACGAGCCGACGACCGGCCTGCACCTCGCCGATGTCGAGAACCTGCTGGGCCTGCTCGACCGCCTCGTCGACTCGGGCAAGACGGTCATCGTCATCGAGCACCATCAGGCCGTCATGGCGCACGCCGACTGGATCATCGACCTCGGGCCGGGTGCCGGCCACGACGGCGGCCGCATCGTCTTCGAGGGCGTGCCCGCCGACCTCGTGGCGTCGCGCTCGACGCTCACGGGGCAGCATCTCGCCGAGTACGTCGGCGCATGAAGCCGGCTCGCCTCGCCCCGCCCCGCATCGACGAACTCGTCCTGACCGACCTCGTCGACGGCGACGACGCCGACCTGGTTGCCGGCGCCGTCGTCGAGGGTCGGCGCTTCACCGCCGCCGATCTCAGCGAGCGCGACCTGACGGGCCTCCGGGTCGACGAGTGCGAACTCAGGGGAGTGTCGGCCCACGAGACGAGGCTGCGCGGCGCGGCGATACGCGGGACCTCGATCGAGCGCCTCGAAGCACCGGTGCTGCACGCACCGCGCGCCGAGCTGCGCGACGTCGTCATCTCGGGCTCACGGCTCGGCTCCGTCGAGTTCATCGACAACCGGTGGCAGTCGGTGCGGTTCGTCGGCTGCAAGCTCGGGTTCGTGAACCTCCGGGGCGCAGAGATCCGCGACCTCCGCTTCACCGACTGCGATATCGAAGAGCTCGATCTCGGCAACGCGCGTGCCGAGCGCGTCGCGTTCGACGGCTGCGAGGTCCGGGCGCTCGCCGTCACCGGGGCGACCCTGCGCGATGTCGATCTCCGGGGGCTCGACTTCGCCGCGATGTCGTCCCTCGAGGGCATCGCCGGCCTCCGCGGCGCGACGCTCGACGGCATGCAGGTCGCCCTCCTGGCGCCGAGTCTCGCGAGCCATATCGGCATCCGAATCATCGACTGACCGGGGATTCCGAGCGATTCTCGGCCCATCGGCCCGGAGACATCGGAATGCCCCGATCGCCAGTGTCGAAGTCGACAGCCACGAACGCCGACTGAGCGAAGGGGATCGACTTGGCCGAGGCGATCGCGCGGTCGCCGAGCGCATCCAGGCGCACGTGCCCGAGCACGCGCCGCAGCTCGCCCCTCGGCTCTGGGATCGAGAGGCCGCCGCTCGATGCGGCGGCCTCTCGATCGGTGCGCGGCCGCCGCCTCGGCAGCACCGATCCGTCCGCGGATCCGACCCCGGATGTGCGGTGCAGGCACCCGGGGGAGGGGAGGGGCATCGACGGCGGGACATCGACCCACGGGCTGCCTCACGGTGAAGCAGCTGCTCGATCGCTCTCGGCGACGCACTGGTCGGTCGCAATCTCGCGCGTTACCATCGGCCGATGGGGGAGTCCGCCTGATGAAGGTCGTCGTCTGGTTGCTGGGGTTCGTCGCGATGAGCGCCGGCATCGCGGCGCTCATCTCGCTGCGCGACCACGGGGTCGAGGGCTGAGGCATGACCAAGTACCTGATCTCGTTTCCCAGCGCCGCCATGGTGCTCACCGAGGACGAGCTGCGGGACGCAGCGCGCGATGCGCACGCCGTCCTGCGAGCGGCGAAGGATGCCGGGGTCTGGGTCTTCGGCGGTGGGCTCGACGAGTCGGTGCCACCCGTCATGGTCGACGAGGTGGGCAATGTGACCGAGGGAACCTACCCCCAGACGACGACGATCGAAGGCGGCTACGCCGTGCTGGAGCTGCCATCTCGCCAGGCGGCGGTCGAATGGGCGGCGAGGTTCGCGGCGGCCTGCCGGTGCGCACAGGAGGTGCGCGAATTCATGTACGACCCCGAGAGCTGACGGTCGACGCCGACAGCCGAGGCGAGAACGCCTCGGGGTGGGGTACCGCAGATTATGTCGGAACGGGCAGGCTCGAGCCCACGCGCTTCAGTCGCGCACGGCCTCGGAGAGCAGCAGCTCGGTTTGCACGTGCCGATAGCGCGCCAGTGCGGACGCCGCCTTCGCCGCCGCGATGAGGAAGACGATGAGGCTCACGACCGCGGCGAGCACGACAAGGGCGAAGACGACCCAGACGAGACTGTACAGCGCACTGAAGTCGAAGAGTTCGTACATGCGTCGAACCTATCGGTGGTGAGCGCTGCGCAGTACCGATCCATCGAACGGGTTTCGGCGATGATGAGCAGGTGCGGGATGAGCTGGCGCGGGTCGAAATGACCCTTGTCACGTATGCCGATAATGCACATTATGTCGGACAGTAAATCATTGATCTGCATAAATTGCCAGCTGAACAGGACTTCTTCCGCTCGCGCAATCTCGCCACCTTAGTAGTTGACCTCACGTAAGCGGAACCGCAAACTGCCCGTAAGCCGGCGCTATTGCGGTCCAGCTGCTCGAAGTACGGTGAGCGGGCCTTCGTCGGCGGTCGGAGGCTCGAAGTGGTCGAAGTACTCGGCCGCGAGCTCCGCAGCGAGCGCATAGTCGTCCGCGTGTTCATGTCTGCGCTTCTGCATCCGTTCAAGCGCAACTTCTCGTGGAGTCGCGAGGTAGATCGTTTCGGGCACCACTCCGAGTGGTCGCAACAGGTCACGAAACGCGAGTCGTGATCGTCTTGACCAGAACGAGAAGTCGAGGACAACGTCTGCACCGGCCGTGACCAGTTCGACGAGGCGGGCGCGGAGTTCTCGCTCAATCTCTTCGTGCACCTCGGGCGGGAGGGGCATCACATGGATCCCGCGTCGCCAGGCCTCCCGATCGAACGAGAGTCGTGTCATTCCCCTCGCTTCGAGTTCTCTAGCGACGGTCGATTTCCCGGAACCGGCCGGCCCGCACATCATGACGACCCTGCTCACCATCCCAACTCTACCCAGATGCCGATAAAGGTCCGTGACCGGACGCCCGCAAGCCGGTCCCTGACCGTTCCCCCATCGATGCCGGCGATCGAGCGGAGCGACGAGAGAGATCCAGGCAATCCCGATCGCCGTTTGACCCGCCCGCATTACTGTCGCGATGACGGGGCGCTAAACGCTCCAAGGACCGAGCATTATGGAAAATCGGATAAGTGGCTTCACCATTAATAGATCCAGAACTCGCAGAGACCGTGGTGCTCAATGCGTCTGGCCCGAGCTTATGGAGAACGACTCAGTGACTTCTCCCCCGGCTCGCACCGTGACTGGATCCGCATCGCTACGCGCTGCGCAGCCGAGCCAGGAACTCGTCCGCCATGTCGAGCTGGCGTTGCAGCTGGGAACGGCGCTCTTCAGCTTCGGTGACGTACCGCTCGTAGTCGGCGTCGACGACCCGGCGCGCCTCGGCGTCGCCTGTGTGGCGAATGTCGATGATGCGCAGAAGCTCGGCCATCTCCTCCAGCGAGAACCCGAGCGGCTTCATGCGACGAATGATGAACAGTCGCTCGAGATCGGCGTCGGTGTAGAGCCGGAACCCGCCATCGCTTCGTCCTGAGGGCTTCAACAGTCCGATCTCGTCGTAGTGACGAATCGTGCGCAGGGAGAGCTCCGTCCGCTCGGCGAGCTCGCCGATGTGCATCATGCCTGAGTCCGTCACGTTCCGCCCCTCCCGAATAACTCTACCCTTACGTTAGGGTAGAGTTCCACTGCTCGCCGGGTCCCCCGGCGACGATGTCCATTCTCGGTCTTGGCGCAACGCGGCGCGCGACCCCTCGACGCCTCTCAGGGATCCACGAGCATCCCGCCCTCGATCTGGAGAACCACCTGTGGTGATCACCCCGCGCCCCGACGCACCCAACCGATACGTGGCCGAGCCATCCGTTCTGACCGCACTGCGGACCCCGCACGTCCTCACGAAAGAGGTGCTGGCCGGCCTCGTCGTCGCCCTTGCGCTCATCCCCGAGGCCATCTCCTTCTCGATCATCGCCGGTGTCGACCCTCGAGTGGGCCTGTTCTCCTCGTTCGTCATGGCGGTCGCGATCGCGTTCCTCGGCGGACGCCCCGCGATGATCACCGCGGCCACCGGTGCAGTTGCCCTCGTCATCGCGCCGGTCGCCCGCGACTACGGGATGGACTACTTCATCGCGACCGTGATCCTCGCCGGCCTCTTCCAGGTCGTCCTCGGAGTGCTCGGCGTTGCAAAGCTGATGCGATTCATCCCGCGCAGCGTCATGGTCGGATTCGTGAACTCACTGGCGATCCTGATCTTCTCGGCGCAGCTGCCGCAGCTGATCGGTGTGCCGTGGATGGTGTACCCGCTGGTTGCGGCCGGTCTCGCGATCATGGTGCTCTTCCCGAAGCTGACCAAACTGGTGCCGGCTCCGCTCGTGTCGATCGTGCTCATCACCGTCGCCACCGTGAGCATCGGACTCAGCGTGCCCACCGTCGGCGACCAAGGCGAACTCCCCCGGAGTCTCCCCGAGCTGTTCATCCCCAACGTCCCGCTCACGTGGGACACGTTCAGGACCATCGGCCCCTACGCACTGGCGATGGCACTCGTCGGCCTCCTCGAATCGCTCATGACCGCGAAGCTCGTCGACGACGTCACCGACACGCGCTCGCGCAAGACCCGCGAGGCCCTCGGGCAGGGCGCCGCGAACGTGCTGTCCGGCCTGTTCGGCGGCATGGGCGGCTGCGCCATGATCGGTCAGACCATGATCAACGTGAAGGTCTCCGGCGCCCGCACACGCATCTCCACGTTCCTGGCCGGGGTGTTCCTCCTGATCCTCGTCGTCGTGCTCGGCGACCTCGTCGCCATCATCCCCATGGCCGCGCTCGTCGCGGTCATGGTCATGGTCTCGGTCGCGACCTTCGACTGGCATTCGATCCGCTGGTCCACGCTCAAGCGGATGCCGAAGAGCGAAACGACGGTCATGATCGTCACAGTCGCCGTCGTCGTCGCGACGCACAACCTCGCGATCGGTGTCATCGTCGGCGTCCTCGTGGCAATGGTCGCCTTCGCTCGTCGGGTCGCCCACTTCGCCACCGTTGAACGCAGCCTCGACGAGGAAGCCGCCGTCCCGTCCGCGAACTATCGCGTTGAGGGCGAGCTCTTCTTCGCCTCGAGCAACGACCTCACCACTCAGTTCGACTACACCGGCGACCCCGACCGGGTTGTCATCGACATGTCGAACTCGCACATCTGGGATGCCTCGACCGTCGCCGCGCTCGACGCCATCACCACGAAGTACGAACACCACGGCAAGCGCGTCATCATCACCGGCATGAACGAAGCCAGCACCAAGATGCACGAACGCCTCGCCGGCAAGCTCGGAGCCGGCCACTAGGGGACGTGCCAAGCCGCCGGTACCGCGGCTGATCGTCGTACCACTCGCTGACGACCTCCGCCTTCAGCGACGGCACCTCAGTGAAGCGCACCTCCTCTGGTGTCTGCCGACCTTGTCAATCGTCGGACCAAGTCGGCAGACTGTCAGGACCGAGCCGAGGAGTCTGCCGTGGCCGATGATGAGTTCGTGACCAAGCACGTCCGCCGCTGCCCGCGAGCGATCGAACGTCTCGGACGGGCGGATCGCACGCTGAGGCGGGTGACGTTGCGATGACGACGCACGTCATCAAGCCGCTCTCCCCCGAGACCTTCCCGGCCTGGCTGGCGCTCGCGGAGAAGCACAACGGGGTCTGGGGCGGATGCTATTGCTCCTACTTCCACGACGACACCGAGCACACCGTGAAGGACGAGCACGACCGGCCGACGTTCAAGCAGCGACTCGTGGCCGAGGGCATCGCGCACGCCGCCCTCGTGTTCGACGGCGACGAGGCCATCGCGTGGTGCGAGTACGGCAGTCCGCTCGAACTCCCGAACATCTACCACCGCAAGCAGTACGACGCCGGCGAGACCCATCCGGCGCCGTGGCGCATCACCTGCTTCTTCGTCGATCGCGACCACCGGCGGTCCGGAGTGGCGCGGGAGGCGCTGGACGGCGCGCTCGCGCTCATCGCTCAGGCCGGCGGGGGCGAGGTGGTCTCGTTCCCCAATGAGCTCGTCCCCGGCAAGCGCACGTCGTCCTCGTTCCTCCACAACGGCACGAGGGCGATGTTCGAGAAGGCGGGATTCACGTTCGAGCGCCACATCGGCAAGAGCAAGACCGTGATGCGCAAGACGGTCGCACCGGCCCGCGGCTGACGCCATCCGGCATCGAGGAGAGCACCAGATGAGACCGCTTCGCTATTCGATCAACGTCACGCTCGACGGATGCTGCCATCACGAGGCAGGGCTCCCGCCCGACGAAGAGTCGATGCGCTACTGGACGGCCGAGATGGAGCGGGCCGATGCCCTCCTGTTCGGCCGGGTGACCTACGGGATGATGGAAGGCGCCTGGCGGAAGCCGGCCACGGGCAGCTGGCCCGACTGGATGGACGAGTGGGAGATCCCGTTCGCCGAGGCCATCGACGGGGCCAGGAAGTACGTCGTGTCGAGCACGCTCGACGAGGCCGACTGGAACGCCGAGCTCCTCCGAGGCGACGTGGGCCAGGAGGTGCGACGGCTCAAGGAGGAGCCCGGCGAGGGTCTGTGGGTCGGTGGCGTGACACTCCCCCTGGCCTTGGCGGACCTGGGCCTGATCGACGAGTACGAGTTCGTCGTGCAGCCGGTCCTCGCCGGACACGGGCCGACGTTGCTCGCCGGGCTGCGCGAACGCATCCAGCTCGAGCTCGTCGAACGGCAGGAGTTCAGGTCCGGGGCGGTCGCCGTGCGATTCCGCCCGGTGCGAGCAGCTGCCTGAGGCGATCACCGAGTCGCCTTGATCCGGAGCCGGTTCTCCGCACCCATCGAGCCCATGACCCGATTCCTCATCCGGCGGCCCGCGACGGTCGTCGGTCGGTGCCTCGCCCTCTCCGTGGCATCCCTCGCCCTGATGACCGCGTGCGCGACGCCACCTCCGAGCGGCGCCACGGCAGCGCCGACCGAGTCGGCAGCCGCGATCGTGAGCATCGAGATGCCCGAGCTGGCACCGTACCCCGAGCCCGCTCCCCCGCTCACCGAGGCGGAGTCGGAGGCGAAACGGCTCGCCGACGCCGATCAGCGCTGGCAGGGTGTGCTTGCGAGCTTCCCCGACGCCGTGCGTCCTGCGGTCGAGTTCGAGGGGTATGTCACCGACCAGAACCGCGTCGACGTGCTGCGCGCGTGCTACGAAGCCGCCGGCCTGCAGATCGACGAAGGGCGAACCGCTGAGAACACCGATGGTCAACCCGACACCATCAGCTGGTCGGGCACCACCGAAGCGGAGTGGATCGCGGCGTACGCCTGAGACGCCGCCCACCCGACGAAGATCACTCGCGCAGGCCCGACCGACGCCGAGCTCGGCTGGGTCTACGACTACCTGACCGGCTTCTACGGCCCATGCCTCGCGGCGAACGGCATCGAGGTGGCAGAGCCACCCGGACGAGACGTCTGGGTCGAGACGTGGCCCGGATTCGTCTGGTTCCCGGCGGTCGGGGACGATCCCCGATTCATGGATCCGGAGACGGATGCCGCGTTGCAGGAGGCGTGCCCCGACCCCGACAGCTACGTGCTGACGGTGCTGCGGCCGGCGGAGTAGACGACCGAGTCGGTCAGGTCGAAGACGTGGCGGCCGGCGACGGTCACCCCGATCTGACCCCAGTCGGACCCGGTGCGGTCGAAGGATGCCTCCGACACGTTCAGCACGCCGCGGCCATCGAGCGGGATGTCACCGGCGGCGAGCCACCCGGACGACGGCCCGGTTGTTCGTGCTCAGCCGGTGAACGCGAACTCATCCAGAATTGATGCCATGACCGTCGGCTACACGTTGATCAGCGGCCCCCCGCCACTCGAGGACTATCTGCGTCTTCGTCGCGACTCCGGCCTGTCGCCCAAGACTCCGGAACAGGGCGCCGGCGCGATCACCGGCAGTTGGTCGGCTTGTCACATCCTCGACGGCACCGGCACCGTGGTCGCGATGGGCCGTACGATCGGCGACGGCGGCTGGTACTTCCACATCGCCGACATCGCCACGGATCCGGCGCACCAGCGCAGGGGCCTCGATCGTCGGGTCCTCGACTGGCTCATCGCCGACATCCGCGAGCGGGCGCCGGAAGGTGCGTACATCAGCCTCATCGGAGATCCGCCCGGGCAGCGCCTCTACCGCTCGCTCGGCTTCGACGACGTCGCCCCGAGTCTCGGAATGGCGATGCGCGACGGGAGACGAGAGCGAGCTGCGACGTGACCGCGCCGAGCTGCCTCACCGCCCTCGGCGACGGCCGCCGCCGCGCGACCGAGCACGCCGGCAGCACACTGGGCGACGACGGCCTGCACTTCAGTCCGGTCGCCGCGCTGCTCATGCCCTGATCGAATCGAACCGCGGAAGTCGGGTGCGAACGCACGACCCCGACGAGGCTGGGTGTTGAAGGAGGAACCGTGATCGCGATACTCAACCGGGTCGTCGACGAGGTCGAACTGCATTTGGCCGACGACCTCGACCTCGCGGTGCTCGCTCGCACCCTCGGCACCACCGAGTACCACGTCCGCAGGATGTTCTCGTCGCTCGCAGGCATGCCGCTCTCCGAGTACGTGAGGCGTCGGCGCATGACGGTCGCTGCGGCCGAGGTGCTCGGCGACGGTGAGCTGCTGGGCATCGCGGTGCGCTACGGCTACGGCTCGACCGAGGCGTTCGGCCGGGCGTTCCGGGCCGTGCACGGTGCCGGCCCCGCCGACGTCCGTCGCGACGGCGGCCCCCTTCGCACGCAACCGCAGCTCAGGTTCCGCCTGACCGTAGAAGGGAACACCCCGATGGACACCCGAATCTCCGACCGACCCGCATTCCGCCTCGTCGGGCACGCCGCACGCGTCCCGCTCATCCACGAGGGCACGAATCCGCACATCCAGGCGCACATCGCCGCGCTGCCCATGTCGGAGCACGCCCGCCTCAAGGCCCTGAGCAGCACCGAGCCCGAGGGCCTGCTGCAGGTGAGCGACGGCGTCGACCCCGACTACACCGAGGGCAGCGAACTGACCTACCTCCACGGCGTGGCCGTCGATGAGCATGCGGAGGTTCCGGGCGACCTCGACGCCATCGACGTGTCCGCCGGAGCCTGGGCGGTGTTCCGCGCCGAAGGCGCGTATCCCGCGGTGCTGCAGTCGACCTGGGCGGCGACGGCGACCGACTGGTTCCCGTCGAACCCGTGGCGCCTGCGGCCGGGCCCGTCGATCGTGGCGGTGCTCGACCGCTCCGCCGACTTCAGCACCGCCACGTGCGAACTGTGGCTGCCGGTCGAGCGATCCGGGCAGTGACCGGCGATCGGTCGCGCGTGCCGCTCAGAGGGCCTTGCGCATCTGCTGGGTCGTGACCTCGTACCCTGCGGAGTCGTAGAGCGCGATCGCGGGGTGGTTGGGGCCGAACACGTTGAGCTCGAGGGCGGGGACGCCGGCCTGGCGAACCACGTCCTCGACGGCCGCCAGCAGGGCGCGACCGAAGCCGTTCCCGCGCCGCGGCTCGAGGATCTCGATGTCGTAGAGGAACGCGACGTCCGGTGCGCCGCGAGGATGATCGAGTCCGACCCAAGCGCGGCCGACGGGCTCACCCGACGCATCGACCCCGCGCAGCACCAGCATGCGCGGGGTCCGGAGGCCCTGCGGCAGCAGCTCGGCGTTCTCGTCGCGGGCCCGCTGCACGGCGCCGTCCTGCGACCATCGCCCCGCGGCGACCTGCTCCTCGGCATAGGCCTCAGCGATGTCGCGCTGCCAGTCGTCGTACTCGTCCTGCGTCATCGCACGTACGGTCACGGTCGTCATCACGCCATGCTGGCATACCACGAGGGGAGATCGATATGGAGCGGACGACGGGGTTCGAACCCGCGACCTTCACCTTGGCAAGGTGACGCGCTACCAGCTGCGCTACGTCCGCATCGGGGTCTGGCCCCGCGCCGGCCCTCGCGAGCCGACTTCCCCAGTATACCGGTTCCGGGATACGAACATTCACCACTCGGCATGCTCGGGGAACCTGTCACGGATACCCCCGGCCCGCGTCCTTCTCATGGAGCCCCGCGACCGCCGGGCTCACCACACTGAAAGGACTCGAGATGACGACTCCGGTCACCTCCCTCGATCAGCTCAACCTCGCCTTCGCAGAGCGGTTCAACGCCCGCGATCTCGATGGCCTCCTCGCCCTGAACGTGCCCGACGCGGTCTTCGTGCCGGCGCCCGGTCAGCCCGTCCAGGGCGTGCCGCAGGTGCGCGCCGCGCTCGAGCAGTTCCTCGCGCTCGGACTGCCCATCACCATGACGGTCCGCCGCACCTTCGTGAGCGGCTCGACGGGCCTCGCGATCGCCGACTGGACCATGCGCGGCACGGGCCCCGACGGCAGCGAGATCGCGCTCGCCGGAACCACCTCCGACGTCGCGGTCCACGACGACGCCATGGGGTGGCGCTTCGTCATCGACAATCCCTTCGGCACGGCCTGATCGGGGCCGAGTCGGCCCGCGGTCAGTCGACGGGCCGACTCGGCGGGCTCCCCGCCCGGGCGCCGGCCGGATGCCTCGCCAGCGCCTTGCGCGCACGCGACACCCGCTGTCGCGCCGCCGCGGCGCTGATGCCGAGGCGATCACCGATCTCCGTCGCCGAGAGCCCGTCGACCGCGCTCATGAGCAGCGGCTCCCGCAGTTCGGGCGCGAGCGCGCGGATCGAACGCAACGCCGCGGCGAGGCGCGCCTGCGTCTCGACCGCTCGCTCGACGTCCTGCGCGGCCCGCAGCCGCTCGCACTCGACCTCGCCGTCGGTCGGCGGAGTGCGGCGGTGGAGGTCGATGGCCGTGCGCCGCGCGATCACGTCGAGCCAGGAGCACATCGTGCCGGGATCCGTCGCGTCGAGCGCGTCGATCGAGCGCCACGCGCGCATGGCCGCGATCTGCGCCGCGTCGTCGGCGTCGTCGGGACGCACCCCGAGTGAGATGCTGCGCCGCCGCAGTCGATGCGGCTCAGCCGCCAGCATCGCGGTGAGCGCCTGCCGTCGGTCGGCGGCGGCGAGTCCGCCCCGCGGGGGTCGCCCGGTCGCGGTGTGCTCGCCCATGCAGGTGACCTCCGAGTCATCCGGATCGATTCATGCGTACGCATGCTATCGACTCGATGACCGGGGTCGCACTCCCCCGCGCGTAGCGCGCGCCGTCGTCAGGGTGCGGACGAGGGCGTCGCGCGCTCGGCCCGACGCCCCGTCAGCGGCATGCCGAGCTCGTTGAGCGGCGCGTTCGTCGCCCGCTCGGGCAGCCGCTCGTCGGTCGGGCACGTCATGACGATGTTGCCGTTCGTATCGTCGAAGCGGTGCTCGGCGATCGCGTGCCCGCAGACCGGGCACGGTCGCGTCTGCAGCTCGGCGGGGTCGGCCTGGTCGACCCCCTCGGTGATCGGCGGAGCGCCGAAGATCGGCTCGAGCGCGTGATCGACTCGATCGAAGAATCTGGTGAAAGCGTTGCCGTCGTCAGGGCGGCTCGCTGCGTCGCGTGCCATACCGCAGATGGTACGCCTGAGGCATCCTCATCACCAGAGGCGCGCCGTAGGCTTGCCCCATGACGGATGCTTCGCTCCCCCGCCCGGTCACCATCATCACCGGCGCAAGCCGCGGCATCGGCGCCGCCATCGCCGAGCGCCTCGCCGCCGAAGGGCACGACCTCGTGCTCACCTATCGCGAACGGGCCGACGCGGCCGACGCGATCGCGCAGCGCTGCAGTTCCGCGGGGGCGAAGGTGCTCCTCCTCCAGGCCGACCTCGGCGACCTCGACGCGGCGGCGGGGGTCGTGCCCGCCGCCATCGCCGCGTTCGGGCGCGTCACCGGCCTCGTGAACAACGCGGGCATCACGGGCCGCATCGGCCCCTTCCTCGACGCCCCGCTCGACGAGACCGAGCTGCTCTTCCGGGTGAACGTGCTCGCCCCGATCGTGCTCACGCGTGCCGCGATCGAGCACATGGCCACCGACCGCGGCGGTGCCGGCGGATCGATCGTCAACATCTCCTCCGGCGCCGCGAAGTCGGGCTCCCCGAACACCTACATCCCCTACGCGATGAGCAAGGCCGCGCTGAACGCGCTCACCACGGGCGCCTCGAAGGAGTTCGCCCCGGTCGGCGTGCGCGTGAACACGGTCTCGCCGGGCACGACCCGTACCGAGATCCACGCCGCGGCCGGCCGCCCCGATGCGCCTGACGAGCGCGCGCCCGGCATCCCGATGCGCCGCCCGGGCGAAGCGCACGAGATGGCCGGCGCCGTCGCCTACCTGCTGTCCTCCGACGCGAGCTACACCACTGGGGCCGACATCCGCATCGCGGGCGGCAACTGAGCGTTCAGCGCCGCCGCGCACCGCCCGTCGCACCGCCGTACCGCCGTGCAGGCGTGTTGGTGCGACGGGCTCAGTGCTCGCCGAACCCCGACGCAGTGAGCTCCGCGAGGGCGTCGACCTCGGCCGCACCGGCGATGTCGTCGGTGGCGATCTCGACCTCCGCGCCCTTCGTGAGGCCGAGCGACATGATCCCCAGCAGGCTCTTCGCGTCGGCGCCGTTCACCGTCACTCGATGGTCGAAGGTCGCGGCGAGCTTCACGAGCTCCGCCGCCGGCCTCGCGTGCAGGCCGTCGGCGTTCACGAGCGTCACCCTCCGCGAGTAGCCTGATGCCTCGGTGCCGGTGCCGGCCAGCTGCGCGTCATCCGTGCGCGACCCGGCAGGCGAGCCGTCGCCCGCGACGCCGCGTGCCGACTCGGCCGCGGCGACCACGGCATCGAGCGGGTCGCCGGCCTCGGCGGCCACCGACGCGGCGACCCCGCCCTCGACCAGCGGCGCGTCGACGAGGCGCACGCGAGCGCGCAGCTCGTCGTCGAGGAAGTCGAGGGCGGTCTCGGTCGTCAGGATGGCCGAGCCGAGATCGCACAGCACCACGACGCCGCTGCCCGAGTCGGCCGCGGCGATCGCCGTGGAGACGAGATCGAAGCTCGTGCCGATGCGGCCGTCGTCAGTGCCGCCGGCGGGTTCGAGTGCCGCCGTCGGTGCCATCTGGCGAGCGAGCTCGACGAGCCCCGCCGCGATCTGCGACGAGTGCGAGACGAAGACGAGACCGACCTTGCCCTGGGCTCCCCCGTTCATGCCCCTGCCCCGTCGGCCGCGGCGTCGGCCCCGGCCCGCAGGAGGAGTGCACTCGACTCGGCGCCGGGGTCGCGGTGCCCCGCGGAGCGCTCGCCGAGGTAGCTCGCCCGGCCCTTGCGCGCGACGAGCGGCTCGGTGGCGACCGCGCCGGCTTCTGCGGCGGAGGCCGCCGCGGCGAACACCTCGGCGGCGTCGGCACCCGCGCTCGCCGCAGCCTCGGCGGCGTCGACGGCCGGCGTCCAGGCATCGACCATCGTCTTGTCGCCCGGCTCCGCCTTGCCCCGGCTGACGATGCCGTCGCGCGCGGCGGCGAGCAGCGCGGCGACCGCGGCGCCGTCGAGCGACGTCGCACCGCCGACCGCGCCCGAGGCCTTCAGGTACGCCGTGCCGTACAACGGCCCCGCGGCCCCGCCGACCGTCGAGATCAGGGTCGTCGCCACGAGCTTCAGCACGTCACCGGGCGTCGAGCCCGCGGGCAGGTCGTCGAGCTTCGCCACCACCGCCTGGAACCCCCGATCCATGTTCTCGCCGTGGTCGCCGTCGCCGATCTCCCGGTCGAGAGTGATGAGCTCGACGCGGTGCTCCGAGATGCGGTCCGCGCTCCGCCTGACCCAGTCGACCGCCCAGGTGATGTCCAATCCCACCGGTTCCCCCTCGCCTTCCCGGCCTATCGGCCCCATCGGAGTGCAGCCGTCTGCACCGGGGCGTCCCAGAGTTCGATCATCTCGTCGTCGAGCTTCAGCAGCGTGATCGACATCCCCTGCATCTCGAGCGAGGTGATGTAGTTGCCGACGAGCGATCGGGCGATCGGGATGCCGCGTTCCGCGAGCACCTCGGCCGCCCGCCGGTAGGCGAGGTAGAGCTCGACCTGCGGCGTGCCGCCCATGCCGTTCACGAACAGCAGCGTGCGCTCGCCGGAGGCGTACGGGAGGTCGTCGAGGATCGGCTCGAGCAGCCGGTCGACGAGCCGGTCTGCCGGCTCGAGTGCGACGCGCTCGCGCCCCGGTTCGCCGTGGATGCCGATGCCGATCTCGATCTCGTCCTCGGCGAGCGTGAAGCTCGGCTCGCCGGCGTGCGGCACGATGCACGGCGTGAGGGCGAGTCCCATCGACCGGGCGCCGGCGTTCACGCGTTCGGCGATCGCGGCCACCTCGTCGAGCGAGTCGCCGCGTTCGGCGGCGGCGCCGGCGATCTTCTCGACGAGCACCGTGCCGGCGACGCCGCGGCGCCCGGCCGTGTACAGCGAGTCCTTCACGGCGACGTCGTCGTTCGTGACGACCGCACGCACCGTGATGCCCTCGGCCGCGGCGAGGTCGGCGGCGGTCTCGAAGTTGAGCACGTCGCCCGTGTAGTTCTTCACGATGTGGAGGACGCCCGAGCCGCCGTCGACCGCCTTCGTCGCCGCGAGGATGGGGTCGGGCGTCGGCGAGGTGAACACCGCACCCGGCACCGCGGCATCCAGCATGCCGAAGCCCACGTAGCCGGCGTGCAGCGGCTCGTGCCCACTGCCGCCGCCGCTCACGATGCCGACCTTGCCGGCGATCGGCGCATCGGCGCGCACGACGTGGATCGGGTCGGTCTCGACCCTCACCAGATCGGCATGCGCCAGCGCGAACCCTGCGACCGACTCGTCGACCACGCGCTTCGGGTCGTTGATGATCTTCTTCACGGACACCCCTTCCGCCGCGGCTGCCTGCGGTCGTGCGACCGTGCATCGACCCCGACGCAGCACTCCCTCGCAAACCTACGCCCGCGGCTGCCTCCGGCGTAAGGGGCTTCAAGCCGATTCCGGCGGGGGCATTCCGCCTGACGGTGCCGCGCGGCTATCGTGACCAGTGAGCGGGGGCGACGAAGCTCCCGCATCGGAGGGGGTTGAAATGAATCTCGGAGTCATCTTCCTTTCGGAGATGGTCGGCACGGCGATGCTGGTGCTGCTCGGTTGCGGCGTCGTCGCCAATGTCGCGCTCATCAGGAACAAGGGCCACAACGGCGGGTTCCTCATGGTGAACATCGGCTGGGGCCTCGCGGTCTTCGCCGGCGTCATCGTGTCGTACGCGTCCGGGGCTCACCTCAACCCGGCGGTCACGCTCGGGCTCGCGGTGAACCGGCTCGGCAAAGGCGAGACGGAGTTCGTTCCCGGCATTCCGATCGACGGCGCCTCCATCGCGACGTACATCGGTGCGCAGATGGTCGGTGCGTTCATCGGTGCGATCTTCTGCTGGCTCGCGTACAAGCAGCACTTCGACGCCGAGCCCGAGGCCGCGAACAAGCTGGGCGTGTTCTCGACCGGCCCCGCGATCCGCTCGTACGGCTGGAACCTCGTCACCGAGATCATCGGCACCTTCGTGCTGGTGTTCGTCATCCTGGGCTTCAGCTACGGCGGCACCCCGGCGGAGCTCGGCGCGATTCCCGTCGCGTTCCTCGTGATCGCGATCGGCGCCTCGCTCGGTGGTCCGACCGGCTACGCGATCAACCCGGCGCGCGACCTCGGTCCGCGCATCGCGCACGCCGTCCTGCCGATCAAGGGCAAGGGCGGCTCCGACTGGTCGTACTCCTGGGTCCCGGTCGTCGGCCCGATCATCGGCGGACTCATCGCCGGCTGGGCGGCGCTCGCGCTGCTGCCCGTGCTCGGCTGAATCGCGGCGGCGGGGTCGAACCGGCCCCGCCGCCCGCTCCGCCCAGCCACTGAACCGAGCGTGCGCGGCGACCGGCCTCGCACGCATGAATGAGAGGAAGTCATGGCCGACTACATCCTGGCTATCGACCAGGGCACGACGAGTTCGCGCGCGATCATCTTCGACAAGGCCGGATCGATCGTGTCGACCGGGCAGCTCGAGCACGAGCAGATCTTCCCGAAGGCGGGCTGGGTCGAGCACGATCCCGCCGAGATCTGGCGCAACACCCGCGAGGTGATCGGCCAGGCGCTCGGCAAGGCCGACCTGACCCGCCACGACATCGCCGCGGTGGGCATCACGAACCAGCGCGAGACCGCGGTCGTGTGGGACAAGAACACCGGTGAGCCGGTGTACAACGCGATCGTCTGGCAGGACACCCGCACGCAGCCGATCGTCGACCGCCTCGCGGCCGACGGCGGCGTCGAGCGGTTCAAGCAGCAGGTGGGTCTCCCGCTCGCGACGTACTTCTCGGGCACGAAGATCGTCTGGATCCTCGAGAACGTGCCCGGGGCCCGTGAGAAGGCCGAGGCGGGCGACCTGCTCTTCGGCACGACCGACACCTGGGTGCTCTGGAACCTCACCGGCGGTCCGGAGGGCGGCGTGCACGCGACCGACGTGACCAACGCGAGCCGCACGATGTTCATGGACCTCGAGACGCTCGCCTGGGACGACGACATCCTCGCCGCCTTCGGCGTGCCGCGCTCGATGCTCCCCGAGATCAAGAGCTCCTCCGAGGTGTACGGCACCGTCGAGCCGTCGAGCCTGCTCCGCGAGGTGCCGGTCGCCGGAATCCTCGGCGACCAGCAGGCCGCGACCTTCGGGCAGGCCGCGTTCGACGCCGGCGAGTCGAAGAACACGTACGGCACGGGCAACTTCCTCATCTTCAACACCGGCGAGGAGATCGTCCACTCCAAGAACGGGCTGCTGACGACGCTCGGCTACAAGCTCGGCGACCAGGCGCCGCACTACGCGCTCGAGGGCTCGATCGCCGTCACGGGTTCGCTCATCCAGTGGCTGCGCGACAACCTGGGCCTCTTCTCGAGCGCCCCCGAGGTCGAGGACCTCGCGAAGTCGGTGGAGGACAACGGCGGCGCGTACTTCGTGCCGGCGTTCTCGGGCCTGTTCGCACCGTACTGGCGTCCCGACGCCCGCGGCGCCCTCGTCGGCCTGACCCGCTTCGTGAACAAGGGGCACATCGCCAGGGCGGCGCTCGAGGCGACGGCGTTCCAGACCCGGGAGGTGCTCGACGCGGTGAACGCCGACTCGGGGGTCGAGCTCACCGAACTCAAGGTCGACGGCGGCATGATCGCGAACAACACGCTCATGCAGTTCCAGGCCGACATCCTCGGGGTGCCGGTCGTGCGTCCGGTCGTCGCCGAGACGACCGCGCTCGGCGCGGCCTACGCGGCAGGCCTGGCGGTCGGCTTCTGGTCGAGCCTCGACGAGCTCCGCGCCAACTGGCAGGAGGACTCCCGCTGGGAGCCCGAGATGGACGCCGCCGAGCGCGACCGTCAGCTCCGGCTCTGGAAGAAGGCCGTCTCGAAGACCTTCGACTGGGTCGACGAGGACGTCAAGTAGCACTCGCCGAACACCGAGCGCGGGCCCCGTGGATGCCACGGGGCCCGCGCCGCTGTCGGTCGGGCCTCAGCGCTTGGTCGCCGCGATCCACTCGTCGAGCTTCGTCGCGGCGGCGCCGCGGTCGATCGTCTCCTCGGCGATCGCCATCTTGTCGCGGAAGCGGTCGAGGATGGGGCGCTGGAACTGCGACGGGTCCTTCGCCAGCTCGAAGGAGACGAGACCGGCCGCGGCGTTCAGCACCACGATGTCGCGGACGGGGCCCTTCGCGCCGCCGAGCACCTCGTGCACGATCGCGGCGTTGTGCGCCGCGTCGCCGCCGGTGAGCTGGTCGATGCTCGCGCGAGGGATGCCGAGGTCGCGCGGATCGAGGTCGTGCTCCTTCACGGTGCCGCCCGAGACCTCCCACATATGGCTGTGTCCGGTGGTGGTGAGCTCGTCGAGTCCGTCGTCGCCGCGGAACACCAGCGCGGTGGCGCCGCGGGTCTGGAACACGCCGACGATGAGCGGCACCCGGTCGAGCTGGGCGACGCCGACCGCCGAGGCCTCGGGGCGGGCCGGGTTGCAGAGCGGGCCGAGGAAGTTGAAGACCGTCGGCACGCCGAGCTGGGCGCGGACGGCGCCGGCGTGACGGAATCCAGGATGGAACGCCGCCGCGTAGGCGAAGGTGATGCCCGCCTCGTCGAGCACCCGCGTCACGCGGTCGGCGGGAAGGGCGAGGTCGAGCCCGAGCGCCGCGAGGACGTCGGAGGAGCCGGAGGCGGAGCTCGCGGCGCGGTTGCCGTGCTTGATCACGGGCACGCCCGCGGCCGCGGCGACGATCGACGCCATCGTCGAGACGTTCACCGTGCCGAAGCGGTCGCCGCCGGTGCCGACGATGTCGAGCGCCATCGGGTCCGCCTCGAGCGGAACGGCGTGTTCGAGGACGGCATCGCGGAAGCCGACGATCTCGTCGACCGTCTCCCCCTTGATGCGGAGCGCGACGAGGAACGCCGCGAGCTGGGCCTCCGTCGCAGTGCCCGTCATCACCTGCTCCATGCACCACGCGGCATCCGAAACGCTCAGATCTACCCCCTGCAGAAGGGAGTTCAGGATGTCGGGCCAATTCTGGTGAGCGGGCATGTCCCGATCCTATCCGCCGATTCGAGGCGGATTCACGGGCTTCCCACAGCCCGACTTAGGGTTCCCTTACTCGCCTCGCACGACACGGTCCGCGCGGATGACGAAAACTCAGGCCTGATTTCGGCCATAATGGGGGGGTGACGAGCACCTCAATCACTTATCAGGCGAGCGCGCCCGTGATCAATCGACCGAACACCGTAGCGGTGGGAACGATCGTCTGGCTGGGCAGCGAGGTCATGTTCTTCGCCGGCCTCTTCGCGATCTACTTCACGCTGCGATCGACGTCGCCCGAGCTCTGGGCGTTCGAGGCCGATCGACTCAACTTCCCGTTCTCGCTGACGAACACGATCATCCTCGTGCTCTCGTCGTTCACGTGCCAGTTCGGCGTCTTCGCGGCGGAGCGCATGCAGCCGTACGCGACCGGCGCGTGGTACAACCTCGCGAAGTGGGGCATGGTCGAGTGGTTCTTCCTCACCTTCGCCATGGGCTCGATCTTCGTCGCCGGCCAGGTCTGGGAGTACGCCACCCTCGTCTCCGAGGGCATCGCGATCGACTCCAACGCCTACGGCTCCGCCTTCTACCTGACGACCGGCTTCCACGGCCTCCACGTCACAGGCGGACTGATCGCGTTCCTGCTCATCATCGGCCGCGTGTTCGCCGTCAAGAACTTCGGCCACCGCGAAGCCACGAGCGCGATCGTCGTCTCGTACTACTGGCACTTCGTCGACGTCGTCTGGATCGGACTCTTCCTCGTCATCTACGTACTGAAGTAAGCCGCCCCAGAAGCGTCAGCCCTCATGCCCGTGAACAGGAAGAACCACATGACTCGCTCGAAGCGACGCGCCGGACGCCGGCACCCGCTCGCCACCGTCGCGCTCCTCGCGCTCGGACTCGTCTTCACCGGCGGCGCCTACGCAGCGCTCAGCACCGGCACCGTCGCCCAGGCCGAAGTCGACCCGAACTCGCAGCAGACCATCGAGGAGGGCAAGAAGCTCTTCCAGGCGAACTGCGCGACCTGCCACGGCCTCGAGGCCCAGGGCACCGAGAACGGACCGAGCCTCATCGGCGTCGGCGCCGCCTCGGTCGACTTCCAGGTCGGCACCGGCCGCATGCCGATGCAGATGCAGGGCCCGCAGGCCCAGCAGAAGCCCGTGCAGTTCACCGACGAGCAGGTCAAGCAGCTCGCCTACTTCGTCGCCTCGCTGGGCCCCGGCCCCGAGATCCCGAGCGACCACCTCGTCAACGGCGGCGGCGACGCGGCGAACGGCGCCGAGCTCTTCCGCATCAACTGCGCGATGTGCCACAACGTCGCCGGCGCCGGCGGCGCACTGACCGAGGGCAAGTTCGCTCCCCCGCTCACCGACGTCTCGGGCGTCCACATCTACGAGGCCATGGTCACGGGCCCGCAGAACATGCCGGTGTTCAACGACCTGAACATCTCGCCCGAAGACAAGCGCGACGTCATCACGTACCTCAAGTACGTCCAGGACAACCGTTCCCCCGGCGGATTCGAGCTCGGCTCGCTCGGCCCGGTCGCGGAGGGCCTGTTCATCTGGATCTTCGGTCTCGGCGCGATCGTCGCGATCACCGTGTGGATCACGGCGAAGTCCAACTAGCGCACGCCCGGCACTGAAGAAGCTACGAAGGAGAACCATGGCACAGGACGACCACAGCAGCGCGGAGATCGCCGCTGCCGACTCGTCGCACGCCGCGCACGATTCAGCCGTCTCGCCGGGTACCGCGGTCATCGCCGCCGACGCGTTCGAGAACCCCGGATTCCCGCCGCACCGTCCCCGCGTCACCGACGAGGACCCCCAGCGCGAGAAGCGTGCGCAGCGCACCGTCTACACGCTCTTCTACCTGTCGATCCTCGGCAGCGTCTGGGCCATCGCGGCCTACATGCTGTTCCCGATGGAGTCGAACAACGTCGGCGACGTGCGACTGAACAACATGTTCATCGGCCTCGGCGCGACGCTCGCCCTGTTCGGCATCGGATTCGGCGCCGTCCACTGGGCGAAGTCGATCATGACCGACGTCGAGCTCGCCGACGAGCGCCACCCGATCGGCGGCTCCCCCGAGACGCAGGCCGCGGCCGCGCAGGTCTTCGCCGACGCCGACCGCGAGTCGGGCTTCACCCGCCGCGCGGCGATCCGCAACAGCCTCATCGGCGCGCTGCTGGTCTTCCCGCTCCCGGCCGTCGTGCTGTTCCGCGGCTTCGCTCCCCAGGACCAGATCCCGGTCGAGCTCCTCAGCCACACCATGTGGAAGAAGGGCACCCGTCTCGCGCTCGACCCGTCGGGCACGCCGATCAAGGCCGCCGACGTCACCATCGGCAGCGCGTTCCACGTGATCCCCGAGGGCCTCACCGAGCTCGAGCACGGCAAGCTGGAGGAGAAGGCGAAGGCGGCAGTGCTGCTCATGCGCCTGAACCCCGAGGAGCTCAACCAGCTCCCCGAGCGCGAGAGCTGGTCGTACGAGGGCATCGTCGCCTACTCCAAGATCTGCACCCACGTCGGCTGCCCGGTCGCACTGTACGAGCAGCACACGCACCACCTGCTCTGCCCCTGCCACCAGTCGCAGTTCGATGTGGCGAACCACTGCGAGGTCATCTTCGGCCCGGCCAAGCGGCCCCTGCCGCAGCTGCCGATCGCCGTCGACGACGAGGGCTACCTCATCGCGCAGAGCGACTTCACCGAACCCGTCGGCCCGAGCTTCTGGGAGCGCCATTGAGCACCGCACCGTCCGCCACAGCGCCGCAGAAGCGGTCGTTCACCGCGGCAGCCTCCGTCTACGTCAACGAACGGACGAGTGTCGCCGGCTTCGTCAAGGAGCTCGGCCGCAAGGCGTTCCCCGACCACTGGTCGTTCCTCCTCGGTGAGGTCGCGCTCTTCGCCTTCGTCGTCGTGCTCATCTCGGGCACGTTCCTGACGTTCTTCTTCCAGGCGTCGATGGCCGAGGTCCACTACGACGGCTCCTACGTGCCGCTCAAGGGCGTCGAGATGTCGGTCGCGATGGCGTCGACCCTCGACATCTCGTTCGACATCCGCGGCGGCCTGTTCGTGCGCCAGATGCACCACTGGGGCGCGCTGCTCTTCGTGGCGGCCATCGGCCTCCACATGCTGCGCATCTTCTTCACCGGCGCGTTCCGGAAGCCGCGCGAGCTGAACTGGGTGATCGGCTTCACCCTCTTCATCCTCGCGATGGCCGAGGGCTTCACGGGTTACTCGCTGCCCGACGACCTGCTCTCGGGCAACGGACTCCGCATCATCGACGGCCTCATCAAGGGCATCCCGCTGATCGGTACTTGGACCTCGTTCCTGCTGTTCGGCGGCGAGTTCCCCGGCACCGTGATCGTCGGCCGCCTCTACACGCTGCACATCCTGCTGCTGCCGGCGCTCGTGGTCGCCCTCGTCGCGCTCCACCTCGTGTTCGTGGTCGTGCACAAGCACACCCAGTACGCGGGCCCCGGCAAGACCCAGCAGAACGCGGTCGGCCCGCCCATCCTCCCGATCTACGCGGCCAAGGCCGGCGGGTTCTTCTTCATCATCTTCGGTGTGCTCGCGCTCATCGCCTCGATGTTCACGATCAACCCGATCTGGAACTACGGCCCGTACGACCCGTCGCCCGTCTCCGCCGGTACCCAGCCCGACTGGTACATCGGCTTCGCCGACGGCGCGCTGCGCCTCATCCCGCCGGGCTGGGAGTTCGTCTGGCTCGACCGCACCTGGTCGTTCAACATCCTCGTTCCGCTCATCGCGATCGGAATCTTCATCGTGCTGGTGTTGATGTACCCGTTCATCGAGGCGTGGATCAAGGGAGACCAGCGCGAGCACCACATCGCCGACCGTCCCCGCAACGCCCCGACCCGCACCGCGATCGGCGCCGCCGGTGTCACGTTCTACGCGGGCCTCTGGGCCGCGGCGAGCTCCGACATCCTCGCCACCCACTTCTGGCTGACCATGGAGGGCGTGATCCACGCGCTCCAGGCGGTGGTCGTCATCGGCCCGTTCATCGCGTACTTCATCACGAAGCGCGTGTGCCTCGCCCTGCAGAAGAAGGACCGCGAGATCGCGCTCCACGGCTTCGAGTCGGGTCGTATCGTCAAGCTCCCCGGTGGCGAGTTCATCGAGGTGCACCAGCCGCTCGACGAGTACGAGCGGTGGCGCCTGGTGAGCTTCGAGAGCTACGAGCCGCTCATGATCCGTCCGAACGCCCGTGGCAAGATCACGGTCGGTCAGCGCATCCGTGCCGGGTTCTCCCGCTGGTTCTTCGAAGACCGCATCTCGCCGGTCACGAAGGGCGAGCTCGAGTCCGGCCACGACGGCCACCACTGACGCACGCGTCTGACGGTTCCGGGCACCGAACCATGTCGATCGATTCGACGTGGCTTCGGTGCCCGAACTGTTTCCTCGAGCTCTCCCCCGTCGACGAACGCACGTTCGGATGCGAGACGGGTCATCGATTCGATCGGGCGAAGCACGGCTACCTCACGCTGCTCCCACCGAAGGCGCCCCGAACGATCGGTGACGATCCGGGAATGCTGCGGGCACGCGCCGACCTCCTCGGCAGCGGAGCCTTCGCCCCGATCTCCGATGCGCTCATCACGGCGGTTCGCGCGTCGCTGAGGCCGCTGACCATACGCGACGGCCAGCACGCCGCCGGCGCGGCTCCGCGCCCGCTCCGTGTCGCCGATCTCGGATGCGGCACGGGGCACTACTCGGCGGAGCTGGCTCGCGCCATGCCCGAGCTCGAGCTGCTCCTCGCGGATCGCTCCCCCGACGCGGTGCGTGCCGGCCTCCGCACCCTTCGCTCCGCGACCGGGATCGTGCTCGACATCTGGCGGCCGCTGCCGCTGCGCACCGATGCCGCCGACGTCATCCTGAACGTCTTCGCGCCGCGCAATCTCGAGGAGTTCGCACGGGTCCTTCGCCCCGGCGGCGAGCTGCTCGTCGTCGTGCCGACCGAACGGCACCTGCAGGAACTGCGCCGTGAGGGGCTCGTGCTCGACATCCCCAGCGGAAAGTCCGCCAAGCTCGTCGAGCAGTTCACGGGCGCCGGCTTCACGCTGCGTTCGAACACGCAGATCGAGTACCCGCTCGAGGCGAGCGGGCTCACGCGACTGCTGCTCGCCGAGATGGGCCCCTCAGCGCACCACACCGACGCCCTCGCCCGCGATGACGCCACCGAGTCGCCCGCGGCGCCCGACGCGACCGAGCCGATCACCGTCTCGGTCGAGCTCCTGAGCTTCGAACTCACGGCTCCTGCCTGAGACGACTGGCACGAGTCGCGTGCGCCTGGGGGCCCCGGGCACCATACTGGCGGCGTGGATGACTGCTGCAGCGCCGGCGGGGACTCGCGTGCGCCCGACCGCCTCGCGGACGGCCGCTACGACGCGGTCTTCGACGAGCGCTTCGCTCAGCGCATCGCGCGGCAGTACTCCAAGCGCGGGCTGACGCCCTCCGAGCAGCACATCGTCGACTACCTCGCGGACGAGGTCGGCATCGTCGGCGCGCGAGTGCTCGAGATCGGCGGAGGCGTCGGCGAGCTCCAGTTGGCGCTGCTCGAACGCGGAGCCGCGAACACCGTCAACCTCGAGCTCTCCTCCGCGTACGAGGCGACAGCCGGTCGACTCGCGGCCGCGGCCGGCGTCGGTGATCGGGTGACCAGGACGGTCGGCCTCGACCTCGCCGAGCGTCCGAACGCGGTGGACGAAGCCGACATCGTCGTGCTCCACCGAGTGGTCTGCTGCTACCCCGACGCTGATCGGCTGCTCTCCGCGGCCGCCGATCGCGCGAGGCGGGCGCTCGTCTTCAGTCACCCGCCGCGGAACCTCGTGAGCAGAGCAGGTGCCGTCTCCGTGAACCTGATGATGTGGCTCGTCGGGCGGAGCTACCGGGGGTTCATCCACTCCCCCGACGCCATGGTCGACGTGCTCGCGCGCCATGGACTGCAGGCGGGCTACCGGCACCGCGATCGCGGCTGGTGCATCGTCGGCGCGCAGCGCTGACGCAGCGCCCACCGGAACGACGAAGCCCCCGACGCCGTGCGGCGTCAGGGGCTTCGAACGATCGAGCTCAGCGGGCGAAGTTGCCGCGGTAGTACTCGTAGACCCAGCCGACGAGGCTGATGAGGCCGATGCCGACCGCGATGAACGAGATCCAGAACCCGACGGCGAGGCCGAGGAACAGGAGCGCGGCAGCGCCGGCGAGCATGATCGGCCACCAGCTCCACGGGCTGAAGAAGCCCAGCTCGGCGTCACCGTCGTCGATGTTGGCGTCGAGGCGGTCCTCGGGGAGCTCAGCGCCCTGGGCCTTGTGCACACGACCGAGGTAGAACGCGATGAACCCCGACAGGATCGCGCTCAGGCTGATCGCGACGGTGCCCGCCCACTCGGGGTGGTTGAGCCCGTGTGCGAGGTTGTCGGCCCAGCTCCACGCCGTGTAGACGCCGGCCATGATCACGAAGAAGACCGTGAGGATCCAGAACAGGATGACGTTGGCGCGCATTACTTGATCTCCTCCGTGGCGGCGTCGTACGTCGGTGCCTCAGGGGCGTCCTTCGCGGGGCCGATGCCGACCGGGATGCCGGCCTCGGGGTGGTTCAGGTCGAAGGCAGGACGCTCGGAGCGGATGCGCGGGATCGACGTGAAGTTGTGGCGCGGCGGCGGGCAGCTGGTCGCCCACTCGAGCGAACCGCCGTAGCCCCACGGGTCGTTGACCGTGACCTTGGGTGCACGGCGAGCCGTGATGTAGACGTTCAGGAAGAACGGGATGAGCGAGATCGCGAGGATGCCCGCGCCGATCGTCGACAGCTGGTTCATCCAGGTGATGTTGTCTTCGGGCAGGTACGAGTAGTACCGGCGGGGCATGGCCACGACACCCAGCCAGTGCTGCACGAGGAACGTGGTGTGGAAGCCGATGAAGAGCAGCCAGAAGTGCCACTTGCCGAGCGTCTCGTTCAGCATCTTGCCCGTCCACTTCGGCCACCAGAAGTAGAAGCCGGCGAACATGGCGAAGACGACGGTGCCGAAGACCACGTAGTGGAAGTGGGCGACGACGAAGTACGTGTCGGAGACGTGGAAGTCGAGGGGCGGCGACGCCAGGATGACGCCGGTCAGACCACCGAACACGAAGGTGATGAGGAAGCCGAGCGACCAGATCAGCGGGGTCTCGAACGTGATCGATCCACGCCACATCGTGCCGACCCAGTTGAAGATCTTCACGCCGGTCGGGACGGCGATGAGCATCGTCATCAGGGCGAAGAACGGCAGCAGGACCGAGCCGGTGACGTACATGTGGTGCGCCCACACGGTGACCGAGAGGGCCGCGATCGCGATCGTCGCGTAGATCAGCGTCTTGTACCCGAAGATCGGCTTGCGGCTGAAGACCGGGAAGATCTCGGAGACGATGCCGAAGAACGGCAGCGCGATGATGTAGACCTCGGGGTGGCCGAAGAACCAGAAGAGGTGCTGCCACAGGATGACGCCGCCGTTGGCGGGGTCGTAGATGTGGGCGCCGAAGACGCGGTCGGCAGCGGCGGCGAGCATCGCGGCGGCGAGGACCGGGAACGCCATCAGCACGAGGATCGAGGTGACGAGCGTGTTCCACGTGAAGATCGGCATGCGGAACATGGTCATGCCGGGGGCGCGCATCGTGATGATCGTGGTGATGAAGTTCACCGCACCGAGGATGGTTCCGAAGCCCGAGAGGCCCAGGCCGATCATCCAGAGGTTGCCGCCGACGCCCGGTGAGAACGTCGTCGACGCGAGCGGCTGGTATGCGAACCAGCCGAACGACGCGGCGCCCTGCGGGGTGAAGAAGCCGGCGACCGCCATGAGCGAACCGAAGTTGAAGAGCCAGTACGCGAAGGCGTTCAGTCGCGGGAACGCGACGTCGGGCGCACCGATCTGCAGCGGCATCAGCACGTTCGCGAAGCCCGCGAACAGCGGGGTCGCGAACATCAGCAGCATGATCGTGCCGTGCATGGTGAACAGCTGGTTGTACTGCTCGCGGGTCTGGATGAGCTCGAGACCGGGCTCGAACAGCTGAGCGCGGATGATCAGCGCCATCACGCCGCCGATGCAGAAGTAGATGAAGGCCGTGATCAGGTACATGTACCCGATCACCTTGTGGTCGGTGGAGGTGATCCACTTCACCAGGATGTTGCCCTTGCGTTCGACCTTCGAGGCGCCGAACGGCAGGCCGCTCGACTGAGGTCGAGCCGGTGCGGTCGTGGTGCTCATTCGGCTTCGTGCTCCTCGTTCAGTTCAGGCGCGCCCTTGCCGGGCAGGTTCTGATTGCGGTCGTACTCGCTCGACAGCTGGCCCTCCTGGCCCGCGTCGCGGAGCGACTCGATGTAGTCCTCGTACTCGGCCTCGGAGACGACCTCGACGTTGAAGAGCATGAGCGAGTGGTACTCGCCGCAGAGCTCGGCGCACTTGCCGGCGTAGGTGCCCTCGCGCTCGGGGACGAACGACATGTAGTTCGTCTTGCCCGGGAACATGTCCTTCTTGTAGAGGAAGTCGACGACCCAGAACGAGTGGATGACGTCGCGCGACTCGAGCTCGATCTCGACGTTCTTGCCCACGGGCAGGTACAGGGTCGGCAGCTCGGACTGGACGAGCGAGCCCTTGGGGCCCTCGTCGGAGAGCCGGCCCTGGATGCCGGGCGAGTAGACGTCCTCGTTCACGTAGTTGAAGTCCCACGCCCACTGCTTGGCGATGACCTCGACCTTGACGTCGATCTCGTCCTCGGCGAAGCGCTGCTCGATCGCCTGCTGGTCGCGCGCGGTGAACGCGAAGAACCCGAGCACGAGGATGAGCGGCACGATCGTGTAGAACACCTCGATCGGCATGTTGTAGCGCAGCTGCACCGGCAGGCCCGTCTGGCCCTTGCGGCGGCGGTACGCGATGACCGCCCAGATCGTCAGACCCCACGTGATGACGCCGACGATGAGCAGCACGATCCACGAGGTGACCCACAGGCCCGAGATTCGCTCGGTGTGGTTCGTGACCGGTGCCTCGCCCTCGACGAAGCCGGGGAGGAATCCGTTCAGCTGAGCCTGCGTGCACCCGGCGAGTACGAGGCTGAGTGACGCTGCGATCGGGATAGCAGCCCATCGGAGACGGCGATTGTGGCGCACCGGTGACCTTTCGGGAGACTCGAAGGCGCTTCACAGCGAAGCGCGTTGATCGTTGTCTAGCCTACTCCGACTCCGCCCCCGAGGTGTGCATCCGGGCGCGGTGTCGGGCGTGCCGCGCCCCGGAAACCACCTTCGATCTGCAGAAAACACGAAAGGAGGCCGCTTTTCGCGGCCTCCTTTCGGCAGTATGAGGTATGGCTCAGTGGAACGAGTCACCGCACGCGCAGCTTCCCTGCGCGTTCGGGTTGTCGATCGTGAAGCCCTGCTTCTGGATCGAGTCCTCGAAGTCGATCGAGGCCCCGTCGAGGTAGGGCACGCTCATCTTGTCGACGACGACCTCGACACCCTCGAAGTCGACGACGGCGTCGCCGTCGAGCAGGCGCTCGTCGAAGTAGAGCTGATAGATCAGCCCCGAGCAGCCGCCGGGCTGCACTGCGACGCGCAGACGCAGGTCGTCGCGGCCCTCCTGCGAGAGCAGGCTGCGCACCTTGTCGGCGGCGGGGTCGCTCAGCTTCACGCCGTGCGTGGTGTCGGTGATCGTGTCGCTCATGTCTCTCCTCGATGCGTCTGGAAACGCGTGTTCCTCATCCAATGGTAACCGCCGGAAACCGGCCGACGGCAGGAAGCGCTCAGGAATCTCCGTCGCGCGCGTCGAGGCGCGCGAGGAAGAGCGCCTCGGCGAGCAGCGCGCGCTGGAAGACGCCCAGGTGCAGGGACTCGTTCGGGCTGTGGGCGCGCGAGTCCGGGTCCTCGACGCCGGTCACGAGGATCTGCGCCGACGGGAACTCGTCGACGAGCTCGGCGATGAACGGGATCGACCCGCCGACGCCGATCTCGACCGCGGCCTTGCCCCAGGCGTCCTCCATCGCGCCGCGGGTCTCCTCGACGGCCCAGCCGCTCGTGTCCACGAGGAACGGCTGCCCCGTGTCGACGTCGTCGAAGGTGAGCCTGGCGCCGAAGGGCGCGTTCCGCTCGAGGTGCGCGCGGATCGCCTCGTACGCCTCGCGGGCGTCCTGGCCGGGTGCGACCCGTGCACTCACGCGCACGCGGACGCCGGGCACCAGGGTGTTCGAGGCGTTCGCGATGTCGGGCGCGTCGATACCGGTGATCGTGATGGCCGGCTGCGACCAGATGCGCGAGAGGATCGTGTCGTTGCCGACGGGGGCGACGCCGTCGAGCAGCCCCGTCTCGGCGCGGAGCTGCGCCTCGTCGTAGTCGGGCGTCTCGAGTCCGGCTGAGGTGAGCCCCTCGACCGCGACGGAGCCGTCGGCCGCCCAGAGGGTGTCGAGCAGGCGGATGGCCGCGAACATCGCATCGGGCACCGCGCCGCCGAACATGCCCGAGTGCGAGGCGTGCGCGAGGGTGTCGATGCGGAGGTTGAACGCGACCGCGCCGCGGAGGGCGACGGTGATCGCGGGCGTCTCGAGGTCCCAGTTGCCGGAGTCGGCGACGATGATCGCGTCGGCGGCGAGCAGTTCGCGGTGCGCGTGCAGGAAGTTGCCGAACGACTGCGACAGGTACTCCTCCTCGCCCTCGATGAAGAGGGCGATGCCGAGGTCGAGGTCGTGGCCGAGCACCGAGGTGAGGGCGCGGATCGCGCCGACGTGCGCCATGATCCCGGCCTTGTCGTCGGCGGCGCCGCGTCCGTAGAGGCGGTCGCCGCGGAGGGTCGGCTCGAACGGCGCCGAGTCCCAGTCCTCGTCGCGTCCGGGGGGCTGCACGTCGTGGTGCGCGTAGAGCAGCACCGTCGGGCGGCCGTTGCGCGCCGCGCGGTGGGCGATCACGGCCGGGGAGCCGAGCTGCGGGTCCTCGTCGTGCTCGGCGCCGGCGACGGGCGCACGGCGGACGTCGACGAGGTCGAAGACGCCGAGTCCGCGCACGAGCTCGGCGACGGCCTCGGCGCTCGCCTGGAGGTTGGCGGGATCGAAGGCGGGCCACGACACCGAGGGGATCTTCACGAGGTCGGTCAGGTCGGCGATCGTCGACGGGAATCCGTCGGCGACGGCCGCCCGGATCGCCTCGACCTGCGGGTTCACCGCATCAGCTCCGGCGACAGTGGGGAGAGAGTCGTTCATGCCGGTAATCTTAAGGGGACCGATTCGAGGACCCCGTGGCCAAACAACCCAACAGCACCGAGCAGCCGAGCGCCGAGACGCTCGAAGAGACCCAGACGCGCCTGAAGGGCGGCGGCAAGGGCGCGCCGACTCCGACCCGCGCCGAGCGCGAGGCCGCCAACAAGCGGCCGCTCGTGCCGAACGACCGCAAGGAGGCGGCGAAGCAGGCGCGCGTGAAGGCCGCCGACGCCCGCGAGAAGGCCCGCGTGGGCATGGCGATGGGCGACGAGCGCTACCTGCCCGCCCGCGACCGCGGCCCGCAGAAGAAGTACGTGCGCGACTACGTCGACGCGCGCTTCAGCATCGGCGAGGTGCTCATCCCCGTGATGTTCGCCGTCATCGTGCTCACGTTCATCCCGAGCGCCGAGGTCCAGGCCATCGGCATCATGTCGCTCTGGGCGTTCTTCCTCGTCGCGGTGATCGACGTGATCATCCTCGGCCAGGTGCTGACCCGCAAGCTCGCGGCGAAGTTCGGCGCCGACAAGGTCGAGAAGGTGCGCTGGTACGCGGCGATGCGCGCGCTGCAGCTGCGTGCGCTGCGCCTGCCGAAGCCCCAGGTCAAGCGCGGCAAGTACCCCGCCTGATCGCTTCGAACATCGAGGATGCCACGTGGCCGGCCGGCTGCGTGGCATCCTCGCGTTTCGGCGACGTCAGGCGCGCGCGAACGCACCTCGTCGAATCAGCGGAACCCGCGCCTCCTCGTCGCTGAGCGAGCCGTGCTGGCCGATCATGGCCTCGGCCTGGCGGTCGGCCGCGCGCCGGTCGTAGTAGGCGATCCCCGCTCGCGCGGCGACGAGGAGGTCGCCGATGCGCGACTCCGCCTCGGGCGCGACCTCGCCGAAGAGGCCCGCGGCGATCGCCTCTGCGCGGGTCATCACCCAGGAGCGGCCCGACTCCGACTCGCGCCACCGCTCGACGAGGCTCGCGCGCGACGCGGCGTCGAGCTCGTCGTCGAAGTAGAGCTGGAGGAACCGGGGCTCGCCCCCCACGTGCAGGACGCCGTCGACGAGCTCGGGCTTTGCGTCGACGAAGACGTGCCGGTGGGCGGGCACGTCGACCACGCCGTGATCGGCGGTGACGAGCAGGCCGGTGCCACGCGGCATCCGGCGCTCGAACGACGCCGTCTCGGCGTCGAGCTGCTCGAGGAGGCCGAGCCAGCGGTCGGACTCCCAGCCGGAGGCGTGGGCGGCCTGGTCGAGCTCGGGGATGTAGAGGTACACGAGCGCCGGCGCTCCCCTGTCGAGCACGTCGAGCGCGGCGTCGAAGCGATCGGCGATGCTCGCGCCCGCGACGTAGCGGGCGCCGCGCAGCACGGCGCGCGTGAATCCGGAGTCGGCGTAGCGCGGCGCACCGATGACGACGGCGTCCACGCCCTCCACGGCGGCCGCCTCGAAGATCGTCGGACGCAGCTGCCACGTCTCGGGGCGCATGCCTGCGTCCCAGCCGTTGAGCTGGTTCACGAGGCGGTCGTGCGCGCGATCGAGGGTGCGATAGCCGACGAGGCCGTGGGAGCCGGGCATGGCCCCGGTGGTGAGGCTCGCGAGGGCGGCCGCGGTCGTCGTGGGCACGACGGTGTGGATGACGTCCCGCTTCGCCATGGCGCCGGCGAGGTGGCGGGCATGACCCGCGCGCTGACGCAGGTTCGCGGCACCGAGGCCGTCGACGAGCACGACGACCGCGCTGCGCGCCGGTGCGAGGCCGAGGGGGTTCGGCGCCCCGGTGAGGCTCGCGAGCGAACTGCCGAGCACCTCGGTGAGGCGCGGGGCCGTGTCGGCGGGCACCGGTAGCATGGCAGACATCGCGCCCAGTCTGGCACAGGCCGGGCGCGCCCCCGTTCCCCCGCGTGCCCAGCACGCACGGCACAGAGACCACGGATGACCCGAGCCACATCGCAGCCCGCCGACGAGCCGATCGTCGAGCACATCGAAGACGTCGACGTCGCCACCGAGATGCAGGGCTCGTTCCTCGAGTACGCCTACTCGGTGATCTACTCGAGAGCCCTCCCCGACGCCCGCGACGGGTTGAAGCCGGTGCAGCGGCGCATCCTCTACCAGATGAGCGAGATGGGCCTCCGGCCCGACAAGGGCCACGTCAAGTCGGCCCGTGTCGTCGGCGAAGTGATGGGCAAGCTGCACCCGCACGGCGACACCGCCATCTACGACGCGCTCGTCCGCATGGCGCAGGCCTTCACCCTCCGTGTGCCGCTCATCGACGGCCACGGCAACTTCGGCTCGCTCGACGACGGCCCGGCGGCACCCAGGTACACCGAGGCGCGGCTCGCGTCGACGGCCCTCGCGATGACCGAGGGCCTCGACGAGGACGTCGTCGACTTCGTGCCGAACTACGACGCCCAGCTCACCCAGCCCGAGGTGCTGCCCGCCGCATACCCGAACCTGCTCGTGAACGGCGCGGCGGGCATCGCCGTCGGCATGGCCACGAACATGGCGCCGCACAACCTCATCGAGGTCGTCGGCGCCGCCCGCCACCTCATCGCGAACCCCGACGCGACGCTCGACGACCTCATGGCGTTCGTGCCGGGGCCCGACCTGCCCACGGGCGGCACGATCGTCGGCCTCGCCGGCGTGAAGGACGCGTACGCGACCGGGCGCGGCAGCTTCAAGACGCGCGCGAAGGTCTCGGTCGAGCAGATCACGGCTCGCAAGACCGGGCTCGTGGTCACCGAGCTGCCCTACCTCGTGGGCCCCGAGAAGGTCATCGAGAAGATCAAGGACGGCGTCAACGCCAAGAAGATCAACGGCATCTCGGACGTCACCGACCTCACCGACCGCACCAACGGTCTGCGGCTCGTCATCGGCATCAAGACCGGCTTCAGCCCCGACGCGGTGCTCGAGCAGCTCTACCGGCTGACGCCCCTCGAAGACTCGTTCAACATCAACAACGTGGCGCTCGTCGACGGCGGCCCCCAGACGCTCGGCCTCCGCGAACTGCTCCAAGTCTACGTCGGCCACCGCATCTCCGTCGTCACGCGCCGCTCCGAGTACCGCCTCGCGCGTCGTCGCGAGCGGCTGCACCTCGTCGACGGCCTGCTCATCGCGATCCTCGACATCGACGAGGTCATCCAGCTCATCCGCGGATCCGACGACACGGCGGCCGCCCGCAGCCGGCTGATGGAGGTCTTCGACCTCAGCCAGGTGCAGGCCGAGTACATCCTCGAGCTGCAGCTGCGCCGCCTCACGAAGTTCTCGCGCATCGAGCTCGAGACCGAGCGCGACAAGCTGCGCGCCGAGATCGCCGAGCTCGAGGCGCTGCTCGCCAGCCGCCACCGCATCGAGGCGCTCGTCTCCGACGAGCTCGCCGAGACGGCCGAGCGCTACGGCACGCCGCGCCGTACCCTGCTCACCGACGCGCGTCCGTCGATCGCCGGCGCCGCCGCGAAGCGCGCGGCCGCCGCGGCGCTCGAGGTGGCCGACGTGCCGTGCCGCGTCTTCCTCTCGGTGACCGGCCGCATCGCGCGCGTCGACCTGCCCGAGGGCGCAGAGGGCGCGCCGACGATCACCGTGCCGGCGCGACGCAGCAAGCACGACGCGATCGCCTCGTCGCTCGACACGACGAGCCGTGCCGAGATCGGCGCGGTGACGAGTCGCGGCAGGCTCATCCGGTTCACCCCCGTCGACCTCCCGATGCTGCCGCCGACCTCGGTGCAGCTCGGTGCCGGCGTCAAGGTCGCCGACTACCTCGCGCTCCCCAACCGCGACGAGCGGGTGCTCGCGATCGTGTCGCTCACGTCCGACCGGTCGATCGCGCTCGGCACGAAGCAGGGGGTCGTGAAGCGCGTCGCGACCGGCGCCTACCCCAACAAGCCCGAGTTCGAGGTCATCGGCCTCAAGGCCGGCGACGAGGTCGTGGGCGCGGTCCAGGGCGACGAGAGCGACGAGCTCGTGTTCGTCGCCTCCGACGCGCAGCTGCTCCGCTTCTCCGCGGGCTCGGTGCGCCCGCAGGGCTGCCCCGCCGGCGGCATGGCCGGCCTGAACCTCGGTTCGGGCGCGCACGTCATCCACTTCACGAGCATCTCCGCCGACGAGGCAGCGCAGTCCGTGGTGGTCACCGTCGCCGCGTCGACCGACACCCTGCTCGGCACCGACCCCGGCAGTGCGAAGGTCAGCGACTTCGCCGAGTTCCCGGCCAAGGGTCGCGCAACCGGCGGCGTCCGAGCCCAGCGGTTCCTGAAGGGCGAGGACGCGCTGCACCTCGCCTGGGTCGGGCCCTCCCCCGCGCTCGCGGTCGGCCCCGACGGCAGCACCCGTGAACTGCCCGACTCCGGCGCGAAGCGCGACGGGTCGGGCCAGCCGCTCGAGTCGGTGGTCGCCGCGGTCGGCCGCCGGGTCGGCTGACGCGCGAAGCAGACCAGGAGGCGGGCACCCGGTCGGGTGCCCGCCTCCTTCGCATTCGGGGCGACGACACATCGGGCTGCAGCCCGTCGACGCCGCCGGCGCCGGCTGGCGCCGTGGAGCTCAGGCGTCGATGCGGTCGCGCTCGAGCGCGTCGGAGCTCTCGATGATGAACTCCTTGCGGGGCGCGACCTCATTGCCCATCAGCAGCTCGAAGACCCGCCCGGCGTTCTCGGCGTCGCCGATGCCGACGCGGCGCAGGGTGCGGTGACGGCGGTCCATCGTGGTCGTCGCGAGCTGGTCTGCGTCCATCTCGCCGAGGCCCTTGTACCGCTGGATCGGGTCTTGATACCGCTTCTTCTGCTTGTCGAGCCCCGCCAGCACGCCCTTGAGCTCGGCCTCGGAGTACGTGTAGATCGTCTCGTTCGGCTTCGAGCCCGGGTTGATGACCACGACGCGATGCAGCGGCGGGACGGCCGCGAACACGCGCCCCTCCTCGATCATCGGGCGCATGTAGCGGAAGAAGAGGGTGAGCAGCAGCGTGCGGATGTGCGCACCGTCGACGTCGGCATCGGCCATCAGGATGACCTTGCCGTAGCGGGCCTGGGCGAGGTCGAAGCTGCGCCCGGAGCCCGCGCCGATGACCTGGATGATCGACGCGCACTCGGCGTTGCCGAGCATGTCGGCGACGCTCGCCTTCTGCACGTTGAGGATCTTGCCTCGGATCGGCAGCAGGGCCTGGTGCTCGCTGTCGCGAGCGAGCTTCGCCGTGCCGAGGGCGGAGTCGCCCTCGACGATGAAGAGCTCGCTGTGCGCGACGTCGTTCGAACGGCAGTCGACGAGCTTCGCCGGCAGCGACGAGCTCTCGAGCGCGTTCTTGCGACGCTGCGTCTCTTTGTGGGCGCGGGCGGAGATGCGCGACTTCATCTCGGCGACGACCTTGTCGAGCAGCAGGGCCGACTGCGCCTTGTCGTCGCGCTTCGTCGACGCGAACCGGGCGCCCAGCTCCTTCGTGAGCACGCTCGAGACGATGTTGCGCACGGCCGGCGTGCCGAGCACCTCCTTGGTCTGGCCCTCGAACTGCGGCTCGGGCAGGCGCACGGTGATGACCGCCGTGAGGCCGGCGAGCACGTCGTCCTTGTCGAGCTTGTCGTTGCCGGCCTTGAGCCGCCGCGCGTTCTGCTCGACCTGCTGGCGCAGGAACTTCAGGAGGCCCTGGTCGAAGCCGGTCTGGTGGGTGCCGCCCTTCGGCGTCGCGATGATGTTCACGAACGAGCGCACGACCGTGTCGTAGCCGGTGCCCCAGCGCAGCGCGATGTCGACGTCGCAGGTGCGGGTGAGCTCGGTCGGCACCATGGCGCCGCCGTCGCTCAGCACGGGCACGGTCTCGGTGAAGTTCCCGGTGCCGCTCAGCCGCCAGATGTCGGTGATGCCCGAGTCGGGCGCGAGGTGGTCGACGAACTCGGAGATGCCGCCGTCGAACTGGAAGGAGGTCGTGTGCGCGACCTCGCCGCGCTCGTCGGTCACGTCGATCGCGAGCCCGGGCACGAGGAAGGCGGTCTGCCGGGCGCGCCCCAGCAGCTCGTCGGTCTGGAACTCGGCGCCCTTCGTGAAGATCTGCCGGTCGGCCCAGTAGCGGATGCGCGTGCCGGTAACGCCCTTCTTGACCTTGCCGACGACGCGGAGCTCGCTGCGCTCCTCGAAGGGCGTGAACGGCGCGTCGGGCGACGGAGTGCCCGAGTCGGCGAAGACGCCCGGCTCGCCGCGGTGGAACGACATCGCGTAGGTCTTGCCGTCCCGGTCGACCTCCACGTCGAGGCGCTCGGAGAGGGCGTTGACGACGGAGGCGCCGACGCCGTGCAGGCCGCCCGACGCCGCGTACGACCCCGAGCCGAACTTGCCGCCGGCGTGGAGCTTCGTGAACACGACCTCGACGCCGGTGAGCCCGGTCTTCGGTTCGACGTCGACGGGGATGCCTCGGGCGCGGTCTCGCACCTCGACGCTGCCGTCGGGATGCAGCAGCACGCCGATCTCGGAGCCGTGGCCCGCGAGCGCCTCGTCGACCGAGTTGTCGATGATCTCCCACACGCAGTGCATGAGACCGCGGGAGTCGGTCGAACCGATGTACATGCCGGGGCGCTTGCGCACCGCCTCGAGCCCTTCGAGGACGGAGAGGTGGCGGGCGGAATAGTCGGAGCTCACGTCGAACAAGCCTAGTGAGCCGCACCGACACCGTCGGACAGGCGCTACGCGCTGAGCGAAATGCCCTGCCACATGGAAGGGAGGCGGTCCCCCGCGTGTTTTCATTGATGAACGGAATCCATGAGCACGGAGGAGGAGCCATGACCCAGTACACCGAGACCACCGGTGCGGTCGATGAACTCGAGACCCCCTACGAGCTCACCGCGCTCGACCGCTGCGACGCCTGCGGCGCGCAGGCCTACATCCGCGTCGTCGTCGCGAGCGGCGAACTCCTCTTCTGCGCCCACCACGGTCGCAAGCACCAGGAGAAGCTCTCGCAGATCGCGCACAGCTGGCACGACGAGTCGAGCCGCCTGCTCGCCGACGACAAGCGCTGAGCGCACCGATCGCATGAGAAACGCCCCGGGTTCCCCCGGGGCGTTTCGTCGTTCGAGCGGCTCGTCGAGCAGATCGGGCGTTCAGTGGGCGGATGCCTCGACGCCCGCCGCGCGGAGCTGCACGGCGCGTGCCGCCGCCGCGTAGCCGTCGACCTCGCCGGCCCGCCCGCCCGGGGCGTACGCGACGCCCGCGCGCTCGGCCATGATGCCGAGCAGGTGATCGGCGAACGCGGGGTTCTTCGCGAGCACGGGCCCGTGCAGGTGCGTGCCGAAGACGGCGCCCATGACGACGCCCTCCTGGCCGGACTCGCGCCCGTTGCCGCCGCCGGCGCGGACGCGCCCGAGCGGTGAGCCCTCGGCGCCGAGGTAGTCGCGGGCGTGGTTCTCGAAACCGACGAGCATGCCGAGCAGCGGCGACTTCACGACGAGGTCGCCGGTGACCCGGCCGTCACGCGGCGCGGCGCGGCCGGGCAGGATGCCGAGGCCCTCGATGCTGCGCCCGTCGCCCGTCTCGATGCCCCAGCTGAGCAGCTCCCAGCCGGTGCCGACCGCGAGCACGGGCACACCCTCGGTGCCCCACCGCCGGAGTTCGTCGTGCATCGCGAGCAGCGCCTCGCGACTCGACTCGAGCGAGGCGTCGCTGCCCGAGCCGAGGACGACGGCGTCGACCCGCTCGGGGAGCGCGGAGCGGTCGTCGACGGCCACGACCTCGGCCTCGAGGCCCGCCCATCGGGCGCGTCGCGCGAGCACGTCCGCGTTCTGCGCGTCGCCGTTGGTGTTCTGCAGCGTCGGCAGCAGCGACACGATGGTGAACGTCATTCCGATCCCGTCAGTCCGAGGTGGGCGCGCGTGCGCCGCATCGAGTCGGCGGTGAAGACGATCGTCTTCACGCCGCGCTCGGGCGCGGGCGCGGCGAGGAAGTCGTCGAGGGCGACCCCGAGCTCGGGCTCGACCCGCTCGATCTCGACCCCGTCGTAGGCGAGCATGAGCGCCGCCTCCGCGGCCTTCGAACCGCTCACGATCTTCACGCGTTCGAGCGAGGCGGCGTCGGCCGGCCAGAAGTACGACGGGTCGCGCACGTCGGAGCCGATCGCGAACAGGATGTCGCTCGTGCCGGGTTCGATGCTGTCGACGTTGAGCTGGTAGCTCGCCGGGTTCTGCACGAGCACGAACTCAACCTCCTGGCCGCGCACGGTGACGCGCTCGCCGCGGCCGAAGACCGCGGGGATGGCGCTGAGCGCGCGCGCGGCGACCTCTGCCGAGAAGCGGTCGCCGAGCACGGCGGATGCGGTCGCGTAGGCCGCGGCGGCATCGACGGCGTAGTGGATGCCTCGCGCGGGCAGCCCTGCGCGCACCGGTGCGCCGCGGTCGTCGAGCACGACCTCGCGTCCGTCGACCGCGTCGATGACGAGGCCGTCGCCCGGCGCGAGCCGGTGCGTCGACGTCTCGGTGTAGCCGAGGCCGCGCGGGGCGGAGTCGAGCACGGCCTGGGAGACGCCGAACCGGTGCACCGCGACATCCGGTCGAAGCTCGGCGGCCAAACGCTCGAGGTACGCGTCGTCGGCGTTCACGACGACCGCCTCGCCGGCGCGGGCCGCGATGCGGCCGAGCATTCCGGCGACCATCTCGGAGTCGTGGAAGCGGTCGATCTGGTCGACCATCACGTTCGTGAGCGCGACGACGCGCGCGTCGACCCCCTGCATCACGAGGGCGCCGTGGCCCTCGTCCATCTCGAGCACCGCGACCTCGCCGGGCACGCGGCCCCGCCAGTCGGCCTGCTCGAGCAGCGCGGAGGTGAGCCCCTGGCTGATGTTCGCCGTCGACGGGTTCGTGAACACGTCGACGCCGTGCTCGCGGAGGATCGCGACGAGCATCTTCGTCGTCGTCGACTTCCCGGCGGAGCCGGACACGACGACGAGCCCCTGCGGGAAGCCCGACAGCGTTCGCTTCAGGTACTTCGGGGCGATGCGGTTGACGGCGAGGCCGGGAACGGCCGAACCGCCGCCCGGCTTGCGCAGCCGGGCGGCGAAACGGGTGAGTCGGCCGACGAGGATCGCCGGCGCGTAGCGCACCTGCGGCCTACTCGAGGTAGTCGCGCAGCGACTGCGACCGCGACGGGTGGCGGAGCTTCGCCATCGTCTTCGACTCGATCTGGCGGATGCGCTCGCGCGTGACGCCGAAGGTGTCGCCGATCTGGTCGAGGGTCTTCGGCATGCCGTCGCCGAGGCCGAAGCGCATGCGGATCACGCCCGCCTCGCGCTCGCTCAGCGAGTCGAGCAGCGACTCGAGCTGCTTCTGCAGCATCGTGAAGCCCACCGCGTCGGCCGGGACGACCGCCTCGGTGTCCTCGATGAGGTCGCCGAACTCGCTGTCGCCGTCCTCACCGAGCGGGGTGTGCAGCGAGATCGGCTCGCGGCCGTACTTCTGCACCTCGATGACCTTCTCGGGGGTCATGTCGAGCTCGCGGCTCAGCTCTTCGGGCGTGGGCTCGCGGCCCAGGTCCTGCAGCATCTGCCGCTGCACGCGGGCGAGCTTGTTGATGACCTCGACCATGTGCACCGGGATGCGGATGGTGCGGGCCTGGTCGGCCATCGCACGGGTGATCGCCTGGCGGATCCACCACGTCGCGTAGGTCGAGAACTTGAAGCCCTTGGTGTAGTCGAACTTCTCGACCGCACGGATGAGGCCGAGGTTGCCCTCCTGGATGAGGTCGAGGAACTGCATGCCGCGACCCGTGTAGCGCTTGGCGAGCGAGACCACGAGGCGCAGGTTGGCTCCCAGCAGGTGGCTCTTGGCGCGCTGGCCGTCCTTCGCGACCCACTGCAGCTCGCGACCGAGCTGCGAACGCTTCTCGGCGTCGGTCATCGCCGACAGCTTCTCTTCTGCGAAGAGACCCGCCTCGATGCGCATCGCGAGCTCGACCTCTTCGGCCGCGTTCAGGAGCGCGACCTTGCCGATCTGCTTCAGGTAGTCCTTGACGGGGTCGGCCGTCGCACCCGTGATCGCGGACGAGTAGACGGGGACCTCGTCCTCGTCGTCGGCGGCGCGCAGCACGAGCGCGCCGGTCGGGTGCGGCTCGACCGCGACGGGCTTCGCGTCGTCGTCGCCCTCGTCGGCGCCGTCGCCGTCGACCTCGACCTCGTCGAGCTCGACCGGCTCGACGTCGTCCTCGTCCTCGTCCTCGGACGCCTTGCCCTTCGCCTTCGTGCGGGGCTTCGCCGCGGCCTTCGCCGTCGCGGTGCGGGGCGTCTTGGACGCCGTCGTCGTCTTCGCCGCGGCCTTGGCGGCGGGCGCCTTCGCGGGCGCCTTGCTCGCGGCCGACTTCGCGGCGGTCTGGCGCTTCGCGGCGGGGGCCTCAGCCTCGCCGGCCGCCTTCGCCTTCGCCTTCGTCGTTGCCATACGTATGAACCTCTCCTACCGTCGGCCGGCGTGTGCCCTCGGCGGAGGGCGCGGCTCGAGCTGTCGGTCCGGTCGTTTTCGGACACTATGAGGACCCATGTCAAGTCCGCGTGTCGGTGCGACCTCGATCGCACCCGCGGACCCGAACGGGTCCTGCCTTAATTATACAGGCCCTGAACGGCGCGAACGCACATTCGACACCCCGGCGTACATCTCTGGTCAACGCCCGGCGGGGCCCGGGAATTCCTTCGGGGCCCGCCCCTCGTCGGCCTGACCTCGTCGGCCCGGACCCGCTCAGCCCGCGCGCGGCGGCTCGTCGTCGCGGGAACGCCGGAAGGCGAGGAACTTCTCGAGCTCGGCGGCGATCTCGTCGGCGCTCGGCAGCTCGCCGTCCTCGTCGGTGAGCGGCGAACGCAGCGTCGTGCCCTCCATGTAGGCGTCGTGACGCTCTTCCAGCGTGCCGACGAGCTTCGCGAGCTCGCCATTCTCGCCGACCTGCTCGTCGATGCGGCCGAGGAAGTCGCGCCCCTGCTCGCGAAGGGCGTCCGTCGGGAAGATGCGCCCCGTCGCGGCACTGATCGCCTCGAGCGCGGCGACCGCCGCCGACGGGTACTCGGCGTCGGCGAGGTAGTGCGGGATGAGGAGCACGAACCCCGTCGTCGGATGGCCGAGCTCGACCAGGCGGTACTCGATCAGGTGCAGGGCGTTCGACGGCACCTGGGTCGTCGGCCGCCAGACCGACATGGTCTCGATCAGCTCCTCGCGGTTGCCGCTCACCGTGACGCGGATGGGCCTCGTGTGCGGCACCGGCATGGGGATCGAGTTCACCCACGTGGTCGACGAGACCTGGAGCTCGTCGATGAGCAGGAGCACCGCGGCGCTGAACTGCTCCCACCGGAAGTCGGGCTCGAAGCCCGTGAGCAGGAGGAACGGGCGGCCGAGCTCGTCGCGGGCGAGCTCGAGCGCGAGCCTGGGCGGCGTGTAGTCGCTCAGGTGGTCGCCCTCGAAGAGGATGATCGGGCGGCGGGCGCGGTAGTCGAGGAGCTCGTCGATGTCGAAGCTCGCGACGAGCGTGGTGTCGAGGGTCTCCCTCAGGTACTCGGTCGTCTGCGCGACGGCGCCGCCCGCGTCGGCGGAGCCGGTGAGTCCCGCGACGAGCGGAAGGCCCGGCGGCACCGTGACGTCGGCGTTCAACTCGAACAGGGAGCGGGGATCGCGCATGATTCCAGCCTACTGACGCGGCCGGGGCGCCCTCCCGAACCCGGCGCCGGGCCTTCATGCCGAGAGCGAACACGTACGATCGGGAGTCATGACCGTTCCCACGCTCTCCGTCTCCACCTCCCCCGCATCCACCGCCGACGCCGACGTCGTGCTGCTCCTCGCGACGAAGGGAGCCGACGGTCCCGAGCTGGTGGCCGCCGACGGATTCGAGTGGGTCGGTCCCCAGCTCGTCGCGCTCGGCGCGACCGGGGCGAGCGAGGAACTCACGCGGGTTCCCGGCGTCGAGGGCGGCGCCCGCGTCGTCGCGGTCGTCGGGGTCGGCGAGCGGGCGGATGCCTCGAGCCTCCGTCGTGCGGCGGGCTCCGCCGTGCGCCGCCTCACCGGCACCGAATCCGTCGCGATCGCCGCGACCGTCGACGACGCGGCCGCCGCCGCGGCCGTCCTCGAGGGCGCCGCGCTCGGCGCCTACGCGTACGACGAGTACCGCAGCGAGCCCAAGCCGCCGGTGTCGCGCCTCGAGCTGCACACCGGGTTCACCGCCGACGAGGTCGGCCTCGACCGCGTCCGCTCGGTCGTCGCGGCGGTGGCGCGCACGAAGGATCTCGTGAACGCCTCGCCGTCGGAGCTCTACCCCGAGTCCTTCGCCGCGCTCGCCGTCGAGGCGGCGACCGCCGTCGGCGTGACCAGCAGGGTGTGGGACGAGGCGGCCCTCGCGGCCGACGGCTTCGGCGGCATCGCCAGCGTCGGGCAGGGCTCGAGCCGCGGGCCCCGGCTCGTGCGCCTCGAGTGGGCGCCCGACGGGGCATCCGCCCATGTCGCCTTCATCGGCAAGGGCATCACCTTCGACTCGGGCGGGCTCTCGCTGAAGCCGATGGCCTCGATGGTCGGCATGAAGACCGACATGGCGGGCGCAGCGGCCGTGCTCTCCTCGATCGTCGCGATCGCCGAGCTCGGGCTGCCGATCAAGGTCACCGGCTGGCTGTGCCTCGCCGAGAACATGCCGTCGGGCACCGCCATCCGACCGAACGACGTGCTGCGGATCCGCGGCGGCAAGACCGTCGAGGTCGTGAACACCGACGCCGAGGGCCGGCTCGTGCTCGCCGACGCCCTCGTGGCCGCGAGCGAGGAGCAGCCCGACGCCATCGTCGACGTCGCGACGCTCACCGGCGCCCAGGTCGTCGCGCTCGGCCACCGCATCACCGGACTCATGGGCGACGACGAGCTCGTCGCACGCGTGCGCGCGGTCGCCGACGCCGTCGACGAGACCACGTGGCCGATGCCGCTCCCCGCCGACCTGCTCCCCCTCCTCAAGTCCGACGTCGCCGATCTCATGAACACGAAGCTCGGCATGACGGTGCCCGGCATGCTCCTCGCCGGCGTCTTCCTGCAGCAGTTCGTCGGCAAGAAGGACGGCACGGAGACGCGGATCCCGTGGGCCCATCTCGACATCGCCGGCCCCGGCCACAACGGCGGCGCGGGGTGGGGATTCACCGGAACGGGCGCCACCGGCGCGGCGGTCCGCACCCTCGTCGCGCTGGGCGAGGAGCTCTCCGCCAAGTAGTAAGGTCGTATGGGCGAGAACGTCGCCCAGAAGTCCGCCGCGGCGACACGCCGGCGGCGGTCCATGACGCAGATCAGATGCGCAAGGGAGATTGCGGTTGTCCGAGCAGAACTTTGACATGGTCGTCCTCGGCGGAGGCAGCGCGGGTTATGCCGCTGCGATTCGCGCCGTCGAACTCGGGCTCACCGCGGTGGTGATCGAGAAGGACAAGCTCGGCGGCACGTGTCTCCACCGCGGGTGCATCCCGACCAAGGCGCTGCTGCACGCGGCCGAGGTCGCCGAGGTCTCGAAGGACGCCGCGAAGTACGGCGTGAAGACGGCGTTCGAGGGCATCGACATCAACGGCGTCTCGGCGTACCGCGAGGGCATCGTGGCCAGCAAGTGGAAGGGCCTGCAGGGCCTGCTCAAGGCACGCGGCATCCCCGTGGTCGAGGGCGAGGGCCGGCTCGTCGCCGCCGACACGGTGCAGGTCGGCGACGACCGCTACGTCGGCAAGAACGTGGTGCTGGCCACCGGCTCGTACTCGCGCTCGCTGCCGGGCCTCGAGATCGGCGGCCGCGTCATCACGAGCGAGCAGGCGCTCGAGCTCGACTTCGTGCCCAAGAAGGTCGCCGTGCTCGGCGGCGGCGTCATCGGCGTCGAGTTCGCGAGCGTCTGGCGCTCCTTCGGCGCCGAGGTGACCATCATCGAGGCGCTCCCCCACCTCGTTCCCAACGAGGAGGAGTCGATCTCGAAGCAGCTCGAGCGCGCCTTCCGCAAGCGCGGCATCGACTTCTCGCTCGGCGTCCGCTTCCAGGGCGTCACGCAGAACGAGCAGGGCGTCGTCATCACCCTCGAGAACGGTCAGAGCTACGACGCCGAGCTGCTGCTCGTCGCCGTCGGCCGCGGCCCGTCGACCCAGGGGCTCGGCTTCGAAGAGGCCGGCGTCGCGATGGATCGCGGCTTCGTGCTGACGAACGAGCGCCTCGCCACGAACGTCCCCGGCGTCTACGCGGTCGGCGACATCGTGCCCGGCCTCCAGCTCGCCCACCGCAGCTACCAGCAGGGCATCTTCGTCGCCGAGGAGATCGCGGGCCTGAACCCGATCGTCGTCGAAGACGTCAACGTGCCGAAGATCACCTACTGCGAGCCCGAGATCGCCTCGGTCGGCTACACCGAGGCGAAGGCGGCCGAGAAGTTCGGCGCCGAGCAGATCAGCTCGTACGACTACAATCTCGCGGGCAACGGCAAGTCGAGCATCCTCGGCACCGGCGGCTCGGTGAAGGTCGTGCGCGTGAACGACGGCCCCATCGTCGGCGTCCACATGATCGGCGGGCGCGTCGGCGAGCTCATCGCCGAGGCGCAGCTGGCCGTGAACTGGGAGGCGTACCCCGAGGACATCGCCCCGTTCATCCACGCCCACCCGACCCAGGCCGAGGCCTTCGGCGAGGCAGTGCTGAAGCTCGCCGGCAAGCCGCTGCACGCCATCTGAGCCCCGCTGCCCGCCCAACGACTGCAATAAGCTAGAAAGCGTTCCCACGCTGTGAAGGAGACAAGCGCATGAGCGAATCCGTCAGCCTCCCGGCACTCGGTGAGAGTGTCACTGAAGGCACGGTCACCCGCTGGCTGAAGAATGTCGGCGACCGTGTCGAGGTCGACGAGCCGCTGCTCGAGGTCTCGACCGACAAGGTCGACACCGAGATCCCGTCGCCCGTCGCGGGTGTCATCGAGGCGATCCTCGTCCAGGAGGACGAGACCGTCGAGGTCGGCACCGCGCTCGTGACGATCGGTGACGGCTCCGGCGCTGCCGCGCCCGAGGCCGCGGCTCCCGAGGCTGCGGCTCCCGCACCCTCGGAGGCTCCGGCCGCCGAGGCCGCGGCCGCTCCCGCAGAGCCGGTCGCCGCACCGCCCGCTCCCGCGCCCGAGCCCGCCGCGGCTCCGGCCGCTCCCGAGCCCGCCGCCGCACCTGCCCCTGCGCCGGCTGCAGAGCCCGCGGCGCCGGCCGCCGCTCCCGAGCCCGCCGCAGCGCCTGCTGCCCCGGCGGCCACTCCCGAGCCCGCCGCCGCTCCCGCGGCGCCGCAGGCCGCACCCGCGGCTCCGGCTCCGGCTCCGGCTCCGGCTCCCGAGCCTGCAGCACCGGCCGCGCCGGCCGCCGCTCCCGCGCCCACCACGGGCGCCCACGCCGGCCCCTCCGGCTACGTCACCCCGATCGTCCGCAAGCTGGCGAACGAGCAGGGCGTCGACCTCGCCAGTGTCACGGGCACCGGCGTCGGCGGCCGCATCCGCAAGCAGGACGTGATCTCGGCGCAGGCGGCTCCCGCCGCCGCGGCCGCTCCCGCCGCGCGCACCCCGCTCGAGACCTCCCCGCTCCGCGGCACCACCGTGCCGATGACGCGCCTGCGCAAGGTCGTCGCCGAGCGCGCCGTCGTCTCGATGACCTCGACGGCGCAGCTCACCACCGTGGTCGAGGTCGACGTCACGCGCGTCGCCCGCTTCCGCGACCGCGTGAAGGGCGACTTCCTCGCGAAGACCGGCAACAAGCTCTCCTTCCTGCCGTTCTTCGCCCTGGCTGCGGCCGAGGCGCTGCGCGCGTACCCGATCATCAACTCGACGGTCGACGGCGACAGCATCGTCTACCCGCCGCAGGAGAACATGAGCATCGCGGTCGACACCGAGCGCGGCCTGCTCACGCCGGTCATCCGCAATGCGGGTGAGCTCGACATCGCCGGCCTCGCCGCGCAGATCGCCGACCTCGCCGACCGCACGCGCAACAACCAGCTGAAGCCCGACGAGCTCGCAGGCGGCACGTTCACCCTGACGAACACCGGTTCGCGCGGCGCCCTGTTCGACACGCCCGTCGTGTTCCTGCCGCAGTCGGCGATCCTCGGCACGGGCATCGTCGTCAAGCGCCCGGTCGTCGTCACCCAGGACGGCGCCGACGCGATCGCCGTCCGCTCGATGGTCTACCTCGCCCTGTCGTACGACCACCGCATCATCGACGGCGCCGACGCCGCGCGCTTCCTCACGGCGGTCAAGGACCGTCTCGAAGAGGGTGCGTTCGACGCCGACCTCGGCATCTAGTCGAAGAGTTCTCGAAGACGCCAACCGGCCTCGCTCCTCATCACGAGGAGCGAGGCCGGTTCGCGTTCGGGGTCGGTGTACGGCACGGTCATGAGCACGGCATCGCCCATCTCCGCCATGATCGCGACCGCGTCGAGCGCGAAGGCGCCCGGCGCGATCGCGGCCCCTTCGCGCGCACCCGAGAGTGCCGCGAGGTCGGCCCGTTCGATCGCGGAACCGGCTTGGGCGACCTGCCCGAGGCAGGCGGCGTCGAGCGAGCCGAGGCAGTCCTCGCGGAGCGCGAGCAGCGCCCTGGTCGCGGCGACCGGGTCGGCTTCGCGCTCGGCGCCGCCCTCAGCCTGCGCCTCGTCCGCGACCGTACCCGCGGGGACGTCGGCCTCGCCGGACCCCGCTTCGGACTCGCCGACACCATCTGCCGCGGCGTCGACGGCGCCGGGCCCGTGGACCGGCGAGTTCGACGCCGACGCGCCGGCGTCGAACTCGCCGCTCACCCCCGCGGCGCCCGTATCGGCCGGAGGCACGAATGCGAGCAGGAGCACCAGCGCAGCGCCGCCCGCGAGCGCCGCGACGAGCACGGCCCGTCGGCGCGCGGCGAGAGCACGCCGCAGGCGAGCGACGAGCGACGTCATGGGGTCGGCGTCGGCGAGGCGGGCACCGTGCTCGAACGCGTCCGCCGGCAGCTGGGCGAGGGCCGCGAGCGTTCGGAGCAGGCCTGGGCGGGCCGGTGGCTCGGGAGCAGTCGCCGGTGTCGAGGCGCCGGGCGATGCGACATGCTGCGGGTCGCTCACGTGGCCGCCGCCGTCGGCTTCGCCGATGCCGGGCGGCCGAGTCCACGAGGACGAGTGCCCAGCGACTGCGATGACGCCGCGGACGGGCGACGCGGCGGCCGACTCGAACAGCGTGCGCTCGAGCAGCGCTTCGCTGCGGACGAAGGGACGCGCTGCGGCGGCGTCGCGGATCGCGGCGACGGCTCGGTCGAGGCTGCCCCGGGGGCGCGTCGCCTCCGCCACGACGGCCACGAGCTGGGACAGCGCCGCATGGCCCTCCCGGAGCAGTTCGGTGCGCTCGATCGCGCTCGACACCTCGTCGAGCCGACGGACGGCACCGAGCCCGATGAGCCTGGGCCGGCCGACCCCGTCGATCAGCACGTCGTTCGGGGCGAGCCGCGTGTGCACGAAGCCCGCCTCGGCGAGCCCGGCGACCGCGACCGCGATGGGGGCGAGGATCGTGACCGCCTCCCCCGGCTCGAGTGCTCGCTCGGTGAGCAGCCTGGCGAGCGTGGGACCGCCGACCCGCTCGACGGCGAGCACGCAGCGACCGTCGTCGAGCGCGGTGACGTCGATGAGCGCAGGCAGGGTGCCCGTGGCATCCGCCGTCATCGCCGAGATCTCGACCGCGACGCGCGCGTCGTCGCACCCCGCCTCGTAGATGCGCAGGGCGACCGGTGCCGCCGGAGGCGACCCGCCCTCGGCGGGAGTGAGGCTGCTCGCGAGGTAGACCCCGGCGCGATCGCCCGAGGCGAGGCGACGGAGCAGCCGATAGCCCGAGATGACCGCGCGCTCGTCGCCGATCGGCGCCGCATGCGTCGCCGCGAGGTCGTGGCTCGGGTCCGTGCGGGAACGAGCAGCTGCGGCCGAGCGGCTGCGCAAATGACGTCTCATCCCGGAACTCTGCTCGCCGAGGCGTCGTCCTGACGCCGCCTCCGGCGATTCGGGCGGGCTGCGGGGCCGGGGAACCGCTGTGGAGGACGAGTCGCCTAGACTGGCCGAATGCTCGACATCGTCGTCACGGGGCTAAGCGCCAACTCCGTGCCGTACATCGAGGGTCTCGACCTTCAGCGCGCCGTCCATCGCGCGGTCGTCGCGGGCGAACGCCCCGACACCGTCCTCCTCCTGGAGCACCCCTCCGTCTACACCGCCGGGAAGCGCACCGCTCCCGACGAGCGGCCGACCGACGGAACCCCCGTCATCGACGTCGACCGCGGCGGCAAGATCACCTGGCACGGTCCGGGCCAGCTCGTGGGGTACCCGATCATCCACCTCGCCGAGCCGATCGACGTGGTCGGCTACGTGCGCCGCCTCGAGGGCGTCCTCATCGACGTCCTCCGCGAGTTCGGCGTCGCCGGCCGACGCGTCGACGGCCGATCCGGAGTCTGGGTCGGTGACCCCGTCCTCGAGAACAAGATCGCCGCGATCGGCATCCGGGTCGCCGACGGCGTCACGATGCACGGCTTCGCGCTCAACTGCTCGAACTCGCTCGAGCCGTACGAGCGCATCGTCGCCTGCGGCATCCGCGACGCCGGCGTGACGACCGTCAGCCGCGAAGCGGGCCGCACGGTCACGCCGGCCGACCTCGTCGACGCCGTGAGCGACCGCCTCCGCCTCGAGTTCGAGGCGGCGATCGCGGCATGAGCACCGCTCCCGAGGGGCGCAGGATGCTGCGCCTCGAAGTCCGCAACGCCCAGACGCCGATCGAACGCAAGCCCGAGTGGATCAAGACCCGGGCGAAGATGGGGCCCGAGTACCGCGCGCTGCAGTCGCTCGTGAAGAGCGAGGAGCTGCACACGGTCTGCCAGGAGGCCGGCTGCCCGAACATCTACGAGTGCTGGGAGGATCGCGAGGCGACCTTCCTCATCGGAGGTTCGCAGTGCACGCGTCGCTGCGACTTCTGCCAGATCGACACCGGCAAGCCCGCGGACTTCGACGCCGACGAGCCGCGACGCGTCGGCGAGTCGGTCGTGCGCATGCAACTGCGCTACTCGACCGTGACGGGCGTCGCCCGCGACGACCTGCCCGACGGCGGCGCGTGGCTCTACGCGGAGACGATCCGCGAGATCCACCGCCAGTCCCCCGGCACCGGCGTCGAGATCCTCGTGCCCGACTTCAACGGCGAGCCCGAGCTCCTGCAGCAGGTGTTCGACGCACGGCCCGAGGTCTTCGCGCACAACGTCGAGACGGTCCCGCGCATCTTCAAGCGCATCCGTCCGGCATTCCGCTACGAGCGATCGCTCGACGTCATCACGCAGGGTCGCGACGCGGGGCTCATCACGAAGTCGAACCTCATCCTCGGCATGGGCGAGGAGCGCGCGGAGGTCTCGCAGGCACTCCGCGACCTCCACGACGCGGGCACCGACATCATCACGGTGACCCAGTACCTGCGCCCGAGTCCGCGCCACCTCCCGGTCGCACGCTGGGTGCGCCCCGAGGAGTTCCTTGAGATCAAGGCCGAGGCCGAGGAGATCGGCTTCCTCGGCGTGCTGGCGGGACCCCTGGTGCGTTCGTCGTACCGGGCCGGCCGGCTCTGGGCGCAGTCGATGCGGGCGAAGGGCCGCGAGCTCCCCGGTGAGCTCGCGCACCTCGCCGATGCATCGCTCGGGTTCGCGCAGGCCGTCGGCTGATCCGGCGCCGCGGGTGACCGGCCTGCTCGGAACGCGACGTCCCACGCGGTCCGAGCAGGCCCCCGCCGCCGGTATCCTTGGAACCATGGCACGCACCAAGGACGCATCGAAGGCTCAGAAGGAGCCCGGCCGCCTCAAGCAGATGTGGCAGGTCTTCCAGATGACCCGCCGCTACGACTCGACCGCGCAGTGGCTGATGCTCCTGGCGTTCCTCGGGCCGATCATCGTCGGTCTCGCGCTCGCACTGCTGCTCAGCGAGGGCAACGGCTTCACCATCGCCCTCTGGATCGTCGCCGGCGTCCTCGCCGGTCTCCTGCTCGCGCTCGTGGTGCTCGGTCGCCGTGCCGAGCGCGCCGCGTACTCGCAGATCGACGGCCAGCCGGGCGCCGTGGGCGCGGTGCTGCGCAGCGGCCTGCGCGGCAGCTGGGTCGGCAACGAGATGCCCGTCGTCGTCAACGGCAAGACCCAGGACGCGGTGTACCGCGCGGTCGGCCGCGGCGGCGTCGCCCTGATCAGCGAGGGCCCCCTGAGCCGCACGCAGCGCATGCTCGACGACGAGCAGCGCAAGGTCGCGCGGGTGCTCCCGAACGTGCCCATCACGCTCATCTCGGTGGGGCACGACGAGGGCTCGATCGAGCTGTACCGTCTCCCCGCGACGCTCCGCAAGACGAAGCGCGCCCTCACGAAGCCCGAGGTGCTCGCCGTCTCGAACCGCCTGAACTCCCTCCAGACGGCGCTGCCGATCCCGAAGGGCATCGACCCCATGAAGGCCCGGCCGCAGCGCGGCAAGATGCGCTGAGCGCACACCTCGGCCACGCGGCATCCGTCTCGAATCGACGGGTGCCGCGTTCGTCGTTGCAGCCGAGGGCGGCGGGCGGATGCCTCGTCGCAGGCTAGGACCGGATGAGCACCGTGCGGGCGACCTTGTCGTGGAAGCCGCGCTGGTCGGAGTCCCAGACGAGGGCGGGGAGCACGAGGAGCAGCAGGCCCGTGCGCACGATCGGGCGGACGAAGCCGACCCAGCCGCCCTCGACGGCGACGACGCGCATGCCGAGCAGCCGGTGGCCGGGGCTGCCCCCGATCGTCGGGATGAAGACGATCTGCAGCACCGCGAACACGAGCGGCGTGACCCACGTGTAGGCCACCGACTCGTAGGGCGTCACGAGCAGCGAGAGCAGCATCGCGCTGCCCCAGTCGAGCAGGAGCGCCGCGATGCGGCGGCCGGCGCGAGCGACCGAACCGCGCCCCTTGTCGGGGAGCCCGAGTCGTTCGCCGGGCCAGCGACTCGGTTCGAGATCGCCGAATGTCTGAGGTTTCGCGTCGGGCACCAGATGATTCTACCGAAGCCGACTCCGCGTAACATGGCCGAAACATTCCGGTCACGGTCGGGAAACGGCGCGCGGATAGCGTCGCTCGTGGCTGTGCAAGACCGTTCCGCTAACCCGCCCCCGTTGGAGACGCCGAAACATGTTCACTGATTCGTCCGAAGTCCTCAAGTTCATCAAGGAGACGGATGTCAAGTTCCTCGACATCCGCTTCACCGACCTCCCGGGCGTGCAGCAGCACTTCAACATCCCGGCCTCGACGGTCGACGAGGAGTTCTTCACGGTCGGCCAGCTCTTCGACGGCTCCTCGATCCGCGGCTTCGCGAACATCCACGAGTCCGACATGCAGCTCATCCCCGATGTGACGACCGCGTACATCGACCAGTTCCGCGCCGAGCGCACGCTCGTCATGGTCTTCGACATCTACAACCCGCGCAACGGCGAGATCTACTCGAAGGACCCGCGCCAGGTCGCCAAGAAGGCCGAGAAGTACCTCGCGTCGACCGGCATCGCCGACACCGCCTACTTCGCCCCCGAGGCCGAGTTCTACATCTTCGACGACGTCCGCTACGAGATCAACCAGCACTCGAGCTTCTACTCCGTCGACTCCGAGGAGGGCGCCTGGAACAGCGGCCGCAAGGAGGAGGGCGGCAACCTCGGCAACAAGACGCCGTTCAAGGGCGGCTACTTCCCGGTCAGCCCCGTCGACAAGACGGCGGACCTGCGCGACGACATCTCGCTCAAGCTCATCGAGGCGGGCTTCCACCTCGAGCGGTCGCACCACGAGGTGGGCACCGGCGGACAGCAGGAGATCAACTACCGCTTCGACACGATGGTGCACGCGGCCGACGACATCCTGAAGTTCAAGTACATCGTCAAGAACACGGCCGACCAGTGGGGCAAGACGGCGACCTTCATGCCGAAGCCGCTCTTCGGCGACAACGGCTCGGGCATGCACACCCACCAGTCGCTCTGGAACGACGGCAAGCCCCTGTTCTACGACGAGGCCGGCTACGGCGGGCTCAGCGACATCGCGCGCTGGTACATCGGCGGCCTGCTGAAGCACGCCCCCGCGGTGCTCGCCTTCACGAACCCGAGCGTCAACTCGTTCCGCCGCCTCGTGCCCGGCTTCGAGGCGCCCGTCAACCTCGTGTACTCGGCCGGCAACCGCTCGGCGTGCATCCGCATCCCGATCACCGGCACCAACCCGAAGGCCAAGCGCATCGAGTTCCGCGTGCCCGACGGCGCGAGCAACCCCTACCTCGCCTTCGCGGCCCAGCTCATGGCCGGCCTCGACGGCATCAAGAACCGCATCGAGCCCCACGAGCCGGTCGACAAGGACCTCTACGAGCTCCCGCCCGAGGAGGCCAAGGCGATCCCGCAGCTGCCGGGCTCGCTCGGCGAGGCGCTCGACGCGCTCGAGGCCGACCACGACTTCCTCCTCGAGGGCGGCGTGTTCACCAAGGAGCTCATCGAGACCTGGATCGACTACAAGCGCGAGAAGGAGCTCAAGCCCCTCGCTCAGCGCCCGCACCCGTTCGAGTTCGAGCTCTACTACGGCGTCTGATCACCCCGCAGCCCCCTGCTGCTCCGGAAGGGCCGTCCCGCGCATGCGGGGCGGCCCTTCCGCCGTTCGGGGTCCGTTCAGCGGCGACCTCGGGCCGATGCGCCGCTCAGCCGCCCGCGCCGTGCGCCTTCGCCCACGCGACGGCCCGTGGGCCGAGCGCCCTGAGGTGCGGCCACGGACGGTGACCGGAGCGCGCGTACCTCGCTTCGATGAAGGGCTCCGCCTTCGTCCAGGTGCGGGCGAGCACGTCGCCCCATTCCTCGAGCGCGAGTTCCTCGCTGATGTACCGCCGGTTGACGTACATCGCGAAGACGTCGAACATCGCGAGCGAGCGGTTGATCTGCTGGTACCCGTCGAGGTCCTCGTCCTGGATGGTGCCGAGGCGGCTCTCGTCGAGCACGTGCAGGCGCCGCCGCCCCTCCTGCAGCTCGGGTTCGATGAGCGTCTGGTGCAGGTTGAGGAAGAGATCGCGCCGATCCTTCGCACGTTGCAGCGCGTACGAGAGCAGCGAGAATGCGAATGCGGCGATGGAGATGAAGAGGGCGATCGCGCCGGGGATGTCTGCCATTTGCCGCGAGCCTATCGGCCCTCCGTCGCGACGCGCACGACCCCAGCTCGGGGCGCTCCGCTCGAGCGAGCCGCGACGCGAGCCGGATGCCACGGGGCCGGCCCCGTGGCATCCGCGCCGTCGACCGGGTCGACGGTCAGACGGTGGGTTCGCGCTTCGGCTCGAGCCCGTAGAACCCGCGTTCGAACACCGCGCGGGCGCGTCGGGTGAGCTGGAGGTAGTCGTGCTCGAGCTGGGTCGCCGAGCCGGCCGGGTAGCCCATGATGCGGGCGACGCCCTCGAGCTGCGAGCGCTCGACGGGCAGCACGTCGGTCGTGCGGTCGAGCCAGAGCGTGAGCGCGGAGCGGGCGCGGGACGAGAACACCCAGGCGGCGCGCAGGGTCTCGGCGTCGTCGGCCTCCACGAGGCCGGCCGTGGTGGCCGCCTCGAGCGCGCCGAGCGTCGAGGTCGTGCGGAGCGCGGCGATCTCGGCGGCGTGCTGCAGCTGCACGAGCTGCACGAACCACTCGACGTCGGAGATCGATCCGCGACCGAGCTTCAGGTGGCGGGTGGGGTCGGCGCCCTGCGGCAGCCGCTCGTTCTCGACGCGGGCCTTGATGCGCTTGACCTCGCGCACCGCCTGCTCGGCGATCTCGCGGGGATAGCGCACGGTGTCGGCGAGCTCGGTGAAGTCGGCGATGAGCGCCGCATCGCCGGCCACGCCGCGGGCGCGCAGCAGCGCCTGCGCCTCCCAGGTGAGCGACCAGCGCGAGTAGTACGCGCGGTACGCATCGAGCGAGCGCGCCACGACCCCGTTGCGCCCCTCGGGCCGGAGGTCGGCATCGAGCTCGAAGGGCAGGCGTGCGTCCTCGGAGAGGCGCACGAGCTCGCTCACGATGCGGAGGGCTCGCGAGTGCGCGGCATCGGCCTCGGCGCCCTGCAGCCGGTACACGTAGATGATGTCGGCGTCGGAGCCGATGCCGAGCTCGCGCCCGCCGAAGCGCCCCATGCCGATCACGGCGAACTCGATGCCGTCGGGCTCGTCGCCCCGGATCGCCGAGACGAGGGCAGCGATGTGGTTCTCGGTGAGGTCGCTGAGGCCGTGGCCGAGCTCGTCGACGGTGCAGACGTCGAGGATGCCGGCGAGTGCAAGGCGCAGCATCTCGCGGCGGCGGACAGCGCGGAAGATCTTCGCGGCGTCGTCGGGTTGCTCGTGGCGGCGGAGCACCGCGCGGGTCTCGTCCTGCAGGGCGGCGAGCGAACGGGGCCGCAGCTCCTCGAGGTCCTCGAGCCACGCGACGGCCTCGGGGGCGCGCTCGAGCAGCTCGGCCGCGTAGCGGGAGCCCGAGAGCACGCGGGTGAGGCGGAGCGCTGCGTCGGACGAGTCGCGCAGCAGCCGGAGGTACCAGTGCGTCGTGCCGAGCGTGTCGCTCAGGCGCCGGAACGAGAGCAGGCCGAAGTCGGGGTCGGTGCCCTCGGCGAACCATGAGATGAGCACCGGCATGAGATGCCGCTGGATCGTCGCGCGACGGGAGAGACCCGAGGTGAGCGCGGCGATGTGCGCGAGCGCCCCGCGCGGGTCGCGGAACCCGATCGCGGCGAGGCGGGCCTCCGCCTGGGCGCTCGTGAGCTCGAGACCCGACGCGGGCAGGGCGGCGACCGCCGACAGCAGCGGCCGGTAGAAGAGCCGCTGGTGGAGACCCCGCACCCGTTGCCGGGTCGACTGCCAGACGCGGGTGAGCTCGGCGGCGTCGCGCCCGAGCCCGGACGCCCGGGCGAGCACGCGGAGGCGGTCGGCGTCGCGCGGCATCAGGTGGGTCCGGCGCAGGCGTTCGAGCTGGAGCCGATGCTCGAGCACCCGGAGCACGCGGTAGTCGCGCGAGAACTCCCCCGCCTCCTCACGGCCGACGTAGCCGCCCTCGGCGAGGGCGGTGAGCGCGAGCAGGGTGCCTCCCTGCCGGATCGAGTCGTCGCCCGCACCGTGCACGAGCTGGAGCAGCTGCACCGTGAACTCGATGTCGCGGAGACCGCCGGGGCCGAGCTTCACCTGCACGTCGACCTCGTCGGCGGGGATGTGCTCGGTGACCCGCTCGCGCATGCGCTGCACGGACTCGACGAAGCCCTCGCGGCTCGAGCTCGACCACACCATGGGCGCGACACCGGCGATGTACCGGCCGCCGAGCTCGAGGTCGCCCGCGAGGGGGCGCGCCTTCAGCAGCGCCTGGAACTCCCAGCTCTTCGCCCAGCGCTCGTAGTACTGCAGGTGCGAGTCGAGGGTGCGGACGAGCGCGCCGTCCTTGCCCTCGGGGCGGAGGTTCGGGTCGACCTCCCAGAGCGGCGGCTCGATGCCGGGTTCGCCGATGAGGCGCATCGCGACCATGGCGATGCGGGTGGCGATCTCGATCGCACGCGGCGTCGACACGACGGCGTCGTCGGCCGACTCGCCGACGAAGATGACGTCGACGTCGCTGACGTAGTTCAGTTCTCGGGCGCCGGCCTTGCCCATGCCGATGATCGCCAGCCGGGTCGCCTCGACCTCTGCGGCCGGGTAGCGCCCGGGTGCCGCCGGGGCGCCCTCGTCGCGGGACACGATGCGCCGTGCACCCGCGATCGCCGCGTCGAGGGCCGCGCCGGCGAGGTCGGCGAGCCCGGCGGCCACGACATCGACGACGTCGACGGCGTCGTGCCGGGTGAGGTCGTAGACCGCGATGCCTGTGAGGAGCCGGCGGTACCGCGCGCGGATCGCGGCCGCGACGACGTCGGGATCGGCGGCGGTGCCCCCCGGGATCTCGTCGACGGCCGCGAGGAGCAGGCCGCGCGCCTCGGCGGACGTCGGCGGCGGCATCGGCACCGCGCGCAGCAGCGCGATGTCGGCGGGATGCCGGCCCAGGAAGTCGGCGAGCCCGCGCGACGCACCGAGGAGGCGTGCAAGGCGCTCGGCCGCAGCGGGCTCGGCGAGCACCGCCACGATCTCGGCGGAGGCGCGATCATGGAGGCGCTCGAGCTCGGCGAGCGCCGAATCGGGGTCGGCCGCGGCGCCGAGCGCCTCGAGCAGCGCTTCACCCTCGATGCCCGTCGCCTCCGCGAGCCGCCCCAGGCCGGTCGCCGCCCGGTCGAGATCAGCGAAGCCCGCCCGCGCGAGCCGACCGAGCGTCGGAGCCTGTCGAGACACGTCGCGGGTCAGAGGATCTCGAGGTTGCGCTGCAACTCGAACGGCGTGACCTGCGAGCGGTAGTCGCGCCACTCGGCCCGCTTGTTCGCGAGCACGTAGTTGTAGACCTGCTCGCCGAGTGTCTCGGCGACGAGCTCGGAGCCCTCCATGTACTCGATCGCGTGGTCGAGGCTCGCCGGAAGCGGATCGTAGCCCAGCGCACGTCGCTCACGGTCGGTCAGCGCCCACACGTCGTCTTCGGCCTCGGGCGGGAGCTCGTAGCCCTCCTCGATGCCCTTCATGCCCGCGGCGAGCAGGAGCGAGAAGGCGAGATACGGGTTGGCGGCCGAGTCGATGGCGCGGTACTCGACGCGCGCGCTCTGCCCCTTGTTCGGCTTGTAGAGCGGCACGCGCACGAGCGCGGAGCGGTTGTTGTGACCCCAGCAGATGTAGCTCGGCGCCTCGGCCAGGCCGGAGTCGCCGACGCTGCCCCAGAGCCGCTTGTACGAGTTGACGAACTGGTTGGTGACGGCGGTGATCTCGGGGGCGTGCCGGAGCAGCCCTGCGATGAACTGCCGGCCGATCTTCGAGAGCTGGTACTGCGCGCCCGGCTCGTAGAACGCGTTCGCGTCGCCCTCGAAGAGCGAGAGGTGGGTGTGCATGCCCGAGCCGGGCTGATCGGCGAGGGGCTTCGGCATGAACGTCGCGTAGACGCCCTGCTCGATCGCGACCTCCTTGATGACGGTGCGGAACGTCATGATGTTGTCGGCCGTGGTCAGTGCATCGGCGTAGCGCAGGTCGATCTCGTTCTGGCCCGGCCCGGCCTCGTGATGGCTGAACTCGACCGAGATGCCGAGGTCTTCGAGCATGCGCACCGAGCGACGGCGGAAGTCGTGGGCGGTGCCGCCGGGCACGTTGTCGAAGTAGCCGGCGGAGTCGACGGGCTCGGGGCCGGCAGGGCCGTACTTCGACGACTTGAGCAGGTAGAACTCGATCTCGGGGTGCGTGTAGAACGTGAAGCCGCGGTCGGCTGCGCGCTCGAGCGTGCGCTTCAGCACGTTGCGCGGGTCGGAGACCGCGGGCTCGCCGTCGGGCGTCGTGATGTCGCAGAACATGCGCGCGGTGGGGTCGATGTCGCCGCGCCACGGCAGCGTCTGGAACGTCGACGGGTCGGGGTAGGCCAGGAGGTCGGACTCGAACGTGCGGCTGAGCCCCTCGATGGCGGAGCCGTCGAAGCCGATGCCCTCGGTGAAGGCCCCTTCGACCTCGGCCGGGGCGATCGCGACCGACTTCAGGGTGCCGACGACGTCGGTGAACCAGAGCCTGACGAACTTGACGCCCCGCTCCTCGATCGTGCGAAGAACGAAGTCACGCTGCTTATCCATCCACACCCTCTCTCGCATCATCCAGCGTACTGGCTCGCGCTCCCTTCACCGCGACGTTCCGTGGGCGGATGCCTCGCCCGCGTGTGCGAGGATGGCGACATGTCAGGCGAGCCCCAGACCGCAGCATCCGACGACCAGCCGGTCGAGCAGAACCCGTACGGGGGCGCGCCGACGCCGGGCGCCCCGAAGCGAGTGCGCACGCGGCACTTCCAGAACGCGAAGCGCGACGGCATCAAGATCACCGGGCTCACGAGCTACGACCAGCTCACGGCCCGCATCTTCGACGAGGCCGGCATCGACTTCCTGCTCGTCGGCGACTCGGCCGGCAACAACGTGCTCGGCTACGAGACCACGCTTCCGGTGACGGTCGACGACCTCATCCCGCTGACCCGCGCGGTCGCAGGGGCCGTGAAGCGCGCCTTCGTCGTCGCCGACATGCCCTTCGGCTCGTACGAGAACGGCCCCGAGGAGGCGCTGCACACCGCGGTGCGCTTCATGAAGGAGACCGGTGCACACGCCGTGAAGCTCGAGGGCGGTGAGCGCAGCCAGAAGCAGATCCGACGCATCGTCGGTGCCGGCATCCCGGTCATGGCGCACATCGGCTACACGCCGCAGAGCGAGCACGGGCTGGGCGGCCACGTCATCCAGGGCCGCGGCGACGCGGTCAAGCAGCTGCTCGCCGACGCGCAGGCCATCCAGGACGCGGGCGCCTTCGCCGTCGTGCTCGAGATGGTGCCCGCCGACGCCGCGCGCCAGGTGACCGAACTCCTCGACATCCCGACGATCAGCGTCGGCGCCGGCCCCCACACCGACGGCCAGCTGCTCGTCTGGACCGACTGGGCCGGGCTCACGATCGGCCGTGTGCCGAAGTTCGTGAAGCAGTACGCCGACCTCGCGGGCATCCTCAGCGGCGCCGCGAAGGCATGGCGCGACGACGTCGAGTCGGGCAGCTACCCGAACGCCGAGCACTCCTACGAGTAGGCGGCGCCGGGCGGCGCCGGCGCGTCAGCCCTCCTCGGCGTCCTCCTCGGCCCACTTCGCGCTGTTCGCCCGCAGGATCTCGAGCGCCCGCTCGGCCTCCGCGTGCGTCTCGAAGGGGCCGACCCGATCGACCGACGGCGAGACGAAGCCCTGCTCGACCTCGCCGGTCTTCAGGTTGTACCAGTACCGGTGCTCGATGTCCTCGGCCATAGGCTGATCCTATGCCCAAGGACGCCTCCGGCCACCTGATCCCCGGCCGACTGTCACCGAACCGCGCCGTTCCCACGTCGATCGCCCGGCCCGAGTACGTCGGCCGCGCCGCGCCTGCGGCGAACCGCGACGGCGACCGCTACTCCCCCGACGAGATCGAGCGCATCCGCGCGGCCGGGCGCGTCGCCGCCGGGGCGATCGAGGCGGCGGCCGCCGCGATCCGGCCGGGTGTCACGACCGACGAGCTCGACCGCATCGCGCACGAGTACGTCGTCGCCCACGGCGCCTACCCGTCGACCCTCGGGTACCGCGGCTACCCGAAGTCGAGCTGCACCTCGGTCAACGAGGTCATCTGCCACGGCATCCCCGACGACACCGTGCTCGCCGACGGCGACCTCGTGAACCTCGACGTCACGGCCTACCTCGACGGCATGCACGGCGACCTCAACCGCACTTTCCTCGTCGGCGAGGCGAGCGAGGAGGCGGTGCTCCTCGTCGAGCGCACGCGGGAGGCGCTCGCGCGAGGCATCCGCGCCGTCGCCCCCGGCCGCCAGGTGAACGTCATCGGGCGCGCGATCGAGGCGTACGCGAAGCGCTTCGGGTACGGCGTCGTCCGCGACTACACCGGCCATGGAGTGGGCCGCGCCTTCCACACCGGGCTCGTGATCCCCCACTTCGACGACCCGGGCGCGACGACGGTGATCGAGCCGGGCATGGTGTTCACGATCGAGCCGATGCTGACCCTCGGCGGCATCGAGTGGGACGTCTGGGCCGACGACTGGACGGTCGTCACCCGCGACCGTTCGCTCACCGCCCAGTTCGAGCACACCCTCGTCGTCACCGAGCGCGGCGCCGAGATCCTGACCCTGCCCTGAGCCTCGCCGAGCGCCCCGCCCGCTCGGGATAGTGTGAACCGCATGAGCACGGAACTCGCGATCGGCATCGACATCGGCGGCACGGGCATCAAGGGGGCCGTCGTCGACCTCCGCGCGGGCGAGCTCGTCTCCGACCGCATCAAGGTGAAGACGCCCGAGGGCGGCCGACCCGACGACATCCTCGCGGCGACGGAGGAACTGCTCACGAGGCTCGCGGCCGACTTCGACGATTCGCTCCCCCTCGGCGTCTGCTTCCCGGCGATCGTGAAGCGCGGGCGCACCCTCTCGGCGGCGAACATCTCGCACGAGTGGATCGGCCTGCCCGCCGAGGAGCTCTTCGAGCAGACGTTCGGCCGCGAGATCCACTTCATCAACGACGCGGATGCCGCCGGCTACGCCGAGTCGCGCTACGGCGCGGCGGTCGACGCCGACGGGCTCGTCATCCTCACCACGCTCGGCACCGGCATCGGCTCGGCCTTCCTCTACGACGGCGTGCTCGTACCGAACACCGAGCTCGGGCACATCGAGCTCGACGGGCTCGAGGCCGAGAAGCGCGCGGCGTACTCGGCGATGGAGCGCGAGGACCTCGACTGGGCGCAGTGGTCGGAGCGGCTCCAGCGCTTCTACGCGCACGTCGAGTTCATCTTCTCGCCCGACCTGTTCGTCGTCGGCGGCGGCGTCTCGAAGCACCACGAGCAGTTCCTGCCGCTGCTCGAGCTGAAGACGCCGATCGTGCCCGCGGTGCACCGCAACAACGCGGGCATCCTCGGGGCGGCGTCGCTCGCGGCGAGGTAGGGGCGAGCGGGCCGGCTGATACGCCGGGTTCTGTTCACCGGGCGCTTGCGCGACACCGGCTGGACGGCCATCTCTCTCGGGGGCACGTTGCCGTGACCCTCCAGCGGCCTACCCGGGAACGGGACGGGCAGCCCCATCGTTCCCTGTCTGGCCTTGCTCCGGACGAGGTTTACCGAGCCGATCGCGTCACCGCGACCGCTGGTGGGCTCTTACCCCACCGTTTCACCCTTACCCGGCGCTCGCGCACCGGGCGGTCTGCTTTCTGTGGCACTGTCTCGCGGGTTGCCCCGGGTGGGTGTTACCCACCGTCCTGCCCTGTGGAGCCCGGACGTTCCTCGGCGCACGATCGGAACCGTGCGACGCGACCGTCTTGCCGACCCACTCGCCCTTGCAGTCTAGCGTCAGAGACCCGACTCGTCGGTGCGCACGAGGATGCGATCGCACTCGGGGCACTGCACGACGTCGTCGGGCGCCGCACGGCGCACCGACTCGAGGTCGGAGCCCGTGAGGGTCATGGTGCAGCCGCCGCAGGTGCGCTGGCGCAGCAGGGCGGCGCCGACGCCGGCGCCCTTGGCACGGCGCTGCTCGTAGAAGCCGAGGAGCTCCGCGGGGACGCCCGCGGCGACGACCTCGCGGTCGCGCTCGGTCTGCTCGCGCTCGACCGCGAGCGTGCCCGCGGCCTCGTCGCGCTCGGCCTCGAGCGCGGTCACCTCGGTGACGATGGCGGCGCGCTGGAGGTCGATGCTCGACACCGCGACCTCGGCCTCCTCGACGCGCTCCATGACGACGAGCTCCTGGTCCTCGAGGTCGGAGCGGCGCTTCGCGAGCGACGCGAGCTCACTCTCGAGCGCCTGCACGTCCTTGACGGACGAGGTGTGCTGGAGCCGCTCGCTGTCGCGGGTCATGCGCGCCTCGACGAGTGCGACGTCGGACTCGAGGCGGGCCAGCTCGGCCTTCGCGTCTTCGAGGACGCCGACGGCCTCGGCGCGCGTGCCGCGCACCGCGGTGTCGCGCTGGGCGAGCTCGGCGAGCGGAGCGGTCTGCGGCAGCGCGCCCAGCCGGTGCGCGAGCTGCGCCAGGCGGGTGTCGATCGACTGCAGGCGCAGCAGTTCCTGCTGCTCGGCGGGGCTGGCCTTCACGTGGTGCTCCTCGAGGGGGTCGGGGTGGAAGAAGTCATCATTGCACGACCTGGAAGTCCCAGGGGTCGGTGCGGATCTCGCTCACGGCGACCTCGACGCCGGGCAGCGCCGCGCGCAGCTCGGCGGCGGCGGTGTCGAGCCAGAGCCATTCGCTCGCCCAGTGCGAGACGTCGACGAGTGCGGGGCCGCCGCCGACGAGTGCCTGCTCGCGCGCCTCGGAGGCGGGATGGTGCCGGAGGTCGGCGGTCACGTAGGCGTCGGCGGCCCGCACGAGCGGGTGGCCGAGCAGCGAGTCGCCCGCGCCGCCGCACACGGCGACGGTACCGACGGGATCGTCGAAGCCGCCCGCGACGCGGACGCCCGTCGCCGTCGGCGGCAGCAGCTCGGCGAGGTGCCGGGCGAGGCGGCCGAGGGTGGTCGGCTCGGCGAGCCGACCCACGCGCCCGATGCCGGTGACACCGTCGTCGGATGCCTCGATCGGCTGCGTCTCGACGAGACCGAGCCGCTCGGCGAGCACCGCGGAGGTGCCGGTCGCGACGACGTCGGCGTTCGTGTGCGCCGCGAGCAGCGCGCAGTCGGCCCGGATGAGCCTCGCGAGGAGCGCACCCTTGTAGCGGTCCTCGGCGACGGTCGTCACGCCTCGGAGCAGCAGCGGGTGGTGGGCGATCAGGAGATCGGCGCCCTGTTCGACGGCCTCGTCAACCGTCGCGGCGACGGCGTCGACCGCGAGCAGGATGCGCCGAACGGGCGCGTCCATCGCTCCGGAGACGAGCCCCGAGGCATCCCACGGCTCGGTGCCCGATGCCGGCCACAGCCGTTCGGTGACGGCGAGGACATCGGCGAGTTGCTGGGGCACCCGTCCAGCCTAGCGTCGGGTCACAGCGCGATGCCGATCGCGAGCACGATGACGCCCAGGGCAGGGATGACGCCCTGCTTGAGCGCTGCACCTGCCTTGTCGGGGCTCGAGAGCAGCAGCACGAGGCTCGCCGCGACCATCGAGCCGGCGCCGGTGAAGACGAGGGTGGCGCCGACGACGTGCTCGCCGATCGCGAAGAACATGATGCCGAGCCCCACGGCGATCGCGAGGAACAGGTTGTAGAAGCCCTGGTTGAACGCGAGCTCCTTCTGCGCGGCGGCCTGCTCGACCGAGCCGGTGCCGAAGATGCGCCTGGCGCGCTTGCTCGTCCACGCGATGGACTCGAGGTAGAAGATGAAGACGTGCACGAGCGCAGCGACGCCCGCGAGCACGAGTCCGGCGATGACCATGGAGAGAGGCTCCTTCGGATACGAAATCCCTCCGCATGCTTTCACACCCTCGTCGCAGTCGCCAGCGAGGACCGGGGCTACATCTGTCGGTCGCGGCTGACTTGTTCGTCCACGACGCAGAGGGACTCCCGCACGCCGCCTCGGCGAACTGGCCGAGCCCCCGGTCGACATGGGTCAGGTCGCTCGAGACTGAGTCAACCGTCGAGATTGAGTCTCGCCGCATCCCCGACCACGCAGACCGATTCCGCGGAGAACGTGATCTTGCCCGGGATGACGGTGATGTCGACACCCCTCACCTCGTCTCCGCCCTCGCCGATCAACCACACATGCGGCTGGTCTCCGGGGTTCCCGTCACGAGTGTCGAGGCTGGTGACCATCCCGCGGTCTTCCCAATGATCGCGGACCCGTCGGACGACCGCGTCCATTTCGACGGCGTCACTCGTGTCACCTTCCCAGCCGATTCCGCTGCTGTAGCTGACGCCGGTTCCGCCGTCGGCGAGGGCACACGGGTCGGCGCGAAACTCCTCATGAACGTCGATCGTGTGGAGCCACCCATCTGCAGACAGCCCGGATGCGTCAACCGTCGAGGCGAGCAGGGTCAGCATGGTCTCTCGGGACTCGGTGGGCGTCATGGATCGTTCCCCTTCGCTCGGCCCGGCGCACCCGGTCAGGAGCAGTGCTCCCGCCACGACAGCAGCCGTCATCACGCTTCGGGGGGTCATCGTACGTTCCAATCCGTGGAGGAAGTGTAGCCGTGCCCGGCGCCGTAGGGCCCCGAGTCGACCAGCCCCCGCTGCACAGGCGTGCGCAGCACCAGTCCGCCATCAACCAGACGCAACATCGACACCCAGGACGCGCCCCTCCATACGACGATCCGCGCACGAGGTTCGGGACCCCAGCGTAGGTGCTTCACCGACCCGACCAGGGGTCCACTGATGCGGTGTCGATGAACCGACCGATCCGGGATGTCGGCGACGATCGATTCGGGAGGGGTATCGGACTCGAGCCGAGGTCACGAGGAGTGGGCCCTGCCGGGCTCGAACCGACGACATCCACGGTGTAAACGTGGCGCTCTACCAACTGAGCTAAAGGCCCGTCGCGTAGGTGCGACGCATCGCCATGCTATCGCGGACGGCGCGCTCAGCCCGCCCGCAGCAGCTCGAGCGCCTCGCGGTACTGCTCGATCGAACGCGGCTCACCGGGCCCCGTCGCGAACGCCGCCCGGACGACGCCGGACTCGTCGATCACGAACGTCGCGCGCGCCGCATGACCGCGCTCCTCGAGGAACACGTCGTAGGCCCTCGCGACCTCGCCGTGCGGCCAGAAGTCGGCGAGCAGCGGGAACTCGTAGCCCTGCTCCTCGGACCAGGCGCGCAGCGCGAACTTCGAGTCGACCGAGACGCCGACGAGGTGCACGCCAGCGCCCTCGAACAGCGAGCGGGCGTCGCGGAGCGCAGCCAGCTCGCCCTCGCACGTGCGCGAGAACGCGAGGGGGAAGAAGACGAGCACCACCGGCTTCTCGGCGCGGAGCGTGGCCAGCCCGACCGCGCGGCCGTGCTGGTCGACGAGTTCGAAGTCGGGGGCGAGGGCACCGATCTGCAGCGGCATCCGTTCTCTCCTCTGCTTTGTCGGAAGGCTGAGCGAAGGCACAGCCGACCGAGCCGAAACGTTGTGCGAATGTCACTAGTATGGCCAAGTGTGATCGGTCGAAACCCGGCCGTTCGTCGTGCGCGCAGCACCTCGCGCGCGGCATGATCTGCCGTAGAGAAAGGTCGAGTGTGACTGTCAACGACCAGGACCCCTACTCCGTCGAGGCGATGGACGCCGATCCCGAGGAGACGAGCGAGTGGGCCGAATCCCTTGACGCCCTCGTCGCCGAGAAGGGCCACCAGCGCGGGCGTGAGATCATGCTCAGCCTGCTCAAGCGTTCGAAGGAGCTCCACCTCGGCGTGCCGATGGTGCCGACGACCGACTACCTGAACACCATCGCCCCCGAGAACGAGCCCGAGTTCCCCGGCGACGAAGACATCGAGCGCCGCTACCGCGCCTGGCTCCGCTGGAACGCCGCCATCCTCGTGCACCGGGCGCAGCGCCCCGGCATCGCCGTCGGCGGCCACATCTCCACCTACGCGGGCGCCGCCTCGCTCTACGAGGTCGGACTCAACCACTTCTTCCGCGGCCAGGACCACCCCGGCGGCGGCGACCAGATCTTCTTCCAGGGCCACGCCTCCCCCGGCATGTACGCCCGCGCCTTCCTCGAGGGGCGTCTCAGCAACGACGACCTCGACGGCTTCCGGCAGGAGCGCTCGCGTGCCCCGCACGGCCTCTCGAGCTACCCGCACCCGCGCCTCATGCCCGAGTTCTGGCAGTTCCCGACCGTGTCGATGGGCCTCGGCCCGATCAACGCGATCTACCAGGCGCAGCTCAACAAGTACCTCACCAACCGCGGCATCAAGGACGCCTCCGACCAGCAGGTCTGGGCGTTCCTCGGCGACGGCGAGATGGACGAGGTCGAGAGCCGCGGCCAGCTCCAGGTCGCCGCGAACGAGGGCCTCGACAACCTCAACTTCGTGATCAACTGCAACCTCCAGCGCCTCGACGGCCCGGTGCGCGGCAACGGCAAGATCATCCAGGAGCTCGAGAGCTTCTTCCGCGGCGCCGGCTGGAACGTCATCAAGGTCGTCTGGGGCCGCGAGTGGGACGACCTGCTCGCACGCGACCACGACGGCGCGCTGCGCAACCTGATGAACGTCACCCCCGACGGCGACTACCAGACCTACAAGACCGAGTCGGGCGCCTACGTGCGCGAGAACTTCTTCGGCCGCGACCCGCGCGCGCTCGAGCTCGTCTCGCACCTCAGCGACGACGAGGTCTGGGGCCTCAAGCGCGGCGGCCACGACTACCGCAAGATCTACGCGGCGTTCAAGGCGGCCACCGAGCACAAGGGCCAGCCCACGGTCATCCTCGCGAAGACCATCAAGGGGTACGGCCTCGGCAAGTCCTTCGAGGGGCGCAACGCGACGCACCAGATGAAGAAGATGACCCTCGACAACCTCAAGACCTTCCGCGACGAGATGCGCATCCCGATCTCCGACGCGCAGCTCGAGGAGAACCCCTACCTGCCGCCGTACTACCACCCCGGCCAGGACGACGAGGCGATCCAGTACCTGCAGGAGCGCCGTCGCGAGCTCGGCGGCTACGTGCCCGAGCGTCGCTCGAAGCACGTCGCGCTCAACCTGCCCGACGACTCGACCTACGCGATCGCGAAGAAGGGCTCGGGCACGCAGGAGATCGCCACGACGATGGCCTTCGTGCGACTCCTGAAGGACCTGATCCGCTCGAAGGACTTCGGCCACCGCATCGTGCCGATCATCCCCGACGAGGCGCGCACCTTCGGCATCGACGCGTTCTTCCCGACCGCGAAGATCTACAACCCGAACGGCCAGCACTACACCTCCGTCGACCGCGAGCTGCTCCTCGCCTACAAGGAGAGCCCGCAGGGGCAGATCGTCCACGTCGGCATCAACGAGGCCGGCGCGTTCGCCGCGTTCACGAACATCGGCACCTCGTACGCCACGCAGGGCGAGCCGCTCATCCCGGTGTACGTCTTCTACTCGATGTTCGGGTTCCAGCGCACGGGCGACGCGATGTGGGCGGCCGGCGACCAGATGGCGCGCGGCTTCATCATCGGCGCGACCGCCGGGCGCACCACCCTCACGGGCGAGGGCCTCCAGCACGCCGACGGCCACTCGCCGCTGCTCGCCTCGACGAACCCCGCGGTCGTGTCGTACGACCCCGCCTACGGCTACGAGATCGGGCACATCATGCGCGCCGGCCTCGAGCGCATGTACGGCGGCAACCACGCCGATCCGAACGTCATGTACTACCTCACGGTGTACAACGAGCCGATCGTGCAGCCCGCCGAGCCCGAGGGCGTCGACGTCGAGGGCCTGCTCCGCGGCATCCACCGTCTCTCGGAGTCGACGGTCGCCGGCCCGAAGGCCCAGCTCCTCGCCTCCGGCGTCGCCGTGCCGTGGATTCTCGAGGCGCAGCAGCTCCTCGCGGAGGACTGGGGCGTGTCGGCCGACGTCTGGTCGGTCACGAGCTGGTCCGAGCTGCGCCGCGACGGCCTCGCCTCCGACGAGCACAACTTCCTCAACCCCGACGCCGAGCGTCGCGTCTCGTACCTGACGCAGAAGCTCGCGGGGGCCCGCGGCCCGTTCGTCGGCGTGTCCGACTACATGCACGCGGTGCCCGACCAGATCCGCGCCTACGTGCCCGGCCAGTACGCGACGCTCGGTGCCGACGACTTCGGGTTCTCCGACACGCGTCCGGCCGCGCGCCGCTACTTCAAGATCGACGGCCCGTCGGTGGTCGTGCGCACGCTCGAGCTCCTCGCCGAGCGCGGCGAGGTCGACCGCGCACTGCCCGCGCAGGCGATCGAGAAGTACCGCCTGCACGACGTGAACGCCGGCACGACCGGATCGGCCGGCGGCGAGAGCTAGCGGGCGACGAGGTGGCGACGAAGCCGAAGACGAAGGCGGAGACGCTCGCGTGGTTGCGGACCATCGCGGGCGAGCTCGCGACCGCGACGCTCAAGCGACTCGAGGACACCCTGCCGTGGTACGGCGACATGCCCCCGAGCCGCCGCTCCGCCGTCGGCCTCGTCGCCCAGGCCGGCATCTCCTCGTTCATCGCGTGGTTCGACGACCCTCGATCGACGCCCTGGATCGCCGCCGACGTGTTCGGCGCGGCTCCGCGTGAGCTGCTGCGATCGGTGAGCCTGCAGCAGACGCTGCAGCTCATCAGGGTGACGGTCGAGGTCGTCGAGGACCGCGTGAAGGACGGCGGCGAGCCGCTCCGCGAGGCGATCCTGCTCTACTCGCGCGAGATCGCCTTCGCCGCGGCCGACGTCTACGCGCGCGCCGCCGAGGCGCGCGGCCTCTGGGACGCCCGTCTCGAGGCGCTCGTCGTCGACTCGATCCTCTCGGGTGAGGCCGACGACGAGCTGCCCAGCCGCATCGCCGCGCTCGGCTGGCACGGGCACGGCGAGGTCGCAGTGCTCGTCGGCACGGCGCCGAAGCAGCTCGACGTCGACCACGTGCGACGCGCGGCCCGGCACATGCACGCCGATGTACTCATCGGCGTGCAGGGCAACCGGCTCGTGCTCGTCATCGGCCGCGCCGACCCGCTCGCCCGCGAGGCGGAGGAGTCGATCGGCACCGCGCCGGCGCTGACCTTCATGGAGATCGCCGCGCAGCTCGAACCGCACTTCGGCCCCGGGCACCTCGTGCTCGGACACGCGGTGCCGAACCTCGTCGACGCGTCGAAGAGCGCGAAGGCGGCCCTCGCGGGCTTCGCCGTGGCGCGCTCGTGGCGCCATGCGCCCCGACCGGTGCACGCCGACGACCTGCTGCCCGAGCGAGCGCTCGCGGGCGACCCGCTCGCCCGTGCGACGCTCGTGCACCGCATCTACCGCCCGCTGCGGGCGCACTCGACCGAACTGCTCACGACGCTGTGGAGCTACCTCGACAACGGCCGCTCGCTCGAGGCGACCGCACGCGAGCTCTTCGTGCACCCGAACACGGTGCGGTACCGCCTGAAGCGCGTCTCCGACGTCATCGGGTGGGACGCGACGGGGGCCCGGGAGGCGCTCATCCTGCAGTCGGCGCTCATCATCGGTTCGATGAGCGATCACGAGCACAGCACGCCGCGCCGTCCCTGATCGCGCACCGTGCGCGTCGCACGAGACGTTGGCGTCGCCGCCGCTGTGTCGTCGACACAAGGGTTTCGCGAAGAGCTTGTAGCGTGTGCACACCACATGCGGCCCGCTGATTGGCAGACTGGGGTGGTGATCGTCGTCGTCTGCCCTGGACAGGGCTCTCAGACCCCCGGATTCCTCGCCCCCTGGCTCGACGTGCCCGGCTATGCCGAGCGCCTCGACGCCTTCTCCGCCGCCGCGGGCCTCGACCTGGCCGCGCACGGCACCGTCAGCGACGCCGACACGATCCGCGACACCGCGGTCGCGCAGCCCCTGATCGTCGCGGCGGGCCTGCTCACGCTCGGCGGGCTCCTCGCCGACGGCCGGGCAGCGCGCATCGGCGGCATCGCAGGCCACTCGGTCGGCGAGATCACCGCTGCCGCCGGCGCGGGCGTCCTCAGCGACACCGACGCGATCGGCTTCGTCGCCGAGCGCGGTCGCGCCATGGCGGATGCCGCGGCGCAGGTCGCGACCGGCATGAGCGCCGTCATCGGGGCCGACGAGGCCGAGCTCCTCGCGCGCCTCGCCGAGCTCGGGCTCGAGCCCGCGAACTTCAACGGCGGCGGGCAGATCGTCGTCGCCGGCGCGCTCGACGCGCTCGAGCAGCTGAAGGCCGAGCCGCCGGCCGGTGCGCGCGTCATCCCGCTGCAGGTCGCCGGCGCCTTCCACACCCGGTACATGCAGCCCGCGGTCGAGCGTCTCGCGCAGGTCGCCGCGACGCTCGCTCCGGCCGACCCCGCCCTCCCGCTGTGGACGAACCGCGACGGCGGCAGCGTGGCATCCGGCGCGACCTTCCTCGAGCTGCTCGTCGGCCAGGTCTCCTCGCCGGTCCGCTGGGACCGCTGCATGGAGTCCTTCGGCGAGGCCGGCGTGACCGGCATCATCGAGCTCGCGCCCGCCGGCGCGCTCGTCGGGCTCGCGAAGCGCGCCCTCAAGGGCGTGCCGACCGTCGCCGTGAAGACGCCCGACGACCTCGCCGCCGCGATCGACCTCATCGACCAGGCCGCCTGACCCCCGCATCACGAGAAAGCCGAGCATGACGAGACCTACGCTCCAGCAGTCGCACGGACCCGCGTACACCCGCATCTACGCCCTGGGCGCCGCCCGCGGCGAGCACGCGGTGCCGAACGACGACCTGATCGGCCCGATCAACTCCTCCGACGAGTGGATCCAGCAGCGGACGGGCATCATCACCCGCACCCGCGCCGGCGCCGAGGTGTCGGCGCTCGACCTCGCGACCGACGCGGCGAAGGAGGCGATCGAGCGCTCGGGCGTCGCACCCGAGCTCATCGACCTCGTGATCGTCGCGACGATCTCGAACGTGCAGCAGACCCCGTCGATGGCCGCCGTCGTCGCCGACCGGGTGGGCGCGAACCCCGCCGCGGCCTACGACAGCAACGCCGCGTGCGCGGGCTACGCCTACGCGGTCGCGCAGGCCGACGCCCTCATCCGCACGGGCGGAGCGCACTACGCGCTCGTCATCGGCGCCGAGAAGCTCTCCGACGTCGTCGACCCGACCGACCGGAGCATCTCGTTCCTGCTCGGCGACGGCGCGGGCGCCGCGGTCATCGGCCCGAGCGACACGCCCGGGATCGCACGCACGGTGTGGGGCTCCGACGGCTCGAAGGCGGGCGCGGTCGGCATGAACGGCACGCTCGTCGAGTTCCGCGACGGCACCGCCGAGTGGCCGACGCTGCGCCAGGAGGGCCAGACGGTCTTCCGCTGGGCCGTCTGGGACATGGCGAAGGTCGCGAAGCAGGCGCTGGATGCCGCGGGCGTCACGAGCGCGGACCTCGCCGCCTTCATCCCCCACCAGGCGAACATGCGCATCATCGACGAGTTCGCGAAGCAGCTGAAGCTGCCCGAGTCCGTCGTCATCGCCCGCGACATCGCGACCACGGGCAACACCTCGGCCGCGTCCATCCCGCTCGCGACGCACCGTCTGCTCGAAGAGCACCCTGAACTCTCGGGGGGCCTCGCCCTCCAGATCGGCTTCGGCGCCGGCCTCGTGTTCGGCGCCCAAGTGGTGGTTCTTCCCTGAACCGCCGACCCCTGTCCATCTAGACTGTCTCTCGGTCAAACGAGACACCCCTCAAGGAGAAGAACCATGGCATTGTCCACCGAAGAAGTGCTTGCCGGCCTGGCCGAGCTCATCAACGACGAGACCGGCATCGCGACCGACACGGTTGAGCTGGACAAGTCGTTCACCGACGACCTCGACATCGACTCGATCTCGATGATGACCATCGTCGTCAACGCCGAAGAGAAGTTCGACGTGAAGATCCCCGACGAAGAGGTCAAGAACCTCAAGACCGTCGGCGACGCCGTGAGCTTCATCGTCAAGGCCCAGGCCTAGTCGCTGCGACGAGCGGGCCGCGGCATCGCCCGGCCCGCTCGATCCGTTTTCCTTCGTCTTCCTCCCCGGAGTGTTTTCGTCATGACCAAGAAGATCGTCATCACGGGTATCGGTGCGACCTCGCCCATCGGCGGCACCGCTCGTGACAGCTGGAACGCGCTGCTCGCCGGCGAATCCGGCGCCCGTGCCCTCGAGCACGACTGGGTCGCCGAGCTCGAACTGCCCGTGACCTTCGCCGCGACCGCCAAGGTCGCCGCCTCCGAGGTGCTCGAGCGCCACGAGATGAAGCGTCTCGACCCCTCGAGCCAGTTCGCCCTCATCGCCGGCCGCGAGGCCTGGGCCGACGCGGGCGCCCCCGAGGTCGAGCCCGAACGGCTCGCCGTCGACTGGGCGACCGGCATCGGCGGCGTCTGGACCCTGCTCGACGCCTGGGACACCCTGCGCGAGCGCGGCCCCCGTCGCGTGCTGCCCATGACCGTGCCGATGCTCATGCCGAACGGCCCGGGCGCGGCGGTCGGCATGGACCTGCACGCCCGCGCCGGCATCCGCACCGTCGTGTCGGCGTGCGCCTCGAGCACCGAGTCGCTCGTCAACGCCTACAACCAGCTGCAGGCCGGCGAGGCCGACGTGGTGATCGCCGGTGGCTCCGAGGCGGCGATCCACCCGATCACCATCGCCTCGTTCGCGTCGATGCAGGCGCTCTCGAAGCGCAACGACGACCCCGCGACCGCCTCGCGGCCGTACGACGTGAACCGCGACGGCTTCGTGATGGGCGAGGGCGCCGCCGCGCTCGTCGTCGAGACCGAGGAGCACGCGAAGGCCCGCGGCGCGCGCATCTACGCCGAGCTGCTCGGTGGCTCGGTCACGAGCGACGCGTACCACATCACCGCGCCCGACCCCTCGGGTCTCGGAGCCTCGCGGGCGATGCGCGCGACGCTCGAGGCGGCCGGTCTCGAGCCGGGCGACGTCGCGCACGTGAACGTGCACGCGACGAGCACGCCCGTCGGCGACATCGCCGAGTACACCGCGCTCCGCGAGGTCTTCGGCGACCACCTCGACAACATCGCGATCAGTGCGACGAAGGCCTCGACCGGGCACCTGCTCGGCGGTGCCGGCGCCATCGAGGCGATGTTCACGGTGCTCGCGCTCCACGAGCGCACCGCTCCCCCGACGATCAACGTGGCCGAGCTCGACCCCGAGATCCCGCTCGACGTGGTGCGCGAGCCGCGCACGCTCGCCGACGGCGAGCTCGTCGCGATCTCGAACTCGTTCGGTTTCGGCGGGCACAACGCGGTCGTCGGGTTCCGTTCGGTCTGACGCCCTCCCGCATGACGAAGGTCCCGGTGCGAATCGCACCGGGACCTTCGTCGTCGCCGGACCTGCTGCTTCACTCGTACGTCTGCCGGGGACTCGTCCGTCCGACCTCCGCGTCGCGCCGCAGCGGGCCCGTGGTCGAGGTCACCCCACCTGGTGCAGCCAGACGACGGGAGCGAAGTCGCTCGCGTGGCGGAACGGCTCGAGCTCGTCGTCCCACGCCTGCCCGAGGGCGAGCCGCAGCTCTCGGTGCACTTCGAGGGCGTCGAGCCCGCCGACCTCGAGGGCGTAGCGGATGCGGTCCTCGGGGATGACGGTGTTGCCCGCGGCGTCGGTCTGCGCGAAGTAGACGCCGAGGTCGGGCGTGTGCATCCATCGCGCACCGTCGTTGCCGGGCGTGGGGTCTTCGCTCACCTCGAAGCGCAGCTGCTCCCAGCCGCGCAGCGCCGAGGCGATCTTGGCGCCCGTGCCGGGCTCGCCCTCCCAGTAGAACTCGGCGCGCATGGCGCCGCGGAGCACGGGCTGCTCCTGCCATTCGAAGTTCACGGGTACGCCGAGGGCACGGCCCGCCGCCCACTCGACGTGCGGGCAGAGCGCCCGCAGCGAGGAATGCACGAACAGCACACCCCGCGCGGAGCGTGTGGCCCGCGCGACCGTCTCTGCCATCTCCTTCTCCGTTCTGCTGAGGTGCGTCTTCCCCTACGACCTCTGAACGGCAGGTGGCCGGATCTTCGATTGTGCGCGGCAGGTGCCGCATCGCCGATTATGCCCCGGATCAGGGCGGTTCACAAGAGGACTGGCCCGGCGGTGCGCCAGGTACCGGGGATCACTATGCTCGGTGAAGTATTCGCCCGACATCGAAGGAGTCGCGGATGGCCGTTCGTGAGGCACTGCTGGCGTCGCTCATCCCCGGACCCGGCTACGGGTTCCAGCTCCACGGCGCGCTCGCCGTGCGGACCGGCGGCCGGCGCCAGGTGAACGTCGGGCAGAGCTACGCGACGCTCGAGCGCGCCGCGAAGGCGAAGCTGATCGAGTCGGCCGGCGCCACCGACGACGGGCTGCCGCTGCACCGGCTCACCGCGGTCGGCCGTGCGGCCGCCGGTGCCTGGCTGGGCGGCGAGGATGCCCCGGGCGCCGACCCCTGGGACGAGACCGTCGACCGCGTGCTCATCGCGGCCTCCCTGCCCGGCATCGACGCGTCGTCGATCGTCGAGGCCGAGGCGCAGCGCTGGCGCGAACGGCTGGCCGCGGCCGAGCTCGATGCGGGCCCGGCGTCAGGCGCCGAGCCCGCGCTCGCGTCGCTCGCGCGGGCGGCCGACGCCGCGCGGGCCCGCGCCGCCGTCGACTGGCTCGAGCGCGCGGCCTCGGCCGTGGCATCCGGACCCTCGCTCGAACTCGTGCCGAGCGCCGAGCGCCCCCGGCGCGGCCGCCGCCCGTCAGCTGCCGCGCGCACGACGGACGCCGACGATCAGCCCTCGGCCATCGCGTAGCTGTCGACCACGGCGAGCTCGAGCGGGAAGTCGACCGGGAAGTCGCCGAAGAGGAGCCGCCCCGAGCTCGCGGCGCACTCGGCCACCGCGGCGGCGACCTCGTCGGCGCGATCGGCCGGCGTGTGGACGATGATCTCGTCGTGGAGGAAGTACACGAGGTGCGGGACCTCCGCGAAGGCCGTGCCCGAACGGGGCGCCCGCGTGTTCGACGGCGGAAGCGCGCTGAGCCGGGTGCGGAGCGCCGCCATCCAGCAGAGCGCCCATTCGGCGGCGCTGCCCTGCACGACGAAGTTGCGGGTGAAGCGCCCCCATTCGCGCGCCACCGAGCGCGCGCGCCGCTCGTCGACGGCGGTCGCCTCGGGGTCGCTCGCGCGCGCCTGCGTCTCGCGCCACGAAGCCGGAGGCAGGGGCGAGGAGCGGCCGAGGTTCGTGGTGACCCGGCCTCCGCGCTCCCCCACCGCAGCGGCGCGGTCGACGAGGGCCATCGCACGCGGATAGGCCCGCGCGAGCCGGGGCACGAGCCGACCGCTGTCGCCGGTCGTCGCGCCGTACATGGCCCCGAGGATCGCGACCTTCGCCTGGTCGCGCGTCTCGACGACCCCCGCGTCGACGATGCCCCGGTAGAGGTCGGTGCCCCGCGCGGCGCCGGCGAGGGCCTCGTCCCGGGCGAGTCCGGCGAGCACGCGCGGCTCGAGCTGGGCGGCGTCGGCGACGACGAGCTTCCACCCGGGGTCGGCGACCACTGCGGCGCGCACGTTCTTCGGCAGCTGGAGCGCTCCGCCGCCCGAGGTCGCCCACCGGCCGGTTGCCGTGCCGCCCGGTACGTAGTCAGGGCGGAAGCGACCGTCGACGATCCACTCGTCGAGCCATGACCACCCGTTCGCGCTGAGCAGCCGAGAGAGGCGCTTGTAGGCGAGCAACGGCGCGATCGCCGGGTGGTCGTGCTCGCGCAGCTCCCACTTGGCGGTGGAGGCGACCTGGATGCCTGCGCGCCGCAGCGCGCGGAGCAACTCGACCTGCGAGTCGAGGTTGACGGTCGGCTGCTCCAGCGCGGCGCGCACCTCGAGGGCCAGCGCCTCCATGCGGGCGGGCTTCCACCCCGGCTTCGGCTTCGCTCCGAGCTCGCGTTCGAGCACGGCCTCGTGCACCGCACGATTCCACGGCAGGCCGGCCGCCTGCAACTCGACTCCGATGAGCGCACCCGCCGACTCGGCGGCGAGGAGGAGCTGCATCGCGCGCGGTCGCGCGCTCGCCTCGACGAGGCGCATCTGCCGCCGGTACTCGGCGACGACGGCCTCGACCGGGACGTCGCCCGCGAGCGGATCGGATGCCTCGCGCCCCGCAGGCGCCGCGGACGCTCCGCCGACCGTGGACCCGACCGCTCGGTCGTCGGCCGCGACCGGGCCGACGATCGGCGCACCGCCCCCGTCGCCGAACTCGTCGAACTCGCCGATCTCGAAGAGCGCGGTGCCGCGAGGGGCCGCGGCGGCACCGGCGGCCGGGACCGTCACCCCTTCGCCGCCGGCGAGGTTGGGCGCCGCCGCGAGCCACTGCGGGCGGACCTCGTCATCGGCCGCGCGCGCCGCGAGGACGTCGGCGGAGCCCTCCACGATCGCCCCGCCGAGCAGGAGGTCGTGGCAGCGCTCGACGCGCACGCCTGCGGCGAGCAGGGCGGGATACCAGCGGCGGACGTCGCTCCACACCCATCTGGGGCGCTGCCGCTCGAGCTCGGCGACCGTGGCGGGCAGCTCGTCGGGCGCGACCACGGCGAGCGGCTGGGCGGGTTCGCCGAGATCGACGAGCGCGACCCGGCCGCGCGGCGCCGTTCCGATCGCGATCCGCATCCCACCATTCTCGCGCCGGGCACCGACAGCGTCGCATCCGGATGCCGCGCCCGCCCCGGTGTCGGTGGTGGCGGGGATGATCGTCGGCATGACGAGCACAGGAGGCGGCGCATGGTCGCGGTGAGGTTCCGCTGCGGGCACGGGGCGCCGTCGGGCGACGGCACCGTGACGATCTCGCGCGGCTGCCCGCTGTGCATGCTCGTCGACGAGACGCAGCGTTCGCGCAGCGAGCTCCTCCGCAGGGTCGCCCCCGCGCAACGGGCACGGCTCGCGGCCGAGACCCGCATCGGCGCCGAGTACGACTGGCGGTGCGAGCGCGGGCACGACCGCTACACCGCGACGGTCCGCGAGGCGCTGACGAGCCCCGGCTGCCCGAAGTGCCGACGCAACGCCGCGGGGCCGAGCGCCGCCCGCGAGGCCGGGCTCGCGTACATGAACCACGGGCTGCGCACTCGCACCTCGGCGACCGAGCAGCGACTGCGCATCCTGCTCGGCGAACGCATCCGCCTGCACCATCGGGTCAACGCCGTGCGCATCGCCCGGACGTTCTACGGCCGCCAGGAGGTCTGGCCCGACATCCTCGTGCCGCAGCTGCGCATCGCCGTCGAGTACGACGACCCCGGTCGCTCGCGGCGGGCGCATTCGGGCCTGAAGGCCGCGTCCGACCTCGAGAAGGACGAGGCGCTGCACGAGGTGGGTTGGGACGTGATCCGCATTCGCGCAGGCGGTCTCGAGGCGATCAGCCCGACGAGCATCGTGTGCCGCGCCCTGACCGTCGAGGTCGTCGACGAGGTCGTCGCGATCATGCGCCGGCTTCGCGGCGATGCCGCCGTCGACGCGCTCGCGGTCGCCGGAGTCGCGCCGGTCGCCGCGTCATCGTGAACCGGCTGCCGGGAGTCGACTGCCTTGAGCGGCGCCTTCCCGATGGCGGCGATTCCGCACCGGCGGCATCATGAAGTCACGCACCGATGAAGGGGGCACCATGCTGATCTACTCGATGAGCGCCTCGGTCGACGGCTACATCGCCGACCGCGACGGAGTCTTCGACTGGTCGGTGCCGAGCGAGGAGCAGTTCCGCTTCCACCTCGAGGAGACCCGGTCGCTCGGCGGCGTGGTGTGCGGGAGGCGGCTCTACGAGGTGATGCTCCCGTGGGAGAACGATCCGTCGCTGCGCGACGATGAACTCGGTGCCGAATTCGCCGAAGCGTGGAATGCGCTTCCGAAAGTGGTGTTCAGCCGCACCCTCGGCCGCGTGGAGGGCAACGCGCGGCTCGCCGAGGGGTCGCTCGCCGAGGAGGTGGGCGCGATGCTCGCGGCCACCGACAAGCACGTCGAGATCAGCGGTGCGGGCCTCGCCGGCCAGGCCATCGAGCTCGGGCTCGTCGACGAGTTCCGCATCTTCCGAAACCCGGTCATCGTCGGCGGCGGCACCCCGCTGCTGCCGCCCGTGACCGTGCAGGTCGACCTCGAGCTCGTCGAGACGCGCACGTTCGCGTCGCGGGTGATCTACGAGCGCTACCGGCTCGCCGGGCGAGGAGCTGCGTGACGCGCAGCGCGCAATCGACGCGCCCTACTCGACGAGCTGCGTGAAGAGCTCGTAGACCATGAAGGCCGGCCAGAAGATGCCCTGGAAGAACGCCCAGATGAACAGCCAGAACTCGTCGGCTCGCTGGAAGAAGAACACCCAGGCGCCGATGACGCCCAGGCCGTAGATGGCGCCGCCGCCGGCGAAGCATCCGGTGTTGGAGCTCTTCTCGTTCATCTCGCGCCTCCACGAATCGATGGCCCGCCCGTCAGCTGCAACCTACTCCGAGCCGAGGCCGACGGAAAGGGCGATCGCGTCGCGAGATCCGGCGTCTCGGCGACGGGGCTCCGTGACGCCGATCCGGGGCTTCGTCTTGGCTCGGCGAGACCTCGTCTGCTAGGAAGGGTGCGCCCCCTATCGGCACGACGATTGGACCCGACGATGAGTTCCTCCACCCTGCAGACCGAGCCCGAAGCCCTGAGCGACTACGCCGCAGTCGGCGGCGCCCCGGCGATCACCGCGGTCGTCAACCGCTTCTACGAGCTGGTGCTCGGCGACGACGACCTCGTGCGCTACTTCGACGGCATCGAGATGGTCCGCCTCAAGCGGCACCAGGTCGCGCTCGTCTCGCACGTGATGGGCGGGCCGGTCGTGTACGAGGGTCGCGACGTGCGCACGGCGCACGCCGGCATGGGCATCTCCGCCGATGACTTCGCGGCCGTCGCGGGTCACCTCGTGACCGCGCTGACCGAGGCGGGCGTGCCGGCCGAGATCATCGACCGCACCGTGAGCGCGGTCGCGGCGACGCAGCCCGACATCGTCGAGGTCACCTCGACGCAGGAGTGATGCGGTGGACACCGCCGCGCTGAAGCACAGCTGGTCGCTCGCCGAGTCGCTCGGCGACGAGGTCCCGCTGTTCTTCTACTCGCACCTCTTCTACACCCACCCCGAACTGCGGGGGATGTTCCCGGTGTCGATGGCGACCCAGCGCGACCGGCTCGTCGGCGCGCTGGGTCGCATCGTGTCGAACGTCGACCAGCTCGACGAGGTCACCGCGTTCATCCAGCAGCTCGGTCGCGATCACCGGCGCTTCCAAGTGGTCGCGGGCCACTACGACGCGGTCGGCCTCTCGCTGCTCACGACGTTGAAGCACTTCCTGGGTGACCAGTGGACGACCGAGCTCGCGGCCGACTGGGCCGCGGCGTACGGGGTCATCGCCACCGCGATGGTGCAGGCCGCCGAGGAGTCGGAGAGCGACAGCCCGGCCTTCTGGGAGGGTCTGGTCACCGCCGTCGAACGTCGGAGCATGGAGCTCGCGATCGTGCAGGTGCGCCCCGAGCCCGCGCTGACCTTCGAGCCAGGGCAGTCGGTCGCGGTCGAGACGAGCTACGCGCCTCGCCTGTGGCGGTATCTCAGCATCGCGAACGCGCCCCGGCCCGACGGCTCGCTCGAGTTCCACGTGCAGCTCGTGCCGGGCGGCCAGGTGTCGAGCGCGATCGTGCGCAAGCTCAAGGCCGGTGACGTGCTGCGCCTCGGGGCGCCCGTCGGCAACGAGCTCACCCTCTCCTCCGACGAGCACGGTCGCGACCTGCTGATGGTCGCCGGAGGAACCGGGTTCGCGCCGCTCCGCGCGCACCTGGAGCGCATCGACCTCGACTGGCAGCAGACCGGGCGGGCGCCCCGCGTCCACCTCTTCCACGGTGCACGCGTGCCGTGGAACCTGTACGAGCACCGCCTGCTGCAGAGCCTCGCGGGCCGACCCTGGTTCACCTACACGCCGGTCGTCTCCGACGACCCGAGTTACCCGGGTCGCACGGGGCTGGTCGGCGAGGTCGCGGTGGCCGAGGGGCTTCGTCCCGACGCCCTGGCGATGGTCTGCGGCTCCCCCGCCATGGTGCGGCACACGCTCACGCAACTCCGCAGCGCCGGCCTGAAGGCCGGTGATCTCCGATTCGAGCAGTTCGCGACGCTCGAGGACGACGGTGCGAGCGGCCCCCGTCGCGACATCCGAGATGGGCAGCCGTCAGCGCAGCCCGCCGAACGATTGGGAAGTGCACGATGACGCCCGACCCTGAGAACGAACTGCAGCCCGACGCCCTCTCGACGCCGCCGCCCGCGCCCGACCCGGTGGCCGTCGTCGACCTCGCCCACGCCATCGCCCGGCTTCCCAAGACCGACCCGGCGAAATTCACCGTGCGCCACATCGGGGCGGGCTACGACCGCTCCGAGATCGACGAGTTCCTCGCCGAGCTCAACGAGGCGATCGACACCGTGCGCGACGCGGCGGAGCACGATCGACGCGAGATCGACGCGCTGCGCGCCGAGAACGCGCGACTCAGCTCCACCGCCGAGGCGAAGCACGACGAGGAGGTCACGCTCGGCGCCGTCGACCTGCTCTCTCAGGCGCAGACGATCGCCGACCGCGCGGTCGCCGACGCCGAGCAGTACGCGCGAGACCTCGTGCTCGCCGCGCGCGAGGAGTACCGCGACGTGCTGGAGCGCGCTGCGCGCGCCGAAGAGGCGCACGCCGTCGCCGGTGCCACCGCGCCCGATGCCGCAGCTCACGGATCGATGCCCGAGATCGAGTACGTGCGCACCTACGCGAAGGTCGCGCAGGTGCAACTGCGCTCGGTGCTCGAGGCGCTCGCCGAACAGGTCGATCGGCTCGGCACGCTGCCGCATCCCGACGGCGCGCCTGCCAGCGGGGCTCCGGCCGCGGTCGTCGACGACCACGACGTCATCGACGACGAGCCCGACTGGCTGCCCGCGGTTCCGCCCGAGCCCGCGATCCAGCGACAGACCTACATCAAGCCCTGACCGCGCTCGGTGCGGCCGGCGGAGGCGTCGGCCGCACGGGCGTTCACCGGCGCCGGCATGCGATGCGGTCCAGACCGCGACCGGCCCGGCCCGCATCGCGGCGCACGCGTTCAGAAACGGCCCGTGGCGTCCTGCTGACCGGCGACTTCCTGCGTCCGCACGCCGTCGAGCGCGTCGGCGCCTTCCTCCTTGACGGTCTCGACCGCCTCGGCGGCACGGTCCTTGACCGCGATCGCCGCATCCTGCGCCGGCTCCTTCAGATGGCCGGCCGAGTCCTTGACGGCCTCGGTCACCTCGTCCACGAGCGGCTCGGCTGCCTCCTTCGCCTTCTCGGCGACTCGTTCCTCCGCCTTCGATGCAGGAATGAGCGAGGCGGCGAGCAAGCCCGCACCGAACGCCATCAGGCCGACGGCGATGGGGTTGCCCTGTGCGGTCGCCGCGACCTTGCGCGGCGCGTCGGCAATGGCCGAGCCCGCATCCGACATCGCGTCCCGCGCGTCGTGGCCGGCATCTGAGGCCACGCCCATCACGCGATCCTTCAGCCTCGTGAGCGCGTGCTTCACCTTCCGTCCCTGTCGCTCGGCGACCTTGCTCGGGTTCACCTTGTCGGCGAGGGCGTCGACGTCCTGGCCGAGTTCCGTCCGCGTACGTTCGATGTCTTCGCGGATCACGTCGGGGTTGCTCATCGGTTCTCCTCATTTCGCTTCAGTGCGTCGGGAATCTCCTTGATCGTCTCCACGGTCTCGGGCATGCCGGTGATGGACTCCATCTCGCGCTTCCCGACGAGCGCGAGCACGAGTGCCACGATTCCCCAGACAGCCGCGACGATCACCGCGGACCAGGCGTTGCCCATCACGTACCCGAGCCCCCACCACACGGCGATCGACAGGAACGTGAGGGCGAGGACGCCGGCGACACCCGCGCCGCCGAACATGCCGGCGCTCTTCCCTGCTCTCCCCGCGGACTCCTTGAGCTCCGCCTTCGCCAGCTCGACCTCTTGGCGCATGAGCGTCGAGATGTCGCGGGAGACTTCGGACAGGAGTTGTCCGATCGTGCTCTCCTCAGCTTGTCGCTCCGAGGGCGTGCGCGGGTCGGGGAATCTCGGATCGCTCACGGCAGATCACCTGTTTCGCCTCCGACGCCGGGGGCCGGTCCCCCACTGCCGGTGCCTGTGACTCCGACCGTGGTGGCACCGCGCGCCGGGGTCTCACGCAGCGGAGGCACGCTCGGCGCGTCGAAGGGGTCGCTCGGCACCGAGTCGCCCGGTCGAAGGCCGGTCGCGGCGCCGGACCGCGTCGTGGAGCCGGGGTCGAGAGCACCGGCCGTGGAGCCCGACGGCTCGTCGTTCGAGGACGACGCGAGTGCGCGAACCAGACGTCCGACCACGAGACCGGCGCCCACGGCGACGGCGATGAAGACACCGGGCCGACGACGCGCGAAGCGCTTCACTTCATCGACGACGCCGGCAGGGTCACGTGTTCCGAGCCAGGTGGCGACGGCATCCACCCGCTCGCCCGCGGCCCGCACGATCTGGGGCGCGTAGCCGCTGTCATCGGATCCGTCGGCCATTCTCGAGAACGACGTGCCCGCGGCGTGGAGGGCGTCGGCCGCACGCGTCTGCTGCATCGCAGCCTGCCCGCGGAACTCGTCTCCGACCTGTCCGGCGAGCTTCTTCGCCTGCCGTCCGACCTCCGATGCGACCGATCGCGTCTCCTGCTTCGCGGTGTCCACGACGTGGTGCGCCGCCTCGCCCGCATCTGCGCCGGCCGACTGCGTGCCGCGGTTGCGGTCGTCGCTCGAGCGCATCGCCCCGGTGGTGTCGGCGGGCCAGCCGCCCTCGGCGTCCGTTGCATTCAGATTGCTCATGGGCCTGCCTTCCTTTCGTGCTTCACGGTCACGTTAGGTCGGAGAACTTTTCTGGAGGAGGGACTTCACATCCGCGCGATCAGCGCGTATAACCGCGCGGGCGCAGCCGCAGCGCGGGGCCCGGCGTCGTGCCTCGACCTCGTCGAGCGGTCGAGGGGGGCTCGGTGTCAAGCCCCTACTCCATGCCCCGCCCCGCAGTTACCGTGAGCGCACCGTCGGCCGCGGCGACGTCCCCGCCGGCGTCGATCCGCATCCCACCATCGCGGCGAGGAGGTGTCGAAGATGATCTGCCGGAATTGCAGGGCCCCGGGCGTGCGGATCATGCGGGCGTCGCCCGCGAAGGCGAACCTTCCTCGGCCGCCATCGATGGCCGTCTGCGTGCGGTGCGGCGAGACGTGGGTGCTGCTTCCGCCGAGCGACGGGCGGTAGCCAGCGACCACCCCGACGGCCGACCACCTGCCGTCACGACTCGCCGTTCTTCCGGCGCCCCTCGGCGAGAAAGGCGAGCCGATGCAGCGTCTCGCGGTGCGCAGGTGCAATGGCGGGTCGGTGAGCAGACGCGGCACCCACGAGCCCGGACCTTCGACCGCCTCCTCCTGTATCCGGACGAGGCATCCCTCGCGATGCTCGCGGACCTCTATGGTGACCCGCGCCTCACCGATCGGCCAGCCCTTCGCGCGCATCACGACGCGATGCGGCGGCCGCCATTCGACGACGACCGTCTCGTCGTCGATGACCGCCGGCCAGACGCCGACGGAGTGCGCGAGCCAACTGCCCGCCGCGGGCCACGCCGCATCGACGTCGCGCATGCGCGATGCGCCCACGACCCACGCGGGGTAGAGCCATCCGTCAGACAGCACCTCGAACACCGCCGACGGCTCGCATCGCAGGATCCGGACGTTGCGCGACATCCCGTCCCCTCCCGGTGCCGGTCCGCGCGCGGAACCGCGGCGAATCCCCTCCGAAGCTCGCGACCGGCGCGCGAGTCTTCGCGGGGTTGACAGCGCGCCGGCTCGCTTCAGGAGACCGCGGGCTCGTGCTCGCGACGCGGGACGCCGGGCACCGGCCGCGCGTGTTCGGGCGGCTCGTTCACGATGCGCAGGACTCCGGACATGCCGGCGACGTCGGAGAGCGCCTCGAGCCAGGCGTGGTTGACCGACGGTACGCGATTGCCGGCGTACACGAACTCGAGAGGCGACCGAGAGGTCAGCCAGATCGTGATCGCGCGCCCCTCGTGCCGGAAGCTCGCGGCGAAGCGCTCGTCGCGCCGGAACTTGTCGATGATCACGATCTGCAGATGCGTGAGTGTTCGATCTTCGATCTCGATCTCGAGCGTCGAATTGTAGATGAACGTACCCATTGCCGTTCGCCTCCGTGCAGTTCTGCATGGATCGGTCACCGGGGCCGAAACCGATATGCCGAGAGAACTTCGCGACGGAGATGTTGCGGTATCGACGCTATTCGCTCCACCCCCAGTTCGGGGGATTCGTGGGACGTTCGGTACGTTCTGCCCGGTGCCCCTGCGTGAGAGCGGCACGGCCGGCGCGCTCACCCGAGGCCGAACTCGTCGAGCTCGTCGAAGTCGTCGACCTGCTCGGTCTGCGGCCGCGCGAGCCACGACTCGAGCGCCGCGGCGCCGATCACCTCGTCTTCGTCGCCGTCCCCGTCGTCGACCTCGACCACCTCGACGGAGAGCGTCATGCCCGGGGAGACGAAGATGCTCACCCTCCGCGTGGCCGTGTGCACCGTCTCGACGAAGCCGCCGCCGGCGCGCACCAGCGCGGTGATGTTCGCCATGACGACCTCGGGGTCGTCGGTGCGCGGGAGGAGGTATTCCCGTCCTTCGAATCGCACGCGGACCTGCTGCATGTGCTCGAGATCCTCTCCGGTGTTCGGGCCCGGGACAGGTCAGTCGTCGATGGTGTGGTCCCCATTGGCGGGGTCGTCGATGGCCGGGTCTTCGATCGGCACCAACGACAGGAGCACCCCGGGCGTGATGAGCAGATCGGCCGCCACGTTCCGCCCCTCCCCGATGTTCACCCGGAGCCAGGACGGCCCAGCGGACACGGCGCCGAGGATTTCGTGCTGGACGTCCTCGTAGTCGCGCCCCGAGATCGAGTAGTGCTGGCCGCCGTAGTAGACGTCGATCCGCTTCATAGCTCTCCGCTCCTCGCCTGCTCGTCGGGTCTCCTCGCCGGCTCGTCGGGTTCGGGAACGAGGTGCAGGCCCGACGCGGAGTTCGCTGCCTGGCTCAGCGCCTCGATCCAGGCGCGATTGATCGCCGGCGGCCTCGAGCCGTAGTACTTGTACACGATCGTCGCCGACGGATGGATCCAGATCGTCGTCCGGCCGTCGCCGATCGACGCATCGTCGCGCCAGGAGAAGTGGAAGGACTCGCCCCGGCGCAGCTTCGCCCCGATGACGTACTGCAGATGCGCGAGGACGCGATCCTCGAAGTCCACGCGAAGCGCCTCGTACATGAACTTGCCCATGGCAGACTCCCTCCTACGAGTAGCGATCGGGCACAGTTTCACACCGTTTCGCCGCCGCGCAACCCCCCTTGCGCTGGGGGACGATGCGCGCATACTCGGGGCATGAGGCGACTCCACTACGCGAACGGGCATCTGATCACCCCGGATGCCGTGAGCAAGGCCGTGCTCCGCTACGCACGCGCCCTCGCCGACGTGCACACCTCCGATATCGTGACCATCCCGGTGCTCGGCGAAGGCGGCGCGGTGATCTCCGTGCACATGCTGATCGGACCGGCCAGCCAGCTCTATTCGACTCCCATCGCCGACTCCATCGAGGAGTTCACCGATCCTGAGCTCGTCGACGACCTCGAACGGCGCACGCGTGAGATCCAGCCGTCCACCGTCGCATGGCCCGATGAGATGCTCGACATCGGCCTCGACCCCGAGGACCTCGAGAGCCCGTTCGGGAGGTGAGCTCCCGGCGGCACGCTCCACCCGTCCCTCGTTCGCCGCTTCCGCGACCCCGGCGCATCGACCGATCGGTGGATTCCGAGATCATCCGCGGTCGCTGAGATCGGCGCCACCGGGCCGATGACGGCCGCCGGCGATGCCGCGAGGCTCGAGTCATGCCAGTCATCGACGTCACCGAACTCACGAAGCGCCACGGCGGCCGCACCGTCCTCGACGGAATCACGCTCTCGGTCGAGGAGGGTGAGATCTTCGGCATCCTGGGACCGAACGGCGCTGGGAAGACCACCATGGTGGAGATCATCGAGGGACTCCACACCGCCGACAGCGGATCGGTGCGGGTGCTCGGGCTCGACCCCGCCGCCGATGGCCGAAGACTGAAGCAGCACATCGGCGTGCAGCTGCAGCACACCGATCTGCCCGACCATCTCAAGGTCTGGGAGGCACTCGACCTCTACGCCTCCTTCTACGAGCGCCCGCGCGACTGGCGCGAGCTGCTGGAGGAGTGGGGGCTCGCCGAGCTCCGGAACACCCGCTTCGCCAAGCTCTCGGGTGGCCAGCAGCAGCGCCTCGACATCGCACTCGCCCTCGTGGGCGCGCCGCGGGTCGCGTTCCTCGACGAGCTCACCACAGGACTCGACCCGCAGGCCCGCCGTGCGACCTGGGAGCTCATCGAGCAGGTGCGGGCGAGCGGCGTGACCGTCGTGCTGGTCAGTCACTTCATGGACGAGGTGGAGGAGCTGTGCGATCGCGTCGCGGTCGTCGATCGCGGGCGCATCGTGGCGCTCGACACGCCGGCCGGGCTCATCGACGGCGTCGACGCCGAGCATGCGATGCGGTTCCGGCTGGCATCGGATGCCTCCGACGAGCCCCTCGTGGCCGTGCGGAGCCTGCCCGGGGTCGCGTCGGTGCAACGCAGCGGTGCCGTGGTCACGGTGTCGGGCCGAGGCGACTTCGCCACGGGAGTGACGTCGCTCCTGGCCCGGGAGCACGTGCTCGTCTCGGACCTGCGCATCGAGACGCGCACCCTCGACGACGCCTTCGTCGCCCTCACGGGCCGCGACTTCGACGTCTGACCCCGACGCATCCGACCCCGTTCTCTGGAGGCCCTCATGTCTGCAACCGCGAAGCTCGCCGTCGTCGAGACCAGGCTGCTCGTCCGCGAGCCCGGCTCGTTGTTCACCGTCCTCATCCCGATGTTCATCCTCATCGTCTTCGGCAGCTCGATCGGCCCCGACGACACGACCCTGCTGCCGATGACGATCGCCGTCGCGATCGGCCTCGTCGGGCTCTACCTCATGCCGACGGCCCTCGCGACGTACCGCGAGAAGGGCATCCTCCGTCGGCTCTCGACCACGCCCGTGCGACCGGCGAGCCTGCTGGTGGTGCAGCTGCTCCTCCAGTTCGTGCTCGCGCTCGTGAGCTGCGGCGCACTGCTCGCCGTCGCCGGTGCCGTGCTCGGCGCGCGGCTCCCGGCGAACGCCATGAGCTTCGTCGCCGTGTTCGCCCTCGGCACGGCGTCGATGTTCGCGATCGGGCTCCTGATCGCCGCCCTCGCGCCGAGCGGGCGCGCCGCGAACGGCATCGGCGTCCTCCTGTACTTCCCGATGGCCTACCTCGCCGGACTCATGCAGCCGGTCTCGCAGATGCCCGCTATCTTGGTGGAGGTCGGGGAGTTCACCCCGCTCGGCGCGTTACGCCAGAGCTTGCACGAGGTCTGGACGGGAGCGGCGCCCGATCCCCTGCTGCTCGGGGTCATGGCCGTCTTCGCGGTGGTCGTGAGCCTCGCAGCAGCCAGGTTCTTCCGTTGGGAGTGAGCACGATGGCGGCGACGGCGAAGCAGCTCGCGCTCCGCGAGCAGCGGCTGCTGCGTGTGATGGCCGTCGCGCCGTACCTGCTCCTCGCCGCGTCGACCGTGCTGGCGATGCTCACCGGCTCGCACGACTGGGACGATCGGCTCGTCACGCTGTCGCTCGTGCTGCTGGCGGCGGCGTGGATGTGGCTCATGGGCCGGCGACGCACCCCGGGCGCGGTGTACGTCACCGGGCTCCTCCTGCTCATCGCCGTGCTGTGCACCAGGGATGCATGGTTCGCGGGACTGTTCGGCTTCGTCGGGTACCTCCACTCCTGGCAGTACCTCCGCGGGTGGTGGCGGCTCGTCGGGCTGACCGCCACGGCCGCGATCACCGTCACGACCTACATGGGCGGACTGCCCGAGCCCGCCCCGGTGCCGGTCCTCACGTACGTCCTCTTCATCGGCGCGATCGTCGCCGTCGTCGCGCTGTTCAGCAGCATCGGGGATGCCACGAGCGCGCAGAGCGCCGAGCGCGAACGCATGGTGGCGCAGCTCGAGGAGACCATCCAGGAGAACGCGGGCCTGCACGCGCAACTGCTCGTGCAGGCCCGCGAGGCGGGGATCCTCGACGAGCGCCAGCGGCTCGCCCGCGAGATCCACGACACCATCGCCCAGGGACTCGCCGGCATCGTCACGCAGCTGCAGGCCGCCGAACGCGCCGGCGAACTCGGCAGCGACGACGTGCGGCGCCGCCACCTCGCGACCGCCGAGACGCTCGCCCGCGAGAGCCTCGCCGAGGCTCGCCGCTCGGTGCACGCGATCGCTCCGCCGGAACTCGAATCGGCGCGTCTGCCCGACGCGATCGCGGTCGTCGCGACCGAGTGGGCCCGACGGCACGAGATCGCCGTCGAACTCACCACGACGGGCGAGGTCCGGCCGCTGCATCCCGAGGTCGAGGTGACCCTGCTGCGCGTCGCGCAGGCCGCGCTCGCTAACGCCGGAGAGCATGCCGCCCCGAGCAGGGTCGGACTGACCCTCTCCTACATGGACGACGTCGTCACGCTGGATGTCCGCGACGACGGCGCGGGCTTCGACGCCACGCGGTCGGGCGGTGAGGCCGACCGCGGGTTCGGCCTCACCTCGATGCGTCAGCGCGTGGCCGGCGTCGGCGGCGCGTTCGAGATCGAGTCGGAGCCGGGCGCGGGCACCGCGATCTCCGCGAGCGTGCCGATCGCGTCACCGCCGACCCCGCCGACGAGGAGTGCCGATGCCTGAGTCCGTCATCCGGGTGCTCATCGCCGACGACCACCCGATCGTCAGGGACGGCCTTCGGGGCATGTTCGCCGGCGACCCCCGCTTCGACGTGGTCGGCGAGGCCGCCGACGGCGCCGAGGCCGTGGCCCTCGCACGCGCACTCGAGCCTGCCGTCGTGCTCATGGACCTGCGGATGCCGCGCGTCGACGGGGTGAGCGCGATCAAGCAGCTCGGCGAGCTCGGACTCACGACGCGGGTGCTCGTGCTCACCACCTACGACACCGACAGCGAGGTGCTGCCCGCGATCGAAGCCGGAGCGACCGGGTACCTGCTGAAGGACGCACCGGGCGACGAGCTCATGCGCGCCGTGGAGGCCGCGGCCCGCGGTGAGGCCGTGCTCTCCCCCGCCGTCGCGACGCGGCTGATGGGTCGTCTGCGCGAGCCTGAGTCGCCGCTCAGCGCCCGTGAACTCGAGGTGCTGCGCCTGATCGCGGCGGGCACGACGAATCGAGAGGCCGCAGCCCGCCTGTTCATCAGCGAGGCCACGGTCAAGACGCACATCCTGCACATCTACGCGAAGCTCGACGTCAACGACCGTGCGGCCGCGGTCGCCGTCGGGTTCCAGCGCGGGCTGCTCGACTGATTCGGGGCTCGGCTCACCCGGCACAGCTCGCGCGCGCCCCGCCGGAAGCCGTCTTGACCGAAGATGCTCGGGTGCGCAAGGGGTTGGGCGGTCGCGAACGCGTTGCTACTTTCGTGACATGTCATCACTTTCCGAGCAGCTGACACCCGCACTCGACATCGATGCCCGGCTCACCGAGATCGAACGGCGCGTGAACCTGCTCGTCAACCTCACGCCGCTCAACGCGGCGGAGGCGTGGGCGGACTTCGAACGCAGTGACTTCAGCACGGCCCCCACGCTGCGGCTGCGGCCGTTGGACTTCGATCCCGACCTGACGCACCGCGAGCTGTACGACCTCGAGGTGGAGAAGGTCGAGGACCCGGCGCTGCACACCCTCTTCCGGGCCAAGCGCGACGAGATCACCCGGCAGATCACCGCCCTGGAGGACCGCGACACCTCGAGGTTCCTCTACGGGTCGCTCCAGCTCTACGGAACGGTGGCCCCGCCACTGGCCTCGGCTGCGGAGGAGCTGCTCGAGGCCATCCCCCCGCAGGCGCCCAGCACCCAGACGGTCACCGCCGGGGCGTTCGCCGACGCGGCGCGTGCGGAGTTCGAGCGCTACCGCGAGCTCTACCCCGAATTCCCGGTGCACGTCGAGGTCCGCGACGACGTCGCCGACCTGATGGTGTCGTTCGGCCATCTGCTCATCCCCGAGTCCGCGGCCTTCCGGGCCGACCGGGTCGAGCCGCTGCTGCATCACGAGGTCGGCACCCACGTGGTCACCTATCAGAACGGGGCCCGGCAGCCGCTGACCCTGCTGACCATCGGACTGCCCGGCTACGACGAGACCCAGGAGGGTCTCGCCGTGCTCGCCGAGTTCCTGGCCGGCGGTCTCGACCCGCGGCGGCTGCGCGTGCTCGCCGCCCGAGTGGTCGCCGTGGGCAAGATGCTCGAAGGCGCCGGCTTCCTCGACATCTTCGAGTCGCTGCGAGCCGACCACCACATCCCGGCACGAACCGCGTGGTCGATCGCCGTCCGCGTCGTCGTCGGCGGCGGTTCGGTGAAGGACGCGATCTACCTGCGCGGGATCACGCGCATCCTCGATGCGCTCGCCGAGGGCAGCCGCCTCGAGGTCCTGCTCGTGGGCAAGCTCTCCCTCGACCACATCCCGTTGGTGCAGGACCTGCTCGACCGCGAGGTGCTGCAGGAGCCATGGATCCGACCACGCTGGCTCGACGTGCCCGGGGCGCAGGAGCGCTTGGAGAAGCTCCGCGCGGGCGCGACGGTCACCGATCTCTACGAGAAGGGGATGGCGGCATGAAGCTCGCGTTCCTGGTCAACGACGTCGACACCGAGATCGACGAGTACACGACCACCCGGCTCGCCAGGGCCGCCGCCAGGCGTGGGCACGAGACCTGGTACCTCGGAGTCGGCGATCTCGAGTTCGGCAGCAGCGACGGACTGTTCGCCGGCCGCGCACGCGCCGCGCGGTGGAAGGACGACGACACCCTCGCGAGCTTCATGGAGGGCATCAAGGCGCGCGACGCCGAGCGGATCGTTCTGGACGAACTGGACGTCCTCGTCCTGCGCAACGAGTCGATCGACGACCTGCAGGTGCGCCCCTGGGCCAGCCCGATGGGCGTGGTCTTCGGTCAGATGCTCGCGGCCCGGGGCGTGATGGTGGTCAACGACCCGAACACCCTCCATCGCGCGACGAGCAAGCTCTACCTCGAGGAGTTCCCCGAGCGGGTCCGGCCCAGGTCGCTCGTGACCCGCGATCCCGAGGCGATCCAGCAGTTCGTCGACGAGGTCGGCCACAGCGTCGTCAAGCCGCTCTACGGAGCCAAGGGCCGCAACGTCTTCATGATCGAGGGCCCCGAGGAGACCAACCTCGCGCAGATGACGGAGGCGGTCCTGCAGGACGGCTACGCCATCGTCCAGGAGTTCATCGACGGAGCCAAGGACGGCGATGTCCGCCTCTTCCTGCTCGACGGCCGCGTCCTCGAGCGCGACGGCAAGCCGGCGGCCTTCCGGCGCGTGCCGACGGGCAACGACCCGCGCGCCAACATCAGCACCGGCGGTCGCTCGGTGCCGCTCGAGCTCGGGGAGACCGAGCTCGGCATCGTCGAGGCGATGGGCGCCAAGCTCCGCGCCGACGGCATGTTCCTCGTCGGCATCGATGTGATCGGCAGCACGGTCGTCGAGATCAACCCCGAGAGTCCCGGCGGCTTCCAGAGCGTCGAGCGGCTCTACGGCATCGACATCGCCGAGACCGTCATCGAAGCCCTCGAGAGCCGTGCGGGAGCGGGTTCCTGACGTGCGCTGCCGAACCAGCGCCACCCCCGCCACCCGGTCGCCGGGAACGCGACGTCGATCCGGGCTCCGTGGACCCGACACTCAGCCTGGCCGTGAAAGACTGGTCGCCTATGTCGAACGAATTGGAATCGAACGTCATGACCGATGACCGACCCGACCTGAGCGGCGACTGGGACATCGACCCGGCGCACACCCGCATCGGCTTCTCGGCGAAGCACGCCATGGTGACCACGGTCCGTGGCGCGTTCAACGAGGTGACCGGCAGCTTCCACGTCGACTTCTCCGACCCGAGCGAGTCCACCGCTGAGATGACGCTCAAGGTCGCCAGTGTCGACACCCGCAATGCGCAGCGCGACGAGCACCTGCGCAGCGCCGACTTCTTCGATGCCGAGAAGTGGCCCGACATCGTCTTCCGCAGCACCCGGATCGAGGAGGTCGACGACAACGCCCTCGTCGTCTCGGGTGACCTGACGATCCGCGACGTCACGAAGCCGGTCACTATCCCGATCGAGTTCACGGGCGCGCAGACCGACGCCGCCGGCGAGCTCCGCGCCGGCTTCGAGGGCACTCGCCGGATCGACCGCCGCGAGTACGGCCTCGAGTGGAACATGCCGCTGGACACCGGCGGCCTGCTCGTCTCGGAGAAGATCACCTTGGAGTTCGAGATCTCGGTGATCAAGCGCACGGGCGACGCTGAGGGCTCGGCCGAGGCTCGCTGACCCCGGCGGGCCGATTCACGCGGCTCGATCTCGAGCCAACTGCGTGATCTGCTCAGGCCGCTCGACGGCGCACGCGATAGCGCAGGTGAAGCACCCGGTTGCCCTGGACGACGATGTCCGGGTCCTCCAGCAGATGCTGCGTGTCGACGGCGCCGAAGTAGCGCTTGCCGGAACCGAGCACGACCGGTGCCACGTCCAGGCGCACCTCGTCGACGAAGCCCGCGGCGAGCATCTGGCCGCCGACGTCGCCGGCAGCGACCTCGACGGTCCGGTCGCCCGCGAGCTCCTTCGCCGTGGTCATGGCCGTCTCGATACCGTCGACGAAATGGAACGGCGCACTGGCGTCCCAGCCCTCGGGTGCGGGCCGGTGCGTCACGACGACGACGTGGTCCACCCCGCTCGGAGGCTTCCCGTCCCAGCCGTCCGTGAGATCGAAGACGTGGCGGCCGGCGATCGTGACCCCGATCTGATCCCAGTACGGGCGGATGTGATCGTAGGAGGCTTGCGACACGTTGAGCGCGCCACTGTCGTCCAACGGCACGTCGCCGCTGACCAACCATTCGAACAGCGGACCGGGATCGTCGTTCTCAGCGGCGATGAAGCCGTCCAGCGAGACCGACGCGTTCATGACCACGTTGCCCATGGGTTCCTCCTCTGTCGATTCCCGAGTCTCGTGCATCGTGCGGGCGCGCGCTTGTAGGAAATCACTCGGCCGGCAGCGGCCAGCCCTCGAGCGCGTGGTCGGGATGTTCGCGGAGGAAGCGTAGCCGCACCTCCACGTACCGGGTCGGCGTGAGCCCGGTGAACTCCCGGAACTCGTGGACGAAGTGGGCCTGGTCGAAGTAGCCTGCGCGGGCGGCGACATCTGCCCAGTCGATCGGCGCCGCCACGTCGATCGCCAGCACGGTCGCGGTGAACCGGTAGCTGCGCGCCAGCCGCTTCGGCGTCACGCCGACGATCTCCTTGAACCGCTTCGCCACGTACGTGCTGCTGGGGCGGGAGGCCACGTCGAGGTCGCCGATGGGCACCGCTCCGCCGGTCTCCGCGATGGCGCTGCCCATCCTGCCGACGAGGTCCAGTCCGTCGACCGGGCGCAGCCGTCGCACCAGTTCCTCCTCGAGCAGCATCAGCATCCCGTGCGGTGCGTTCGCCGCGATCAGGCGGTCTCTCAGCTGGGCGACGGCGGGCCTGCCCCAGACCTGCTCCACCGTCGCCGGTCGGTCAGACAACTCGGCCGCGGGCATCGGGATGAACGGGGCCAGCCCCCACGGCCTGAAGTGGACGCCCACGGATCTCGTCGGGGTCGGGTAGCCGAACTCCCACGCGCGGGTGGGCATGGCGACCACGCAGCCGTCGGCGTACTCCACATCGCCGATGTCGGTGCCTGCTCGGACGAGGAACGGTACCCCGAGGTTGACGATGAGCAGCGGCGCGGGCGCCGCCGGCAGCAACAGCCGGGAGTACGGCGGGACGCCCTCCAGATAGTAGAGGTCGTCGATCAGCCCGTCGAGCGGTGGGCCGGGCACCCTGGACACGTACTCCACGCTGTCAGTATGGCCGACGGCCCCATGCAGAATCGGGCGGCGACGGCTTCGTTCGCCGTCAGAAGCCCGGATGAAGCGATGTTCGTAGGGCGGACGGGACTTGAACCCGTGACCGATGGATTATGAGTCCACTGCTCTGACCGGCTGAGCTACCGCCCCGCGCGCCGCATCACTCGGGGAGCGCTGCCGGTGCGACGTCGGTGACCGGGTCGGTCACCGGCCTCCCACGATACAGGCTCTCGAACGTCGAGAGCGTGCGCTGGATGTCGTGCGCGGCGATGAGCCGGATCGACTCCTCTTTCAAGCGCCGGTACTCCTCGGGCGAGGCCTCGAGCACGGTGCGGAGCTTCGCCGCGAGGTCTTCGGGGTTCGACGGTTCGAAGAGGTAGCCGTTCTCGCCGTCGTGCACGAGGTGGGGCAGCGCCATCGCGTTGGCGGCGACCACGGGCAGCGCGGAGGCCATGGCCTCCATCGTCACAATCGACTGCAGTTCGGCGATCGAGGGCATGGCGAGCACGGATGCCCGGTGGTAGGCCTCGCGCAGCTCTTCGTCGGTGACGTAGCCGGTGAAGGTCACCCGGTCGGCGATGCCCAGCTCGACCGCGAGGTGCTCGAGGTTGCGCTTCTGGTCGCCGCCGCCGACGATCTCGACCTTCGCGTCGAGCGAGGCGGGCAGCAGCGTCAGGGCGCGCAGCAGCACGTCGATCTGCTTCTCGCCGGTCACGCGGCCGACGAAGAGGATGCGGTTCTCGGTGCGGGGCTCCCAGTCGGGCGAGTACTTGTGCGCATCGATGCCGCAGGAGATCGCGTGCACGTTCGCGAGGTCGGTGTGGCGTTCGAGGAACTGCGCGGCGCGACGGGTCGGCGTGGTGACGGCCTCGGCGCGACCGAGGGTGCGACCGGCGGCCTTCCAGGCGAGCCCGACGGCCCACTCCTGCCAGGCCTTCGGCACGAGCGAGAACTCGAGCATGTTCTCGGGCATGACGTGGTTGGTGCCGATGATGCGGATGCCGCGCTTCTGCGCCTCGATCGAGAGCCCTCGACCGACGACGAAGTGCGACTGGAAGTGCACGACGTCGGGCTTGACCCGGTCGAGGACGCGGGCGCTGTTCTGCTTGATGCGCCACGGCAGCGCGAAGCGCAGCCAGTCGTGCGGGTACCAGCGCCAGCTCAGCAGGCGGTGCGCGGTGAGCTCCTGCCCCTCGTGCACCTCCTTCCACGTGCCGTGCTTGCGGCTCGCGGCCGGAGCCATGATGTGCACGTCGTGACCGCGCTCGACGAGGCCCGCGGCGAGGCGCTCGGCGAACCGGGCTGCTCCGTTGACGTCGGGGGCGAAGGTGTCGGCGCCGATCAGGATCTTGAGGGGGCGATCGGGCTCGGCGCCGGCGGGCGTACTCGCACCGGGGGTGTCAGACACGGGTCGTGTTTCCTCACAGTTCTGGGGGCGGGACGGTCGGTCCCGTCGAGTGCGCGGCGCGCGCGATGGGCGCGGCGGACTGAATCCGACCTTAGTCTACGCAGCGCAGCCGTGCGGGTGCCGTGCGCGCATGTCGGAAGCTCGCCGCGAGCGGTGCTCAGAGCCGCGTCTGCGGATGGTTCTTCGCGAGTTGGAAGACACCCCACACGGCGATCGCCCCCGACACGATGTAGATGATGATCGCCCAGAGCGGCGCCTGGGATGCCTCGCCCAGCACCGCGATGCCGATGATGACCGCCACCAGGGGGTCGACGACGGTGAGGCCGGCGATGACGAGGTCGGGCGGGCCCGAGGCGTAGGCGTTCTGCACGAAGTACGCGCCGATGGCGGTCGCCGAGAGCAGGCCGCCGATGCAGAGCACGGTGAGCCAGCCGAACTCGCCCTGCTCGATCTTGCCGAGCACGACCTTCGCGAGGGTCGCGACGAAGCCGTAGACGATACCGGCCATGATCACGTAGTAGATCGCCCGGATCTTCGCGCGGAAGAGCACGAAGGTGATGCCCGCGATCGCCAGGACGACCGCCAGGATGATGAGGATGATGATCAGCTGACGGTCGGTGACCGGCTTGTCGACGGCGGTGAACGCGGCGACGCCGACGAAGAGGAACACGCCGCCGACGCACATGATGATCGCGATGATCGACTTGCGGTTCAGCTTCACGTGGTTGACGCGCGAGTTCACGATCGAGGTGACGACGAGCGCGATCGCGCCGAGCGGCTGCACCACGATCAGCGGCGCGAAGTAGAGGCTCGAGAGCTGGAACACGATCGCCAGCCCGAGCATCAGCGTGCCGATGACCCACGACGGCCGCGCGAGGAGCAGCGCGAGCTGCTTGAGGTTGAGCCCCTTGCCGAGGGTGTCGACGGTGTTCGACTCGACCTTGACCACGCCGCGGTGCTGGAACTGCGCGCCGAGCGAGAGGAAGACCGCGCCGATGAGCGCGAGCGGGATGCCGATGAAGGTCTGGGGGTCGAGCGGGATCTGCTCGACGATTTCGGTCAGGTCGGGATCCACGCAACGACCCTACCCGTTCACCGCCGGATATCCTTGCCGAATGGCCGTGCTCCCCATTCGAATCTCCGGTGATCCGGTGCTGCACTCCCCCGCCCGCCCCGTCGAGACGATCGACGACGAGCTCCGCACCCTCGTCGACGACCTGTTCGAGACGATGGACAAGGCGCCCGGGGTCGGGCTCGCCGCTCCGCAGGTCGGCGTCGGCCTGCGTCTATTCACCTACGGCTGGGTCGACGAGGAGGGCACGAAGTGGCGCGGCGTCGCCATCAACCCCGAGCTGTGGATCACTCCCCCGCCCGCCGGCGAGCCCGACCTCGACGAGGAGTCGGAGGGCTGCCTCTCGTTCCCGGGCGAGCGCTTCGGGCTGCGCCGCGCCGAGCACGCGATCCTCCGCGCCACCGACCTCGACGGCAAGCCCTTCGAGATCGAGGCGCACGGATGGCTCGCCCGCATCTTCCAGCACGAGTTCGACCACCTCGACGGCATCCTCTACACCGACCGGCTCGGTGAGCGCGACCAGAAGATCGTCGCGAAGATCAGCCGCAAGCTCGGTTGGGGGCGCCCCGGCCAGCAGTGGATGCCCGGGGTCGACGACCTCGAGGGCTGAGTCCGACGGCGGATGCCACGCGCGGCCCGTCGCACGGACGTGCGGCGGCGCGCACGTGGCATCCGATCAGGTGAACGCCCGGATGCCGGCGGCGACGGCCGCAGCGACGATCACGACGATGACGAAGGGCACGCGGAGCGCGTAGAGCGCCGCCGCGACGATCACCGCGGGGACGCGCGCGTCGATGACGATGTCCTGACCTGCGCCGAGGGTCTGCACGGCGATGAGCGCCGCGAGGAGCGCCACCGTCAGCAGGTCGGCGATGCGCGCCGGCCGTTCCCGCTCGAGGAAGCCCGCGGGCACGAGGTGACCCGCGAGCTTGAGCGCGAGCGTCGCGGCCGACGCGACGAGGATGATGTGCCACGTCGTCATGCCGCGCGCCTCCGGGAGAACAGGTCGAACCAGCCCACCACGACGGCGACGACCGCGGCGACGAGCACGGGCATGCCGGGCATCAGCACCGGAGTGGTGAGGGTCGCGACGACGGCGGCGCCGACGGCGACGGCGCCCGCCTGGAACCGCTTGAGGCGCGGCCAGAGGAGTCCGAGGAACGCGGCCGCCGCGGCGGCGTCGAGGCCCCAGGCGCGGGTGTCGCCGATCGCGTCGCCGATGAGCGCGCCGGCGAGCGTCGTGACGTTCCAGCCGATGAAGATGACGATGCCCGTCACCCAGAAGCCGGTGCGCGCCGCACGGTCGTCGGACTGCGCGAGCGCGACGGCGGTCGACTCGTCGATCGTGAGCCAGGCGGCCGCGACGCGGCGCCCGACGCTCGCCGGGCGGCCGTCGGGGCCGGGGGCGGCGACGAGGGGCTTCATGCGCATGCCGTAGATGACGTTGCGGATGCCGAGCATCGCCGCCGTGGCGATCGCCGAACCGCCGGCGGCGACGCCGCCCGAGGCGAGCACGCCGACGAGCGCGAACTGCGAGCCGCCGGTGAACATCACGAGGCTGAGGAAGCAGGTCTGCCAGACGTCGAGGCCCGAGGCGACCGCGAGCGCGCCGAAGGAGATGCCGTAGACCGCGGTCGCGAGGCCGACGGCGAAGCCGTCACGGCGGGCGGCGCGTCGGGCGGCCGCGACCTCCTCGGGCGCGGGCTCGCCGGCGTTCCCCGCACCGTCCGCGTTCGCGATGTTCTCGGTGCCCTCGGTGCTCTCGGTGTCCTCGGGAAGGACCTCGTCGGGCTGCTCAGGCATCGCGCTCTCCCGTCGTCGCGGTGTCGGCGGCGATGCGGCCGGCGATGCGCAGCTCGAGGTCGTCGAGCTCGCCGGAGACGTCGGTCACCAGCCAGGCCCGGTCGCGCTTGCGGCCCGTGATCTCGCGGATCACGCCGGCCTCCTCGAGCCGGGCCACAGCTGGGGCGAGGTTGGCCGGGCCCGACCCGGTGACGCGGCCGATCTCGTCGATCGAGAAGACCGGGTGATCGAGCATCGCCGCGATGAGCTTCGCGCCCGCGGAGTCGGCGCGGAACGGAACGGCCTCCGCCCACGCGTGCGGGAGCTCGATGAGCCGCTCGGCCGAGACCCGCGACTCCTCGGCCGCGAGCCGCAGCCCCTCGGCGAGGTCGGCGACGAACGCCGCGACCCGCCCTGCCCGGTACTCGTCGATGAATGCGAAGTAGCGCTCGCGCTGCGCGAGCAGCGCGCTCGCCACCGGCACCACGCTCGTACCGGTGACCCCGCGGCGCCGGAGCACCGCGTTGATGATGGCGCGGCCGATCCGTCCGTTGCCGTCGGTGAACGGGTGGATCGACTCGAACTGCGCGTGCCCGACGGCGGCCTGCACGACGATGGGCACGTCGTCGCGGTTGAGGTAGACGACCAGGTCCTCCATGAGCGCCTCGACCCGACCCGGAGCGGGCGGCACGTGGAGCGCCGCGCGCGGCGCGTGGTCGCTTCCGCCGATCCAGTTCTGCATCGTGCGCCAGCGGCCGGCGTAGCGACCGTCGAGGGGGTCGTCGCCGAGCAGCCGGCGGTGCGCCTCCAGGATCGCGTCGCACGTGATCTCGCGGCGCGCGCCCGCGTCGTCGACGAGACCGGCCAGCGCCCGCGTCGCGGCGACCATGCTCTGCGCCGAGCTGTTCGACCGGCTGCCGGCCAGGGCGCGCGCGAAGTCCTCGGCACTGGCGTCCTCGTACTCGATGCGGCTCGAGGCGACCGAGTCGGTGCGCATCAGGAAACGGCCGAGCGCGGCGAGTCCGCCCGTCGCGTGCTCGGCGCGGGCGATCTCGACGACGGCGCGCTCGCACGCCGCTGCGAGGCTCGGCGGCGCCTGGAGATCGAGCTCGGCGATCATCGGCGGGACGCTCGCGTCGACGTGGTCGAGGGTGCGGTCGTCGCGGCTGCCGCCGCGCACCGTCTGCCGCCACGGAAGCCGCTCGACCTCGTGCGCGGGCCAGTCGCGCGTCTCGACGGGATGCGTCACCTGCACTCCCTCCAACTGAACATCTCTCGTTCGAGACTATCAGTTCGGGCAGCTAAGTGATCATAATGCGTCTCAAGATTGCACTTCGCGCGGCAGCCGACCCGCGGGCGACTCCGCGAGGTCGACGTCGAAGGCGACGGCCCGCACGGGCGCGCCGTCGAGATCCACGCGCAGCGGGAAGAACCCCACCCGCACCCGCGCCGACAGCCCGTCGAGCCCGCTGAGGTTCTCGACGATGAGGTGGTCGGCACCGAGCACCGCGTCGTGCACCGGGAACCCGCCGTCGCCGCCCGTGAGGTCGGGGCTCAGGGTGTCGACGGCGAGCACGTGCATGCCACGTCGCACGAGCTCGGCCGCCGCGGCCGCGTCGAGTGCGGGGTGCTCGAGCGCCGCGTCGGTGTCGAAGTGCCGCGCCCAGCCCGTGTCGACGATCACGATCGGCTCGACCCGCTCGGCGAGCGGTTCGCCGAGCGCCGCCTCGATCTCGGCGAGCCCGTAGACGGCGCGCGGCGCGAGCCCGGTGAGGTGCACGACGAGCGCCTCCCCCACGAGCTCGTCGAGATCGACCCGACCGGTCGTCCGCCCGCCCGCCACCGTGTGCGACGGCGCGTCGAGATGGGTGCCGGTGTGCGAGCCGAGGTGCAGCAGGGCCACGTCGACGCCGTCGGCCGCGAGCTCGAGCGCCGGCTCGACGCGCACGTCGGGATCGCCCGGGTAGACCCGCATCCCGTCCGTGACGGGCCGGCTGAGCTCACGCATGCGCCGCGGCATCCGCGCCGTCGTTCGCCTCGATCTCGGCGAGGTGCACGCTCGGCTCGCCCACGTGGCGGGCCCGCTCGGGCAGCATGGCGAGCAGGTACAGCACGAAGGTGATGACGAACGCGGGGATGGTCGCGCCGACGGGGCTCGGCCACACGTAGACCATGAGGTACGACGCGACCGCGCCGATCGCCCAGGCACCGACCGCGATCCAGTTGACGCCCGCGAGGTACCAGTACCGGCCGCCGCGCGGCTCGAGCAGGTCGCGGGTGTACGACGAGCGCTTGATCAGGTAGTAGTCGACGATCATGATCGCGAACACGGGCACGAAGAAGGCGCCGATCACGGTCAGGAACGTCGTGAACTGGTCGAGCAGCGCGAGCCACGTCGATCCGAGGATGGAGATCACGCCGACGACGAGCGCGGTCGGCAGGAAGCGCAGCTTCGCTCGGCCGGCGCTCGCGTTCACGATCGAGGTGGTCATGCCGTAGACGACCATCGAGTTCGTCGCCATCACCGAGACGAAGATGACGATCGCGATCGGCGCGCCGAACGCCGCGACGAGCACGCCCGGATCGAACGCGGCGGCCTCGCCGCCCGAGAGGATGACGTAGCCGATCGCCGTCGCACCGAGCGTCATCGCGATGACCGTCGAGAGCGTGTACCCGATGCCCGAACCGAGGATGCCGGCGCGGCTCGAGACCGCGAGCCGGTTGAAGTCGGCCGACAGCACCGTCCACGACACGGCGGTCGCGATGACGATGTCGAGCACGATCGCGGGCGTGTACCCGATCGAGAGGTCGACCGGGATCGCCTGGTAGGCGCTCGGTGCGAAGCTCGAGAACGCGATCACGAAGATCCACGCGATGATCGCGAGCATGAGCACGGCGAGCCACGGCTCGACGCGTGCGATGCCCTCGTGGCCGAAGATCGCGAGGATCACCACGATCGTCTGGCACAGCACCGAGAAGAGGATCGGGCTCGAGAAGCCCGTGAGGCCCTCGACGAGGTAGTTCACGGTGACGCCCGCGAGCATCGCCTGCACCCAGCTCCAGCCCATGAGGATGATGACGTTGGCCGCCATCGGCAGGTAGCCGCCGCGGGTGCCGAAGGCGCCGCGGGTGAGCGCCATGGTCGGCAGGCCGGTGCGGGTGCCGATGTTGCCGACGAGCGTGAGCACGACGGCGCCGCCGAGCGTGCCGAGCACGATCATCGTGATCGCGACGCCGAAGTCGACGGCGGGGATGAAGAGGGTGCCGGTGAGCAGGGTGGTGACGACGAGGTTCGCCGCCAGCCAGATCATGCCGATGCGCGGCGTCGACAGCGTGCCGCGGACGGGCCCGGAGTTGTCGGCCTGTTCGGCGAGGCGGCGGTCGAGACGGGTGTAGAGCGACATTGCTTCTCCTCGGGGGTGGAGGTCGGGGTGGGTCGTCAGTCGGTGGGCGCCGCGGCGCCGGCACCGGTCAGGGGCGAGAGGTGCTCGTGCACGGCGAGGAGCGCGTCGCCGTCGACGCGGAAGACGATCGTCTCCCGCTCGCGGTACGCGTCCTCCCCGTCGCCGGTGTCGACGCGGGTGGCGACGTCGTGCGAGAACACGGCGCCGCCGGGGTACGCCTGCACGAGCCGGTTCGTCGACTCGCACGAGAGCACGTGCCAGCCGCCCGCCGTCCACTCGGCCCACAGGGCCTCGTAGGCGGCGCGGTCGTCGAGACGGGCCGCCTCGGTGTGGAACATGAAGCTCGCGTCGGGGGCGAAGCCGGCGAAGTACCGGGTGCCGTCGGTCGCGGCGAACGCGTCGACGATGGCGTCGGCGGCGGCGAGCACCTCGTCGTGGGCGGGTTCACGGGTGGTCATGTCGATCTCCTTCGATCGGGGTCGGGGCGGTCGGTTCCGGGCCGCCACTGCTTCGGAGATCACCGCAGACCCGGTCGCGCGGGCGCGATCCGGTCCGAGGTTGCGGTGATCTCCGATGGCATGGCGGCGTGATGGGTCAGGATCGGGGCGCCATCGCGCTGATGAGCTCGTAGGCGACGTGGGATGCCGCGACCGCCGTCAGCTGCGCGTGGTCGTAGGCCGGGGCGACCTCGACGACGTCGGCGCCGACGATGCGCTTGTCGGCGAGGGCGCGGATGATGCGGAGGAGCTCGCGGCTCGTGAGCCCTCCGGCCTCGGGAGTGCCCGTGCCCGGCGCGTGCGCCGGGTCGAGCACGTCGATGTCGATCGAGATGTAGAGCGGCTTGTCGCCGATGCGGGCGCGGATGCGCTCGATCGCCGTCTCGACCCCCTGCTCCTCGATGTCCTCGCTGGTCACGATCGCGAAGCCGAGTCGCGCGTCGTCGGTGAGGTCCTCGACGCCGTACAGCGGGCCGCGGGTGCCGACGTGCATGCTCGCGGTGAGGTCGATGAGCCCCTCCTCGGAGGCGCGGCGGAAGGGGGTGCCGTGGGTGATGGGAGCGCCGAAGTAGGTGTCCCACGTGTCGAGGTGCGCGTCGAAGTGCAGCACCGCGACCGGGCCGTGCTTCGCGGTGACGGCGCGCAGCAGCGGCAGGGCGATCGTGTGGTCGCCGCCGATGACGACGAGCCGGTCGGCGTGCGCGTCGAGCGAGCGGGCGCCGGCTTCGACGTCGGCGACGGCCTCGTCGATGTCGAAGGGGTTGACCGCGATGTCGCCGGCGTCGGCGACCTGCTGGACGGCGAACGGCAGCACGCCCTGGGCGGGGTTGAACGGGCGCAGCAGGCGGGAGGCCTCGCGCACGTGCGACGGGCCGAAGCGGGCGCCGGGGCGGTAGCTCACCCCGCTGTCGAAGGGCACTCCGACGACGGCGATGTCGGCGTGCGCGACCTCGTCGAGGCGCGGCAGGCGGGCGAAGGTGGCGATGCCGGCGAAGCGCGGCACCCGGCTCGCGTCGACGGGACCGATGGGCTCGGGCCTCGCGGCGGCTGCGCCGGAACCTGCGGTGCCGGCCGACTCTTTGTGTTGCATATTCGTAAACCTTTGGTATCCTTGGGGAAACTTTGCGGCCATGCTACGACGCCCACGGCGGGCTGTCAACGGGAGCGAGCCGTCCGTACCGAGGAGGCGCAGGTGCCCCGACCCGTTCCGCCCGTCCCGAGCGACTCCCCGCTCGCCATCGGCGCCCGCATCCGCAACGCCCGCACGGCGCAGGGGCTCACCCTCGCGCAGGTCGCCGAGGCGAGCGGGCTCACCAAGGGGTTCCTCAGCCGCCTCGAGCGCGACGAGACCTCCCCGAGCGTGGCCACCCTCGTGCAGCTCTGCCAGGTGCTGTCGCTCACCATGGGCTCGCTCTTCGCGGAACCCGAGATCCAGCACATCTCACTGCACGACGCACCACGCGTGAACTTCGGCGGCACCGGCGTCGTCGAGCGGCTCGTCTCGCCGCGCAGCGAGTCGCGGGTGCAGGTGATCCGCTCCTCGATGGCGCCGGGCGCATCCGGCGGCGCCGAGCTCTACACGATCTCGAGCGACGTCGAGGTGCTCCAGGTCCTCGAGGGATCGGTGACGGCTCGCTTCGTCGACCGCTCCGTTCAGCTCGCAGCCGGCGACTCGCTCACCTTCCCCGGTCGCGAGCCGCACAGCTGGGAGGCGGGCGACGATGGCGCCGAGGTCGCCTGGATCATCGTCCCCGCGCCCTGGAGCGGCGCCGCGTAGCCCCCACCCGCAGGGTTCTGCGACGCCGACGATCCGTTCCTGTGTTAGCGTCGGGTCGATCGTGACCCGTCGACAGGAGGTGAGACCCATGAACGCAGTATCCGCAGTGGGTGCTCCCCCGCCGTCCACGATCGCGCGACTGGGCTAGTCGCCACCCGGAGCGCCCTCTACGCATCGCGAAAGGCGACTCCCATGAACTCGAACTCCCTCTCCGCATCTCCCTCGTCGACCCTGCGCCGGGCCCTGGTGCTCGGCGGCGGTGGATCGACCGGCAACGCCTGGCTGATCGGCGTCGTCGCAGGCCTCGACGCCGGCGGGCTCGACGTGACACGAGCCGAGCTGACCGTCGGCACCTCCGCCGGATCGACGGCAGCCGCACAGCTCGCCGGCGCGCGGCCGAGCGAACTGTACGAAGCCGCGCTCGCACCGCTGCCGGCACGGCCCCGCCCGCAGGCCGCCAGCGGTCATCGACCCGATGCACGCACGGCCGTGCACGACCACCTCGATCGGATGCAGCGCCTCATCGACGCCTCGGGCGACGCCGCCGAACTGCGCCGCCGAGTCGGCGCGGCGGCTCGCGAGCTCCCGGGCTCGAGCGACGCCGCCCGCCAGTCGCAGTGGCGCGCCACCGTGGCCGCGCGGCTGCCCGAGCCCGACTGGCCGGAACACGAGGTGCTCCTCACGGCGATCGACGCCGAGAGCGGCGAGCCGGTCGCGTTCGACCGGCACAGCGGCGTCGAACTCGTCGACGCCGTCGCCGCCAGCTGCTCGAGCGGCTTCGCCTACGCGATCGGCGACCACCGCTATCTCGACGGCGGCTTCAGGTCGAACGCCGAGAACGCGGACCTCGCCGCCGGGTACGACCGCGTGCTCGTGCTCTCGCCATTCGGCGGCCGATCGCTGACCCCGATCGAGTGGGGCACGCACCTCTCGACCCAGCTGGACGCGCTCCGCGCCCGCGGCAGCCTCGTCGAGACGATCTTCCCCGGTCGGGACGCCGAGCACCTGTTCGGCGCCGATGCGATGGACCTGTCGCTGCGGCCGGCCGCCGCTCGCGCCGGGTACGAGCAGGGCGTCGCCGTCGCCGCTCGGATCCGGCCCTTCTGGACCTGAACCGCACCACGGCGCGAACGCAGAAGCCCCGCATCTCGCGGAGATGCGGGGCTTGTTCGCTCCCCCACTTGGACTCGAACCAAGAACCTATCGGTTAACAGCCGATTGCTCTGCCAATTGAGCTATGGAGGATCACGCGCATACTGGCCTCACGGCGTCGCTTGCGTGCAGAGATACTGTAGCAAAGGGATGCCCCGACTCCCAATTCGAGGCGACCTCGCATCTGAGTGCCCTCGAGTCGGGGCTCAGTAGCCCGCGTCGAGGTCGATGCGCCCGACGAATTCGGCCTCACCGAGGAAGGCCCGCACGTTGTGCTCGACCCGTGCCGCGAGCAGCGCGGGAGTGGTCGCCATCGCGTCGGCGACGTGCGGCGTGATCACGCAGTCGGTCGAGCTCCAGAGCGGATGGCCCGCCGGGAGCGGCTCGGGATCGGTGACGTCGAGCCCCGCACCGCCGAGGTGCCCCGAGTCGAGCGCGGCGACGAGTGCCGCCGTGTCGACGATCGGCCCGCGCCCCACGTTCACGACGACGGCTCCGGGCGCGAGCGCGGCGAGCACGTCCGCGTCGACCGCGCCCCGGGTCTCGCTCGTGAGCGCCGCCGCGACGATGAGCGCGTCGGCCCCCGTCGCGACCTCCTTCAGACGGTCGAGCGTCACCGTCCGCACGGCACCCTCGACGTCGCCGTCGCTCCGGCGCACGACCGAGACGCGCGCACCGAACGGCGTCAGCAGCCGGAGCAGCTCGGTCGCGATTCCGCCTGCGCCGACGATGACGACCTCGGTACCGTGCAGGCTGCGGCTCGCGTGGTCGCGGCGCCACTCGCCCGCGCGCACTCGTCGCGGGAGCCGACGGAGCAGCGCCAGCGTCAACGTCAGCGCGTGCTCGGCGACCGGTGCGGCGTAGACGCCCTTGCCGCTCGTCCAGACCCGCCCGTCACCGCGGAAGGACGGCAGCACGTCGGCGAACGGGTCGATGCCGGCCCAGGGCAGCTGCACCCACCCGGCGTCAGGCGCGCGATGGAGCGCCTCGACGAGGGCGGTGCCGCCCGACGAGCCGCTCCAGACCACGCCGCGCGTGGTCGGCCCGAGCGGAGCGACGACTCCCCCGCCCCGCTCGACCGCGCCGACCAGCCCCGGCTCGGCATCGGGCACGACCGCGATCGTGCCACGGGCGCCCGGGGTGCCGCGCGCGGCCGAGGCATCCGTCATGCCAGGGGCTCGGCCAGGTCGTCGATCACCGCGTGCCCGCCGTCGAGCGCCCCTGCGAGGGCCTGGACGTAGGGGTGGTGCGGGTCGTGGAAGACCTCGTCGATCGTGCCGATCGCGGCGAGCTCGCCGCGATCGAGCACCGCGATGCGGTCGGCGATGCTGCGCAGCACCGGCAGGTCGTGGCTGATCAGCACCGCCGAGAAGGCGTGACGCTCGCCGAGCTCGGCGATGAGCTGCGCGACCGCGTCGCGCACCGTCAGGTCGATGCCGGCCGTCGGCTCGTCGGCGATGAGCACCGACGGCCCGAGGACGAGCGCGCGTGCGAGGGCGACGCGTTGACGCTGCCCGCCGCTCAGCTCGTACGGGTACTTCTCGAGCATGCCGAGCGGCAGACGGACCCCGTCGAGCATGGTGGCCACCCGGGTCGCGAGCGCCCTCGCGTTGTACCGGCGGTCGCGCTCGAGGATGGGCTCGCCGATGATCTCGGCGACGCTGTGGTCGGGCGGCAGCGTCGACGCGGCGTCCTGGGGCAGGTAGCCGACGTGGAAGCGGTACTCGGCCACCTTGCGCTTGGGAAGCCCCCGCAGGGGCTGCCCGAGCACGGTCGCCTGCCCGCCCGTGATCACCGGGCGCGCCTCGTTGCCCCGCGTCTCGAAGGCGGCGCCAGAGAGCACCTTCGCGAGCGTCGACTTGCCGCTGCCCGCGCTGCCGAGCACTCCGAGCACCTCGCCCGGCGCGACCTGGAGCGACAGGCCGTGCACGGCGACGTGCGCCGGACTGGCGCCGCGCGGCGGATACTCGAGCGACAGGTCGCTCAGGACGATCGGGTACCCGTGGGCCGTGCCGCGCATCAGTTCGCCTCCCGGAGTCGGCGGAGTTCCTCTCGGCGTTCGGCCTGCGCGACCGGGTCGGGCACGGGCAGGGAGGCGAGCAGGCGCTGCGTGTACGGGTCGCTCGGCGCACCGAGCACCTCGGCGCCCGTGCCCTCCTCGACGAGGCGCCCGTGGTACAGCACCGCGATACGGTCGGCGAGCAGGTCGACGACGGCGAGGTCGTGGCTGATGAACAGCGACGCGAAGCCGAACTCGCGCTGCAGCTCGGCGAAGAGCTCGAGCACGCGGGCCTGCACCGAGACGTCGAGCGCGCTCGTCGGCTCGTCGGCGATGAGCAGCTCGGGCTCGAGGGCGAGCGAACGCGCAAGGCTCGCGCGCTGGCGCTGGCCGCCCGAGAGCTCGTGCGGGTAGCGGTCGCCGTACGCCTTCGGCAGCTGCACCGCCTCGAGGAGCTCGTCGACGCGGGGGCGCGCCGCTGCGGCGTCGCCGGCCCGGCCGTGGATGATGAGCGGCTCTGCGACGCACTCGGCGATCGTCAGCAGCGGGTTGAAGCTCGACGCCGGGTCCTGGAAGACGAAGCCGATCCGGCTGCGCAGCGGCCGGAACTCGCGTTCGGAGAACCCGTTCATCTCGTGCCCGAGCACGCGGAGCGAGCCGCCCGAGACCCTGGTGAGTCCGGCGATCGCGCGCCCGATCGTCGTCTTGCCCGAGCCCGACTCTCCGACGAGCCCCAGCACCTCGCCGGGCCGGATCGCGAGGTCGACGCCGTCGACCGCGCGGAAGCCGGGGCGGCCGAAACGGCCCGGGTAGACGATCTCGAGCCCCTGCGCGGCGACGACGGGCGCCTGCTCGGCCCATCCCTCGGGTCGTGCCGCGGCGCGTGCCTCGGCCTTGGCCGAGCCGGTGCCGACGAACGGCACGGCGGCGAGCAGCGCCTTGGTGTAGTCGGCCTGCGGAGCCGAGAAGAGCTGCTTCGCGTCGGCCTCCTCGACGACCTTGCCCTGGTACATGACGGCGACGCGGTCGGCGAGGTCGGCGACGACCCCCATGTTGTGGGTGATCAGCACGATGCCCATGCCGAACTCGTCGCGGCAGCGGCGCAGCAGGTCGAGGATCTCGGCCTGCACCGTCACGTCGAGCGCCGTCGTGGGCTCGTCGGCGACGATGAGCCCGGGGTCGAGCACGAGCGCCATCGCGATCACGATGCGCTGCTTCTGCCCGCCCGAGAACTCGTGCGGATAGTGGTCGATGCGCACCTCGGGCTCGGGGATGCCGACGCGCCGCAGCACGTCGATCGCCTTCGCGCGGGCCTCCTTCTTCGAGAGGTCGGAGTGCGCCTGGAGCCCCTCGATGATCTGCCATCCGACCGTGTAGACCGGGTTGAGGGCCGTCGACGGCTCCTGGAAGACCATCGCGACGTCGGTGCCCCGGATGGCGCGCAGCGTGCGCTTCGGGACGGAGACGACATCGTGCTCGGCCGTGCCGGCCTTGTTCGACAGGATCACCGCCCCGCTGGCCGTCGCGGTCTCGGGCAGGAGCCCGAGGATCGTCTTGGCGGTCACGGTCTTGCCGCTGCCCGACTCGCCGACGATGGCGAGGACCTCGCCGCGCTCGACCGACAGCGAGACGCCGTCGACCGCCTTCACCGCGCCGGCGTCGGTCGCGAACGAGACGCCGAGCCCTTCGATGCTGACCACCGTGCTCACGGCTTGACCTCGATCCCGTGTTCGTCGAATGTGGCTTCGTCTTCCAGTCCGGAGAGGCCGCCAGGCCCCGCCGTCAGCGTGCCGCCGGGCACGACCGAGGTCTCGGCGACGACGCCGGCCGACTGCGCGACCCTGCGCCGCCCGCGCAGGCGCGGGTCGGCGAGGTCGTTGAGGCTCTCGCCGACGAGCGTGATGCCGAGCACCACGAGCACGATCGCGAGACCCGGGTAGAGCGCGGTCCACCAGATGCCGCTCGTGACGTCGGAGAGCGCCTTGTTGAGGTCGTAGCCCCACTCGGCCGCCGCGGTCGGCTCGATGCCGAAGCCGAGGAAGCCGAGGCCAGCGAGGGTGAGGATCGCCTCCGACGAGTTCAGCGTGAAGATCAGCGGCAGCGTGCGGGTCGCGTTGCGCAGCACGTGACGGAACATGATGCGGCTGTTCGAGGCGCCCAGCACCTTCGCCGACTCGACGAAGGCCTCGGCCTTGATGCGCACGGTCTCGGCGCGGATCACGCGGAAGTACTGCGGGATGAAGACCACCGTGATCGACAGCGCCGCGGCGAACACGCCGCCCCACAGGTTCGACTGCCCGCCCGAGATGGCGATCGCCATGACGATCGCGAGCAGGAGCGACGGGAACGCGTAGATCGCGTCGCAGATCACGACGAGCAGCCGGTCGAGCCAGCCGCCGAAGTAGCCCGACACGAGACCGAGCAGCACGCCGACGACGAGCGACAGGGTCACCGCGATGATGATCACGAGGATCGCCGTCTGGGCGCCCCAGATGACGCGCGAGAGCACGTCGTAGCCGCCGACGGTGGTGCCGAACACGTGCTCGGCCGAGGGCGGCTGCTGGCTGCCGAACGGACCGTCGGCGTCGCGCAGCTGCGCGAAGCCGTACGGCGCGAGCAGCGGCGCGAAGATCGCGGTCAGGATGAAGAGCGCGGTGACGACGAGGCCCGTGACGAGCATGCCGCGCTGCAGGCCGACGCTCTGCCGGAGCTGGTGCACGACGGGGATGCGGTCGCGGAGCCGTCGCTTCTGCACCGGCGCTGCAATGGGGGTCGATTGCGTGGTCGACATGTCAGTACCTCACCCTCGGGTCGATGAGCGCCGCGATGATGTCGACGATGAAGTTCGTGAGCGCCACGATGACGGCGAGCAGGGCGACGATGCCCTGCACGGCGACGAAGTCGCGCGCCTGGATGTACTCGACCAGCTGGAAGCCGAGGCCCTTCCACTCGAACGTGGTCTCGGTGAGCACCGCGCCGCCGAGGAGGAGCGCGATCTGGAGGCCGATGACCGTGATGATCGGGATGAGCGCCGGACGATAGGCGTGCTTGCGCAGCAGTCGCGACTCGGCGACGCCGCGCGAGCGGGCCGCGTCGACGTAGTCGGTGCCGAGCGTGCCGATGACGTTCGTGCGCACGAGGCGGAGGAACACGCCCGCGGTGAGCAGTCCGAGCGCGATCGAGGGCAGCACGGCGTGCGCGAGCACGTCGCCGAGCACCGCGGGGTCGCCCGTCATGATGGCGTCGATGGTGTAGAAGCCCGTCTTGTTCGGCAGGAACTCCATCTCGATCGTCGCCCCGGTCGAGGCGCGGCCGGCGACCGGCAGCCACTTCAGCCAGACGGCGAACACGAGCTTCAGCAGGAGGCCCGCGAAGAAGACCGGCGTCGCGTAGCAGAGGATCGCGAAGACGCGGAGGAGGGCGTCCTGGCCCTTGTCGCGGAAGTAGGCCGCGATGAGGCCGAAGGGGATGCCGACCGCGAAGGCGACGAGCAGCGAGTAGAACGCGAGCTCGGCCGTGGCGCTGCCGTAGGTGACGAGCACCTCGGTGACCGGCCGGTTGTCGCTGATGGTCATGCCGAAGTCGCCCGTGAAGACGCCGCCCATGTACTCGAGGTACTGGACGATGAGCGGGCGGTCGAAGCCCGCCTCGTGGATGCGCTCGGCGAGCTGGTCGGGCGGCAGCTGGCCGCCGAGCGCCGCGGTGATCGGATCACCGGTGGTGCGCATGAGGAGGAACACCACGCTCACCAGGATGAACACCGTGGGGATGATGAGGAGTGCGCGGATGAGGATGTAGCGGCCGAGGCTGCCGCCCGAGGATCTCGTGGATCGCTTCGGGGTGGGACCAGCGCCGGTGGCGGCCGTCGTCGTTGAGGTCAATGTTCGCCAATCAGGGGTGTGGCTCGAATGCGGGTGGCCCGCTCACGAAGAGCGGGCCACCCGTTCCGGTCTGCAAGCGACTCTAGTCGCTCATGTCGCTCAGCCCTTGGTGAGCGAGGCGAAGCGGAACTTGAACGAACCGTCGAGGACCGCACCGTCGATGTCGGTGCCGGTCACTGCGACCTGGGCGCCCTGGAGGTAGGGGACGGTCGACAGGTCGGCCGCCACCTTCTCCTGGATCTCCTCGATGAGCGCGGTGCGCGCGGCGACGTCGGTCGTCACGGCCTGCTCGAGGATGAGGTCGTTGACCTCGGGGTTGTCGTAGTGGTTGCTCAGGAAGTTCGCCTTGAGGAAGAACGGCGTGAGGTAGTTGTCGGCGTCCGAGTAGTCGGGGAACCAGCCGAGCTGGTAGGCCGGGTACACGTCGGCGACGCGGTCCTCGGAGTACTGCACCCACTCGGTGGTCTGCAGGTTCACCGTGAACAGGCCGTCGGCCTCGAGCTGGTCCTTGATGAGCGCGTACTCGTCGGCCGACGAGGGGCCGTAGTGGTCGTTCGAGTACTGGAGGTTCAGCTCGACCGGGGTGGTGACGCCGGCGGCCTCGAGGGCCTCCTTCGCCTTCGCGGCGTCGGGGGCGCCGGCGCCGTCGCCGTAGAGCTCCTTCAGGGGCTCGACCGCACCGGCGAGGCCGGCGGGGATGTACGAGTACAGCGGCGTGTAGGTGCCCTTGTAGACCTGCTCGCCGAGCTCCTCGCGGTCGATGAGGTCGGCGACGGCCTGACGGACGGCGAGGGCCTTGGCCGGGTCGGCCTCGGGGGTCTTCGCGCCGTAGGGCTGCGTGTCGAAGTTGAAGACGATGTAGCGGATCTCGCCGCCGGGGCCGTCGACGACGTTGACCTCGTCGTTGCCCTTGAGGTCTTCGATGTCGGTCGCAGACAGGCTGCGGTACGCGACGTCGATGTTGCCCTCCTGGACGTCGAGCTTCATGTTCGACGACTCGGCGTAGTACTTCAGGTTGACCGTGTCGGTCGACGCGTCGGCGAGGAGGCCCTTGTACTCGGGGTTCTTCTTGAACGAGATCAGGTTGTTGAAGTCGTAGCTCGCGATCTGGTACGGGCCGCCGAACGCCTTCGCCGCGACGATGTCGTCGTCGGAGGTGAGGGCGTCGGGCGAGAACACCTCGTCGTCGACGATGGCGCCCGGGAAGCTCGTGAGGATGAGCGGGAAGACCTGGTCGTTCTCGGCCTTGAGGTGGAACACGACGGTGGTGTCGTCGGGGGCGTCGACGCTCTCGAGGTTGTAGAGCAGGCTCGACGCGCCGTTCGGGTCGGCGATCTTCAGCTGACGGTCGAACGAGAACTTCACGTCGGACGAGGTGAGGTCGTTGCCGTTCGCCCACTTGAGGCCGGCGGGCAGGGTGACGGTGTACTCGGTCGGCGCGGTGAACTCGGCCGTCTCGGCGAGGTCGGGCACGACGTCGGTGCTGTTGTAGTCGGTGTTCAGCAGGTACGGGAAGACCTGCGTCTGCACGGCGAGCGAACCGTTGTCGTACGAACCGGCCGGGTCGAGCGTCGTGACCTTGTCGGTCGTGCCGACCGTGATCGAGCCGCCCGAAGCGTTGTCGTCGCCGCCGCCGCCGGCCGAGCAGCCGGCGAGCACGAGTGCGGCCGCCGAGAATCCGGCCACCGCAAGGAGCGCGCGGCGGTTCTTGGTTGCGGATGTCATATCCGTCTACCTCTTCCTGTCAGGACTGAAGCGCACCGCGGCTACCACGGCGCGTTCTCGTATCACTCAGAGGTAGCACAACGATCCTGAGTCATGCAGGGAGGGGCCGTCGAACGTCGGAATGTTTACCGATCTGCAACCTTGCACGCAACGGATCGTCGGACGGCGTCGCACGGCGACGGATTTCGTCAGTCGGCGCGCAGCGCCCGGCGCTCCTGCTCGAGCTCGACGAGCGCGCGCTGCAGCGCGGAGAACGTCGCCTGGTCGCCCGGCGACAACCGCTGCAGCCGACCGAGCAGCTCGGACTTCTGGCGCAGCAGCTCGCGGTCGATGAGCGAGCTCACCACGCCGCGCACCCAGGCCTCGAGCTCGGCGTCGTTGCGCTGCGGCACCGGCAGCACGGCGAGCTGCTGCACGACGCCCGCGAACGGGGCGGGGACCTCGGCGACGACGCGATCGACGCGGAGCCCCGGGTCGGTCGAGCCCAGCACCGCCGCGACGCCGTCGCGCACGACGGCGAGCGTCGCATCCCCGAACCGCGAGTCGACCGCGTGCCGGAGCAGTTCGTCGCCGACCCGGTCGGGGTACTGGAGCATCGCCTGGAGCGCGTCGCGCTCGAGCCTCGTCGACGGGTCGTTCGGCAGCGTCGCGATCGAGAACGGGCGCTCCGTCGCCTCGCCCGCGTTCGCGGCGAGCGGTGCGGATGCCTCCGCCCGAGTGCCCTGCGCTGCGGCGGGCCCGCGACCGCGCCCTCCCCCGCCGGCGCCGCGCACCGCCCGGGTCACCTCCCCGAGCTCCATGCCGAGCATGCGCGCGAGCTCGCGGGTGTAGCCGGGCCGCAACGAGGCGTCGCGGATCTCGGCGACGATGGGCGCCGCGGCGCGGAGCGCGCCCACTCGACCCTCGACGGTCTCGAGGTCGTAGCGGTTCAGGGTGTGCCGGATCACGAAGTCGAACATGGGGGTGCGCGACTCGACGAGGGTGCGCACCGCGCCGTCGCCGCGGGCGAGTCGCAGGTCGCACGGGTCGAGTCCGTCGGGCGCGACGGCGACGAAGGTCTGCGCGGCGAAGCGCTGCTCTTCTGCGAAGGCGCGCATCGCGGCCTGCTGGCCCGCCGCGTCGCCGTCGAAGGTGAAGACCACCTCGCCGACGCCCGAGTCGTCGCCGAGCACGCGCCGCAGCACCTTGATGTGGTCGACGCCGAACGCCGTGCCGCACGTCGCGATCGCGGTGGTGACCCCGGCGAGGTGGCAGGCCATGACGTCGGTGTAGCCCTCGACGACGACGACGCGGTGCGTCTTCGAGATGTCGCGCTTGGCGAGGTCGAGCCCGTAGAGCACCTGCGACTTGTGGTAGACCGCCGTCTCAGGGGTGTTGAGGTACTTGGGGCCCTTGTCGTCGTCGAGCAGGCGGCGCGCGCCGAAGCCGACCGTCTGGCCCGTGACATCCCGGATGGGCCAGACGAGCCGGCCGCGGAACCGGTCGTAGACGCCGCGGTCACCCTGGGAGACGAGACCCGCCGCACTCAGCTCTTCGGTGGAGAAGCCCTTTGACTTGAGGTGGTTCGTCAGGGCGTCCCAGCTCTTCGGCGCGAAGCCGACGCCGAACCGGCGGGCGGCCTCGGCGTCGAAGCCGCGCTCGCCGAGGAACCGGCGGCCGATCTCGGCTTCGGGAGCACCGAGCTTCTCGACGAAGAACTCGGCCGCGGCCTGGTTCGCCGCGAGCAGCCGCGCGCGGTTGCCGTGGTCGGGCGCCTGCCCGCCGTCTTCGTAGTGCAGTTCGAAGCCGATGCGCCCGGCGAGCCGCTCGACCGCCTCGGTGAACGAGACGTGGTCCATGCGCTGCAGGAAGGTGTAGACGTCGCCCGACTCGCCGCAGCCGAAGCAGTGGTAGTACCCGACGCCCGGCCGCACGTTGAAGCTCGGGCTGCGCTCGTCGTGGAAGGGGCACAGCCCCTTCAGCGAGCCGACGCCGGCCGACTTCAGGCTGACGTGGTCGCCGATGATGTCGGCGATGTTCGTGCGGGCCTTCACCTCGTCGACATCGCTCTGTCGAATTCGGCCCGCCATGCTCACATCCTAATCTCGGTCGACGGTTCGCTGGGCGGGTCGGCTCGGGGCCGATCGGCGCCGGGCCGGCCGCTCAGCGCTGCACGAGCCGTTCGTACCAGCTGAGCGCGGACTGGTCGGTGAGGCTCGCGACCTGATCGACGACGACCCGCTTGCGCGCGGCGTCGTCGGCCGCGGCCGACCAGTCTTCGGCGAAGCCCGCGTCGAGGTGCTCGTCGCCGCTCGCGTGCAGCGCGTCGGCGAGCGAGGCGAGCACCTGCCGCTGCTGGAGGTAGATCGGCTGACGCGTGTTGCGCGACATCACGAACGCCGCGACGATGCCCTTCAGCACCGCGATCTCGGCCTGGATCTCGCGGGGCACGACGACGTCGGCGTCGAAGCGGATGAGGCTCGCGAGCGGGAACGCGGAACGCGTGGCCTCGGTGGCCGCGTGCGCGAAGCGCCCGATCAGCTGGCTCGTGAGGTTCTTGAGCCTCGCCTGGTCACGGCGGCTGCCCGTCCACTCGTCGAGCCAGCCGTCGAGCGAGTCGAGGCGGTCGAACGCCGCGATGAGCTCGTCGTGCGGGATCGCGCCGCCGACCCACTTGTGCATCGAGGAGACGAGCTCGTCGTGGTCGACGCGGGCGCCGAGCGCCGCGACGTCGATGTAGCCGCCGACGATCGCATCCTCGAAGTCGTGCACCGAGTACGCGATGTCGTCGGAGAGGTCCATCACCTGCGCCTCGATGCAGAGCCGCCGCTCGGGCGCGCCCGCGCGCAGCCACTCGAACACCGCGACGTCGTCGTGGTAGAAGCCGAACTTCTGCCGCCCGGAGGGGTCTGCGACGCCCGTCGCCTCGGGCCACGGGTACTTGCAGCTCGCGTCGAGGCTCGCCCGCGTCAGGTTGAGGCCGTAGCTGCGGCCGTCGTCGTCGAATACCTTGGGCTCGAGTCGGGTGAGCAGGCGGAGGGTCTGCGCGTTGCCCTCGAAGCCGCCGATGTCGGCGGCCCAGTCGTTGAGCGCCTTCTCGCCGTTGTGGCCGAACGGCGGGTGGCCGAGGTCGTGGGCGAGGCAGGCCGTGTCGACGACGTCGGGGTCGAGCGCGAGGTTCGCGGCGAGCTCGCGGCCGATCTGGGCGACCTCGAGCGAATGGGTCAGCCGGTTGCGTGCGAAGTCGAGCCCCTGGGTCGGGCTCAGCACCTGCGTCTTCGCCGCGAGGCGCCGCAGCGCGCTCGAGTGCAGCAGGCGCGCGCGGTCGCGGGCGAAGTCGCTGCGCCGCGAGGAGTGCTCTTCGGGCAGCAGCCGTTCGGTGTCGACGGCCTCGTAGCCGCCGAAGAGTCGATCTGCCACCGGGCTACCCGCCGCTCGTGTCGAGCTCGGCGTCGACGAGCGTCACCCGGTCGTGGCCGACGAGCTCCTGCGAGTCGAGCCAGCCCTCGGGAAGGGTCGGGTTCTTCGGCGTGCCCGCGCGGCCGCGCGGCCCCTCGGCACCCTCGCCCGGGTACGGCATCGACCAGTCGAGCGTGCCGAGCAGGTCGTCGAGCATCGCGAGCGACTCGACGGTGGCGAGGCGCGCCCGCAGGTCGCCGCCGACCGGGTACCCCTTGAAGTACCAGGCGACGTGCTTGCGGATGTCTCGGCACCCGCGCTCCTCGCTGTCGAAGAACTCGGTCAGGAGCTCGGCGTGCCGCCGGAACGTCTGCGCAACCTGCCCGAGCGAGGGCTGGAACAGCGCCCCGTCGTCGCCCGCGAGCTCACCGCGGAACCCCGCGGCAAGGTCGCCGAAGAGCCAGGGGCGCCCGAGGCATCCGCGACCGACGACGACGCCGTCGCACCCGGTCTCGTCGACCATGCGCAGCGCGTCGGCGGCCGACCAGATGTCGCCGTTGCCGAGGACGGGGACGCTCGTCACCGTCTCCTTCAGCTTGGTGATGGCCGACCAGTCGGCCTGGCCCGAGTAGAACTCGGCGGCGGTGCGCGCGTGCAGCGCGACCGCCGAGACGCCGGCGCCCTCGGCGATGCGGCCGGCCTCGAGGTAGGTGAGGTGGTCGGCGTCGATGCCCTTGCGCATCTTCACCGTCAGCGGGATGTCGCCCGCGGCGCGCACGGCGCCCTCGACGATGTCGCGGAACAGGCCCGTCTTCCACGGGAGGGCGGAGCCGCCGCCCTTGCGGGTGACCTTCGGCACGGGGCAGCCGAAGTTGAGGTCGATGTGGTCGGCGCGGTCTTCGGCGACGAGCATCGTGACCGCCTCGGCGACCGTCTTCGGGTCGACGCCGTACAGCTGGATCGAGCGCGGCGTCTCGGACTCGTGGTGCGTGATGAGGCGCATCGACTCGGGCGTGCGCTCGACGAGCGCGCGCGAGGTGATCATCTCGGAGACGTAGAGCCCGGCGCCGAACTCGCGGCAGAGCCGGCGGAACGCCGTGTTGGTGATGCCGGCCATCGGTGCGAGCACGACGGGCACGTCGAGCTCGATGCCGCCGATCGCGAGCGGGCCTGCGGGAAGCGTGGTGGTTGAGGACATCACCGTCGATTCTCCCAGAGATCGCGGCCCGCTCGCCCGATGGCGCGGTGCGAGCCTAGGATTCACTGCAGGTCGACCACTGGGGAGGACGAGATGGCTGAGCTCACGGGTGCCGAGCGGGTCCGAGCGGATGCCGAGGCGCGCGGCCTCGACGTCGAGATCATCGAGCGGCCCGCCGCGCGCAGCCTCGAGGAGGCGGCCGAGCTGATGGGCATCTCCCCCGGCGACATCGTGAAGTCGCTGGTCGTCAAGCGCAGCGACGACACCTACCTGTTCGCCCTCGTGCCCGGCGGCCGCAAGATCAGCTGGCCGAAGCTGCGCGCGCTCGTCGGCGTGAACAAGCTGCAGCTGCCCGACGCCTCGCTCGCGCTCGCCGCCACCGGCTACGAGCGCGGCACGATCACGCCGCTCGGCTCGACGAACCCGTGGCCCGTGTTCGTCGACGAGACGATCGCCGGCCGCCGCGTCTCGATGGGCGCCGGCGAGCACGGACGCAGCCTGTTCGTCGACGCCGACGCGCTCATCACCGCGCTCGACGCGACGGTCGCCGACCTCAGCGATCCCGAGTAGCGGAGAGGATCGGCCGTTTCGGGAATGCCGCGAGCACCCGATGCGTTCGCATTCATCGTGACTTCCCCCATCAAGATCGACATCTGGTCCGACATCGCCTGCCCCTGGTGCTACATCGGCAAACGCCACCTCGAGGAGGGCCTCGCCGCCCTCGGCGACGACGCGCCCGACGTCGAGATCGAGTACCACTCGTTCGAGCTCTCGCCCGACACCCCGCTCGACTTCGAGGGCTCGACCGTCGAGTACCTCGCCGAGCGCAAGGGCATGCCCGTCGAGCGCGTCGAGCAGATGCTCGAGCACGTCACGGGGGTGGCTGCGAAGGCCGGCCTCGACTACCACTTCGAGAAGGTCGCGCACACGAAGACCCTCAAGGCGCACGAGCTGCTCCACTTCGCGAAGGCGCACGGCAAGCAGCTCGAGCTCAAGGAGCGCCTGCTGAAGGCCTATTTCGTCGAGGGCGGTCGCGTGAACCGCATCGACGAGCTCGTCGTCTTCGCCTCCGAGGTGGGGCTCGACGCCGACGCCGCCCGCGAGGCGCTCGAGTCGGGCCGTTACGCCGCCGACGTGCAGGCCGACATCGCGCAGGCCGGCGCGTACGGCATCAACGGCGTGCCGTTCTTCGTCTTCGAGGGCAAGTACGGCGTCTCGGGCGCGCAGCCCGCCGAGGTCTTCGGCCAGGTGCTCACCCAGGTCGCGGGCGAGCGCGACGGCGCGGCCGCGTGAGCGTCGGGATCGAGACGGATGCCTCGGGCGCGACCCCGCTCGAGGCGGGCTCCGCGAGCGGCGCGGGCACCGGGGCATCCGCCTCGCCCTTCACCATGCTGCCCGGCGCCGCGGGCGCCATGGTCTGCGAGGGCGACGTCTGCTTCGTGCCCGGGCTCGCGGCGGAGTAGCCGCCCGCGGGCGCACCTAGAGTGGTCGGATGCCCGACTCCCCGACGCGCCCGCGCCGCATCCTCGTCACCGGGACGAGCGGCTCGGGCAAGACGACGCTCGGCCGCCGCATCGCCGTGGCGGCGGGGCTCCCGTTCCAGGAGATCGACGCCCTCTTCCACGGGCCCGACTGGACGCCGAGGCCGAGCTTCGTCGAGGACGTCGACCGGTTCACCGCGCAGGACGCCTGGGTGATCGAGTGGCAGTACGACACGGTGCGGCCGATGCTGGCCGAGCGCGCGCAGCTGCTCGTCTTCCTCGACTACTCGCGGTGGCGGGTCATGCGGCAGGTGACCCGGCGGACCGTCAGCCGCCGCGTGCGCCGTGAAGAGCTCTGGAACGGCAACATCGAGCCGTCGCTCGCCACGGTCCTCACCGATCACGAGCACATCGTCCGCTGGGCCTGGCGCACGCACGCGCTCTGGCCGTCGCGCGTCGCCGAGGTCTCGCGAACCCATCCCGGGCTCGAGGTCGTGCGTCTCGGGCGTCCGCGCGACGCCGACGCGTGGCTCCGGCAGGCCTTCCCTTCCGAGGCCTAGCGATATATCGTTGAGTATCGTTCGCATATCGCGGGAGGTCATCATGAACGGCAATCGCTCGACCGGCGGATTCGGCGGCGCAGGTTTCGGCGGCACGGGACCGGGCAACCCGGGTGCCGCGATCTGGGAGGCGATGGAGCAGTTGCGCTCCTCGTTCGAGCAGCGCCCCGGCATGCGACGGATGGCCCGTGGCGACGTGCGGGCCGCGGTGCTCGCCCTCCTCGCCGAGCAGCCCATGCACGGCTACCAGATCATCCAGCAGATCGACGAGCGCAGCGGCGGCTCGTGGAAGCCGAGCGCCGGGTCCGTCTACCCGACGCTGCAGCTCCTCGCCGACGAGGGGCTGATCGTGGCCGACGAGACGCAGGGCCGCAAGACGTACTCGCTCACCGAGGCCGGCCGCGACGAAGCGGCGGCGGCGGGCGATCGACCGGCGCCGTGGGAGTCGTCCTCGGCCGGGGGCGGCGCCCATCGGGCGCTCTCGAAGTCCGGCGTCGAGCTCGCGGCCGCCGCCGCGCAGCTCGGCCGCAGCGGCTCCCCCGAACAGATCCAGCAGGCGGTCACCGTGCTCGACGAGGCCCGCCGCCGGCTCTACTCGATCCTCGCCGAGGGCTGACCGGGTGCCGCCCCGGGTGCCGCATCCGTCGCGACGCGAGAGGATGGCGGCATGACCGACGGTGCCCACCGCGCGCGCTCTCGCAGCATCCTCGGATTCGCGGCGCGCCAGCTCGTGCAGATCTGGTGGTTCGAGCTCGTCCTGCCGAAGCTCGGCCTCGGCGGCATCGCCGACCGCTCGCGCGAACGGAGGATGCGCCGTCTCGCCGAACGGTTCCGCGCGCTCGCGGTCGACCTCGGCGGCCTCATGATCAAGGTCGGCCAGTTCCTCTCCGCCCGCCTCGACGTGCTGCCGCCCGAGATCACCTCCGAGCTCGCCGGCCTCCAGGACGAGGTCCCTGCGGTGCCGTTCCCCGAGATCCGCGCACTCGCCGAGGCCGAGCTCGGCGCCCCGCTCGACCGGGTGTACGCCAGTTTCGACGAGGTCCCCGTCGCGGCCGCCTCGCTCGGGCAGGCGCACCGCGCCCGGCTCGCCGCGGGCGATGCCGCCGACACCGGGCTCGACGCGGTCGTCGTCAAGGTGCAGCGCCCCGGCATCGAGCAGATCGTGGCGGTCGACCTCGCGGCGCTCCGCCGCGTCGCCGGATGGCTCCGGCGCGTGCGCGTCGTGGCCGACCACGTCGACGCCCCCGCCCTCGTCGAGGAGTTCGCGCAGACGAGCCACGAGGAGATCGACTACCTGCACGAGGCGCAGAGCGCCGAGCGCTTCGCCGAGTCGTTCGCCGACGACCCGCGCGTGTACGCGCCCGCCGTCGTGTGGGAGCGCACCACCCGCCGCGTGCTCACCCTCGAGGACGTCACGGCGATCAAGATCAACGACACCGACGCCCTGCGGGCCGCCGGCATCTCCCCCGCCGACGTCGCGCGGGTCTTCGCCGAGGTCATGTTCGACCAGGTGTTCACGCACGCCTTCGTGCACGCCGACCCGCACCCCGGCAACATCTTCGTGACGCCGCTCGGGGCGGACGAGGCGACCGGCACGAACGGCGCTGCCGCCCCGGGCATCCCGTGGCGCCTGACCTTCGTCGACTTCGGCATGATGGCCGAGGTCCCCGGCGAACTGCGGGCGGGCCTGCGCTCGCTCGTCATCGCCGTCGCGTCGCGCGACGGCCACGGCATGATCGAGGCCGCGCACGAGATCGGGGTGCTCATGCCCTCGGCCGACACCGCCGAGCTCGAGCGCGCGCTGACGCAGCTGTTCGAGCGTTTCGGCGGCATGGGCTTCGCCCAGCTGAAGGACGTCGACCCGCGCGAGTTCCGCGACTTCGGCGTCGAGTTCGGCGACGTCATGCGCTCGTTGCCGCTGCAGCTGCCCGAGCACCTGCTGCTGCTCATCCGGGCGATGGCGCTCACCTCGGGCATGTGCAGCTCGCTCGACCCCGAGTTCAACGTGTGGGACGCCGTCGAGCCGTACGCGACGCAGCTCCTGAACGAGGAGCGCGGCGACGTCGTGCAGGAGCTCCTTGGACAGGCCATGACGAGCGCCGGCCTCATGTGGGGCATGCCGAAGCGCGTCGACGCGCTCATCACCAAGGCCGACCAGGGCCGGATGTCGTTCGACACCTCGCGCCTGGAACGGCGGCTCGATCGCCTCGAAGGCGTGGCGCGGCGCATCATGTCCGCCGTGCTGTTCGCGGCCCTGCTCATCGGCGGCGCGCTGCTGCTCGCCCCGAACCCCGCGCTCGGCACGACGCTCATGATCGTGTCGGCGCTGCCGCTGCTGCACGCGCTGTTCGCCGGCGTCGTCCAGCGCCGGCGGCGCGGGCGCCGCTGAGGAGGCGCGTTCTCGACGGAGTCGCCCTCAGCTGACCGTGGGCGCGTCGACCGCGCCGCCGAAGCGACGGTTGCGGCGGGCGTAGATCTCGATCGCCTCCCAGAGCTGGGTGCGCGAGAAGTCGGGCCAGAGGGTGTCGAGGAACACCATCTCGGCGTAGGCCGACTGCCACAGCAGGAAGTTCGAGGTGCGCTGCTCGCCCGAGGAGCGCACGAACAGGTCGACGTCGGGCATCTCGGGCACGTAGAGCCGCTTCGCGATGAGCTTCTCGCTCACCGCCGAGGGCCGCAGCCGGCCGGCCGCGACGTCGTCGGCGATCGAGCGCACCGCGTCGGTGATCTCGTTGCGCCCGCCGTAGTTGACGCACATCGTGAGCGTCAGCACGTCGTTGCCCGCCGTGAGCTTCTCTGCGAACTGCAGCTCGTTGATGACCGAGGCCCAGAGGCGCGGACGGCGACCGGCCCAGCGGATGCGCACGCCCCACTCGTTGAGCTGGTCGCGCCGACGGTGCAGCACGTCGCGGTTGTAGCCCATGAGGAAGCGCACCTCCTCGGGCGACCGCTTCCAGTTCTCGGTCGAGAACGCGTACACCGAGAGGTGCTTCACCCCGGCCTGGATCGCGCCGGCGACGACGTCGAGGAGCGCCGCCTCGCCCGCCTTGTGGCCTTCGATCCGGGTGAGTCCGCGCTGGTTGGCCCAGCGCCCGTTGCCGTCCATGACGATCGCGACGTGCTCGGGCACCGAGCCCTTCGGGAAGGCGGGCGGGTGCACCCCCGTCCAGTCGATCGGCTTGTAGGGCACGGCGTCGCGGTGGGTGTACGGCTTCGGGGTCACGGGTTCCTCAGAGGGCGGGTCGCGGGGCGGATGCCTCGCGGCTGACGTGCGGCAGCGAACGGAGTCCCCGTTCGAGGTGCCACTGGGTGTAGGCGGCGACGATGCCGCTCGCCTGGTTGCGGTCGCGTTCGGGTGCGGCTTCGGCGTACTCCCAGTCGCCCGAGAGGAGCGCACCCAGCAGCGCCACCGTCGTGCGGTCGATGCGCGGGGTGCCGGGCGGGGCGCACTCGTCGTCGCAGACGACCCCGCCGAGCTGCACGACGACCGCCGTGTGCTCCCCGGGTCGACCACAGCGGGCGCAGTCGCCGAAGCTCGGCGCCCAGCCGGCGAGGGCGAGGGCCCGCAGGAGGTACGAGTCGAGGGTGAGGCCCGCCCCGTGCTCGCCGCGGGCGAGCGAGCGGAGCGCGCCGACGAGCAGGAGGTACTGCTGCAGCGACCCCTCGGACTCGGTGAGCTTGTCGGCGGCCTCGACCATGGCGTTCGCCGCGGTGTAGGCCGCGTAGTCCTGGGTGATCTGGGCGCCGTAGGAGCCGAGCGACTCGGCCTGGTTCACGACGTCGAGACTGCGGCCCTCGTAGAGCTGCAGGTCGGCGACCATGAACGGCTCGAGGCGGGCGCCGAACTTCGACCCCGTACGCCTGACGCCCTTCGCCACGGCACGGACCTTGCCGTGCTCGCGCGTCAGGAGGGTGAGGATGCGGTCGGCCTCGCCCAGCTTGTGGGTGCGCAGCACGACGGCTTCATCTCGGTACACGGGCACAGCTCGATTCTCCCATCTCTGCGGCCCGCGGCATCCGTGATTCACTGTGAGCGTGGAAACCGCAGAGTTCACGATCCCCCTCTGGCTCGACCTGACCGCCGTGGGTCTCGGCGGCGTGCAGGGCGCACTGTTCGCGTCCGGGTTCCGCGGCGAACGCCGCCTCGATCTCCTCGGCGTCGCGATCGTCGGCATCGTGATGGGCTTCGGCGGCGGAATGACCCGCGACCTGCTGCTCAACGTGCCGATCGGGGCGCTGCAGAGCAACTGGTACCTCGTGACCGCGGTCGCGGCCTCGCTCGTGGGCATGCTGCTCGCCTCGCCCCTGCAGCGCCTCAACGGCGTCATCGTCGGGCTCGACGCGCTCGTCATCGGCATGTTCGGCGCCTTCGGCACGACGAAGGCGCTCGACCTCGGCCTGCCGGTCCTCCCCGCGGTGTTCGTCGGCGTGGCGGCCGCCGTCGGCGGCGGCATCCTGCGCGACATGCTCATGAGCCTGCCGGTCGCGATCATGCACGTCGGCTCCCTCTACGCGGTCGCCGCAGCGGCCGGATGCCTCGTGCTCGTCGGACTCGACGCCTTCGGCGTGCCGCTGCTCATCGCGGGCATGGTCTGCATCGTCGTGACGAGCATCATCCGCTGGCTCGCCGTGATCTTCGACCTCTCGCTGCCCGAGCAGCGCATGCTGTACCGCCGCAAGGTCGCGACGGAGACCGGCGTGCTGCCGGTCATCCGCCGCTGACCTGCGGGATCAGACGCCGGCGGTCGCGAGCTCGGGCTCGGCGGTGCGGACGCGCAGCGCGCGGTTGACGGCCGAGACGACGGCCTTCAGCGACGCGGTCGAGATGTCGGCGTCGATGCCGACGCCCCACAGCACGGTGCCCTCGACCTCGAGCTCGACGTACGCGGCCGCCTGCGAGTCGCCGCTCGCCGAGAGCGTGTGCTCGACGTAGTCGCGGAGCTTCACCTCGACGCCCTCGGCGCCCAGCACGTTGAGGAACGCGGAGATCGGGCCGTTGCCGCTCGCATCGGCCTCGACCCGCTCGACGCCGTCGCGGAGCCCCACGCGGACCTTGACGACGCCGTCGAGGGCGCTCTCGGTGCGGAGGCTCAGCAGCTCGAATCGGCCCCACTTCTCGTCGGGGCGGTTCTGCGGCGCCGGCAGGTACTCGTCGGTGAAGACGCGCCAGATCTCGTCGCTCGAGACCTCGCCGCCCTCGGCATCGGTCTTCTGCTGCACGACGCCCGAGAACTCGATCTGCAGTCGTCGCGGCAGGTCGAGGGCGTGGTCGGTCTTCAGCAGGTAGGCCACGCCGCCCTTGCCCGACTGGGAGTTCACGCGGATGACGGCCTCGTAGCTGCGGCCGAGGTCGCGCGGGTCGACCGGCAGGTACGGCACGGCCCACTCGAGCTCGTCGACGGAGACCCCGCGGCGCTCGGCCTCGGCGGCCATCGCCTCGAAGCCCTTCTTGATCGCGTCCTGGTGCGAGCCCGAGAACGCGGTGTAGACGAGGTCGCCCGCCCAGGGGTGCCGCTCGGGCACGGGCAGCTGGTTGCAGTACTCGACGGTGCGCTTGACCTCGTCGATGTCGGAGAAGTCGATCTGCGGGTCGATGCCCTGCGTGAAGAGGTTCACGCCGAGCGCGACGAGGTCGACGTTGCCGGTGCGCTCGCCGTTGCCGAAGAGGCAGCCCTCGATGCGGTCGGCGCCGGCCAGGTAGCCGAGCTCGGCGGCGGCGACGGCGGTGCCGCGGTCGTTGTGGGGGTGCAGCGAGAGGATGACGTTCTCGCGGTGCGCGAGGTGGCGGCTCATCCACTCGATGGAGTCGGCGTAGACGTTCGGCGTCGCCATCTCGACGGTGGCGGGCAGGTTGATGATGACCTTGCGCTCGGGCGTCGGCTCGAGGATCTCGAGCACCTGGTTGCAGACGTCGACCGCGAACTCGAGCTCGGTGCCGGTGTAGCTCTCGGGCGAGTACTCGTAGTAGACGGTGGTGGCGGGGATCGTCGCCTCCTGCTCGCGGCACTTGCGCGCGCCGTGCAGGGCGATGTCGATGATGCCCTGCTTGTCGGTGCGGAACACGACCTCGCGCTGCAGGATGCTCGTCGAGTTGTAGAGGTGCACGATCGCCTGCTTCGCGCCCGCGATCGCCTCGTAGGTGCGCTCGATCAGGTGGTCGCGCGCCTGCGTCAGCACCTGGATGGTGACGTCGTCGGGGATCGCGTGCTCGTCGATGAGGCTGCGCACGAAGTCGAAGTCGGTCTGGCTCGCGCTCGGGAACCCGACCTCGATCTCCTTGTAGCCCATCTTCACGAGGAGGTCGAACATGATGCGCTTGCGCTCGGGGCTCATCGGGTCGATGAGGGCCTGGTTGCCGTCGCGCAGGTCGACGGCGCACCAGCGGGGCGCCTGCTCGATGCGCTTGGACGGCCACGTGCGGTCGGGCAGCTCGACCGAGATCTGCTCGTGGAAGGGGCGGTACCGGTGGACGGGCATCGCCGAGGGCTGCTGGGTGTTCTGCATGGGGTGCTCTTCTCGCTTGTTCGGATGGATTCAGCCGACGACGAACTCCGCAGCGAGGGAGGCCTTCGAACTAGGACTCGCTGCGGCAGCTAAGGAGAAGCAGGCCGTGAAGCACGGCACAAGGCTAACATCCGAGCGCGGCGGCCGCATGCATGTGACGCCCGGGCGGTGCGAACGCGGGTGCCCGACGCACGGAAGCGGGCGGCGGCCTCCCCCGAGGCCGCCGCCCGCCCTTCCCTCCCGTCCCTCGCGATCCCCCTAGTCGACCGCGAGGGCGACCACCGGCGAGACGCGCATCGCGCGTCGCGCCGGGGCGATGGATGCGACGAGCGTCAGCACGCCCGCCGCGACGACGAGTGCGCCGATCATGATCCACGGCACGCCCGGCAGCACGAACACCGGGTGCCCCTGGGCCCCGCCGAGGAGCGCCTGCGCCCCGACCCAGCCGTAGCCGAAGCCCAGCACGAGGCCGGTGAGCGTCGCGGCGACCGTGAGCGCGGCGCTCTCGACGACGATCATGCGGCGCAGCTGGCCCCGGTCGAAGCCGAGCGCGCGCAGCAGCCCGAGCTCGCGGGTGCGCTGCATCACGCTCAGCGAGAGCGTGTTCACCATGCCGATGGCGGCGATGAGGGCGCTGAAGCCGATGAGCACCGTGAACACGGCGATCGTCGCGTCGAGCATGGTCTCGATGCCGGCGTACACCTCGGGCTGCGCCTCCTGCGCGGCGAGCAGCATCGCCCGGTACGACTCCATCGTCACCGAGAAGGTCGTCACGAGCGTGACGCCGATGACGAGTCCGATCGTCATGCGGGAGCTCCGCTCGGGGTTGCGCACGGCGTTCTCGGCGGCGAGTCGCGCGGCCGGCGAGCGGCCGAACAGGCGGCCGACGAGTCGCAGCACGGGCGGCATCACGACGTCGGCACCGAGCACGACGCCCGTGAACGAGAGGATGCCTCCGGCGAGGCCGATGAGCACGCCCATCGGGTCGGTGAGGCCGACCACGACGCCCGTGACGAGCAGGCCGATGCCGATGGCGACCAGCACGATCGCCGCGATGTTGCGGCCCCTCCGGCGGCCGAGCTCCTCACGGTCCTGCGCGTTCGAGTTCGAGATCGCCTCGATCGGCCGCACCCGGAGCACTCGACGCGACCCCACCCAGGAGGCGAGCCACGTCGTGAGGACGACCGCGACGGCGGGCAGCACCACGGCGGGATTGAGGTAGTCGTACTCGGTCGGCGGCAGCATCCGGTTCGCGACGGCGAACTGCTCGACGCCGTAGGCCGCACCGGTGCCGGCGACGACGCCGATCGCGGCGCCGGCGATCCCGACCACGAGCCCCTCCTTGGCGATCTGGGCGCGCTGCGCGCGGGCGCTCGAACCGATGAGCCGCAGCAGCGCGATCGTGCGGGTGCGACCCGCGACGACGGTCGCCACGGTGTTCGAGGTGACGATCGCGCTCACGTACACGGCGATCACGACGAACACCGTCGCGAGGAAGCCGAGCATGAGGGCCACGGTGTCGCTCTCCCCGGTGACGTCGTCGGCGCGGATCGCGGCGGCGAGCAGGCCGGTCACGTGCAGCAGCAGCACGCCGAAGGTGCCGGCGAGGGCGGCGACCAGCAGCGTCGGCCACTGGTCCTTCATCCGGGTGCGCATCAGGCCGCCAACTCCATCGACAGCATGAACGCGGAGATCTCCTCGGGGGTCGAGCGGCCCGCGTCGCGCACGATCCTGCCGTCGGCGAGGAACAGGATGCGATCGGCGTGGCTCGCCGCGACCGGGTCGTGCGTCACCATGGCGATCGACTGCCCGTACCGGGCGCTCGCGACGGCGAGAAGACCGAGCACCTCGCGCCCGGTGCGGGAGTCGAGGTTGCCGGTGGGCTCGTCGGCGAAGACGAGGTCGGGGCGCGTCGCGAGGGCCCGCGCGATGGCGACGCGCTGCTGCTGGCCGCCCGAGAGCTCGTGCGGTCGGTGGGTGAGGCGGCCGCCGAGGCCGAGCGTGTCGAAGAGCTCGTCGATCCACGCCTGCTCGTCTCGGGTGGGCCGACGGCCGTCGAGCTCGAACGGCAGCATCACGTTGCCGCGCACGTCGAGGGTCGGCACGAGGTTGAACGACTGGAAGATGAACCCGATGCGGCGCCGGCGCAGCACCGTGAGCGCGGCGTCGCCGAGCTCGGTGATGTCGGTGTCGCCGAGCCACACGCGGCCGGCCGTCGGCGAGTCGAGACCCGCCATGATGTGCATGAGCGTCGACTTGCCCGAGCCCGAGGGCCCCATGATCGCCGTGAACTCACCGCGGCGGAGGCCGAGCGAGACGTCGTCGAGCGCGGTCACCGAGCCGGCACCGCGGCCGTAGCGCTTGGCGAGGCCCGCGACGCGGGCGATGAGACCGAGGTCAGAGGGTTGGATCTGCATGTCTTCGACGTTACGGATGCACCGCAGCCCGGGTCATCCGACCATCGAACGGTTCGCCGTCATCCTCTGGGATGACGCTGACGGCGCACCGTTAGGCTCGCAGGATGCACGCCGAACCCGCCACGTCCCCGGTTCCCGACGAAGCCGCGCTCGACGCCGCGGTGAGGAAGGCCACGTTCACCGGAGTCGTGACGATCGACGTCGGTGACGAACGCCGCTTCGAGCGGGTCGAAGGCTACGCGCACCGCGCGTTGCGGGTGCCGAACACCACGCGGACCCGGTTCGCGATCGCCAGCGGCGCCAAGACCTTCACGGCGCTGGCCGTGCTCCGGCTCATCGAAGCGGGCGTCCTCTCGTTCGACACTCGCGTCCGCGCGATCCTGGGCACCGACCTGCCGCTCATCGACGACGACGTGACGGTCGCGCAGCTGCTCACGCACACCTCCGGCATCGGCGACTACCTCGACGAGACAGCCGACTGGAATGCCTCCGACTACGTGCTGTCCGCCCCCGTCCACCTCCTCGCCGAGACCGAGGCGTTCGTGCCCGTCATCGACGGCCACCCGCAGGCGTCCCCGCCCGGAACGCGGTTCGCATACTGCAACGGCGGCTACATCGTGCTCGCGCTGGTCGCCGAGCGCGCGAGCCGGACGCCGTACCACGACCTCGTCGACGCCGAGATCTGCGCGCGTGCCGGCCTGGCGAGCACGTCCTTCCTGAGGTCGGACGAGCTCCCCGGCGACGCCGCCCTCGGCTATCTCTTCGAGGAGGGCGATCGCACCAACGTGCTGCACCTGCCCGTGCGGGGCAACGGCGACGGCGGCATCTGGACCACCGCCGACGACCTCCACCGGTTCTGGCGTGCGCTCACCGACGGCCGGATCGTGAACGAGGAGACCCTCGAGCGGATGACCCGGCCGGGGTTCGAGGGCGTGCGATACGGGATGGGCATCTCACTCGGCGCGAAGCGCCACCGACTCTTCATCGACGGGCACGACGCGGGCGTGTCATTCCGTTCAGTTCACAACCGGGACACCGCGACGACCCTGAGCGTGCTCGGCAACAGCTCCGAGGGTGCATGGCCGGTCGTCTCGCTGCTCACGGACACCGTGTAGGGCGTCAGTCGGCCGACCGCAGGTCGTGCTCGTAGGCGAAGACGACGAGCTGCACCCGGTCGCGGAGGCCGAGCTTCGCGAGGATCCGGCTCACGTGCGTCTTCACCGTCGCCTCGCTCAGATACTCGGACGCGGCGATCTCGCTGTTCGAGAGCCCGCGCGCGGCGAGGGCGAAGATCTCGCGCTCGCGGGGCGTGAGCTCGGACCAGGCCGCCGGGGCCGGGCGACCAGCGGTGGCCGCGCCGACGTGCGCGAACAGCGCGCGGGTCGCCGAGGCGGCGATCACCTGGTTGCCCTGGTGCACGGTGCGGATCGCCGCGAGGAGGAACTCGGGGTCGGCGTCCTTCAGCACGAAGCCGCTCGCGCCGGCGCGGATCGCACGGGCGGCGTTCTCGTCGAGGTCGAAGGTCGTCAGGACGAGCACCTTCGGGGCGGGCCTGCCGTCGCGATCGGCGTCGGCGAGGATCCGCTCGGTCGCGGCGATGCCGTCCGCGAGCGGCATCCGCACGTCCATCAGGATGACGTCGGGGCGCTCGGCCGCGGCGAGGGCGATCGCCGCGACGCCGTCGCCCGCCTCGCCCACCACGTCGAGGTCGGGCTGCGACTCGACGAGCATGCGCACGCCGGCGCGGAACAGGGCCTGGTCGTCGACGAGGGCGACTCGGATGCTCATGCGGACCTTCCGGGTTGGGCGGGGATGCGGGCGGTCAGGCGGAACAGGCCGTCCTCGCCGGCCGCCGCGTGCAGGCTGCCGCCCGTCAGCTGCGCGCGCTCGCGCATGCCCGGGATGCCGTGGCGGAACGCGTGCGAGTCGGGCGCCGGGGCATCCGGACGCTGCGAGTTGACGAGTCGGAGCTCGACGCCCGCCTGGTCCCAGGCGAGCTCGAGGACGACCGGCTTCGTCGTGTCGCCGTGGCGGAGCGCGTTCGTGAGGCCCTCCTGCACGATGCGGTAGACCGCGATCTGGTGACCCGTGCCGAGCTCGGGGCGATCGCCCGACTCGGAGAACCGCACGTCGAGTCCGGCCGCACGCACCTGCTCGAGCAGCGCGCCGAGGTCGTCGAGCACGGGCTGCGGGGAGGCGCTCTCATGGTGACGGAGCTCGGCAAGCAGCAGCCGCACGTCGCCGAGCGCGCCGCGCGCCACCCCCGCGATCGTGCCGAGCGCGTCGACGGCCGACTCGGGCCTCGTGCGCGCCGCGAAGCGCGCGCCGTCGGCCTGCGCGATCACGACCGCGAGCGAGTGCGCGACCACGTCGTGCATGTCGCGGGCGATGCGGTTGCGCTCCTGCTCGACGACGTAGCGGTACTGCGCGAGCTCGCGTTCGCGGTTCGCGACCTCTTCGCGGCGCGCGACCTCGCGGTTGTCGCGCACGGCGCGCACGAGGAGCCCGGCCGTCCAGGCGAGCACGAGCACCGCGATCGAGGCGACGAAGAGCATCCCGGTGAGCACGAGCATGCCGATCGCATCGCCGCCCCCGATCGCCGACGCCCCGCCGAGCAGCGGCTTCACGACGGCGAGGTACCCGGTGGCGAGCAGCGCTCCGACCCCGGCCGACCCGAGGCCAAGCCACTTCACGACCCGGCCACCGTGGGCCGCGGTCGAGTAGAGCACGCCGAGCACCGCGGCGTCGTAGAGCTGCAGGTCGCGCAGCAGGAGCATCTGCGTCAGCGCGGAGGCCCAGGCGATCGCGAGCGACCACCGCACGTCGAAGCGCCGGATCGCGAGCGCGCCGGTGAAGCCCGCCAGGATCACGAGGTCGGCTGCGCCGCCGAGCAGGGCGAAGGGCAGGCACACGAGCGCGAACACGCCGGCGAGCACGATGTCGGTCGTGAGCTTGGCGCGGCTGATCGTGGTGGGCACCGATCCACCGTACGCGCTGGATGGGTGTGGATTCGCCGTTCGCGGGCTGAATCATCCTCGAGTCGTACGCGCGGCGCACACCTGAGGCCGAGGAGCGCCGATCAGAACCCGAGCCGGCCGAGCTGCCCTCGGCCCACCCGAGTCGCACTGCCGATCAGAACCCGAGCCGGCCGAGCTACCCACGGCCCACC
>NZ_JBHVSE010000004.1:0-141504 GCF_042885275.1 Agromyces sp. NPDC058064 | reverse complement strand
ACCCGAGTCGCACTGCCGATCAGAACCCGAGCCGGCCGAGCTGCCCACGGCCCACCCGAGTCGCACTGCCGATCAGAACCCGAGCCGGCCGAGCTACCCACGGCCCACCCGAGTCGCACTGCCGATCAGAACCCGAGCCGGCCGAACTGCCCACGGCCCACCCGAGTCGCACTGCCGATCAGAACCCGAGCCGGCCGAGCTGCTTCGGGTCGCGCTGCCACTCCTTCGCGACCTTGATGTGCAGTGCGAGGTGCACCTTGCGGCCGAGCAGTCCCTCGATCTGCGCGCGGGCCGTCGTGCCGACCTCGCGCAGGCGCGAGCCTCCCTTGCCGATGATGATGCCCTTCTGGCTGTCACGCTCGACGTAGAGGTTCGCGTAGATCTCGAGGAGGTCCTTGTCTTCGCGCTCGACCATGTCGTCGACGACGACGGCGATCGAGTGCGGCAGCTCGTCGGAGACGCCCTCGAGCGCCGCCTCGCGGATGAACTCGGCGATGCGGTCGGACACGTCCTCGTCGGTGAGGGCGTCGGCGGGATACAGGGGCTGGTCCGACTCGGGCAGGAGCGCCAGCAGTTCGGAGACGAGCACGTCGAGCTGCTCGCCGCGCGGCGCCGAGACGGGGATGATCGCCGCCCACTCGCGCAGCTCGGAGACCGCCAGCAGCTGCTCGGCGACCTTGGACTTCGACGTGGCATCCGTCTTGGTGACGATCGCGACCTTCTTCGCGCGCGGGTACTGCTCGAGCTGCTCGTTGATGAAGCGGTCGCCCGGGCCGATCGGCTCGTTGGCGGGCACACAGAACGCGATCACGTCGACGTCGCCGAGCGTCGACTGCACGAGCGTGTTGAGCCGCTCGCCGAGCAGGGTGCGCGGGCGGTGCAGGCCCGGGGTGTCGACGAGGATGATCTGGCCGTGCTCGCGGTGCACGATGCCGCGGATCGCCCGGCGGGTCGTCTGCGGCTTCGAGCTCGTGATGGCGACCTTCTCGCCGACGAGGGCGTTCGTGAGCGTCGACTTGCCGACGTTCGGGCGCCCGACGAAGGAGACGAATCCGGCACGGTAGTCAGTCACGATGGTTCCTCTCGACGGAGTCGCCCGTATCGAACGCGGCGCGCGCGTCGATGAGGGCCTGATCTGCCTCGACGAGAATCGTCGAGATGCGCTTGCGTCGGCCTTCGGTGCGCTCGGCCTCGAGCCGGAGGCCCGAGACCATCGCGTGCTCCCCCGACGTCGGCAGTCGCCCGAGCTCCTTCGCGAGCAGCCCGCCGGCGGAGTCGACGTCCTCGTCCTCGAGGTCGAGGCCGAAGAGCTCGCCGAGCTCGTCGACGGGCAGGCGCGCGTTCACGCGGTACCGGCCGTCGCCGAGGTCTTCGACCTGGGCGGCCTCGCGGTCGTACTCGTCGGAGATGTCGCCGACGAGCTCCTCGATGAGGTCCTCCAGGGTCACGAGCCCGGCGATGCCGCCGTACTCGTCGACGACCATCGCGAGGTGGTTCGACTCGAGCTGCATCTGCCGCAGGAGCGCGTCGGCCTTCATCGAGTCGGGCACGAACACCGCGGGTCGCACGAGCTCCCCGACCGTCAGCGCCTCCGCGTCGAGGGGTCGCTCGAACCCGAGCCGGGCGAGGTCGCGCAGGTAGAGGATGCCGGTGACGTCGTCGGCGTCGTGCGCGATCACCGGGATGCGCGAGTAGCCGGCCTTCAGGAACACGGCCATCGCGTGCGGCAGGTGCGCGGTCGCGTCGATCGTCACCATGTCGGTGCGGGGCACCATGATCTCGCGCACGACGGTGTCGTTGAACTCGAAGATCGAGTGGATGAGCTCGCGGTCGCCCTCCTCGAGCACCTCGAACTCGGCGGCCTCGTCGACCATGCTGAGCAGCTGCTCCTCGCTCGAGACCCCGGCGAAGCGCAGGCTGCCGGGCGTGACCCGGTTGCCGAGCGAGACGAGCGCGCCCGCGAGCGGGCCGATCAGCACGCGCAAGAAGTGGACGAGCGGTGCGGTCAGCCGCAGCACCATGGGTGCGTGGGCCCGCCCGACGCTCCTCGGGCTCGCGCCGACCAGCACGAAGGAGGCCGCCGTCATGATGAGCGCTGCGCACAGCAGCACGAGCCAGATGTCGTCGATGAAGAAGGTGAAGGCGAGCGTCACGAGCACCGCGGCGGTGGTCTCGGCGACGATGCGCACGAAGTTCACGGTGTTGACGTGGGCGCCCGTGTCGTCGGCGATCGCGAGGATCGACCGTCGGGCGCGGGCGCCGAGGGCGAGGTCGGTGAGGTCGGCGCGCGAGCTCACGCCGACCGCCGCGTCGACGGCGGCCATGAGGCCGCCGAACGCGACGAGCAGGAAGGCGGCGCCGAGGAAGAGCCAGGGCAGCATGGTCAGCGGCGGCGCTCCTGCATCGCGAAGCCCACGAGGATGTCGCGCTGGATGCCGAACATCTCCTTCTCCTCGTCGGGCTCGGCGTGGTCGAACCCGAGCAGGTGCAGGATGCCGTGGGTCGTGAGCAGGAGCAGTTCGTCGACGAGACCGTGGCCGGCGGTGCGGGCCTGCGACTCGGCGACCTGCGGGCAGAGCACGATGTCGCCGAGGAGCCCCGGCGGGGTCGGCGCCTCCTCGGTGCCGGGCCGCAGCTCGTCCATCGGGAAGCTCAGCACGTCGGTCGGGCCCGGCTCGTCCATCCACTGCACGTGCAGCTGCTCCATGGCGCCCTCGTCGACGAGCACGATGGCGAGTTCGGCGTCGCGGTGCACGTGCATCGCGTCGAGCGCGTAGACCGCCAGCCGCTGGATCGCGGCCTCGTCGACCTCGATCGCGGATTCGTTGTTGATCTCGATGCTCAAGACGTGCCCCTTCTCGGCAGGTGGTCGCGGGGTCCGGCGTGCCCGCGCCGCTCGGCGCGGTTCGCGAACTCGCGGGCCTCGGCGCGCTCGAAGCGCTGGGCCTGCTGCCGCTGGTCGAACTCGGTGTAGGCGTCGACGATGCGGCCGACGAGGGTGTGCCGCACGACGTCGTCGCTCGTCAGGCGGGCGAAGTGGATGTCGTCGATGCGATCGAGGATGCGCGTGACGAGGCGGAGCCCCGAGGCGCCGCCGGGCAGGTCGACCTGGGTGACGTCGCCCGTGACGACCATCTTCGAGCCGAAGCCGAGGCGCGTGAGGAACATCTTCATCTGCTCGGGCGTCGTGTTCTGCGCCTCGTCGAGGACCACGAACGAGTCGTTGAGGGTGCGGCCGCGCATGTAGGCGAGGGGCGCCACCTCGACCGTGCCCGAGGCGAGCAGCTTCGGCACGAGCTCCGGGTCCATCATCTCGTTGAGCGCGTCGTAGAGCGGGCGCAGGTACGGGTCGATCTTGTCGGTCAGGGTGCCGGGCAGGAACCCCAGACGCTCGCCGGCCTCGACGGCGGGCCGGGTCAGGATGATGCGGCTGACCTCCTTGCGCTGGAGCGCCTGCACGGCCTTCGCCATGGCGAGGTAGGTCTTGCCGGTGCCGGCCGGGCCGATGCCGAACACGATCGTGTTCTCGTCGATGGCGTCGACGTAGGCGCGCTGGCCCTCGGTCTTCGGCCGGATGGTCTTGCCGCGGCTCGAGACGATGACCTGTCCGAGCAGTTCTGACGGCTTCGCGTCGGGATCGGCGTCGAGCATGCGAGCGGAGCTCCTCACTTCGGTCGGGGTCGGATCCTGGTCGTGGCGCACGAGCTCGAGCAGCTCCTCGATGAGGCGGCGCACTCGGCGCCGCTCGTCGACGTCCCCTCGGATGGAGATCTCGTTGCCCCGGACGTGCACCTCGACGCCCGGGTACTCGCGCTGGACGGTCGTCAGCAGTCGATCCTGCGGGCCGAGCAGCCGCACCATGGCGACGCCGTCGATGCGGAGGCGCTCCTCGTCGGCGCCGGCCTCGGGCGCGTCGGGATCGATCGATTCAGGCTCCGGCAAGCGTGCCCTCCTCGAGGCCGCCGGCGAGCACGTGCGCGTGCACGTGGAAGACGGTCTGACCGGCGGATGCCCCGGTGTTGAAGACGAGCCGGAACTCGCCGTCGGCGAGCTCCGCGGCGATGCCCCGGGCGACCTCGACGAGCTCGGCGAGCAGCTCGGGATCGCCCTCGGCCAGGCCCACGACGTCGCGGTAGTCGGCCGTCTTGGTCGTGACGACCACGTGCACCGGCGCCTGCGGCGCGATGTCGTGGAACGCGATCACCCGGTCGGTCTCCGCGACGATGCGCGCGGGGATCTCGCGCGCGACGATGCGCTCGAAGACGGTCGGTTCAGCGGGCGAGTCGGTCATCACTCCATCGTAGCGAGCGATGGGCTACCACCGCCCGAGCGCCGCGTTGAGCACGGCGATCGCGGCGGGCCCCGCCGTGGAGGTGCGCAGCACCGAGGCGCCGAGGCGCACCGGCTCGGCGCCCGCGGCGGTGAGCTTCGCGAGCTCCTCGGGCGAGATGCCGCCCTCGGGCCCGACCACGAGGGCGAGGTCTCGGCCGTCGGGCCGCAGCTCGGAGAGGGGCGTCGTCGCGGTCGGCTCGAGCAGCAGCATCCGAACGCCCTCGAGACGGGCAGGCAGCTGCGCCGTCGTCGAGACCGGAGACACCTCGGGCAGCCATGAGCGGATCGACTGCTTGACGGCCTCGCGGACGATGCTCGCCCAGCGGGCGCGACCCTTCTCGGCCTTCGGCCCCTCCCAGCGCGAGACGGACCGGGCCGCCGCCCACGGGACGACGGCGTCGACGCCGAGCTCGGTCGCGGCCTGGACGGCCAGCTCGTCGCGGTCGCCCTTCGCGAGGGCCTGCACCAGCGTGATCGCGATCGCGGGCCGCTCCTCGACGAGCACCTCGTCGGCGAGGAGGGTGAGCTCGCGCGACTCGGTCGCGACGACCTGCCCCCGCACGACGACCCCGCGGCCGTCGCCGATGGCGATGCGCTCGCCCGGCCGCACGCGGGCGACCGTGACGGCGTGGCGCGCCTCGTCGCCCGTGAGCCGGAGTTCGGCGCCGGGCGCGAGCCCCCCGAGGTCGAGGGTCTCGTCGAGGTAGAGGCTGCTCATCGCGCGGCCCTGCTCAGCCGAGGAACCGGTCGCGCAGGCGGGCGAAGAGCCCCTGCTGGAAATGGGTGAGCTCGGGTGCCGGCGACTTCTTGGATGCGGCGAACTGCGCGATGAGGTCGCGCTCCTTCGACGAGAGCTTCGTCGGCGTCACGACCTGGACCCCGATCTTGAGGTCGCCCCGGCCGTTGCCGCGGAGGCGCGTCACGCCGCGGTCGCGCACGGTGACGACCTCGCCGCTCTGGACGCCCGCCTTCAGCTCGACCTCGACGTCGCCGTCGAGCGCGTGGATCGTGGCGTTCGTGCCGAGGATCGCATCGGTCATGGCGACCTCGAGGGTCGCCAGCAGGTCGTCGCCGTTGCGGCTGAACACGTCGTGGTTCTTGACCTTGATCTCGAGGTAGAGGTCGCCGTTGGGGCCGCCCGCGGGGCCGGCCTCGCCCGAACCCGGCATCTGCAGCCGCACGCCCGTGTCGACGCCGGCGGGGATGTCGACGGGGACGGTGCGGCGGGCCCGCACGCGGCCCTGCCCCTGGCAGGTGACGCACGGCGTCGCGATGATCGTGCCGTAGCCGCGGCAGGTGCCGCACGGGCTCGAGGTCATCACGTTGCCGAGGAGCGACCGCACCTGGCGCTGGATCTGGCCGGTGCCGCGGCAGATGTCGCAGGTGACGGGCGAGGTGCCCGGCTGGCAGCACGAGCCCTGGCAGGTCTCGCAGCGCACGGCCGTGTCGACCTCGATGTCGCGATGCGTGCCGAAGATCACCTCGTCGAGGCCGACCTCCACGCGGATCAGCGCGTCCTGGCCGCGCTCGCGCCGCGACCGCGGCCCGCGGCTCTGCTGGCCCGCGCCGAAGAAGGTCTCGAAGATGTCGCCGAACCCGCCGAAGCCCTGGCCGCCGAAGCCGCCCTGGTCGCCGAGGTCGTACTGCTGGCGCTGCTTCGGGTCGGAGAGCACGTCGTACGCGTGCGTCACCTCCTTGAACCGCTCGGATGCCTCGGCACCGGGGTTCACGTCGGGGTGGAGTTCGCGAGCCAGTCGGCGGTACGCCTTCTTGATCTCGTCGGGCGTCGCTTCGCGCGAGACGCCGAGGACCTCGTAGTGGTCGGCCACGGAGGGCTTGTCCTTTCGATTGCGGATGCCGGTCTTGCGACGGGCGGAAGGTCAGCTCTCGCCGAGCGTGCGGGAGAGGTAGCGGGCGACCGCGCGGACGGCGGCCATGCTGTTGGAGTAGTCCATGCGGGTGGGGCCGACGACGCCGAGCCGCGAGATGTCGCGGCCCGGGATCTCGAACGCGCTCGACACGATCGAGGTCTCGCCGAGCCCGAACGAGGCGTTCTCGCGGCCGATGCGCACCGCGACCGCGTGCTCGTCGCCCGACATCTCGCCGAAGAGCTTGAGGAGCACGACCTGCTCCTCGATCGCCTCGATCACCCCGAGGATCGAGCCCGCGAAGTCCTGCTCGGTGCGCACGAGGTTCGCCGCACCCGCGACGACGAGCCGGTCGCTGCGCTGCACCCTCGCCTGTTCCGCGAGGGTCGCCGCGAGCGTGTGCAGCACCTCCGCGTGGCGCGGATCGACGGCGTCGATCTCGCCGGAGAGGAGCGCAGTGGCATCGGCCATGGTCGTGCCGGCGACGAGTTCGTTGAGGCGCAGCCGGAGCTCGGCCAGCGTCGACTCCTCGACGGGCTGCTCGAGCTCGGCGAGCCGCTGCTCGACCTGGCCCGAGTCGGCGATGAGGATGCAGAGCACCCGGTTCGGCGAGAGGGAGACGAGTTCGACGTGGCGCACCCTGGCGCTCGCGAAGCTCGGGTACTGCACGACGGCGAGCTGCTTGGTGAGCTGCGAGATGAGGCGCACGGTGCGGGCGAGGAGCTCGTCGAGGTCGCTCGACTCGCCGAGGAAGGTCTCGATGGCCTGCCGCTGCGCCGAGCTCAGCGGGCGCACCTCGGTGAGCTGGTCGACGAAGACGCGGTACCCCTTGTCGGTCGGGATGCGACCGGAGGACGTGTGCGGGGCGGCGATCAGCTCCTCTTCTTCGAGGAGCGCCATGTCGTTGCGGATCGTGGCGGCGGAGACGCCGAACGCGTGGCGCTCGACGATCGTCTTCGAGCCGACGGGCTCGCGAGACGCGACGTAGTCCTGCACGATCGCCCGAAGCACTGCGAGACTGCGTTCTGAGGCCATGCCCCGCTCCCTCCGACGACTTAGCACTCGATCTGTCTGACTGCTAATCATATCGCGACGTCGGGCGACGAGGCCGTTGCCCGCGGCGGTTCGCAGCGCTACCGTATGGATGTCCCGCGAGTCCTCCCGACCGCGAACCCCCTCCCGCACCCGAGTTCACCGAAGCCCGAAAGGCGTGCAATGACCGAGCCCACTCCCCCGCAGCCCGACCCCGCCGGCCAGCCCCAGCCCGCCGCGGCCGGCCCCCTCACGCACGAGCAGGACCTGCAGTGGGCCTCCTTCGCCCACCTCGGCGGCATCCTCGGGTTCCTGCCCTCGCTCATCATCTGGCTCGTCTTCAAGGACCGCGGCCAGTTCACGAACGTCGAGGCGAAGGAGGCGCTGAACTTCCAGATCACCGCAGCCATCGCCTACGTCGCCATCCTGATCGTGAACTCGGTGCTCTCGGCCGTCACCTTCGGCTTCTGGGCGCTGATCGGGTGGGTCCTGCCGCTCGCCCTCTGGGTCGTCGTCATCGTCTTCTCGATCCAGGGCTTCCTCAAGGCGAAGGACGGCAACCACTACCGCTACCCCTTCGCCATCCGGCTCATCAAGTAGCAGCACCTTTCGAGCGCGCCGCCGGGGCTCTTCCCGCGGCGCGCTCTGCTGTGCCAGCATGACGGTTGACGAAGTCTCGCCTTCGGGCGACCCGAGCAAGGAGAAACCCCATGTCCGACGCCACCCCGCCTCCCCCGCCGGCGAACCCCTACGGCCAGAGCCAGCAGCTGAGCCCGTCAGATGAGAAGCTCTGGGCGACGCTCATCCACATCGGCGGCATCTTCTTCAGCTTCGTCCCCGCGCTCATCGGCTACCTCATCCTGAAGGACAAGGGGCCCTTCGTGCGCGCGCACACCGCGACCGCGCTGAACTTCCAGATCACGATGGCGATCGCCTACGTGGTCGGCATCATCCTGACCTTCGTCCTGATCGGCATCTTCGTGCTGATCGCCGTCGGCGTCGTCACGATCGTGTTCAGCATCATCGCCGCCGTGAAGGCCAACCAGGGCGAGCCCTACACCTACCCGCTCGCGATCAAGTTCGTCAGCTAGCCCTCGAGCAGCTGCCGGACGACCGCGTCGGCCAAGAGCCGCCCTCTCCTGGTGAGCGTCAGCACACCCGAGAGGGCGGCTTTCGCGTCGACGAGGCCGTCGGCGATGAGCGCGGCGACGGCGTGCCGCCCGCCCGCGTGCAGGCTCGAGATCTCGAGCCCCTCGCGGATGCGCGTCGAGAGCAGCACGCGCTCGGTCTCGCGGGTCGGCCCGTCGAGCACCTCGCGGCCGACGGCCGGCGAGACCCCCGCTGCGATGCGGTCGGCGTACGCCGAGGGGTGCTTCGCGTTCCACCAGCGCACGCCGCCGACGTGGCTGTGCGCGCCGGGGCCCACGCCCCACCAGTCGTCGCCCCGCCAGTAGCCGAGGTTGTGGCGCGAGCGCTGCGCGGGGCTCGACGCCCAGTTGCTGACCTCGTACCACTCGTACCCGGCCGCCTCGAGCTGCTCGTCGACGAGCTCGTACATGTCGGCCTCGAGGTCGTCGGAGGGCTCGGCGAGCTCGCCGCGGCGGATCTGCCTGGCGAGCTTCGTGCCGTCCTCGACGATGAGGGCGTAGGCGCTCAGGTGGTCGGGGCGCTGCGCGACCGCGTGCTCGACGCTGCGGCGCCAGTCGTCGAGCGACTCCCCCGGAGTGCCGTAGATGAGGTCGAGGCTGACGTCGAGCCCCGCGTCGCGCGCCCACCCGACGACGAGCGGCACGCGCTCGGGATCGTGGGTGCGGTCGAGCGCGGCGAGCACGTGCGGCACCGCCGACTGCATGCCGAACGAGACGCGGGTGAAGCCGCCGTCGGCCAGGCGTGCGAGGTCGTCGGGGCCGACCGAGTCGGGGTTCGCCTCGGTCGTGACCTCGGCGCCCGGTACGAGGCCGAACTCGTCGCGCACCGCGCCGAGCATCGCGACAAGGTCGCGAGCGGGCAGCAGGGTCGGCGTCCCGCCGCCGAAGAAGACGGTCTGCGCCGGTCGAGCGGGCAGGCCGGATGCCTCGAGCACACCGCGTGACATCCGGATCTCGCCGATCGCCTGGCCCGCGTAGTCGCTCTGCCTCGCCCCGCGCAGCTCGTCGGAGGTGTAGGTGTTGAAGTCGCAGTAGCCGCACCGCACCCGGCAGAACGGCACGTGCACGTAGACGCCGAACGCACGGTCGTCCGCGCCGAGCGCGGCCGACGACGGCAGCAGGCCGTCGGCCGGTGCGGGGTCGCCGAGCGGCAGCGCGGCGCCCACGGCTACGCGCCGCTCGCGGGGTGGAGCGCCCGGAGCTCGTCGCGGGTGAGCTCGCGGCGGCGACGGCGGCGGGTCGGTGCGAGCACGGTGCTCAGGCCGCCGGCGGTGGCGAAGATCGACCGGATGGTGAGCCACACGGTGTCGTCGTCGCGATGCTCGAGGATGAAGGACTCCTCGCCCGTCTCGGCGCCGTTCGACGTCGTGCCGTACGCGAATCCGATGCGGTTCGGCTCGTCGATGACGTACACGACGAGCACGGGGGTCTTCGTCGCGCCGAAGCGACGGCGGCGCACCAGGGTCGCGGTCATGCCTGCGGCGATGTACGCGGTGCCGTCGGCGCCGAAGCGGTCCTCCGTGCGGGGCGCGGGCTGCTCGGAGAGCGGCGAACCGTCGTGGTCGAACACGATGCCCGGGTACTGCGCGCCCGTGCCCGCGGAGACGTCGGCGACCGTGAAGCCCGAGCCGCGCTGCACGCCCCAGGTCATCAGCGCCTCGGCCGAGCGTTCGAACCGCTCGCGACCCGAGCCGAGCCGCACCGCGTCCTCTGCGGGGCGGAGGCCCGCCGGCGGATACCGGAGGAAGTCGGGGTCGAGGGTCGCGCCGATCGCGCCGTAGGTGACGGACTGGTCGGTGAAGGTGCTTCTACGGGTCATCGGGGGTCTACTTCTTCGCGTCCTTCTTCTCGACGTCGCCGCTCAGCGCGGCGATGAACGCCTCCTGGGGAACCTCGACGCGGCCCACCATCTTCATGCGCTTCTTGCCCTCCTTCTGCTTCTCGAGGAGCTTGCGCTTGCGGCTGATGTCACCGCCGTAGCACTTCGCCAGGACGTCCTTGCGCATCGCGCGGATCGACTCGCGGGCGATGATGCGGGCGCCGATCGCGGCCTGGATGGGCACCTCGAACTGCTGGCGCGGGATGAGCTCGCGAAGGCGGCCCGTCATGAGCACGCCGTAGGCGTAGGCCTTGTCGCGGTGCACGATCGCGCTGAACGCGTCGACCTGCTCGCCCTGGAGCAGGATGTCGACCTTCACGAGGTCGGCGGCCTGGTCGCCCGTCGGCTCGTAGTCGAGGCTCGCGTAGCCCGCGGTCTTCGACTTCAGCTGGTCGAAGAAGTCGAACACGATCTCGCCGAGCGGCATGTTGTAGCGGATCTCGACGCGGTCCTCGCCGAGGTACTCCATGCCGAGCAGCGTGCCGCGGCGCGACTGGCAGAGCTCCATGATGGTGCCCACGTAGTCCTTCGGGGCGAGGATCGCGGCCTTCACGACGGGCTCGCGCACTTCGGTGATCTTCGCACCGGTCGGGAACTCGCTCGGGTTCGTCACCGTGACGGTCTTGCGGTCTTCGGTCGTGACCTCGTAGACGACGCTCGGCGCGGTCGCGATGAGGTCGAGGCCGAACTCGCGCTGGAGGCGCTCGGTCACGATCTCGAGGTGGAGCAGGCCGAGGAAGCCGCAGCGGAAGCCGAAGCCGAGCGCGACCGAGGTCTCGGGCTCGTACACGAGCGAGGCGTCGGAGAGCTTCAGCTTGTCGAGCGCCTCGCGGAGCTCGGGGTAGTCGCTGCCGTCGATCGGGTAGAGCCCGGAGAACACCATGGGCAGCGGCTCGGTGTAGCCGGCGAGCGGTTCGGTCGCGGGCTTCACGGCCGTGGTGACGGTGTCGCCGACCTTCGACTGGCGCACGTCCTTCACGCCGGTGATCAGGTAGCCGACCTCGCCGACGCCGAGGCCCTTCGACGGCTGCGGCTCGGGCGCGCTCACGCCGATCTCGAGGATCTCGTGGGTCGCCTTCGTCGACATCATCTGGATGCGCTCGCGCGGCTTCAGCTGGCCGTCGATCATGCGGACGTAGGTGACGACGCCGCGGTAGCTGTCGTAGACGGAGTCGAAGATCATGGCCCGCGGCGGGGCATCCGCATCGCCGACGGGAGCCGGGATGCGCTCGACGACGCGGTCGAGGAGCTCCTCGACGCCGACGCCCGTCTTGCCCGAGACCTTCAGCACGTCGTCGGGCGAACCGCCGATGAGGTCGGCGAGCTCCTTCGCGTACTTCTCGGGGTCGGCGGCCGGCAGGTCGATCTTGTTGAGCACCGGGATGATCTCGAGGTCGTTCTCGAGCGCCAGGTACAGGTTCGCGAGCGTCTGGGCCTCGATGCCCTGCGCCGCGTCGACGAGGAGGATCGCGCCCTCGCAGGCCGCGAGCGACCGCGAGACCTCGTACGAGAAGTCGACGTGCCCCGGGGTGTCGATCATGTTGAGGGCGTAGGCGCGGTCGCCCTGCTGCCACGGCATGCGCACGGCCTGGCTCTTGATCGTGATGCCGCGCTCGCGCTCGATGTCCATGCGATCGAGGTACTGCGCGCGCATGTCGCGGTCGCTGACGATGCCCGTGATCTGCAGCATGCGGTCGGCGAGCGTCGACTTGCCGTGGTCGATATGCGCGATGATGCAGAAATTGCGGATCGACGCGGGGTCGGTGGCGGCGGGCACCGGCGGGTTCACAGCTCTCGGAGACATCCAGACGATTCTCCCATGACTTCGCTTCAGACTTTCGACGGATGCCTCGCGGCGGGCCCCGAGACTACGCTCGAAGCACCATGACGACGGCTGAGACCCCCCTCCTGGGCGACGAGCGCGTGGCGCGATCGGCGCTGCGGCCGGTCTTCGTCGCGCTCCGGCTCGGCCTCCACCTCCTCGTCGTCGGACTCACGCTCTTCGTCGTCGTGCGCGCCCTGCTCGTCGACGACCAGGCCGAGGTGCCCATCACCATCCTCGCCGTCGCCTTCCTCGCCTGCTACGGCGCGGGCATCGCGACCGCGCACCGGCACCTGCCGACGTTCGCCCGCGTGCTCTGGCTCGCATCGCTCCTGGCGCTCTGGGTGGGCATGTCGGCACTGACGCCCGACGCGGCGTTCCTCGCCTTCCCGCTCTTCTTCCTCGAGCTGCACGTGCTCGCGGCGCCGATCTCGGTGCCGCTCGTCGTCATCACCTTCGGCCTCTCGGTGTGGGGCACGGCCACCCATCTCGGCTTCGAGGTCGGATCGATCCTCGGACCGCTCATCAGCGCGGGCGTCGCGATCGTGATCGGGCTCGGCTACCGGGCCATGTCGCAGGAGACGCAGGAGCGCCAGGCGCTCATCCTCGACCTCATCGCCACCCGCGAGGAGCTCGCGGCGGCGAGCCGCGAGGCCGGCACCCTCGCCGAGCGCGAGCGGCTCGCCCGCGAGATCCACGACACCGTCGCGCAGGGGCTCTCGAGCATCCAGATGCTGCTGCACGCCGCCGAGCGCGACGTCGACGACGAGCGGGTGAGCGAGAAGCTGCGGCTCGCCCGTGAGACCGCCGCCGAGAACCTCGGCGAGGCGCGCCGGTTCATCCGCGAGCTCACCCCGCCGTCGCTCGACGAGCAGACGCTCCCGTCCGCGCTCCGCCGCCTCACCGAGGCCGTGAACGAGCAGGCGAGCCAGGCCGGCGCGGGCACCCGGGTCGAGTTCGCGACGAGCGGCGAGCCCGTGCTGCTGCCGATGTCCGTCGACGCCGCGCTCCTCCGCATCGCGCAGGGCTCGCTCGCGAACGTGCTGCGCCATGCCGACGCCCGCGCCTGCTCCCTCACCCTGAGCTACCTCGGCGACGAGATCGCCCTCGACGTCGTCGACGACGGCCTCGGCTTCGACGCCGAGGCCGTGGCCCGCCGCGCCGACCCCGCCGAGTTCGGACTCCGCGCCATCCGCCGCCGGGCCGAGGAGCTCGGCGGCACGGTCGACCTCGAGACCGCCCCAGGCGAGGGCACGGCGCTCTCGGTGCGCATCCCGGTGGTGGCGTCGTGATCCGGCTGCTGCTCGCCGACGACCACCCCGTCGTCCGCGCGGGCATCCGCGCGATGCTCGAGTCCGAGGCCGACCTCGAGGTCGTCGGCGAGGCCGCCACCGCCGAGGACGCCGTGCGGCTCGCGCAGGGCGACGCGGTCGACCTCGTCCTCATGGACCTCCAGTTCCCCGGCACCGTGCAGGGCGCGGAGGCCACCCGCCGCATCCGGGCGGTGCCCGGCGCTCCCCGGGTGCTCGTGCTGACGAACTACGACACCGACGCCGACATCCTCGGTGCGATCGAGGCCGGCGCGAGCGGGTACCTGCTGAAGGACGCCCCGCCCGACACGTTGCTCGCCGCGGTGCGCGCGGCCGCGGTCGGCGAGCAGGCGCTCGCCCCGGGCCTCTCGTCGCGGCTCGACGCGTCCCAGTCCTCGGGCGAACGCCTCACGGTGCGCGAGTCCGAGGTGCTCTCGCTCGTCGCCGAAGGCCGCACCAACCGCGAGATCGGCAAGACGCTGTTCCTCAGCGAGGCGACCGTGAAGTCGCACCTCGTGCACATCTTCACGAAGCTCGGCGTCGGTTCACGCACGGCGGCCGTCGCGCGCGCCCGCGAACTCGGGGCGATCAGGGCGGGCTGAACGATGCCCCGCGCACGCATCGTGCTCGTCCACGGCATCCGCACCTCGGCGACGATGTGGCGGAGGCAGCTCGAGGCCTTCGCGGTGCACGGGATCGACGCGGTGGCGATCGACCTGCCCGGCCACGGCTCGCGTATCGGCGGCGAGTTCTCGATCGACGAGGCGATGTCGATCATCGACGCCGCGCTGAACCCGCCGGGCGCCGCTGAGGGCGCGGGCGGCGATGGCGGGCACGACGACGACGCCGTGCCGCGCCTGCTCGTCGGGCTCAGTCTCGGCGGCTACCTCGCGATCGAGTTCGCGGCGAGGCATCCCGATCGGCTCGACGGGCTCGTGGCGGCCTCGTGCGGAACGCTCCCCCGCGGCTCGGCGCTCGCCGCCTACCAGTCGATCGCCGCGTCGATCGCGCGGCTGCCCGACCGCGGGCGCGGGCTCAACGACGCGGTGGCGTCGATCTTCCTCAGCCGCGAGGCGGTGCGCGACATCGTCGACGGCGGCGTCGCCCTCGACGTGATGGCTCCGGCGCTCACCGCGGTCGGGCGGCTCGATCCGCGCGCGGCCGTCGCGAAGGTGCGCGTGCCGATCTGGTTCGTCAACGGGCGGTACGACCACTTCCGCCTCCAGGAGCGCGTCCTGCTGCGGGCCGCGCGTGACGCTCGGCTCGTGATCGTGCCCGGCGCGACGCACCTCGTGAGCCTCACGCGACCCGACGACTTCACCGCGGTGGTGCTCGGCGCCGTCGCCGAGCTCGATCGTCGCGCGGCCGTCCGCCGCCGCGACGCGGTCCGCCGCATTGGTGCCGCTCGCACGTAGCTGGTATCGTTGTCTGTTGGCTTGCCGTGTGGGTCCCACCCCGCACGATCGCCGGGCACGAGCCCCTCTACCTCGTGACGGCACATCCTGTACCCACACGAGAACGAAAGACGAACCACACGTGGCAAACATCAAGTCGCAGATCAAGCGCATCAAGACCAACCGCAAGGCCGAAGAGCGCAACAAGGCCGTGAAGAGCGAGGTCAAGACCGTCGTCCGCGCCGCTCGCGAGGCCATCGCCTCGGGCGACAAGGACAAGGCCACCGCCGCCGTGCGCGTCGCCACGCGCAAGCTCGACAAGGCCGTGTCGAAGGGCGTCATCCACAAGAACCAGGCCGCGAACCGCAAGTCGGCGATCGCGAAGCAGGCCGCCGCGCTCTGAGTCGCGTCGCACTGCAGTACGGCTGAAGGCCCCGCTCCGGCGGGGCCTTCGTCGTCTCCGGAGCCGCGCAAACAGGCGGCCCCGCTCCGGCGGGGCCTTCGTCGTCTCCGGAACCGCGGAAAAGGGCACGCTTCGGCGGCGCGGGCACTTCTCGCGCGCGGGACTCGCGCGCTCAGCGGCGCCCGCGGGCGGCGATGACGCCGACGAGGCGCTCGAGCGCGAACACCGGGTCGCGCTCGGCGCCCTTGACCGCTGCGTCGGTCTGGGCGAGCGTCTCGATCGCGACGCCGAGGCCCTCGTCGGTCCACCCGACGAGATCGCGTCGGGCCCGGTCGACCTGCCACGGCGCCATGCCGAGCGAGGAGGCCAGCTGGCCGCCGCCGCCGCGCGAGCCCGAGACCTTCGCCATCGTGCGGAGCTTCATGGCGAAGGCCGCGACCATGGGCACCGGGTCTGCCCCGCTGTCGAGGGCGTGACGCAGGGCGATCAGCGCCTCACCGTGCCGGCCCGCGATCGCCGCGTCGGCCACGGCGAAGGAGTTCGTCTCGACCCGGCCGCCGTAGTACCGCGCGACGACCGCCTCGGTGATGTCGCCTGGCGCATCCGACAGCAGCTGGCGGCTCGCGGCGGCGAGCTCGCGCAGGTCGTCGCTGAAGGCCCCGACGAGGGCGCGCAGTGCGGCGGGCGCGATCTTGCGCCCCGCCGCGCGGAACTCGGCGACGACGAAATCCTGCTTCTCGGCGTCCTTCTTGAGCTCGGCGCAGACGATCTCGATGCCGCCTCCGCCGCCCGCGCGGATCGCGTCGAGGAGCTTCTTGCCGCGCACTCCGCTGCGGTGGCGCAGCACGAGCGTCGTGGCGTCGGCGGGCTGCTCGAGGTACTCGAGAGCGTCGAGCAGGAAGTCGTCGCTCGACTTCTCCACCCCGCTCACACGGATGAGCCTGGGCTCGCCGAAGAGCGACGGGCTCGCGAGCGTGAGCAGCTCGCCGCGCCGGTAGCCGTCGGCTTCGAGGTCGCTGACCTCGAGCGCCGGGTCCTCGGCGCGGAGGAAGTCGCGCAGCATGCCGATCGCCCGCTCGGCGAGCACGTCTTCGGGCCCCGAGACGAGCACGATCGGCGCCGGCCGCACGGCGTGCCACGCCAACTGCGGAATCGCGACCTTCGCTCGCGCTGAAGCGCCTGCTCCGCGTGCTGCCACCCGTGCCTCCCTGTTCCGACGTCAAGTCTAGGGTCGGCCGCCGACGCCGGAGCGCCGGCCGATCGCGAGGTGGTGCGCGGCGGCCTCAGTCGCGAGCCGAGGGTCCGAGCGGGACGGTATCGGATGCGCCGTCGTGGCGCGCCAGCTCCCAGTCGAGCTCGGATGCCTCGGCCGGGACGAGTCCGTCGAGCCACTCGGCGACGACGCCGGCGATGGCCGCCTCGAGCTCGTCCCGCGACCAGCCCCGCGGCCGGGCAGGGACCTCGGGCTCCCAGCCGTCCTCGCCCCAGGTCACCGCGAAGAGCTCGCGCTCGTCGCCGAGCTCGCGGTCGAGCCGGAACGCGTCGGCGCCGTCGAAGCGGGCCCAGACGCCGAAGGTGCCCTCGGCGTCCTGGTCGGTGAACAGCTCGATGACGACGCCGGCGGTCGCAGGGGTCGCGATCGCGCGCATCGCGGCGAGCCGCTCGGCGGCGACCGCCGACCGGGTGTCGAGGGCCGCGCGGAGCGCGTCGCGGTAGTCAGCGGATCCCACGGGCAACGACGACTCCTCTGCTCCAGACGCACGATGACGCACGCCGTCGCACTCTACCGGCTCACGGCCGGCCTCCCGGCGATCTCCGCTCGCTCGGCTGCACGTGCCGTGACGGCACGCGCATGCGCCGGTACTGCCGGGTGCGCGCGATGCTCGACGAGCCCCGAACGGGGTCTGACCGACGCGGGACATGGATGCTAGCTTCGGCGTGTCGTACCCGCGGCCGCCTCCGCCATGGGGTGTTCCGGCCGTCGGCTGATGAGGGGTGGTCGATGATGACGCGGTCCTTGACGAACGCACTCGCTGCGGTCGTCGCCGTCGTGGCGGCGGTCGGCGCGATCGGAGCGGGCGGTGCCGCAGCAGCGCCGGGCGGGCGGTACACGCCGGGCGCCGAGGGTGCCGGCGATGTCTACTACCCCTACGCCGGGAACGGCGGATACGACGTGGAGCACTACGACCTCGAGATCGCCTACGCGCCGCCGGCGCCGCTCGCGGTGCTCGAGGGCCGGCTGGACGGCGTGGCCACGATCGACCTCGTCGCGACGCAGGACCTCGACCGCCTCGACCTCGACCTGCGCGGGATGGCCGTCGACTCGCTCGCGATCGACGGGAAGCCGGTGCCGGCGATCGATCCGCCGACGCCCGGCGCCGCCGTCGAAGGCGCCGCCTACTGGCAGGTCCAGGACGACGACGCCGGCGTCTGGGAACTCGTCGTTCAGCCACGGCCGAAGCTCAAGGCCGGACAGGAGGTGCGACTCGTGGTCGAGTACGGCGGCCCGACGGGCGTGATGTTCTGGAACACCTCGACCTTCAAGACCGGCTGGGTCACCACTCCCGACGGCGGGATCGCCTCGGGGCTGCCGTCGACCTCGATGACGTGGTATCCCGTCAGCGACCATCCGACCGACAAGGCCACGTACTCCTTCGAGATCACGGTCCCCGAGGGCAAGACCGCGGTGGCCAACGGTCTCCCGTCGGGAGACCCCGTGACGGAAGCCGGATGGACCACGTGGCGCTGGGACGCCCCGGACGCTCAAGCCAGCTATCTCACGACGGTCGCGGTCGGGGACTACGAGCTCCAGCTGCCCGTCGTGTCTCACGACGGAGTGCCCATCCTCGACTACCTCGACGAGGACGTCACCGGCATCGACCGAGCCGTCACGACCGTCAGCCTCTCGCGCGTACCCGGGATGCTCGACCTGTTCTCGGCCAGGTTCGGCCCGTACCCGTTCGCCTCGTTCGGCGCGATCGTCGACGACGACGGAGTCGGCTACGCGATGGAGACCCAGACCCGACCGATCTACGCGAAGCGCACGGACGAGTTCACGGTCGCCCACGAGCTCGCCCATCAGTGGTTCGGCAACGCCGTGAGCCCCGAGCGGTGGCGCGACGTCTGGCTCAGCGAAGGATGGGCGACATACCTGGAATGGATGTGGTGGGCCGAGCGGGCCGAGCAACCCGTGCAGGTGAAGTACGACGAGTGGTACGGTGCGTCGCGCTCCCCCGAGTACTGGGAGTTCCAGGTCGGCGACCCCGGCCCGACCGGCCTCTTCGACGGGCAGGTCTACGATCGTGGTGCGGCCGCAGTCCACGCGCTTCGCGTCGAGGTCGGCGACGAGGCGTTCTTCGAGGCCGCCCGGCTGTGGCTCCAACGCCACGGGGACTCGACCGGAACGACGGAGGACTTCCAGGCGGTGTACGAGGAGGTCGCGGGAACCGACCTGGACGAGTTCTTCCAGGTCTGGCTGTTCGACCAGGTGAAGCCGCCCGCCACGTGGACGACGCCGTAGCCCGGCCGAGTTCGTCGATCGACGCAGGCCGCGCTCCTGCGGATGCCTCACCCGCCCCGAGGGTGGCGGAGCGCCGACGCGCCGGCCTCGCCGCGCTCGCTCCACACCCGCATGCCGCCCTCGGCGGGCGAGAGCGCGATCGTGCCCGACACGTCGGTGCGCAGCGGCACCGTGCCGACGCGATCGAGCAGTTCGAGCAGTCGGGTCGTCGGGTGTCCGTACCCGTTGTCGGCGCCGACCCCGATGAGGCCGACGTCGGCGTCGATCCGCTCGTAGAGGGCGTCGCGCTGGTCGGCCGAGCCGTGGTGCGCCACCTTCACGAGATCGACGTGCCCGAGACCCGAGTCGGTGAGCATGCGCCGCTGCGCGTCCTCGCCGAGATCGCCGAGGAACACCCCGTGGTAACTCGTCGCCATCACTTCGAGCACGACGCTCGCGTCGTTGCCCGGCGGGGTGTCGGGCCGCGGCCAGAGCGTGCGCCACCGGCTGGAACCCAGCGCACCGTGGGCGCCGGCCGTCACCTCGATCGCCTGGGCACCCGAGGCGACGAGCGGGTCGAGCGCTCGCGATGAGCGTTCGCCGTCGAGCGGCCCGTGCAGCACGGTCGACACGATGCCCGCGACCGCGGCGACGCCGCCGACGTGGTCGGCGTCCCAGTGGGTGAGCACGAGCAGGTCGATGCGCTCGATGCCGAGCAGATGGAGGCACCGGGTGAGCGCGGTCGGGTCGGGCCCGGTGTCGATCAACGCGGTGGCGTCCCCGGAGCGGAGGATCACGGCATCACCCTGCCCGACGTCGCAGGCGGCGACCACCCAGTCGCCCGGTCGCAGCGCACGGGTGACGGCGGGCCCACCGACCACGACGCCCACCTGGATCGCGACGGCGACGACGAGGGCACCGGCGATGAGCGCCCGTGCGCGGCGAGCGAGCGGGCGCCCGAGCGAGAGCCGCAGCGCCAGCGCGGTGCACACCGCGAGCAGCAGCGCGCCCGGCGCATCCGGAAGCCAGGGCAGGCGCCCGCCCGGCATCGCTGCGGTCGTGTGCGCGACGACCGCGATCCACTGCGCCGGCAGCCACGCGAGCTGTATAGCGGCGTAACCGAGCGAGGGCAGCACCGGCAGCAGCAGGCATCCGATGAGGCCGGCGACGGTGCCCACCGGTGCGGCCGGCGCCGCGAGCAGGTTCGCCGGCACCCCGTAGACCGCGATCGCCGGGTCGAGCAGCACGAGCACCGGCTGGCACGCGAGCTGCGCGGCGAGCGGCACCCCCAGCACGACGGCGAGCGGCACCGGCATCACGCGTGCGAGCGCCCGCGAGAGCGGCGCGGCGAGCAGCAGAAGCCCGGCGGTCGCGCCCACCGACAGCGCGAATCCGTAGTCGCGCGCGTACCAGGGGTCGACGACGAGCAGCACCACGACGGCCAGCGCGAGGGCCGCGAGTCCGCCGCCGGGTCGCCCGGCCGCGACCGCGATGAGCACGACGACCGCCATCGCCGCGGCCCTGACGACGCTCGACTCGGGCGTCACCAGCACGACGAACGCGCCCAGCGCGAGCAGGGCGACGACCACGCGGATGCCACGCCGCATCCCCAGCGCTGCGGCCAGCGCGAAGGCGGCGGCGGTGATGATCGCGCAGTTCGCGCCCGACACCGCGGTGAGGTGGCTCAGCGAACTGAGACGTTTCCTGTTACCCTCATCCCATGAGCGCGGTCATCTACACGCGGCAGTCCCTAGACAAGACCGGCCAAGCAGCCGGGGTCGGGCGCCAATTGGATGAATGCAGGGCGCTCGCCGCACGTAAGAACATCGCAATCGCCGAAGAGCTCAGTGACAACGACACGTCGGCGACCTCTGGTGTTCGCCGTCCGTCTTTCGAACGCCTCCTATCGCTCGTCGAGGCAGGAGTCGTTAGCACCGTGGTGGTCTGGCACACTGATCGCCTGTATCGCCGAAGTCGTGACCTCGAGCGGATCATCGATGCCGCTGAAAAGGGCCTGCAAATTGTCACGGTCCAGGCGGGCGATTTCGATCTCAATACCCCATCCGGGCGCCTGTTCGCACGAAACCTCGCGAACGTTGCGACGTTCGAAGGTGAACACCGAACCGCCCGGCAGAAAGCGTCGTACCGCCAAAGCGCCGAAGCCGGCATTTGGCATTTCTCACACCGCCCCTTTGGCTATCGCCGCGAAGGCACGGCGGTAGTCGTGGTGCCAGAGGAAGCCTCGGTGGTCCGCGACCTGATGATGCGGTACTACGAGCAAGGCGAATCGCGGCACAGCCTCCATCGGTGGTTGAACGGAAGCGGCATCCTCACACCCCGCGGCAATGAATGGACGATCCCGACGCTCCGCGACCTCCTCACCAACTCGCGGTATGCCGGCATCACGTCATACAACGGTGTGGAGTTGGGCGCACCCCCTCAATGGGAGCCGATCATCGCCGAGAGCGACTGGCGAAGGTGGCAAACCGCTGCTGCGAAACGGAAGCGAAAGTCCACGTTCACATCGGCAAAGCACCTTCTCAGCGGGATCGCCCGGTGCGGCGAGTGCGGCGGAGTGATCTACACGAAGAGGCGGGATGATCGTCTCTCGTACGTCTGCAATGCGAAGCTCTGCGTTTCCCGGAGCGCGGCCCGAGTCGACGACCTCGTCGAGCGAGTCGCGATCGCACGACTTACCCAGCCAGATGCGCTTGATTCACTACGCCCTCAGGCCGAGCCCGTGGAGGCGCTTAACGCCGAGCGGGCCACCTACGCTGCGCGTCTCGAAGATCTCGCCGACCTAATGGCAGACGGAACCTTGGACGCTCATGCGGTGCGCGAGGCAGCCAAACCACTTCGCGCGAAACTGGATGCCCTGGATGCCCGTATCGAGGCGGTCCGAGGCGTCGAGGGGCTTCCCCTTGCCGAACTAGCAGACGATGTCCCCGGCAGATGGTCTGGACTATCGCTGACGCAGAAACGATTGATCATCCGATCACTGATGCAAATCACGATCGAGAAGCAGGTGTCGAGAACTTTCGATCCGAGTTCGATTCGGATCGAGTGGCGTAGCCCAACCGGGCTATGAGTGAAACCCCCGCACCTGTTGGAGCAGGCCGGGGGCATGGAACACGATTCAACGGAGGAATCATGAACACCAACAAGATTACGCCGACAGTCGAGAAGGTCATCAGTGCACTCCCTGACCTGGACACCCTCGCCGACGAGTTGATGCGTCAGGCCGTGAAACTCGAGGAGACTGCCACCGAGCTTGCGGAACTGGCAACAAACGGGGCCGAGTTCGACATCATCCCCAACGGCTATGCCAACGCAAGCGGCGAGACCCGCTACTACATCTCCGAGCACTTCAAGGGCGACCGCTTCGACCACGTCTCACTGCTCGGCGTCGAGCAGTGGGCGAGCATTCACCCGACGGTTCCTCCCGAGGGTCACGAGTGGCGGGACGAGCTCGACGGCGATCTGCACAGGATTCGGCGCGGAGTGTGGGAACTTGTGGCTACTGTCAACATGGGGTCACCCGAAGAGACTTACCCCGAACCGTACAGGTACGCCGTTCTGGAACGAGTCGCAGAATGATCATCCGGATGGAGGCTTGGCCGGCGCTGATGACTCGTGAGACGGCTGCCGCGTACATCGACGGCAGCCTGCGCGACATCGACGAGCTGCGCCACCAGAAGATGATCACCCCCGTTGGGGATTCGAAGCGGATCAAGTTCCGCAAGACCGATATTGACGACTGGATCGAGGGGCTTCGGGAACGGGGCTCGAAGTAGTTACTGGGGAGCCGGGAGACGATGACTCGCAAGAAGAAGTGGCAACCGTATCCGAAGGCGCACGCCGTGACAAAGCGTTCCGACCCTGACGAACTCCCCTTCGTGTCCGTCTACTGTTCAGGTGAAGGCACCCACGCAAAGTGGCGCATCGCGACGTTCATCCCGAGCATCGACGGCGACAATGTCACCTGGTCTGCGAGCGTGTCGGGCTATAGCGACCCATCTGACGATAATCTTCAGCACACAGCCGGCACAGCGTCGCAATGGCTCTCAGGTGACGAGTGGGTCGGACGCGAAGAAACGCGCCACCACGCCTTCGATGAACGGCTGCGGAATCGCTGGGTGTTGAAATGCGATACGTGCCGGTTGCGGAGAGTGATAGCGAATCCACGTGCGTTCGATAAGGCCTTCACAGGGCTTGCGGTTGTCGGAGTAACTGAGATTGAGCTCATCCACTTGATCCACGCAAATCCGGACACACCGTAGCGAAGATGCGCTAAAGGGTGGTAGCTGCTACCCTATACGCGCACGGAGTTAGGGCCGCGAGAAAATCGTTTGAACTGATAGTTCCAGGCTCCCCGGTTGCAAGAGCCTCCAAGCAGAGGGATATTCCTCATGCTCTGGAGGCGTTTCCATGTTGGTCGCCGCACCATCTCCGTCGATCGCTAGCCCTCGCGCTCGCATCGCTGCCCTCAGCCGTTCACGAAGCGCCGATGATCCGGACGTTCTCGATGCTCGCCGAGATCTTGCTGCTGCGAAACTCGAGCAATACATCGAGCGAATCGTTTCTTCCGCTCCCCCGCTCACCGTTGACCAGCGCGAGCGCATTGCCTCGCTGCTTCGGGGTGGTGTTGCCGCTTGAGCGCAGAACGAGAAAGCCGCCCGGGGACGAACCGGACGGCCAAGGTAAATCTCTCTGAATCAATCGTATCGGGCGATGAGCCGAACCGGGCGAGACCGCACCTGATCGGCGCCAGCGTGGAGAAGGCGCTCGACGGCGCACTCTGGGATCTCATCCACGGCCGAACCGGGCTCCACGAGCTGACCCCGGCGCTCGCAGGGTTCTACACGCTCGGTCACGCGGCAGGCATCAAATCGGCTGAGCTGACCATTGCCCGCCTTCAATTCGAAGCAGACAGGCTCTACGTGCAGGCCTTCAACCCGGCTGATCGTGCGCGCATCATCCAGCAACGCATGGATGAACACTTCGCAGCCGAATGGGAACGGTTCCTCAACACCGAGGGAGGTTCCCTGTGAACGGGGTGTTTAACGCGACATGGCTGATGTCGCAGCATTTCCCGGCCGTGCAGTACGCCGTGCCGGGTGTGATCCCTGAAGGCTTCACGCTGCTCGCGGGGGCTCCGAAGGCCGGAAAGTCATGGTTCGCACTCGACCTTGCGTTCCAGATCGCGACAGGAGGAACCGCACTCGGAAAGCTGCCGGTCGGGCGTCGCCGGCCTGTGCTGTACGCGGCACTCGAGGACGGTCCCCGACGGCTCCAATCGCGTCTGCACGCTCTCGGAGTGACGGAGGGTCCGACACATCTCGATTTCGCGACGATGCTTCCCGGCGACCCGATCGAAACGCTCAGGCGTTGGATGGCGGACGCCGCTGGCACGAACCCGGTCATCATCCTCGACACGCTCGGCAAGGTCGAACGGTCTGCCCGCGGCGGCGAGACGGACTATGCCCGTGACTACCGCGTTGGTGGCGAGCTCAAGGCGCTGACGGACAGTAACCCGGGGTCGTCCTTGGTTGCGGTGCACCACACCCGAAAGGCGGTCTCGGAGGACTTCCTGGACATGGTGAGCGGCACGCAGGGCCTCGCGGGTTCGGCTGACAGCATCGTCGTCTTGCGACGCAACCGTACGGAGACCACTGGCTGCCTGTCAGTGACCTCCCGCGACGCCGCCGAGGGTGAATACCGGGTTGAGCTCGACGGGCACCGCTGGACGCTCGTAGGCGACTCGCTCGAGGCCGCCGCTGTTGCACAGTCCGACGCGAAGGCGACCGACAACGTTGGCAGCGACATGGCAACCCTGATCGCCGAGGTGCAGAAGCATCCGCAGGGCGTCTCTCCGAAGGATCTCAAACAGGGTCTCCCTGGTATCGCGGGGAAGGTCGATGTTTACCTCCAGCGAGCCGCCGAGGGTGGGCGAATCGTGAAGCTCCAGAGAGGTCTCTACGGGCCTGTTAGTTCCGTTAGCTCTGTGAGTTTCGAGGGTAGTTCTAACGAACCTGACACTTCTGACACCCCTCTGGAGTTCGTCGCATGAGGGGCGAAGCGGCTTGGACCGCACTGCAAGAGGCCATGCAACGCACGGAACCGCTATGCCTCAACGATCCCCGCTTCGTAGCCGACCAACTCAGTCAGCCCGACGCAATCGAATGTCGCGAACTCTGCACCATGTGCCCCCTGCGGGCCGCGTGCGAGGCGTACGCGCAAGAAGGAAGACCCGCCGCAGGCTTCTGGGCTGGTCGGAAACGAGGAACGAATCATGACTGACGAAAACACTTCTCCGGGAGAAGCGGTGTTGCCCGCTGCTGCGATCCAGTCGATCGCGACGAACACGGTATCCCGATTCCTCGAAGAGGGCGGCACCCCACTTGCTGCGCTCCAAGCCGTGGACCGCGCGTTGAACGCGGTCCCTCAGTCGCAACGCGCTGACCTGTTCGGGCAGATCATCGGGCGGCTTTCGGTCGCCTTCACGCTCATCCTTGCGATGCACCCGTCGAGCAGAGAGCTGATTGAGAAGGTTCGCGAGCGAATGCTTTTCGACGATGTCGCGAGGAGGTTCGATGCCCAGGCGTAACGCGAACGCAGGTCCGAGGTATCAGGGCTCCGAGGGTGGGCCGATGTTGGCGCTTGCGTCTGCTCTGCACCGTCAGTGGGCCGAGAGGCGGGAAGCGTTCGGCCGGCAACGCTACCTCGACCGGCGTGCAGTTCGTGATCAGCAGCAGCAAGAAATCGAGGCGGGGATTGAACGTTTCCGCCGCATCTATGTGAACGGAGAAGCAGCATGACCGAACAACTGACGAGGGACGACCTGAAAGGCATGACGCCCGCACAGATCGTGGCCGCGCAGGACGCCGGCCAACTGAATGACGTGCTCGGGATACCGGCCCCCCATGAGCCGGGCCCAATCCTGACGCGCGAAGACGTTCGGAAGCTCTACGAAGAACGACGCTTCGACGAAATCACCACGGCCCAAGCCGAGGGCCGAATCAACTACGACGAGAGGAACGCAGAATGACTGCACTGCCCACGAACGCACCTGACCCGAAGTGGCTGCCGAATGAGGCCGGCCGCAAGATCTTCGGTGAACTCAGCAAGTGGCAATCCGAGGTGACGGCCGCTCAGGCAGCCCATAGCCGACTCTTCAAGAACGTGCACGCGGGCGATGCCGGCGATCCTGACTTCCAGGCTCGCAAGGCTGATGAGGATGCCGTGATCGCTGCCGCCCGCTCCGGGAAGACGATCAACGGGCACGCGCACCGGGAGAAGTTGGCGAAGGACCGTGAGGATGCGGAAGAGCGGTCGCGGGTAGCGCAGATGACGCTCGAGCGAGTGCGTCGCGAGGCTGCCGACTGGGTGCACGACAACCGGGATGCTGTCCTCGAGCATGCGGAGAATGCCGAGGCGAAGCTGCGGGGGCAGGTTGCCGATGCGCAGGCCGCGTTCGAAGCCCTCCGACAGGAACTCGTCTACGCAGAAGGCACCCGCGGTTGGGTGCACGCGTTCGACCCGCAGTGGAAGAACACGAACGTTCGTTGGCCGTCCAGCCCTGACTTCCTTCGCCGACCGACGGTGACTGGAACGATCTCGGGTTTCTGATCCGGTCCTAAGCCGGGGAGCCGTCGTCGGGGCGGCTCCCCATCCACCAACTACACATTTCTGAAGTCCTTGTTTCCGGGCTCATTCTTTGAGTCGCTCATTCTGAGCGGCGGGCTTCTTCCACAGGAAGGAGCAGCCATGGCAGCAGTCGAACTCGCCACGGCGTACTACTCACTCGTCCCGTCAATGAGCGGCACCGCAGCAGCGGTCCGTCAGCAATCCGGGGCACTCACCACCGCGTTCACTGACATCGGCAACGATGCGGGCGGACGGCTTAAGACGGGCGTTCTGGCCGGTGTCGCGGGGCTCGGTGCGGGCCTCGTAGCTCTCGGCATCGGCAACCTCATCGGCGACTCGATCCGTACCGGCATCGACTTCGGGATGGGTGGCATCGATATTGCCGGCGACATCTCCGAAACACAGTCGGCCGTCGCGCAGGTCTTCGGTGACACAGCAAGCGCATCGATCGACAAGTGGGCAAGCCAGGGCGCGGAGGTTCTCGGGCAGACCCAGTTGCAGGCGTTGCAGGCCGCGCAAACGTTCGGCGTCTTCGGGAAAGCCGCGGGACTTGCCGGCAGCGACCTCGCGACGTTCTCGACCGACCTCGCGGGCCTCGGGACCGACTTCGCGTCCTTCTACAACACCAGCCCAGAGGACGCGATTACTGCGATCGGCGCCGCCCTCCGGGGCGAGTCTGAACCCATCCGCCAGTACGGTGTCCTGCTCGACGAAGCCACGCTGAAGGCACAAGCCCTGTCGATGGGCATCTACGACGGCAACGGTTCTCTCACCCAGCAGCAGCGTGTCCTCGCAGCACAGGCGGAGATTTTCGCCCAGTCCGCCGACGTGATCGGCGACTACGAGCGCACGTCCGGCTCAGCGGCAAATCAGCAGAAGATCCTCGCGTCGAACCTCGCAAACGTGCAGGCCGAACTCGGGGCACACCTCCTGCCAGCCTTTACGCAGCTCGTGGCGGTCGCGAACGAGAGCCTCATCCCGGCCCTGCACGAAACCGTCGGAATCGTAGGCCCGATCCTCGCCGACGCGCTCGCGGAAGCAGCCCCGAAGTTCGGTGAACTGTTCGTCGCGATCGCGCCAATGATCCCCGAGCTGGTGACGCTTGGAACCGAGGTGCTGCCCCCGATCCTGGATCTCTTGATCGCGATCTCACCACTCGTCATCGACTGGGCGTCCAACACAGCCGCTCTCACGGGATTCCTGTCAGGCCTCCTCGACCTGTTGCAGGGAGACACCACGTTCACCGAGTTCGCCGACGACGTGATGGGTGCAAGTGGTTCCATCACCGACATCGCGTCCGAGATCGGTTGGTTCGTCGGGACCGCGGCCGGCCACTTCGCCAACTTCGTCACGATGGTCAACACCAGGATCAGTGAAGCGGTCGGGTTCGTGACCTCACTACCGAGTAGAGCGCACGACGCGATCGGTGACCTCGGACACCTCCTCGTCGATTCCGGTCAGTCCCTCATTCAGGGGTTCATTGACGGGATCACCTCCATGATCGGCGGCGTTGGTGACGCTGTCGGTGGGGTGCTGGATTGGGCTGCCGGGTTCTTCCCGCACTCGCCCGCCGAACGCGGTCCGTTCTCGGGTTCGGGTTGGCGTGACGTGTACACGGGCGGTCAGGCGCTGATGGAGCAGTTCGCGGGCGGCATCCATGATGAGGCGATCGCGCCGACCCTTGGGTTTGGTGTGCAGGCTGCCGCGGTTGCTGGTATCTCGACCGCCGCTCGCGCCGGCGTCCGTTCTGCGTCTGCTGCCCCGTCGACTGCGTTCGGTCGTGACCCGATCCTGTACCGGCTGCTTGCAGAGATTCGTGACGCTACGGCAGCGAGCTCGAAGGTTCCGATGTCGGCTGTTCAGGCGGCGCTCGGTTCCAGGAACATCAGCAACTCCGCGCTCGGCGTGGGGTAGCAACAACTCAAGTGGGGGTGACACATCTGTCACCCCCACCCCGATCGAAAGGACGCCCCATGCCATGGAGCAACACCCCCACCCGAACGAGCACCCCCGCCTGGAAGCGCCTGCGCGCGCAGGTGTTCAAGCGCGACGGCAACCAGTGCGTTGCACGAATGGCAGACGGATCACGCTGCCCCGAAACCACCAACCTCGAGTGCGACCACATCGTCAACGTCAAGCAAGGCGGCACCGACGAGCTCGACAACATGCAGACGCTCTGCAAGTGGCATCACCAACGCAAGACCAGCAGAGAAGCCAACGCAGCACCACGACCGCGACGCACCACCAAGCGCCCCCCAGAGGCGCACCCAGGCCTCCGGTAGGCCACCCCCTCCCCACCCACGCCTTCGCCTCAGAGGGGCTGATGGAAAAGCCGTGTACGGGTCTGGGGGAATCGCCCTTCGCCGCCGTCAGATACAGCGTCAGCGAGCGATTCGGGGCCCGTGCGAGTTGAGCTCGCGCTGCCGACGATCATGGCCGCAGATCCCCGCGTGCCGAGATATCCGTTACAGCGGCTCCCTCGCGCGCGCGCGCGTGACAAATGTTTGGAATTTACACAGGCAGCGAGACACAGCACCTACCCGGCGAGGGCTGGCGGGGGGACGGGGTGGGTGGCCCCGGCCCAGCTTCGGGGCCGTCGGTCTTGTGCCGCGCATGCGAGACAGACCTGATGCAGCAAGTAGCCGTGCCAAGTCTTCTCCCATCGCGTGCGCTCGTGCGCGCAGTTGATCTGCCAGTCGAAGAGTGGTCCCATCGCTACGAACATGTGCTTTCCGATCTTCCGGGTGGCTCACTGGTCGCGAGCCTCTTACCTACTATCGGACGATCCTCGAAAGTCGTTCGGGCCGGTCTTGGCGGGGGGATGGATCACTGGGCAGGTGTTGCATGTTCAACACCCCGGGGTGTGAATTCCCAGACCCGGGGGGACGATTTCTCACAGCCCCTATCTGGCGAGAGCGGCCGGGGGTACGGGGTTCGCGCGGCCGTCTCGTCGGGCTCGTTGTTCGGCGTCGCTCATGCTTTCCCATCCGATTCGCCCGCCTGGTTGGTTCGAGTGGATGAAAGCTTGGTGAATGCGTTCGCAGGTGAGGCGTAGCGAGTTTCCGTAGCCGATGTGACGGCCTTTCATCTCCGCACGGTACTTGGGCTCTCCATTGACCCTGACGAGCCGTATGAGGCCGTACTGTGCGCCGAGTGTGTCGATCATCCGCCAAGTGCCTACGGGGCCTTCTACGGCGGCGAGGATGGGATGCCAGCGGGGGGCGTCTTGAACCATGGGGGGCTCCATTTGTAGGGGCGCCGGCCCGCGCGAGTATGCCCCTGATTCTACGGAAGCCCCACCGCAGGATGCACCGGGACTTTGCACGCCCGGCACACGTAGATACCGCCCTTGGTCGCGATCGTGCGGGTTCCGCAGGTCGGGCAATCCGGCTCCGACGCGGGGATCTCATCCATACGAACGAGCGTAGACGCGGAAAGCCACTACTCCGGGAGAAGTGGACGACGCGACCGGGATTCCAGCACACTGACTCCCATGAGCGACGCTGGGAATGAGAAGGCCGTTACTGTGCGCGAACTTGCTGGGATACTTAGCGTCCACGAGCAGACGGTCTACGCGAAGGCATCCGAGGAACGTCCGACCCCTGAGGGATGCATTCCAGGCTTCCGGATTGGTCGCGCGTGGCGGTTCTACCCGTCCGAGGTCGTCGCACACCTCACCAAGCCCAAGGACGACCCGTGGGCGCTCCCCGGTCGTGGAAAACTCCCCGGCGCTGTGTCTTCGATTGCCGCGTGGGGTAAATAAAGACGGGCTAGCGAGCTCGCCTTCATCGCCGCGTCCAGCGGTTCGCCCACCGCGCTCGTGTCGCCGATCGCGAGACCGGGCACGAGCGCGCCGCCGTCGCCCTCGAGTCGGGTGGCCGCGTCGGCGAAGCCGGTCCGGAGGCCCGCGCTCCACGCGAGCCATACGGGCGGCGCGGCCACCTCGACCTCGGACTGCGCCCGCAACCTGAACGCGGATGCCTCGGCCGAGGGCTCGGGCGACGCGCGGGCCGTGAACGCCAGCCTGGCGCCGAGCTGGAGCGTCGACGGCACCGCGTCCACGACGCCGCTCACCGGCACGGGCGAGACCGGCGCCCCGTCGACGCTCAGGAGACGTCCCTCGATGCGCATCGACGAGCGTGCCTGCATCATCGGCCCGCCGTCGCCGCGCTGATCGGCCGACGCGGTCGGCGCCGCCCACGCCGGCATCACCGAGGCCATCGCGCGCGGCGCCGCGGTGAGCTCCACGACGACGTCGACGGTCGATCGCGCTACCGCCGCCGTCGCCAGCGGCGAGGCGTCCCTGGCGGAGAGGGCGATGCCGGCCGAGGTCGCGACGAGCGCGGCCGCGACGGCGGCGATCGACGCGGTCGCGGCCGCGCCGACGAGCCGCGGACGCACGGTTCGCGGGTCGAGCCCGCGGCCGGCCTCCCTCCCGGACCCCCGCCCGAGCAGCGCGACGACGAGCAGCATCGCTGCGAGCCCCCAGAGCGCCGGGAGCGGCATCCAGGCCGGGATCCCGGCGTCGGGTGCGGCGACCACCGCCCACGCCGCCGCCCAGGCGGAGACGGCGGGTGCGGCCAGCCTCGCGTCGCGCATTCAGGGCGCGACCAGGTCGGCGAGCCCCGAGTACACGGCGTCGCCGATGCCCGCGACATCGAGCAGCTGTTCGGTGCTCGTGAACGGCCCGTTGGCCTCGCGCCAGTCGATGATGCGCTGGGCGAGGGCCGGCCCGATGCGCGGCAGGGTGTCGAGCTCGGCGACGTCGGCCGTGTTGAGATGCACCTTGCCGTCGGCGGGTGCGCCGCCGCCGACGCCCGCGCCCGCACCTTCCGCCGGCGTCGCCCCGACGACCGGCACCACCAGCTGCTCCCCGTCGGCGACCGCGCGCGCGAGGTTCACCCCTGCGGGATCGGCATCGGCGGACAGTCCACCGGCGGCGGCGATCGCATCGACGACCCGGGCACCCTCGTCGAGCTCGACGAGCCCCGGCTCGGCGACGGCGCCGAGGACGTGCACGAGCACCACCGACGGCGAGGCGCCGGCCGCGGTCGCCGCGTCGGCGCCGCCCGCTCCCCCGTCGCCGCCCGAGTCCGAGAAGGAGATGCTCGGCTGGGCTCCCCCGCCCGCGCTCGTGAACGACAGCATCGCGGCGACGGCGACCGCGGCGATGAAGAGGGCGACGGCCGCACCGACGCCGAGTCGCACGCGGGCCGACGCCCGCCGCGCCGAGGGATCGAGCGCGGCGAGCGGGTCGGTCGGTGCTGGCGGCGGCATCCCCGAAATCTACGATCGCGCGGGCCCGGAATCATCGCTCGGCAGGCGGCGACGGGGAGCCCGCGGCTCACTCCGGCTGTCGAGGAGGAGTCACCGACGCGCGGCCTGCTCCACGCTCGCGCCCGACGCGGTCAGCGCGTCCGCCGCGACCGCGGACCGGTGACCCCGAGGCGCCCGACCACGGCCTGCGCCCGAACGGCGATGCGTCGTACCCGCGGCCCGAACGGCACGCGCTGCAGCGCGGCCCGGAGCCGCGGCACCCGGTGCGAGCGACGGAGTTCGCGGCGCGCCCGCGCCCACGACAGCTCGCGCGCCCACGTCGCGACCACCCGGCGCTCGTCGAACGCCCGTGCGCTGCGCCGCGCGGCCCGTCGCATGGACGCGACCCGCCTCGGCGGCATCCGCTGGAGCGAGCCGATCGCGGCGGCGAGGGCCTCGACGTCGCCGCTCGGCACGAGGAGCCCGTTCCTCCCGTCGCGGATGAGGTCGGCCGGGCCGTAGCGGATGTCGTACGCGATCGGGATGCAGCCGGCCGCCATCGCCTCGACCAGCACGAGGGGGAAGCCCTCCGAGCGCGAGGTCAGGACGAGGAACGAGCGCTCCTCGAGGTGCCGGCGCGCATCGGGCGCGAAGCCGTGCAGTCGCACGCCCCGCGTGCCGGCGGCCAGCCGTTCGAGCAGCTCGCGCTCCTCGCCGTCGCCGTACACGTCGAGCGTGAGCGGCGACGGTCGTCCGCGCAGCGTCGCATCCCCGCGCGGCCCCGCCGCGGAGGCCGCGGCGACCGCCTCGATCGCGTCCGACACCCGCTTCCGCGAGGTCAGCGAGGCGAGCACGACGCCCGCCCCGACCGGCCGGAGCGCGTCGCTCGCCCGCCGTCCGGGCGCGCGCGGCCCGTCGGAGTCGCGCGGCGGCCGCGCATTCGGGATGACGGCCAGGTGCTCGTGCGGGCCGGTGATCTCGGCGACCTCCGCCGCCTGCCGGCGCGACAGCAGCGCGACGAGATCGAAGTCGTCGAGATGCTCGAACACCTCCCGCCGCGACTCGCGCACCGGGTGCCCTCCCCCCGGTGCGCCACGGTGCGAGGCGTGCACCACGTGGGCCGTCACGACGTGCGAACGCCGGTAGCTCAGCATGAAGGGCGCGATCGTCTTGCTGTCGACGATCATGAAGCTCGGGGTCGACGCCGTGAGCGCGTCGAGCCAGGCGGTGTAGAGCGGCCACGCGCGGCGCCAAGAGCGCACCGGCCGCCCTTCGCCGTCGCAGAGCACGAGCGAGCGCCCACCGAGCACGCCGCGCACGCGGGCGTCCCTGCGGTCGCTGAGCACGAGGCTGCCGTCGTCGCGCAGATGGTCGATCTGCAGCACCCGGCCGTCGGCATCGCGGCGGATCCTCGCCACGACTCGACCACTTCGCGCCGTCGTGTCGTCGGTCTCGTGGTCGGCGAGCGGGGTGAAGACGTCGCGTTCGAGCCGCAGGCGACCGCCGGGCAGCGGGTTCGCACGGAGCCACTCGTAGAGGTTGACGACCGTGACGCCGTCGGCGATCGCTCCGCGGTCGCGCAGCCGCTGCTCGAGCTCGCGAGTGTCGGGGCGTGCATCGAAGGTGAGCACGCCGACCTCGACACCGCCCAGCCGCGCGAACGACGACGAGCGGGCGAGCAGCGCGCCGGTCATGCCGCCGTAGTCGTCGGGGATCGACCAGGTCACCGCGAAGTGATTCCCCCGTGGCATCCGAACTCGACCAGAACCCGCGATGCCGCCCCCGAACGTCATCCTCCGACGCTATCGGCGGCGCCTTGGCGGGGGCTGAACGTGGCCGGCAGCGCTGCCGCCGGCCACGTCGTCACGGCACTCGTCAGCCGCGCGTCGCGATGTTGACGAGGCGCGGTGCGCGCACGATCACGTTGACGACCTCGCGGTCGCCGACCGTGCGAATCACGGCCTCCGAGGCCCGCGCGAGCTGCTCGAGCTCGTCGGCCGAGATCTTCGGCGAGACCTCGAGGCGATCGCGCACCTTGCCGTCGACCTGCACGACCGCGGTGACCTGCTCCTCGATGAGGAGCGCGGGGTCGGCCTTGCGCCACGGCACGAGCGCGACCGTCGGCTCGTAGCCGAGGCGCTGCCACATGTCTTCGGCGGTGTACGGCGCGAACAGGTCGAGCACCATCGCGGTCACCTCTGCCGCTTCGCGCACCGCGGCATCGGATGCCCCGGGCCCCGAGTCGATCGCCTTGCGGGTCGCGTTCACGAGCTCCATGAGGCGTGCCACGATGACGTTGAACTTGTACGCCTCCGCGAGCCCCGGAGCATCCGCGAGCAGTCGATGCGTGATGCGGCGCAGCGCGCGGTCGCCGGTCGACCAGTCGACCTCGGGCGACGAGGTGACCTCGCCGGCGATGCGCCAGGCGCGCGCGAGGAACTTCGCCGAGCCCACGGGCGACAGGTCGGCCCAGTCGATGTCGTCCTCTGGCGGGCCGGCGAAGGCGAGCGTCACGCGGAGCGCGTCGGTGCCGTGGGCGGCGAGCTCGGAGGCGAACTCGACCAGGTTGCCCTTCGACTTCGACATCTTCGAGCCGTCCATGAGCACCATGCCCTGGTTCAGCAGCGAGGTGAACGGCTCGGTGAAGCCGAGGTAGCCGAGGTCGAACAGCACCTTCGTGATGAAGCGCGAGTAGAGCAGGTGCAGGATCGCGTGCTCGACGCCGCCGACGTACTGGTCGACGGGCGCCCACTTCTCGGCCTCGGCCGGGTCGAACGCCCGGCTGTCGTCGTTCGCGTTCAGGTACCGCAGGTAGTACCACGAGCTGTCGACGAAGGTGTCCATCGTGTCGGAGTCGCGCTTGGCCGCACCCCCGCAGTTCGGGCAGGCGACGTTCACCCAGTCCTCGGCCGCGCCGAGCGGGCTCGAGCCCTTCGGCTTCAGGTCGAGGCCCGCCGCGTCGGGCAGGCGCACCGGCAGCTCGCTCTCGGGCACCGGCACCTCGCCGCAGTCGGAGCAGTGGATGATCGGGATGGGCGTGCCCCAGAAGCGCTGGCGCGAGATCAGCCAGTCGCGCAGACGGTAGTTCTTCGCCGCACGGCCGGTGCCGCGTTCGTCGAGGATCTCGATCGCACGGCGGATGGCGTTCGACTTCGAGAGTCCGTCGAGCGGGCCCGAGTTGATGAGGCGGCCCTCGCCCGTGAGGGCGACGCCGGTGCCGGCCGGGTCGAGCGGCGGCAGGTCCTCGGGGAGGTACGGCACGCCGTTCTCATCGAGCGGGATGACGGGGATGACGCCGGTGACGGGCGCGTTGGTGTCGACGACGACGCGCACGGGCAGCTCGAAGGCGCGCGCGAAGTCGAGGTCGCGCTGGTCGTGCGCGGGCACGGCCATGATCGCGCCGTGACCGTAGTCGGCCAGCACGTAGTCGCTCGCCCAGATCGGCAGGCGCTCGCCGTTCAGCGGGTTGATCGCATAGCGCTCGAGGAACACGCCCGTCTTCGGGCGATCGGTCGCGAGACGCTCGATGTCGCTCTCGGCGCGCACCGAGTCGAGGTAGTCGCCGAAGCGCTGCTGCACCTCCGCCGAGGCGCCGCCGGCGAGCTCGGCGGCCAGCTCGGAGTCGACCGCGACGACCATGAACGTCGCGCCGTAGAGGGTGTCGGGGCGGGTCGTGAACACCGGCACCCGGCCGTCACGGCCCTCGATCTCGAACTCGACGTCGGCACCGGCCGAACGGCCGATCCAGTTGCGCTGCATCGAGACGACCTTCGACGGCCAGCTGCCCTCGAGCTGGTTGAGGTCGTCGAGCAGGCGATCGGCGTAGTCGGTGACGCGGAAGTACCACTGCGTCAGCGCCTTCTTCGTGACGACGGCCCCGCAGCGCTCGCAGTGGCCGTCGACGACCTGCTCGTTCGCGAGCACGGTCTGGTCGTTGGGGCACCAGTTGACCTGGCCCGCCTTGCGGTAGGCGATGCCCTTCTCGTAGAGCTTCAGGAACAGCCACTGGTTCCACTTGTAGTACTCGGGGTCGCTCGTGTGCAGCTCGCGCGACCAGTCGAAGCTCGGCGCGTACTGGCGGAACGAGGCCTTCTGCTGCGCGATGTTCGCGTAGGTCCACTCGCGAGGGTCGGCGCCGCGCTTGATCGCCGCGTTCTCGGCCGGCAGGCCGAACGAGTCCCAGCCGATCGGGTGCAGCACGTCGAAGCCCTGGTGGCGCCAGTAGCGCGCGGCGATGTCGCCGAAGCCGAACGCCTCGGCGTGACCCATGTGCAGGTCTCCGGAGGGGTACGGGAACATGTCGAGCACGTACTTGCGGGGTCGCGTGTCGCCCGACGACCCGGCGCGGAACGGCTCGAGCTCGTCCCACACGGGAAGCCACTTCGCCTGGATGGCGGCGAAGTCGTACGCGCCGGGTTCGGCGTGTGCAGGGTCGTGATCGTGTGCCACGTGACTCTCAATCGTCTGTCGCTCGGCGGGCTCCGCCGCGGGGTCTGCAGGGCGCGCCGGAGCACGGCGCACTCGGGTATCCAGCCTAGTCACTCACCGGGGGTGGATGCCGCGCCGAGCACCGCGAGCAGGGCGCGGGCCTTCACGCGGGTCTCCTCGATCTCCTCCGCGGCGACCGAGAGCGCCGTGATGCCGCCGCCCGTGCCGATGCTCGCGCCCGACGGGGCGAGCACGATCGAGCGGATCACCATGGCGAGATCGGCGCCGCCGTCGACGCCGAGGTAGCCGAACGCGCCCGAGTAGACGCCGCGCGGCCCCTGCTCGAGCCCGTGCAGGATCGACATCGCGCTGTGCTTGGGCGCGCCCGTCATCGACCCCGCGGGGAACGCCGCGCGCACGACGTCGAGCACCGAGAGCGGCGGTGCGATGCGCGCGTGCACCGTCGAGACGAGCTGGTGCACGTGCGCGTACTCCTCGACCTCGAGGAGCCCCTCGACGCCGACGCTGCCGAGTTCGGCGATGCGCCCGAGGTCGTTGCGCATGAGGTCGACGATCATGAGGTTCTCGGCGCGCTCCTTGTCGCTCGCGAGCAGCTCGGCGCGGAGCGCGGCGTCGCGGACCGGGTCGGCGTCGCGCGGTCGGGTGCCCTTCATCGGCTTCGTGGAGACGCGCCCGGAGGGCTCGACGAGCAGGAACTGCTCGGGCGAGGCGCTGAGCAGGGCGTGCTCGCCGAACCGCACGTAGCCGCCGTGGTGGCTCGGGCTCGACGCCCGGAGCGCGAGGTAGGCCGCTGCCGGGTCGGGGCGGACGTCGACGTCGACCCGGTTGGTGAGGCAGAGCTGGTAGGCGTCGCCGCGCACGATGGCCGCCTGGCAGGCGTCGATCAACTCGGCGTAGCGAGCGGCGTCGTGACGCCATCGGGCGACCGCGGGTGCGGTCGCGCTCGCGGTCGCGGTCGAACCGCGCGGATGCCACGCGGTCGCCGTCTCGCCGCCGGCCGCGGGCTCCTCGCCGAGTGCCGCGGCCTGCGCGTCGGCCCAGTCGGCCCCGTCGTCGGAGTCGAGCCAGACCAGCCGCAGCTCGCGCGCCGCGTGGTCGAAGACGAGCACCCGGTCGAGGAACAGGAACGCCGCGTCGGGCGTCTCGGCATCCGCGACGGGCACGCCGTCGGCCGCCGCCCCGAGCTCGTAGCCGAACCAGCCGAACCAGCCGAGCGGGCCCGGCGCGGGCACCCCGGTCGCGAGCTCCACCGCGGGCAGCGCGAGCGCCTCGGCGAGCACGTCGAACACCGGGCCCTCGCGCACGGTCGCGGTCGGTGCGGCCTCGGCCGGGCGGACGACCTCGACGCGCCCGATGCCGGGCATCGCGTGCCCGTCGGTCGTGAGGACGGCCGTGACGAGCTCGCTGCCCGCGTGAGCGCGGCCCAGCACGCTCACCCCGTTCGCGTCGTCGCCGCCGTCAAGCCAGACGACGTGCTCGGCACCCGCGTAGTGCCGGCCGAACACCTCGGCGGGGTCGCGCCAGACGGGCAGCACGCGAGACCGGATTCGTCGGGGCATCCTCCAAGCCTAGGGCGAAGCGCCGTGCCGCCGACCGCCCGTCCCGCTCGTCGGCACGGGGCGGTCGCGACGACGGGTCGCGAACGGCGGCGACGGAGGAGATGCCCGGCGACCGAGTGCGGCGCACCGATCAACGTTCAGCCGCGGGCGCCCGCGGCATCCGACGCGATCGCCCGCCCGCCCGCGATCGTGACGACGCGATCGACGAGGGACGGATCGACCGGCACGTGCGAGATGAGCACGACGGTGCGGCCCTCGCCCTCGGCCGCGCCGAGCAGATCGCGCAGCAGCGCGTCTGCTCGATCGCGGTCGACGTTGGCCGTCGGCTCGTCGAGCACGAGCACCGGGAACCCCGCCAGCATCGCCCGCGCGAGCGCCAGTCGTTGCACCTGGCCTCCCGAGACGAGCGAACCGCGCTCGCCGACGCGCGCGTCGAGCCCGCCGCGCTCGAGCACCCACTCGCGAAGGCCCACGCGGTCGAGCACGGCGAGCAGCTCGTCGTCGCTCGCCGTGTCGCGGGCGAAGACGAGGTTCTGGCGCACGTCCTCGTCGAAGAGCCAGGGTCGCTGCTCCACGAGTCCGACGAGTCGGCGCACGTCGCCCGGTTCGAGCTCGGAGGCCTCGACCCCGCCGATGCGGTACGACCCGCTCGTCTCGAGGAATCGCACGAGCACGTGCGCGAGCGTCGACTTCCCCGCGCCCGACCGACCGCGCACGAGCACCCGCTCGCCGGGCGCCAGCTCGAGGTCGAGCCCCTCGAGCGTCGGCGCCGTCGCTCCGGGCCAGCTCGCGGTGACGCCGCGCAGCGAGATCGCCGGCGTGGTCCCCGCGGCCGGGGCCTTCACCGGGACGGCGGGGGCCACCGGGATCTCGGCGGGCACCTGCTCGGGCACGGCGCTCGCGACGCGCTCGGCGCTGACCCGGCCGAGCCGCCACGCGCTCGCCGCGGGAGGGATGGCCGCGGCCACCTCGGCGATGGCGAGCGGCACGAGGCACAGCACCGCGAAGGTGGGGCCGTCGATGCGCCCCGAGGTGAGGAGCGGCTCGGCGGTGACGATCGCGAGGGCGACCGCGATCCCGCCGATCGCCGACATGATCGCGGCGGCGGCTCCCGCCGCGGAGGCGCTCGCCCGCGTCAGGCGCGCGAGCCGCTCGCCGAGCGCGTCGATGCGGGCACGCCCGGCCGCCGCCGCGTCGAAGGCGACGAGCATCTCGAGCGACTGCACCTGGTCGACGACCGCGGCCTGCAGCTCGCCGCGGAGCGGGGCGAGCCTCGACTCGGCGCGGGCGGCGACCGCGCGCTGCACGAGCAGGGTCGCGCCGACGCCGAGCACGAGGCATCCGAGCAGGGCGAACGCCGACCCGGGCGCGAGCAGCGCGACCCCGACGACCGCGCCGAGCAGCACGACGAGCGCGCTCACCACCGGCTGCACCGCCCGGAGCGGCACGTTCTGCAGCTCGTCGACGTCGCCGACGAAGCGGGACAGCAGCTCGCCGCGGCGCAGCGCCGCGACGCCGTCGGGGGCGACGGGGAGCATCCGTTCGAAGATGCCGCCGCGGATCGCCGCGAGCTGACGGAAGGCGGCGTCGTGACCGCTCAGCCGCTCGAGGTAGCGGAACACCGCGCGGCCGAGCGCGAACGCCCGCACGCCGACGATCGCGAGCGAGAGGTAGAGGACGGGAGGCTGCTCGGCGGCGCGGGCGATGAGCCACGCGGAGCACGCGAGGAGCACGACGGCCGAGCCGCCAGAGAGGACGCCGAACAGCACAGAGGGCAGCAGCCGCGCGAACGGCGGGATGCTCGTGCGGAGCACCGAGCGGGTGCCCGCCGAGGCACGCGGGGTGCGGGGGGCGCTGGTCGTCTCAGACACGCGTCACCGCCGGTTCGATGCAGTCGTCGGCGGCGTCGACGAGCGCCGGGCGATGGGTCGCCACCAGCACCGCCGCTCCCCCGTCGCAGAGCGCCCGCAGGCGTTCGACGAGGGCCGCCTCGCGCCCCTCGTCCTGCGCCGAGGTGGGCTCGTCGAGGAGGAGGAGCGGCAGGCGGCGCGCCAGCAGCCGGTGCACGGCACGGGCGATCGCGACGCGCTGCGCCTGTCCGCCCGAGAGTCCGGAGCCGCCCGCGCCGAGCACGAGCCCGGCGGGGACGTCGACGCCGGCGACGGCCAGCGCGCGCTCGAGGAGTGCCGGGTCCGCCGCCTCGTCGCCGAGCCGGACGTTCTCGGCGACGGTGCCAGCGAGGAGCATCGGCGACTGGCCCGCCCAGGCGATGAGCTCGCGGCCCCGTCCGTCCAGCGGGCGCCCGTCCCAGGTCAGCTGCCCCGCGCCGAGCGCGGCGAAGCCGAGCAGCGCGGCGAAGAAGGTCGACTTGCCGCTGCCGCTCGGGCCGGTCACCGCGACGAGCGCGCCCGGGGCGACGGCGGCGTCGAGACGCTCGATCACCGGCCGCCCGCCGCGGCTGACGGAGAGGCCGGAGACGAGGAGCCCGGTGCGCGGCCCGTGCGCCGGGGCATCCCCGTTCGCGATCGACCCGGCGGCCGGGGCCGGTTCCTCCGACGCCTCGCCCGCCGCATCGAGCAGCGCGAACGCGTCGTCCGCGGCCGTCACGCCCGCGGCGGAGGCGTGGAACGCCGCACCGACGTTGCGCAGGGGCAGGAACACCTCGGGCGCGAGCACGAGCACGAGGAGCCCGGGCGCAAGCGACATGTCGCCCGAGACGAGCCGCAGGCCGATCGACACCGCGACGAGCGCGACCGAGAGGCTCGCGGCGAACTCGAGGGTGAACCCCGAGAGGAAGGTGATGCGGAGGACCTTCATCGTGTGCCGGCGGTAGCCGTCGGTCACCTCGCGGATGCGCCGCGCCTGCCGCTCGGCGCGGCCGAAGAGGATCAGCGTCGACAGCCCGCCGACGACCTCGAGGAAGCCCCGCGACAGCGCGGAGAGGCTCTCCCACTGGCGGCGCTGCACCGCCTCGGTCGCCATGCCGATGAGCGCCATGAACACGGGGATGAGCGGGAGCACGATCACGAGCACGAGCCCCGAGAGCGGATCGGCGATCCAGGCCGCCGCGATGCACGCCGGGGTCGCGACCACCGTGAGCACGAGCTGCGGAAGGTACCGGCCGAAGTAGTCGTCGAGCGCGTCGAGGCCGGGCCCGAGCAGCGTGGCGATGCGCGCCGACGAGAAGCCGGCGACGCCGCCGGGCCGGCGCTCGAGGGCTGCCAGCAGCTCGGCGCGCAGCTCGCGCTTGACGCGCTGCGCGCCCGTCGACCCGACGAGCTCCCACGCCCAGCTCGCGAGCGCCCGAACGCACGCGGCGGCCACGAGCACGGCGAGGGCCGGCCACGCCTCGGTCATCGGCACGCCCTCGATGAGGCCGACGACGAGGGTCGCGATCGACCACGCCACCGCGATGATCGCCGCCGCCTGCACCACGGCCAGCGCACCGCCCGCGACGAGGAAGCCGCGGGCGGCGCGCGAGCGGCGCACCAGTCTGGGGTCGAGGGGTTTCACGCCGGCCGACTCAGTGGGTCGAGGCTTCGATCGCCGAGCGGCTCACGCGCTTGCGGAAGACCCAGTACGTCCAGCCCTGGTACGCGAGGATGAGCGGTAGGAAGATCAGCGCCACCCAGCTCATGAACGTGAGCGTGTACGTCGTCGACGAGGCGTTCTCGATCGTGAGGCTGTTCGCCGGGTCGTTCGAGGCGGGCATCACCTCTGGGAAGAGCGCGGCGAAGAGCGCGAACACCGCTGCCGCGATCGTCGCGGCCATGAGCGTGAACGCGACCCCCTCCGCGCCCCGCAGGTTCGCGAGCCAGCCGCCGATGAGGGCGACCGCCGCCACCGCGGCGAGGATCCAGAACCAGAAGGTGCCGAACGCGAGGCCCGTCCACAGCAGGAACGTCGCGGCGACGACGATCGTGACGACGCCCGACCGCACCGCGAGGCGGCGTGCCCGCTCGCGCAGCTCGCCCTCGGTCTTCAGCGACACGAAGACGACGCCGTGCGTGAAGAAGAGGAGGAGCGTGGTCAGGCCCCCGAGGAGCGCGTACGGGTTCAGCAGGTCGAACAGCGTGCCCGTGTAGTTGTGGTCGGCGTCGAGCGGCACGCCCTGCACGATGTTCGCGAAGGCGACGCCCCAGAGCAGCGCGGGCACCGCCGAGCCGATGACGATCATGAGGTCGAATCGGCCCTTCCACTGCGACTCGGGGCGCTGGTGGCGGTACTCGAACGAGACGCCGCGCACGATGAGTGCGAGCAGGATGAGCAGCAGTGCGAGGTAGAAGCCCGAGAAGAGCGTCGCGTACCACTCGGGGAAGGCCGCGAAGAGCGAGGCCCCCGCGACGATCACCCAGGTCTCGTTGAGGTCCCAGACGGGGCCGATCGTGTTGATGAGCACGCGTCGATCGGTGTCGTCCTTGCCGAGGAACGGCAGCGACATGCCGACGCCGAAGTCGAAGCCGTCGAGTACGAAGTATCCGACGAAGAGGAACGCGACGATCCAGAACCAGAGCGTGGGGAGATCCACTTGTCCTCCTCCTTTCAGTAGACCGTCGTGGCGGGTTCGATGCGGCCCGACTCGGGGTCGGGTTCGCCGAGTTCGGGCGGGCCCTTCCTGATGGCCCGCAGCAGCAGGCGCACCTCGACCACCGCGAGCGCCCCGTAGACGAGCGTGAACGCGATCAGCGAGATGAGCACGTCGAGGCCGGTGACGTTCGGCGACACGGCCGACTCGGTCGGCAGCAGGCTGAACACGATCCAGGGCTGGCGACCCATCTCGGTGAAGACCCAGCCGACGCTCATGGCGGCGAGCGAGAGCGGGAAGCTCCAGATCGCGACCTTCCAGATCCAGCGCTGCTTCGGCATCCGGCCCTTGCGGGTGACCCAGAGGCCCACGACCGCGATGAGGACGTGGAGCATGCCGAGGCCGATCATCCAGCGGAACGCCCAGTAGGTGACCCAGATGATGGGCGCGTAGTCGCCGGGACCGTAGAGCTCGGTGTACTGCGCCTGCAGGTCGTTGATGCCCTCGACGCAGCCGTCGAAGGAGTGCGTCGACAGCAGCGAGAGCAGGTACGGCACGCGCACCGAGAAGAGCTCGCTCGAGCCGTCGGGCGTGCCGAGCGTGAAGAGCGAGAACGAGGCGTCGGCGCCGCAGACGGTGTCGTACGTCGCCTCGGCGGCGGCCATCTTCATCGGCTGCGTGGCCACCATGGCGAGGCTGAGTTGGTCGCCGAAGATCGTCGTGAGGATGCCGGCGCCGACCATCGTCCAGAGGCCGAACTTCAGCGCGGGGCGCATCGTGTCGAGGTGCTGGTTGCGCGAGAGGTGCCATGCGGCGGCCGAGATGATGAGGCCGGCGGTCACCATGAAGCTCGCGGCGATCGTGTGCGGGAACGCGGCGAGGGCCACCGGGTTCGTGAGCAGCGCCCCGATGTCGACGAGCTCGGCACGCCCCTTCTCGGCGTTCATCTCGTAGCCGACGGGATTCTGCATGAACGCGTTCGCCGCGAGGATGAAGTACGCCGACACGATCGTGCCGATCGCGGTGCACCAGATCGTCGCGAGGTGGATGCCGCGCGGGAGCTTGTCCCAGCCGAAGATCCAGAGTCCGATGAACGTCGCCTCGAAGAAGAAGGCGAGCAGGCCCTCGAGCGCGAGCGGCGCCCCGAAGACGTCGCCGACGAAGCGCGAGTACTCCGACCAGTTCATGCCGAACTGGAACTCCTGCACGATGCCGGTCACGACGCCCATGGCGAAGTTGATCAGGAAGAGGTTGCCGAAGAACCGCGTGATCTTCAGGTACTCGACCTTGTCGGTGCGGAACCAGGCCGTCTGGAAGATCGCGACGGTGGTCGCGAGTCCGATCGTGATCGGGACGAACAGGAAGTGGTAGACGGTCGTCAGACCGAATTGCCATCGAGCGAGCAGCAGCGGGTCGAGCAACTCATTCACACGGATGCCTCTTTCACACGGGAAGAACGCCGAAGCGACGTTCTTCTACGAAGCGTAGAACAAATGCGCGATCGGCGGTAGTCTGGAGGCATGGCGAACCTCGGAGATCTCGAGCGCTCCGTGATGGAGGTGCTCTGGTCGAGCGACGCCGCGCTCTCGGCCAACGAACTGCGCGACGCCCTCGCGGTGCGCGACGGCGAGGGCGGGCACGTCCCGGCCACGACCACCGTGCTCACCGTCCTCTCGCGCCTCGAGCGCAAGGGCTTCGTGAGCCGCACGCGCGAGCACCGCCCCCACCGCTACCAGGCGCTCCTCTCGCGCGAGGAGCACACCGCCGAGCTCATGCACGAGGTGCTCGACCGCTCGAGCGACCGCGACGCCGCACTGGCCCGATTCGTGGGCACCGTGAGCGACGGCGAGGCGGCGACGCTCCGGCGCCTCCTCGACGAGCTCGTCAAACGCTGACCGTGATCGCCGTCGCCGTGGGCCTCGGCGCCCTCGCGCTCACGCTCGCGTGGCCGATCCCGGTCGTCCTCTCGCGTGCGGCGTGGCCCGCGCACTCCCCCGCCGTCGCCCTCGCGCTCTGGCAGGCCATCGCCGTGGCCGGCGGCGTCTCGATGATCGGCTGCCTCCTCGTGTTCGGCGCCTCCCCCGCTGGGTCGCTGATGGGCGCCTGGCACGCGCTCGTCCCCGCCCTGTTCACCGGCCCGATCCCGGCCGAGTTCGGGGTCGTGCACCTCGCCGCCCTCACGCTGGCCGCCGGCCTCGCCGCGCACCTCGCACTGAACCTCGCACTCACGGCCGTCCGCGCCGAACGCGAGCGGCGACGCCAGCACCAGCTCGTCGCCCTGCTCGGCGACCCCATGCCGGGGCAGCCGCACACCCGCGTGCTCGCGCACCCCGCACCGCTCGCGTACTGCGTGCCCGGGATCCGCACCGCGACCGTGCTCACCGACGGGCTCATCGACGCGCTCTCGCCCGACGAGCTCGCCGCGGTGATCGCCCACGAGCGAGCGCACCTCGACCAGCTCCACCATCTCGTGCTCCTCGCGTTCCGCGCCTGGCACAGCGCGCTCCCCTGGTTCCCGATCGCGAACCGCGCCGAGCGATCCGTCATCCTCCTCGCCGAGATGCTCGCCGACGACCGCGCACGACGCGCCGCCGGCGACGACGCACTCCGCGGTGCGCTCCTCGTCGTCGGCGAGGGCGGCCCGGGCGGCTACGGCGACGAGACCGTGATCGCCGATGCCGACATGCTCGCCGCGCGGCTCGACCGGCTCGACGTCGTGCCCGCGGCATCCTCGTCGACGGCGATGCCCCGGATGCTCGTGCTCGGAGCGTCCGCACTCCTCCTCCTGGTACCGCTCGCGGCCTATACCGCGGTACTGGCGGATCATCCCGCAGGGTGACGCGCCGTCGCCCGCCCACCGTTACGCTCGAACGATGAACGAGATCCTCGACTGGATCCTCAACACCGTGCAGGCGGTCGACCCGGTCGCCCGCACCCTCCTCGCCGGACTCGGCATCATGCTCGAGACGAGCGTGCTCATCGGTCTCGTCGTGCCGGGCGACACCATCGTGCTGGTCGCCGCCACCGCCGTCGACAGCGTCGGCGAGTACCTCGCCCTGACGTTCACGGTCATCGTCGGCGCGCTCATCGGCGAGAGCATCGGCTTCGCCCTCGGGCGCTGGTTCGGCCCGCACATCCTCCACTCGCGCCTCGGACGGAAGATCGGCGAGGACAACTGGCATCGCGCGCAGCGCTACCTCGACCGCCGCGGCGGACCGGCCATCTTCATCTCGCGCTTCCTGCCCGTGCTGCACTCGCTCATCCCGCTGACCGTCGGCATGAGCACGATGCGCTACCGCAGGTTCATCGCATGGACGGCGCCCGCGTGCGTCATCTGGGCGTTCGCGTACGTCTCGGTCGGCTGGGCGGCCGCAGGCAGCTATCGCGAGCTCAGCCGCGAGCTGCACTGGGCCGGCTACATCTTCGTCGCGGTGATCGTGCTCTTCCTCCTCGTCGTGTGGGGCGCGAAGAAGCTCATCGTGCGCTCCGAGGCCAAGCACATGGAGGCCGCCGAGGCCGCCGACGACTCGGGTGCCCTCGACACCGCGACGAGCACCCCCGCCGCCTTCACGCGCGCCGCACCGGCACCCCCGACGGCAGCGCGCGTCCCGCAGGACGACGAAGGGCCGGATGCCTCGGCACCCGGCCCCTCCGAGCACGACGCCGGCCGCTAGCCGGCGCCGCGTCGATCAGAACAGCTTCTGCTCGGCCAGCCAGTCGCTCGCGATCTGCTCGGCCGACTGCTGCTCGTCGACGCTGAGCGCGTTGAGCGCGACGAGGTCGGCGGCGGTGAGCGCCGCGCTGACCGTGTCGATCACCTCGGCGGCCTCGTCGTCGACCTTCTCACTCACCACGGGAACCACGTTCGAGGCGAGGAAGAGCCCCTCCGGGTCCTCGAGGGTCACGAGGTCGCTCGTGGAGATGGCCGGGTTGGCGCTGTAGATGTTCACGAGCTGCACCGCGCCGTCCTGGAGGGCCTTGATGGTGAGCGGCCCGCCGCTGTCCTCGATGGGGGTGAACGCGACGTCGACCCCGTAGACCGACTTCAGGCCCTCGGGCCCGTAGGGCCGCGTCGCGAGCTCGGAGTTGCCGCCGAGCGTCAACGGGGTCTCGACCTTCGCGAGGTCGGCGAGGCTCGTGACGCCGTTCGTCTCCGAGAACTCCTTCGTGACGTTGTAGGAGTCCTGGTCGGTGGCCGGCGACTGGTCGAGGACGCGCAGGCCCTCGGGCAGGGCGCCCTCGAGCTCGGCGTAGACGTCGTCGGCGGTCGTCGCCGTGGTGTCGGGCACGTAGTACTGGAGGAGGTTGCCCGTGTACTCGGGGAAGACGTCGATCGCGCCGCTCTCGAGCTCGGGCATGTAGACCTCGCGCTGCCCGATGCGGGGCTGGAGGTCGACCGTGAAGCCGTTCGCCTCGAGCGCCTGCGCGTAGATCTGCGCGATGATCTCGTTCGAGTAGTAGTCCTGCGAGCCGACGACGAGGGTCTCGCCGCCGCCGTCGGTCTCGCCCGATCCGCTGTCGAGCGGATCGCCCGATGCGCACCCTGCCAGGGCCACTGTCGCCCCGACCGCGACCGCCGCCAGCGCGACGAATCGGCCTTTTCCTGCTGTGATCATTGCCTGTTCCCTTCATGGATGGGTCGCCCCACGACCGCTCGCCGCCGGGTCGGCCGCGAGCGGAGTTCACGAGTGCGGGTCGCCCGCACGCCGGCGGGCACGACGAGGCGCTGCGCGAGCGCGAACGCCCCGTCGACGACGAGCGCGAGCAGGATCACGAGGATCGAGCCGCCGAGCATCTCGCCGTAGTCACGGGTCTTGAGCCCCTGGAAGATGGGCCGGCCGAGCCCCACGTCGGCCACGTACGCCGCCAGCGTCGCCGTCGCGATGATCTGCAGCGCGGCCGAGCGCACGCCGCCGACGATGATCGGCAGGCCGAGCGGCAGCTCGACGCCGCCCACGATCTCGCGCTCGCGCATGCCCATCGCGCGCGCCGCGTCGATCGTGCGGCGGTCGACCGCCTCGAACCCCGCGTAGGCGCCGGCGAGCAGCGGCGGCACCGCGAGGATGACGAGGGAGATCACCGGCGCCGCGAGCCCGATGCCGAGCCAGAGGCCGAAGAGCGTCAGCACGCCGAGCGTGGGCAGGGCACGCAGTCCGCCCGAGACCATGACCACGAGCTGCTTGCCGCGGCCGGTGTGGCCGATGACCGCACCGGTCGGCAGGGCGATCGCGGAGGCGATGAGCAGCACGACGAGCGAGAGCAGCAGGTGCTGGCCGATGCGCTCGGGGATGCTGCCCGGGCCCTGCCAGTTGGCGGGGTCGAGGATCCATGCGACGCCGTCGGCGACGAGGTTCACGGCAGCGCCTCCTCGGGGACGGGTGCGGCGACGACGCGCCTGCGGCGCGCCCCGACGCGCGTCCACGGCATGAGGAGCCGCCCCGCGAGCACGGCGAGCAGGTCGAGCAGGAGGGCGAGCGCGATCGTCGCGACGATGCCGGTGACGATCTCGGCCTGGATGCCGCGCTGGAAGCCGTCGGTGAAGAGGCTGCCGAGGCTCGGCACGCCGATCACCGCGCCGATCGTCGCGAGGCTGACGGTGCTGACGATGACGACCCGGAGCCCCGAGAGGAGCACCGGCCCGGCGAGCGGGAGCTCGACGGACCGGAAGCGCCCGAACGCCGAGTAGCCGACCGCGGTCGCCGACTGGCGCACGTCGCGGTCGATCGCGTCGAAGGCGTCGGCGGCCGTGCGCACGATCACCGCGACCCCGTAGAGCGTCAGCGCGACCACCAGGTTCACGGGCGAGCGCACCCCCAGCCCGGTGAAGACCGGAAGGGCGATGAGCAGGGCGAGCGAGGGGATCGCGTAGAGCAGCCCGCACAGCGTGAGCAGCACGCCGCGCGACCACCGGTAGCGGTGCGCGAGCCAGCCGATCGGAACGGAGACCACGAAGCTCAGTATGATCGCCGGCACCGACAATGCCAGGTGCACGAGGCTCAGCTCGGCGACCAGGTCGAGGTTCGACCAGAGCCAGGTCACGAGGCGAGCACTCCCGCCGCGCGCCCGTCCTCGTCGACGACCACCTGCCGCCCGTCGACCTCCCTGAGGTGCAGCACGCGCTTGCCCCGGTCCGCGCCCACGAAGTCGGCGACGAAGTCGTCGGCCGGGCGGGCGAGGATCTCGGCCGGCGACGCCGCCTGCGAGATCCTGCCGCCCTGCTGCATGATGACGACCTGATCGCCGAGGAGGAACGCCTCGTCGATGTCGTGGGTGACGAAGACGACCGTCTTCCCGAGCTCGCCCTGCAACCGCAGCAGCTCCTGCTGCAGCTCCGAGCGGACGATCGGGTCGACCGCGCCGAACGGCTCGTCCATGAGCAGGATGTTCGGGTCGACCGCGAGGCCCCGTGCCACGCCGACGCGCTGCTGCTGGCCGCCCGAGAGCTGGCTCGGGTACTTGTCGGCGAGCGAGCGGTCGAGCCCCACGGTGTCGAGCAGCTCGAGCGCCCTCGCGTGCGCCTCGCGCCGGCGGGTGCCGCGCAGCATCGGGACGGTCGCCACGTTGTCGATCACCTTGCGGTGCGGCAGGAGGCCCGAGTTCTGCATCACGTAGCCGATGCTGCGGCGCAGCGCGACGGGCTCGAGGGTCGAGACATCCGTGCCGTCGATGAGCACCTGGCCGTCGCTCGGGTCGACCATCCGGTTGATCATGCGCAGGAGCGTCGTCTTGCCGGAGCCCGATGAGCCGACGAGGACCGTCGTCTTGCGGGGCGGGATCACGATGTCGACGCCGGACACCGCGAGGGTGCCGTCGGGGAAGCGCTTCGAAACGCCGCGGAACTCGATCATGCTGGCTTCATCCCGTCGTCGGCGTTCGCTCGATGTGCAGGCTCAAGCCAAACACCGATCGCGCTTCAGGGCAACGGATTGACGCCGCGCGTCGCGAGCCCGGTCAGGCGGCGCTCGAGGCCGCGATCACCGCGCCGAGGTGCTCGGCGAGGTAGTCGTGCACGAGGCGCTTCGCCTCGGCGAGGTAGCGCTCGTCGCCATCGGCAGTGCGCTCGAACGCACGGCTGATGAGCGCGTCGCCGATCTCCATCGCCACGCCCAGGCGGAACCGCAACTCGTCCTCGTCGGCGCTGTCGCCGAACTCGGCCTCGATGAGCCGTGCCATGCGGTGGGCGAACTCGGGCTCGATGTCGCCCTCGGCGAGCTCGCGCTGCGCCGCGTGCACGACGGTGAAGCCGGGCTCGTCGCGGTACATCGTCGCGCAGACCTCGAGCGCGACGTCGAGCACCGTCCACCAGGACTCGAGCTCTACCCGCTCCATCTCGTCGGCGACCCGCTCGCGGTAGCGGCGGACCGAGCGCTCGCGCAGCGCGTAGAGCACGGCGACGCGGTCGGGGAAGTAGCGGTACACCGTGCCGATCGAGGCCCCGGCGCGCTCGGCGACCATCTGGGTCGTCAGCCGCTCGAAGCCCGACTCGTCGACGATCTCCGCGGCGGCGTCGAGCAGCGCGTCGAGACGCTGGCTCGAGCGACGCTGCGTCGGCTCGGTGCGGACCGAGCGCCTCCGGCTCGGATCGGCCCCGAGGATCAGGTCGATGTTCGGCACGGAACCTCCTCAGTTGCTCGGACCACTCTACCGGTCGTCGAACGGCTCGATCGACCGATCGCGGCCCGTTTCGCGAGCCGGGCCGGTCGCATGACAGACTGAGTGGATGCCGGCGAGCTCCCCCACCCCGGCCGGATCCCGAGAGCGCCAGGTCCGGCATCGTGCCGCGCGCATCGAAGACTGGATCCACGACGTCCGCTCGCGATGGGCGCGCCGTCGCGGACACATCCCCACCGTGGTCCCCTACACCGGCTACGGCTCGACCGAGTGGGTCCGCGTCTTCTGCCGGGTCCTGCTGCACAAGCCGATCGCACCCGACCAGGGCTCGAAGCGGCGCCGCCGTCGCGGCGACCAGGGCATCCGCGGCTGGCGCAGCTTCACGAGCGTGCCCGTCGGCGACGTGCCCGTCGTCATCGAGATCGGCGGGCAGCGCATCGAGGTGCTCGCCGACCGCGGCGGCGTGGTCGACACGACCGTGCCGGTCGCTCTCGAGCCCGGCTGGCACCGCGCGACGCTCGGCACCGAGGGCGCGAACCCCGTCGAGGCGCCGATCCGCATCGTCGGCCCCGACGTCGAGTTCGGCATCATCTCCGACGTCGACGACACCGTGATGGTGACGGCGCTCCCCCGCCCGCTCGTCGCCGCGTGGAACACCTTCGTGCTCGACGAGCACGCCCGCATCCCGACGCCCGGCATGGCCGTCCTCTTCGAGCGCCTCGCGCGCTCGCACCCCGGCTCCCCCGTCATCTACCTGTCGACGGGCGCGTGGAACGTCGCCCCGACCCTCACGCGCTTCCTCTCCCGCAACCTCTACCCCGCCGGCCCGCTGCTCCTCACCGACTGGGGCCCGACGCACGACCGCTGGTTCCGCAGCGGGCGCGAGCACAAGCAGGAGAACCTGCGGCGCCTCGCCGAGGAGTTCCCGAACGTGCGCTGGCTGCTCATCGGCGACGACGGGCAGCACGACGAGGAGCTCTACGCGCAGTTCGCCGCGGAGCACCCCGACCGCGTGGAGGCGATCGCGATCCGGCGTCTCTCGACGGGCGAGGCGGTGCTCGCCGGCGGCCGCACGAAGGCCGAGGAGCACGGCACCGAGGTGCCGTGGGTCTCCGCGAGCGACGGGTCGACCATCGCCGACCAGCTCGCCGAGGTCGGGGTCGTCTGACCAGTCGGCCGCGCGTCGCCCGCGTGCCGCAGCGCCCGCCCGCCGAGGCGGCCGATCTGCCGCCCCGACGGCCCGCCTACGCCGAGACCGCGGCGGTGCGCGAACGACGGAACGCCGCGAGCCCGCGGTTGACCTGCCGCGCCCACAGCGGGCCGCGATAGATGAACGCCGAGTAGCCCTGCACGAGCGTCGCACCGGCGTCGAGCCGGTCCTGCACGTCGGCAGCCGTCTCGACGCCGCCGACGGAGATCACGCAGAGCTCGGCCGGCACGTGCCGCCGCACGAGCTTCAGCACCTCGAGCGAGCGCTCGGCGAGCGGAGCGCCCGAGAGGCCGCCCGCCCCGATCGCCTCGACGGCGGATGCCTCGGTGCGGAGCCCGGCGCGCGAGATCGTCGTGTTCGTGGCGATGAGGCCGTCGAGGCCGAGGCGCACCACGAGCTCGCAGATGCGCACAACCTCGGCGTCGTCGAGATCGGGGGCGATCTTCACGAGCAGCGGCGTCGTGCCGCTCGCGGCGCGCACGGCCTCGAGCAGCGGGGCGAGGGCGTCGAGCTCCTGGAGGCCGCGCAGCCCGGGGGTGTTCGGCGAGCTGACGTTCACCACGAGGTAGTCGGCGTACGGTGCGAGCAGCTTCGCGCTGCGCTCGTAGTCGCCGACCGCGTCCTCGACCGCGGTGACCCGGCTCTTGCCGATGTTGACCCCGAGCACCGGGCGCCGCGTGCGGCGCGACAGCCGCGAGAGGCGGCCGGCCGCGGCATCCGCCCCGCCGTTGTTGAAGCCCATGCGGTTGATGAGCGCGCGGTCCTTCACGAGGCGGAACAGGCGCGGGCGCTCGTTGCCCGGCTGCGCGATCGCGGTGATCGTGCCGACCTCGACGTGGCCGAAGCCGAGGTTACCGAGGCCGAGCACCGCGAGGCCGTCCTTGTCGAAGCCCGCCGCGACGCCGAACGGCGAGGGGAACCGGAGCCCGAGCGCCTCGACCGCGAGCGACGGGTCGGGCGCGGTGAAGCGCTCGACCACCCGGCCGACGCCGAGCGTCGGGAGCGCCTTGATCACCCGGAATGCGAGGTGATGCGCGTCTTCGGGGTCGAGCTTGGAGAGGAACGCGGAGAAGAGAAGTCGATACATGCCGGATTCAGGGTACCGGTCGCGGCACCCGTCGCGTCACTCGACCGGTCGGGCCGGCAGGTGCCCGTGCTCCGCGCGCAGCAGCTCGATCGCCGATTCGAAGTCGTCGAGCGAGTCGAACGCCTGGTAGACGCTCGCGAAGCGCAGGTAGGCGACCTCGTCGAGCTCGCGCAGGGGCGGGAGGATGGCGAGCCCGATGTCGTTCGCCTCGATCTGCGAGGCGCCGGTCGAGCGGATCGTCTCCTCGACCTTCTGCGCGAGCACCGCGAGGTCGGAGTCGGTGACGGGACGCCCCTGGCAGGCCTTCTTCACGCCGAGCACGACCTTCTCGCGGCTGAACGGCTCGACGACGCCGCTGCGCTTGATCACGACGAGACTCGCCGTCTCGGTCGTCGAGAAGCGCCGCCCGCACTCGGGGCACTGACGGCGGCGACGGATCGAGAGCCCGTCGTCGCTCGTGCGGGAGTCGATGACGCGCGAATCGGGATGACGGCAGAACGGGCAGTACATGGTGTCCCCCAGCCTAGTGGCGCGCGGCGCGCCGCCGGAGGCCGCGCGCCGCGACGACGTCGGGCGCCGTCGCCCTCAGGAGCGGTCGAACCGCGCGGTCACGGCCTCGCCGTGCGCGGGCAGGTCCTCCTCGGCGGAGAGCGCCGCGATGACCGGGGCGACCTCGCGGAGCGCCTGCTCGTCGTAGCGCACGACCTGCTGCGGGCGCAGGAACGTCGCGGCCGAGAGTCCGGCCGCGTACCGCGACTGCCCGCCCGTCGGCAGCACGTGGTTCGAGCCGGCCGCGTAGTCGCCGAGGCTCACCGGCGAGTAGGGCCCGACGAAGATGGCGCCGGCGTTCTCGATGCGGGCGAGCACCGCGTCGACGTCGCGCACCTGGATCTCGAGGTGCTCGGGGCCGAACGCGTTCGCGAAGTCGGTGGCCTGCTCGAGGTCGTCGACGAGCACGACGGCCGACTGCACGCCGTCGACCGCCTGCCGCACCCTTTCGCGGTGCTTCGTCGCGCTGACTCGCGCCTCGAGACGTGCGACGGCGCGCGACGCGAAATCGGCGGAGTCGGTGACGAGCACCGAGGCGGCGAGCTCGTCGTGCTCGGCCTGGCTCACGAGGTCGGCGGCCACGAAATCGGCGTCGGCCCCGTCGTCGGCGATCACGAGGATGTCGGTCGGCCCGGCTTCGGCGTCGATGCCGGTCACGCCCTGCACCAGCCGCTTGGCCGCCGCCACGAACACGTTGCCCGGTCCCGTCACCCGCTGCACCGGCTCGAGCCCGAGGTCGGGCACGCCGTAGGCGAAGGCGCCGATCGCCCCCGCGCCGCCCATGGCGTACACCTCGGTGATGCCGAGCAGGGCCGCGACGCCGGCGATCGTGGGGTGCACCCGGCCGCCGAACTCGGCCTGCGGCGGCGAGGCGAGGGCGATCGAGCGCACGCCCGCGGCCTGGGCCGGCACCACGTTCATGACGACGCTCGACGGGTAGACGGCCTTGCCGCCCGGCACGTAGAGGCCGACCCGGGCGACGGGCTGCCAGCGCTGCTCGACGACCGCGCCGTCGCCGAGCACGGTGCGCTCGGGCGCAGGCACCTGGGCGGCGCTCGCGGCCCGGACGCGCTCGACGGTGCGCTCGATCGCGTCGCGGATCTCGGGGGCGAGGGCCTCGCGCGCGGCGGCGAGCTCGTCGGCGGGCACCCGGACGTGGGGCGGCCGCACCCGGTCGAACCGCTCGGCCTGGTCGAGGAGCGCCGACCCGCCGTGCTCGCGCACGGCGTCGATGAGCGCTCGGGCCGGCTCGAGGGCGGCCGACACGTCGGTCGCGGCGCGAGGGACGAGCGCGAGCAGCTCGGTCGTGGACGGACGGGTTCCGCGGAGGTCGATGGTACGCATGGCCCGTCAAGCCTACCGAGCGCGCATGATCGCCCGGCGGGCGCGCGTCACACGAGGCAGTTCGGGCCGAGCAGGCTCTTCAGCTCGCCGTAGAAGTCGGCGCTCACCTTCACCGGGTACGGCAGCTCGAACACCCGGGCGCTCCGCCCGCGCACGAGCTTCAACCGCACCTCGGTGTCGCCCCGGTGCCGGATGAGCACATCGCCGAGCGCGGTGATCGTCTCGGTCGTCGCGCGCTGGTCGGGCAGCGAGATCATGACGGGGCCGCTCTCGTCGCCCTGGCCGAGCTCGGGGGTGAACACGCTGTACGCGTGCAGGTTCATGCCGTCGTCGCGCATGCTCACCCGCCCGCGCACGACGGCGATCGAGTCGGCCTGCAGGCCCGGCGCGAACTCCTGGTACGCCTTGCCCATGAACATGACGGTGATCTCGCCCGAGAAGTCCTCGACCTGGATCATGCCGTACTGGTTGCCCGAGGCCTTCGCGACGCGGTGCTGCACGCTCGTCACGAGGCCGGCGATCGTCACGGTGTCGCCGTCCTGCGTGGCGTCGGAGCCCATGAGGTCGGTGATCGTCGTCGAGGCGTGCTTGGCGAGCGGCGCCTCGAGCCCGGCGAGCGGGTGGTCGGAGACGTAGAGCCCGAGCATCTCGCGCTCGAAGGCGAGCTTGTCGCGCTTGGCCCACTCGGGCCGGTCGGGCACGAGCGACGGCGGTGCCTCCTCGTGCTCGGCGAGCAGCGAGTCGAAGTCGAAGCCCGCCTGGCCGGTCGCCTCGACGCGCTTCTCGCCGACCGCCGACTCGACCGCGCCCTCGTGGATCTCGACGAGCGCGCGCCGGGTCGCGCCGAGCGAGTCGAAGGCGCCGGCCTTGATGAGCGACTCGACGGTGCGCTTGTTCGCCACCGGCAGGGGCGACTTCTTCAGGAAGTCGTGGAACGACTCGAAGCGCCCCTTCTCGTCGCGCGCGGCGCGGATCGCGTCGACGACGTTGAAGCCGACGTTGCGCACGGCGCCGAGCCCGAATCGGATGTCGTCGCCGACGGCCGCGAAGAAGCCGATCGACTCGTTGACGTCGGGCGGCAGCACCTTGATGCCCATGCGGCGGCACTCGTTGAGGTAGAGCGCGAGCTTGTCGCGGGCGTCGCCGACGCTCGTGAGGAGGGCCGCCATGTACTCCGCAGGGAAGTGCGCCTTGAGGTACGCCGTCCAGTAGCTCAGCACGCCGTAGGCCGCGGAGTGCGCTTTGTTGAAGGCGTAGTCGGAGAAGGGCAGCAGGATCTCCCAGAGCTTGCCGATCGCCTCCTCGGAGTAGCCGTTCGCCTTCATGCCGTTCGAGAAGCCCTCGTACTGCTTGTCGAGCTCGGACTTCTTCTTCTTGCCCATCGCGCGGCGGAGGATGTCGGCCTGTCCGAGCGAGAAGCCGGCGACGCGCTGGGCGATCGCCATGACCTGCTCCTGGTAGATGATCAGGCCGTAGCTCGTGTCGAGGATGTCTTTCAGCGACTCGGCGAACTCGGCGTGGATCGGGGTGATCTCCTGCAGCCCGTTCTTGCGGAGCGCGTAGTTGGTGTGCGAGTTCGCACCCATGGGGCCCGGACGGTACAGCGCGATGACGGCCGAGATGTCTTCGAAGTTGTCGGGCTTCATGAGCCTGAGGAGCGCGCGCATCGGTCCGCCGTCGAGCTGGAACACCCCGAGCGTGTCGCCGCGCGAGAGCAGTGCGTACGCCTCGGGGTCGTCGAGCTCGAGGTCCTCGAGCACCGGGCGGAACCCGCGGTTCGCCTCGATGTTGTCGAGCGCGTCGTCGATGATCGTGAGGTTGCGCAGCCCCAGGAAGTCCATCTTGATCAGGCCGAGCGACTCGCACGCCGGGTAGTCGAACTGCGTGACGATCTGGCCGTCCTGCTCGCGCTTCATGATCGGGATGATGTCGATCAGCGGGTCGCTCGACATGATGACGCCGGCCGCGTGGACGCCCCACTGCCGCTTCAGGTTCTCGAGGCCGAGCGCCGTGTCGAACACGGTGCGGGCCTCGGGGTCGGTCTCGACGATCGCCCGGATGTCGCCGGCCTCTTTGTAGCGCGGGTGGTTCTTGTCGAAGATGCCGGTGAGCGGGATGTCCTTGCCCATGACGGCCGGCGGCATCGCCTTCGTGAGCTTCTCGCCCATCGAGAACGGGAAGCCGAGCACGCGCCCGGAGTCCTTCAGCGCCTGCTTGGCCTTGATGGTGCCGTAGGTGACGATCTGCGCGACGCGCTCCTCGCCGTACTTCTCGGTCACGTACTTGATGACCTCGCCGCGACGACGCTCGTCGAAGTCGACGTCGAAGTCGGGCATGGAGACGCGGTCGGGGTTGAGGAAGCGCTCGAAGATGAGCCCGTGCTGCAGCGGATCGAGGTCGGTGATCTTCATCGCGTACGCGGCCATCGAACCGGCACCCGAGCCGCGGCCCGGTCCGACGCGGATGCCGTGCTCCTTCGACCAGTTGATGAAGTCGGCGACGACGAGGAAGTAGCCGGGGAAGCCCATCTGCAGGATGACGCCGACCTCGTAGTCGGCCTGCTTGCGCACCTCGGCCGGGATGCCGTTCGGGTAGCGCAGCTCGAGGCCCCGGTCGACCTCCTTCACGAACCAGGTCTCCTCGCTCTCACCGGGCGGCACGGGGAATCGCGGCATGTAGTTGGCGCTCGTGTTGAACTGCACGTCGCAGCGCTCGGCGATCAGCAGCGTGTTGTCGCACGCCTCGGGGTGGTCGCGGAAGACGTGGCGCATCTCGGCCGCCGTCTTCAGGTAGAACTCGTCGGCGTCGAACTTGAACCGGTTGGGGTCGTCGAGCGTCGAGCCCGACTGCACGCAGAGCAGGGCCGCGTGGCTCTTCGCATCGTCGGCGTGCGTGTAGTGCAGGTCGTTCGTGGCCACGAGCGGCAGGCCCAGCTCCTTCGCGAGCCGGTGCAGGTCCTCCATGATGCGGCGCTCGATGCCGAGGCCGTGGTCCATGATCTCGGCGAAGTAGTTCTCCTTGCCGAAGATGTCGCGGAAGTCGGCGGCGGCCTTCAGCGCCTCGTCGTACTGGCCGAGCCTGAGCCTCGTCTGCACCTCGCCCGACGGGCAGCCGGTCGTCGCGATGAGCCCCTTCGAGTAGGTCGAGAGCAGCTCGCGGTCCATGCGCGGCTTGAAGTAGTAGCCCTCGATCGACGCGCGGCTCGAGAGCCGGAACAGGTTGTGCATGCCCTCGGTCGTCTCGGAGAGCAGGGTCATGTGGGTGTACGCGCCCGAGCCGGAGACGTCGTCGCCGCCGCCGTTGCCCCAGCGAACGCGGGTCTTGTCGCCGCGCGCGGTGCCGGGCGTGATGTACGCCTCGGTGCCGATGATCGGCTTGATGCCGGCGTCGGTCGCCTGTTTCCAGAAGTCGTAGGCGCCGAACACGTTGCCGTGGTCGGTGACCGCGACGGCCGGCATGCCCTCGCCCTGCGCGGCCTTGATCAGCTCGCCCACCCGGGCCGCTCCGTCGAGCATCGAGTACTCGGAATGCACGTGCAGGTGGACGAATGAATCGGCGGCCACGGGGCTCCTCTTCGGATGCTGCGGGGTGGTTCTGGGGGTGTCTTCGAGTCTAGGGCGAGCCGCCCACCTCGGGGCCGGTTCGCACGCGACCCGGACGACCGGCGTCAGTCGCCGCGCAGCAGCTCGAGCGCGTGGGCGAGGTCGTCGGGGTACTCGGAGGTGAACGTCGTCCACTCGCCGGTGCCCGGGTGCGTGAGCGAGAGTTCGTGGGCGTGCAGCCACTGGCGGGTGAGTCCGAGCCGCTCCGACAGCGTCGGGTCGGCGCCGTACATGGCGTCGCCCGCGCACGGGTGCCGCTGCGCGGCCATGTGCACGCGGATCTGGTGCGTGCGCCCCGTCTCGAGGTGCACCTCGAGGAGCGAGGCGTACGGGAACGCCTCGAGCGTCTCGTAGTGGGTGACGGCGTGCTTGCCGTCCGCGGTCACCGCGAACTTCCACTCGGAGCGCGGGTGGCGCCCGACGGGCGCGTCGATCGTGCCGGCGAGCGGGTCGGGATGCCCCTGAACGACGGTGTGGTAGATCTTCTCGACCTCGCGATCGTGGAACTGCCGCTTGAGCTCGGTGTAGGCGCGCTCCGACTTCGCGACCACCATGAGGCCGCTCGTGCCCGCGTCGAGCCGGTGCACGACGCCCTGCCGTTCGGGCGCCCCCGACGTCGAGATGCGGAACCCCGCGGCGGCGAGGGCGCCGACGACCGTCGGACCCGTCCAGCCGAGCGAGGGGTGCGCGGCGACGCCCGCCGGCTTGTCGACCACCACGAGGTCGTCGTCGTCGTGGACGATGCCGAGCTCGGGCACTGCGATCGGCTCGACCGCGAGCGTGCGCGGCGGCTCCCAGCTCACCTCGAGCCAGCCGCCGGCCCGCAGCCGGTCGGACTTGTCGACGGTCGCGCCGTCGACGCTGACGCCTCCGCCGGAGGCGATCTCGGCGGCGAGGGTGCGCGAGAAGCCGAGGAGCTTCGCCAGGCCCGCGTCGACCCGCGTGCCGTCGAGCCCGTCGGGAACCGGGAACGAGCGGTGCTCCATCAGGCCTCGTGCGCGCGGAGCGGATCCGCGGCCGGCGGCCGAGGCGCCTCGGGCCCGTCGTCGGACGAGGCCGGCGACGCGGCATCCGCCGCGGTCTTGGCGGGTCGCACCTCGCGCGAGCCGTCGAGCCCGATGCCGCGGATCGTCAGGATCATGAACAGCACCATGCTCGACACGATCGCGATGTCGGCGACGTTGTAGATCGCCGGGAGCATCCACGGGGTGGAGATGAAGTCGATCACGTGGCCCAGTCCGAAGCTCGGCTCGCGGAAGAGCCGATCGGTCAGGTTGCCGAGCACGCCGCCGAGCAGCAGGCCGAAGACGAGCGCCCACGCCACCGAGCGGATGCGCCGGGCGAACCAGATGATGAACGTGATCACGCTCGCGGCGAGGATCGTGAAGATCCACGTCATGCCGCTCGCGAGGGAGAATGCCGCGCCGGGGTTGCGCACGAACTGCCACTGGAGCACGGAGCCCAGCACCGGCACGATCTCACCTTCGGTGAGGTTCGAGACGACGAGGAACTTGCTCAACTGGTCGAGGCCGTACGCCGCGATCGCGGCGCCGGCCAGGACCAGCAGGGCGGTGGTGGTGCCGACCTTCGCGGCCGGCTCAGCCGCCAAAGCCCTGGAAGGTCGGTGCCGGCTGCTCGGCGGGGGCCGAGAAGCCCTGGTTGCCCGACACCTGCACGGGGGCGGCGGTGTCGAGGTCGCGCAGCTGGCCCTCGATGTAGCTCTTCAGCTTCGCGCGGTAGTCGCGCTCGAAGGTGCGGAGCTCGTCGACGCGCTTCTCGAGCGCGACGCGCTCCTGATCGAGGATGCCCATCTGCTGGCGCTGCTTGGCCTCGGCCTCGGCGACGACGCGGGCCGCGGTCGCGTGGCCCTCGGCGATGAGCGCGTCGCGCTTCTCGATGCCCTCGCGCACGTGCTCCTCGTGGAGGCGGCGGGCGAGCTGCAGCAGGTTGGTGGTCGACGTCTGCTCGTCGAGCTCGGACTGCACGGCCGGGGCCTGCGTCGGCACGGCGACGGTGGGCGGCGGGGCGGCCGGCTCGGTGTACACCGCGGCAGGTGCCGGCGCAGCGGGGGCGGGCGCCTGCGCGGCCTCCGCGGCACGGGCTTCGGCCGCCGCGACGCGCTGGCGCAGCTCGTCGTTCTCCTGGTTCAGCCGACGCAGTTCGACGACGACCTCGTCGAGGAAGTCATCGACCTCGTCCTGGTCGTAGCCCTCCCGGAACTTCGTCGCCTGGAAGCGCTTGTTGACCACATCTTCCGGAGTTAGCGCCATGGCTTTCCACCCTCAAATCTGTTCGATCGGTTCGATCACGTTCTGCTAACGGTAGCAAACACCACCTGAGAGTCGTGAGCGCCGATCGTCTCGGCTTGTCACGATCGCAGGAGATGTTCAGGATGCGGCCGCCGCCGCGGCCAGCCCCGACACGATGGTCATGGCGAGGATGACGACCAGCATCGCGAGGCTCCACCCGAGGTCGAGTGCCACCTGCCCGATGCGGATCGGCGGAAGGATCCGCCGGAAGAACTTCACCGGCGGATCGGTGGTGCTGTACACGAGCTCGACGACGACGAGCCAGAAGCCCCTCGGGCGCCACGAACGATTGAACGTCCGCACGAGATCGAGGACGAAACGCCCCCACATCACGAAGAAGTAGATGAGGAGGAGTGCGTACAGGATGTTCCAGACGACGAGGAGCGCGCCCACGGGCGGCTACGCGTGCGTGAAGAACGACGCCTCGACGTCGCCCTCCGCGTCGCCCGTCTCCCCCGAGACGACCACGTGCGCGGGCGAGAGCAGGAAGACCTTGCTCGTGACCCGCTCGATCTTGCCGTAGAGCCCCTGCGAGAGGCCGCTCGCGAAGTCGATGAGACGCCGTGCGTCGGCATCGGACATCTGCGAGAGGTTGATGATCACCGGCACGCCCTCACGGAAGGACTCTGCGATGACTTGCGCGTCACGGTACTGACGCGGGTGGACGGTCAGGATCTCGTTCATCTCCGCCTGCGGGGTGCTCGGTTGGACGTGGTGCTTGCGCAGCGGGGTCACCGCTGCGCCGGTCTTCTGCGCGGGGGCCGGGGCGGCGTGCACGACCGGGGCGGGCGCCGCTGCGGCCTGGGGCTGCGCGTGGGGCGCCTCGTGCTCGAGCTCCTCATCGGCGAGTCCGAGGTAGACCATGGTCTTCTTGAGCGGGTTCGACATCGATGCCTCCGTCTGTGTTCCGTCTCTTCGAGGTTAACCGGCGGCCGGCCGATTCCCGGTGATTGCGCTGCCGATCCGGAGGTGTGTCGCACCCTCCAGAATCGCGTCGCGAAAGTCGTGGGACATCCCCATGGACAGGTCGCGCGCCTCCGGTGCGAGGCGGACGACGCGCTCGGAGAGCTCGCGGACGCGGGCGAACGCGGGGCGCGCCGGCTCGTCGAGCGGAGCGACGGCCATCAGCCCGCGGAGCCGAAGTCCCGGCGTGCCGAGCACGCGCTCGACGAGCTCCTCGAGCGCGTCGGGCGCGACGCCGCCGCGCCCGGGGTCGTCGGTGAGGTTCACCTGAACGAAGCAGTCGACGGATGCCTCGTCCGAACGCAGCGCGTCGACGAGCGCGGGCCGGTCGACCGAGTGGATCGCCGCGGCGTACGCCCGCACCTGCTTCGCCTTCTTGCTCTGCAGCTGCCCGACGAAGTGCCAGCGGAGCCCGAGGTCGGCGAGCTCGGCGGCCTTGGCCTGCGCCTCCTGATGCCGGTTCTCCCCGACGTCGCGCACGCCGTGCGCGGCGAGCTCGCGCACGAGCGACGCCGGGTGGAACTTCGTGACCACGATGGTCGTGATCCCGGATGCCTCGCGGCCGGCCTCGCGCGCGGCATCCGCGATGCCCGCCTGGACGGCCGCGAGGCGGTAGCCGAGCCCGCTCACTTCAGGAAGTCGGGGATGTCGAGGTCGTCGTCGTTGTCGTCGAAGGCCGGGTCGGTGACGATCTGGTCCGCGGTCGAGCTCTGCGCCTCGCCCCAGTTCGCCGTCTCGACGAGCTCGTCGATGTCGATCTCCGCGATGACCTCGGCGACGTCGCCGCCGAGCGACTCGCCGAGCGAGCCGGTGCCCCCGACGCCCGCGCCGACCGCGGCGGCCGCCGCCGGGACGAAGTTCGTGCGACGCGCCTCGACCGGCTTCGCGTTCGGCTCGCCGCCGTCGAAGCCCGCGGCGATGACGGTGACGCGCACCTCGTCGCCCAGCGTGTCGTCGATGACGGCACCGAAGATGATGTTGGCCTCGGGGTGCACGGCCTCCTGCACGAGCCTCGCGGCGTCGTTGATCTCGAAGATGCCGAGGTTCGAGCCGCCCTGGATGGAGAGCAGGACGCCGTGCGCGCCGTCGATCGACGCCTCGAGCAGCGGACTCGCGACCGCGAGTTCTGCCGCCTTGATCGCACGATCCGCCCCCCGCGAGGAGCCGATGCCCATGAGGGCGGAGCCCGCTCCCTGCATGACCGACTTGACGTCGGCGAAGTCGAGGTTGATGAGGCCGGGCGTCGTGATGAGGTCGGTGATGCCCTGGACACCGGCGAGCAGCACCTGGTCGGCGGTCGCGAAGGCCTCGAGCATCGAGATGCCGCGGTCGCTGATCTCGAGCAGGCGGTCGTTCGGCACCACGATGAGGGTGTCGACCTCTTCCTTCAGACGCGCGACGCCCTGCTCGGCCTGGGTCTGGCGGCGCTTGCCCTCGAAGCCGAACGGCTTCGTGACGACACCGATGGTGAGCGCGCCGATCGACTTCGCGATGCGGGCCACGACGGGAGCGCCGCCCGTGCCCGTGCCGCCGCCTTCGCCGGCGGTGACGAAGACCATGTCGGCGCCGGCCAGCGCCTCCTCGATCTCCTCCGCGTGGTCCTCGGCGGCGCGGCGGCCGACCTCGGGGTCGGCGCCCGCGCCGAGTCCTCGGGTGAGGTCGCGCCCCACGTCGAGCTTGACGTCGGCGTCGCTCATGAGCAGCGCCTGCGCATCGGTGTTGATCGCGATGAATTCGACTCCGCGGAGGCCGAGTTCGATCATGCGATTGACGGCGTTGACGCCGCCGCCGCCGATACCGACCACCTTGATGACGGCGAGGTAGTTCTGGTTTGTCGACATGTCCGGCCTTCCGTGCGAACTCTGAACCCTGAACCTCTAGTCGAAGGTTAAAGTTTTGCTGAGTATGCAATTCCTGTGATGACGGTACGAGGCGCACCGCGCGGCCCGCGAAAGGCGCTCCCGGCGTGTCGCGATCCGGCCCCCAGAATGCCCGCGGAGCGCCCTCCGGAGGCCCCCGGGGTCAGTACGTGACGGCGCTCTCGGGCGACGAGACGTCGTAGCCCGACACCGTGTCGGGCGGCGCGACGGCCATCAGGCGCGCGAGCACCGCCGCCTTCGTCGCCGAGTCGCCGGCTCCGCCCCAGACCACCGGCACTCCCCCGGCGAGCTCGAGGCGCACGTCGTCGGCCGTCTCCGCCGTGGCGCCGACGAGCTGCGTCCGCACCTCCGCCGGGAGGTTGCGCACGACCGCCGCGACGGCGCGGAAGCCGTCAGAGGCGGTGCCGCCGGGCGTCTCGATGAGCGGCTGCCCGTCGGGGCGCGCGTCGAGGCGGTCGATGACGACCCCCGCGCCGTCGACGAGCTCGAGGCCGCGGGCCGTCTCGATGACGCCGACGGGCGTCCGTTCGACGATGCGGACGACGAGGGTCCCGGGCGGGATGGTCTCGGTCGAGTACGTCTCGATGAGGCTGAACCCCGCGAGGGCGCTGTGGACGTCGTCGCGCGTGACGAGCGGCAGCGGCGTGCCGAGCTCCCCCTCGAAGGCGGCGACGATCTGCTCCGGCGGGATGCGGGCCGCGCCTTCGACGCGCACCTCGCGCAGCGCCATGAGCGGCGAGTAGGCACCGCCGACGACGACGACCACGAGCAGCGCGAGCGCCCCGCCGACGACCGACCAGACGAGTCGCCGCCGCCGCGAGCGCTTCGTGAAGCGGCGCACCTCCTGCTTCTCGTAGCGGCGCCGGGCGCGCTCCGCCGCCGCCACGGCCCGCCGCGCACCCTTCGCGTCGTCGCGCCGCACGGCGCCGGTCGCGTGGTCGTGCGGGTCGACGCCCGGCGCGGCGTCGCGCGGCTCGGCATCGCGCGGCTCGGCATCGCGCTCGTCGCGCCCGCCCGCCCCGCCGGGGCCCGCGAGCCCGCGACGGAGGTCGTCGAGGGGCACCGTCTCCTGAAGGTCCCGAGGCACCCGGGCGCCGGCAGCGACGGCGCCGGCGCCGGCCACGACGGCGATCGGCTCGGTGCTCACGCGGTCGGCGATCCCGCCTCCGCTCCGCCGGCGTGCGCCCGCAGCGGTCGTCGGTCCGGGCTCGGACGGCGCCCGATCGCCCGTCGACGGACGCCTCGGCGGCCGCGCCTCGAAGCCCTGCGGCCGCTTCACGGGCGGCCCACCGTCATCCGCGCTCCCGCTCGAGCGAGCCGAGCAGCTGCGGCACGATGCGGTAGACGTCGCCGCAGCCGAGCGTGATGACGAAGTCGCCCTCACGGGCGATGCGGGCGGTGTGGTCGGCCGCCTCCTGCCAGTCGGGCACGAAGGCGACGTGCGAGGAGTCGGCGAAACGCTCGCTCACCAGCGCCCCGGTCACGCCTGGCACCGGGTCCTCGCGGGCGCCGTAGACGTCGAGCACGACGGTCTCGTCGGCGAACTCCTCGAGCACCTCGGCGAACTCCTTCGCGAACGCCTGGGTGCGGCTGTAGGTGTGCGGCTGGTGCACGGCGATGATGCGCCCCTCGCCCACGACCGTACGCGCGGCGGCGAGGGCCGCGGCGACCTCGGTCGGGTGGTGCGCGTAGTCGTCGTAGACGCTCACGCCGCCGACGGTGCCGTGCAGCTCGAAGCGGCGACCGGTGCCCGCGAACCGGGCGATGCCGGCCAGGGAGGCCGCGGCGTCGAAGCCGAGCCCCACGAGCACGGCGAAGGCGCCGGCCGCGTTGATGGCGTTGTGCCGGCCGGGCACGAGCAGCTGCGCGCGGTGGTCGACGCCGTCGTACGCGATCGAGAAGGCCACGGGACCGTCGGTCTCGATGGAGTGCACCCGCACCGTGGCATCCGCCGCCTCGCCGAAGGTGACCACGTGCTCGTGCGCGAGACGTTCGGTGACGCGCTTCGCCCCCGCGTCGTCGGAGGAGACGACGACGAGCTCGCTCGCCCGGTCGGCGAAGTCGACGAAGGCCTGCTCGAACGCCGCGCGCGAGCCGTAGTGGTCGAGGTGGTCGGGATCGACGTTCGTGATGAGCGCGATCGCGGTGTCGTAGAGCAGGAAGGACCCGTCGGACTCGTCGGCCTCGACGACGAACAGCTCGTCGGCGCCCGCGCCGGACGAGACGCCGAGGCCCTCGATCACGCCGCCGTTGACGAAGCTCGGATCGGCGCCCTGGGCGAGGAGCCCGGTGACGATCATGCCCGTCGAGGTCGTCTTGCCGTGCGCGCCGGCGACCGAGACCAGGCGCTGGCCCGAGATGAGCCACGCGAGCGCCTGCGAGCGGTGCAGCACCGGGAGGCCGCGCTCGAGCGCCAGCCGGTACTCGGGGTTGTCCTGCCACAGCGCGCCCGTCACGACGACCGCCTCGGCGTCGCCGAGGTTCTCGGCGGCGTGGCCGATGGCGATCTCGGCGCCGAGCTCGCGGAGGGCGGCGATGTTCGCCGAGTCGCGCACGTCGGAGCCGGTCACCCGGTGCCCGGCGTCGAGGAAGAGCCGCGCGATGCCGCTCATGCCGGATCCCCCGATGCCGACGAAGTGCACGGCGCCGAGTTCGGCGGGGATCTGGATCGAGAGATCGGGCTTGATGGTCACGTTCGGGTGCTCTTCCTCGGGTGTCGTCGGTGCGGTCGGGCGGGCGTCGCACGACGTGCGTGCGGATGGTTCGAGGGCGATGCACGTGGCATCCGCCACGTTCAACGTTACGCGCCTCAGGCCTGGTGCGCGGCTCCCCCGCCGAGCGCGGCGTCGATGAGCGCGACCATGCGCGCGGTGCCGTCGCGGACGCCCGCGGTCGCGGCCGCCGCGGCCATCGCGGCGACGCGGTCGCGGTCGGCGAGGAGCGGGACGAGCTCGGCGTCCACCCACTCGGGCACGAATCGCGCGTCGTCGACGAGGATGCCTCCGCCTGCGTCGACCACGCCGGCCGCGTTGAAGCGCTGTTCGCCGTTGCCGACGGGATAGGGCACATACACGGCCGGAAGACCGAGGGCCGCGAGCTCGCTGACCGTCGCCGCGCCGGCCCGGGAGACCGCGAGGTCGGCCGCCGCCAGGGCGAGGTCCATGCGGTCGGCGTACTCGACCATGCGATAGTCGGCCACGCCCGGGTCGTCGACCTCGGAGTTCGCCCCCGTGATGTGCAGCACCTGCCAGCCGGCACCCGTGATGGCGGCCGCGCTGTCGACCATGGTGCGGTTGATGCGACGGGCCCCGAGCGAGCCGCCGGTCGCGAGCAGCACCGGACGATCGGGGTCGAGGCCGAAGAACTCGGCGGCCTCGGCGCGCAGCGCCGCGCGGTCGAGCGACTCGATCTCGCGGCGGAGCGGCATGCCGACCACCTCGGCGTGCGGCAGCGGCGTGCCCTCGAAGGCGACGCCGACCTGCTCGGCCCAGCGTGCGCCGAGCCGGTTCGCGAGGCCCGGCTTCGCGTTCGCCTCGTGGATCACGACGGGGATGCCCGCGCGACGGGCGGCGAGGTAGGCGGGCGTCGAGACGTAGCCGCCGAACCCGACGACGAGCTCGACGCCGCGGTCGGAGATGATCCGCGCGACGTCGTCGATCGAGCGGCTGAACCGCGACGGGAACGCCAGGGCCGCACGGTTGGGTCGGCGCGGGAACGGCACCTTCGCGATCGTCAGGAGCTCGTAGCCGCGCGCCGGGACGAGCCGCGCCTCGAGGCCCTCCGCGGTGCCGAGCACGAGCACCTCGGCGTCGGCGTCGCGCTCGCGGAGCCGGTCGGCGACGGCGAGCAGGGGGTTCACATGGCCGGCGGTGCCGCCGCCGGCGAGCAGGTAGACGCTCATCGGGCGGCACGCTCCGAGGCGCGGGCCCGGCGCGCCGCCGCGCGCGCGGCAGCGCGCGCCGGCGCCTCGGGATCGCGGGCGACCGACAGCACGACGCCGATCGCGACGAGGGTGGTCAACAGGGCGGTGCCGCCGGCCGAGACGAGCGGCAGCGGGACACCGAGGACGGGGAAGACTCCGAGCACGACTCCGATATTGACACAGGCCTGACCGATGACCCACACCATCACGGCCGCGGTGACCGTCTTCGCGAACATCGTGCGCGAGCTGCGGAGCACCCGGGCGAACGCGACCGCGAGCAGCACGAACAGCCCGATGACGACGATCGCGCCGATGAGGCCGAGCTCCTCGCCGATGATGGCGAAGATGAAGTCGTTGTCGGCGGCGGGCAGCCACGACCACTTCGCCGCGGAGTTGCCGAGGCCGACCCCGAAGACGCCGCCGTTCGCGAGCGCGTACGTGCCGTGCATCACCTGCCAGCACGAGTTCAGCGTGTCGGCCGACCCGGTGTCGCAGTTCGAGTCGACGAACGACATGATCCGTCGCATGCGGTTCTCGCTCGAGAACGCCACGATCACGAAGCCCACGACCGCGACCACGATCGGCAGCAGCAGGAGCCGCAGCCGCACCCCGATGAGGAACAGCGCGCCGAGCAGCATCGCGCCCATGATCATCACGGTGCCGAGGTCGCCGCCGAGGAGGACGAGGCCGATCGCCCCGCCGCCGACGAGCAGGATCGGCAGCACGCCGTGGGTGAAGTCGCCGAGCTTGTCCTGCTTCTTCGTGACGATGAGCCCGAGCCAGATGACGAGGGCGACCTTGATGAACTCGGAGGGCTGGAACTGCACGGGGCCGATGCGCAGCCAGTTCGTGTTGCCGCCGTCCTCGATGCCGAGGTCGGTGGCGACCACGAGCAGCTGGGGGATGCAGGTGATGATGAGCGCGGGCCAGGCGATGCGCATCCAGAAGCGCTCGGGCATGCGGCTCGCGATGAGCATCGCCGGGATGCCGATGATCGCGAACACGCCCTGCCGGACGGCCTGGTCGAGCAGCCCGCCGTCCTCCAGGTACGACTCGACCAGCGACGCCGAGAGCACCATGACGAGGCCGAGGACGACGAGGAAGAGCGTCGTTCCGAGCAGCAGGAAGTAGTCGGCCGACTCGACGCGGAAGACCCGCCCGAGCCGGATGCGGGCGGCCGAGACGCCCTGCTGGTCAGCCTTCTGGCGACGGGTCGAGCGGGGCGGAGTCGCCATCCGCCTCACCTCCCAGCATCGTTCTGACCGCCTCGTGGAACCGCCGGCCGCGATCGCCGTAATCGGCGAACTGGTCCATCGACGCCGCAGCGGGCGCGAGGAGCACGGTGTCGCCCTCTGCGGCGACCGACGCGGCCAGTGCGACCGCCTCGGGCATCACCTGTTCAGTGTCGTCGGCGATCACCTCGAAGAGGGGCAGCTCGGGCGCGTGTCGGCGGAACGCCGCCACGAGCAGCTCGCGATCGACGCCGATCACGATCGCCGCGCGCAGTCGCCCCACGTGCGCCGCGACGAGCGCGTCCGCGTCGACGCCCTTGAGGAGCCCGCCCACGATCCAGACGACGCGGCCGAACGCCCGCAGCGACGCCTCGGCGGCGTGCGGGTTCGTGGCCTTCGAGTCGTCGATCCAGCGGACGCCCCCGGCCACGGCCACCGTCTCGATGCGGTGCGCGTCGAGCCTGAAGTCGTTCAACGCGTCGTGGACGACGCCGACCGGCACGCCGAAGGATCGCACGAGCGCCGACGCGGCGAGGATGTTCGCGACCACGTGCGGCGCGTCGAGTCCCCGCGGTTCGAGCTCGGCGAGGGTCGTGATCTCGAGCGCGGTGTTGCGCCGGTCGTCGAGGTACGCCCGATCGGCGAGGATGCCCTCGACGACGCCGAAGTCGCTCGGCCCGGGCACGTCGAGGCCGAAGCCGATCGCCCTGGCACCCTCTTCGACCTCGGCGTCCTCGACCATGCGCCGGGTCGCCTCGTCGGCGCGGTTGAAGACGCAGGCGTGCTTCGTGTTCTCGTACACCTTCGCCTTCGCCGCGCGGTACGCCTCGAACGATCCGTGCCAGTCGAGGTGGTCGTCGGCGATGTTGAGGACGACGCTCGCCCACGGGTGCACCGCGCCGACGCCGACGGTCGGGAGGTGGTGCAGTTGGTAGCTCGAGAGCTCGACCACGAGCACGTCGAACCCGCCGGGGTCGCGCACCGCGTCGAGCACCGGCACGCCGATGTTGCCGCACGGGGCGGCCCGCAGGCCGTTCGCCGCGAGGAACGTCGCGGTCATCTGCACGGTCGTCGTCTTGCCGTTCGTGCCCGTCACGAGGATCCACTCGGCGGCGTTCACCTTGTCGCGCACGCGCCAGGCGAGCTCGATGTCGCCCCAGACGGCGACGCCCTCGCGGCCCGCCCACTCGAGCACCGGGTGGTCGGGGTGGAACCCGGGCGAGACCACGACGACCTCGGGCGCGAACGCCTCGAGTTCGGCCGGCACGACGTCGAGGGGGTGGCGGAGGAGCTTCGCGCCGATCACCTCGAGGATGCGGGCGCGGTCGTCGTCGACCTCGGGCGCGACGACGAGGACGTCGGCGCCGAGCTCGGTGAGTGTGTCGGCCACCGCGAAGCCGGTGACGCCGACCCCGAGCACCGCGACCCTGAGCCCGCGCCAGTCCGCGTTCCAGCTCGTGAGGGTGTCGAGACGGTCCGGGGCCGACGCCGAGGCATCCGCCATCAGCTCTGCAGCCATTCGAAGTAGAACGCGCCGACGCCCGCCGCGACGAAGAGTCCGGCGATGATCCAGAAGCGCACGACGATCGTGACCTCGGCCCACCCCTTCAGCTCGAAGTGGTGGTGGATCGGACTCATCAGGAAGATGCGCTTGCCGTGCGTCACCTTGAAGTAGGCCCGCTGCAGGATGACCGAGCCGGTCTCGATGACGAAGAGCCCGCCGATGATGATGACGAGGAGCTCGGTGTGGCTCACGACCGCCAGTGCGGCCAGGGCGCCGCCGAGGCCGAGCGATCCGGTGTCGCCCATGTAGATCTTCGCCGGGTTCGTGTTCCACCAGAGGAACCCGATGAGCCCGCCGACGATGGCGGCCGACACGATCGCGATGTCGAGCGGGTCGCGCACGTTGTAGCAGCGGTACTCGTCGCTCGGGTTGAGCCCGACCGCGCCGCACGCCTGGTTGAACTGCCAGAACCCGATGAACACGAACGACCCGATCGCGAGGATCGAGGCGCCGCCGGCGAGGCCGTCGAGGCCGTCGGTCACGTTGACGCCGTTCGAGGTCGCCGACGCGATCAGGCAGATCCAGACGACGTACAGGAGGATGCCGAAGAAGGTGCCGAACACCATGAAGTCGAGCGGCAGGTCGCGGATGAACGAGATCTTCGTGTTCGCGGGCGTCACGCCCTGCGCGTTCGGGAACTGGAGCGCGAGCAGCGCGAAGATCGCCGCGACGATCACCTGGCCCGCGACCTTCGCCCAGCCGCCGAGCCCGAGGCTCTGCTTCTTGCGGGTCTTCAGGAAGTCGTCGACGAAGCCGACGAGGCCGAGGCCCACCATCATGAAGAGCACCAGCAGGCCCGAGGCGGTGGGCTTCTCGTTCGAGACGAGCAGCGTCGCGACGAAGTAGCCGAACAGCGCGCCGAGGATGAAGATGATGCCGCCCATCGTGGGCGTGCCGCGCTTGACGTGATGGCTCTGCGGCCCGTCGTCACGGATGAACTGGCCCCAGCCGATCCGCGTGAACAGGCGGATGAACAGCGGGGTCAGGAACAGCGTGAAGGCGAGCGACAACGCTCCGGCGGTCAGCAGTGCTCTCACGCGAACCATCCTCCCAGTCGGTCGCCGAGCAGGCAGTTCGACTGCCCAGCCTCGCCGAGATGATGCACTGCGCTCACGCGAACCATTCTCCCAGTCGGTCGCCGAGCAGGCGGAGACCCGCCGAGTTCGACGATTTCACCAAAATCGTGTCACCGGGGCGGGCGCCCGCGGTGACGAGCTCGAAGGCCTCGTCGGCGGTCTCGACGTACGCCGATTCGCCGTCCCACGATCCTTCGTTGATCGCGGAGATGTGCAGTCGACGCGCGGCCTGGCCGACGACGACGAGCTGCGAGATCCCGAGGCGCACGGCGAGGAGGCCGATGCGGTCGTGCTCCTCCCCCGAGAACTCGCCGAGCTCGCTCATCTCGCCGAGGACGGCGATCGTGCGGCTGCCGGGCTCTCGCACCTGGGCGAGGGTCTTGAGTGCGGCCGACATCGAGTCGGGACTCGCGTTGTACGCGTCGTTGATGACGGTGATGCCGTCGCGACCGCCCATGAGCTGCATGCGCCAGCGCTCGGCGAGGGTCACCTGCTCGAGGGCGGCGACCACGTCGGCGAGGGGCACGCCGAGCTCGATGGATGCCGCGACCGCGGCCAGTGCGTTCATGACGTGGTGCTCGCCGAGCACCCCGAAGTGCACCCGAGCCTGCTCGCCGCCGGGCACCGTCACCGTGAAGTCGGTGCCGCGCGAGTGGGCGCGGAGCTCGGTCGCGCGGACCTCGGCGGTGTCGCCGAGTCCGAACCAGACGACGCGGGCGTCGGTGAGGCCGGCCATCGGAACGACTCGCGGGTCGTCGGCGTTGAGCACCGCCACGTCGCCGGGCAGCAGGTCGGTGACCATCTCGGACTTCGCCTGCACGGTCTTCTCGATGCCGCCGAACTCGCCGGCGTGCGCGAGGCCGACCTTCAGCACGATGCCGACGTCGGGGCGCGCCATGCGGATGAGGCGGGCGATCTCGCCGACGCCGGAGGCGCCCATCTCGGCGACGAGGAACTCGGTGTCCTCCGCGAGCTCGAGCATGGTGACGGGAGCGCCGACCTCGTTGTTGTACGAGGCGCGCGCGGCGACGGTCGGGCCGACCTGCTCGAGCACGGCGCGCAGCAGGTTCTTCGTCGTGGTCTTGCCGTTCGAGCCGGTGACGCCGACGATGCGCAGCCTGCCGAGGGCGCGCACCCGGCGCACGACCTCGGTCGCGAGGGCGCCGAGCGCGTCGATCGAGTCGGCGACCACGATCTGCGGCACGGGCAGTTCGAGGGCGTGCTCGACGATCAGGACGGCGGCGCCGCGCTCGACCGCGGACGGTGCGAAGCGGTGGCCGTCGTCGAACTCGCCGCGCTTGGCGACGAACACGTCACCCGCGCCGATCTCGCGCGAGTCGGTCGTGACGGCGCCCGAGACGACGGTCTCGGCGGTCGCGGGCGAGCCGTCGAGACGGAGGGTGCCGCCCGCGGCCGACGCGATCTCGGAGAGCGTGAGCGCGATCATTCGAGCCACCCCGCTTCGCGGAGCGCCTGCTTGGAGTCTTCGCGTGCCGAGTACGGGATCTTCACGCCTTTCACTTCGTGGTAGTCCTCGTGGCCGGGTCCGGCGTAGAGGATGGCGTCGCCGTCGCCGGCGAGGGCCAGGGCCGCACGGAACGCCGCCCTCGGGTCGGCGATCTCGTGGATCTCGCGTTCGGGCACGGCCTCGCGCGCGCCGGCGATCAGCGCGGCGCGGATCGCCGCCGGATCCTCGAATCGAGGGTGGAAGTCGGTGATGACGACGACATCGGCGCCACGGGCGGCGATCGCGCCCATCTCGGCGCGCTTCGTCGTGTCGCGGTCGCCGTCGGCGCCGAAGACCATGATGACGCGACCCGAGGTCGAGCGGCGGATCGCGCCGAGCGTCTGGAGGAACGCGTCGGGGCTGTGCCCGTAGTCGATGTAGACGATCGGACCGCGATCGCCCGAGATGCGCTCGGCGCGACCGGGGATGTAGGCGTCGATGCCGCCGTCGCGCTCGAGTGCGACGGCGATGCGATCGAGGTCGTAGCCCGCTTCGGTGAGCATGACGATCGCCAGCGCGGCATTCGCCGCCATGTACCAGCCGAGCAGCGGCACGCGCGTCTCGAGCCGGCGCCCGTCGGGCGCGTCGAGCGCGAACGCCGTGTACGCGGCCGCCTCGTCGAGGATCGTGAGTCGCCAGTCGGCCGGAACCTCGGCGTCGCTCGTCAGCGTCGTCACCGGGATCCGCGACTCGGCCACGAGCCGGCGGCCCCACTCGGAGTCGACCGTGACGACCCCGCGGCGGGCGCGATCGGGCTGGAAGAGCTCGCGCTTCGCCTCGAAGTACTCGGTCATGTCGGCGTAGTCGTCGAGGTGGTCGTGCGTGAGGTTCGTGAAGCCGGCGACGTCGAAGACGAGCCCGTCGACCCGGTGCCGCGAGAGCGCCTGCGCCGACACCTCGATGCCGACGGCGCGCACCTCGACCTCGCGCATGCGGGCGAGCAGCGCGTGCAGCTCGCTCGCCTCGGGAGTGGTGAGCGAGCTCGTCACGGCCTCGTCGCCGATGCGCCGTTCGGCGGTCGAGGTGAGTCCGGCCGTCACGCCGAGCTGGCGGAGGATGCCGTAGAGCAGGTACACGACGCTCGTCTTGCCGTTCGTGCCGGTCACCGCGAACGTGGTCGCCGGGTTCTCGGCCGTGCGGTGGATCCACGCGGCGACCTCGCCGAGCGCTGCGCGGGCGTCGGGGGTGACGAGGATCGGCAGGCCGGACTCGGCGGCGAGCGTCGCGCCGGCCTCGTCGGTGAGCACGGCGACCGCACCCGCGTCGCGGGCGGCGACCGCGTAGCCGGCGCCGTGGGCGTTGCGCCCTGGCACGCCGACGTAGAGGTCGCCGGGGCGCACGGCGCCGGAGGCGAGGCCCGCGCCCGTGACCTCGAGGTCGCCGAGCTCGCCGCGCACGTCGAACCCGAACTCCTCGGCGAGGCCGCGGAGCGATCGGGGGCTCGGGTGCTGCGGCCGGAGGGCCGTTGGAGGCGATCCGGTCACGAACCCAACTTTCTCACCAGGTGGCTGGCAGATCGGGCGCCGGGGCGCCGGATGGAACGGTCCGATACTTCTTCAGCACCTGGCTCATCACTTCTTGGAAGACGGGAGCGGATGCGGCGGACGAGTTCATCTTAACGGCATTCTGGAAGCTCACCGAAACGACGAACTCGGGATCGTCGGCCGGAGCGAAGCCGGAGACGGAGACGAGGTAGCCGGGCAGGTACTGCCCGTCGGGACCGGCGACCTGCGCGGTGCCCGTCTTCGCGGCGACGCGGTACCCCGGGATCTCCCACCGGTCGGCGAGCCAACCCTCGGCGTACACGCGCTCGAGCATCGCGCTCGTCTCGTCGGCGGCCTTCTCGGAGACCACCCTCGTGCCCTGCGCCGGCGGGGAGGTCGTCTCCCCGTCGGCGGTCGTGCAACCGTCGACGAGCGTGACCGGCATGCGCACGCCGCCGTTCGCGAGGGTCTGGTAGACGCTCGCGATCTGCACGGCGGTCGTGGTGAGGCCCTGTCCGAACATGGTCGCGTACTTCGTCTGGTTGTCCCAGTCGTCGGGGTCGCCGTGCAGGTCGCCCGCGGCCTCCTGGGGGAATCCGACCTCCGTCGGCTCGCCGAGCCCGAAGTCGAGCATGTCCTCGTAGCGCTGCCGGTCGCTGATCCGCTCGCCGAACATCGACATCCCGGTGTTCGACGAGTCGACGAGGACGCCCGTGAGCGTGAGCCGCGAGTCGTCGTGATACGCGCTGTCGTTGATGTTCGCGCCGTTCGGCGGCAGGTACCGGTACGGCGCGATGATCTGGTCGACCGGCGTCGCCTTGCCCGCGTCGAGCACCGAGGCGGCCGTGAGCGCCTTGAACGTCGAGCCGGGCTCGAACGGCGCCGTGAACGCGCGCGAGCCGCGGTCGTCGGCGTCGGTCGCCGACGGGTCGTTCGGGTCGACGGTCGGCACGTCGGCGATCGCCAGCAGGCGCCCGGTCTTCACCTCCATGACCGTCACCGTCGCCCAGTCGGCGCCGACGGCCCGACGCTGCTCCTCGGCGACGCGCTGCACGAAGTACTGCAGGTCGGCGTCGATCGTGAGCTTCAGCGTGCCGCCGTCCTTCGCCTGCTTGTGCACGATCTCGCTGCCGGGGATGGGCACCCAGTCGGCCGCGCTGTGCAGGTAGCTGACCTCGCCGTCGGTGCCGGCGAGGCACTGGTCCTCGGCGAGCTCGAGGCCCTGGAGCGGCGTGCCGTCGTCGGGCTGCACGAACCCGAGGAGGTTGCCGCCGACCGCGCCGTTCGGATACGTGCGGCTGGGGTGCTTCTCGGCGTACACCCATGGGACGTCGAGGGCCTTGACCGCCTCGTACGATTCCGTGTCGACCTGCTTCGCGAGGAAGGCGTAGTCGGAGTCGGGGTCCTCCGCGAGCTTCGAGGTGACCACCCCGATCACCTGGTCGGCGGTGAGGCCGAGCAGGGGACCGAGCTCGGCCGCCGCCGGTGCGAGCGCGGCGACGAGCTCCTCGGTCGTGACCTCGGCCTTCCGCTTCGGGTCCTTCTTCTGCCGCTCTTCGAGGACCGCCAGCTGCGCCTGCTTCGGCGAGATGACGATGTCGTAGCGCATCACGCTGTCGGCGAGCACGGTGCCGTTCGCGTCGACGATGTCGCCGCGGGCGCCCCATACCTTCACCGGCTGGGATCTCGCATCCTGCGACTTGGCGTTCAGCGCGGAGGCGCGCACCACCTGGATGTCGACGAGCTTCACGACGAACACCCCGACGAGCACGAGGAGCACGACCGCCGAGGCGAGGATCCTGCGCATCGGGTGGCGACTCGTCCGGTTCATCCGCTGCGATCCTCGTTCGTGCTCGTGGTGCTGGTGCTGGTGCTAGTGGGTGGCCGGCGTCGGCAGGCCCTCGCCGACCGGCGGAGGTGCCGGAGCCTGAGCGGGGACCTCGGCCCCCGATCCGCCCGCCGCCCCCGCTGCGGTCTCGCCCTTCGGAGTCTCCTCCGCGGGCTGCTCGGTCACGAGCGGCACGCCGTCGATGAGCGCATTCGGGACGAGCGGCGCGGATGCCGCGGCTCCCCCGGTCGCCGCGGACGGGTCGCCGCTCACGGATCCGTCGGAGAGCCGGAGCAGCACCGGGTTCGAGTTCGGGACCATGCCGAGCGCCTCGGCGTTCGCGGCGAGGTACTGCGGCGACTCGACCCGGTCGAGGTCCTCCCGGAGCTGCTGCTCCTGGCGGTCGAGGGTGGACTGCTGCATCGTCGCCGCGTCGATGTCGTAGGCGCCCTGCGTGATGGCGATCGAGAGCAGCAGCTGCGCGACGACGATGACCGCGACGCCGGCGACCGCGATGATCGCGTACGCGAGCCGGGGCTTCGCACGACCGCCGCCGGGTTCGGGCGCGGGGCGGAGCCATCGGGGCCGCTCGGGTGCGCGCCGGGGCGCGGGAAGGGACTGGGCCGGCACAGCGCTCATGACGGCCTCCTCACTCGTTCTGCGGCGCGCAGTCGCACCGGCTTCGCACGCGGGTTCTCCGCCTGCTCGGATTCACTCGCGAGCTCCGCGCCCCTGACGAGGAGCTTCCACTGCGGGCGGTGCTCGGGCAGCTCCATCGGAAGCCCTGCGGGTGCCGACGAGCTCGATGCGGCCTGCAGCACCCGCTTGACGATGCGGTCCTCGAGCGACTGGTACGCGAGCACGACGATGCGGCCGCCGACGGCGATCGAGTCGAGGGCCGCGGGCATCGCCCGCTCGAGCACCGACAGCTCCTCGTTCACCTCGATGCGGAGGGCCTGGAAGACCCGCTTCGCCGGGTGCCCCTGTCGCTGCACGGCCACCGGGGTCGCCGCCTGGATCACGGCGACGAGTTCGGCCGATCGCGTGATCGGGGCCTCCTCGCGCGCCCTGACGATGGCGCGCGCGTAGCGTGCCGCGAGCTTCTCCTCGCCGTAGTCGAGGAAGATGCGTCGCAGCTCGTCCTCGCTCGACTCCGCGATGACGTCGGCCGCGGTGCGCCCCTTCGTGAAGTCCATCCGCATGTCGAGCGGGGCGTCCTTCGAGTAGGCGAAGCCGCGCTCGGCGCGGTCGAGCTGCAACGAGGAGACGCCGAGGTCGAAGAGCACGCCCTGCACCTCGGTGAACCCCTCGGACCGGACCGCCTTCGCGATGCCGTCGTAGACCGTGTGCACGAAGCGGGCCCGGTCGCCGTACTTCGCGAGGCGCTCGCGGGCGATGCCGAGCGCGTCGGTGTCGCGGTCGAGGCCGATGACGGTGAGCTCGGGGAAGCGTTCGAGGAACGCCGCGGTGTGGCCGCCCATGCCGAGGGTCGCATCGACCATCACCGCGCCGCGCTGCTCGAGCGCCGGGGCGAGCAGCTCGAGCGTGCGCTCGAGCATGACCGGGGTGTGAATGCGTTCGATGTCCATGATTCCGCCTTGCCTTCCGGGCCTTCGAGCCCTGATCCCCATCCGTTCGTCCTGATGCGGGGAAGTGCACCAGGCCCGGCCGGCTGGGAGTCGGGACCCGTGGATCAGAAGAGTCCGGGGATCACCTCCTCCGCCGTCTCCGCGAAGGCCGCCTCCTGCTCGGCGAGGTAGCTCTGCCACGCCGCCTGGTCCCAGATCTCCACCCGGCTGCCGGCGCCGATGACCGTGAGGTCCCGGTCGAGCCCCGCATAGCTGCGGAGCATGGCTGGGATGGTGACCCGGTTCTGCTTGTCGGGGGTCTCCGCGGACGCCCCCGAGAGGAACACGCGCATGTAATCGCGTGCCTGCTTGCTCGTGACCGGGGCTTGGCGGATCTTCTCGCTCATGCTCTCGAACTCGCGAGCGCTGAACACGTAGACGCAGCGCTCCTGCCCGCGTGTCAGCACGAGCCCGTTCGACAGCTCCTCCCGGAATTTCGCCGGAAGAATGACGCGGCCCTTCTCATCGAGCTTTGGTTCGTAACTCCCGAGGAACACCGCACCACCCCCTTTCCTCCGGCCAGAATCCAGGTGCCCCCACTTTACTCCACCTCCATCCACCGATCAACGATATTCGCTCGAATTCGCTGAGGATCGGTCGGAGATCTCCCGTGTTCACGCGGATTTCCGCGGGTGGAGGAAGGTGGAGGGAATCGACACGCCGGAGGGGCGAAATGGGGTCGATCACGGCCCGGATGCCTCGCGACGACCCCCGCGGCGACGGGACGGGCGCCCCGGGGACACGAAAAACGGGCCGATCAGACGATCGGCCCGTTCAGGTGGTGCGAAGTGGAGTGGCTACTCGTGCCCGTCCTGGCGACGGTCCCAGCGCTCGTTCATGCGGTCCATGAAGCCCGAGCCGGAGCGCGGCTTGGCCGCACCGGAGGACTGCTCGCTCGGAGCAGGGGCCGCGGCCCCGCGCTTCGACGGGGTGATCGCGACGAGCACGCCGGCGAACATGAGCGCGAAGCCCAGGATGCCGACGATCAGGATCTGCGTCGCGACGCCGACGATCAGCGCACCGACGCCGGCGACGGCGAGCAGCACGCCGAGCACGATGGCGCGGTAGTTCGGTCGCCGACCACGCACGCCACCGACGGCATGCACGAAATCGGCATCGTTGCGATAGAGGTTCCGCTCCATCTCCTCGAGAAGACGTTGCTCCTGCTCTGAAAGCGGCATCTCTTTCCCCTCAGGCTCGGGATCGACGCATCCGAGTCCATTCTAGCCCTGCGTTGCGTCGGTAGGCTAGGCGGGTGGCTCACAGCTCCCGACTGGTCGATATGGTGCACGAACGCATCGAGGAATTCCTCGCCGAACGCACCTCCATTCTCCGCTCGATCAGCGCCGATCTCGAACCGCTCGACGGCTTCTCTCGGCGCTTTCTCAGCGGCGGAAAACGGTTCCGCGCACTCTTCTGCTACTGGGGCTGGGAGTCCGTGCGAACGCGCGGCTTCGATCCCTTCGAGTCGGCAGGGGGGCCCGACCGGTTCCCGGTCGTCTCGGCCGCCGCCGCGCTCGAGCTCTTCCACGCCGCGGCGCTCGTGCACGACGACCTCATCGACCGTTCCGACACCCGCCGGGGCCTCCCCTCCGCGCACCGCCTCTTCGAGGGGCTCCACGCCGATTCCGGCTGGGCCGGGGACTCCGCCGACTTCGGCGTCGACTCGGCGATCCTCCTCGGCGACCTCCTGCTCGGCTGGAGCGACGAGATCCTCGACGAGGGGCTCGACGCCCTCGGCGACCGCGCGGCCGCCCGCGCGGCGCGTCGCGAGTTCATGCGGATGCGCACCGAGGTCACGGCGGGCCAGTACCTCGACATCCTCGAGGAGCGCGCCTGGAACGTGCAGCCCGACGACGAGCAGCGGGTTCGCGCCGAACGCGTCATCGTCTACAAGTCGGCGAAGTACAGCATCGAGGCGCCACTCGTGATCGGCGCCTCGATCGCCGGGGCCGACGAGGCGCAGCTCCGCGCGCTCCGCGACTTCGGCCTGCCCCTCGGCATCGCCTACCAGCTGCGCGACGACCTGCTCGGCGTGTTCGGCGACCCCGAGGTCACCGGCAAGCCGAGCGGCGACGACCTCCGGGAGGGCAAGCGGACCGTGCTCATCGCGATCGCACGCGGACGGCTCTCGGCCGGACAGCGGCGACTCCTCGACGAACTCCTCGGCGACCCGTCGCTGAGCGCCGAGCAGGTGCGGATGCTGCAGCGCACGATCACCGAATGCGGAGCCGTCGACGAGGTCGAAGACCTCATCGCCGGGAACGCGGCCCGAGCGGTCGCGGCCCTCGACGACGCACCGCTCGGCAACGAGGCCCGCAACGAGCTCGCCGCGATGGCGAAGACGGTCACCCGCCGCACGAGCTGAGCGACGCGGAGCGCGCTCGGCCCGGCCGGCTCGAGCTCAGGCCAGCGCCTGGGCGATCCGTCGGACCTCCGCCTTCCGGCCGGCGCGCAGCGCGTCGATCGGGGTGGTGCCGAGGCTGTCCTCCTCGGCGAGGAACCACTCGAGCGCCTCGGTGTCGCTGAAGCCCGCGTCGGCGAGCACGATCGCGGTGCCGTGGATCTCGGGCATCGGCGCGTCGTTCTTGATGAAGACGGCGGGGACCTTCAGCACGCCGTCGACGCGAGCGGCCAGCAGATGCCGGTCGTCGATCATGCGGCGCACGCGGCTGGGGCTCTCGCCCAGCAGCTCGACGAGGTCGGGAACGGTCAGCCAGGTGGTCTGGGCGGCATCGGTCACAGCACAAGCCTGCCACGTCCGGGGGCCGACCGGGAAGTGGCGCCCCGAGCCGAGGGCGTTCGGCGGAACGGGCGCGGGCCGGCCCCCTCGCCCGCGTCCGCCCCGAGTCGGCGGACTCGCGGCCGGGTGTTTGACTCGCCCCGACGCCTGTGCGACGGTGGCGAGAGCCGGAGCTCCAGGCCGGCGAAGGGGGAACCATGGCGTACGACGTCGACGACGCCGGCGGGCGCGAACCGCGTCGACCCGGCGGACGCGGGCCGGCTCGCGGCATCCGCGGGCTGCTCACCGTGCCGCTCGCCGTGGTGAGCGCCGTGGCCGTCACCCTGGGCATCGCCCAGCCGGCCGAAGCCGCGCCGCAGCCGGTCAAGCGCCAGCCGAAGGCGAAGGCGTCGACCTCCGGGGCGGCCGTGCGCGCCGCCGCGGCCACGGGCGCCGTGCCGGCGGAGATCGTCGTCGCCGAGGGCGACACGGTCAGCGGCATCGCCGAGCGGTACGGCCTCTCGACCGCGGAGGTGCTCGCCCACAACGGGCTCGGCTGGTCGAGCCTGATCTTCCCCGGCCAGCGCCTCGCACTGCCCGGCGGCCGTGCGGCCGCGCCGGCGCCGCCCGCCCGCGACGCCATCGCGAAGCACCTCGTCGTCGACGGCGACACGATGAGCGGCATCGCCGAGCGTTACGGCGTCGCGCTGGACGAGCTGCTCAGGGTCAACGGACTCGGCCGCCAGTCCCTCATCTTCCCCGGCGAGGCGATCGTGCTGCCGCCCGACGCCGACGATCGCTCGGCGGACGCCTCGGCTCCCCCGCCCGTCACCGCGCCATCCGCCGCGGAGCCCGGTGCGACCGCTCCGGCCGACACGCACCTCGTCGTCGACGGCGACACCGTATGGGACATCGCGGCACGGAACGACGTCGAGGTCGCCGCGCTCATCGCGGCGAACGGACTCGACGCGAACGCGACGATCAGGGCGGGCCAGCGGCTCGCCATCCCCCGGCCGGTCCCGGTCGTCGCCGTCGCGTCCGTGAGCGTCGTGCTCACCGAGGAGATGCGCGCCAACGCCCAGCTCATCGTCGACGTGGGGCGAGAGCTCGGCGTTCCCGACTCGGGGATCGTCGTCGCCCTCGCAGCGGCCGCCCAGGAGTCCGGGCTGAAGAACGTCCGGCACGGCGATCGCGACTCGCAGGGGCTCTTCCAGCAGCGACCGAGCCAGGGCTGGGGCACGGTCGAGGAGGTGCTCGACCCGGTCCGCGCCGCGACCGCCTTCTACGGCGGCCCGACCAATCCCAACCCCGGCGTCACCGCCGGGCTGCTCGACATTCCCGGATGGGAATCGATGTCGCTCACCGAGGCGGCGCAATCGGTGCAGCGGAGCGCCCACCCCGACCACTACGCCAAGTGGGAGGCGCAGGCGAAGGCCTGGCTCGCCGAGCTCGGCTGACCCGCATCACGATGGGGTTTCGATCGGCGCGTCTGCGGCGTTTGTTCAGATCGGGGCATATGCCGTTTCGTAGACTCGGACGGTGACCAACGCGCCCGCTGACCCGATGATCGGCCGTCTCATCGACGGCCGCTATCAGGTGCGCTCCCGGATCGCCCGTGGCGGCATGGCGACCGTCTACCTCGCGACCGACCTCCGTCTGGAGCGGCGGGTCGCGATCAAGATCATGCACGGTCACCTGGCCGACGACAACACCTTCAAGACGCGCTTCGTGCAGGAGGCCCGTTCGGCCGCCCGGCTCGCGCACCCGAACGTCGTGAACGTCTTCGACCAGGGCCAGGACGCCGACATGGCGTACCTCGTCATGGAGTACCTGCCCGGCATCACGCTCCGCGAGCTCCTGAAGGACTACAAGAAGCTCACCCCCGAGCAGACCGTCGACATCATGGACGCGGTGCTCTCCGGCCTCGCCGCGGCGCACAAGGCCGGCATCGTGCACCGCGACCTCAAGCCCGAGAACGTGCTGCTCGCCGACGACGGCCGCATCAAGCTCGGCGACTTCGGGCTGGCCCGCGCCGCCAGCGCGAACACCGCGACGGGGCAGGCACTCCTCGGGACGATCGCCTACCTCTCCCCCGAGCTCGTGACCCGCGGGGTCGCCGACGCTCGCAGCGACATCTACGCCGTCGGCATCATGATGTTCGAGATGCTGACGGGCGAGCAGCCGTACGTCGGCGAGGCGCCGATGACGATCGCGTACCAGCACGCGAACGACGAGGTCCCGGCACCCAGCTCGAAGAACCCGGCCGTGCCGGCGGAGCTCGACGAGCTCGTGCTCTGGGCCACGCGCCGCGACCCCGACGAGCGCCCACGCGACGCCCGCGAGCTGCTCGACCGCCTGCGCGAGGCCGAGCCGGTGCTGCGCTCCTCGCACGTCCCGCTCACCACCCAGGCGACGATGGTGCTGCCCGCCGCCGGCGAGCCGCTGGGCACCGCCACGGCCGAGACGCGCGTGCTCGGCGCAGCGGCGCTCGCCGCTCCCGCGGCGGTCGCGACGGCCGAGGGGTCGGACGGCGACGACGCCGCCGAGCTCTCGACGAGCGCCGCACGACGCAAGCGGCGCGGCTACTGGATCCTCGCGCTCGTCCTCCTCGTCACCGGCCTCGCCGCCGGAACGGGCTGGTACTTCGGCGCCGGCCCCGGCGCGTACGTGACGATCCCCGACACGACCGCGAAGACGCCCGAGGCGGCGCTCGAGCTGCTCACCGACGCCGGGTTCCAGGTGAAGCAGGAGACCCGCACCGATCCCGAGATCGCCGCAGGCTCCGTCATCGACACCGATCCCGCCGGCGGGAGCTCGGCGCGCAACGGCTCTACGGTGATCCTCCTCGTCTCCGAGGGGCCGCGCATCCTCGAGGTGCCCGACGTCGTCGGCCAGCCGGTCGACGCGGCGAACGAACTGCTCGCCGAGTTCACGCTCCTCGACCCCGTCGAGCAGTTCTCGGCCGACGTGCCGCCCGGCTCCGTGATCGGCGCCCTGGGCGCCGACGGCGAGGCGCTTCCGTCGAGCTACCCCGAGCGGGGCGAGGTCACCCTGATCGTCTCGGTCGGCCCGGTGCCGCCCGTCGAGGGCCTCGCCGTCGCCGACGCCGAGGCGAAGCTGAAGGACGCCGGGCTCGAGGTGACCTACAAGGACCCGGTCTTCTCGAACGACGTCCCGAAGGACCACGTCGTCACCGCCGACTGGCTGAGCGACCCCATGCGCCCGGGGTCGACCGTCGAGCTGACGGTGTCGAAGGGCCAGGACCTGGTCGCGGTGCCGAACGTCGTCGGCAAGCCCCTCCAGGACGCGATCGACGAGCTCGAGGCCGCCGGGTTCAAGGTCGCCCACAGCTTCCCCGAGGCCTTCATCGCCTTCGCCACCGTGAGCGAGCAGAACCCGGCCGCCGAGACGCAGGCGATCCGCGGCAGCACGATCACCCTCGTCGCCACCCTCACCGTCTGAGCGGCACCGGCACGTCGGCTCCGCGCGGCGGTCCAGCGGGGCGCCTGCACACGCCTTCGACCGTGCCGGCCCGCGTCCCGGCCTTCCCCGTCGTCGGCGTGCGTCCCGGGAGCACGAGTTCGGCGCGGGGCATCCGCCCGAGAAGGGGATGCCCCGCGCCGACGTCGGGGATCGTGCGGGCTAGCGCGCCGCGAGCTCCTCGGCCACGAGGAACGCGAGCTCGAGCGACTGCATGTGGTTCAAGCGGGGGTCGCACAGCGACTCGTAGCGCGTCGCGAGCGTCGCCTCGTCGATCTGCTCGGAGCCGCCGAGGCACTCGGTGACGTCGTCGCCGGTGAGCTCGACGTGGATGCCGCCCGGGTGCGTGCCGGCCGCGCGGTGCGCCTCGAAGAAGCCCTTGACCTCGTCGACGACGTCGTCGAAACGACGGGTCTTGTAGCCGGTCGGCGTCGTGATGCCGTTGCCGTGCATCGGGTCGGTCACCCACAGCGGGTTCGCGTCGCTCTGCTTGACGGCCTCGAGCAGCGGCGGCAGCGCCTCGCGGATCTTGCCCGCGCCCATGCGCGTGATGAAGGTGAGACGGCCCGGCTCGCGCTCGGGATCGAGCTTCTCGATGAGCTCGAGCATCGTCTCGGGGCTCGTCGTCGGGCCGAGCTTCACGCCGATCGGGTTGCGGACGCGCGAGAGGAAGTCGACGTGCGCGCCGTCGAGCTCGCGCGTGCGCTCCCCGATCCAGATGAAGTGGCCGCTCGTGACGTACGGAGTGCCCGTGCGCGAGTCGATGCGCGTCATCGGCCGCTCGTAGTCCATCAGCAGGCCCTCGTGGCCGGTGTAGAACTCGGTGTGCTTGAGCGCCTCGAAGTCGGCACCGCAGGCATCCATGAACTTCACGGCGCGGTCGATCTCGCGCGCCATCGACTCGTAGCGGGAGTTCGCGGGGTTCTTCGCGAAGCCCTGGTTCCACGAGTGCACCTGGCGCAGGTCGGCGAAGCCGCCCTGCGTGAAGGCGCGGATGAGGTTCAGCGTCGACGCGGCCGTGTGGTAGCCGCGGATCAGGCGACCGGGATCGGCGGCGCGCGACTCGGGCGTGAAGTCGTACCCGTTGACGATGTCGCCGCGGTACGCGGGCAGCGTCACGTCACCGCGGGTCTCGTGGTCGCTCGAACGCGGCTTCGCGAACTGGCCCGCCATGCGGCCCATCTTCACGACCGGCATCGAGGCGCCGTACGTGAGCACCACGGCCATCTGCAGGACCGTCTTCACGCGGTTGCGGATCTGGTCGGCGGTCGCACCGGCGAAGGTCTCGGCGCAGTCGCCGCCCTGGAGGAGGAAGGCCTCACCGCGCGAGGCGGCCGCGAGGCGCTCGCGCATCGTGTCGACCTCGCCCGCGAAGACCAGCGGCGGCAGCGTGGCGAGCTCGGCCGAGGCCGCGCGCGCCGCCTCGGCGTCGGGCCAGGTGGGCTGCTGCTTGATCGGCAGCTCGCGCCAATAGTCGAGGCCCGCGATCACGGAAGGATCTGCGTTCACGAAGGGCTCGACAAGCTGTACCACGGGTGTGTCCTGAGGGGTGAGGGGCGCTGGTGCGCCGTGATGCGGAACGGCGACGCAGTTCGCGCCGCCGCGCCTCGAGCCTACCGCGATTGGGAGGCCCGCTGCTCCTTCACGGAACTCGCGTACACGTCGACGTATTCCTGGCCGCTCAACGCGCGGAGACGGTAGACGAGCTCGTCCGTCACAGAACGCAACACGAAGCGATCGCCCTCGAGACCCTCGAAGCGGGAGAAGTCGATCGGCTCGCCGACGATGATCCCGATGCGGCGCACCTTCGGCAGCCGGGTGCCGATGGGCATGACGTGCTCGGTGCCGATCATCGCCACGGGGATCACGGGGACGCCCGATTCGAGGACCATGCGCGCGACGCCGGTGCGCCCGCGGTAGAGCTTGCCGTCGGGGCTGCGGGTGCCCTCGGGGTAGATGCCGAGGATGCTGCCCTCGGCGAGCACGCGGAGACCGGTGTTCAGGGATGCCTCGGAGGCCTTGCCTCCGGAGCGGTCGATCGGCAGCTGGCCGGCAGCCTGGAAGAACACGCGGGTCGCCCAGCCCTTGAGCCCCTTGCCGGTGAAGTAGTCGCTCTTCGCGAGGAAGACCACCGGGCGGTCGACGACGAGCGGCAGGAAGATCGAGTCGATGAAGGAGAGGTGGTTCGACGCCAGCACCACGGCGCCCTCCTTGGGCACGTTCTCGAGCCCGACGACCCACGGCCTGAAGATCGAGAGGAGGATCGGCCCGATCACGAGGTTCTTCATGATCCAGTAGAACACCGCGCGGCTCCCTTCTCGTGGCGCATCGATCAGCCTACCGCCGGCCCGCTCAGGCGTGCTCGGCGACCCACACGCGGGCGAGGTCGGCCGCGCCGACGACGCCGGCGTCGTTCTGGAGCTCGGCGACGACGAAATCGGGCTCGGGGTGGTAGCCCCGCGCCGGGAGGTGCTCGAGATACGACTCGCGGATGGGGTCGAGCAGCAGGTCGCCCGCGATCGCGACGCCTCCCCCGAACACGAAGCGCTGCGGGTCGAGCACCGCCGAGAGGCTCGCTGCGGCCTCGCCCAGCCAGTGCCCGAGCTGGCGCAGCGCCGCGACGGCGCCGGGGTCGCCCTCGGCGATGAGCCCGCCGACGAGGGCGCCGTCGAGCTCGCCGTGCTCGGCGCGGGCACGTGCGAGCGCCTGCCCGATCCCGCCGGCGTCGGCGATCTCGCCGGCCATGCGCAGGAGGGCCCGCCCCGAGCCGTACTGCTCGATGCACCCGCGCTGGCCGCAGCCGCACGCGAGCCCGTCGGGCACGACGCGGAGGTGGCCGAGCTCGGCGCCCGCGCCGAATCCGCCGCGGAACAGCCGGTCGTTCGCGACGATCGCGCCGCCGACGCCGGTGCCGATCGTGAGCATGACCATGTCGCTGACGAGACGCCCCGCGCCGAACCGGAACTCGGCCCAGCCCGCCGCATTTGCGTCGTTGTCGACGACGACGGTGCCGCCCACGCGCGCCTCGAGCTTCTCGCGCAACGGCTCGTTGCGCCAGTCGATGTTCGGCGCGTAGTAGAGGGTCGACTGCGCGGCGTCGACGAATCCGGCCGCGGCGACGCCGACGGCGCCGATCTCCTCGCCGGCGCGGAGGCCCTCGATCATCTCGACGACGGCGGTCTCGAGGCTCGCCGCGTCGCCGGCGGGCGTCGGGACGCGGTCGCTGCGGACGATGCCGCCGAGCTCGTCGACGACCGCTCCGGCGATCTTCGTCCCCCCGATGTCGATTCCGATCGCGTGCACGCGGACGCCGCCTTTCTGGGACAAAAGAGGAACGAGGCTGATTCGTGCCGGGACCGTGGCCACGCGAGCAACGACTAGAGTGTAATCGACCCCAATGCCGAGGTCGCGCAGGTACCCGAGCCGGGCGCGATCCTCCCGGTGCCGAAGGAGCTACCGTGACCGAATTCTCCACGCCCGCCGTGGTCTCACCAGACCCCACGGCGAACACCACCGACCTGCTCGTCGACCGGCTCGCCGCGACGCCCGACTCGGTGCTGTTCTCACTGCCCACCGCCGACGGCGGCTGGTCGCCGGTGACGACGCGCGAGTTCTACGATCAGGTCATCGCGCTCGCGAAGGGGCTCGTCGCCGCCGGCATCGAGCCGGGCGACAAGATCGGCCTCATGTGCAAGACGCGCTACGAGTGGACGCTCATCGACTTCGCCACCTGGTTCGCCGGCGCAGTCCTGGTGCCCGTCTACGAGACGAGCTCCCCCGCGCAGGTGCGCTGGAACCTCAGCGACTCGGGCGCCATCGCGATCATCGTCGAGACCGCCGACCACTTCGCGCGCTTCGACGAGGTGCACCCCGACCTCCCCGGCATCCGCAACACCTGGCAGATCGACCTCGGCGACCTCGAGAAGCTCGCGGCCAGCGGCACCGAGGTGCCCGACGACGAGATCGAGCGTCGTCGCAAGCTCGCCAACGGCGACGACATCGCGACGCTCATCTACACCTCGGGCTCGACCGGCAAGCCCAAGGGCTGCGTGCTCACCCACTCGAACTTCGTCGAGCTCTCGCGCAACTCGGCCGTGGCCCTCGACGAGGTCGTGCTCGACCCGAACGGCGCCTCCACGCTCCTCTTCATCACGCTCGCGCACGTCTTCGCGCGGTTCATCGCGGTGCTCTGCGTGCACGCGGGCGTGCGAGTCGGCCACCAGCCCGACACGAAGCAGCTCCTCCCCTCGCTCGGCAGCTTCAAGCCGACGTTCCTCCTCGCCGTCCCGCGGGTCTTCGAGAAGGTCTACAACGTCTCCGAGCAGAAGGCCGAGGCCGGCGGCAAGGGCAAGATCTTCCGCGCCGCGGCCGACACCGCCGTCGCGTACTCGATCGCGCTCGAGCAGGGCAAGGTGCCGCTCGGCCTGAAGCTCAAGTTCAAGCTGTTCGACGCGCTCGTCTTCTCGAAGCTGCGCGAGGCGATGGGCGGCAACGTCAAGTACGCCGTCTCGGGCTCCGCACCGCTCGGGCCGCGCCTCGGCCACTTCTACCACGCCCTCGGCATCACCATCCTCGAGGGCTACGGTCTCACCGAGACGACCGCGCCGGCGAGCGTCAACCTGCCGTCGAAGTCGAAGATCGGCACCGTCGGCCCCGCGCTGCCCGGCAACGCGATCCGCCTCGGAGAGGACGGCGAGATCCAGGTCAAGGGCGTCGCCGTGTTCAAGGAGTACTGGAAGAACCCCGAGGCGACGGCCGACACCTTCGACGGCGAGTGGTTCAAGACCGGCGACATCGGCTCCTTCGACGCCGACGGGTTCCTCACGATCACGGGCCGCAAGAAGGAGATCATCGTCACCGCCGGCGGCAAGAACGTCGCCCCGGCCGCCCTCGAAGACCCGATCCGCGCGAACCCGCTCGTCGGCCAGGTCGTCGTGGTCGGCGACCAGAAGCCGTTCATCTCGGCGCTCGTCACGCTCGACTCCGAGATGCTGCCGGTCTGGCTCAACAACAACGGCGAGGACGCCGGCATGACGCTCGAGGAGGCCTCCACGAACGCGGCGGTGCTCGCCGAGGTGCAGCGCGCCGTCGACGCGGCCAACGAGAACGTCTCGCGTGCCGAGTCGATCCGCAAGTTCACCATCCTCACGAGCGAGCTCACCGAGGAGAGCGGGCACCTCACGCCCAAGCTCAGCATCAAGCGCAACATCATCCTGCAGGACTTCGCCCCGCTCATCGAGGCGATGTACTCGGGCGCGCCGGCGACCGAGGGCCACTCGATCGTCAGCTGACGCCGCTGCGACGACGAAGCGCCCCACGGGATTCCCGTGGGGCGCTTCTCGTTCGCCGCTCCGCTCGCGACGCCGCCGTCGGCGGTCGACCGGGCGCGGGCGTCAGAACCAGTCGGACTCGCGGATCTCCTTCATCGCCGAGCGACGCTCGTCGTTCTCGAGACGGTCGAGGTAGAGCAGGCCGTCGAGGTGGTCGGTCTCGTGCTGCAGCGCCTGCGCCATGAGACCCGTGCCCGAGACCTCGATCTCGTTGCCGTCGAGGTCGATGCCGCGCACGCGCGCGAACGGAAAGCGGGGCGTCTTCCGCCACAGCCCCGGCACCGACAGGCAGCCCTCGTCGATGGCCTCCTTCTCGCCCGACACCTCGACGAGTTCGGGGTTCAGCACGTACCCGACCTCGCCGTCGATGTTGTAGCTGAAGGCGCGGAGGTTCACGCCGATCTGCGATGCGGCGACCCCGGCGCGACCCGGCAGCCGAACACTGTCGAGCAAGTCGGCGACGAGCGCGCGCACGCGATCATCGACCTGTTCGACGGGGGCTGAGACGGTCTTCAAGACGGGGTCGCCGAACAGGCGAATGGGACGCTCTGGCAATGTTCTCCGATCAGTGCCCGCGCTCGGCGGGCAGGCCTTCCACCACGAGGGCGGCGAGTTCGCGGGCCGCGTGCTGGGTCACCGGGCGCAGCTCGTGCCAGTTGACCACGGAACCGGCCGCGAGTTGGGGGTCGTAGGGGATGCGCACGATCTCGCGGACGCGCGACTGGAAGTGCGCCTCGATCTCGTCGACCTTCACGAGGTGCGTTCCCTGGGTCGCGAGGTTGATCGCCACGACCGCGTTGCGGACGAGCTCGCCGTAGCCGTTCGCCTCGAGCCACGTGAGCGTCTCCGAGGCCAGTCGGGCCTCGTCGACGCTGCCGCCCGAGACGATCACGATCGAGTCGGCGCGCTGCAGCGTCGCACGCATCACGGAGTGGACGATGCCGGTGCCGCAGTCGGTCAGCACGAGCGAGTAGTACCGCGCCGCGAGCCCGGCGACGACGTTGTAGTCGTTGTCGTCGAACGCCTCGGAGAGCGTCGGATCGGTGTCGGAGGCCAGGATGTCGAGTCGCGTCTCGTCGCGCGACACGAATCGGGAGAAGTCGGTGTAGCCGCCGATCGACGACGCCTTGGCGACCACGTCGCGCACGGTCTCGCGGGTCTGGCGGTCGACCCGTTCGGCGAGCGTGCCGCGATCGGGGTTCGCGTCGATCGCGATGACACGGTCGTCGCGGGCGTCGGCCAGGGCCATGCCGAGCAGGGCGGTGATCGTGGTCTTGCCGACGCCGCCCTTGCGGGTGAGCACGGGGACGAACCTCGCGCCGCCCTCGAACCGCTTCTGGATGCGCTGGTTCATCGCCTTGTGGGCGCGAGCCTTCGCCGAGTCGCCGAGGTTCACGAGATGCAGGGACGCCTCGTAGAGGAACCGGTTGAACCCGCCCTGCGGGGCGGGCCGCGTCGTGCGGTTGAGGTCGATCAGCCGATCGGCCGTCAGCGACTCGGGCGCCTCGGGCACCTCGGCCGGCAGTGCGACGTCGTGGCCGCCGTCGGAGGCGAGGGCGACCTGGGACGCGCCGCTCGGCGACGCCGTCTCGACTCGATCGACCTCGCGGGCCGCCTTCGTCGCATCCGCGGCGAGGAGCGCGCTGTAGGGCGACGCCTCGCGGCGGGCCGCGCTGCGGTAGGAGCTGCTGGGCAGGCCCCCGGCGAGCACGTCGACCGAGCGGGTGCTCGTGTCGCCGCCGCCGCTGATCGCTCCGGGGTTCACCGAGACATCGTCGATCGCGACGGCCACCTCGTCTTCGGGAACCTCTCGCACCGGTGCGGGCGGAAGGTCGACCCGGAGATCGAGGTCGGGCGTGGGCACCGCGGCGTGGGCGCCGGTCGAGGTCGACGGGCCGACCCGGTCGACCGGGCCCGTGCGGACCCCGACTCCGCGCCGCGTCACCGGGCCCGTTTCATGCGTCTCTTCAGCCACCGAATCCCCTCCTCATCAGTGCCCATCCACGCCAAGCCTAGCGCGGACGCACGACGACGAGCAGATCACCCGCCTCCACCTGCTGGGTCTTCGGGATGGCGACGCGCTCCACGACGCCCGCGACGGGCGAGGTGATCGCGGCCTCCATCTTCATCGCCTCGATCGACGCGACGCTCTGTCCGGCTGCGATCTCGGTACCCGCTTCGACCTGCAGCGTGACCACTCCCGAGAAGGGCGCGGCGATCTGGCCGGGCTGCGAGGCATCCGCCTTCTCTGCTGCTCGGGTGTCGACCGTGATGCTGCGGTCGCGCACGAAGACCGGGCGGAGCTGGCCGTTCAGGATCGTCATCACGGTGCGCATGCCCTTGTCGTCGGCCTCGCCGATCGCCTCGAGGCCCGCGTAGAGCTTGACGCCCTTCGCGATCTCGACGACGTGCTCCGCGCCGGGGCGCAGACCGTACAGGTAGTCGGCGGTGTCGACGACCGAGAGGTCGCCGAAGAGCTCGCGGATCTGCTCGAACTGGCGGGTGGGCGCCGGGAAGAGCAGTGCGTTGAGCGTCGCACGGCGGGTCGCGCTGTCGGCCTCGAGCGCGGCGCGCTGCTCGGTCGTGAGCTCGGTGACGCCGATGCGCACGTCCTTGCCGGCGAGCACCTTCGTGCGGAAGGGCTCCGGCCAGCCGCCCGGCAGGTCGCCGAGCTCGCCGGCCATGAAGCCGATCACCGAGTCGGGCACGTCGTACTTCTCGGGGTTCGCGGCGAAGTCGGCCGGATCGGCCTTGACGGCCGCGAGGTGCAGGGCCAGGTCGCCGACGACCTTCGACGAGGGCGTGACCTTCGGCACGCGGCCGAGGATCGAGTCGGCGGCGGCGTACATGTCCTCGATGAGCTCGAAGTCGTCGGCGAGGCCGAGGGCGATCGCCTGCTGACGCAGGTTCGAGAGCTGGCCGCCCGGGATCTCGTGGTGGTAGACGCGCCCGGTGGGGCCCGGCAGCCCGGACTCGAACGGCTTGTAGAGGCGACGCACCGCCTCCCAGTAGGGCTCGAGGTCGCTGACCGCGTCGAGCGAGATGCCGGTGTCGCGCTCGGTGTGCGCGAGCGCGGCCACGAGCGAGGAGGCCGAGGGCTGGCTGGTCGTGCCCGCCATCGGGGCGCTCGCGACGTCGACGGCGTCGACGCCGGCGGCGCTCGCGGCGAGCAGCGTCGCGAGCTGGCCGCCCGCGGTGTCGTGGGTGTGCAGGTGCACGGGGACGTCGAAGCGCTCGCGGAGGGCGCTCACGAGCTTCGCGGCCGCGGCCGGACGGAGCAGGCCCGCCATGTCCTTGATCGCGAGGACGTGCGCACCCGCACCGACGATCTGGTCGGCGAGTCGCAGGTAGTAGTCGAGCGTGTAGAGGTCTTCGGCCGGGTCGAGCAGGTCGCCGGTGTAGCAGAGCGCGACCTCGGCGACGCTGTGACCCGTCGCGAGGACGGAGTCGATCGCCGGACGCATCTGGGAGACGTCGTTCAGTGCGTCGAAGATGCGGAAGATGTCGACGCCCGTCGCCGCGGCCTCGCGCACGAACGCGTCGGTCACCTCGGTCGGGTACGGCGTGTAGCCGACCGTGTTGCGCCCGCGGAGGAGCATCTGGATGTTCACGTTCGGCAGCGCCTCGCGCAGGGCGGCGAGACGGTCCCACGGGTCCTCGCCGAGGAATCGCAGCGCGACGTCGTACGTGGCTCCGCCCCACGCCTCGACCGAGAGGAGCTCGGGGGTCAGACGGGCGACGTAGGGCGCGACGGCGACCAGGTCCTTCGTGCGCACACGGGTCGCGAGCAGCGACTGGTGGGCGTCGCGGAAGGTCGTCTCGGTCACCGCGAGCGGCGTCTGGGCGCGCAGCGCTGCGGCGAAGCCGGCGGGCCCGAGCTCGAGGAGGCGCTGGCGCGAGCCGTCGGGAGCGGGCGTCGCGAGGTCGAGCGGGGGCAGCTTCTCGACCGGGCTGACGCTGATCGGGGCGGGCCCGTTCGGCTGGTTCACGGTCACGTCGGCGAGCCAGTTGAGGATCTTCGTGCCGCGGTCCTTCGACACACGGCCGCGCAGCAGCTGCGGCCGCTCGTCGATGAACGAGGTGCTGAGGTCGCCCGCGACGAACGCCGGGTCCTCGAGGACGGCCTGCAGGAACGGGATGTTCGTCGAGACGCCGCGGATGCGGAACTCGGCGAGGGCGCGCTTGGCCCGCGCGACGGCGGCGACGTGGTCGCGGCCGCGGCAGGTCAGCTTCGCGAGCATCGAGTCGAAGTGCGGGCTGATCTGCGCACCCGGGTTGATCGTTCCGCCGTCGAGCCGGATGCCGGCGCCGCCGGGCGAACGGTAGGTCGTGATCTTGCCCGTGTCGGGGCGGAAGCCCGCCGTCGGGTCCTCGGTGGTGATGCGGCACTGGAGCGCCGCGCCGCGCAGGCGGATCTGCTCCTGCTCGAGGCCGAGCTCGGCGAGCGAGGCCCCTGCGGCGATGCGCATCTGCGCGACGACGAGGTCGACGTCGGTCACCTCTTCGGTGACGGTGTGCTCGACCTGGATGCGCGGGTTCATCTCGATGAAGACGTGCTGGCCTGCGCGGTCGCCCGCGGTGTCGAGCAGGAACTCGACGGTGCCCGCGTTGACGTAGCCGATCGAGCGCGCGAAGGCGATGGCGTCGCGGTAGAGCGACTGGCGGATCTCGTCGGAGAGGTTCGGCGCCGGCGCGATCTCGATGACCTTCTGATGGCGGCGCTGCACCGAGCAGTCGCGCTCGAAGAGGTGGACGGTCTCGCCGTTCGCGTCGGCGAGCACCTGCACCTCGATGTGACGCGGGCGCAGCACGGCCTGCTCGAGGAACATCGTCGGGTCGCCGAAGGCGCTGTCGGCCTCGCGCATCGCCTCTTCGAGCGCCGCACGCAGCTCGGGTGCGGCGTCGACGCGGCGCATGCCGCGCCCGCCGCCTCCGGCGACGGCCTTCGCGAAGATCGGGAACCCGATCTCGTCGGCCTGGGCGAGGAGGGCCTCGATGTCCCGCGAGGGCGGGGTCGACTTCAGGACGGGGACGCCGGCCGCGATCGCGTGCTCCTTCGCCGTCACCTTGTTGCCGGCCATCTCGAGCACGTGCTTGGGCGGGCCGATGAACGCGATCCCCGCCTCGGCCGCCGCCTGTGCGAGCTCGGGGTTCTCCGAGAGGAACCCGTAGCCCGGGTAGATCGCGTCGGCGCCCGACTCCTTCGCGACGCGGATGATCTCCGACACGTCGAGGTAGGCGCGCACCGGGTGCCCGGGTTCGCCGATCTGGTACGCCTCATCGGCCTTCAGGCGGTGCAGGGAGTTGCGGTCTTCGAACGGGTAGACCGCGACCGTCTTCGCACCGAGCTCGACTGCGGCACGGAACGCACGGATGGCGATCTCACCGCGATTGGCAACCAGGATCTTCGTGAACATGCAAGCCTTTCCGAACGGAATCCGCACAGCGAACGTTTAGGTATCGCCCGAGCACTAAAGGTAACGTATCGGTCGTGCACGTTCTCTCCGTCAGCTCCCTGAAAGGCGGCGTCGGCAAGACCACCGTCACGCTCGGACTCGCGTCGGCGGCCTTCGCCCGCGGCGTCCGGACCCTGGTCGTCGACCTCGATCCGCAGTCCGATGTCTCCACCGGCATGGACATCCAGGTGGCGGGCCACCTCAACGTCGCCGATGTGCTGGCCTCGCCGAAGGAGAAGATCGTCCGTTCGGCGATCGCCCCGAGCGGGTGGTCGCGGCAGAACCCGCAGTCGACGATCGACGTCATGATCGGCAGCCCGTCGGCGATCAACTTCGACGGGCCGCACCCGTCGATCCGCGACATCTGGAAGCTCGAGGAGGCGCTCGCCAACGTCGAGGCCGACTACGAGCTCGTGCTCATCGACTGCGCCCCCTCGCTCAACGCGCTCACCCGCACCGCGTGGGCTGCGAGCGACCGCGTGGCCGTCGTCACCGAGCCCGGCCTGTTCTCCGTGGCCGCCGCCGACCGGGCGCTCCGCGCCATCGAGGAGATCCGCCGCGGCCTCTCCCCCAGGCTCCAGCCGCTCGGCATCATCGTGAACCGTGCGCGCGTGCAGTCGCTCGAGCACCAGTTCCGCATCAAGGAGCTGCGCGACATGTTCGGCCCGCTGGTGCTCTCGCCCCAGCTGCCCGAGCGCACCTCGCTGCAGCAGGCGCAGGGCGCCGCGAAGCCGCTCCACATGTGGCCCGGCGAGAGCGCCGAGGAGATGTCGGCCAACTTCGACCAGCTGCTCGACCGGGTGCTCCGCACGGCGCGCATCGGCGACTACGCCGGGCTGCCCGCCGAGATCGAGTCGCACGCGATCTGAGCCTCCGGCCGCCACTCCACGGCAGCCGGAATCGGCGCCGGAACCGGCCGGGGAATCGGCGGTCGAATGTGACGCCGTGTGACGATCGAGCCGGGCCTGGGGCCTTCAGGAGATCTTGCGCGACTTCGCGCCGCGGCGCGCGGCCAGCTCGTCCATCGGATCGGCCGGCTGCGTGTCGAGCTCGACGAGCGTCGACTCGACCTCGCGCAGCACCTTGCCCACGGCGATGCCGAAGACGCCCTGGCCCCGGTTCACGAGGTCGATGACCTCGTCGTCGGAGGTGCAGAGGTAGACGCTCGCACCGTCGCTCATGAGCGTGGTCTGGGCGAGGTCCTCGACGCCGGCCTCGCGGAGCTGCGTCACCGCCGTGCGGATCTGCTGGAGCGAGATGCCCGTGTCGAGCAGCCGCTTGACGAGCTTCAGGACGAGGATGTCGCGGAAGCCGTAGAGCCGCTGCGAACCCGAGCCCGCTGCGCCGCGGACGGTGGGCTCGACGAGCTGGGTTCGCGCCCAGTAGTCGAGTTGGCGGTAGCTGATGCCGGCCGCGCGGGCGGCGACCGCGCCGCGGTAGCCGGTGCCGTCGTCGTGCTCGGGCATCCCGTCGGTGAACAGCAGGCCGAGGTCGTAACGCGAGCGCACGGTCTCACTCATCGAATCGCCCCTCTTCTGCTCCGTCACCCCGACGACGCGAGTTCCACGCTACCCACGCCGAGGGCGACCGCCAAACATATCGGGCCGATCGGCACGGCGTGTCGCGCGATCAGCGACCGAGCCGGTCGAGCGTCGCGCGCACGACGCTCGAGTGCACCGCCGCGAGGTGACCGGCGAGTTCGCGCCCGCGCTCGGCGGCACGGGCCTTGTCGGCGGCGTCGGCGCGCCGCGACGGCGCGATCGCGCGCTCGACGAGCGCCGCCTCGCGCTCGGCCGCGGCACGGAGTCCGCGCAGGTGCCGGGGCTCGATGCCCACCGCGCGCAGCGCCACGAGCGACCTCAGCACGCCGAGCGCCTCGTCGCCGTAGTGGTCGGCCGCGGGAAGCAGGGAGGCGGAGACGGCGTCGTCGAGCAGCCCCGCGGTCGCCCCCGCCTCGGCGACCAGCTCGGTGCGCCCGTACCGCTTCGCCGCACCGAGGAAGGCGCTCGCCCTCGTCGCCCCGGGCAGCGCCGGCGTCTCGCCCGCGTCGATCGCCTCGAGGTGGGTGCGGATCACCTTGAGCGGCAGGTAGTGGTCGCGCTGCATCGAGAGCACGACCGTGATGCGCTCGACGTCGGCGGGCGAGAACTTGCGGTACCCCGCCGCCGTGCGTGCCGGGGCCACGAGCCGCTGCTCTTCGAGGAACCGCAGCTTCGACGGCGTCAGCTCGGGGAACTCGGGCTGAAGTCTGGCGAGGACCTGACCGATGCCGAGAAGTGGTGTCTGGCCGCTCGCGCGCGACGACGCAGCGGTGCTCGCCACTAGTCGCTCGCCACCGGAGCCAGGTCGCGCCGTGAGGCGTAGAAGGTGAGCCGGAACTTGCCGATCTGCACCTCGGCGCCGTCGGACAGGAGCGCCGTCTCGATGCGGACCCCGTCGAAGTAGGTGCCGTTGAGCGAGCTCAGGTCCTTGACCTCGAACGCGGTGCGGTGACGCACGAACTCGGCGTGCTTGCGCGACACGGTGACGTCGTCGAGGAAGATCTCGGCGTCGGGGTGCCGGCCGACGACGGTGACGTCGGTGTCGAGCAGGAACCGGGCGCCGGTGTTCGGCCCGCGGCGGACGATCAGCAGGGCTGAACCCGAGGGCAGCGCGGCGATCGCCTCGTGCTCCTCGGCCGTGATGTCGGCGTCGATCGCGCCGAGCTGCGCAGCCGCCTCGCGGCTGAACCCGATGGTCGCGTCGCCGACGCCGTCGACGACCGGTTGCGACGACGTGTGCGCCGCTTCGGGCACCTCGCTCGCCCCGTCGGCCTGAGTGTTGTCGGAATCAACCACGGCTAACCTCCCTCTTCAAGCGTATCGGATCGCGCGTCGCCTGCCACCCGCGGCATACGAATCACCCGGGCCGTCTCGATGGCGTAGATGACGCCCGCCCACCAGTAGAGGAACGCGCCCCACAGGGTGATCGCCCAACCCACGGGCTCGCTCACCGGGGCGACGGCCGGGAACGCGAGCCCCAGCATGATCACGGGCAGCCCGAAGAAGAGCGCGAACGTCGCGACCTTGCCGAGCTGGTGCACCGGGAGCGGGCCGAACCCGTGGTTCGCGAGCACGACGCCGAGCGCCAGGAGGTACACGTCGCGCGCGACGATGACCACGACGATCCACCACGGGACGAGCTGCTGGGCGGCGAGCCCGACGAGCGCGGCGAAGATGTAGAGCCGATCCGCCGCGGGGTCGAGGAGCTGCCCGAGCCGCGTGATCTGGTCGAGCCGCCTCGCGAGGTAGCCGTCGAGCAGGTCGGTGAGGCTCGCCACGATGAGCACCACGAGCGCGGAGACGTAGTCGCCCGCGACGATGAGCACGAGGAAGACCGGCACGAGCGCCAGGCGGAGCATGCTGAGGATGTTCGGGATCGTCCAGATCTCCGAACCGCCGCCCCCAGCGCGCTCCCCAGCCACGCTCCCGATCCTATCCGTCGGCCGGGATGCCTCGGGGTCGCAGCCGTTCGGCCAGTCGGGGCCAGGACTCGGCGAATCTCGGGTGGAGCGGCATCCGCCCGACCTCGTCGACGGGCACCCAGCGCAGTTCGATGCTCTCGGGGTCGCTCACCACCGGCTCGAACCTGACGAGCGCGTCGGCGACGACCGTCGTGTACGACCAGTAGCCGAGGTCGAGCACGCTCGTGAACCGCACCGCGAGCGACTCGGGCGGCACTCCCGCCTCCTCGCCCGCCTCGCGCACGGCGGCGTCGACCGCCGACTCCCCCTCGTGCCGTGCGCCGCCCGGGAGGCCCCAAGTGCCGCCGAAGTGGCTCCACACGGCGCGATGCTGCAGCAGGACCTCTGCGGCGGGGCTGATCGCGAGCAGCCCCGCCGCACCGAACCGACCCCAGTACCGCTCCCCGCCGGGGCCCTCGACCCAGGCGTCACCGTTCGCACCGACCATGACTCCAGCATGACGCACCCGGCGCCGTGCCCGGCACGGTCGTAGGCTTGGCGCATGGAGGAGCAGGCCCCGGTGCGGATCGACGCGTGGCTGTGGGCGGTCCGGCGCTTCAAGACGCGGTCGGCCGCGACGGCGGCATGCCGCGCCGGGCATGTCCGCGTCAACGGCGAGCGGGTCAAGGCGGCGCAGCCCGTGCGACCCGGTGACGAGGTCCGCGTGCGCATCTCGGGGTTCGACCAGCAGCTGGTCGTGCGACGCACGATCGCCAAGCGCGTCTCGGCGACGCTGGCCGCCGAGGCCGCGGAGGACCGCACCCCCGCCCCGCCCCCGCGCGAGGAGGTCGCGGCGGTCGTCGTGCGCGATCGCGGCGCGGGCCGGCCGACCAAGCGAGAGCGGCGCGACATCGAGCGCCTCCGCGGCAGGTGAGGCCTTCGTCGCGCGGCGCGGCCGGGCTGCGGCGAGCGTTCGCGCACCGGGCGTAGCCTGAGGTCGTGCAGCAGGAACTCAGCCACGAACCCGACGCCCGACGCTACGTGCTCCGCATCGACGGCACGATCGCGAGCGTGCTCGACTACCGCGTGCTCGGCGACGCCGTCGCCTTCACCCGCACGTTCACGAACCCGAGCTACCGCGGCGGCGGGCTGGCGGCCGAGGTCGTGCGGTTCGCGGTCGACGACGTCGAGGCGAACTCCGAGCGGCACATCGTGCCCAGCTGCTGGTACGTCGGCGAGTGGTTCGACCGCCACCCCGATCGGCGGGCGCTGCTCGATCCGCGGCTCGCCTGAGGTCGAGCCGCGACCGCGGCCCTCGGACGACGCGAGCCCGACGCACGGGCGTCGGGCTCGCGTCGTCGGGCTCGCCTCGGAGCGGGGTCGGCGGCTCAGTACCAGTTGACCGACTGGGAGTGGCCCCACGCCCCGCAGGGGCTGCCATAGCCCCGCGCGATGTAGTCGAGGCCCCACGCGATCTGGGTCGCGGCGTTGGTCTGCCAGTCGGCACCGGCGGTCGCCATCTTGCTGCCGGGCAGCGACTGCGGGATACCGGTCGCGCCGCTCGACGCGTTGTAGGCGGTGTAGGACCAGCCCGACTCCTTCTGCCACAGCTGCACGAGGCACTGGAACTCGCCCTCGCCCCAGCCGTACTTGCTCGCGGCCATCTCGCGTGCGGTGGCCTTCGCGCCGTCGGGCGTGTTGGCCCGAGCGAGCGCCTCGGCGGCCTCCTTCGCCTTCACGGCCTGGATGCGGTCGTACTCGGCGGCCGCGGCGGTGGCCTTCGCGGCCTCGGCGCGGGTCTGCTTGGCGAGGTCGACGATCTCGTCGACGCCGAGCAGCTCGTAGTCGCCGAGCGAGGCCACTGAGGCGGCGAGGCCTGCGGTGTCGGCCTTGCCGTCGACGGCGACGAGCGTCGCGTTGGCCGCGGAGATCGTGTCCTCCGCGTTGGCGCGGGTGCGCGCCTCGGCGATCGCGCTGTAGGCGCCGAGCTGCTCGGAGTGCACTCCGCTGCCCTCGGTGAGGGCGGTCGTCGCGTCGATGCTCGCCTGCGTCGCGACGGCGGACTGGACGGTGAATCCGGTGCCGACGATCAGGGCGATGCCGGTGACGGCGCCTGCGGCGAGGAGCCGGCGGCGGGTGACGCGGCGGCGACGGTTCGCACGGCGGGCGTGCTCGGGGAGTTCGGTGGCGGTGGTCTCGGAAGTGGGGGAAGTCTGGTTTCGCATAAGGGTCTGAAGCTGCTCGGCATCTGGCTTTCGGTCTTGGGGGACGGCCCCGAGCACGGCACAAGTCAGCCACTCTGCCTGCTGAATCTGTACAGATCCTCATTTCCACCTGTGCGCTTCATGGGTGGGACGCGGCGAGCGCGCCGCCCGCGAGCGGGATACTGGGTGGATGTCCGAGGCGTCTCCCGCTCGTTTCCCCTCCCCCGATCCGGGCGAACGCTGCCCCTGCCTCAGCGGCCTGACGTTCGGCGAATGCTGCCGTCGCCACCTGTCGGGCGAGTCGCCGGCCCCGACTGCGGTGCAGCTGATGCGCTCCCGGTACACCGCCTTCGTGACGGGCGACGCCGAGTACCTGCTCGCCACGTGGCATCCGTCGACGCGACCGTCGGAGCTCGAGCTCGACCCGTCGATCCGCTGGCTTCGACTCGACATCCTGCGCACCGAGCGCGGCGGGCCGCTCGACCGCGACGGCATCGTCGAGTTCGCGGCGTTCCACCGCCACGACGGCGAGCGCGGCGAGCAGCGCGAGGTGAGCCGCTTCGTCCGGGACGCGGGCGGCTGGCGGTACGTCGACGCCGCGAGCTGATCGGCCGCGGACTCCGCTCGGGGCGAACGCGGCCGCGAATCAAAGCGAATGCAGAGATTCGGCGCCTACGGTGAGGCTTGTGACTCCGCTCGACGGCACTCGTCCCACGAGGCATCCCGACACCCCCACCATGCTGACCGCTCGCGCCCAGCGCACGCTCGAGACGATCGACGGCCAGACGCTCGACGAGATGCGCGCCCTCCGCGATGAGACGGAGCGCTTCATGCTGCGCTACAAGTTCGGCATGGACGAGGTGATCACGAAGCTCTCCATCCTGCGCGAGGAGTTCAACCAGACGCACGACTACAACCCGATCGAGCACATCTCGAGCCGGCTCAAGAGCCTCGACAGCGTGATCGAGAAGATGGCCAGGAAGGGCGTCGAGCCGAGCTTCGACACGATCCGGGAGACGGTGACCGACATCGCCGGGGTGCGGGTCACCTGCAGCTTCGTCTCGGACGCGTACCGCATCTTCGAGCTGCTCACCGCGCAGCGCGACATCCGGGTGCTGAAGGTCAAGGACTACATCAAGGAGCCGAAGCCGAACGGCTACCAGAGCCTGCACGTGATCGTCGAGGTGCCGGTGTTCCTCTCGACGGGGCCGCACCCCGTCGCGGTCGAGGTGCAGATCCGCACGATCGCGATGGACTTCTGGGCGAGCCTCGAGCACAAGATCTACTACAAGTACCACCGCCAGGTGCCGCAGGAGCTCCTCGACGGGCTCACCGACGCGGCGCACACCGCGGCCGAGCTCGATGCCCGGATGGAGCGGCTGCACCGCGAGGTGCACGGCGCGCCGCGACCGCCGCGCGTCCAGCGCGACATCGAGGCCTGAGCCGACGCCGGTCCCGGGTCCGGGTGAGGCCGACCGGCCGGGGCGGCGTCCGGCTTCAGCCGCCGAGCGCGGCGCGCAGCTCGTCGCCGACGCGGAGCGATCGATCGCCGGGCACTCGCGCGACCCATCCCTCGCCGATCAGCACCGCCAGCACATGCGCCCCGAGGGCGCCGGCGAGATGGGGTCGTCGTTCGGTCCAGTCGAGACAGCCCCGCACGGCGGGGCGACGGCCGGGCGCCGGCGCCTCGTGGAGGCGCAGCCGCCGGGCGAGCGGGCCGTCGGTCGAGAGGATCGCGCCGGGCGCGCCGGCCTCGAGCGGCGCGATCGCCCGTTCCGCGACGAGGCGGTCGGCGAGTTCGAGCGCGTATCGGCCGGCCAAGTGGTCGTAGCACGATCTCGCCTCGGCGAGCCGTCTGGCGGTCGCGGACTGGGCGTACGAGGTGACCGGCCGGCGCGGGCCGAGCCGCTGCAGCGCTTCGACGGCGTCGGCGACCTCGGACCCGGCGAGCTCGAAGTAGCGGTGCCGCCCGAGCGGCCTCGCCCGGAGCAGTCCGCCCTCGACGAGCCGCGCGAGATGGGCGCTCGCGGTCGCGGCGGAGACTCGCGCGATCGCCGCGAGCTCGCCGGCGGGCAGGGCGCGGCCGTCCAGGAGCGCCACGAGCATCGCCGCGCGCGCCGGTTCGCCCATCAGCCGGGCCGGGATCGAGAGATCGGCATCACCGTCCATGCCTTCACGATACGACGAGGATGCTTCGCCGCCCGACGAAGGATCGGCGACGTAGCGTCGGAGCATGTCCGTCATCCACGATCGATCAGACGTCGCCCGGATCCTCGACGACCCCGCCTGGCTCGTGCCCGAGGCCGTGCCGGGCGCCTCCCCCTTCGAGCGCCTCCGCAGCGGGGCGTCCCGCTTCGTCAACGGCCCGGCCCACGACGAGCGACGGGCCCGGCTCGAGTCCCGGCTCGCCGAGCCTTCACTCGGTCCCGAGCCGCTCGCGCGCGGCATCGGCCCTGATCCGCGAGATGCTCGCCGCGGGCGTCGACCCGTCGGAGGCCGCACGACGGGTTCCGGTCCAGGTGCTCGCCGCCGCGCTGGGCGCCCCGGACCCGGTCTCCGCGCCCGTCGATGCGGCGGCGCTGGCGACGCCCTACGCGACCGGCGTCGTCGGCCCGGTCGCCGACGCGGACGCCGTGGATCGTGCGGCGGCGCGACGGCTCGGTGCGGATCCCGCCGATCAACCCCGCGCGGTCGCCGTCCTCGACGCCCAGCTGCTCGTGCAGGCCCATGCCGCGACGGGCGGACTCGTCGTCGAGGTGCTGCGTCGGGCGGCCGGCTCGCCGGGCGCGTCCACCCGGCAGTTGATCGAGACCGTGCTCCGCGATGCGCCGCCCGTGAGGTCCACCCGTCGCGTCGCACCGCTCGGCGGCAGCGCCCGGGCCGCCGCCGAGCACGCCGACCCCGCCGAGCCCGCCGATCGCCTCGTCGAGCTCCGCCTCGACGGCCCGGACGGGGATGCGACCGGCGGCGCTCCGCCGCGCGTGCTCGCCTTCGGGGCCGGCCCGCGTCGGTGTCCGGCGTCGGAGCACGCCGTCGCGATCGCCGCCGCCGTCGTCGACGTGCTCCGGGAGCCCGCGTGCTGACCGCGGCCCGGTTCCGTGCCATGCACCGTGCGGGCGATCCGCTGCTCCTGCCGAACGCGTGGGACGCGGCCTCGGCGTGCTGGCTCGTCGAGCAGGGGGCCCGGGTCGTCGGCACGACGAGCCTCGGCGTCGCGGTCGCCGCGGGCATGGCGGACGGGACCGGCGCAGCACTCGTTCCGACGCTCGCCCTCGCTCGCCGCCTCACCTCGGCGGGGATCACCGTCACCGTCGACCTCGAGTCGGGCTTCTCCGACGATCCGGTCGCGGTCGGCGAGCTCGCGGCGGAGCTCGCCCGGTACGGGGTGGTCGGCATCAACCTCGAGGATTCGGCGGCCGACGGCCGGCTGGTCGATGCCGCGACCTTCGCCGCGAAGCTGGCGGCGGTCGCCGCAGCCGCGCCCGAGCTGTACCTCAACGCGCGCACCGACGCGTTCTGGGCGGATCCTCCCCCGGCGGACGACCCCCGCGCGATCGCCGCGCGGACGACGGCGTCGCTCGAGCGGGCACGACGCTACCTCGACGCGGGCGCATCCGGGGTGTTCGTGCCGGGCGCGCTCGACGACCGCACCGTCGCGGCCCTCGCCGGAGGCATCCCCGCCCCGCTCAACGTGCTCGCGCAACCGGGCCGTGCCGTCCGCGAGCTCGGCGAGCTCGGCGTCGCCCGGGTGAGCACCGGATCGCTGCTCTTCCGCGCCGCGCTCGGCGCCGTCGCCACCGTGCTCGAGGAGGTCCGTCGCGGAACCCCGCCGGGGACGACGGCGCTCGCGATCCCGGGCTACGCCGCGGCCGCCGCGCTCGGCGACGGCCCGGCGTCATCCGGCTGAGTCGTCGTCGGCCTTCTTCGCCCGACTCGGCTGCACGCGCGTCGGCTCCCCCGGCATCTTGGGGAAGTCGGGCGGGAACGGCAGCTCGCCCAGTCCGTCGTCGAGGTCGCGCCGCCACCACTCGAGCAGCGCGTCGATGCGACCGGGCCGGTCGTGCATGCCCGCCCACGGGTCGCCGAGTTCGGCGAGCCGGGCGGGCACGGTGCGGATCGTGTGCTCGGCCGGATCGGTGCGCTCGAGCTCGCTCCACTCGAGCGGGCAGGAGACGGTCGCGTCGGGCGTCGGGCGCGGGCTGTAGGCGCCGGCCATGGTGCGGTCGCGGTTCGCCTGGTTGTAGTCGATGAAGATGCGGTCGCCGCGCTCCTCCTTCCACCAGTTCGTCGTCACCTCGTCGGGCAGGCGCCGTTCGAGCTCGCGGCCGAGGGCGATCACCGCGTGGCGGACGTCGAGGAACTCGTGCTCGGGATCGATCGGTGCGAAGACGTGGATGCCCCGGCTGCCCGAGCTCTTGACGTAGCCGGTGAGTCCCACCTCCCCGAGCAGTTCCCGCAGCGCGAGCGCCACCGGGACGGCCTCGGCGAACCCGGTGCCCGGCTGCGGGTCGAGGTCGATGCGGAGCTCGTCGGGGAGATCGGAGCGATGGGCGCGAGACGCCCAGGGATGGAAGACGATCGTGTTCATCTGGGCGGCCCAGACGGCCGCAGCGGGCTCGTCGAGCACGAGTTGGGGATGCGTGCGCCCGCTCGGGTAGGTGACGGGCACCGACCGCACCCACTCGGGAGCCCCCTTCGGCGGGTTCTTCGAGAAGAACTGCTCGCCGTCGACACCGCCGGGGAATCGCTGCAACGACACGGGCCGGTCGCCGTTCGCCTCGATGAACGCCGCCCCGACGGCGACGAGGTACTCGGCGAGTTCGCGTTTGGTGACGCCCGCTTCGGGCCAGATCACGCGCGTCGGACTCGAGAGTCGCACCGCCCGGTCGCCGTGCGGTCCTGGAACAGTGAGCTCGATCGCGTCGCCGGCCATGGCTGCGACGCTACTCCGTCGACGCCGACGGCGCAGCAGGCGCGCGCGTCGCTCGGAGGTGCGCGCCGCTCAGGCGGGCACGCGCTGGTATCTGACCGCGGCCCTCGCCCGCGCCTTGGCCGCCTCGACCTCGCGGTCCTTCGGGGGCGCGTTCGTGACGAGTTCGTCGAGCAGGTGCTGCGTGATGTGCGCGATCTCGGCGACCGCCCGGTCGAACGCCTCGGCGTTCGCCTTCGACGGCTTCGTCGAGCCGCTCACCTTGCGCACGAACTGCAGCGCGGCGGCATGCACCTCGTCATCGGTCGCGGCCGGTTCGAAGTTGTGGAGGGTGTGGATGTTCCTGCACATGCCCCGAGCCTACGCCTGGATCTCGAGGCGCGCTCAGCTTCGCGGTTCGCGCACGGGTTGCAGCAGGAACAGCCGCACGACCCGCCCGGACTCGCGTTCATAGGCTCGATAGCCGGGCCACTGCGCCTCGATGCGCGCCCAGGCGGCGTCTCGGCCCTCGTCGCCGACGAGGCTCGCCCGAACGCGCATCGGGCGCCCGTGCACCGTGATCGACGCGTCGGGGTGCGCGAGCAGGTTGTACGTCCATGCGGGGTGCCGATCGCGCGCGAAGCTCGTGCCGGCCACGATCGCCCGGCCCGCGCCGTCGGGGGTGTACATGAGTGCGCTCTCGCGCGGTTCGCCGGACTTCGCCCCCGTGGTGTGCAGCACGAGCGAGGGCACCAGCAGGGCGCTCAGCTGCACCCGGCCGCCGCTCAGGGCGGCGATCGCCCGCTCGATCGGCGGCAGCAGTCGCGGCGCCGCCCAGCGGAAGGCCCTCGTGCGGGTCAGCGGCGAGACGATCGAGCGGACGAGGTGCAGGACGGTCGGCATGCGCCCCATTCTGCCCGGGCGCCCGCGCGGGCGTCGAGACGTCGGCTGGGGCAGCGCCGACCGCTGCGGTCAACCCCCTTGCCGATCGCGTCGACCGACCTAGCGTGAGATCAGGGCCGCCGCACGGCGGCCGGACGAGAGAACGGAGAGGCCATGTCGGATCCGATCCTCCCGGGCGAAGCCGCCGAGGGCGAGTACACCGATTCCGAGCTGCCGCTCGACGCGGAGCTGCCGAAGCAAGCCGACGACGAGCGCGCGACGGACGACGAGGTCGAGCGCGACGTCGACGAGGCGGACGACGAGGTGGAGGTCGAGATCGTGTCGCCCGATGCGATCGTGCCGCCGGGGCGGCAGCTCCCGCTCTGAACCCCGCCTGGACGCGGTGCGAGCACCCGATCGGCCGAGGGCCGGTCGGGTGCTACCCGAGATCGTCGGGATCGGCCCCGGCTCGCACCGCCGTCGCACGATGGTCGGCCACGATGTACGCGCCGGCGATGAGGATGACCTGACTCGAGAGATTGAGCCAGATGAGCAGGGCGATGAGGGCGGCGAACGAGGCGAGCAACGGGTTCGCCATCGCTCCCCCGACGAACAGCCCGGAGAGCACCTGCAGACCGGTGAGTCCGATGCCGCCGATGACGGCTCCCCGCCAGAGCGAGCGAGCCCGGACCCGGATCCCGGAGAGGAGCCGGAACATCCCCGCGATCGCGCCGGCGTCGATCACGAACACGAGGACCACCGAGAGCGTGCGCGTGAGCGCGTCGAACCAGGGGGATCTCGTCGAGACCCCCAGCCAGTCGAAGACCGTGCCGAGGGCGGCGGTGCTGCCCACCATGATCACGGCCGAGACGGCGAACGCCGCACCGAAGACGAGGGCGAACACGAAGTCGCGGAACATCAGCCACCCGAAGAACCGCGGATCGTCGGGTTGCTCGGCGAGGTCCCGGAAGGCGACGCGCAGCGACCCGACGACACCGATCGCGGCCCCGACGAGCCCCACCAGGGCGATCACCCCGGCGACGCTGAGCGCGACGGGCTGGACCAGCTGCTCGGGGCTGATCAGCGCGTCCTCGCCGACGAGCCCCGGGATCACGGCGTCGATCGCCCTGACGAGCGCCTCCATCGCGTCGGGTTGACCTGCGAGCCAGACCCCGGCGACGGCGAATCCGAGGAAGACGCCCGCGAACACGGAGAACAGGGCGCGGTAGGTGACGCTGTCGGCGAGCATCGGGCCGTGGAGCGTGAAGTACCGGATGAGCGCCTGCACGGGGACGAGGCCCTGCGCCCACGCCCACACGCGTTCACCGCGACGGACCATCGACCGCCAGAACGAACTCTCCCGCTGCACCACGTGTGTCAGGCTATCGAGTGGCGCGGAACAGCAGCCACCCCCTTGTTGTTGTGGATATCGGGCGTCGAGCACGCCCGTCCCCTCGAGAATCAGGAGCAACACCATGAGCGCACGTACCGAGACCGCCATCCTCGCCGGCGGGTGCTTCTGGGGCATGGAGGATCTGATCCGCAAGCGCCCCGGCGTGCTCGACACGCGGGTCGGCTACACCGGCGGCGACGTGCCGAACGCGACGTACCGCAACCACGGCACGCACGCCGAGGCGATCGAGATCGTCTTCGACCCCGAGACGGTGAGCTACCGCGAGCTGCTCGAGTTCTTCTTCCAGATCCACGACCCGTCGACGAAGAACCGTCAGGGCAACGACATCGGCACGAGCTACCGGTCGGCGATCTTCCCGACGAGCGACGAGCAGGAGCGCGTCGCGCGCGACACGATCGCCGACGTCGACGCCTCGGGGCTCTGGCCGGGGCCGGCGACCACCGAGGTGTCGCCCGCCGGGCCGTTCTGGGAGGCCGAGCCCGAGCACCAGGACTACCTCGAGCGCTACCCGAACGGCTACACCTGCCACTTCGTGCGTCCCGGCTGGAAGCTGCCGAAGCGCGACGCCGAGTCCGTGGCGTAGCCGGAGCGGACGCAGAAGGGCCGCGGCAGACGGAAGTCCGCCGCGGCCCTTCTCGCGTTCATCGCGACGGGTCGGTCGGGATCAGTACCAGCCGTTCGACTCCGAGTGGTCCCACGCGCCGCAGGGGCTGCCGTAGCGGTCGGCGATGTAGCCGAGGCCCCACGCGATCTGCGTGGCGGGGTTGGTCGCCCAATCCGAGCCGGCCGAGCCCATCTTCGAGCCGGGCAGGGCCTGCGGGATGCCGTAGGCACCGCTCGAGGGGTTCTCGGCGTAGACGTTCCAGCCCGACTCGCGGTCCCAGAGGGCCACGAGGCATCCGAACTGGTCGTCGCCCCAGCCGCGCGCCGCGAGCATGTCGCGGGCGATGGCCTGGGCGCCGCTCGGGTTGGCGGGGCCGCTCGGACGCGAACCGCCCGACGACTCCGACCCGCTCGCGGCGGCGCGCTCGGCTGCGGCGGCCTCGGCCGCGGCGCGGGCGGCGGCCTCGGCGGCCTTCTTCTTCTCGGCCGCGATGCGGTCGGCCGTCGCGATGGCCTTCTTCACCGTGCCGGTGTGGGCGGCGGTCGTCTCGGCGAGCTCGAACACGCGCTCGGGCGCGAGGAGCCGGAAGTCCTCGAGCGCCGCGACGGACGAGGCGAGCTCGGTGGCATCGGCCTTGCCCTTGGCTGCGGAGATGGTGTCCTTCGCGCCGCTGAGGGTGTCTTCCGCGGCCTTGACCGCGCGCGCCTCGAGGATGTTCGAGTGCGAGCCGAGCTGTTCGACCCGCAGGTCGGTGGCGGCGCTGAGCGCGGCCGTCGCGGCGATGCTCTCGTTCTGCGCGGCGACGGCCGACTGCAGGGCGAAGCCCGAGCCGACCAGCGCACCGACGGCCACGACGGCACCGGCGGCGATGATCGGGCCCTTGCGCCAGCTGCGGCGAGCGCGGCGTTCGCGCCTGGTGGCGCCGGGGGCTTCGGGGGTGGGGAGTTCGGGGGTGTTGGAGGAGGAAGGCTGGTTCTGCATGACTTTCACATGGGCGGCCGGCCTGCGCGAGCGCGGCCCGACCTTCGGTCGACGTTCCTCGGACGCGGGGGCGCCCGGGCGAAGTGGCCAGTCTGCCGAGAGGTTCTGGACGGAACCTCACTTCTTCCTGTGAAACCCCTCCGAAAGCGAGCATTGTTCGGTATTGATCGGAAGGTCGCAGTCCACGTCGTTTCCGGCGGTCATAGCGGCGCCGAAATGCCTGATCGTGCCACGATCAGACACCTCGGCGCCGCGCGCGCCTCACTGTCTGACGATGGAACCGTCCCACTGCACAGTCGATCCGCGGGCGGTGTAGGTCATCCGGTCGAACGCGAGGCTGAGCTGCTCGATGCCGGCAGGCGAGGCATGCTGATCACTGCTGACGAAGAGGTCGCGCAGGTCGTAGACCGACCGGCCCGCCGCCGTGCACTCGGGGTCGCCGCAGAGTGTGATCTTCGCGGCGGCGAGGTGCTCCCCCGTGAGGAGCGCCTTCAGCAGGGGCGCGGACGCGCGATCCGTCGACTTCGACACCAGCACGTCGTTCACCGTCGGCAGCCCGGCAGTGCTGCCGCCGCCACCGCCGCCGCCCACGGCGAGCACCGCGCCGAACGTGAAGGACCGGATCTCGATCTGGCCCTCGAACCCCTCGCGGGTGGAGTCCCCCGGGATCGACGGGATCTGGAGGTACCCGACGATCGCTGACGAGCCGCCGCCCGAACCGCCGTCCCCGGGTTCACCCTGCGGCCCCTGCGGGCCTTCGGGACCCTCGGGACCCTCGGGACCCTCCGGACCCTCCGGCCCCTGCGGCCCCTCGATCGCCCAGGTCACCATCCGCTCGCCGCTCGCGCACGTCGTGGCCGGTTCGACCATTCGCATCTTGCCCTTCGCGTCCACGCACGCCGCCAGCGTCTGCGTCTCCGCGGCAGTCGCGAGCTGCGTGCCGACGAACACCGCTCCCGAGATCGCGAGCGCCGCAGCCGCTCCGGCGGCGATGAGCCGCTTCCGTCGTCCGTCCATGAGATCCCCCTCGACTCGCCCCGGCCCCGGGCTCCTCGCCCGGGCGTGAACCGGGGCACTCGCTGGGAATCCTCAACCCGCCGCCTCGCGTCGGCATCTGCGCCAGCACGGAGAAGCGGGCGGGACCGAACCGGGGCTCTGCAGCGGGATCACCCGACGGGTTCGCCGCCGTCGGGCACGTCGAGCCGCCGCGCACCGGCCCCGCCGTCACCGAGCGCGTCATCGGGATTGAGCAGGCCGCAGGCCTTCATCGAGAGGCATCCGCAGCCGATGCAGCCGGTGAGCTCGCGCTCGAGCCGCTCGATGCCGAGCCGGCGCTCTTCGAGGCGCCGCTTCCAGCGGCGCGAGGCGCGCTGCCAGTCCTCGTGGCTCGGCGTGCGATCGAGCGGGACGTGCTCGAAGGCCTGCTGCACGTCGCCGAGCGGAATGCCGAGCCGCTTCGCGACGACCACGAGCGAGACCCGGCGCAGCATGTGCCGCGGGTAGCGGCGCTGATTGCCGGCCGTGCGCTGCGAGGCGATGAGCCCGAGGTCCTCGTAGAAGCGCAGCGCCGACGGTGCGACGCCGGTCCGCCGGCTCATCTCGCCGACGGTGAGGAGCTCGTCTGGAGCGTGCTTCGGCTGGGCGGGATCGACCGGGTCGATCGCCCCGGTCGCGACTGCGGCGAGCGCGGCGGATGCCTCGCGCGGGCCCTCGACCTCGTGCTCCGTCATGCGGTGGTTCCCCTCGATTGGACTTCAAGGCTACTTGAGGTTTTAGGCTGGTCGCATGCGTTGCTTCCCCGGAGTGATCCTGTGACCTACGTGATCGCCCTCCCGTGCGTCGACCTCAAGGACAAGGCGTGCATCGACGAGTGTCCCGTCGACTGCATCTACGAGGGCGAGCGCTCCCTCTACATCCACCCCGACGAGTGCGTCGACTGCGGGGCGTGCGAGCCGGTCTGTCCCGTCGAGGCGATCTACTACGAGGACGACCTGCCCGACGAGTGGGCCGACTACTACAAGGCGAACGTCGAGTTCTTCGAGATCTCCGTCGACGGCCGCGCTCCCCTCGGCTCGCCCGGCGGCGCCGCGAAGACGGGCGCCCTGCCGTACGACCACCCGATCGTGGCCGCGCTGGCGCCGCAGGGCGGCCACGAGTGAACGCCGCGAGGCACACCGCGCTCACCGAACCGGTCGATCCCGCGATCGCCGCACGGGGCGAGGACTTCAAGGCCGCGTTCCGCGTCCACCCCGCCGGCGTCGCCCTCGTCTCCGCGGCGAGCGCGACGGGCCCCGTCGGCCTCACCGCCTCGAGCCTGGCGTCGGTCGCGGCCGACCCGCCGGTCCTCTCGTTCTCGGTGACCCGCGCCACGGGATCCGCCGGGGCACTGCTCGGCGCCGACACCTTCGTCGTGCAGCTGCTCGCCGACCACCAGGTCGACGTCGCCCGGGCGTTCGCCCGCTCGGGCGCCCCCCGCTTCACCACGGAGCAGGGCTGGACCCGCCTGCCGACGGGCGAGCCGGTGCTCGCCGAGGCACGGGCGGCGTTCCGGTGCCGTGCGCTCCAGCTCGTGCCGGTGGGCAGCTCGACGCTCGTCGTCGCCGAGGTGCTCGAGGTGGTGCCGGGCCCCGCGGCTCCCCCGCTCCTGTACCACGACCGCCGATTCCTCAGCCTCGACCCCGAGGCATCCGAACTCTGAATGACGGCCGCGCGCACCCGTGCGCGGTCACCCCGCGAGAAGGAGACATCCACATGTCGACGTACACCCTGCCCGACCTGCCCTACGACTACGCGGCGCTCGCCCCGCACATCTCGGCGACGATCATGGAGCTGCACCACTCGAAGCACCACCAGGCGTACGTGACGGGGGCGAACACCGCGCTCGAGCAGCTCGCCGAGGCCCGCGCTACTGGCGACCTCGCGAACGTGAACAAGCTGGAGAAGGACCTCGCCTTCAACCTCGGCGGCCACATCAACCACAGCGTGTTCTGGCAGAACATGTCGCCCGACGGCGGCGGCGCCCCCGAGGGCGAGCTCGCGGCCGCTCTGGAGGACGCGTTCGGTTCGATCGACGCGTTCCGCGCCCACTTCGGTGCGACGGCGCTCGGCGTCCAGGGCTCGGGCTGGTCGGTGCTCGCGTGGGACTCGGTGGGGGCCCGCCCCGTCGTCTTCCAGCTCTTCGACCAGCAGGGCAACGCCCCGCTCGGCGTGACGCCGCTGCTGCAGCTCGACGTCTGGGAGCACGCCTACTACCTCGACTACAAGAACGTGCGCGCCGACTACGTGAAGGCGTTCTGGGAGGTCGTGAACTGGGCCGACGTCGCCGCCCGCTTCGAGCGCGCCCGCACGGCGACGAGCGGCCTCATCGTGCCCGGTATCGTCTGAGTATGTCCACTGAGCGTGCGAAGCGGCGCCGGCGTCCGCGCCGGCGCCTCTCGCACGCCCTCCTGGCGGTGCGGATCCGCCGCTGGGGTCTCGTCGCGATCATCGCCCTCGTCGCGGTCGGCGCCGTGATCGCCGCGCTGCAGCGCTGAGCCGCCGCTCGCGCGAGCGTCCGCGGCGATACCGTGGGGGCATGTCCCGCCCGCCGGAAGCACCCGCGCGATGAGCATCCGCGCCATCCCCCTCGACGAGTACCGCGAGCGGATCACCGCGCGGCTCCCGCTGCTGCCCGCGGTGCGCCTGCCGCTCGACGAGGCGCTCGGCGCCGTGCTCGCCGAGGCGGTCGCGACGCGCTGGCCCATCCCGCAGTTCGACAACTCGGCGATGGACGGCTACGCGGTGCACGCCGCCGCGTCGCAGGCCGGCGCGACGCTCAGGGTCGTGGCCGACCTCGCCGCCGGCTCCCCCGACGACCCGCCCCTCGCCCCAGGCGAGGCCGTTCGCATCATGACGGGTGCACCGCTGCCGTCGCAGGCCGACGCCGTCGTGCCCCTTGAAGACACCGACCTCGGCCTCGCCGGGGCGCTCGCGGGCAGCGCGCCGCCGGCATCGGTCACCGTCACTCGTGCACCGGCCGTCGGCGCGAACGTGCGCAAGGCCGGCGAGGATGCCGCGGCCGGCGACACCGCGGTCGCGGCCGGTCGCGAGCTCGGCCCATGGCAGCTCGCGGCGATCGCCTCGGCGGGGTACGACCACGTCGTCGCCAGGCGGATGCCCCGCGTCGCCGTGCTCTCGACGGGGTCCGAGCTCGTCGCACCCGGGGCCGATCCCGCGCGCGGCCAGATCCCCGAGTCGAATTCGGTGCTCGTCGGCGCGGCCCTGCGCGCGGCGGGCGCGGTCGTCGTGAGCGCAGGCCTCGTGCCCGACGACGAGGATGCGCTGCGGGTGGAGATCGAACGCACCCTCGGCGAGGCGGCGACCGCGCGCGACGGCGAGCGACTCGGCGTCGACGCCGTGGTGCTCACCGGCGGTGCCGCCGTCGGCGCCTTCGATCCGGTGCGGGCGGTGCTCGGCTCCGTCGGCTCGGTGCGGTTCGACGCGGTCGCCCTGCAGCCCGGGCGGCACCAGGGCTTCGGGGTCGTCGACGGCACGCCCGTGTTCTGTCTGCCCGGCAACCCGGTGGCGGTCGCCGTCTCGCTCGAGCTGCTCGTGCATCCGGCACTCAGGGCGATGGCCGGGCACGCCGAGCCCGACCGGCCCCGGATGCGTCTGCCGGCTGCCGCAGGGTGGCGCTCGCCAGCGGGCCGTACCCAGGTCGTGCCCGTCATCGTCGAGCGCAACGGCGTCGCCCCGGTCGCCGGGCGCGCGAGCGGCTCGCACCGCGTGCGCTCGCTCGCCGACGCGAAGGCGTTCGCCGTCGTGCCGCCCAAGGTCGTGGTCGTCGAGCCCGGCGACCTGCTCGAGGTGCTCCTGTGCGACTGAACGACGCCCGCCGTCCGGCCGGCGGCCCGCGAGCGGCGATCGTGCTCGCGGGCGGGCGCGCCTCCCGCCTGGGCGGTGCCGACAAGGCCGCCGTCGTCGTCGACGGGCGCGCGCTCGTCGACCACGTGCTCGCCGCGGTCGAGGGATGCGACGAGGTCGTGCTCGTGGGTCCGCCGGCGCTCGAGCGCTCCGGCGTCGTGCTCGTGCGCGAGGACCCGCCGTTCGGCGGACCCGTCGCGGCGATCGCGGCGGCCCTCGGCGAGCTCGAGGCATCCGACGGGGAGACCTGGCTGCTCGCCTGCGACCTGCCGCGCGCCGCACGAATCGTCGAGCTCCTCGGCGACCCGGCCCCGTCCGGCGACGCCGACGGGCTCGTGCTCTCCGACGGGCTCGTGCTCTCCGACGCCGACGGGCGCAGCCAGTGGCTCGCGGGGCGGTACCGCGTCGCGGCCCTCCGCGCCGCGATCGCGGCGCTGCCCGCGGTCGACGGGGCCTCGATGCGCGCGCTGCTCGCCCCGCTGCGCATCGCGACGCTGCCCGACCCCGACGGCGCTGCGATCGACCTTGATACCTGGCCGGCCATCGAGCACTATCGGAGCATGACCGACACCCCCGAAGGGCTCGACACCTGGGTCGCCGAGCTCGCCGCCGCGCTCGGGCTCGGCGAGCCCGACGTGCCGACCGCCCTGCTGCTCGACCTCACCCGCGAGGCGGCGCACGGCGTCACCCGGCCGGCGGGGCCGCTCACGACCTACCTCGTCGGCCTCGCCGTCGCGCGCGGTGCGAGCCCGGCCGAGGCCGCCGCCGCCGCCCGCCGGGCGATCGCCGACCACACCGGCTGACGCTGGCCGTCGGCGCGCGCGCCGTCGGCGGGCTCAGGCGTCGGCCGCGGCCAGCTGCCCGCAGGCGCCGTCGATCTCCTTGCCGCGGGTGTCGCGGATCGTGGTGGGGATGCCCGCCGCCTCGAGGCGACGCACGAACTCCTGCTGCACGTCCTTCTCGGAGGCCGTCCAGATCGAGCCCGGCGTCGGGTTCAGCGGGATCGGGTTCACGTGCACCCAGCCGTGGCCGCGCTCGTTGAGCTTCTCGGCGAGGAGGTCGGCGCGCCAGCCGTGGTCGTTCATGTCCTTGATCAGTGCGTACTCGATCGACACCCGGCGGCCGGTCTTGTCGAAGTAGGCCCGGGCCGCGTCGAGCGCCTCGTCGACCTTCCACCGCGAGTTCACCGGGATGAGCTCGTCGCGCAGCTGGTCGTCGGGCGCGTGCAGGCTGAGCGCGAAGGTGACCGGGAGGTCTTCGTCGGCCAGCTTCCTGATCGCGGGCACGAGGCCGACCGTCGACACGGTGATGCCGCGGGCCGACATGCCGAGGCCGTCGGGCGCCGGGGCGAGCATCGTGCGCACCGCCGACATCAGGCGCGCGTAGTTGGCGAGCGGCTCGCCCATGCCCATGAACACGATGTTCGAGACGCGGTCGGGCGTGTGGTCGCCCTTCTTGCGCCCGCCGAGCTCGCCGCGGCCGAGTGCCGCGTTCGCCATGACGACCTGCTCGACGATCTCGGCGGCCGACATGTTGCGCGTGAGCCCGGCCTGGCCGGTGGCGCAGAACGGGCAGTTCATGCCGCAGCCGGCCTGGCTCGAGACGCACAGGGTGATACGACCCGGGTAGCGCATGAGCACCGACTCGACGAGCGCGCCGTCGTGCAGCTTCCACAGGAACTTGATCGTGTCGCCGTTGTCGGTCGTGAAGCGCCGCACCTCGGTGAGCAGCGGCGGCAGCACCGCCGCGACGAGCCCGTCGCGGGAGGAGGCCGGCAGGTCGCTCATCTCGTCGGCGTCGTTGGTGTGGTGCACGAAGTAGTGGGTGGCGAGCTGTGCGGCCCGGTACCCGGGGAACCCGAGCTCGGCGACGTGCGCCTTGCGGTCGGCGGGCACGATGTCGGCGAGGTGCACGGGCGGCTTGCCGCGCTTCGGCGAGGCGAACTGCAGCATGGGCCGGCCGTCGGGGCCCTTCTTCTGCTCCCAGCCCTCGGTCGCAGGTCGGACCTGGCGGGGTTTCGTGCGGCGCACCGCGTCGGCGGCGGTCTGATCGGTCGAGTTCGTCACCTTCCAAGGGTACGCGGCCCGGCCGAGTGAATGCCGGATGCCGCGTTCCGGCGCCGGACCCGGGACCACGGCTTCCCCGCCGAATGGATGCCTCGGTGCCACACTGGAGTGCATGGCCGATGTCATCGCCGTCCACGGCGACCTGACCGAGCAGCGCGTCGATGCGATCGTCAACGCCGCGAACAACGCCATGCGCGGCGGGGGCGGGGTCGACGGCGCGATCCACCGTGCGGGCGGCCCCGCGATCCTCGGCGACTGCATCGCCCGCTTCCCGTACGGGCTCGCGACCGGCGACGCCGGGTGGACGGTGTCGGGCGAGCTGCCCGCCACCTGGGTCATCCACACCGTCGGGCCGAACCACGCCGCCGGCGAGCGCGATCGATCGCTCCTCGTCTCGTGCTACCGGCGCTCGCTCGCGGTCGCCGACGAGCTCGGGGTGCGGACCATCGCCTTCCCGCTCGTGAGCGCGGGCGTGTACGGGTGGCCGCTCGACGATGCGATCGCCGTCGCGATCGAGACCATCATGGATGCCGACACGCGCGTCGAGCGGGCGGCGATCGTCGCCCGCGACGCGGCGATCTTCGACCGGGTCGAGGCGGCGCTGGAGTCCCGCCGGTAGGCTCCGGGCGTTCACCGGCGGCCTCGTCGGGATCGTTCACGGGGTCGACCGTCCACCGGGTCGACCCTCACCGGTTGACTCGTTCACCAGGATCACGAGCTCTCGCGTCGCGCGGGTCATCGCGACGTAGCGGTCGACCGCGGCCGCGATGCCGTCGGGCGCCGTCCCGGCCCCGGCGTCGGCGTCCCCGCCGAATCGCTCGGGGTCGACGAGCACGACGAGGTCGAACTCGAGCCCCTTCGAGAGCTCGGGCGTGAGCGAGCGGACGCGCGGAGTGCCCGTGAACCCGGGGTCGCCGATCACGCACGCGGTGCCCTCGGCGTGCTCGGCGAGCCAGCCCTCGAGGATCGCCGGCAGCTCCTCGCGCGTGCCGCGGCGCACCGGCACCCCGCTGCTCCTGATCGAGGTCGGCACGTTGGCATCCGGCAGCGCCGCACGGATCACCGGTTCGGCGACCGCCATGACCTCCTCGGGCGTGCGGTAGTTGATGCCGAGCGAGGCGATCCGGGCGTCCGGCAGGCCGATGCGGGCGAGCCGCTCCTGCCACGACTCGGCGAAGCCGTGCCGCGCCTGGGCGCGGTCGCCCACGATCGTGAAGCTCCGCGAGGGGCAACGGGCGAGCAGCATCCGCCACTCGGCGTCGGTGAGCTCCTGCGCCTCGTCGACGATCACGTGGGCGAAGGGGCCGGCCAAGAGCTCGGGATCGGTGCGCGGCGTTGCGACCTCCTCGGCGAGGGCGTTGCGGAAGTCCTGGCCGCCGAGCATCGACATGATGGCCATCTCCGAGTCGTCGGCCGCGACGAGCTCCTCCCTGACCCGCTCCCGCTGCTCCTGCTCGGCGGCGGCCTCCAGTCGTCGTCTGCGGCGACGCCGGGTCGCCCCCGGGTCGCCGATGCGTCGGTGCGCGGCATCGAGCATCGGCAGGTCGGCCGTGGTCCAGGCGCGGGCCTCGGAACGCTGCAGGGCGTCGACCTCCTCGGGCGCGAGTGCCGGGGCGCATCGCCGCAGGTAGGCCGGCACCGACCAGAGGTCGGCGACGACACCGGCCGGGTCGAGCAGCGGCCAGGCCCGGTTGAACGTGCTGACGAGCCCCTCGTGCTGCTCGAGGGCGCGCCGCAACAGGGCGGCGGGCACCTCCTCGTCCTCGTGCTGGTCGACGAGGATCGAGAGGAGCGTCTCCCACACCTCCTCGCGGGCGTCGTTGTGGCTCGTGCCGGGCTCGGGCGTCTGGAAGGCCTCGGCCCAGTCGGCCGCGGTGAGCCAGAGCTCGCCCGACGCGGTCTCGACGAGGAGGTCGGCGCGCGGGGGCACTTCGTACGCCGCGACGGCGCGCTCGACGGCGTCGACGAGTTCGGCGGAGGACTTCAGCCTGGCGACGGCGGGGTCGGTCTCGGGGAGCGCCTCGGCCCCCTCGTCGACGAGGTCGCGCAGGGTGGCCATCTGCACGCCGTCCTCGCCGAGGCTCGGCAACACGTCGTCGACGTAGGCGGTGTAGGCGTGACTCGGCCCGATGAACAGCACACCGCCGCGTCGCACGTCGAGCCGGCGATCGGAGTACAGGAGGTACGCCGCGCGGTGCAGGGCGACGACCGTCTTGCCGGTGCCGGGCCCCCCGTCGACGACGAGCTGGCCGCGCGAGCTCGCCCGGATGATCGCGTCCTGGTCGGACTGGATCGTGCCGAGCACGTCGCGCATGCGGGGCGAGCGACTCGAGCCGAGGCTCGCGATGAACGCCGACTGGTCGTCGAGCGCAAGACCTTCGACCGCGGCGTCCGCGGTGAACGCCTCGTCCCAGTAGTCGGTGATGCGGCCGCGCGTCCACCGGTAGCGGCGCCGGCTGGCGATCCCCATCGGGTCGGCGTGGGTGGCGCCGAAGAAGGGTTCGGCCGCCGGGGCGCGCCAGTCGATGAGCAGCGGTTCTCCGTCGCCGTCGCTCAGCCCGAGGCGGCCGATGTAGACCGGCCGGGTGGAGCGATCCTCGCCCTCGCCGTCCGGTGCGGCGACCATCCGCCCGAGGCAGAGGTCGAGTCCGAAGCGGCGGAGCAGCCGCAGGCGGGCCGTGATGCGGTGGATCTCGAGGTCGCGCTCGAGCGCCGCCTGTCCGCCGCCGCCGCGCGCCCTGCGCTGCTCGTCGAGCCGAGCGGTCAGCTCGGCGACCTGCCGTTCGAGGCTCGTGGCGATGGCGGCGAAGTGCCGCTCGTCGTCGGCGATCAGCTCGGGCGCCGCCTTCGCGGCGAGTCGTTCGGGCAGGGCGAAGGCGGTGGCGTGCGGTGAGGTCAAACGATCAGCTCCAGGTCGACGGAAGCGTCAATCATGCGCCTCCCGGGGGCCCTTGCCGCAAGCCCCCCACCCCGCGATATCATGGACGTGGCGGGAGGTTCTCCCGCCTTTCGCATGTCCCGAGCCGGTGCGGTCGTCCGCCGGCGGGCGCGGCCCGAGGCATCCATCGACCGTTCGCCCTAGATTCGGAGGATGCCGAAGCTCGACGCACGACTGCCCCTGCCCGGAGTCTCCCTGCGCTACGCCGACAGCGGCGGCGAGGGCCATCCGATCGTGTTCCTGCACGGCGCCGGGGTCGACCGCACGATGTTCTCGGCGCAGCGCGATGCGCTGGTCGCGGCCGGCTACCGGGCGGTGCTCGTCGACCTGCGGGGGCACGGCGGTTCGCGACCGAACTCGGCGCGGCTCACCGCGGACCTGCTCACGAGCGACGTCGAGGCACTCGTCGGGCACCTCGGCCTGCAGCAGCCGGCGTTGGTCGGGCACTCGCTCGGCGGCAACCTCGCGCAGCGACTCGTACGACGGGATCCCGGTCGCTGGGCGGCGCTCGCGGCGCTCGATTCGACCTGGAACGCCGGCCCGCTCACGGGGCTCGAGCGGGCGGCGCTGCGATCCGCCGCTCCCGTGCTGCGGCTCATCCCGGCGCGCTCGCTGCCACGCATGATGGCGGATGCCTCGGCCGTCGCCCAGACGGCGCGCGACGAGCTCGCCCGGGTGTTCGCGGAGCAGACGAAGGCCGAGTTCATCGCGGTGTGGCGGGCGACGACCGAGTTCGTCGAGCCCGACCCCGACTACCGCACGCCGATCCCGCTGCTCCTCGTACGCGGCGCCGCCGACCGCACCGGCAACATCGCGACGGCGATGCCGCGCTGGGCCGCCGCCGAGGGGGTCGACGAGGTCGTCGTCGAGGGCGCGGGCCACGTCGTGACGCTCGACGCCCCGGACGAGGTGTCGGCGGTGCTCCGCCGCTTCCTCAACGGGGTGCTCCGTCGCGACGGCAGCGGCATCTGAGCTCGCGGGGCGCGACGGCGGCGTCAGTCGACCGAGGTGGGCTTCGCCTGCGCCAGGCCGACCAGCTGCTCCGACGCCGCTGCGCTGCGTTCGGCGGCGTCGGCGGCACGCTCGGACGCGGCCGCGGTCCGCTCGGTGGCCTCCGCGATCCGCCACAGCCGGCCGGTGATCGTGAAGGTCGCGATGACGATCGCGATGACGATGATGAGCTCCATGGGACGGAATCTACCGCGTCCGTGATTCCCGGCGGAGGCCCGACGGGCCGGGCGCCGCCTGACCTCGGCGCCGCCCGACCGCCGGCGACTCAGCCGAGCAGGCTGCCCATCTGCTTCGCGATGAGCGTCGTCGCGTACTTCGGGTTGATGCGCGAGATCCGGTCCATCGCCGCGGCGTCCGAACCGATCGTGGCGCGGAACCTGCCCTTCACGAGCGCGTCGACGACGACCCTGCCCGCGACGTCGGGGCTCGTCATCTTGTACGAGGAGGCCTCGGCGGCCGACTCCTTCGTCTCGCCGCCGGCGAGCGTGACGCCCGAGTTCGCCGCGATGTCGGTGCCGATCGCCCCGGGGAAGACGACGCTCACCTGCACGTTCGTGTCGAGGAGCTCGGCGTAGAGCGCCTCGGTGACGAGCTTCACCGCGGCCTTCGACGCCCCGTAGACCGCCTGGCCGGGCACCGGCGCGTACGCGCCCATGCTCGCAACGTTCAGGATCGCGGCCTCGGGGCGGGTGAGCAGCACCGGCAGGAACGCCTTGCACATGTTCATGACGCCGCCGAAGTTGACGGCCATGACCTTGTCGATCTCGGAGAACGGCAGCTCGTTCACCTTCACGAACTTCTGGATGACGCCGGCGATGTTGAGGATGCCGTCGACCTGGCCGTGGGCCTCCTCGACCGCCGCGGGGAGGGCGGCGACCGCCTCGCGGTCGGTGATGTTCACGAGGTGCTGGGAGAAACGGTCGCCCGCGTCGGCCAGGCGCGCGGTCTCGGCGAGCCCGGCTTCGCTGAGGTCGACGCCGGCGACCGAGGCGCCGCGTGCGAGCAGTTGGAGGGTGACTTCACGGGCGATGCCGTTGCCGGCGCCGGTGACGACGAAGACCTTGCCGTCGATGTTCATGGGTGGGATGCTCCTTGCCGGCCGAGGCCGTCGGGTGGGGAAAGCGTGCATCGGTGGGGATTGCCGATGAGCGATGGTATCCGCCCGAGTCGTCTCGGTGAACACCGGCGGCCGCCGCTGCGCGATACAAGAGCACGATCGAACCGCTGCCCCTGAACGGGCTGCTGACGACGGCCTGATCGGCGATCGCCGCGGAGGGCCCGTCATGCCGAGGGCCGGCCACCGATCAGAACGCGGCCGACGCCCACCAGATGATGATGAACAGCCCCATCGCGACGAAGACGAGTCCGATCGCGAGGAACATCTTCGGACTCGGGCCGCGGGCCCCGGCCCGCCCGGCACCCGACTGGCGCTCGGCCGTGATGGCGGCGGCGAGCCAGCGGCGGCGCACGACGAGCACGGCGCCTCCGACGAGCGAGAGCACGGCCCACGCGAGGGCGAAGATCAGGCCGGGTTCCACCAGGACAGCCTACCGGCGGCCGCCGCTCCGGGATCTCAGGCGGACTGCGGGCCCGGCAGCGTGCGAAGCGCGAGCGCCTGGCTGACGGCGAAGGCAGCGACATCGACGGCGACCGAGAGCACCGCCACCACGACGAGCAGGGTCCCGGCCGCGACCGCGCAGAGGGCGACCAGCAGCGCGGCGAGGACGTTCGCCCGCATCACGACCCGCAGCGCCGTCCGGATGCGGAGCTTCGCGAGCATCCAGAGCACCAGACCGGCCCACAGCACGACCATGAGCCCTGCAGTGGAGACCAGGACCCCCGGAATCCCGACGGCCTCCGCGATGGGGCCGGCGCCGAGCGCGACGGCGGCCCCGAGGAGTACGCAGTAGATCGCATCGAGGCGCAGGCTCCATGCGCCGAGCGCGCCTCCGTCGATTCCCCTCACCTCGGCAGTATCCCAGAGGCCCGGATGACCGTCACCGAATCGAGGGAGCAGTATTCGGTACTGGCTACACTCGCAGCATGCGCATCGTCGTGTCGGGGACCCACGCGAGCGGAAAGAGCACCCTGATCTCGGACTTCGTGCTCGCACACTCCGAGTTCGCGGCACTGCCCGACCCGTTCGAACTCATCGACGAGAGCTGGGATGCCCCGAATGCCCCCATGCTCGCCGCCCAGCTGCGCATCGCGGCAGACCGCCTCCACGGCGACGAGCACGGCGATCGGTTCATCGCCGAGCGGGGCCCCATCGACTTCCTCGCCTATCTCCGTGCGCTGGACGAACTGGCGGGTGGCACTGCGTCCGACGAACTCATCGAACGGGCGACGGCGAAGACGCTCGACGCACTCGGCGAGGTCGACCTGCTCGTGGTCCTGCCGCTCTCGACCGCCGACCCGATCCAGGTCGGGTCGGACGAGGACCTCGAACTCCGCGAGGCCATGGACCAGTGGCTGCTCGAACTCGTCGACGATCCCGACGTCGTCCCCGAGCATCTCAGGGTGGTCGAGCTCACCGGCGACCGGGGTTCGCGACTGGCCGCGCTCGAGGCGGTGGCCGGCGTCGCGTGACCCCGCCTCGCGCCCAAGCATGACGAAAGCCCCGGCAGATCTTGCGATCTACCGGGGCTTTCTCTGGTCGGGCTGACAGGATTTGAACCTGCGACCCCTTGACCCCCAGTCAAGTGCGCTACCAAGCTGCGCCACAGCCCGATGCTCCGGTGACTCTCCGAGGCAACTTGACCATCATAGCGGTATCCGGAGGGGTGCTTTTGCACACACGGCCTCGTCCGGCCCTCGAAACGCTCCGCTACTCGCGCACCGGGGCGAGATGACGCCGAACCTCGTCCATGAAGGCCGCCGGATCGTCGACCCAGATCCGCACCGCCGTGATCTCCTGGACTCCCCCGGCGGCACCGTGACCGGGCAGACGAACGTCGGTCGGCCCCTCGAGCTCGATCTCGATGTCGGTCTCGTTGTTCATGCGGACGAAGAGCGTGCGCGAGGCATCCTGCTCGACGATCTTCGGCGACTTCGGCTCGTCGACCTGCGGGCGGCGCGAAACCGAGGCGATGTCGTCCCAACTGAGCGCGAGGTCGGTCTCGAGGCCGGCGCGCACGCGGATGCCGTCGGGGCCGACGGTGTGCGGGCGCATCAGGTAGGCGCAGAGGAGGCCGAACATCCATGTGAGCCCCCAGATGCCGAGCACGAGCAGCGTGATGCGCACCGCGGGCCAACGGTGCACGATGAGGTCGAAGATCGGGATCTCGACGGCCGACAGCACGATGAAGATCATGAGGATCGTGAGCACCGGACGGTGGTAGCCGAAGCCGACGGCGCCGCGCGGGACCGCGGGCCTTCGCGCGACGAACCGCCCGATGCTCGCGTAGACCGCGAGCTCCATCGCGAGCGCGCGCTTCGCGACGCGACCGAGGCGCACCCAGACGGATGCCTCGGGCGTGATCGTCGTCGTGGCGCTCATGCGTCGGCGTCCTCGACGAGCACGGCGAGCCGGTCGGCGATCGCCCCGATGCCGCGCTCGACCGCGGCGCGGTCGGCGGGGGCGACGGCGTCGAGCAGGGTCTCCGAGAGCTCGGCGTGCTCGCGCTGCATGCGCGACATGATGCGCGCGGTGCGCGGCGTGAGCTCGACGAGCACCGCGCGCCGGTCGCTCGGGTGCGGCGCGCGGCGCACATGGCCCGAGGTCTCGAGCGCGTCGACGAGCCCGCTGACGTTGCGGGGGGTCACGTCGAGTTCGGCCGCGAGCGCCTGCTGCGTCATCGACCCGTCGTGCTGGAGCACCCAGAGCACGCGGAGCCGGGCCGGCGTGAAGCCGGTGCCGGCGAAGGCGCGCGCCATGTCGCGCTGGAAGAGTTCGCCGATCTGGAGCAGGCGGTCGAGCAGGGTCACATCCATATCATGATGATACTTCATTGTTACCTTGCTTCATGATCCACCGCCCCGATCCCCGGATCTCCGGGCGACGCACGCCCGCGAACGCCCCGATGTCGGTGGCCAGCGGTACCGTTGCCCCATGATCACCGAGCTCACCGACGATCTCGAACCCGCTCCCCTGCGCGTCGTCTCCGCGGCCGACGCGCCGTTCGCCGACGTCGAGGCGGTCTTCGGCACGAAGGGCGACCCCGCCCACTGCTGGTGCCAGTGGTACAAGATCCCGGGCAGAGACTGGCGCGGCATCGGCGACGAGGCGTTGCGCGACCGGCTGCACGAGCAGATCGACGCCCCCGGCTCGGGCCCCGGCCTGCTCGCCTACGACGGCGAGGTGCCGGTGGGCTGGTGCGCCGTCGAACCGCGCGCCAACCTCACGCGGCTGCGGCAGAGCCGGCTCGTCACCGGCTCGATGCCGAACCCCGACCTCTCCGACCCGGGCGTCTGGGCTGTGTCCTGCTTCGTCGTACCGCGCGCATATCGCAAGCGCGGCGTGGGCAAGGCCCTCGCCGAGGCCGCCGTCGAATTCGCACGGGCCAACGGCGCCCGACTCGTCGAGGGGTACGCCATCGACCCGACGGCGCATCCGAAGATCCCCGCCGCCGATCTCTTCCACGGCACGGTCTCGATGTTCGTCGGTGCGGGATTCAGCGAGGTCGCACGCCCCAACGCCGACCGCGCGATCATGCAGCGGCGCCTCGTCGACTGACGGGGCTACACTCGCCTCATGTACTCCAGCTTCGGCGGTTGGCACTTCCTGATGGTCATCGGCGTGCTGCTGGTGTTCGCGCTCATCATCGCCGCGATCGTCGTGCCGATCGTGCTCGTCACGCGGCGCACCGCGCCGCCCGCCGTGCCGCAGGCCCCGCACGACCCGACGCCGGCCGTCGGGTACGGCACCGCCGCGCCGGCGGCGCCGCGCACCGTCGAGACGCGCCTGCGCGAACTCGACTCGCTTCGCGATCGCGGGCTCATCACCCCCGCCGAGCACGAGGCGCAGCGCCAGGCGATCATCCGCGACGTCTGAACTCGACGTCACCCCGCGACGGGGCTCCGCGCGGTCTCACCGTCGCCGTCGCCGTCGACGCCGTCCACTCGCACGCGCTTCACCCGCGACGCCGTGCCGCGCACGATCTCGACGTCGCGACGGGGCACACCGAAGTGGGCTGCGACCGCGGCGACCACGCCCGCGTTCGCCGCGCCGTCCACCGCACGCTCACGGACGAACACCGTGAGCGAGGCGACCGGATCGTCGGGCGTCGCCTCGACGTGCGGACCTCTGCGGCTGCCGGGCTTCACCCGGATCGTGATCTCCAACACCGACTCCGTTCAGCTGGGAGCTTCGCCTCGACTGCAAGCTCCTCGGTCGAGACCGCGCCACGCGGAGACGCGAGCGGGCGGGCGATCACTCGCCCGCCCGCTCGGGTCGGTCAGCGCTGGCGCTTCTCGCGCACGCGCATGTTGACGACGATGGGCGAACCCTCGAAGCCGTAGATCTCGCGCAGTCGCCGCTGGATGAAGCGGCGGTAGCCCGGGTCGAGGAACCCGGTGGTGAAGAGCACGAATGTCGGCGGGCGGCTCGCCGCCTGCGTGCCGAACAGGATGCGGGGCTGCTTGCCGCCGCGCACGGGGTGCGGGTGCTCCTGCGTGAGCTCGGTGAGGAACGCGTTGAACTTGCCCGTCGGGATGCGGGTGTCCCACGACTCGAGGGCCGTCTCGAGGGCGGGCACGAGCTTCTCGAGGTGACGTCCGGTGCGCGCCGAGATATTCACGCGGGGTGCCCAGGCGACGTGGTGCAGGTCCTGCTCGATCTCGCGCTCGAGGTAGCGACGTCGGTCGTCGTCGAGGAGGTCCCACTTGTTGTACGCGAGCACGAGTGCGCGGCCCGACTCGAGCACGAGGTCGATGATGCGCACGTCCTGCTCGGAGATCGGCTGCGAGACGTCCAGCAGCACGACCGCGACCTCGGCCTTCTCGAGCGCCGCCTGGGTGCGCAGGGACGCGTAGAAGTCGGCGCCCTGCTGCAGGTGCACGCGACGGCGGATGCCGGCGGTGTCGACGAAGCGCCAGATCTTGCCGCCGAGCTCGATCTGCTCGTCGACCGGGTCGCGGGTGGTGCCCGCGAGCTCGTTCACGACGACGCGCTCTTCACCGGCGGCCTTGTTGAGCAGCGAGCTCTTGCCGACGTTCGGGCGGCCGAGGATGGCGACGCGGCGGGGCCCGCCGAACTCCTCCTTCGCGACGGCCGAGACCTGCGGCAGCACTTCGAAGACCGCCTCGAGCATGTCGGCGACGCCGCGGCCGTGCAGGGCCGAGACCGGGTACGGCTCGCCGAGGCCGAGGTTCCAGAGCGCCGTCGCCTCCGCCTCCTGGCGGGCGTCGTCGACCTTGTTGGCGACGAGGAACACCGGCTTCTTCGTCTTGCGGAGCAGACGGACCACGTGCTCGTCGGTGGAGGTGGCGCCGACCATCGCGTCGACGACGAACAGCACGACGTCGCTGAGGTCGATCGCGACCTCGGCCTGCGCGGCCACCGAGGCGTCGATGCCCTTCGCGTCGGGCTCCCAGCCGCCGGTGTCGACGAGCGTGAAGCGACGGTCGAGCCACTCGCCCTTGTACGAGACGCGGTCGCGCGTCACACCGGGGGTGTCTTCGACGACGGCCTCGCGGCGGCCGAGGATGCGGTTCACGAGCGCCGACTTGCCGACGTTCGGCCGGCCGACGATCGCGATCACCGGCAGCGCGGGGAGGTAGCGGATGCCCTCCTCGCCGCCCTCGGAGATCTCGAGGACCTCGAGGTCGTCCTCGTCGAGCTCGTAGTCGCTGAGGCCGGAGCGGAGCGCTGCGGCCCGCTGCTCGGCGAGGTCGTCGTCGACGACCGAGAGTCGCTCGGCCAGGTCGTCGGCGACGTCGTCGTACTCGTCGCGCTGATCGGTCATGAATTGTCTCCTGCAGAACGTCGTGGGCGCGAATGCGCGCGACTCCCAGTCTGCCGTATGAATGCTGTGAAGATCGGATGCCGCGACGCCCGCCCCGGGCCGCAGCACCGCGGTCAGGCGGCGGCGCCCGCCTCGACGACCGCGATCACCGCATCGACCGTCTGCTCGAAGTCCAGCTCGGTCGAGTCCACGACGGTGACGCCCTCGGCGGCGTTCGTGAAGTCGACGACCTTCGAGTCGGCCCGGTCGCGTGCGCGCAGCTGCTCGCCGGTCTTGCCGGCATCGTGGCCGGTGAGCTCGGCGGCGCGCCGCGACATCCGCACCTCTTCGGAGGCGGTGAGCAGGAGGCGCACCGGCGCATCGGGGGCGACGACCGTCGTGATGTCGCGCCCCTCGACGACGATGCCGGGGCGCGCCTCGGCGGCGATGATCGAGCGGAACAGCTCGATGAGGTGGGTGCGCACCTCGGGCACACGGGCCACGAGGCTCACGACCGACGAGATCTGCGGGTCGCGGATGGCGTCGGTGACGTCGGTCGCGCCGACGTGCACGCGGTAGCCCGAGGGATCGGTGCCGATCCGGTAGTCGAAGCTCGCGAGGCACGAGATCACGGAGGCCGCGTCCTCGGGGTCGACTCCCCCGGCCTCGGCGTGCCACGCGAGGGCGCGATAGGCGGCGCCCGTGTCGAGGAACCCGTAGCCGAGGCGCCGGGCGACGGCCTTCGACACGCTCGACTTGCCGCTGCCTGCTGGGCCGTCGACGGCCACGACGAAGGGGAACTGCACGGAATGCCTCCAGATTGTTGTGCGTCTCGGGCCGGCTCAGCCGGCGATGCGCCAGCCGCGTTCGGCCAGCTCGTTGGTCAGTCGTTCGGCGGCTTCGGGCACGACCTGCACCTCGGCGAGGCCGACCTGGCGGCCGGGCGAGTGCTCGAGCCGGAGGTCTTCGAGGTTGACGCCGATCTCGCCGATCTCGGCGAGCAGCCGGGCGAGCTGTCCGGGCCGGTCGTCGACCATGACGATGACGGTCGTGAAGCGCTTGTCGGTGCCGTGCTTGCCGGGAAGCCGGGCGACGCCGGTGTTGCCGCCCGTGAGCTCCTCGGCGACGCGCCGCCGGGCTCCCGGCGCGACGGGGTCGCCGAGTGCGTCGATGAAGCGGTCGAGGTCGTCGCGCACGGCGACGAGGATGTCGCGCACGGGGGCTGCGTTCGCGCCGAGGATCTGCACCCAGAGGTCGGGGTCGCTCGCCGCGATCCGGGTGACGTCGCGCACGCCCTGACCGGCGAGGCCGAGCGCGGCGTTCGGGGCGTCGATGAACCGGCGCGCCATCACGCTCGACACGACCTGGGGCACGTGCGAGATCAGCGCCACGCCGCGGTCGTGCTCGTCGGGGGTCATCTCGACGAGGGTGGCGCCGAGATCGAGGATGAGGTCGTCGATGGCGCCCGCCCGCTGGTAGCTGATCGCGTCGTGCGCGGCGACGACCCATGGCCGCCCGACGAAGAGATCGGCGCGCGCGGCCAGCGGGCCGCCGCGCTCGCGCCCGGCGAGCGGGTGCGAGCCGATGTAGCGCCCGACGTCGGCGCCCGCGGCCTCGAGCTCCGCGAGGATCCCGCCCTTCACGCTCGCGACATCCGTCACGATGGCGTCGGGGAAGGCGGCGAGCTCGTCGGCGACGACGCGCGCGGTCACGTCGGGCGGCACGGCCACGACGACGAGCTGGGGGGCGTCGCCCGGCTCGGCCGGGCGACCGGCGCCCAGGTCGACGGCGAGCGCCACGTGCGTCGGCGAGGCGTCGGCGAGGACCACGTCGATGCCGCGCGCCCGCAGCCCGAGCGCGACGCTCGTGCCGAGCAGGCCCGCGCCGACGACGCGCACGGGACCGGTCAGCCGTGACTCGACCATCTCAGTTCTCCTCGTCGGCTCGGGACTCGCCGCGGGGGGCCTTCGCATCGCGGGCGATGGTGAGCAGCTGGCCTCGCTCGGTCTTGGTCAGCTCGCGCAGCTGGCCGGCCCTCAGTGTACCGAGGTGCAGCGGACCGAACTGACGGCGGACGAGCTCGACGACGGGGTGGCCGACGGCCTGCAGCATGCGGCGCACGATGCGGTTCTTTCCCGAGTGCAGCGTGAGCTCGACCATCGAGTGCCGCGAATCGCCCTGCGCCTGCAGCAGACGGGCGCGGTCGGCCTTGATCGGGCCGTCGTCGAGCACGATGCCGTTCTTCAGCTGCTGGAGGGTCTGCGCCGTCACCCGCCCACGCACCTTCGCGATGTAGGTCTTCTCGACGCCGAACGAGGGGTGCGCGAGCACGTGCGCGAGCTCGCCGTCGTTCGTCAGTACGAGCAGCCCGCTCGTCTCGGCGTCGAGCCGCCCGACGTTGTAGACGCGCTCGTCGAGCTCGTCGGTGAAGCGCCGCAGGTCGGGCCGGCCCTGCTCGTCGCGCATCGACGAGACCACCCCGGTCGGCTTGTTCAGCATGTAGTAGCGCTTCGCCGTGTCGAGCTGCACGGCGACGCCGTCGACCGAGACGAGGTCGGTCGCGGGGTCGACGCGCGTGCCGAGCTCGGTGACGACTTCGCCGTTCACCTCGATGCGCCCCTGCACGATGTACTCCTCGACGACGCGGCGGGAGGCCACGCCGGCCGCGGCGAGCACCTTCTGCAGGCGCTGCCGCGTGGCATCCGCGCCGTCGTTCACGGCGCCTCGTTCATCGGTCAAGGTCGAATCCCTCCTGGCCGTCGTCGAGCAACGGCGAGATCGGCGGCAGTTCGTCGAGCGAGTTGATGCCGAGGTTCGTGAGCAGCAGCTCGGTGGTCCCGTAGAGGATGGCGCCGGTCTCGGGGTCGCTCGACACCTCGGTGACGAGCCCGCGGCCGAGCAGCGTGCGGACGACGGAGTCGACGTTCACCGCGCGGATCGACGCGACCTGCGAACGCGAGATCGGCTGCTTGTACGCGATCACCGACAGCGTCTCGAGCGCCGCCTGGGAGAGCCTCGTCGACGACTGCGTGACGACGAACGAGGTCACCAGCGCGTCGTAGTCGGCGCGCACGTAGAAGCGCCAGCCGCCGCCCACCTCGCGAAGCTCGAACCCGCGACGGATGCTGCGTGCAGCTCCCTCGTCGGCCGCCACGTCGGTGCGCGGCTCTCCTGAGACGGCGTCGCCGTCGTAGTCGGCGCGCAGGCGGGCGATCGACGCCCGAACCTCGGCGACCGGGCGTGCGACCGCCGCCGCGAGGTGCACGACGCTCTGGGGCTCGTCGGCGATGAAGAGGATCGCCTCGATCGCCCGGTCGAGGTCGAGCCGGGGCTGCCCCGGCACGTCGAGCGGGGTCGCGACCGAGAGCTCGGGACCGCCGGCGTCGTCGCCGGTGCCCGCGGCGTCCGCAGCGGCCTCCGCCGGGTGGCCGGCCTCGACGCCGTCGACGGTCTCGTCGAGCGGCTCGAACGCCTCCACGGTGTCGGCGTCATTCGTCATAGTCGGCCCCCAGGCTCTCGAGGTTCGCGTCGGACCAGCTCTCGGCGGCCCAGTGCAGGGTCAGCTCGCCGAGCGGCTCGAGCTGGTCGAAGCCGATTGCGGCGTGCCGGTACAGTTCGAGCACCGCGAGGAAGCGGGCGACCACGACGCCCGGCTGCCCCACTCCGGCGATCAGCTGTCGGAAGGTCACCGGCTCGCCCCGGCGCAGGATGGCGACGACGTGCGCCGCCTGCTCGCGGATCGACACGAGCGGCGCGTGCAGGTGGTCGAGCCCCACGACGGGGATCTCGCGCGGCGTCAACGCGAATGTCGCGAGTGCGGCGAAGTCTTCAGCCGAGAGCGACCACACGAGCTCGGGCGCGCGCTGGCGGAACTGCTCCTCGAGTCGCACCGTGCGGGCGTGGCGCGACGACTCGGCCTCGAGGTTGACGCTGAACCAGCGGGCGGCCTCCTTGAAGGCGCGGTACTGGAGCAGGCGGGCGAAGAGCAGGTCGCGGGCCTCGAGCAGCGCAACGTCCTCGGCGTCGACGAGCTCGCCCTGCGGCAGGAGCCCCGCGACCTTGAGGTCGAGCAGCGTCGCCGCGACCACGAGGAACTCGCTCGCCCGATCGAGCTCCTCCTCGGAGTCGAGGCCCTTCAGGTACGAGATGAACTCGTCGGTGACCTTCGACAGCGACACCTCGGTGATGTCGAGCTCGTGCTTCGCGATGAGCGAGAGCAGCAGGTCGAACGGGCCCTCGAAGTTGGTGAGCGCGACGCGGAACCCAGGCTCCGAGCCGCCCTCCGGGGCATCCGTCACCGGCTCGTGCGCTGAGGCCGACGCCTCAGGCGACCGCGCCACGGAACACCAGCTCCCTGGCGAGCTGCCGGTACGCCTTCGACGCCTGGTGCTCGGGAGCGAACTCGGTGATGGGCGTCGCCGCGACCGTCGCGTCGGGGAACTTCACCGTGCGCGTGATCACCGTCTCGAGCACCTTGTCGCCGAACGCGTCGACGACGCGCTCGAGCACCTCGCGCGAGTGCAGCGTTCGCGCGTCGTACATCGTGGCGAGGATGCCGTCGAGCTCGATCGCCGGGTTGAGGCGATCGCGCACCTTGTCGATGGTCTCGATGAGCAGCGCCACGCCGCGCAGCGCGAAGAACTCGCACTCGAGCGGGATGATGACGCCGTGGCTCGCCGTCAGCGCGTTGACGGTGAGCAGGCCGAGCGAGGGCTGGCAGTCGATGAGGATGACGTCGTAGTCGGCGGAGACGCGGCGGAGCACGCTCGCCAGGATCTGCTCACGGGCGACCTCGGTGACGAGGTGTACCTCGGCCGCCGAGAGGTCGATGTTCGCGGGGATGACGTCGAGCCCGTCGACGCTCGTGTGCTGGATCGCGTCCTTCGGCTCGAACTGGCGCGAGAGCAGGAGGTCGTAGATCGTCGGCACGTCGTGCGTCTGCACGCCGAGGCCGGCCGAGAGCGCACCCTGGGGGTCGAAGTCGATCGCGAGCACGCGGCGACCGTACTCGGCGAGCGTCGCGCCGAGGTTGATCGTGGTCGTGGTCTTGCCGACGCCGCCCTTCTGGTTGCAGAGTGCGACGATGCGCGCGGGGCCGTGCGAGGCGAGCGGCGCAGGATCGGGGAACTCGCGATGAGGTCGACCGGTCGGACCGAGCTCGGGCCCGGGCGAGGTGGTTCCGACCGCCGAGTCCTGCTGGTGCTGCGTCACGTGTCGTCTTCTCTCCTGGGGCGGCGCGGTGCCTGGTCGATTCGGGCTTGGTCGATTCTAGCGAGCACGCGGGTGTGCTGCCGTGTACATCTCCCGGAGTGTATCGGCTGTGACGAGCGTGTAGATCTGCGTCGTCGCGACCGAGGAGTGCCCCAGGAGCTCCTGCACGACGCGGACGTCGGCGCCCCCCTCGAGGAGGTGGGTCGCGAACGAGTGACGCAGGGTGTGCGGCGAGACGGATGCCTCGAGGCCGGCCTTCTCGGCGGCCGCGGTGATCGCGTCCCACGCCGCCTGCCTCGACATGCGACGGCCTCGGACGCCGAGGAAGAGCGCCGGCGTCGCCTGCCCGCGCGCGGAGAAGAGCGGCCTCGCGCGCACGAGGTACGCGTCGACCGCGCGCCGGGCGTAGCTGCCGAGCGGGACGACGCGCTGCTTGCCGCCCTTGCCGAACAGTCGCACGACCTCGTCGTCGATGAGGTCGTCGACGTTCAGCGACACCGCCTCGGAGACGCGGGCGCCCGTCGCGTAGAGCAGCTCCAGGAGCGCCTGGTCGCGCAGCTCGACCGGCTCCTCCCCGCCGGCGGCGGCGATGAGCGCCTCGACGTCCTCGACGGGGATCGCCTTCGGCAGCCGCGTCGGCAGCTTCGGCGGCCGGAGCTCCTTCGACACGTCGGCCGGGATCTCGCCCTCCTCGGCGAGGAAGCGGTGGAGCCCCCGAACCGCCGAGAGCACGCGGGCGATCGACGAGGTCGCGAGCACGGGCTCGCGGTCGGCGCCGAGGAAGCGGACGAAGTCGGCGAGGTCTCCCTCGCTCACCCGGCCCGGCTCCGCGCCGCGGGCTTCGAGCCAGTCGGCGTAGATCGCGAGGTCGCGGCGGTACGACGCGATCGTGTTCCGCGCGAGTCCGCGCTCGACGGTCAGGTGCCGCAGGTACCCGTCGACGAGCGCGGCCGTCGTCATGACCCCGTCGCGCCCCGCACCGGGGCGGTGCGGCTCGGCCACGGCGCCTCGGCTTCGCCGAGCCCCCGCCACCCGCGGGCGCGAGCCGCGTGGGCCGCGAGCACGGCGATCGAGAGGGGCCCGTTGTGGATGCGCCGGGCGAGCACCGCGTCGACGCAGTCGTCGAGCGGCACCCAGCGCACCTCCAGCTCGGCCTCCTCGGCCTCGCGTGCGAACACCTCGGGCGCGGCCCGCAGTCCCCGGGCGAGGTACACGCGGATCACCTCATCGCTGCCTCCGGGCGACGGTGCGAAGTCGGCGAGCACCGCCCACTCGGATGCCACGAGGTCGGCCTCTTCGGCCAGCTCGCGCTGCGCGCCGACGAGCGGGGACTCCCCCTCGACGTCGAGCAGCCCGGCGGGGATCTCCCAGTCGCGCATGCGGATGGGATGGCGGTACTGCTTGATCAGCAGCACTCGGTCGTGCTCGTCGATGGCGAGCACGCCGACGGCGCCGGTGTGGTTCATGAACTCCCGGACGATCTCCTCGCCGGCGAGCTCGAAGCCCTCGCGCCGGATGTTCCACACCCGGCCTTCGAAGACCCGCTCGCTCGAGACGATCGGGAGGGCGACGCGGTCGTCGGCCAGCAGCTCGCCCTGCTCGCCGACGACCGTGTCAGGGGATTCAGCCATTGTTGACGTCGAACAGCCGGCTCGCCTGCTGGCGCTCGATCGCCGCCCCCACGAGTCCGCGGAAGAGCGGGTGCGCGTCGTTCGGACGGCTGCGCAGCTCGGGGTGCGCCTGGGTGCCCACGTAGAACGGGTGCACCTCGCGCGGCAGCTCGACGAACTCGACGAGGTTGCGGTCGGGCGAGAGGCCCGAGAACACGAGGCCGGCCTCGGCGATGCGGTCGCGGTACGCGTTGTTCACCTCGTAGCGGTGACGGTGGCGCTCGCTGACGTCGGTCGAGCCGTAGAGCTCGGCGGCGATAGTGCCTTCCCCGAGCGTCGCCGGGTAGAGCCCGAGGCGCATCGTGCCGCCGAGGTCACCGCCGGCGATGATCTCGACCTGCTCCTCCATCGTCGCGATGACGGGGAACTGCGTGTCGGGGTCGAACTCGCTCGACGAGGCGCCGGGCAGCCCTGCCATGTTGCGCGAGTACTCGATCACCATGCACTGGAGGCCGAGGCAGAGGCCGAGCACCGGAAGGCCGTTCTCACGCGCGAAGTGGAGCGCGCCGAGCTTGCCCTCGATGCCGCGCACGCCGAAGCCGCCGGGCACGCAGATGCCGTCGAGATGGGCGAGGTGCTTCTGCGCCCCTTCGGGCGTCTTGCACTCGTCGGACGGGATCCACTCGATCTTGACCTTCGCGTCGTTCGCGAAGCCGCCGGCGCGCAGCGCCTCGGTGACCGAGAGGTACGCGTCGGGCAGGTCGATGTACTTGCCGACGAGGCCGATCGTGACCTCGTGCTTCGGGTCGTGCACCACGCGCAGGAGATCGCTCCACCCCGACCAGTCGACCGCGTTCGACTTCTCGTCGAGGCCGAGGGCGTCGATGATGTAGGCGTCGAGGCCCTGCTCGTGCAGCATCGTCGGGATCTCGTAGATCGACGGCACGTCGACGGCGTTCACGACGGCACCCTCGTCGACGTCGCACATGAGCGCGATCTTGCGCTTGTTCGCCTCGGTGACCGGGCGGTCGCTGCGCAGCACGAGCGCGTCGGGCTGGATGCCGATGGAGCGGAGCGCGGCGACCGAGTGCTGCGTCGGCTTCGTCTTCTGCTCGCCCGAGGCGCCCATGAAGGGCACCAGCGAGACGTGCACGAAGAACACGTTCTTGCGCCCGAGCTCGTGACGCACCTGGCGGGCCGACTCGATGAACGGCTGCGACTCGATGTCGCCGACCGTGCCGCCGATCTCGGTGATGATCACGTCGGGCTTCGGGGTCTCGGTCGCCTGCAGGCGCATGCGCCGCTTGATCTCGTCGGTGATGTGCGGGATCACCTGGACCGTGTCGCCGAGGTACTCGCCGCGGCGCTCCTTCGCGATGACCGTCGAGTAGATCTGACCGGTGGTGACGTTCGCCGCCTGGCTCAGATCGATGTCGAGGAATCGCTCGTAGTGCCCGATGTCGAGGTCGGTCTCGGCGCCGTCGTCGGTCACGAAGACCTCGCCGTGCTGGAACGGGTTCATCGTTCCGGGATCGACGTTGAGATACGGGTCGAGCTTCTGCATGACCACCCGGAGCCCCCGGGCCGTCAGCAGATTGCCCAGGCTCGCGGCGGTGAGTCCCTTGCCCAATGAAGAAACGACACCACCGGTCACGAAGATGTGCTTGGTCGTGTCGTTGTTGTCTGCGCTCTGCGCTGTTCCGCGTTCATCCACCACGGGCTTATATTCTAACCCACGTTCCTGACCCGTCGACCCGGACTGCCCCACGCGTTCCCCCTTCGTTCGTTCGAAGCCGCTCCGGCTCCGTCGTTTGCCGCTGCACGGCGGCCCGCTCAGGCCGCACGCTCCGAGGCGATCTCGAGCAGTTCGCGCGCGTGCGCGAGCCCGCTCTCGGAATCGGCCAGACCCGAGAGCAGGCGCGCCATCTCGGCTTCTCGTTCTGCTCCGACGAGCTGCTTCACGCTGGACGCGGTCACCGCGCCGTCGGTGCCCTTCACGACGCTCAGGTGGTTCGACGCGAACGCGGCGACCTGCGCGAGGTGCGTGACGACGATGACCTGGGAGCGCTCGGCGAGCCGGGCGAGTCGCCGACCGATCTCGATCGCCGCAGCACCGCCCACACCCGCGTCGACCTCGTCGAACACGAAGGTCGGCACCGGGTCGGTGCCGGCGATGACGACCTCGATCGCGAGCATGACCCGCGAGAGCTCGCCGCCGGACGCGCCGCGGGAGACCGATCGCGGCTCGGCGCCGGGATGCGGGCTCAGCAGGATCGCGACCTGGTCGCGCCCGTGCGCCGTCGGCTCGACCCCCGGCTCCACGCTCACCGTGAGCACGGCGTCGGGCATGGCGAGGGCGGCGAGCTCGCGCGTGACCGCCTCGGCGAGCCGCGCCGCGGCCTCCGTGCGCTGCTCGGTGATCAGGCCGGCGAGCCGATCGACCTCGGCGGCCGACGCCTCGACCGCGGCCTCGAGCACGGCGATGCGGTCGTCGTCGCCGTCGAGCTCGACGAGCCGCAGACCGCCGTCGCGGCGGAACGCCAGGACCTCGTCGAGTTCGCCCCCGTGCCGGCGGATGAGCGCGCCGAGCAGGGCGCGTCGCTCCTGCACGACCTCGAGCTCGCGAGCACCGTCGGCGTCGAGGCCCGCGAGGTACCCCGCGAGCTCGGCGGACGCATCGGCGAGCAGGAACCCGGCGTTCGCCAGGATCTCGGCGATCGGTGCGAGCGCAGCGTCATGGGCGACGACCCGGTCGAGGTGGCGCCTGGCCGCCTCGACGAGCGTCACCGCGTCGGGGGCGTCGTCGACGACCTCGTCGGCGGAGAGCAGCACGCGGGCCTGCGCGGCCTCGAGCCGGAGCTCTTCGAGATTCGACAGCCGATCGGCGCGCCCGGAGAGCTCGGCGTCCTCGCCGGGCTGCGGGTCGGCCGCCTCGATCTCGTCGAGGTCGGCGCGCAGCGCTTCGGCCTCGCGCGCCCGGGCGTCGTGCTCGTCGCGGAGCCGGGCGAGCTCGGCGGCGTCGGCACGCCACGACTCGAACACCGCGCGGTACTGGTCGAGCGTCGCCGCGAGGCTCGGCCCCGCGAAGCGGTCGAGCGCCTCGCGCTGCGCGACGGCTGAACGCAGCCGCTGCTGGTCGGCCTGGCCGTGCACCACGACGAGCTCGTCGCCGAGCTCGGCCAGTACGCCGACGGGGGCGCTGCGACCGCCGACCACCGCGCGACTGCGCCCCTCGGACGACACCGAGCGGCCGAGCAGCAGTTCGCCGGCCTCGATCTCGCCCCCGGTGTCGGCGACGCGCTCGGCGATGGCGCCCTCGTCGGCGACGAGCCAGCGGCCTTCGACCCAGGCCTGCTTCGCGCCGGAGCGCACCGCGCCGGCATCGGACCTGGCGCCGAGCAGGAGGCCGAGCGCGGTCACGACCATCGTCTTGCCGGCACCCGTCTCGCCCGTGACCGCGGTGAAGCCCGCGCCGAGCGGCAGCGTCGCCTCGGCGATCACGCCGAGGTCTCGGATGCCCAGTTCTTCGATCATCGGGCACCCTCGCTCATCGAAACCTCATTCACGGCCTGCGGGCCCCCTCCAGCCCGTGACGGGCAGTTGGAACTTGTTGACGAGCCGATCGGTGAAGGGTGCCTCGTGGAGGCGCGCCAGTCGCACCGGCACGTCGGACTTGCGGACGATCACCCGCGCCCCCGGCGGCAGGTCGAAGGTGCGTCGCCCGTCGCACCAGATGACCGCCGAGGTCTCGGTGCGCTGCAGGATCTCGACGGCCAGGGAGGAGTCGGCCCCCACGACGAGCGGGCGCGCGAAGAGCGCGTGGGCGCTGAGCGGAACGAGCAGCAGCGCCTCGAGGCTCGGCCACACGACCGGGCCGCCCGCCGAGAACGAGTACGCGGTCGAGCCGGTCGGCGTCGACATCACCACCCCGTCGCAGCCGAACGAGGAGAGCGGCCGACGATCGACCTCGATGACCACCTCGAGCATGCGCTCGCGCTCGGCCTTCTCGACCGTCGCCTCGTTGAGCGCCCAGCTCTCGTACACGACCTCCTCGCCCACCTTGGCGCGCACCGAGAGCGTCATGCGCTCCTCGACCGTGTAGTCGCGCGCCAGCGCGCGGGAGACCGTGTAGCCGAGATCGTCGCGTTCGCTCTCGGCAAGGAAGCCGACGTGGCCGAGGTTGACCCCGAGCAGCGGGACGGGCGAGTCGCGGATCAGCTCGGCCGCCCGCAGGATGGTGCCGTCGCCCCCGAGGACGATGACGAGTTCGATGAGACCGGGGTCGATGTCCTCGAAGCGGACCACGCCGCCGTTGAGCGCAGGGACGAAGCTGTGCACGTCGTCCCAGTGCTCGGCGGCGATCACCGGGATCGCGCCGGCGTCGAGCAACTGGGTGCACACCTCGCCCGTCGCTTCGAGCGCAGCCTGTCGGCCGGTGTGCGAGACCACGAGGAAATGGCGTGCGTCGTTCACCCGTGCGCTCCTCCTGTCAGCTCGTCGACCCGACTCGACCATTCTGACGGATCGGACCCGGCCGCAGCGCTGAGATGCACGAGGAACTCGCGATTGCCGTGCGACCCGGCGATTGGGGAGGAGGAGACGCCCGCCGTGCGCAGTCCGAGGTCGTGCGCCGCCCACAGCACGTTCATCACCGCCTCGGAGCGGAGCGCGGCGTCGTGCACGATGCCCTCGCGCACTCCCCCGCGGCCGACTTCGAACTGCGGCTTCACGAGGAGCACGAAGTCGGCGTCGGGCGCCGCCGTCTCGCGGAGCGCGGGCAGCACGGTCGTGAGCGAGATGAACGAGAGGTCGGCCGTGACCAGCGAGGGACGCTCGGCGACACCCGTGGCCGACGCGAGCGACTCGGCGGTCAGGTGGCGCACGTTGCACCCCTCGACGAGGACGAGGCCGGCGGCGTCGGCGAGCTCGGGAGCGAGCTGACCGTGCCCGACGTCGACCGCGAGCACGGTGCGCGCACCGCGCTCGAGCAGCACCTGGCTGAACCCGCCGGTCGACGCACCGGCGTCGAGTGCCACCCGACCCCCGGGTTCGACCCCGAACCCGTCGAGCGCGGCGATGAGCTTGTGCGCGGCGCGGCTCACGTAGTGGTCGGATGCCGCGACCTCGAGCGCGGCTTCGGGCGAGACCTTCGCCGAGGGCTTCACGACCGGCCTGCCGTCGACCGTGACGAGCCCGCCGGCGATGAGCGTCGCAGCGTGCGTGCGCGATCGGGCGAGGCCACGGCTCGCGAGTGCGGCGTCGAGGCGTTGTTCGGTCATCACCGGGGTGCGACCCGCGACGGGTCGGACTGCTCGAGCTCCTCGCGCAGTCGCGCGGCGAGCGCGTCGAACGCGGGCGCCCGCTCGGCGAGCGGCAGGTCGTCGATCTCGGACAGGGCCGCCCGTGCCTCCTCGCCGAGGGCGACGGCCGGCTCGTCGGCGCCGAAGTCGGTGTCGTCGTCAGTGCTCACGAGTCCACGGTACCCCGGGCCGCCCACACCGGGGCGATCATCACGCGTACAGGCGCGTCGGCACGTCGAGTGCGTGGATCGCGATTCCGGAGCCCCAGATCGCTGCGCAGGCTGCCCGCAGGAGGTCGAGCGCGTCGCCGCCCTCCGACAGGATCTCGACGCGGGTGCCCTCGACCACGACCTTCGCCTCGCGCACGCGGATCGCACCGCCCCGGCGTTGCTCGACCGCCGGGTACGGCTCGTGCAGTCCGCGGAGGTCGGCGAGGATGAAGTCGGGACGGCTCTTGGCGTCGGCCGCGAGCAGTTGCTTCGCCCGGTCGATGCCGGTCAGCACGATGGCGCTGGCCATGCCGGCGCGGTTCGCACCGAGGATGTCGGTGTCGAGCCGATCGCCGACCACGAGCGGCGTCGCTGCGTCGAATCGCCGGCGGGCCTCCTCGAAGATCGGGGTCTCGGGCTTGCCCGCGACGAGCGGGAAGCGCCCCACCGCGGTGTGCACAGCCGACACGAGGGTGCCGTTGCCCGGAGCGATGCCACGGGCGACCGGGATCGTCCAGTCCATGTTGGTGGCGATCCACGGGATGCCCGGCGTCGCGGCATCCGGACCGCCGTGCGCGTTGAGCGCGAACGCCGCCTCCGCCAGCTCCTTCCAGCCGATCTCTGGCGTGAAGCCCTGCACGACCGCGTCGGGCGCGTCATCGGCCGACCGGGTCACCCGGTACCCGCGCTTGCGCAGCTCGACCTCGATGCCCTCGCCGCCGACGACCATCACGAGCGCACCGGGGGCGACCTGGCCGCCGAGCAGCTGCATCGCGGCCTGCGGCGACGTGACGACCTCCTCGGGCACGACGTCGAGACCGAGCTCGGCGAGGTGCCCGGCGACGGAGGCATCGCTGCGGGAGGCGTTGTTCGTGATGTAGCCGAGCGCGCGATCGTGCTTGACCCGATTGAGGCTCTCGACCGCGTGCGGGATCGCCCCGGCGCCCGCGTAGACGACACCGTCGAGGTCGGCGAACACCGCGTCGACGCCGTCGAGCGGCGTCACCGGCTCAGTCTTCGCGCGGAACAGCGCCACCGGCGTCGCCCCCGTCCGACTTCGCCTCGGCTTCGAGCGCCTCGCCCTCGGCGAGCACCGCGGCCACGTCGTCCTCGAGCACCGCGCCCGGATCCTCGAGCTCCGCGAGCTCGGGCGCCTCGGCCGTCTCCTCGAGCTCCCCGGCCGCGCCCTCCCCTTCGGGGAGAGCCGTGTCCAGGCGCTCGGTCGACGGCTCGTCCGCCGCGACCGCCGACTCCGCCTCGTCGTCCTCGAGCTCGAAGATCTCGATCAGCTCGGCCTCGGCCGGGCCGCCGAGTGCCGCTTCGGCGCGGGCGGCGCGGGCGCGCCAGTCGGCGGCCTCGGCCCCGCGGCCGAGCTCCTCCAGCACCTCGGCGTACGCCGAGAAGAGGGCAGGGCTGTACGAGAACGCGCGGTCGGGGTCGAGCTGCGGGATCTCGAGCTCGGAGAGCGCGAGCTCGGGCTGCTCGAGGTCGAGGCGCGCACCGGACATGGCGATCGCGAGACCGACCTGCACCGCGGCCGGCAGCTCGCTGCGGTCGACGGCACGACCGACCTCGAGCGCCCGGTCGGGCCGCCCGACGCCGCGTTCGCTGTCGACCATCAGCGGCAGCTGGTCGTTGCTGCCCGAGATGCGCCGGTACGTGCGGAGCTCGCGAAGCGCCAGGGCGAAGTCGCCCGTCGCGTACGCGGTGATCGCGAGCGTCTCGCGCACGACGGCGATGCGGCCGGCACGACGGGCCGCAGAGGTCGCGTGACGGTGCGCCAGTTCGGGGTCGGTCTCGAGCAGCTCGGATGCCGCGACGAGGTGCCGTGCGACCCAGTCGGCGTTCTCCTTGCTGAGCGTCTTCAGCTCGGCGCGGGCGCCCTTGTCGAGATCGCGCGCGTCGATGCGCTCGGGAACGAAGGGGTCGTCGTGGCGCGGACGAACGGCCAGGTCTGCCGCTCCGTACCGCTCCCGCGGCGCCTCAGCGTCGTGACGACCGCCCGAACGCGACGCATCCCGGCGGTCGCCGTAGGGCTTGCGGTCGTCACGTCCGCCACGGTCGCCGTAGGGCTTCCGGTCACCGTAGGAGCGCTGGCCGTCGCGGTCACCGTACGGCTTCTTGTCGCCGTAAGGCTTCCGGTCGCCGTAGGGCTTGCGGTCGTCACGCGAGCCGTGCGAGCGCTGGGCGTCGCGGTCGCCGTAAGGCTTCCGGTCGCCGTAGGACTTCCGGTCGTCACGGGAACCGTGCGAGCGCTGGGCGTCGCGGTCGCCGTACGGCTTCCGGTCGCCGTAGGACTTCCGGTCGTCACGGGAACCGTGCGAGCGCTGGGCGTCGCGGTCGCCGTACGGCTTCTTGTCGCCGTACGGCTTGCGGTCATCACGCGAGCCGTGCGAGCGCTGGGCATCGCGGTCGCCGTACGGCTTCTTGTCGCCGTAGGGCCTGCGATCGTCACGCGAGCCGTACGAACGCTTCTGGTCGCGGTCCCCGTACGGCTTGCGGTCATCACGCGAGCCGTGCGAGCGCTGGGCATCGCGGTCGCCGTACGGCTTCTTGTCGCCGTAGGGCTTGCGATCGTCACGCGAGCCGTATGAACGCTTCTGGTCGCGGTCCCCGTACGGCTTCCGGTCGTCACGCTGCTCGTACGAGCGCTTCCCGCCCCGGTCGCCGCCGGATGCCCGCTCGCCCGAAGACCTCGTCGTCTTCCGGGCGCCTGATGCACCCCGGGCGCTGTCGCCCTGCTTGGCCCGATCGGGTCGGTTCTGGTCGGCCGAGTCCTGCCTCGAATCGCTCACGCTGTTCCTGTCATTGGGAGTCTCGTCAGACTCAACCGTACTGCGGGTCTCTCCCCGCGGACCTGATCACCCAGGACGAGCGGCCGGCGCTCGCACGCGAGGCGGCCCTCATCGGTGCCACGCACTCCCGCTCCGCCGCAGCGGCTTGGGTTGGTGTGTGGTTGTTAAAGTCGAAGAGCCGCCCACGTGGTGGGCGGCTCTTCGTAATGTTTGTCCGGCGGTGTCCTACTCTCCC
>NZ_JBHVSE010000003.1:112278-438953 GCF_042885275.1 Agromyces sp. NPDC058064 | reverse complement strand
TCATCCTAGACTTGAAATCACCGAGTCGCAATCCTGCGCCTTCGAGGTTATTTGGCTAGAACCACCACCGCTCGACCCGGGCCTCACTCTCGCGCCTCCCGGCCGCCGCGGCGACAAAAGAAAATCTACGTCACCCACACCCCACCCCACAAATCCACCATGCAACCCGGGCGTGTCGCGGGTCCGCTTGGCGCCTCCCGGAAGCGCAACAGGCCCGGTGAAACGCGAAATCCGGCCGGCATCAGCCGACCGGATCCGCGAGCGGCCGGGTGAGGGTCAGTTCACCTCGTCGGGGTGGGCGCTCACGCGCCCCTCGCGTTCGAGCGCGGTGATGGCCTGCATCTCGGCCTCGCCGAGCTCGAAGTCGAAGACGTCGAAGTTCTCCGCCATGCGCGCGCGGCTGCCCGACTTGGGGAAGACGATGTGCCCTCGCTGCAGATGCCAGCGGATCACGACCTGCGCCGGCGACTTGCCGTGCGCCGCCGCCGCGTCGGCGACCTCGGGCAGCTCGAAGAGCGGGTACTTGCCCTGGCCGAGCGGGCCCCACGCCTCGATGGCGATGCCGTGCTGCTCGGCGAAGGCGGCCGTCGCCGGCTGCTGGTGCGCCGGGTGCAGCTCGATCTGGTCGACCGCGGGCACCACGTCGCTCTCGGCGAGCAGCCGCTCGAGGTGGGGGACGAGGAAGTTCGAGACGCCGATCGAGCGCACCCGGCCCGAGTCGCGCAGCTCCTCGAACGCGTGCCACGTCTCGACGTACCGGTCGCGCGCCGGGCTCGGCCAGTGGATCAGGTAGAGGTCGACGTAGTCGAGCCCGAGGCGCTCGAGGCTCGCGTCGAACGCGTCGTGCACCGACTGCGTGCCCTGGTCGTCGTTCCAGAGCTTGGTGGTCACGTAGAGCTGCTCGCGCGGGATGCCCGACGCGGCGATCGCCCGGCCGACCCCCTCCTCGTTGCCGTAGATGCGGGCGGTGTCGAGGTGCCGGTAGCCGACCTCGAGCGCGTCGGTCACGATCCGTTCGGTCTCGGCCGGATCGACCTTGAACACCCCGAAGCCGAGCTGCGGGATCGAGTGGCCGTCATTGAGCTGGATGCGGGGAACCGTCATGCCCGCCATCCCATCACGCGGCCGCGGCGCGGCGACAGGGTGGTTCGCTCCCCGCGAATCGCACGCACGTGGAGCGACACGAAGGGGGCGCCGCGGAGGACGCCGTCCTACGATGGAGGGCTGATGACCTCGCCGATCCCGATCCCTGCGATCACCTACCCCGCCGAACTGCCCGTCTCCGCGCAGCGCGAGGAGATCGCGCGCGCGCTCGAGGCGCACCAGGTCGTCATCGTCGCGGGCGCCACCGGATCGGGCAAGACCACCCAGCTGCCGAAGATCTGCCTCGAGCTCGGGCGCACCTCGATCGCGCACACCCAGCCCAGGCGCATCGCGGCCCGCACCATCGCCGAGCGCATCTCAGAGGAGCTCGAGGTCGAGCTCGGCGGGCTCGTCGGCTACCAGGTCCGGTTCACCGACCAGGTGAGCGAGGCGACCCGCATCAAGGTGATGACCGACGGCATCCTGCTCAACGAGATCCACCGCGATCGCGAGCTGCGCCGCTACGACACGATCATCATCGACGAGGCGCACGAGCGCAGCCTCAACATCGACTTCCTGCTCGGCTACCTGAAGCGCCTCCTCCCCCGCCGCCCCGACCTCAAGGTGATCGTCACGAGCGCGACGATCGACCCCGAGAGCTTCGCGAGGCACTTCGCGGATGCCTCGGGCGCGCCCGCGCCCGTCATCGAGGTCTCGGGGCGCACCTACCCCGTCGAGGTCCGCTACCGCCCGCTGATCGCCGAGGCGTCGGGCGACACCGGCGAGGACGCCGACGACGAGGGCGCCGCCGCGGAGGACAAGGACGTGCAGCGGGGCATCCTCGACGCCCTCGACGAACTCGACCGCGAATCCCGCGGCGACGTGCTCGTCTTCCTCTCCGGCGAGGGCGAGATCCGCGACGCCGAGCAGGCGGTGCGCGGGCACTACGCGACCGCCGGCGGGCGCGGCGGCGAGACCGAGGTGCTGCCGCTCTACGGCCGGCTCTCCTCGGCCGACCAGCACCGGGTGTTCGAGCCGTCGAAGGTCGCCGGGCTCCGGCGCCGCGTCGTGCTCGCGACGAACGTGGCCGAGACGAGCCTCACGGTGCCCGGCATCCGCTACGTCGTCGACGCGGGCACGGCCCGCATCAGCCGGTACTCGGTGCGGTCGAAGGTGCAGCGCCTGCCGATCGAGGCGATCTCGCAGGCCTCGGCGAACCAGCGCTCGGGCCGCTCGGGCCGCACGAGCGACGGCATCGCGATCCGCCTGTACTCCGAGGACGACTTCGCGCGCCGGCCCGAGTTCACCGACCCCGAGATCCTGCGCACGAACCTCGCCGCGGTCATCCTGCAGATGGCCTCGCTCGGGCTCGGCCCGATCGAGGAGTTCCCGTTCCTCACGCCGCCCGACAGCCGCGGCATCCGCGACGGCGTCGACCTGCTGCGCGAGCTCGGCGCCCTCGAGGGCGGCACCTCGAGTGAGGGTCCGAAGCTCACGAAGGTCGGCCGGCAACTCTCTCGCCTGCCCATCGAGCCGCGCTTCGCGCGCATGGTGCTCGAGTCGAAGGCGCAGGACGTCTCGCGCGAGGTGCTCGCGATCGTCGCCGGCCTCACCGTGCAGGACCCGCGCGAGCGCCCGCTCGACCGCCGCGAGCAGGCCGACGGCTTCCATGCACGATTCGTCGACCCGACCAGCGACTTCCTGACGCTGCTGAACCTCTGGAACCACCTCGAGCAGAAGCAGCGCGAGCTCTCGGGCAGCGCGTTCCGGCGCATGTGCCGGTCGGAGTTCCTGAACTACCTGCGTGTGCGGGAGTGGCAGGACCTCTACCGCCAGCTCCTGCGCCTCGCGAAGCCGCTCGGCCTGCAGGTCGCGCGCGAGGCATCCGAGCCCAACCCCGACGGTGTTCACAAGGCGCTGCTCTCGGGGCTGCTCTCGCAGCTCGGCCTCCGCGACGACTCGAAGACCGGCTCAGGCCGCGGCGGCGCGGGCGCCGCCCGCGAGGCCGAGCGCCGCGGCCGCCGCCCGCAGTCCGAGTTCCTCGGCGCCCGCAACACCCGCTTCGTGGTGTTCCCCGGCTCGGCGCTCGCGAAGAAGCCGCCGGCCGCGCTCATGAGCGCCGAGCTCGTCGAGACCAGCCGGCTGTTCGCCCGCACCAACGCGGCGATCGACCCCGCCTGGGCCGAGCCGCTCGCGGGCTCGCTCGTGAAGCGCAGCCACAGCGAGCCGCACTGGGAGAAGCGCCAGGGCTCCGCGGTCGCCTACGAGAAGGTCACGCTCTACGGCGTGCCGATCATCGAGCGCCGGCGCATCCAGCTCGCCCGCATCGACGCGCCCTACGCGCGCGAGCTCTTCATCCGCCACGCGCTCGTCGAGGGCGACTGGCCGAACGAGACCCGGCGCGACCCGCTGTTCGAGTTCGACCGGCGCAACCGCCGCCTGCGCGCCGAGCTCGAGGCGGTCGAGGAACGCAGCCGGCGGCGCGACATCCTCTTCGACGACGAGGCCGTCTACGACTTCTACGACGCGCGGATCCCGGCCGACGTGACCTCGACGAGGCTCTTCGAGACCTGGTGGCGCGAGGCGAAGAAGCTCGACCAGGGCCTGCTCACGATGACGGCCGAGACGCTCGCGCCCGACGACGCACCGGCGATCGACGACGAGGCGTTCCCGCCGACGTGGCAGCAGGACGACCAGACGCTGACGCTCCGCTACCGCTTCGAGCCCGGGGCATCCGACGACGGGGTGACGGTGCAGGTGCCGCTCGTGCTGCTCGCGCGCCTTCGGCCCGAGGGCTTCGACCGGCAGGTGCCCGGCCTCCGCACCGAGCTCGTGACCGCGATGATCAAGGCGCTGCCGAAGGTGATCCGGCGCAACGTCGTGCCCGCGGCCGACTGGGCGGCGAAGATCGTCGCCGAGCTCGACGGGCAGGATGCCACGGCGCAGACCTCGTTCGCCGACGAGGTCGCCGGCGTCATCAAGCGACTGACCCACACGCCCGTCACCGGCGCCGACTTCGCGATGGACCGCATCCCGCCGCACCTGCAGATGTCGTTCAGGGTCGTCGAGGGGCGCGGCAAGCAGCTCGCCGTCGGCAAGGACCTCCGCGCGCTCCAGGCCCAGCTCTCCGACCGGGCGCGCGACGCGATCGCGGGCACCTTCGCGGCCGGCGGCTCGGGCGACCAGCGTCGGCGCGGGCCTCGAGCCGTCGACGTCGCGGCCGGACAGGGCCCGGTCACGCCCTCGGCGCTCGGCGGCGGTGCCGGCGGCGCCGGGATCGAGCGCAGCGGCCTCACGAAGTGGGACTTCCCCGAGCTCCCGCGCCACGTCGACACCGACGTGGGCGGCAACCGCGTGCGCGCCTACCCCGCGCTCGTCGACGACGGCGACACCGTGAGCATCCGCCTCCTCGCGACCCCCGAGGACCAGGCGGCCGCGATGCCCGGGGGCATCCGACGGCTGCTCATGCTCGCGACGCCGTCGCCGGTGAACTACGTGCAGCAGCACCTCACCGGCAACGAGAAGCTCGTGCTCGCCACGAGCCCCTATGCGAACACCGCGGCGCTGTTCGCCGACTGCCTCGTCGCGTGCGTCGACGACGTGCTCTACCGGGTGAAGGACGACGGCATGCTCTTCACCAAGCTCGAGTTCGACACCGTGCGCGACCGCATCTCCGGCGTCGTCATGAACACGATGTTCGAGACGGTGTCGCTCGTCGCGAGCACCCTCGTGGCACTGCGCACCGCCGAGAAGGCGGTGAAGTCGGCCACGAGCCTGGCGCTGCTGCCGGCGCTCGGCGACGCGCGCGCGCAGCTCGACGGGCTCGTGTTCCCCGGCTACGTCTCGCGCACCGGCCTCGAGCGACTGCGGCACCTGCCGCGCTACCTCGAGGGCGTGACGATGCGCGTCGGCAAGCTCGAGCAGAACCCGGGCCGCGACCGGGTCTGGATGAACGAGGTGCAGGCGGCGCTCGGGCGCTTCGCCGACGCCGGCGGCACCATCCCGCTCGCGCCCCGCGCGCCCGCGAACCTCGTTCGGGCGCGGTGGCTCATCGAGGAGCTGCGGATCAGCCTCTTCGCGCAGGAGCTGCGGGCCGCCGAGAGCGTGTCGCTGCAGCGCATCACGAAGGTGCTCGCCGCGAAGGGGTGAGCTGGCCTCGACCCCTCTCCGGCGCCCGCTGCCCGACCACCGGTCCGGGCGGGAACGCCGAAGGCGGGCGCCCCCGGGGGCACCCGCCTTCGCGAAGCGGTCGCTACGCGCCGATGAGCCGTGCCGCGAGGAAGCCCTCGAGCTCGGCGAGCGGCACGCGCTGCTGCTCCATGGTGTCGCGGTCGCGCACCGTCACGGCGTCGTCGTCGAGCGAGTCGAAGTCGACCGTGATGCAGAACGGGGTGCCGATCTCGTCCTGGCGGCGGTAGCGGCGGCCGATCGCGCCGGCGTCGTCGAAGTCGACGTTCCAGTGCTGGCGCAGCGACGCGGCGACCTCGCGGGCGAGCGGCGAGAGCTTCTCGTTGCGGCTGAGCGGCAGCACCGCGGCCTTGACCGGCGACAGGCGCGGGTCGAGCTTCAGCACGGTGCGGGTGTCGACGCCGCCCTTCGCGTTCGGCACCTCCTCGACGTGGTACGCGTCGACGAGGAACGCCATGAGCGAGCGGGTGAGGCCGGCCGCGGGCTCGATCACGTAGGGGATCCAGCGCTCGTTCTTCGACTGGTCGAAGTAGCTGAGCTCCTTGCCGGAGTGCTCGGAGTGCGTCGAGAGGTCGAAGTCGGTGCGGTTCGCGACGCCCTCGAGCTCGCCCCACTCGCCGCCGGTGAAGCCGAAGCGGTACTCGATGTCGACGGTGCGCTTCGAGTAGTGCGAGAGCTTCTCTTGAGGGTGCTCGAAGAGGCGCAGGTTCTCGGGGTCGACACCGAGGTCGATGTACCAGTTCCAGCGGTAGTCGAGCCAGTACTGGAACCACTCGTCGTCGGTGCCGGGCTCGACGAAGAACTCGAGCTCCATCTGCTCGAACTCGCGGGTGCGGAAGATGAAGTTGCCCGGCGTGATCTCGTTGCGGAACGACTTGCCGATCTGGCCGATGCCGAACGGGGGCTTCATGCGCGCGGCCTGCAGCACGTTCGCGAAGTTGGTGAAGATGCCCTGCGCCGTCTCGGGGCGAAGGTAGTGCATGCCGCTCTCGTCCTGCACGGGGCCGAGGTAGGTCTGCAGCATCATGTTGAAGTCGCGGGGCGGGGTCCACTGGCCGCGGGTGCCGCAGTTCGGGCAGGCGATGTCGCCCATGCCGTTCTCGGGGGCGCGGCCCTTCTTCTCCTCGTAGGCCTCGAGCAGGTGGTCCTCGCGGAAGCGCTTGTGGCAGTGGAGGCACTCGACGAGCGGGTCGGTGAAGACGCCGACGTGGCCAGAGGCGACCCAGACCTGCTTCGGCAGGATGACGCTCGAGTCGAGGCCGACGACGTCGTCGCGGCGGGTGACCATGTAGCGCCACCACTGCCGCTTGATGTTCTCCTTCAGCTCGACGCCGAGGGGGCCGTAGTCCCATGCGGAGCGGGATCCGCCGTAGATCTCGCCGGCCTGGAAGACGAAGCCGCGGTGCTGGGCGAGGGCGATGACGGAATCGAGTCGGCTGGGTGCGGCCACGGTGGCTCCAATGGTTGCAGGTTGCAGGGGGCGAAACGCCCGAGAGGGGATCGGAGTCCATCCTACGAAATCCCGCAGCGGTCCGGGCGCCCCGCCGACCGCCCGCCGGGGCAGGGCGGGAGCACGCCCGGTCGCCGTCAGCCGGCGTCGCGAAGCGAGTCCGGTCCGATCTCCGCGACCGACCGGTGGCCCGCCAGCCCCATCGTGAGATCCAGCTCGGCGACGTGGTTGCGCACGACCTCGCGCACGCCGTCGGTTCCGGCGACCGCGAGCCCGTACGCGTAGGGCCGGCCGATGCCCACGGCGGTCGCGCCCAGCGCGAGGGCGGTGAAGGCGTCGGCCCCGCCGCGCACCCCGCTGTCGAGGATCACGGGGACCCGCCCGCCGACCCGCTCGACCACGCCGGGCAGCGCATCGAGCGTCGCGACGGACCGGTCGATCTGGCGACCGCCGTGATTCGACACGACGACTCCGTCGACGCCGTGGTCGAGCGCCTGCGCCGCGTCGTCGGGATGCACGACGCCCTTGAGCAGCACCGGCAGCGACGTCCACTCGCGCAGCTTCGCGAGCGACGCCCACGTGAGCGACGGGTCGCTGAACACGTCGAGGAAGGTCTCGACGGCGGCCCTCGGCAACGGCGAGCGCAGCGCCTCCCTCACGCCGCCGTCGACGAGCCTCGTGTGCGCGCTCGAACGGGCGATCGAGACGGCCGAGGCGAGCAGGGTCGGGGTGACCTTCGGCCGGGCGGCCGCACCGCCCGCACCCTCCGCACGGGCGACCCGCTCGCGCACGAGCTCGGCGAACACCGGGTCGCTCGTGTACTGCGCGATGCCCTGCCCCCTGGTGAACGGCAGGAACGCGGCGTCGAGGTCGCGCGTCCGCCATCCGAGCAGGTGCGTGTCGAGGGTGACGACGATCGCCTCGCAGCCGGCCGCCTCCGCGCGGCGCACGAACGACGCGTTGAGCTCGTCGGAGGCGCTCCAGTACAGCTGGAACCATCGCGACCGCGAGCCCATCGCCGCAGCGACCTCCTCCATCGGGCGAGACGCCTGGTTCGAGAGCACGTAGGGCACGTCGAGCGCCGCCGCCGCACGGCCGACCGCGACGTCGGCGTCGGGGTGGGCCAGTTCGGCGACCCCGATCGGCGAGAGGACGAACGGCGTGGCCCGGCGACGCCCGAGCAGCTCGATCGACAGGTCGCGGGTCGAGACGTCGCGCAGCACCCGCGGCCAGATCTGCCGTCGCGCGAACGCCGCACGGTTCGCGGCCATCGTGGCCTCGGCGCCGGCCCCGCCCGCCAGGTACGCGAAGGCCTCGGCCGACACGGCCTTGCGTGCGGCGCGTTCGAGCTCGTCGACGTCGACGGGCACCTTCGGCCGGATGCCGGAGAGCCCTGCCCGGTACACCTCGGACTGGGTGGCGCGCCCGTACCCGCGGTCGTCGTCGGCCATCTCGTCGCTCCTTCGCGATCGTCGGTGCTCTGCACGTGCGAGCCAGCGTAGCGGGCCGCCTAGGGTGGGAACGATGCCTCTCCCCGACCTCCTCGTCTCGGCCATCGCGCTCGTGCGCGACCGTCGGGTGCTCATGGTGACCGCGCGCGACCGCGAGGTCTACTACATGCCCGGCGGGAAGATCGACCCCGGCGAGACCGCCGCGGAGGCCGCCGCCCGCGAGGCGTTCGAGGAGGTCGCGCTCGAGCTCGACCCCGAGGCCCTCGACGAGCTGTTCGAGGTCGTCACGCAGGCGCACGGCGAGCCCGACGGCCGCCTCGTGCGCATGCGCGTCTTCCGGGCCGAGACGGATGCCTCGCCGCAGGCCTCGGCCGAGGTGGGCTCCCTGCACTGGGTGACCACGAGCGAGCTCGACCGCTGCCCGCCGGCCGGCGCCGAAGTGCTGCGCCGCCTCGCGGCATCCGGCGTCATCGACTGACCCCGCCCTAGACTGCGGTCATGTCGCAGACCCGCGAGTTCCGCCGCGGCGAGGACGTGGTCGTCATCCACGACTCGGGCCGGCCCGACGGGCCGCACTACGTGCTCGTGCACGGGCTCGGCATGGCGCACGACTACTGGGCGGAGCTCGCCGTCGTGCTCGAGGCGGACGGCCGCGTGCACGCCCTCGACCTTCCCGGCTTCGGCGACGCCCCCGAGCCGCGCGAACCGCTGAGCATGCCCGCGGCGGGCGAGCTCCTCGCCGAGCTCCTCGTCGCCGAGGGCTTCGACCGGGTGGTGCTCGTGGGCCACTCGACGGGGGCGCAGGTCGTCTCGGAGACGGCGGCGAAGCATCCCGAACTGGTCGACCGCGTCGTGCTCATCGCCCCGACCGTCAATCCCCGCGAGCGCACCCTCGCGAAGCAGACGATGCGCTTCCTGCAGGACATCGCCCTCGTCCACCCGAAGGCCCTCTGGTACGGCGTCTCGCTCTACGCGAAGGCGGGACCCGCCTGGTACGCGGCGAACCTGCGGCCGATGCTCGACCACCGCATCGAGCTCGTGCTCCCCGAGGTCACGGCGCCGACGCTCGTCATCAGGGGCGAGCACGATCGCGTCGTGCCGCGCGACTGGGCCGAGGAGGTCGCCCGGCTCGTGCCCGACGGGCGCTACGCCGAGGTGCCGGGGCGCGGGCACGAGACCATGATCAGGGCCGGTCGCCGCGTCGGCGAGCTGATCGTGCGGCACGCGCGGGCGCTCCCGGCGGGCCGCCCGGTCGCGCTCGTCGAACCGCCGCCCGAGGGCCGGCCGCTCGGGGTGCCCGCCGCGCTCGGCGCGATGGCGCGCGACTACGCCTACGCCGGGGTGCGCCAGCTCGCCTGGCTCGGCGCCCGGCACGAGCCGCGCGCCTGGCGCAGGGGCGAGCCCGGCAAGCCCCAGGTCGTGCTGCTGCCGGGCGTGTACGAGCACTGGTCGTTCATGCGGCCGCTCGGCGACGCCCTCAACGCCGAGGGCCATCGCGTCGTCGTCGTGCACGGCATGCGCGCGAACCGGCGCCCGATCGCCGAGACCGCCGCCCGCGTCGCGAAGGCCCTCGCGCGCTCGGCTCCCCCGCCCGCCGGTCGCGTGATCGTGGCGCACAGCAAGGGCGGGCTCATCGGCAAGCACGTGCTCATCGACGACGAGGGCGAGCTGCTCGGCATCCGCGGGGTGGTGGCGATCTGCACCCCGTTCGCGGGCGCGCGCCGAGCCCGGCTGTTCGGCGATCCGAGCATCAGGGCGCTCCTGCCGAGCGACGCGACGATCGTGATGCTCGAGGACGCGGCCTCCGTGAACGCGCGCATCGTGTCGATCTTCGGCACCTTCGACCCGCACGTGCCCGACGGCAGCGCGCTCGAGGGCGCGACGAACCTGCAGGTGCCCGTCGCCGGCCACTTCCGGGTGCTCGCGGCGCCCGAGACCTCCGCCGCGGTGCTCGCGGGCATCGGCCTGCTCACCGCCGTCGGCTGAGCGCGCGGCGGCGCGCCGGCGCACGCCCCGGTCGCGTCCCGGCCCGCTGGCACGCCGGCCGGCCACGACTCCGGCGATCGCCACGGTCTCGGCTCGATCGGGCCGAATCGGCCCGACGCAGTGGCGATCTCCGAAAATGCGGTGGGCTACAGCTCGTCGAAGGGCACGGCGTAGCGGAATGCGCCGACGGACGACGAACCTCCGAGCCGGATCGCCTGGAAGTACGCACCCCACGCGGGCTCGGGCGGCGCGACCCCGAGCTCGGTGCTCGTCACGAAGCCGAACCGGCCGTAGTACGCGGGGTCGCCGAGCAGCGCGACGAGCCCCTCGCCCCGCGCCTCGGCCAGCCGCAGGGTCTCGCGCACGAGCGCCGAGCCGACGCCGAGGCGCTGGACGCCGGGGGCGACCCCGATCGGGCCGAGGCCGAGCGCCGGCTCGTCGCCGAGCCATCCGCGGGTCGTGATGCAGTAGCCGACGACCGTGCCGTCGCGCTCGGCCACGAGCGCGAGCTCGGGGATGAACTCGGCCGAGCCGAGCAGCGCCGTGTTCAGCACCACCTCCACCGGCGGCGAGGCGGCGGGCGAGCCGTCGGGCTGCGGCCCGGAGAACGCCTCGGCGAGCAATCCGGCGACGACCTCGTGATCGTCATCGCGGAGCGCCCTGATGCGCATCTCCTGCTCGTCCACGTTCAGTGCACGAACTCCAGCAGGTCGAGGCCGACCTGGCGCATGCCGTCGAGCACCGCGAGCCGCGACGAGAGCATCGTGTCGGCGTAGTACATCGACACCGCGTAGGCGACGCTCGCGCGCGGGCCGCGCAGCACGCCCACCTCGCTGCGCACGCCGCCGTCGGTGCCGGTCTTGTTCATGAGCAGCAGGCCGTGGTCGGGCGATCGGTGCGCGAGCGGGTCGAGGCCGAAGGCCGACGCCACCATCGAGAAGTCGGCGTTCAGCGAGAGCCAGCCGACCACCCGCTGCGACACCTCGGGCGAGACGATCTCGCCGCGGGCCAGCGAGGCGAAGAGCCAGGTCAGCTCCTTCGCCGAGCCGATCGAGAGCTGCGGGGCGTCGTCGGGGCCGCGATGGTCGCGCACGAGGTCGAGGAGCGCCGTACGGGTGAGCCCGAGCGTCTCGGTGCGGGCGCGCACCGCCTCGAGGCCGATGTGGCGGATCAGCACGTTCGTCGCGAGGTTGTCGCTCGTCGCCCCGATGAGCGCGGCGAGGTCGGCGATCGGCAGCGACGGCGACTGGAGGTGCTGCCAGATGCCCGAGTCGCCGACGGCGTCGCGCGGGGCCCGGTCGAGCACGGTGAACGACTCGGCGCTCGCGCCGACGAGCCGCGAGGCGACCTCGACGAGCAGCAGCACCTTGCCGATCGACGCCGTCGGCATCACGACGTGGTCGTCGACGGAGAAGAGCACCTTGCCGGTCGCGAGGTCGGTCGCACGAGCCGACACCTGCACCCCGGCGAGCGCGAGCTCCCCGAGTGCGGCGAAGCCGCGTGCGAAGTTCTCGTTGGGCTCCTCCGTGCGGTGCTTGCCCTTGCGCAGGTCGGCATGACGTGCACGTCGCTCGGATCCCTGCGACGACGTCACCACGGTGCTTGCACGCTCTTCCTCAGACGGTCGGCGCTCCCCCACCGCGGGCTGCGGCGCGCACGAGTTGTTCGGATACTCGGACTTCGGATCGGTGATTACCAGATCGTCACCCGCTCGGCAGGGTCGAGCCAGAGGGCGTCGTCGGCAGTCACTCCGAAGCCAGTGTAGAACTCATCGATGTTGCGGACGATCTGGTTGCACCGGAACTCGTTCGGCGAGTGCGGGTCGATCGCGAGCAGGCGCACGACCTCCTCGTCGCGGCCCTTCATCTGCCAGGCCTGCGCCCACGACAGGAAGAAGCGCTGCGCCGGCGTGAGCCCGTCGATCACGGGCGACTGCTCGACGCTCCCGCCCTGCGACAGCACGTACGCCTTCCACGCGATGGCGAGCCCGCCGAGGTCGCCGATGTTCTCGCCGATCGTGAGGGCGCCGTTGACGTGCGGCTCGTCGTCGGAAGCATCCGTCGTCTGCAGCTGCGCCGGGACGAGCGCGTCGTACTGCGCGATGAGCGCCTTCGTGCGCTCCTCGAACGCCGCACGGTCGTCGGCCGTCCACCAGTCGGTGAGGCGCCCGTCGCCGTCGTACTTCGAGCCCTGGTCGTCGAAGCCGTGGCCGATCTCGTGCCCGATGACGGCCCCGATCGCGCCGTAGTTGGCGGCGGCGTCACGGCCGGCGTCGAAGAACGGGTACTGCAGGATCGCCGCGGGGAAGACGATCTCGTTGAAGCCCGGGTTGTAGTACGCGTTGATCGTCTGCGGCGTCATGAACCACTCGTCGCGGTCGATCGGCCTGCCGATCTTGCCGAGCTCGCGGTTGAACTCGAACTCGGCGGTCGCGCGCACGTTGGCGACGAGGTCGTCGGCCGAGATCTCGAGGGCCGAGTAGTCGCGCCACTTCACGGGGTAGCCGATCTTCGGCGTGAACTTCTCGAGCTTGTCGAGGGCCTTCGCCTTCGTCTCCTCGCCCATCCACTCGAGCGCCTCGATCGACTGGCGGTAGGCGAGCACGAGGTTCGCGACGAGCTCGTCCATCGCCTCCTTCGCGGCGGGCGGGAAGTGCCGCTCGACGTAGATGCGGCCGACCGCCTCGCCCATCGCGCCCTCGACGAGCGAGACGCCGCGCTTCCACCGCTCGCGCATCTGCGGGGTGCCGGTGAGCGTGCGGCCGTAGAAGTCGAAGTTCGCCTCGACGAGGTCGCTCGAGAGGTAGGCGGCGTTCGAGCGCACGACCTGCCAGGCGAGCCAGTCGCGCCACGCCGGGATGCGCTCCTCGGTGAGGAGCGCGCCGAGCCCGGCGAGGAACGAGGGCTGGCGCACCACGAGCTCGTCGAACGCGCCGGCGGGCACGCCCATCGCGTCGCGCCAGATCTCGAGGTCGACGGATGCCTCGTCGACGACGCCCTGCCAGGGCTTCAGGTTGTAGGTCTTCTCGCTGTCGCGCGACTCGACGTTGTTCCAGTGCACGGCCGCGATGGCCGACTCGAGCTCGAAGACCCGGGCCGCGCGCTCGGCCGGCTCGTCGAGCTGCGCGAGCCGGAGCATCCGCTCGAGGTGCGAACGGTACGCCTCGCGGACGCCCTCGAAGCGCTCCTCGCGGAAGTAGCTCTCGTCGGGGAGGCCGATGCCGCCCTGCTCGACGAAGACGAGGTAGCGCTCGGGGTCGCCCGGGTCGTTGTCGACGTAGAGCTGGGCGAAGCCCGCGATGCCCTGGCGCTCGAGGCGGCCGAGGGTCTCGAGCAGGCTCGGCACCGAGCCCACGAGCGAGACGTCGACGAGCTGGCCGGCGATGGGCGTGACGCCCAGGAGCTCGGCGCGCTCCTCGTTCATGAAGCTCGAGAAGAGGTCGCCGACCTTGCGCGCCTCCGTGCCCGGCTCGGCCTCCTGCGACTCGTGGATGATGTCGCGCACCGCCTGCTCGGCCTCTTCGTGCAGTTCGATGAAGGAGCCGAAGCGCGCCTTGTCGGCCGGGATCTCGGTGCGCTCGATCCATGCGCCGTTCACGTGGCGGAAGAGGTCGTCCTGCGGACGCACCGCCGCATCGAGTTCGTCCTGCTTGATTCCGGAGGGGAGCGCGACGTCGGTCATCCCCCCAGCCTAAGCCGGGTCGAACGTGCTTGGATGTTCCCGACATGAACACGCTGCTCAACATCATCTGGCTCGTGCTCTCCGGCATCTGGCTCTTCCTCGGCTACGTGGTCGCCGGCGTCGTGATGTGCGTCCTCATCGTGACGATCCCGTGGGGCATCGCCTCGTTCCGCATCGCGGGGTACGCGCTCTGGCCCTTCGGCCGCACCGTCGTGCAGAAGCCGACCTCGGGCGCGTGGTCGTTCATCGGCAACGTCATCTGGGTGATCCTCGCCGGCTGGTGGCTCGCCCTCGAGCACCTCGTCGCCGGGGTCCTGCTCTGCATCACGATCATCGGCATCCCCCTCGGCATCGCCAACTTCAAGCTCGTGCCCGTCTCGCTCGCGCCGCTCGGCAAGGAGATCGTCGACGCGTAGGCGGCCCGGCGGCCGCGCCTAGGCTTCAAGGGACATGAGCAGCACCGAGACGCCCTCGCCCCGTACCGTCGACCGGGACATCCTTCGCCTCGCCGTGCCCGCGCTCGGCGCGCTCATCGCCGAGCCCCTGTTCCTGCTCGCCGACACCGCGATGGTCGGCCACCTCGGCGCGACCCCGCTCGCCGGCCTGGGGCTCGCGAGCGCGGTGCTGCAGACGATCATCGGCCTCATGGTGTTCCTCGCCTACGCGACGACTCCCGCGGTCGCCCGCAGGGTGGGCACGGGCGACCTCCGCGGCGCGGTCGCCGCGGGCATCGACGGGCTCTGGCTCGCGCTCGGCATCGGCGCCGTGCTCGCCGTCGCCGGGTGGTTCGCGGCGCCCTGGCTCGTCTCGCTCTTCGGGGCGACGAGCGAGGTGGCGGCCGAGGCATCCGTCTACCTCTCGATCTCGATGGCCGGGCTGCCGGCGATGCTCGTCGTGTTCGCCGCGACCGGCCTGCTGCGCGGCCTGCAGGACACGCGCACCCCGCTCTGGGTCGCGGGCATCGGCTTCGCGGTCAACATCGTGCTGAACTACCTGTTCATCTACGTCGCCGGCTGGGGCATCGCCGGCTCGGCCGTCGGCACCGTCGTCGCCCAGTGGGGCATGGTCGCGGTCTACCTCGTCGTCGTCGCCCGGCACGCGGCGCGCGCCGGTGCGAGCCCCTGGCCCCACCACGCCGGCGTGCTGCGGGGTGCCGTCTCGGGCGGCTGGCTGCTGCTGCGCACGGCGAGCCTGCGCGTCGCGCTGCTGCTCGCGACGTGGGCCGCGACCTCGCTCGGATCGAACGAGCTGGCGGCGTTCCAGGTCGCGATGACGATCTACTTCACGCTCGGCTTCGCCCTCGACGCGCTCGCGATCGCCGCGCAGGCGCTCATCGGCCGCGGGCTCGGCGTCGGCGACGTCGTCGTGGTGCGGCGCATCCTGCGGCGCTGCGTCGAGTGGGGCATCGGCGCCGGCGCGGTGCTCGGCGCGATCCTCGTCGCGACGGCGTGGGTGCTGCCCGGCCTCTTCACGAGCTCCGCCGAGGTGGCCGCCCTGCTGCCGCCCGCGCTCGTGGTGCTGGGCCTCTCGGCGCCGCTCGGCGGCCTCGTCTTCGTGCTCGACGGCGTGCTCATCGGCGCCGGCGACGCCCGCTACCTGGCCTGGACGGGGCTCGTGAACCTCGCCGCCTTCGTGCCGCTCGCGCTCGGCGTCGTCGCGATCGCTCCGCCCGGGGCGGCGGGTCCGGCCTGGCTCATGGCGGCGTTCGCGATCGGCTACCTCGCCGCCCGCGCCGTCACCCTCGGGCTGCGGGCGCGCGGCGACCGCTGGATGATCACCGGCGCGCCCGACTGAGCGGCAGCCGGGCGCACCGGGGCGCGGTGCGCCGGCCTGCGGTGCCGCAGGCCGCGCCGCCTCAGGCCGCGACGCCTCCGAGCCACTCGCGCGGCGCCGACGAGCGCCGCCACCCCGGCCTCGAGCGTGGGCTCGATCACCGGCGCGAAGTACGGGGAGTGGTTCGAGGGCAGGTCGTCGGGCAGCCGGCCCGCGGCGAGCGCGACGGGGTCGAAGCGCGCGGGATCGAAGCCACCGAGGAGCCAGTAGACGAGCGGCGCGCCCGCCGCGGTCGCGAGCACCCCGACGTCCTCGCTGCCCGAGACGACGCCCGGATCGAACACGCGGTCGTCGCCGAGCGCCCCGCGCAGTGCGGCGGCCGTGCGCGCGGAGGCCGCCGGCTCGTTGACCGTCAGCGGGAAGCGCTCCTCGAAGACGAGCTCGGGCTCGCGCGGTGCACCCGATGCGGCCGCCTCGCCCTTCGCGATGCGCTCGATCGCGGCCACGACCTTCTCGCGCACCGACTCGTCGAAGGTGCGCACGCTGAGGCCCAGCTTCGCCTCCGCCGGGATGATGTTGTTCTTCGTGCCGGCGTGCAGCTGCCCGACGGTCACGACGGCCGAGTCGGTCGCGGCGATCTCGCGCGCGACGATGCCCTGGAGGCGCACGGTGATCGCGGCGGCGAGGAGCACGGGGTCGACGGTCGCCTCGGGCCGCGAACCGTGCCCGCCGGTGCCGTGCACGAGCACCGAGAGCGAGTCGGCCGCGGCCATCGCGGGGCCGGGGCGGAGGCCCACGAAGCCGGCGGGCAGCGGAGCGACGTGCTGGCCGAGGACGACGTCGGGCTTCGGCACGCGGTCGTAGAGCCCGTCGGCGACCATCGCCTCGGCGCCGCCGCCCTGCTCCTCGGCGGGCTGGAAGAGCACGACGAGCGTGCCCGACCAGTCGGCGCGGTCGGCCGCGAGGCGTTCGGCCGCCCCGAGCAGGCACGTCACGTGCACGTCGTGCCCGCAGGCGTGCATCACGGGCACGTCGTTGCCCTCGAGGTCGGTCGATCGCGCCGTGCTCGCGTACGGCAGCCCGGTGGCCTCGAGCACCGGAAGGCCGTCCATGTCGGCGCGCAGCAGCACCGTCGGCCCGTCGCCGTTCGCGAGCACCCCGGTCACTCCGGTGCCGCCGATGCCCGTCGTGACCTCGTAGCCGAGCGGTCCCAGCGCCTCGGCGACGATGCCGGCGGTGCGATGCTCCTGGAACGAGAGCTCGGGGTTGGCGTGCAGGTCGCGGTAGACGGCGGCGAGGTCGAGTGACATGCCGCCAGCCTAGGTCGGCGCCGCCGGTTCTCCGCGGAGGACCCGGACTCAGGGCGCGGGTGCGGCCGTCGTGTCGCCGACGTGGAGCGTGCTCGTGAAGCACACCGACTCGGGCTCCTCGCCCGCGAGCAGCCGCACGACCGCCTCGCCGGCCGCCCGCCCCTTCGCGACGGAGGGCTGCGCGAGGGTGGTCAGGTCGTGCTGGAGGCCGTCGACCCGGATGCCGTCGAATCCGAGCACGCTGAGCTCGGCGGGCACGGCGATGCCGTACTCCTCCGCGGCGCGGATGACGCCGGCCGCGAGCAGGTCGCTCTGCGCGATGACCGCGGTCGGCCGGGTGGCGGGGTCGGCGAGCACGGCGCGGCCGGCCTCGAGGCCCTCCTCGATCGAGCTCGCTCCGGCGACCTGCACGGGCGCGTCGGGGAACACCTCCCGTGCTCCGGCGAGACGCTCGCGGGTCGTCGCCGCGGTGCCCGCGCGCTCGAGCTCGGGGGTGAGCGCGCCGCGCGTGCGCGCCGCGTCGAAGGGCAGGGTCACGAGGGCGACCCGGGTGTGCCCGAGCTCGCGCAGGTACTCGGCCCCGCGACGGGTCGCCTGCCGGTTGTCGATCGAGATCTCGGGGATGCCGTCGCCGGTGGCCCCCTCGATCGCGACGGCCGGGATGCCCCGTCGTCGGAGTGCGTCGACCGACTCGGCCAGGCGCGGGCTGCACCCGATGAGCACGACGGCGTCGACGGGCGCGCTCTCGATGCTCACCGCGTTGTCGCCGGGTTCGCCCGTGTCGGTGAGCAGGAGGAGCCCGGCGCCGAGCGGCGCGATGCCCTCCGTGATGCCGTCGAGCATCTGGATCTTCACCGGGTCGAGGAAGGCCGCGCGCACGCGCTCCTCGAGGACGACCCCGACGATGCCCGAGCGGCCGCGGCGCAGCGACCGGGCGCGCGGGTCGGGGCCGCCGTAGCCGAGCTCAGCGGCGGCGTCGAGCACGCGCTGCTTCGTGGCATCCGACACCGGGCCGGAGCCGCTGAACGCGAGCGACGCCGTCGATGCCGAGACGCCGGCGTGCGCGGCGACGTCGGCGAGCGTCGGGCGGGAGACTGCATCGGGCTGCATGCGCCCGATTCTAGGCCGAATCGATTCGAGGTGGCCCCTCCCCGTGCGGGTCACGTCCGCTCGGCGATCTCCTTCACCTTGGCGACGAGCGAGTCCCACATGCCCTTCGAGTGCTCGGCCGCCTCGGCGGTCGGGTTGTTGTCCTGGGTGAGCGTCAGCACGGTCGCCCGGCCGTCCTCCTCGAGCGTCCAGGTCAGGGTGTGGTGATGCTCGGGCACGTCGGCCTCGCCGCTGAGCGGGCTGAAGTGCGTGTGGACGAGCCGCCGCGGGGCGTCCATCTCGAGCAGGGTGCCGTGATCCTCGTACGGCTCGCCCTTCCACACGCCTCGCCAGCGGATCGGCCCGCCGACCGACCACTCGGTCACGAGCTCGGTGCCGAACATGAACTCCCGCGCGGCCTCGGGGTCGGTGATGACCGCCCAGACGCGCTCGCGCGGGGCGTCGATCGCGACGGTCGAGGTCGCCTCGTATCCGCTGCCCATGGCCCATCCCCCTCACCGCGCGTCGCCGTCGGCGCGCGTTCGCGGTCTCGCCTCAGGCTACGCCTCAGGCAGCGGCGACCGCCTCGCGCGCCTCGGTGAACGCGGCGACGCAGCGGCGGATCTCGTCCTCGGTGTGCGCCGCGGAGAGCTGCACGCGGATGCGGGCGGCGCCCTTCGGCACGACGGGGTACGAGAACGCCGTGACGAAGACGCCGCGCTGCTGGAGGGCGTCGGCGATGCGTGCGGTGAGCGCGGCGTCGCCGAACATGACCGGCACGATCGCGTGCTCGCCGGGCAGCAGCTCGAAGCCCGCGGCGTCCATGAGCTCGCGGAACAGCGCCGCGTTCGCGTTGAGGCGCGTGCGCAGCTCGCCGGACGACGCCAGCAGCGACAGCGCCTCGATCGTGCCCGCGACGATCGCGGGGGCGAGCGTGTTCGAGAAGAGGTAGGGGCGCGCCCGCTGGCGGAGGAGGTCGACGATCTCCTGGCGCGCGGCGACGTACCCGCCGGATGCCCCGCCGAGCGCCTTGCCGAAGGTGCCGGTCGTGATGTCGACCCGGCCCTCGACGCCGCAGTACTCGGGGGTGCCGCGGCCGTTCGCGCCGACGAAGCCGACCGCGTGCGAGTCGTCGACGAAGACGAGCGCGTCGTAGCGCTCGGCGAGGTCGCAGATCTCCTGGAGGGGGGCGATGTAGCCGTCCATCGAGAACACGCCGTCGGTGACGACGACCTTGCGGCGGGCGCCCGACGCCTCCTGCAGCTTCGCCTCGAGGTCGCCCATGTCGCGGTTCTTGTAGCGGAACCGCTGCGCCTTCGAGAGGCGGATGCCGTCGATGATCGAGGCGTGGTTGAGCTCGTCGGAGATGATCGCGTCGTCGGCGCCGAACAGGGTCTCGAAGACACCGCCGTTGGCGTCGAAGCACGACGAGAAGAGGATGGTGTCGTCGTAGCCGAGGAACTCCGACACGCGACGCTCGAGCTCGAGGTGCAGCTCCTGCGTGCCGCAGATGAACCGCACGCTCGCGAGGCCGTAGCCCCACTCGTCGAGCCCGCGGTGCGCGGCCGCGACGATGCGCGAGTCGTTCGCGAGGCCGAGGTAGTTGTTGGCGCAGAAGTTCAGCACCTCGCGGCCGGCGACCTCGATCTCCGAGGACTGCGGGCCGTGGATGCCGCGCTCGCGCTTGGTGAGGCCCGCGGACTCGATCTCGTCGAGCTCGGCTCGCAGCTGCGCCTTCACGTCTCCGAACATGTTCAGACCTCCGTCCAGTCGAGGATGACCTTGCCCACGCCGCCCGAGGCGGCCACGTCGAACGCCTCGCGCCAGTCGCGCGCCGCGTAGCGGTCGCTGATGATGGATGCCACGCGCCCGCGCAGCTCGGAACTGGTCTGCAGCATCGCGCTCATCGAGTTCCACGTCTCGAACATCTCGCGACCGTAGATGCCCTTGAGCGTCAGCATGTGCGTGACGACCTTGCCCCAGTCGATGGGGAACTCCTGGGCGGGCAGGCCCAGCATCGCGATGCGGCCGCCGTGGTTCATGTTCTCGATCATCTCGGGCAGCGCCTTCGGCGCCCCGCTCATCTCGAAGCCGACGTCGAAGCCCTCGCGCATCCCGAGCCGGGCCTGCGCCTCGCGCACCCGCTCCTTCGAGACGTCGACGACGTCGTCGGCGCCCATCTGCCTGGCGAGCTCGAGACGCGCCGGCGACACGTCGGAGGCCACGATGAAGCGCGCGCCGACGTGGCGGGCGACCGCGATCGACATGAGCCCGATCGGGCCGCAGCCCGTCACGAGCACGTCCTCGCCGACGACCGAGAACGCGAGGGCCGTGTGCACGGCGTTGCCGAACGGGTCGAAGATCGCGCCGACCTCGGGGTCGACGGGCGAGTGGTGCACCCACACGTTCTCGCCGGGGATCACGATGTACTCGGCGAACGCGCCGTCGCGGTGCAGGCCCACGCCGAGCGTGCGGATGCACATCTGGCGACGGCCCGCGCGGCAGTTGCGGCACATGCCGCAGACGATGTGGCCCTCACCCGACACCTTGTCGCCGACCGAGACGTCGTGCACGAGCGGACCGACCTCGACGACCTCGCCGTAGAACTCGTGCCCAGCGATGAGCGGCGTCGCGATGTTCGACGCGGCCCAGTCGTCCCACTTCTCGATGTGCAGGTCGGTGCCGCAGATGCCGGTGCGGAGCACCCGGATCTTCACGTCTGCGGGACCGGGCGCGGGCTCGGGGCGTTCGACGAACTCGAAACCGGCGCCGGGCGCGGACTTGTACAGGGCCTTCATCGCAGGGTGACTCCATTGTTCGGCGCACGAACCGCTGGGTGCGGCGGCTCATGCGAGAGGTCCGGTGGGTGCGCCGGATGACTCAGCCATCGTACCGGCGCGAGGTGGATTGTTTCGGGGCGGGGGCGGGTCAGTCGGTCGGCCGGCCGCCGCCTGCCGGCCGCCCGCCGCAGTTTCGGAGATCTGCAGAACTTCGGACGCGGTTCGCGGATCCGGTCCGAAGTCGTGGCGATCTCCGAGGACGCGGCGAGCGGGGTCGGGCGACCGAGCCAGCCGGCCCGCCCGCCCGGCGGGTCAGGCGACGACGGGCTCGACCTGGCCGGCCTCGAAGTACGCGACGAGGCCGTCGTCGAGCTGCGGCACCTCGAGCGTGCCGGTCTCGCCGCGAAGCGACTCGGTCGCCCGGATGCCGACGGCGACCGCCTCGCGTGCGGCGACGGGCGAGGTCTCCGTGAGCCCGCCGTCGCGCACGAAGCGCAGGAACTCGGCGACGAGCAGCGCGTCGGCGCCGTCGTGCCCGACGTCCTCGGGCGACTCGGGCACGATGAAGGTCTCGTCGGCGGGGGCGGCCCCGTGGTGACGGCGGTTCCAGAGGCCGACCTCGGAGCCCGAGACGTCCCCGAAGTTCTCGATGCGGCCCTCGGTGCCGATGACCGTGTAGTTGCGCCAGTAGTCGGGCGTGAAGTGGCACTGCTGGTAGCTCGCGAGCACGCCGTTGCCGAGGCGCATGTTCACCATCGAGATGTCCTCGACGTCGATCACCGGGTTGAGGCCGGTCTGCGCGGTCGGCGGCCAGTTGTCGAGGCTGAACCAGTCGCGCATGCGCTCGCCCGAGCGGTCGCGGCGGTCGTCGATGTCGCCGTAGACGCTGAGCGAGCCCATCGCCTGCACCTCGGTCGTGTAGGCGCCCGCGAGCCAGTGGATGACGTCGAGGTCGTGCGCGCCCTTCTGCAGCAGGAGGCCCGTCGTCTTCTCGCGCTCGGCGTGCCAGTCCTTGAAGTAGTAGTCGCCGCCGTTGCCGACGAAGTGACGGCACCAGACCGCCTTGACCTCGCCGATGCGCCCCTCGAGGATGAGCCGGCGCATGAGCAGCACGACCGACATGTGCCGCATGTTGTGGCCGACGTAGAGACGGGTGCCCGTGCGGCGGGCCGTCTCGAGGATCGCATCGGCGTCCTCGACGGTCACGGCGAGGGGCTTCTCGCAGAAGACGGGCACGCCCGCCTCGAGCGCCGCGATCGCGACGGGAGCGTGCTGGTGGTCGGGGGTGAGCACCATGACGGCGTCGATCCCGCTCGCGAGCAGCTCGTCGAGCGAGTCGGTGACGGATGCCTCGGGCAGGGCCGCGCGCGCCTCGGCGCGCGAGCGCTCGGAGAGGTCGCAGACGGCCGTCACGCGCGAGCCGCGGCCGGGGCGATGCGCCTCGTTCACGAGGGTCGAGCGCGCGCCGAAGCCGACGATGCCGATGTTCAGATCCACGGGGTGGTGCTCCTTCAGGTGTTCCGCGTGCGCGGGGTCACGGTGTGCGCGCCGCGCGCGGCGGTGCGTCGAGATCGGTGGAACCGCCGGGCACGAGCGACCAGGCGAACTCGTGCAGCCGGAACTCGTCGTCGGGCTCGAGCGCCCGCGAGACGATGATCTCGGCCTGTCGGCGGTAGAAGTCGGTGGGGCCGACGGTGGTCAGGGTGGGGGCGACGGCCTGGGCGTCGGGGGTGTTGCCGATGCCGATGACGGCGACGTCGTGCGGCACCCGCAGCCCGAGCATGTGCGCCGCGTTGATCGCCGCGATCGCCGCGAAGTCGGTCGTCGCATAGATCGCGGTCGGGCGGTCGTCGCGCGAGAGCAGCGCGGCCGCGGCGGTGAACGCGCTCGCCTGCGTATTCGCGTACGTCGCGGTGTGCTCGGGCACGACCTCGAGCCCGTGTTCGCGCATGCGCTCGAGGTAGGGGGTGTACCGCGAGCCCTCGCCGGCGTGCACGGCGTCCTCGGCCACGAGGCATCCGATCGCGGTGTGCCGTTCGAGGAGGTGGTCCATCGCGAGGTAGCAGCCCGGGATCGCGTCGGAGCGGATCACGTCGTAGCCGTTCGGCTCGAGCGTCTCGCTGAAGACCACGAGGCGCTGGCCGCGCTCGGCGAGGGCCTGCACCTTGCGCTCCGCGTCGTCGGTGCCGATCGCCCCGTCGAGGTAGGCGACGTCGCTCTCGACCCGGTCGAGGGCGGCGTACCAGTCGCCGTCGGCGAGGATGAGCGTCGTCAGCCCGTGCCGGTTCGCCTCCTCGTTGACGGCGGCGGCGACGGCCAGGGACCACGGGTCGCTCAGCATGTGCAGCGACAGCTGCACCGTGTCGCTGCGACCCGTGCGGATCGTGCGGGCGGCGCGGTTCGGCCGGTAGTTGAGCTGTTCAGCCGCCTCGAGCACGCGCTTCGCGGTCGCCTCGGCGACCCCCGAGCCCCCGCCGCTGCGACCCGAGAACACGTAGGACACGGTCGCCGTCGACACCCCGGCGAGCTCGGCGACCATGCGCAGCGTCGGCCGACGGCGGGCGGCGGCGCTGCCGCCGTGCCCGTTGCCGTTGCCGTTGCCGTTGCCGTTGCCGAGGTGGCCGTTGCCGCCGTTCGCCGCCGAGCCGTCCGCGTTCGTCCGCGCCATCACGTCACCCCTTCGTTCCCGAGAAGGCGATGCCCTGGATGAACTGCTTCTGCAGGATCATGAAGGTGATCAGCATGGGCAGCGTCGCCAGCAGTGCGCCCGCCATCAGCACAGGGTAGTCAGTGCCGTGGAGGCCGACGAGCTGCGACAGGCCCACCGAGAGCGGCATCTTCTCGGGGTCGGTCGTGACGACGAGCGGCCACAGCAGGTCGTTCCACGACCACAGCACCGTGAAGACCGTGAGCGCGACGATGCCCGGCTTCGCGAGCGGCACCATGACGCGCCAGAAGGTCTGCCACGGGTTGGCGCCGTCGATGCGGGCGGCCTCCTCGAGCTCGGCCGGCATCGACATGAAGAACTGCCGCATGAGGAACGTGCCGAAGGCGCTGAAGATGCCGGGCACGATGAGCGCCTGCAGCGTGTTCAGCCAGCCGAGGTTCTGGATGATCTCGTACTGCGGCAGCAGGTAGAGCTGCGAGGGCACCATGAGCACCGAGAGGAACAGCACGAAGACCACGTTGCGGCCGCGGAACGGGATGCGCGCGAAGGCGTAGCCCGCCATCGTGCAGAGCACCACCTGGCCGACGGTGCGGCCGACGGTGAGCAGGACCGAGTTGAGGAACATCTGCCCGAACGGCATCGAGTCGAAGACCTCGGCGAAGTTCGTCCACACCCACGGGTCGGGGATGACGACGGGCGGCACCTGCACCGAGTCCTGGAACGTCTTGAAGGCGGTGAGGGCCTGCCAGACGAACGGGAAGACCATCAGGATCGCGCCGCCGGCGAGCAGGAGGTGGACGAGCCAGTGGCCCCGGTTGCGTCGGCCACGGGCGGCGGATGCCGCGCGCCCGGGTTCGCCCGCGGCATCCGCGCCGGTCATCGCCCTGGTGTCGAGGGAGAGGTCACTCATAGTGCACCCACTTCTTCTGCAGTCGGAACTGCACGACCGTCAGGATGAGGATGATGATGAGGAGCAGGAACGCGATCGCCGCCGCGTAGCCCTTCTCGTTGTCGATGAACCCCGCCTGGTAGAAGAGGTAGACGATCGTGCGGGTGTTCGGCATCGCCGGGTTCGACTGGCCGAGCATCATGTAGATGAGGTCGAACACCTGGAGCGCGCCGATGACGCTGATCACGCTGACGAAGAAGATGCTCGGGCTCAGCAGCGGGATGGTGATCGAGAAGAACTTGCGGACGGGGCCGGCGCCGTCGAGGTCGGCGGCCTCCATGACCGTGTCGGGGATGCCCTGGAGGCCCGCGAGGAAGATGACGATGTTCGTGCCGAGGCCGGCCCAGATGCCGACCACGGCGATGGCGACGAGCGCGGTGCTCGGGTCGGTGAGCCAGCTCTTGCCCTCGATGCCGAAGACCCCGAGCACCTCGTTGAGCACGCCGTAGTCGCCGTTGTAGATCATGCGCCACACGAGCGCGATCGCGGCCGGCATGGTGACGACCGGGATGAAGTAGAGGGTGCGGTAGACGCCGCGGCCGCGGAGGCCGGTCGTGTTCAGCAGCGCCGCGATGGCGACCGCGAGCGGGATGCCGACGAGCGCGATGACCGTGTACAGCGCGGTGTTGCGGAGGGCCCCGAGCAGCTCGGGGTCCTGGAAGAGGCGCACGTAGTTGTCGAGGCCGACGAACTCGGAGCCGCCGAAGGGGCCCGACTCGGTGAACGACATGAGGAAGGTGCGCACGGTCGGCCACAGGTAGAAGGCGAGCAGCCCCGCGGCCGTCGGGCCGATGAACAGCAGCGCCCACCACGGCGACTGGCCGGGCCCGCGCCCGCGCCGCCGTCCCCGCCCGGGGGCGGCGGTGAGCCGCCCCCGGTCGAGTTCGGAGATCGGCGCGCTCGCGCGCTGCGCGATCAGGTCGGTCATGGCGTTACTCCGACTCCGCGTCGAGCGCCGCCTGCATCTCGGTGGCGAGCTGCTGGAGACCGTCCTTCGGCGAGACGGATCCGGCCCAGATCTGCGAGAGGATCTCGCTCTCGATCGAGTTCCACGCTGCGGTGTTCTTCGAGACGGGGTAGGCGACCGCGGTGTCGAGCGCGTCGATGTAGACCTGGAGGTCGTACTGCGGCAGCGCGTCGACCCAGGCCTGCTGCTTGCCGTCGAACGCGGGGATGACGGTGCCCGAGTCGGCCATGATGTCGGACGCGGCCTCGCCGCTCGCGAAGGCGGCGAACTCCTTGGCCAGGTCGACGTGGTCGCTCTTCGCGTTCACGACGTTCGCGAGGCCGTGGATGACGCTCTGGTTGCCCTCGGCACCCGCGGCGAGCGGGGCGACGTTCACCTTGTCGGCGATGTCGGGGTTGTCGGCGTACGCGCCGGCCGCCCACGAGCCGTTCTGGAACATCGCGACCTTGCCCGAGAAGAAGAGGTCCTCGGGGTTGGTGTCGGTCATCTGCTGCGCGGTGGGCGACGAGCCCGCGGCGATGAGGTCGGTCCAGAGCTCGATGCCCGCGAGCGCCTCGGGGCTGCCGTAGCCCGACTCGGTGCCGTCGGCGCTGATGACCTCGCCGCCGGCCTGCGCGATCGAGTTGTAGTAGTTCTCCTGGCCGAACTGCGAGGCGGCGATGCCGAACTGGCCCTTCGCGGGGTCGGTGAGCTTCGCGGCGGTCGCCTCGAGGTCCTCCCACGTCCAGCCGGCCTCGGGGTAGGCGACGCCCGCGGCGTCGAAGAGCTCCTTGTTGTACCAGAGGCCGACGGTGTCGAAGTCCTTCGGGGCGCCGTAGAGCGCCCCGTCGTAGGTGTAGAGGTCGACGAGGCCCTGCGGGTAGTCGGCCGGGTCGATGCCCTGGTCGTCGAGCGGCGCGAGCACGCCGTTCGAGGCGTAGAGCTGGAAGTTCGGGCCGTTCATCCAGAAGACGTCGGGGGCCGAGCCGCCCGAGACCGAGGTCTGGAGCTTCGTGAAGTACTCCTTGTACGGCGTGGTGACGAGCTTGACGGTGACCTCGGGGTGCTCCTCCGTGAAGGCGGCGGCGATCTCCTTCATCGCGGCCTCCTGCTTCTGGTCCCAGACGCCGTACTCGAGCGTGACGGCCTCGCCGTCGCCCGAGCCCGAACCCGAGTCGCTGCAGGCGCTGAGCGCGAGTGCGGCCGTGGCGGCGAGCGCCACGGCGGCGGCCCCGCGACGGGTGATTGCACTTCGAAGCATCCGATCCTCCTTTGGATCTGTCTCTTGGTGGGGGTCGGCGGTGCTGCGCCCGCCGGAATGTTAATCGTTTAGCTAAACGATTAACACGTGACTGTAGCCGGGGAGCCCGAGCGACGCAAGCGTCAGCCCGAAAGCGCGGACGAACGGTCCATCTCGTCACGCCACCGCCGGCGCGCCGCCGTCAGCTCGTGGACGACCGCAGGATGCTCGTCGCGCACGTCGCGCTGCTCGGCCGGGTCGGCGAGGAGGTCGACGAGACGCAGGCCGTCCCCGGGCTCGGTGTGCTCGACGCGGCGGATCTCCTCCGCGTGCGGCGAGCCGGGCTCGACCCAGCTGAGCTTCCAGCGCCCCTGGCGCACCGACCACTGCCAGCGGCAGTCCCAGTGCAGCTCATCGCGGACGGGGCCCTCGTCGCCGCGGAGGAACGCCAGGAGATCGCGTCCGTCGAGGCCCGCTCGGTCGCCGCCCGCCGCGGCGAGCGCGGTCGCCGCGATGTCCATCGAGCTGACGAGGCCCTCGCGGAGGGCTCCGCCGGGAAGCTCGGCCGGCCAGCGCACGAGGAACGGCACCCTGACGCCGCCCTCGTAGAGCGTGTACTTCGACCCGCGGAGCGGCGCGTTCACGCCGTAGTTGCACTGGGAGCCGCCGTTGTCGGTCGTGTAGACGACGATCGTGTCGTCGCCGACGCCCCGCTCGTCGAGCAGTGCGAGCAGGCGGCCGATCCGCCGGTCCATCAGCTCGAGCTGGGCCAGGTAGTACGCCCGCCCGTTCGGCAGGTTCGGGCTGATCGCCCCGTCGTACCAGTCGAGGTACTCCGAGGCCCCGGGGTACCAGTCGTCGAACTTCGGCAGCCCGCGCGCCTCGAGCTCCTCGTCGGGCAGCTGCCAGCAGAAGTTGTGCACCGCGTTGAAGGCGACCATCGCGAAGAACGGCCGCTCGTCGTCGTCCGCGATGAAGGCTGCGGCGCGATCGGCGATCTCGTCGGTGAGGAACCGCTCGACCTCGACCGGCTCGCCGCCCGCCGACAGCGGCTGCACGGCCATGGCCTTCGCGGCATCGCCGTAGTCGGCGACCGCGTCGCCCGAGTGGCGAAGGTAGTTGAGGCGGCCCATCGACAGCCCGGCGAGTCCGTAGAAGCTGTCGTCGAAGCCGTGCTGGGGCGGCGCACCCCGATCGCCCTCGCGCTCGGGGCCGTAGTGCACCTTGCCGTAGTAGCCGGTGCGGTAGCCGACGTCGCGCAGGCGTTCGGCGAGCGAGGGATGCTCGGGGCCCGCCATCGAGGAGTCGTCGAACCAGTGCGCGCCCCAGCGCTGCTGGTAGGCCCCGGCGATGAGCCCCGCACGCGAGGGCGAGCACACGGGCGCGGTGACGTAGGCCTCCTCGCAGCCGACCCCCTCGGCGGCGAGCCGGTCGAGCGCGGGGGTGCGCACCTCGGGGTCGATGCCGAGCGCCGATCGGTCGGCATAGCCGTGGTCGTCGGAGACGATCAGGAGGATGTTCGGCCGTCGCGGTGCCGCTCCCCCGTGGTCGTGACCCGCCTCGCTGCCCACCGCTGCCATCGCACTCTCCCTCGAGTCGTCGTGTTAATCGATTAGCACTCGACGATAGCCGCCGCCCGCCCACGCGGCAAGCGCGATGCCGGATGCGGATCCGCGCGCGCTCGGCTACAGTGATCGAATCGATTCGACTCCTGAATCCGCCCCACCGACACCGCACGAGGACGACATGTCAGAACAGACCGACGGCCGGCGCCCGACGAGCGGCACCGCCGCCCGCCCCACGCGCGAGCTGGTCGCCTGGCGCAACGCCATCTTCGCGATCTTCTTCCTCTCGGGGCTCGGCATGGCGAGCTGGGTCGCGCGCATCCCCGCGATCCGCGACGACACGGGGCTCAGCACGCAGGGCGTCGGCCTGGTCATCCTCGCCTCGTCCGCCGGCGCGGTGCTCGGCCTCATCGCCGCGCCCTGGCTGCTCGCCCGGCTCGGCGCGCGCCTCGGCATGATCGGCGCGCTCGTGACCGTCTCGGTCGGGCTCGTGTTCACCGGCATCGGCGGCTCCGCGCTCCTCCCCTCGGTGCCGCTCGTCGTGATCGGCCTCGCCCTCTTCGGCTTCGGCAACGGCGCCGTCGACGTGATGATGAACGTGGAGGGCGCCGAGGCCGAGCGCGAGATCGGACGCACGGTCATGCCCCTCATGCACGCCTTCTTCTCGTTCGGCACCGTCGCAGGGGCGGGCGTCGCGGCGGCGGCCTCCGCGGCCGCCGTACCCGTGTCGATCCACCTCGTGGCCATCGCGCTCGGCATCGCCGTCGCCATCTTCGCGGCCGTTCGCTACGTGCCCCTGCGGTCCGAGGTCGGCGACGACATCCACGCGGACACCCCCCGACCGCCGTTCGCCGAACGGCTCAAGGCGAACCTCGCCGTCTGGGGAGACGTGCGCCTCCTCCTCATCGGGGTCATCATGCTCGGCATGTCGTTCGCCGAGGGCTCGGCCAACGACTGGCTCGCCCTCGCCGTCGTCGACGGCCACGGCTTCGACCCGACGATCGGCGCGATCATGTTCGGGGTGTTCACGGTCTCGATCACGGCCGCCCGCGTCGTCGGCGGACCGATCCTCGACCGGTACGGGCGCGTGCCCGTGCTGCGCACCCTCGCCATCGTCGGCATCATCGGGCTCTCGCTCTTCATCTTCGGCACCGAGACCTGGATGCTCGTGGTCGGCACCGTGCTCTGGGGCGTCGGCTCGTCGCTCGGGTTCCCGGTGGGCATGTCCGCCGCCGCCGATCACCCGACCGACTCGGCGGCCCGCGTGAGCGCGGTCGCGATCATCGGCTACTGCGCGTTCCTCACCGGCCCTCCGCTGCTGGGGTTCATCGGCCAGCAGTTCGGGATCCTCAACGCCCTGCTCGTGATCCTCGTGCTGCTCGTGCTCTCGTTCCTCGCGGCACCGGCCGCCCGCGAGCGCAGTCGCACCGTCGCCGGCGTCGGCCACGAGGCATCCGACCGCACGTAGACTCGACGGGTGCGTCTCGTCATCGCCCGCTGCTCCGTCGACTACGCGGGGCGGCTCCAAGCCCACCTCCCGCTCGCGACCCGCCTGCTCATGGTGAAGGGCGACGGCAGCCTGCTGGTGCACTCCGACGGCGGCAGCTACAAGCCCCTCAACTGGATGAGCCCGCCCTGCACGCTCACGACGGCCGAGCCCGACGACGAGCAGCGCGAGGCCGGCGTCGTCGAGCTCTGGACGGTGACGCACAAGAAGACCGCCGACCGGCTCATCGTCTCGATCCACGAGGTGCTGCACGACTCGGCGCACGAGCTCGGCATCGACCCGGGCCTCCAGAAGGACGGCGTCGAGGCGCACCTCCAGAAGCTGCTCGCCGAGCAGATCGAGCTGCTCGGCGACGGGCACCGGCTGGTGCGTCGCGAGTACATGACGGCGATCGGCCCGGTCGACATCCTCGCGACGGATGCCTCGGGCGCGAGCGTCGCCGTCGAGCTCAAGCGGCGCGGCGACATCGACGGCGTCGAGCAGCTGACCCGGTACCTCGAGCTCATGAACCGCGACCCGCTGCTCGCGCCCGTGACGGGCGTCTTCGCCGCGCAGGAGATCAAGCCGCAGGCGCGCACGCTCGCCGAAGACCGGGGAATCCGCTGTCTCGTGCTCGACTACGACGCGATGCGCGGCGTCGACGACGACCACTCGCGGCTGTTCTAGGCCGCGGCGATCAGCGGTCGACCGGCGAACCTCGACCGGGGACGGGCGCCTGAACGCCCGCTGCGGGTTCGCTGAGCCCCGCTGAAATTCGAGCATCGCTCGCGTTCTCGGGCCCTAGGATGTCACGGTGACTTCCCCGACGCTCTCCCCCACGCGTACGTGGTCGGCCGTGCTGTTCGACCTCGACGGCACCATCATCGACTCCGCGACAGACATCACGGGCTCGCTCGCGCACATGTTCACCGAGATGGGCCTGCCCGTGCCGTCCGACGAGACGCTGCGCGCCTACGTCGGCCCACCGCTGCTCGACAGCCTCCGCATGACGGCCGGCTTCTCCGACGCCGAGGCCTGGGAGGCGCTCAACGTCTACCGCGACCACTACGGCGAGCACGTGCTGCGCTCGCCCGTCTTCCCCGGCGTCGCCGGGGTGCTCGAGCGGCTGCACGCCGCCGGCGTCCCGATCGCGCTCGCGACCTCGAAGCCCGAGCGCATGGCGCGCAAGGTGCTCGACCACGCCGGCCTCAGCGAGTACTTCACGGTCATCACCGGGGCGAGCGACGACGAGTCGCGCAGCACCAAGGCCGACGTCGTCGCCGAGGCGCTCCGCCGCCTTCAGGCGCAGGGCATCGACACCGCGAACTCCGTCATGGTCGGCGACCGCGGCTACGACACGCTCGGCGCCCTCGCCAACGGCGTGCCGACGATCCTCGTCGAATGGGGCTACGGATCGCCGGCCGAGGCCGGCGACGCGATGGCCGTCGTGCACTCGGCCGACCAGCTCCGGTCGCTGCTGATCGGCTGATCGCTCCCCGGCCGAGCGACCTCGACGCGGGTCGGAGCAGGTGCTCCTTACACCCTCCGGGCGTGGCGTAATCCCGCCATCTGGCGGAATCACGACACCCCGAAGGGGCCCGTGGCCGTCGATCCGCGCCGTTCCGCGCAACGAGCGTGCGAAGTTCTCCACAGATTCGACACAGCCCTTCCATAGATGCGGCAGCGCACGGCAGGATGCCGATTACGTCCGTCCACCGACGGGCGCCGTGCGTGTCTCGACGGTCACCTCCGCCGAGTCACTCGAAGGGAGAAGCATGTCTGGATTCACCAGCCGCGCGCGCAAGCGCGCGGTCGCGGTCGTTCCGGTGCTCGCACTCGCCGCCACCGGAATGGTGTCGTTCGGAGTGAGCACCGCAGCCGCGGCTGAATCACCGGTATCGCCAGCGGTGATCAGCGACTCGGAGTACTACATGAACTACGTCGCCCCCCGTGCGGAGGCGGTCGTGGGTGCCGACGACGAGGCCGTCTTCGACATCGAGGGCAACAAGGTCGTCAGCCCCAAGGCCGAGGACGCGCTCGCGACGGCCATGGAGATCGACGCGAAGTTCGCCGCGGGCAACCCGCAGGCCGCCGGCGGCCTGGCCAAGCTCGAGAACAAGTCGAACGAGACCGGCAAGAGCCCGAAGCAGCTCAAGCAGGAGCAGCTCAAGGCGAACAAGGACGCCAAGAAGCCGAAGAAGTCCCCGAACTACAAGCAGGCCGACGTCACCCAGGAGGCCAAGCTCCTCACGATCCTCGTCGAGTTCAACGACCAGGCGAACGACGACTTCACCGACAGCTACGTGCCGACCGAGTTCGGCGCGACCACGTGCAAGCCCGGCAACGTCCAGAACGGGCCCCTTCACAACGGCATCCCCAACCCCGCCGACTACGAGCTCGAGGACAACAACTCGATGTGGGTGCCCGACTTCTCGTCGGAGCACTTCAACAAGATGCTCTTCACCGACGAAGGCATCACCGAGCGCGTCCGCACCGACCTCACCGGCCCCGACGGCAAGCCCGGCTTCGACATCTCGGGCTACACGATGAAGTCGATGTACGAGGAGATGTCGCGCGGCGCCTACACCGTCACCGGTGAGGCGACCCCGTGGATCACGGTGCCCCACTCCGAGGCGTACTACGGCGCCACCGTGTGCCACCAGAACTCCGAGGGCGTCTACGTGGCCGGTCCCATGCAGGACCAGCAGGGCCACCCCTCGAACCCGAAGGGCCCCGGCCAGCTGCCGATCGACGCGGTCGCAGCACTCGCCGAGGCGCAGCCCGACTTCCCCTGGGCCGACTACGACATCGAGGACCAGGGCGACCGCGACGGCGACGGCAACGTCAACGAGCCCGACGGCGTGATCGACCACGTCGTGCTCGTGCACGCGGGTGAAGACAAGTCCGGCGGCGGCGGCGCCCAGGGCACGTACGCCCTGTGGGCGCACTCCTCCGCCGTCCTCGGCGGCGCGACGATCCCCGGCACCGACCTCAAGCTGTCGAACTACATCGTGCAGCCCGAGGACTCGGGCGTCGGCGTGTTCGCGCACGAGTACGGTCACGACCTCGGTCTGCCCGACCTCTACGACACCTCGAACGCCGGCAGCAGCGACATCGACTTCTGGGACCTCATGAGCTCCGGCTCGCACGCGGGCCCCATCTTCCAGTCGATGCCGACCCACATGGGCCTCTGGGACAAGTGGGTGCTGGGCTGGGCCGAGCCGCTCGTCGTGAACCCCGGTGACGACGAGACCACCGTCAAGGTCGGCCAGAACTCGCGTCCCCTCAAGGGCAGCGAAGACGGCGTGAAGGTGAACCTGCCCGACAAGACCATCAACCTCGCCGACCCGCACAGCGGCGAGAACATGTGGTACACGGGCGCCGACCAGGACTGGGGCGACATCCGCATCGAGCGCAAGCTCGACGTGGCCGCCGACGCCAAGTTCTGGATGTGGAACAACTTCGTTATCGAGTCCGACTGGGACTTCGGCTTCGTCGAGATCTCGACCGACGGCGGCACCACCTGGACCGACCAGAAGGTGTACAACACCGACGGCACCGAGGCCACGACGCCCGACGGCTACCCCGACCCGAACGGCAACCTGCACGGCTTCGGCGACCGCAAGTACGGTCTGACGGGCGACTCGCACGGCTGGCAGCACCAGTACGTCGACCTCTCGGCCTACGCCGGGCAGTCGATCGACCTCCGCCTCCGCATGGCGACCGACGCCGCCTTCCAGGAGCGCGGCTGGTTCGCCGACGACTTCTCGCTCACGAGCGGTGACACCACCACGTGGAGCGACGACGTCGAGTCGGGCGAGAACGGCTGGACCCCGAAGGTCGGCACCTTCGCCGACACCACCGGCCCCGGCTGGCGCATCGACACCGGCACCTCGGTCAAGGCGCAGTACTACCTGGTCGAGTGGCGCAACTTCGACGGCTTCGACGAGGGCCTGAAGTACGGCTACAACTCCGTCTACAGCGACGGCGCCTGGAAGGTCGAGAAGCTCGCGTACAACGCGCCGGGCGCCCTGATCTGGTACCGCGACACCACGTACGGCAACTCGAACCAGATCCTCACCAACGAGGCGGCGCTGCCGAGCTACGGTGCGAAGGGCGGGCTCCTGCTCGTCGACAGCCACTTCAACCCGCTGCAGCGCACCGGTGCCGCGGCCGACGCCGACCCGTCGACGCTGAACGTCATGCCGTCGCGTGCCCAGTCGTCGAACGTGGCGTTCGGTCTCACGAAGACGTACCCGTTCACCGAGTGCTTCATCGGCACGACCGGCGACGAGTACTGCACCGACGTCGCGGCGCAGGACGCGGTGAGCACCTTCACCGACGACCGCGGCTGGGTGCCCGGCTTCGCCCTGAACGAGGCGACCGGACAGCTCTTCTACCGCGACCGTGACGCGTCGACCGTGGTTCCCTCGGTCGGCAACGGCCAGTACAGCACCCCGCTGTACGACCTCGCCGGCAACCGCCTGCCCGATTACGACGGCCTCGACATCGGCGCCGGTCCCTTCGGCTCGGGCAACCCGGCCGATGCGGGCGTGGGCTACGGCACCGTCATCTCGGTGAAGAAGGCCTTCAAGGGCAACACCGCAGCGCTCATCAGCATCACGCCCCCTGCGGCGGGCTGAGCGGCGACGCACTGACGCAACACCGACGAGGCGTCGGCCCCTCCGGGGGTCGGCGCCTCGCCGCGTTCGAGGGTCGAAATTGTGAGCGATGACGCCCGGCGCGCGTGCCCGGGCGCGCGCGGGTCTAGCGCTCGACGAACCCGTCGATCACACGACCCAGCATCGTCGCGAACTCGGCGTCGCCGCCGTCGTCGAACCCGAGACCGGCGGTCTCCTCGACGAGCGGGTGCCGCGAGTCGGACCAGAGCGGCTGCGCCTCCGACACCGCGACGGGCGCCGTGCGGCGGGCCGCCTCGAGCGCCGACTGGCCGACGACGACCGCGCGCACGGCGTGACCGGCTCGAGCCGCATCGTCGACCGACAGCCCCGCCTCGACGAAGCTCTCGATGAGGCGTTCGGCGAGCGAGAGCGCGTTCGGGCCGTCGAGCGGCCCGCTCGTGACGAGCACGATCGAGCCCGAGTGCTCGGCGAGCTTCGCTCGCAGCGCGAGCGCGACCGCGACGACCCGTGCGCGCCAGTCGGGCGCCGAGGCATCCGCGACGCCGGTGAGCAACTGCTCGACCATCGCCTGGAGCAGGGCGTTCTTCGACGCGAAGTACGTGTACATGGCCGTCGGCGTGAGGCCGAGCGCACCGGCGACGCCGCGCACCGAGACCGCCGCGACGCCCTTCTCCTCGAGGATCTCGAACGCGGCGTCGACGATGTCGGACTGGCTGACGCTGCGCCTGGGGCCGGGCTTCATGTGCGGTGCTGCTCCTCGTGGTCGACGTTCAACGGTACTCGACCGCGTGCGACGACGACGGCGGCCCTCCGCAGCACGCGGCGAGCGCAGCGAAGCCGACGCACGCGCTCAGAACGGCCAGACGAGCGGCACCAGCAGCACGCCGGCCGCGAGGAACAGCAGGGTGAACGGCCAGCCGAAGCGGGCGTAGTCGCCGAAGCGGTAACCGCCCGGGCCCATGACCATGAGATTCACCGGCGTCGCGATCGGCGTCAGGAACGCGGCCGCCGCCACCACGGTGAGCGCCATGAGGAACGGGCGGGCCGAGACGCCGAGCTCGACGGCCGCCGAGATGGCGATCGGGGCGACGATGAGCGCGGTCGCCATGTTGCTGATGAGCTGGCCGAGCACGACGACGAGCAGGCACACCACGAGCAGCACGACGAGCGGGCCTCCCGGGCCGGCCGCATCGACGAGCGCAGAGCCCACGAGCTCCGCCGCACCCGTCGTCGTGAAGGCCGTCGACATGGGGATCATGCCAGCGACGAGGATGACGGTCGTCCATGAGATCGCCCGATAGGCCCGGCCGAGAGGCACCACGCCGGTGAGGATCATCGCGCCGGCCGCCACGAGTCCGGCGACGACGGGCGGCACCAGTCCGGTCGCGAGCAGCACGACCATCGCAGCGAGCACGATGATCGCGACGATGCCGCGTCGACCGATGGGGGCCGCCTGCCCGCGCACCGCGGCAGGGGCGTCGACGACCCGGACGTCGTCGCCGGCCGTGTTCTCCTCGAGGTCGTCCCAGGTGCCCTGGAGGAGCAGGACGTCGCCCACCTCGACGTCGACCTCGGGTGCGGTGAGCTCGCGTCCGTTCCGCGAGACGGCGAGGATGACGAGCTTGCCGCTCGGCGTCGTCATGCCGGGGAACACCCGCATGCCGAGGAGCTCCGATCGAGGCGGCACGAGCACCTCGGCGACCCCGTTCTCGGCGTCGATCGTCACCGCACGCCCCCCGCCGTCGGCGGCCGCGAGCACCGAGTAGTCGCCGAGCAGCGTGCATGCGTGGTCGCTGAGGTCGCGGGGAACGGTGGCGGCGCTGCGCGCCGGGAGCATCCGGTCGCCCACGAGCATCGCGATGAGCACCGTGCCGATCACGAGCGGGACGCCGACGATCGCGAACTCGAAGAACCCGAACGGCCCGCCCGCCGACTCCGCCGCGAACTCCGAGACGATGACGTTGACCGGCGTGCCCGTGAGCGCGAGCATCGAACCCGCGTGCGCCGCGAAGGCGAGCGGCAGCAGCAGCTGCGACGGCGGCAGGCCGATGCGGACGGCGACGACGACCGTCATCGGCAGAAGTGCCGCGACCGCGCCGTTGACGCTGATGAGCGCGGTGAGCAGCGCCACGAGCACCATCACGAGCACGAGCACCCGCCGCCGGTTCGAACCGCCCCGGGCGGCCACGATGCGGCCGAGCCGGGCGGTCACACCGGTCGCGTCGAGCCCCTCGCTCACGACGAACAACGCGGCGATGAAGATGACGGTCGGGTCCGCGAAGCCGGCGAGCGACTGCTGGAGCGTGAGGATGCCGGTGGCCCACAGCGCGAGCGCGACCCCGATCGCGGTCACGGCGACGGGGATCCGGCTCGTCATGAACGCCGCCACCGCGACGGCGAGGATCAAGAACGTCACCACGACGGGGTCCATGGCGCTCAGGCTAGCGGCGCAATACAGTGAAGGCGAGCGGATGCCGCGACGAGGCGCATCCCCGGGGCTGTGCCGATGCGAGGGGGACGCATGACCGCTGCGCCGCAGATCGAGGCGACATCGAAGACGTCGTGGCTGCCGCTGATCGTGGTGGTGCTCACCCAGATCCAGGCCTCGTTCGCGGTGAATGCGCTCACCGTGTCGATGGCGGGCATCACGAGCGACCTCGACACCCCCGCCACGTCGGTCGGCACGGCGATCACCGCCGGCACCTTCGCGATGGCGGCGTTCATCCTGCTCGGCGCGAAGGTGGGTTCGCGCTTCGGCACGCGAGGGGTGTTCCAGATCGCCGTCGCCGTGCACGGTCTCGCGATGCTCGGGGTCGCGCTCAGCGCGAGCCCGGCGATGCTGTTCATCGCGCAGGCGTCGTCAGGCGCCGTGATCGCGCTCATCGCCCCGGCGCTCACCGTCTTCATCGCGACGAACTACCACGGCGAGCAGCAGGGCAAGGCGATCGGCCTGCTCGCCGCAGCCATCCCCGCGGCGGGCGTGCTCGCGCTGCTCATCGCGGGGTCGTTCGCGACGACGATCGGATGGCGCTGGTCGTTCCTCCTCATGGTCGCGCTCGCGGTCGTCAACCTGGGGCTCAGCTTCCTCGTCAAGAAGGTGCCGGCCCAGCCGGGCCTCTCGATCGACTGGACGGGCGCGATCATCGCCGCCGTCGCGGTGATCCTGCTGAGCTTCGGCTTCAGCGGACTCGCGACCTGGGGCGTCTGGCTCGCGACGCCGCAGGCGCCGTTCGAGGTGCTCGGCATCTCGCCCGCACCCCTGCTCGTGATCGCCGGTCTCGTGGTCGGCCAGGTGTTCTTCTCCTGGCTGCGACGGCGCGCACGCGAGGACAAGCCGCGCATCTTCGACCTGCGCGTCCTCGCGACCGGGTCGGAGCGCGCGGTCACCGCGTGCATGGCGACGATGCTCTTCGTCGGCACCGCGGCGAACTTCCTCATCCCGCTCTACATCCAGGTCGTGCAGGGCCGCTCGAGCATCGAGACCTCGTTCTCGATCATCCCGTACACGCTGTCGATCTTCCTCGCGTCGACCTTCGTCGCGTACCTGTACGGGCGGTTCACGCCGCGGGTGCTCGCGACGGCCGGCTTCATCGTCGTGGCATCCGCACTGACCCTGCTCGCGTTCACGGTGCGCGGCGAGTGGAGCCAGGGGTTCGTGGTGGCCGGCCTCATCCTGCTCGGTCTCGGCCAGGGCGCGATCGTCGCCCTGGTCTTCAACACCCTGCTGTCGGCCGCCCCGAAGCAGCTCGCCGGCGATGTCGGCGCCTGGCGCGGCCTCGTGCACAACCTCTCGGGCTCCGTCGGCATCGCCGTCGCGAGCGCCTTCGCGGTGGGCATGCTCTCGACGCTGCTGCTCGCCGGCGCGCAGGAGCACCCCGAGATCAGCGACGAGCTCATCGGGCAGGTCAACTTCAACGAGGCGAACTTCCTGACGAACGAGCAGCTCGCCGCCGTGCTGGAGTCGCGGGCGAGCGGTCCCGAGCTGGAGGCGGCCATCCTGGTGAACGCGGAGGCGCGGCTGCAGGCCCTGCAGATCTCGCTGCTCGGGCTCGCCGCGTTCTCGCTGCTCGCGATCGTGCCGGCGACCCGCATGCCGGGGCGCCGCGAGGGCGACCTGCCCGAGAAGCTCGAGCCCGACGATGACGACGTCATCGATCCCGTCGTCGACGAGGAGGCGGCCGAGCCGGCCCTCGGGCGTCCGCGAGCCGACGAGCGCCCGCGCATCGACCAGACCCAGAAGGAGACGCGCGCATGACCCACGACCCGAGTTCACTCGTCCCCGACGACTTCTCGCCGATCCCCTCGCTCGGGCGGGCCGACGCGGTGACCGTGGCGGTCGTCGACGAGCTCGACGAGTCGTCGCTCGACATGATCGGCGTGCTCGTCTCGAGCGACGGCGAGCTTCCGGCGGGCATCGACCTCGACCGCGACGCGCTCGCGCGCTCGGGCTTCGAGTCGAAGCCCGGCAGCACCCTCGCGCTGCCGTACGGCTCGGGCCCGCTGCTCGTGCTCGTCGGCACCGGACCCGCCGGTGAGCTCGGTGCGAACGCGCTGCGCGACGCCGCCGCGGCATTCGCCCGCGCCGGTGCCAGGTTCGCACGCATCGGGCTGCGCGTGCCGTCGACGGGCGGCACCGACATCGCCGCCGCGGCACAGGCGCTGACCGAGGGCGCGCTGCTCGCCCGGTACCGCTTCGACACGCTGAAGCGCGAGCCGAAGGACGTCGCGCTCGAACGCCTCGAACTGCGCATCGACGGTGCGGATGCCTCGCACGCGGCCGCCGGCGTCGAGATCGGCCTCGTCACCGCCCGCGCCGCGAACCTCGCCCGCGATCTCGCGAACTCCCCGCCCGGGCACCTGACCGCCACGGGAATGGCCGAGGCGGCCGTCCTCCTCGGCGAGCGCTTCGGCTTCGAGGTCGAGGTCTTCGACCGGCAGCAGCTGATCGAGCTCGGCTGCGGCGGCCTGCTCGGCGTGAACCGTGGGTCGGCCGAGGAGCCGCGCATGGTCAAGCTGCGGTACGCCCCCGACGGCGAGTCGACCGGCCATCTCGGCCTCGTCGGCAAGGGCATCATGTACGACTCGGGCGGCATCAGCCTGAAGCCGTCCGACCCGATGCACCTGCTCATGAAGATGGACATGGGCGGAGCGGCCTCGGTACTCGCGACCTTCACCGCACTCCGCGCCCTCGGCGCGACCGCGACCGTCAGCGGGTGGCTCATGTGCACCGACAACATGCCGTCGGGCTCGGCGTACAAGCTCGGCGACGTGCTGACGGCGCGCGGCGGCACGACCGTCGAGGTGAAGAACACCGACGCCGAGGGCCGGCTCGCGATGATGGACGGCCTCGTGCTCGCGAACGAGGACGGCGTCGATGCGATCATCGACATCGCGACGCTCACGGGCTCGGCGCTCATGTCGCTCGGGCAGATCACGGCGGCGCTCCTCGGCAACGACGAGACGATGCTCTCCGAGGTCGAACGCGCCTCGGCCGCGACGGATGAACAGGTCTGGCGACTCCCCCTCGAACGCCGGTACCGCAAGCAGCTCGACTCCGACGTCGCCGACCTCTCGAACCTCGGCGGGCCGTACGCGGGCGCGACGACGGCGGCGCTGTTCCTCGACCACTTCGTCGGCGAGACCCCGTGGGCCCACCTCGACATCGCCGGCACGATGCAGTCCGACTCGGATGACTCGTGGCGCTCGAAGGGCGCGACGGGCTTCGGCACGCGCATCCTCATCGACGTGGCACGGGGGTTCCGGGCGGCCGGGTGAACACGTCGTCGCAGGCCCACCTCTCGCAGCGCCCGGCGCGGGTGACGGTCATCGGCGACGCCCTCGTCGAGGTGCACCGCGACGAACGCGGCTCGCGCGAATTCGTGGGCGGTCGCGGCGTCGACGCGGCGATCGGGCTCTCGGTCCTCGGCGACGAGGCGACCCTCGTCGCAGCCGTCGGCGGCGACGAGGACGGCGATCGCGTCCGCTCGGTGCTGGGCGACTACGGCGTGCGGCTCGTCGCCGTCGCGTCGGCGTCCGGCACCCGGCGCGTCGTCGTCGAGCGCACGACCGGCGACCGCATCGGCATGGGCATCGGCCGCGACCTGCCCGAGCGCGAGGAGGGCCTCGGGGCGGGAGCCCTCGGACTCGACGAAGCGGCGCGCACGACGATCACCGGCGCCGACCTCGTCGTGGTGACCGGCCTCACCCTCACCGACCCCCTGGTCGACGAGCTCATCGCGGCGCTCGAGCGCCCCGGGCTGCGCCTGGTCGTCGACGCTGCGGCCCCGGCCGGGATGCCTCGCGCCGACGCCGACCTGCCGGCGCGTCTCGACCGGCTCGCGACGAGCGCACTGTTCACGGTGCCGGCCGACGACGATGCACCCGTCGCGGCGGTGGCGCATCTGCTCGCTCGCGGCGTCGCCCACGACTCCCCCGCGGCATGGGACGCCGCGCTCGATGCGGCGTCGGCGACCCTCGCCGCGACGGCCCTCCCGGGGCGGACCGCACCGCGACCGCGGCCGGCGCCCACCGATCAGGGCAGCTGAGCCGAGCGCTCGCAGCCCGGCGCCTCGACGGCGTCGCCGGTCTCAGCGGACGAGGCGCACGGTCATGATGCTCCACGACTCGAACGGCGCTTCGGTGCCGTCGGGCTCGAAGCCGTTGCGGCGGTAGAACGCCCTGGCCCGCGTCTCGCCGGCCATCGCCCACAGGAAGGCCGGCCGGGTGCCGATCGCGGCGTCGAGCAGCGCCTGGCCGAGGCCCGTGCCCTGATGCGCGTCGAGCAGGTAGAGCCCCTTGAGCTCGAGGGCGCGCGGGGCATCGGGATCGGCCGCGGGATCGACCGCCTTGGCATCGGCGAAGCCGACGATCCGGTCGCCGTCGACGGCGACCACGACGATCCGGTCGGGACCGTCGAGCTCGGCGAGCACCTGGCGCCATCCGTCGATGCGCTGCTCGAGCGTCCACGCCTCGATGCGCTCGCGCGCGACCGCACCCGAGTCGACGTACGTGGTCTGGTGGCTCTCCCAGTGCATGCGGGCGATGCCGGGCGCGTCCTCGGCTCGCGCCGCGCGGATGGTCGGTGCGGCGGCGGGAGCGTCGGGGTGGGCGGAGTCGGTCACGTTCTGCGTCCTCAGTCGAGCAGGCGAGCGCGGACGCGCTCGAGGTCGGATGCGGTGAGCCCGTTGCCGCGGAGGTACCCGGCGACGTCGAGGCCGTCGAGGAACTCCTCGAGTTCGCGCGTACGGCGGGCGTCGAGCTCCGCCGGCTCGTCGGCGGCCTCGACTCCGCCGGTGCTCGCGGTGTGCTCGGCGATCGCGTGGACCGCGCCGAGGTAGTCGGCGACGATCGCGCCGCGGTCGACCTCGCACAGCTGCAGCAGCATCGCGGTGATCATGCCGGTGCGATCACGGCCATGGGCGCAATGGAGGAGGACGGCGCCGTGAGCCGTGCCGGTCTCGGCGCCCGCTTCGGCGAGGCTGCCGAACACGGCGGCGACGAGGGCCGGCCACCGCTCGAGCACCTCGGGGTAGTACCCGGGGGTGTCGAGACGCGGCCATCTGGCCATGAACTCGGGGTCCGACTGGTCTTCGACGGGGAGATGGTGCCGGGTGAACGGCGAGTCGATCGCCGCGCCGATCTCGTCGAGGTTGCGCAGGTCGATGACCGTGCGCACGCCGTCGTCGTAGAGCTCGGCACGCCCCGCGACATCGAGGCCGTCGAGCATCGCCGATCGGTAGACCCGGCCGTACCGGGTCGTGCCGCGGGCACCGTCGAGCCCGCCAAGGTCCCACGTGTTGGGGAGCCCGGCCCAGGTCATGCGACGCGTCATGAGCTCGACGCTACCGGAGGCCGCGGGTCGCGACGGCGTCGGGGCGAGGTCAGCGCAGCGCACCCGCGCGATAGGCGGCCTCGGTGCGGGTCGCCGCGCCGAGCTTGCGCAGGATGGCCGAGACGTGGACCGAGGCGGTCTTGCCGCTGATGAACAGTCGCTCGCCGATCTGGCGGTTGCTGAGGCCCTCGGCGATGAGTTCGAGCACCTGGCGTTCGCGGGCGGTGAGCTCGGCAGTCGCGGCGGCGTCGGCGTCGGATGCCGCGGCGCCGGCGATACCCGCGACCTCGCCCCCGGCCGGGCGCTGCGCGCCGTCGAGCACGATCGCGGCGGTCGCCGCGACGCGTTCGACCCGCTCGCGGACGGCCGTGACCCCGCCGGCCTCGGCGCGGTCGAGCGCGAGCTGCAGCGTGGAGCGGGCGGCGGTTCGATCGGCGGCGGCCAGTTCGGCCTCGCCGAGCCGCAGCAGGGCGTACGGGTGGAGGTAGCCGGGCACTCCGCCGTGTTCGGTGGCGTCGACGGCGTGTCGCCAGGCTCCGGCATGCGTGCCCGGCACCTGGGCTCCGGCCCCCTCGGACGCCTCGGCGAGTTCGGCCTCGACCATCGCGACCCAGACCTCGTGGTGAGGCCAGAACGACCCCGCGTCGAGCAGTCCGTCGAGTTCGGCGACCGACGCACGGACCTCGTCCGCGACGCCGTCGGGCACGGCGTGCGGCCGGGCGGTGATCGCCGCCGCGACCCGGGCGGCGACCCAGAACCCGGGATGCGCGTAGCCGGGGTGCAGGGCGTGCTCCTCGTGGAAGATGCCGCGGATCTCGGCCCAGGCGCCCGCGAGGTCGTCGTTCGCGAGCGCGACCTCCGCGGCCATCTGGCCGACCGCGAGCCGGGTCTGCATCTCGACCGCCTGCACCCCGGCCATCATCGTGCGGACGCGGCGCAGCGCCTCGGCCGCGCCGGCGGGGTCGCCGCGCCAGAGCATCGACCAGATGCGGGCGCGCTGGAGGTAGACGGTGAACGGCACCGGCGGGTCGAGCGACAGCGCACGATCGATGATCTCGCCGCCCCGCTCCCACTCGCCGAGGGCGAAGAGCGGGTCGACCGCGTTCGAGGCGAGCAGCACGCCGCTGCTGCGCTCGACGCCCTGCGCGCGGGCGCGCCCCAGCCCGTCTTCGGCGAGGCGAACGGCCTCGGCGTAGTCGCCGACGAGATAGGCGATGTCGGAGGAGTTCACCCAGTAGCGCAGCAGCGCGGCGCCGTCGCCCTCGGCCAGCTCGCGTGCCTCGGCGAGCATCTCGATGCCCCGCTCGACCTCGCCGCCGACCGCGCGGCTCACGGCCGCGACATTCATCGAGATGGATGCGGAGCGCGGCAGGTCGTACTCGAGCGCGACGGCGAGGCCGCGCTCGGCCGTCTCGATCGCCTCGCCCGTGCGGCCCTCGATCATGAGCCGCCCGGCGAGCGTCGCGAGACAGCCCGCCTTGATCTCGGGGTCGCCGTCGTCGCCGAGCACCTCGAGCGCCTCCTCGAGGAGCGCGATGGAGCCGGGCTTGCCGATGGCCGCGAGGTAGAGCGCCTTGTCGCGCAGGAACCGCGGATACTGCGGTTCGTCGCGCGGGCACTCGGCGAGCGCGGCCTTGACCAGCGCGAGCCCGCGCTCGACCTCGCCCGCGTTGCGCAGGTGCGAGGCCGTGCGGCCCATGAGCTCGAGCTTGCCCATGCCGGCCGCGGTCTCGGGGTCGGGCACGACGTCCCACAGTTCGAGGGCACGCTCGCCGAGCTGCGCAGCGGTCGCGTAGGCCGCGGCGGCGCGGGCCTCGCGCATGGCCTGGAGGGTCGCGGGAAAGGCGCGGACCGCGTCGTGCGCGCCGAGCCAGTGGTACGAGATCTCGGCGGCGAGCCGGCGCGAGCCGGCGGCGGCCGCGGCCTCGTACGCCTCGGCGTAGCGGGCGTGGAACCGTGCCCGCTCGCCCGGCAGCAGGTCGTCGAGGATCGCCTCGCGCACGAGTGCGTGCCGGAACGAGTAGTCGTCGCCGTCGATCGTGATGACGCCGTAGAGCACGCACTGGCGAGCGGCCGCGTCGAGCTCGGCGTCGTCACCGTGGAAGACCTGCGCCAGCAGCGCGTGCGACACCCGCACCCCGCCGGTCGAGATGAGGCGGAGCAGCTCCTGCGCCGACTCGGGCAGCCGCTCGTAGCGGGCGAGCAGCAGCTCGCGGAGGGTGTCGGGCACGAAGCCCTCGTCACGGCACCCGTCGATGCCGACGAGCTCCTCGACGAAGAAGGGGATGCCGTCGCTGCGACGGAAGACGGTCTCGAGCACGTGGTCGTTCGGCGCCTCGTCGACGATGAGCGACTTGACGAGCCGCTTCACCTGCGCCTTCGACAGCCGCCCGAGCTCGAGGCGCTCGACCCAGCGGTCGCGTTCGGCCTCGGACAGGAAGGCGCGGACCGGGTGGCCCCGGGTCACGTCTTCGGTGCGGTAGCTGAGCACGGTGAGCACCCGGCTCGAGCCGAGCGCCCGCAGGAGGAAGCGCAGCAGGGCGAGGCTCGCCGCGTCGATCCAGTGGAGGTCTTCGATCACGAACACGATCGGGCGCTCGCGCGAGAAGGTCTCGAGGAGCACGGCGATGCCCTCGTGCAGCTGCCCCGCGGCGATGCCGGCACCCGGCGCGCCCACCTCGCCCGACTCGGCGGCGAGCTCGGGCAGCAGGGCGACGAGGGCCGCCCGGCCCGGGCCGACCGCCTCGAGCACGGGCGCCGCGCCGACATCGGCGACGAGGGCCCGCAGGGCCGTCTTGACCGGCGCGTACGGGGCGGCCACGCTGCCCAGGTCGACGCACTGGCCGGCGAGCAGCCGAACGTCGCTCGGCAGGCGCCGCTGGAACTCGCGGATGAGCCGGGTCTTGCCGATGCCGGCCTCGCCGCCCACGATCACGGTGAACGGCGCGCCCGCGCGCACCTCGTCGAGGCGCTCGTCGAGCCGCGAGAGGTCGGCGCCGCGGCCGATCATGGCCGCTGCAGACATGGTCACGATCTCATCGTGCCACGGGCCGCCGACATGCGCGGTGCGAGGTGAGGCGCTCGTGGCGGGCGGTACCGCGGCGGGCGCCGCCGCCGGCGCGCTCACCGCAGGGCGAGGCGCAGGCCGCGGCGACCGAACGCGCGCTGGCGGGCGACCGGCTCGGCCTGGTCGGCCCGCTCGCTCGCGCGCTCCTCCGCTGCGAGGCGGTGGGCGATGCGTCGCTCGGCCTGCAGCAGGTTCGCCTCGTGGGTGTGCACGGCGAGCAGTTCTGCTGAGTACTGCATGGTCATTCCTTCGTCTCGGTCGATCGTGCGATCTGATGCTTCGATGGTGCTCGCTAAGGCACCCCGGTCCCATCGGACGATCGCCCTATTTCCTGTCGGGGCACCTCAGACGGTGCGCCCGGGCCGCCCTCAGCGGGGCATCGTCGGCAGACGGTGCAGACCGTCGCGGCGGAACTGCACGAGCGCGGCGACGAGCGCCGATGCGCCGATCAGCCCCAGCATGAGCATGGTTGCGAGCATGGTGAACCCCCTTTCCGTCACGAAATACTGCGGGAGCCGCGTGCGCGCGTCGTCAGCGCACGCACCGATTCGGGGAGGGGCGTACCCGCCGGGGTCAGCCCGGAGGGCTGCGGCTCGCCCCACACGCGTTCGAGCGGCACGACGCCCGCCCACTGCGAGTGGTCCTCACCGTCGTCGAGCGCCTCGGATGCCCCGTGCGCACGCGTCTTCATGACGACGTCGTCCAGGGCGAGCCGGAGCACGCGGGTCGCCGCGACCTCCTTGCGCCGCATCGCGCGCACTTCGGCGGAGCGCCCCGGCATGAGCCGTTCGGAGAGGGCCAGCAGCGCGGCATCCGCCTCGTCTCGACCGACCTCCTCGAGCACGCCGTAGGCGACCGCGCTGCGGTAGTTCATGGAGCTGTCGAAGAGCGAGCGCGCGTACACGAGGCCGTCGAGCGCGGTGACCGAGAAGGCGACCGTGGCGCGCTCGGCGGCCGCGCGGAGGGCGAATCCCCCGCCGGTCGAGCCGTGCACGTAGACGGCCTCGCCGATGCGCGCGTAGCCCATCGGCACGACGACCGGCACGCCGTCGGCGACGGCGGCGAGGTGGCCGACGAGTTCGCCGTCGAGCAGTTCGACGAGCGCCTCGCGGTCGGTGGTCTGGCGTTCGGCGAGGCGGCGGATGCGGCGGGCGGGGAGTTCGGCGGGGGCGTCGATCGTGGTCATGGCTCGAGTCTCGGACGTACACTGGCCTCACCAGCAGTCCAGTTGCTGCGATTCCGACCAGTCCAGTGAGGAGCCTCCGTGGACGGCCCCCTGCTCGTGCTCGACCCCCGCGACGACGCGCCGCTCGGCGCCCGGCTCGTCGACGGGGTGCGCCGGGGCATCCTCGGCGGGCTCCTCGCGCCCGGCGACCCCGTCCCCTCCACGCGGGCGCTCGCGGCCGAGCTCGGGGTCTCGCGCAGCTCGGTGGTCGCGGCGTACGAGCAGCTCGCCGGCGAGGGTTACCTCGAGCTGCGCCAGGGTGCGCCGACGCGCGTCGCCCGGCTCGTCGTCGAGCCCGAGGCATCCGCCCCCGCGCCGCGCACCTCGACGAGCCGGCCGGCGGCGGTCGCACCGGCGAGCACCGAGCGCGCCGAGCACCGCATCGACCTGCTGCCCGGCAGCCCGTCGACCTCGCGCATCGACGAGCGCGCCTGGCGCTCGGCCTGGCGGCAGGCCGCCGCCGCGCCGATCCCCCGGCAGTCGCCGCCGCGCACTGGCCTCGCCGGGCTGCGCGAGGAGATCGCCGACCACCTCAGGCAGGCCCGCGGAGTGAGCTGCTCGAGCGACGACGTCGTCGTCACCGCCGGCACGAGCGAGGCCCTGGCGCTGCTCGGCGGGGCCCTGCTCGAGCTCGCGCGCGAACGACGCGAGCACGACCGACGGCGCAGCGCGCCGACGGTCGCCGTCGAGCACCCCGGCTACCCCTCGGCCCGCCGACTGCTCGAGCGACGCGGGCTCGCGATCGCGCCGCTGCCCGTCGACGCCGACGGGCTCGACCTCGACGCGCTGCGACGGATGCCCCGCCCGCCGGAGGCCGTCATGGTGACCCCGAGCCACCAGTACCCGCTGGGCGGGCGGCTGCCCGTGGCATCCCGCCTGGAGCTCATCGACTGGGCGCGCGCGCACGGAACGCTCATCATCGAGGACGACTACGACAGCGAGTTCCGTCATCTCGGGGCGCCGCTGCCCGCGCTCGCCTCGCTCGACCGGCTCGGGGCGGCGAGCGGCCGCACCGGCGACGAACGCAGCGCCGAACGCACCGTGCTCGTCGGCAGCTTCTCGAAGGTGCTCACCCCCTGGCTGCGACTCGGCTACCTCGTGCTGCCGGGCGACCAGGCGCTGCGGGCCGCCGTCCTCCGCATCCGCGCCGACGAGCCGTGCCCCGTCCCGGGCCCCGCGCAGGAGGCGATGCGCGCCTTCCTCGCCTCCGGCGCCCTGCGCCGGCACATCGCCGCCACCCGGCGCGACTACGCGCACCGGCGCCGCATGGTGCAGGCCGTGCTCGGCGACCTGCCGGGCGCTCCGCTCAGCGGGCTCGACGGCGGACTGCACGGGGTCATCCGACTCGACGACGCCGAGACCTCCGCCGCGATCGTCGCCCGTCTCGCCGACGAGGGGGTGGGCGTGGCGCCGCTCGCCGACTACTCGGCGGTGCCCGGAGAACTGCCCGGAGGGATCGTCTTCGGCTACGCCGGCGTCGGCGACGCACAGCTCGGCGAGGGGCTCGAGCGCATCCGCGCCGCCCTCCTCGACACCCTCGACCCCGCGCGCCTCGAGGGCTAGGGTAGGGCCGATCGGCGCCGTGCGCGCCACCCTACGATCGGAGGCGCCGATGCGTCGATCCCCGGTGACCGCCGTGTGCACGGCCGCTGCCCTCGCCGTGCTCCTCGGCGGGTGCGCACCCTCCGAGACGGCGGCCGCGCCGACCGTCACGGTGACGGCGACCGTCACGGTCACGCCGACGCCCGCGCCCGAGCCGACGCCCACGACGCCCCCGCCGCCCGCAGCGGCACCCGCACCCGCACCCGTGCCGAACGCCGCGGCACCGGTCGTCGAGCCGGGGCCCGCGAACGACCTCGGCGCCCGCGACGGCGCGAACGGCACCCCGGTGCTCGACGACAGCGGCATGCCCGTGAGCTACACCGTCGTCGCCGGCGACAGCTTCTTCGACATCGCCCAGCGCTTCGACCTGCCCCAGCAGCAGTTGCTGCGGATGAACCCGCAGGTGCATGATTTCGGTGAGACCGTCTACATCGGCAACGTCATCAACCTGGATTGGACGAAGACGGGCTGAGGGCGAGGCTTCCTCCTGTGAACGAGATCGTCACCATCGCACCGTGGAACCCCTGGCCGCTCGCGATCCCCATCGTGATCGCCGTGGCCGGCATCGTCGTGTCGAGTCTCGGCACCCGGCGCCGATCGAAGCCGATCCGCGAACTCGGCTCCGGCGTGTTCCTGATCGCCGTCGTCGCCTTCGCGGCGATGTTCGGCGTCATGCCGGGCTCGTGGGACCAGGGCGAGCGCGCGAAGGCGCTCGTCGCGGTCGGCTACGTCACGACGACCTTCTCGGCCGAGCAGGTCGTCGGGCCGGGCGAGCCCGCGGCCGTCGCGTTCCAGGCCGAGCGCGACGGCGAACGCGTGCGCGGCGTGCTCAGGCACCAGGGCGGCTCGGAGTGGCAGATCGCCGAGATCGAGGCCGACGACTGAACGGATGGGGCGCCCGGGACACCGTGCGGCGGCGAGGCGCGCGCGACCCCGCAGCTCAGCGCACGACGTCGTAGCGGGCGGCGAGCCAGCCGCGGGGATGGAGCCGCTTCTCGGTGTCGCGCGGCAGCACGTGCCGCGCGATCGCCTCGCGGACGGCGGCCGCGTACGCCTCGGCGAGCTCCGCCCGCAGCTCGGGCGACAGCGTCGACAGCACCGACTCGGCCCACTCGCGCGCATCGCCGGAGGCGTCGATCGCCTCGTCGCGCAGGGCCGCGGTGCCCCCGCCGCGGGCGCGATGCCGCAGCTTCCCGCCGGCCGCGCTCGCCCGCGCGACGCGATGCGCGCCGAGCGCGAGCACCGTGCAGGCGATGAGCGCGGCGACCGACATCGCCCAAGCCAGGGAGGCGACGGGGAAGAACTCGTCGATCGCGAATCGCACGGCCATCGCGATGACGGCGATCGCCGCGAAGACGGCGCCCACCCAGAGGAGCGCCGAACGGGTCGTGGCCGCCGAGTCGTCGCGCTGCATGAGCAGCACCTCCCGCTCGCGCCGGGCGTAGACCGCACCGATCGCGATCGCGGCGAAGGCGACCGCCAAGAAGGCGACCATCATCGGCGCCGTGACCTCGAGGCTGTCGAGCACCGGCGTGCTGCGCGCGCCCGCCGCGGCAGCCATGCCCATCGCGCCGCCGACCGCGAACATGCCGACCAGGTCGGGCCAGGGCGTGACCGACCGGGGCCGCCACGGCGCCGTGCGCGAGCCGGTCTCCCAGCCGGCGACCCAGACCTCGAACGAGCGATCGACCAGCTCGAGGCGTTCGCGCACCGACGGATCGGCGGCCTCGATCGCCTCGAGCAGCGGGCACTGCAGGGCGCGCGCGACCGAACGGGCCGATGCCGGCCCCAGCTCGACGGACCGCGCGTGCGCGATCGCCGTCTCCGTCGTGTTCACCCTGCGTCCCGCCGTGGGGCGGCGGGCGCGGTCGTGGCCGCGCCCGCCGAGATGCCGAGGACTAGTTGCCGGCGAGCGCCTGGTCGGTGTCCTTGATCGCCTGCATCATCTTGCGCAGCGACTCGCCCATGTCGGAGATGCCCTCGATCGCCTTCTCCAGACCGGTCGTCAGCTCGGTGTAGCCCTCGCCGAACTTGCCCGACGCGTGCTGCGTCTTGAAGTCGTCACCCAGGAGACGGTCGACATCGTCCTTCAGACGACGCAGCACGTCGCCGATCTCCTCACGGCCCGAGTCGAGACGACCGGCCATCGACTCCATCTCACCGTACGACGCCTTGAAATCAGCCATCATCAACCCCATCCATCAGAATTCTCCGCCACCCGGACGGGCGACCTCCATGAGACTAACCGCACCCCGCGAACCACGAGAATGGGCAGCACTCCCCATCCGCAGCAGCCCACCCGGCCGGCCCACGCGCCCGCCGACCCCCGCCCGGGCCCCGCGCCCGCTCTCGTCGGAGCACGCGTCGAGGCGAGGAGGCCGGATGACCGAGGTCGTCACCATCGCGGGGTGGAATCCCTGGCCGCTCGTGCTCCCGTTGCTCATGCTCGCAGGCGGAGCCGCCGTGATCGTCATGGGGGTGCGGCGCAAGCGGCCGCGCGTGATCGAGCTCGGCGTCTTCGTCGGCGTCGCGGCGATGGTCGCCGGCGCCCTCATGACGTGGGGACTGTCCGGCGTCTGGGACTCCGACGAGCAGCAGCGCGCTCTCGCCGAGCTGGGCTACACCGAGACCGACATCACGACGATGCACGACGAGCGTTCGGGCGATCGGCCCGTGCTCGAGTTCACGGGCGTGCTCGACGGCCAGCACGGCGAGCGCGGCCGACTCCGGCATCTCTCCGGCGAGCAGTGGGAGGTCGTCGAATTCTGACGGCCACGCTCGCCCGTTCCCGAAACGAGTGCGACGACGTAGCGTTGGGAGGGTGCTGACTCCTCCCGTGCCGAAGAAGCGACCGACCGAACGCGAGCACCACGGCGACGTCGTGGTCGACGACTACGAGTGGCTGCGCGACAAGGACGACCCCGAGGTGCTCGCCCACCTCCACGAGGAGAACGCGTTCACCAAGGCGCGCACCGAGCACCTCGCCGTCCTGCAGGAGCAGATCTTCGAGGAGATCAAGCACCGCACGAAGGAGACCGACCTCTCGGTGCCCGCCCGCGAGGGCGACTGGTGGTACTACAGCCGCACGGTCGAGGGGCAGCAGTACGGCATCCACTGCCGGGTGCCCGCGGCGGGCCCCGACGACTGGGAGCCGCCGGTCACCGACGACTCGGGTGCGCCGCTTCCCGGCGAGCAGATCCTGCTCGACGACAACGTCGAGGCCGAGGGCCACGAGTTCTACGCACTCGGCAGCTTCGATCTCACCGCCGACGGCGCGACGCTGCTCTACGCGACCGACGTCGAGGGCGACGAGCGCTACACGATCAGGCTCCGCGCGGTGGATGGCTCGGGGCGCGAGTACGCCGACGTCATCGAGGGCACCGCGGCCGGCGCCGTCTTCGACCCGAGCGGCCGCTACCTCTACTACGCGACGGTCGACGAGGCCTGGCGCCCCGACACCATCTGGCGGCACGAGGTCGGCACCGAGGCATCCGCCGACGTCGTGATCTTCAGCGAGCCCGATGAGCGCTTCTGGCTCGGCGTGGGGCTCACCCGCAGCCGCAAGTACCTCGTGATCGAGGCCGGTTCGAACATCACGAGCGAGACCTGGCTGCTGGATGCCTCGGACCCGACCGGCTCGTTCGCCGTCGTCTGGCCGCGCAAGGACGGCGTCGAGTACGACGTCGAGCACGTCGTCGCCGGCGGCAGGGACCGGCTGCTCATCACGCACAACGACGGGGCGGTGAACTTCGAGCTCGTCTCGGTCTCGGCCGACGACCCGCAGGGGCCGCGGCGCATGCTGCTGCCGCACAACCCCGAGGTGCGCATCGAAGGCGTCGACGGCTTCCGCGACTTCGTCGCGCTCGAGTACCGGCGCGACGGGCTGCCCCGGGTCGCGGTCGCGAAGGTGCCGGCGAACGGGCTGCCGGCCGGTGCGACCGTCGACGACACCCTGCACGAGCTCGCCTTCGACGAGGAGCTCTTCTCGGTCGGCCTCGCGGGCAACCCCGACTGGGCCCAGCCCACACTGCGCCTCGGCTACACGAGCTTCGTCACCCCCTCGACCGTGCTCGACCTGGTCGTCGCCACGGGGGAACGCAAGCTGCGCAAGCGCCAGGCCGTGCTCGGCGACTACGACTCCACCCGGTACGCGCAGCGCCGCGAGTGGGCGACGGCCGACGACGGCACGCGCATCCCGATCTCGCTCGTCTACCGGCACGACCTCGTCGACCTCGGCGTTCCCGCGCCCACCCTGCTGTACGGGTACGGCGCCTACGAGCACTCGATCGACCCCGGCTTCGGCATCCCCCGGCTGTCGCTGCTCGACCGCGGCATGGTCTTCGCCGTCGCCCACGTGCGCGGCGGCGGCGAGATGGGCCGGCTCTGGTACGAGCACGGCAAGAAGCTCGAGAAGCGCAACACCTTCACCGACTTCGCGGCCGCGGCGCGCCACCTGATCGACGAGGACATCACGGCGCCCGACCGGCTCGTGGCGCAGGGCGGCAGCGCGGGCGGACTGCTCATCGGCGCCGTGGCGAACCTCGCCCCGAAGTACTTCTCGGGGTTCCTCGCCGAGGTGCCGTTCGTCGACCCGCTCACCTCGATCCTCGACCCCTCGCTGCCGCTCACGGTCATCGAGTGGGACGAGTGGGGCAACCCGCTCGACGACGAGGAGGTGTACGCGTACATGAAGTCGTACTCGCCCCTCGAGAACGTGCACGACGGCGCTCACGGCGGCCGGCACTACCCGCCGATCCTCGCCGTCACCTCGCTCAACGACACCCGGGTGCTGTACGTCGAACCCGCGAAGTGGGTGGCGAAGCTGCGCGAGGTCGGTGCCGACGCGCTGCTGAAGATCGAGATGGCGGCCGGGCACGGCGGCGTCTCGGGTCGGTACGCGGCCTGGCGCGAGCGGGCGTTCGCGTACGCGTGGCTCATCGACGCGGCGAAGGCGCACCCGAGCGGGGAGTGAGGCGCCCGGCGGGTCGAGGCGCGAGCGCAGCGAGCGTCTCGGAACCCGGCCGGGATGCCGCCGCTCAGCGCGGCACGTCGTAGGTGATGTGCGTCACGAGGTCGGTCTGCAGCACGTCGACGGGCGTGAGGTCGAGGTCGATCTCCTCGAACAGCCGCTCGCCCGAGCCCAGGGTGATCGGCGAGATGCTCACGATGATGCGGTCGATGAGTCCGGCCGCGAGGAACTGGCGCACGGTGCTCGCGCCGCCCGCGACCGAGATGCGCCCCGTCTCGCCGACGGCGGCCCGCGCCTGCGCGAGCGCGTCGTGGATGCCGGTCGTCACGAAGTGGAAGGTCGTGCCGCCCTCCATCTCGACGGGTTCGCGCGGGTGGTGGGTGAGCACGAAGACGGGGCCGTGGTACGGCGGTTCGGAGCCCCACCAGCCCTTCCACTCGTCGTCGGGCCACTCGCCGCGGATGGGACCGAACATGTTGCGCCCCATGATGTACGCACGCGGCGCGAGGATCTGGTCGACGATGGGCTGCGCCTCGTCGGGCTGCTCGAACATCCACCGGTGGAGCGGCTCGCCGCCCTCGCCGAGCGGGTTCTCGAGCGACTGGTTCGGGCCCGCGACGAAGCCGTCGAGGGAGACCGTGATGTTGGCCGTCACGAGGCCGTCGTCGAAGCTCATGCCGTGCACCCTACGCCGCACCGCCGACGGCCGCAGCGACGGCGCTCCCAGCGCCACGGGCTCCCCATGCGAGCGCATCGATTCCGCGCTGAGCGAGCACTGTTCCGGATGTCGCGGGCCGCTGCGAGACTGACGAAATGTCTCTTCTCACCGAACTGAGCGAGCAACTCCCAGGCCGGGCCTTCGGTCCCGGCGCATCCGAATTCGACTCCGGCCGCACCGTCTTCGCGGGGGCCGGCGACCCCGAGGTCGTCGTACGGCCCCGCACCGTCGAGGAGGTCGCCGCCGCAGTGGCGCGGGCCGCCGCCGACGGCCGATCCATCGCCGTCCGGAGCGGCGGCCACGGCCTGCTCCCCGTCGACGACGGCCTCGTCATCGACCTGGCGGAGTTCGACACGATCGAGGTCGACGACGACGGGCTCGTCACCCTCGGCCCCGCCGCGCACTGGGGCGACGTCGCGGCGGCGCTCGCGCCGCACGGCCTCGGCATCAGCTCCGGCGACACCCGTCAGGTGGGCGTCGGCGGGCTGCTGCTCGGCGGCGGCATCGGCTGGCTCGTGCGCACCCACGGCCTCACGATCGACGCGCTGCGCGAGGTCGAGCTGGTCACCGCGGCGGGCGAGGTGCTCACCGTGAACGCCGAATCGAACCCCGAGCTCTTCTGGGCGCTGAGGGGCGGCGGCGGCAACTTCGGCGTGGTCACGCGCTTCACCGTGCAGGCGAGCCCCGTCGACGGGCTCGTCGGCGGGTCGATCCACTTCGACCGCTCCGACGTGCCGACCGTGCTGCGCGCCTGGCGCGAGGTCATGCGGGCGGGTGGCGACGACCTCAACTCGTCGATCATGCTCATGCCCCCGATGGGGCCCGAGATGCCCGGCGGGCCGCAGGTCGGCATCGCCCTCCGCGGCACCGAGGGCGAGCTGCGCGAGCTGCTCGCCCCGCTGCTCGCCCTGCCGTCCGTCACGACGGTCGACCTCGCGCCGATCGCGTACGGCGATCTCCTCGAGGACGCCCCGCCCGGCCGCCCGCCGTTCCAGTTCGTCGGCGGCAACGGCTTCGCCCCCGAGGTCTCCGACGAGCTGCTCGACGCGGTCGCGGCCGCCTACGCCCGAGACGTGCCGACGATGGCCCTGCTGCGGTGGCTCGGCGGGGCGTTCTCGCGCGTCGACGCCGATGCGACGGCGATCGCCCATCGCGAAGCCGAGGCGCTCGTCGTCGTCAACGGCGTGCTGCCGACCGACGCCGAGCCCGAGCTCGTCGCGGCGGTCAAGGCCGGCAGCGACGCGGTGATCGCGTTCACGACGGGGCCGTACGGCGGATTCGAGGCGAACCGCAGCGACGCGATCACGGCGTCGATGTACCCGCCGGCGACCCTCGAGCGGCTGCGGCGCGTGAAGGCCGACGTCGACCCGGGCAACTCGTTCCGGCGCAACCACAACATCACGCCGGCGTGAGACGTCGGGGCTCGGCCGGCCACGCCGGTCGAGCCCCGAGCGGACGCCCGCGGCCTCAGGCGAGCGGCGGGTCCTCGTGCAGGTCGACGTCGCCGTCGGTGAGCGACCACCGGGTGAATCGCACGGTCAGGTCGGCCCGCATCGGCGCGCAGATCATGGGCCCGGCCTGGGCCGCGCCGGCGGTGAAGGGGGCGACGCGCAGCGTGCGCCAACCGCTGGTCCCGGTGCGGGCGCGCAGCGTGACGGCGTCTCCGGCGACACCGCCGCGGCTCGCACGGATGGTGACGATCTCGCCCGCCCACTCGGGCACGGGTGCCATCGACCAGTCGCTCACGCCGTTCGTGACGACCGCCCCGAGGTGCAGCACACCGTCGGAGACCTCGAGGCCGGCCTTCACCCACTGCTCCTCGCCCGCGAAGAGCAGGATGCCCGCCTGGTCGTAGAGCCCGGTGAGCGTCGAGGCGTCGAAGCTCACCTCGTGCGCGGTGCCGGCCGGCCAGTCGGCGAGCAGCCCGTGCCCGTCGTCGTGCACGAAGCCGTAGTGGGTGGTGCGCCAGTAGTCGCTGGCCTCGACCGCGGTGACGACGAGCTCGTCGCCCTCGCCCCTGAGCGCCGCCGGCTCCCTCGTCCAACGGCCGTCGTTCCACTCCATCACTCGCGCAGGCATGGTGCTCACGTTAGCGCGGAGGCCCCGGCGAGCCCGGCCACCGCGGCCGTCAGGAACACCCAGTCGTTGAGGATGTGCGCACCGGCCGCGACCCACAGGTTCTTCGTGCGGATGAATGCGAGCGTGAACGCGATGCGGGCCGATCCGATGATGAGGAACGACTGGGCCACGTTCCAGCCGTAGGTCGGCAGGTGCGCGGCCCCGAACCACAGCGCCGAGGCGATCCATGCCAGCACGATCGCGGTCCTGCGCGAGAGCCCGGCCTTCGCGAAGAGCAGGTAGAGCACCGCGAGGAACGGCAGCAGGGTGAACACCTCCTCGCCGACGAGCTGGATGCCGCTGCCCACGTAGAGGGCGACGGCGTCGACTCCCCCGGCCTCGCCCGCTGCGGCGATCGTCGTGTTGGGGCTCACCCGGAAGAGCGTCGAGACGAGCGCGCCGACCGAGAAGGTGATGGCGATGTTCAGCACGGCGAAGAAGACCATCGCGAGCAGGTCGCGCCAGCCGACCCGACGGAAGACGGCGGTCCAGTGGCGGCCCGCCACGAGTGCGAGCGCGGCGAGGGGGATCGCGACGAAGAGGGTGCGCGGCACGATCGCGACCACGTTGCCCGGCTGCGGGAAGAAGGTGAGCACGAGGAATCCCGCGACGCACGCCGCCCAGACCACGCCCCAGCGCCAGGGAGCGAGCTCGATCGGCGCGCCGTCGTAGAAGGGGAAGTCGGCCCCGTCGCGGCGCTCGATCGCGCGCCCGAAGCGATCGCGGTCGGTGAGCGGGCGAAGCCGCCCCCGCTCGCTGAACACCTCGCTCGTCATACGGCCCCCCCGGACGTCGATGAGGCCATCATCCCAGCCGGATCGACCACGGTGGAAGGCGTGGCGCGACACCCGCCGGTGCTCAGCCCACGAACCCCCGGAAGGGGTCGTTCTCCTCGGCGCGCCGCTCGCGCTCGCGCTCGGCGGCGCGCAGCTCGTCGTCGAGGTCGAGCAGCAGCCCGGCCAGCCGGGTCTCGCGCTCGGCCTCGTACTGCTCGTCGACCTCGATCTCGGGCCAGCCGCCGCCCCACTCGCGGGCCAGGCGGGCGTCGATCGCCCCGGCCACGTCGTCCCACGCTTCGGCGCGGGCGCGCTCGGCGAAGGCGGCGAGGTACTCGGGGTCGCTGCGCTTCGTCCACAGCTCCTTCGCGACCGCGGCGTAGACCTGTTCGCGACGGCGGAGGTTCGCGGCATCCGCCCGCCGGTAGTCGTGCTCGTTCGACGCACGGCCCTCGCGCTTCGCGGCGACCGTGCGGTCGTCGGCGGTGCGCTCGGCGACCTCGTCGGCCTCCTGGACGAGCTCGTAGAGCACCTCGCGGGCGGCGGCCGCGGCGCGTTCGGCGTCGAACGGCTCGTCGCTGCGCAGCGCGTGCATGACGAAGCGATTGCGCAGCGCCATGCGACCGGCGGCCTCGGCGACGAGGATGCCTTCGGCGAGCATCTCGTCGAAGGTGGGCGGGGTGACCTCGGGCAGGGCGCTGCGGTCGAACGGCTTGAAGCGCTTCGCCCGCTTCCTGCGCCAGAACGGCATGCTGCACCCCGTGAACGTCGATGTCCGACGCCGATCGGCGTCGGAGAACGAGCCTATCGCGGGCGGCTGACGCGACGCCGGGGCGAGGTCGACCGGTGTCGCCGGTCGGGCGTAGCCTGCCGGGATGACGGGAGCGGAGGCAGTCGCGCGCGGGTCGGACGAGGGCGCGCACGGCGAGCACGGCGCGCACGGCGGATGCGACGCACGCCGTTGCGGGCTCGTCGACGACGACGGTCGTCAGTGCCCGAATCCGGCGCAACCGGCCGCGCCCCTTCCGCTGTGCGCCGGGCACCTGCTCGTCGCCCACGACTGGGTCGAGCGCGAGGTCGGCGCGACCGACCTGCTGCCCGGCCCATGTCCGGCCTGCGGGTCGCGGGTCGGCGTGCGCTACCCGAGCGGGTGGATCTGCGCCGAGTGCGAGTGGCGCTACGGCGAGCTGCCCGATCGCACCCTCGACGACGATCCCGTCGAGGTCGTCTACTACCTGCGGTATCGCGACCAGGTGAAGATCGGCACCTCGGCGAACCCGCGGCGCCGGGTCGCGAGCCTGCCGCACGACGAGGTGCTCGCGTTCGAGCAGGGCGGCCGCCTCCTCGAGCGCGCGCGGCACGAGCAGTTCGCCGCGTTCCGGGGTGCCGGCACCGAGTGGTTCGAGGTGCACGACGCGCTGCTCGAGCACATCGCGGCGCTCTCCGCCGGGGTCGACGACCCGTGGGCGCAGTACGCCCGCTGGGTGAGCCGCCGACTGGGTCGACCGCACGACTGAGCTCGTCCGTGCACGGGCTTCCCAGCCGCGCCCCCGTAGCGTCGATGGCATGGCAGCCGAGACCGAGAACCTGAACGCGATCGCGCAGTGGGCGGTCTCGCTCATGGAATGGCTCGGGGCACCCGGCGCCGGCCTCGCGATCGCCGCCGAGAACCTCTTCCCGCCGCTGCCGAGCGAGATCATCCTGCCCATGGCGGGGTTCACGGCGAGCCGCGGCAGCTTCGGGCTCGTCGAGGTGCTGGTGTGGACGACGCTGGGCTCGGTGATCGGCGCGCTCGCCCTGTACGGCCTCGGGGCCTGGCTCGGCCGCGACCGGTTGATCCGCATCGTCGACCGCATGCCGCTCGTGAACGTCTCCGACGTCGAGCGGGCGGAGGCCTGGTTCGAGCGGCACGGCAGCAAGGCGGTCTTCTTCGGCCGCATGATCCCCCTGTTCCGCAGCCTCATCTCGGTTCCGGCGGGCGTCGAGCGGATGCCGCTGCTGCGCTTCACCCTGCTGACGACCGCCGGCAGCGCGATCTGGAACACCGTCTTCGTCGTCGCCGGATTCGCACTCGGCGAGAACTGGCACGTGGTCGAGCAGTACGCCGACGTCTTCAAGTGGGTCGTGGTGGTGCTCGGCGCCGCCGCCGTCGGCACCTTCCTCGTCGTGCGTCTGCGGCAGCTCGCCCGGCGCCGCAGCGTCGCGTCGTGAGCGCGCCGATGCCGGCACCCCTGCCCCTGCGGGCACCCGCGCCCAGCTGACGCGCGAAGCCGACGAACTCTCGACGTCCTCAGGGCTCCGTGACATAATCGTTAGGGCACTAACAAATCGCCCGCACCCCTTGGAGCCCCATGACCGCGCACGCAGCTCCCGCCGCACCCGCCGGCACCGAGGCATCCGCCCCCATCGCCGGCGAGGACGCCGTCGACCTGCTCGCACTCGAGAACCAGGTCTGCTTCGCCCTCGCGGTCGCCGCTCGCGGCGTGATCGGCATCTACCGGCCGATCCTCGAGCCCCTCGGGCTCACCCACCCGCAGTACCTCGTCATGCTCGCCCTCTGGCAGCGCAGCCCGCGCACCGTGCGCGACCTCGGCGAGGCGCTGCAGCTCGAGCCCGCCACCCTCTCGCCCCTGCTCAAGCGCCTCGAGGCGCAGGGCTACCTCACCCGCGAGCGCAACGCGCGCGACGAACGGGCGCTCGACGTCGCCCTCACCGAGACGGGCCGGGCGCTCCGCGAGCAGGCGCTGTCGATCCCGCCGCAGGTCGTCGACCGCCTCGGCATGGACCTCGCCGAGCTCGGCGCCCTGCGCGACCGCCTCACCGAGGTCATCGCGGCCGTGCAGCACGGCTGAGCCGCACGCCTGAGCCGCACGCCTGAACGCGGTCACCCCGCCGACGCGTCGAACCCCGGCACCCCGCCGTCGGCGGTCGCGAACTTCGCGATGAGGCTGCAGTCCTTGCCGCCGTAGCCCTCGTCGATCAGGCGGTCGAACTGCTCGAGCGCGATGCGCGCCGCCGGCATCGGCAGCTCGGCGGCCGTGCCCGCGTCGACGGCGAACGCCAGGTCCTTCTGCGCGAGCGTCGTCGCGAAGGTCGCGTCGAAGTTGCGGTCGGCCGGGCTCGTGGGCACGACCCCGGGCGCCGGGTACCAGGTGCGCAACGGCCACGACTCCCCCGACGAGACGGAGGCCACCTCGAAGAACTTCTTCGGATCGAGCCCGAGCGACCCGGCGAGCGCCGCCCCCTCGGAGACGCCGAGCAGCGAGACGAAGAGCATGAGGTTGTTCGCGAGCTTGGCCGCGATGCCGAGCGTCGGGCCGCCGAGGTCGAAGACGTGCCCCGCCATCGGCTCGACGAGCGCTCGGGCGCGCGCCACCTCGTCGGCGCCGCCGCCGAGCATGAAGGTCAGCGTGCCCGCGTCGGCGCCGGCGATGCCGCCCGAGACGGGCGAGTCGACGAAGCCGAAGCCGCGTGCGGCGGAGGTCTCGTGGCAGAACGCCGAGGTCGTGACATCCACCGTCGAGGTGTCGAGCAGCAGCGCGCTCGTCGGGGCGCTCGACCAGACCCCGCCGTCGCCGCCGTAGACCTCGCGCACGTGTTCGCTGCGCGGCAGGCTCGTGAACACCGCGTCGGCGCCGTCGACGGCCTCGGCGATGGAGCCGGCCACGCCCACGCCGCGCGCGGCGGCGGCCGCGCGCGCCTCGGGCACCGGGTCGACCCCGCGCACCTCGTGGCCCTCGGCGACGAGCCGCGCCGCCATCGGGGCGCCCATGTGCCCCAGTCCGATCCACGCGATGTTCGCCATGCTCATCGCCCTCCCGACCTCGTCGACGTGAAGTGCTCGCGCTCGCCCCTCACGATACGCCGGGCGCGAGCGCCGGCGTCAGCCAGGGAGCAGTACGTCGCCCGGCACCTCGAGCCGCCGCCACCCGGCGGCCGCCACGGTCGGCGGCAGGATGTCTGCGGCGACGAGCTCGGGCATGTCGAGCGAGGCCAGCTCGGCGACGGCCGACACGGGCACCTGGAAGGTGCGGAACGGCCCGAGCGGCGGCACCGCCCGCGCGTCCTCCGCCCCCGGTTCGCGCAGCTCGCTGGTGTCGACGAGCGGCGACTGGTCGAGCACGAACGCGGTCGCGGCGAGCTCGCCGGCCGTGTTCCAGGCGACGACCTTCCAGAACTGCAGCGGCACGCGGATGCCCCGGTACTCGGGATCGTCGGCGCCGAGCACGGGCGCCGTGAAGACGCTGAGCCGCTGCGCCGTCGTCTCGGCGTAGGCGAGCACGTGGTCTTCGAGGCCGAGCCACAGCTCTTTCGACTGGTTGAAGCCGGCGGCCTGCGGCGCGGCGTTCGTGTAGTGGAAGGTGTCGGCGTTCGCCCGGGCGGCGACGGCCGGCTCACCCCAGACCGGGTCGCGACGGCGCACGAGATGGCCCCGGTCGAGGTCGTTCGCGGCGTACACGGCCGGGCCCGCCTGCCAGTCGGCCGGCACCCGGTCGTCGAGCCGCCACTCGTCGCCGCCGCGCGCCAGATCGAGGAGCGCGGCCCCGTCGACGTTCACCCCGGTGACCCGGGCGAAGCGACGCACGGGGTCGAGCAGGACCGAGAAGTGCACGTACGCGAGATCGACGCATTCGGCGGTCTCGGGGCCCGGCACCGGCCGGGGCATCGGTGCGGTCACTCCCAGGAACTGCGCGTCGAAACCCATGCCGCCAGCACACCACACCGAACCGACATCGCCGGGCCCGAGACGCGTCCTCGCCGGTCGCGCGCTGCCCGACCGCCGGCAGGGGGGCCAGAATGGGCGAATGGATCTGCTGCTGGCCGGGGTGCTCGCGCTCCTCGCCATCGCCGCCGCGACCGCGATCGGACCGAAGCTCGGCGTCGCGGCGCCGCTGCTGCTCGTCGTCGCCGGGCTCCTCGTGAGCCTGCTGCCGGCGATCCCCCCGATCGAGATCGACCCCGAGTGGATCATCGCGGGCGTGCTGCCGCCCCTGCTGTACTCGGCGGCGGTGTCGATGCCGGCGATGGAGTTCCGGCGCGACTTCAGCACGATCGGCGGGCTCTCGGTCGTGCTCGTCGTCCTGAGCTCGGTACTGCTCGGGTTCCTGTTCCACTGGATCATCCCCGGCATCGACCTCGCGATCGGCATCGCCCTCGGGGCGATCGTCAGCCCGACCGACGCGGTCGCGACCTCGATCGTGAAGCGGCTCGGCGTCTCGCCGCGCGTCGTCGCGATGCTCGAGGGCGAGAGCCTGCTCAACGACGCGACCGCGCTCGTGCTCCTGCGTTCCGCGATCGCCGCGGCCGCGGCATCCGTCTCGATCTGGGGCGTGGTGGGCACCTTCGCGTACTCGGTCGCCGTGGCGACCGTGATCGGGGCGGTCGTCGGCTGGGTGAGCCTGCGGGTGCGCGCCCGCATCCAGAACCCGACGGTGAACACGGTGATCTCGTTCACGATGCCGTTCCTCGCGTCGATCCCCGCCGAGCTGCTCGGGGCCTCGGGGCTCGTCGCAGCGGTGGTCGCCGGCCTCATCACGGGCCGCGGCGCCGCGAAGTACCTGACCCCCCGGCATCGGCTCTCCGACGTGCAGAACTGGCGCACCGTCGAGCTCGTGCTCGAGGGCGCGGTGTTCCTCCTGATGGGGCTCGAGCTGACGGCGCTCGTCGACGACCTCGAACAGGGCGGTTCGGGCACCTGGCACGCGGTCGGCATCGCGGCGATCGCGCTGGTCGCGGTCACGCTCGTGCGCGCGGCGTACGTGGCCCCGCTGATCGGAGCCCTCGGGCGGCGCGCGCGGCGCGGTGCCCGGGTGAAGGAGCGGCTGCAGTCGCTTCCGACCGACACCGCGGCGTTCGCGCTGCGGGCGGGACGCGAACCCGACCACGCGAGGTCGGCGCGGTTCCGCTCGATGCTGCGGCGACGGGTCGCCGACATCGACTACTTCGTCGACGAGTCGCTCGACTGGCGCGACGGCACGGTCATCGTCTGGGCCGGCATGCGCGGCGTCGTGACGCTCGTCGCCGCGCAGACCCTGCCGGCCGACACCCCGAACCGCTCGATGCTCGTCTTCATCGCGTTCCTCGTCGCCGTGGCGTCGCTCCTCGTGCAGGGCAGCACGCTGCCCATGCTCGTGCGCTGGCTCATCCCGGCGCGCGACCCGGGCGCCGGAGCCGCCGAACGGCGCGAGCTCCGCGAGCTGCTGCGCGCGGCCGCGATGCGCGAGCTCGCCGAGTCGGGCGACGCGCACGCGCGCATGATCGCCGAACGGATGCGCGCGGCCTGGCAGGTCTCGAACGACGAGGGCGCCGGCGAGACGGATGCCACGGACGAGGCCGATGCCGAAGCCGCGGGTGTCGGCGAGCGCGGCGACGGCGCTGCGAAGCGGGTCGGCCCCGAGGCATCCGCCCCCCGTGTCGACCCCGAGCAGGTGCGCCGCCTGCGCCTGCGCATGATCGAGGCCGAGCGCGACGCGCTGCTCGACGCCCGCGACGAGGGCCGGTTCAGCGCCGCCGCACTGAGCGCCGCCCTCGAAGACCTCGACGCCGAGCAGATCAGCGTCGAGCTGAAGGGCGTCGACGGGGCATGACCCCCGCGACGTCCTGAATAGCGCCGCACGAAACCCGCACGACCCGCGTCATGATCCGCGCCCGCGCGCATCTCTCAAGCAGAGCCAGTCGTTCTGCGTCGGGAAGGGGATGCGCCATGGCCCACCACATCGAGTTCGTGTACGGACCGCTCGGCGAGGAGACCCGCCTGGCCTGCGCCTGCCCGCGCGAGGGCAGCCACCTGCGGCCGAACTCCGAGACCCGCGTCGCCGACGAGTTCGACGACGCGCTCATCTCGGCCGCACTCCCCCTGCGCCGCGCCGAACGGCTGCGCCCGCGCCCGCGCCGCTCGGCGCAGCATCGCGCCCGGTTCACCTTCGTGCCGGCCGCCGGCTCCCGGGTGCGGCGCGCGGCCTGACCCGCTGCCGCCCGGCACGGCGGCGCCCGTGTCAGGGGCGCCCCGCGGCATCCCCGCGCAGTCGCCGAACCCGAGAAGCCCTCGCGCATGAAACCGCGGCGAGCGTATCGTGTGACCAAGCCGGAGGTCGCGCACGTGACGTTCCCGTCACCGTGACCACCCTGGTGGAGGGGGAGCACGATGACGACGCAGCACACGCCCGACCACATTCCCGAGCACGACCCGGCCGACGACTTCGAGAACTACCGGGAGCGCGTCGGCGACGAGATGCTCGCCGTGCAGGACTTCTCGAACGAGGAGCACGGCTACCACAAGACGCTCAAGGCGCGGCAGATCCAGATGATCGCCATCGGCGGCGCGATCGGCACGGGCCTGTTCATGGGCGCGGGCGGGCGGCTCAACAGCTCGGGCCCGGCGCTGCTCATCGTCTACGCGGTGTGCGGGTTCTTCGCCTTCCTCATCCTGCGGGCGCTCGGAGAGCTCGTGCTGCACCGCCCGAGCTCGGGTTCGTTCGTCTCGTACGCGCGCGAGTTCTACGGCGAGAAGATGGCGTACACGGCGGGTTGGCTGTACTTCCTGAACTGGGCGTTCACCTCCATCGTGGATGTCACGGCCGCCGCCCTGTACGTGAAGTTCTGGGCCCAGTACTGGCCGCCCCTCCAGGAGATCCCGCAGTGGGTGATCGCACTCATCGCCCTCGTGGTGGTGCTCTCGCTGAATCTCGTCTCAGTGAAGATGTTCGGCGAGATGGAGTTCTGGTTCGCGCTCATCAAGGTCGCGGCGCTGCTCATCTTCCTCGTGTTCGGCATCATCTTCATCGTGTTCGGCGGCCAGACCGACGTCGGGCCGACCGGCTTCTCGGTCATCGCCGACAACGGCGGCTGGTTCCCGACCGGCGCGATCCCGCCCATCCTCGCGATCTCGGGGGTCGTGTTCGCGTACGCCGCGATCGAGCTCGTCGGCACCGCGGCGGGTGAGACCGCGGAGCCGCGCAAGATCATGCCGAAGGCGGTCAACACGGTCGTCCTCCGCATCGCCGTGTTCTACCTCGGCTCGGTGCTGCTGCTCTCGCTCCTGCTGCCGTACACCTCGTACGAGGCGGGCGAGTCGCCGTTCGTCACGTTCTTCTCGCACCTCGGCTCGGAGGAGGCGGCCGCGGTCTCGGCGTCGGTCATGAACTTCGTGGTGCTGACGGCGGCGCTCTCGTCGCTCAACGCCGGGCTGTACTCGACCGGGCGCATCCTGCGCTCGATGGCGGTCAACGGCTCGGCGCCGCGCTTCACCGAGCGGATGAGCGGCAGCGGCGTGCCCTACGGCGGCATCCTGCTGACCGCGGTCATCACCCTGCTCGGCGTCGGGCTCAACGCGATCGTGCCCTCGCAGGCGTTCGAGATCGTGCTCGAGGTCGCCGCGATCGGCATCATCGGCGGCTGGGCGACGATCATCCTCTGCCAGATGCAGCTCGCGCGATGGGCGAAGCAGGGCCGGCTCGAACGGCCGTCGTTCCGGCTGTGGGGCGCACCCTGGACGGGCTACCTCACGCTCGCGTTCCTCGCGTTCGTGATCGTGACCATGGCGTTCTCGGAGACGGGTCGCTGGGTGCTGCTCTGCAGCCTCGCGCTCATCCCGCTGCTCATCATCGGGTGGTTCGCGTTCCGCGGGCGCATCGCCGCGGCGGCGAAGGAGCGCGAGGGGCACACGGGGGCGTTCCCCGTCGTCGCCGAGCGGCCGGCGGTCGACAATCCGCCGCGCTTCGGCGGCGGCGACGAGTGAACCGACGCGCGCCCCAGGACGGCCTCGCCGGCCTGGTGTTCGCGCGCTCACGGGCTGAGGTGCAACTGGCATGCCCCCAACGGACACCAACGAGCGCAGCGAAGAGCATCACATCCACCGGCTGAGGCGCAACTGGCATATCCGAGGCGGAGAACACCCTTCGCGAGACGCACGGTCGCGCACGCGCGCCGGTCGCGGTCGGGCGCAGATCCGCCCGAGGCGTACGAACGGGGCTCAGCCGTGCGCCGCGGGCGCCGCGAAGAGGTTCAGCACGATCACGCCGGCGATGATGAGCCCGATGCCGAAGAGCTTCGGCACCGTCAGGCTCTCACCGAGGAAGATCACGCCGATCGCGACGATCGCCGCCGTGCCGACCCCCGACCAGATCGCGTAGACCATGCCGATCTCGAGCTCGCGCACCGCCTGGGCGAGCATCGCGAACGAGACGCCGTAGAGGCCCAGCACCCCGACCGTCCACCAGAGCTTCGTGAAGCCCTCGGTCTTGCCGATGAAACTGGTCGCCGCGACCTCGAAGGCGATCGCGAGCGAGAGGAAGAGCCAGGCCATGCAGGAGAGTCTCTCGGGTCTCGATACGCTGCGCTACTCGACCACGGGGGCTCGAGACGCTCGTCGCGCTCGCTACTCGACCGACGCGGGCGGCGTGCGCAGCGTCGCGAGGATGCCGGCGGCGACCTCGTCGCGCGAGCGCTCGGGCTCGAAGACGAGCCATTCGAGCCCGGCCAGCAGCACCGCCCCGAACACGCTCGAGGCCATGATGCCCGCGCGTCCCTCCGGGACATCCGTCTCGTCGATCGCCGCCTCGAAGACGGCGAGCGCCTCGTGCCGCAGGGCGAACAGCGTCTCCTGCCACGCGCGGTCGGTGCGGAAGATCTCGGACGCCATGAGCTTCGCGAGCGGCGCGTTCGCCGCGATCCGGTCGAGCAGCTGGCGCACGAGCGCCTCGATCGCCGGCCAGCCCCGCAGCTCGCCCTTCGCCGCCCGGAGGGAGTCGGCGAGCGCGCCGACCCCCTCCTGCAGCATGGCTTCGAACAGCTGGTCCTTCGAGCTGAAGTTGTAGTACAGGCTGCCCTTCGCGACCCCGGCGAGCTCGGCGACCTCGTCCATCGTCGTGCCGGTGATGCCCTTCGTGGCCGCCAGCTCGAGCGCGGCGTCGAGGATGGCGCGCTTGGTGGTGTTCGCGCGGGCCATGGTCGCTCCTCCGGTCAGATCGCGAGCTCGGGGTGCAGGCGGCTGACGCTCCACATCCGCTGCTTGCCGGCGCTCCACGCGCTGATCGCGAGCGAGCCGACGAGGATGCCGGCCATCACGAGCACCGAGAGCCACAGTCTAGAGTCCACGCCGCCCGTGATGAGCTCGCGCAGACCGCTCACGACGTACGAGGCCGGCATGAACGGGTGCAGCACCTGGAAGAACTCGGGCGTCGTCTCGACGGGGTAGGTGCCGCCCGACGAGCTCAGCTGCAGCATGAGCAGCACGAGGCTGACGACTCGGCCGGCGGCCGTGCCGAGCACGATGATGAACATCTGCTGCAGCGCGAGGAAGGCGAGCGTCACGAGGTAGATGAACGCGCTCGTCGCGAGCCAGTACTCGGGCTCGAGCCCGATGCCGTACACGAGCACGAGCACCATGATCACCACCTGGCCGAGGCCGATCGCCATGGCCGGGAGGAATCCGGTCATCACCGAGCGGAGTCCGCTCGCCGAGGCGGCGAGGGCGCGCGTCGGCAGGGCGCGCAGGATGAGCCAGGTGATGAGTCCGCCGACGAAGGTCGCGAGCGCGATGAAGAACGGGGCGAAGCCCTCGCCGAAGCTCGACGCCGCGTTCTGCGAGCTCTCGTCGAGCTGCACGGGCACGGCCATGACGTCGGCCCGCGCCTCGATGTCGGAGGCGCTCATCGAGGGCGCCTGCTCGGCGCCCTCGCCCAGCTCGTCCGCGAGCGTGCGACCGCCGGCGGCGAGCTTCCCGGCGCCGTCGGCGAGGGACGAACCGCCGGAGGCGAGCTGCTCGGTTCCCGAGACGAGGTCGCCGGTGCCGGCGCTCAACTGCGCTGCGCCGTCGGCGACGGTGTGCGCACCGGTCGCGGCGTCGCCCGACTTGCCGGCGAGCGTCGCCGCCCCGTTCGCGAGGGTCGACGCACCGGATGCCGCGGCGCCCGACGTGTTCGAGAGGGTCGACGCCCCGTTCGCGAGGTCGTGCGCGCCGGATGCCGCGGCGCCCGACTTCTGGGCGAGCGTCGCCGCGCCGTCGCGCAGCTGCGCGGCGCCGGCGGCGAGTTCGGAGGCCTTCGGGGCTCCGGCGCTCAGGCCCGCGGAGAGTGCGTCGACCTTGCCGGCGAACGCCGTCGAGCTCGCGGCGTAGCCCTGCACCTGCGGCACCGCCGCCTGGGCGCCGGCGTCGAGGGTCGCGGCGCCGTCTGCGGCCTGCTGGAGCGCATCGAGGTACACGGAGGCGGGCACCTCGGGGTTCGCCTGCATCGCGGCGAGGAGTGCGGCGAGCGAGTCGGAGAGCTCGGCGCTGCCGCCTGCGAGCGTCGCGGTCTGCGCGGAGATCCCGCCCGCGCCGTCGGCGAGCTGGTGCGAGCCGGTCGCGAGCTGGCCCGCGCCGGCGGCGGCCTGGCCGAGCTGCGCCGAGAGCGCCCCCGCGCCGTCAGCGACCTTCGTCGCGCCCGTCGACAGCGTGCCCGCGCCCGCGGCGAGCTGGTCGAGCCCGCCCGCGAGCGTCGAGGTGCCGGTCGAGAGCGTGCCCGCGCCGTCGGCGAGCTGACCGAGGCCGCCCGCCAGGGTGCCGGCGCCGTTCGAGAGCGAGCCCGCGCCGTCGGCGAGCTGGTCGAGTCCGTCGGCCAGCGTGCCCGAGCCGTCGGCGAGCCGGATCGCCCCGGCGTCGAGTGCGCCCGCGCCGGCGGCGAGGTCGCCGAGCCCGACGACGAGGCGGCCGGCGCCGGCGTCCGCGGTGGCGAGGCCGTCGGCGAGCGTGCCCGCGCCGTCGGCGGCCGCCCGGATGCCGTCGCCCGCGTCGTTGAGGCCGACGAGCATGGTGTCGGCGGTCTGCCGGCTCACCTGTTCTGCGACCGTGTCGCGCAACTGCACCATCGCCTGCTTGCCGAGCGTCGAGGCGAGGAAGCTGTTCGAGTCGTTGTACTCGACCTGGACCATCGCGGCCTTCGGGTCGTCGGTGCCGACCGAGACGGCGTCGGACGAGAAGTCGCTCGGCACGGTGACCGAGAAGTAGTAGTCGCCGTCGGCGACGCCGGCCGTGGCGTCCGCGGCGTCGGTCACCTGCCAGTCGAGGTCGTTGCGGCTCGTGAGCTCGTCGACGAGGTCGTCACCGGCGGTGATGGCCTTGCCGCCCGAGCGCGCCCCGGCGTCCTCGTTCACGAGGGCGACCGGGAGGTTCTTCATCTCGTCGGTGGGAGCCCAGAACGCCCAGAGGTAGAGCGCGCCGTAGATGAGCGGGATGAACAGCAGCACGACGAGCGCGATCTTGGGCAGCACGCCCTTGCGGAATCGGCGCAGCTCGGTGCCGGAGGAGAGGAAGGCGAACATCAGGCGTGCTCCAGGATGAGGTCGGTGAGGCCGGACGCGTCGCCCGGCATGGCGGCGGGGCGCTTCCCCGCAGAAGAATCGGATGCCCCGCCCGCCGCCGCGGCCGCCAGGTCGACGACGTTCGGGGCGAGACCGAGCTCGGCCCACAGCTGGAGGTCGGGTGCCGCCGCGGAGGCGACGACGGAGGTGCCGGCCCGGGTGAGGGCGTCGAGGCGCCGCCAGAGCGTGCTGCGCGCCTCGGGCGACTGCAGCTGCTCGATTTGGTCGAAGAACAGCACGTCGGGCTCGCTCATCATCGCGAGGGCGACGCGCAGCAGCACGGTCTGCACCTCGTCGAGATCCCAGATGAGGGTGTCGGGCTCGGGCAGCGGCACCGCGCCGAAGACGGGCGCGAGCACCCGGCGGAGCTCGGCCTCGTCGGTACGCCGGACGAAGGCCCACCACGGCGAGAGCCAGGCGGCTCGTTCGCGGATCGCGGCACCGACGGTCACCGACTCCTCGAGGGTGTCGATGCCCTGGAACCCGGCGATGGCGGTGGCGAGCTGGACCGGACGCGCGCGGCGGGGCAGTTCGTAGCCGAGGGTCTCGAGGTGGCCGCTCGAGGGCTTCATGCGGCCCGCGAGGGTGAGCAGCAGGCTCGTGCGGCCGCTGCCTGCCGGGCCCGTGATCACGGTCAGGCCGGAGTCGGCGAGGAACGAGACGGGGCCGTAGACGGGGCCGCGCTTGGAATGGAGGGCGAGCTCATGCGCCCGCACGATGATCGGCACGATGCATCCTTCGGTTTTGTACTGACTAGTCAGTTTAGACGCGAGGATGGCCGAACGCAAACACCGCCCGCACCGACGTTCGTCGATGCAGGCGGTGGAGCCGCGCTTCCGCTGCGGAGTGCCGGTCTGCTACGCCGACCCGGCGATCACCTGATCCCGGTACGGGGGGCGCTTCCGCTGCTCCGCGAGCAGCCGCTCGCGCACGGCGTCGTCGATGATCGCCGCCGCGGCGGCGATCGCGAGCCCGAGCGCCCCGTCGATCGCCGCCGTGTCGCCCGCGGGCGCGACCGCCGCGGCGGCGAAGCTCTGGTGGTGCGGCACGGCCTCGACGCCGATCAGCGCGATCATCGGGTGGATCGCCGGCAGGTACTGCGACACGTTGCCCATGTCGGTCGAGCCGCCGGCCGAACCTGCGGGGGTCGGCGCGAGCTCGTAGCCGAGCTCCTCGACCATCGCCTCGTCGAACAGGCGCGCGAGGTCGGCGTCGCTCCGCAGGGGCTCGTAGGGCAGCTCGGGCTGCGTGATCTCGAGCTCGCAGCCCGCGGCGAGCGCCGATCCCTCGAGCACGGCACGAACCCGACGGCGCGCGTCGTTCCACTCCTCCTCCGAATTGCCGCGGATCTCGACCTCCATGACCCCGCGCTCCGGGATCACGTTGGTCGCACCGCCGGCCTCGACGACGAACGAGCCGACAACGACGCTCTTGCGCAACTGCTGACGCAGCAGGCCGAGCCCGACCTGGGCGAGCGTCACCGCGTCTCCGGCATTGACGCCCTCGTGCGGCATCGCGGCCGCGTGGGCGGCACGCCCCGTGAACTCGACGAGGATGCGTTCGTAGGCCTGGCTCGCGAATCCTGCGGTCGCGATCTGGGCGAACGGCCCTCCGTGCACCATGACCGAGAAGGTGGCGTCGTCCCATGCGCCCCGCTGGAGCATCAAGATCTTGCCGCCGCCGAGCTCCTCGGCCGGCGTGCCGAGGAACTTCACGCGGAACCCGAGCTGGTCGGCGACGGACTTGAGGCCGATCGCCGCCCCCACGCCCGCCGCGGCGATGATGTTGTGGCCGCAGGCGTGGCCGACACCGGGGAGCGCGTCGTACTCTCCGACAACGGCGACGGTCACGTCTCCTTCGCCGTAGACCGCCTCGACGGCGGTCTCGAGCCCGTACACCCCGACCTCCACCGAGAACCCGGCCGCGTCGAGGAGCTCGGCGACGCGGCCGGCGGCTCGGTGCTCCTCGAAGGCGAGCTCGGGGTCGGCGCCGATGGCGTGGCTCAGGGCGATGAGGCGCCCGCGCTCGGCCTCGACGGCCGCGCGGATGCGGTCGACCGGGCCGGCGATGCCGGCAGCGGCGGGCCGTTCGTTCGTGAGGGTCATGATGCGGCTCCGATCTGGATGGACTGGTCGATGGCGGCCGACGCCGGGGTACGGCGCAACGGCGTGAGGAACAGGGCGAGGACCGCGGCGATGAGGAGCAGGGCCGCGAAGACGCCCCAGACCACCTGGAACGCGCCGAACGGCGTGGCGGTGGTCGCCTCGGCACCGCCGCCGGCGAGCGCGAAGGCGGTCATGACGGATGCCACGAAGGCGCCCGCGAGCGATCCGCCGAGCGTGCGGCCCGAGTTGTAGAGACCCGACACCGATGCGGAGGCGCTTTCAGGCGCTCGCTCGATCACCACCCCGGGCAGCACCGCGAGTACGACGCCCGTGCCGAGCGACGTCACGGCGAACACGCCGATCACGGGGAGCAGCTGCGATGGCGCGGTCATGAGGACGAGCTGGCCGCCCGCGATCGCGAGGCAGGAGACCGCGACCGCCAGGCGGACCCCGATCGCACGCGTCACGAGCGGTGCGACGAACGAACCGATCGTCGCGAACAGCGTGGTGACGGCGAGCACGACGCCGGTCATCGACGTCGAGACCCCGACGCCGTACCCCGCGGTCGCCGGGTCGGCACCCAGGTAGAGCACGGTGGGCGTCTGCGAGCCGAACAGGGTCATCGCGATGAAGACGCCGAGCAGGAGCGGCACACCGAGCTTGGCCCGGCGGATCATCTTCACGTCGAAGAGCGGCGTCGTCGCACGCGACTCCGCGATGACGAAGCCGACGAGCGCGATGACTCCGAGCGCGAGCGAACCGAGCGTGATCGGCGAGAGCCATCCCGCGTTCGATCCCTCGGAGAGGCCGTACATGAGACCGACGAGTGCGAGGCCGAGCGTGGTGGCACCCGCCCAGTCGACGACGCGAGCGGTGTCGCCCGCCACGCGCGGCACGACGAAGCCGACGACGATCGCGAGCACGATCAGCGGCGCCGCTCCGATGAGCTGTGTCACGACGAGGTTGCCGACCGCGTCCATCACGAGGCCGGCACCGAGCGAGCCGAGCGCCACGCCGAAGGTGAGCGTGCCGACGAGCACTCCGATGATCCTGGTCGCGGACTTCGGGCGGAGATGCTTCAGCAGCGACATCTCGATCGGCAGCATCGCAGCGACCGGGCCCTGCACGATCGAACCGACGATGATGACGGCGAAGCTCGGCGCGATCGCGATGAGCGTCGACCCGATCGCGCTGAGCGCGACGGCGATGACGAGGAGCCTGCGGCCGCCGAATCGATCGGCGAGCATCGTCATGAGCGGGACCGAGACGGCGGACGACAGCAGTCCCACGGTGAGGATCCAACTGAGGGCGCCGCCCGGCACCTGGTACTGCGTGCCGATGACCCCGAGCAGCGGGGTGATCCAGCCCTGGATCAGTCCTCCGAAGAGCTCGAGTGCGATGAAGGTCGGCACCAGGGCGGCGCCCGCGGCATTGCGGGTCCGACCGGGTGCGAGGTCGGGAGTGTCCATTGAAGTCCTGTTCGAGGAGTCGGGGATGCACTTCGATGTGCGGCGTCCACTCTCATCGATTCGCGGAGACTGCGTAGGATTCGACGTAAATTCGCGAAAGGAGCTGGGCTGATGCAGGATATCTCGCTCGATGACCTCGATCTTCAGCTGATTCACGCACTTCAGCTCGAACCGCGCGTCGCGTGGACCTCATTGGCGAGCGTGCTCGGCAGCGACCCGGTGACCCTGTCGCGCCGGTGGGAGCGCATCAGCACCGCAGGACTCGCGTGGACTTCGACGATTCCCGGCGCCGTCGGCCGCTCGGCGGAGACCGCCGGCGCACTCGTCGAGTTCGTCTGCGAGCCCGGCCGTGTACTCGCCACTGCCGACGTCGCCGCCGCCGACCCTGCGATCTACTCGATCGACCTCACTGCCGGCCAGCGCGATGTGCTCGCGACACTCGTCACGGCCGACGACCGTGAACTCGCGGAGTACGCCCTCGACCGGCTCGGGGCGATTCCGGGTGTACGCAGCATCCGCACCCACGTCGTCCACGAGGTGCTCCGCCTGGGTTCCGACTGGTCGGTCCAGTCGCTCACGCCCGCGCAGCAGGCCCGGATCCCCCTCCCTCGACCGCCGCGAACCGGATCGGCGAAGCGGGTCGACCCCGAACTGGCCCGCGCCCTCAGGCAGCGACTCGGCTTCGACGCGCGCGCGTCTTACACGGACTTGGGCCGCGACCTCGGATACAGCGCGCAGCGGGTCGCCGACGCCGTCGCTCGCCTGCGAGCGGAAGGCGATCTCGTCTTCCGCACGGATGTCGCGGCGCCCTATTCGAACTGGCCGCTCGCGGCCTGGTTCTTCATCCAGGCGCCGGCCTCGACGCTCGATGCGGCCCGGGAGTCGCTCTCGACGATGGCGTCGCTCCAGTACGCCGCGATCACCTCGGGCCCCGCCAACCTCATCGTCGCCGCGGGTGCACGCGCGAAGCCCGAGGTCCTGCAGATCGAGGCCGAGCTCGAGCAGCGCCTGCCGCGATCGCGCATCGCCGATCGCTCGATGGTGCTGCGCGTGCACAAGCACCTGGGCAGGCTGCTCGACCCCCGAGGGCTGGCCGGCGATCGCGCCGTCCCGCTGCCTTGATGCGCGGAGGTCAGCATTCTTGCATCCGAAGCCTCCAGGTGCAGATATCCTGCGTCTTCGCCTGAAGTTGTGCCGATAGTTTGCGTTTGCGGGCCTCGATGTTCACACTTGTGTCGCCACCACCTGACGTACCCGCGGAGACTCCAGTGACCATCGACCACGACCTCGCACCCGAGAGCGACGCCGCCACGGAGCGACGCCGGCCCGAGGCATCCCCCGACCCCACCCGCATGCACGCCGTGACCGGTGAGACCGAGTCGATCGTCGACCTCGTGCTCGACTACTCGCGCCGACGCCTGCTCTCGACCGACACCCCGCTCGACAAGCCCGAGACCGAGGCCGAGCTCACGCGTCTCGCAGGGCGCACGATCGACGAGCGCGGCATCGGCGCGACGCGGGCGCTCTCGATCTTCGAGCACGTGCTCGCTCCGGCCTGCATCACGATCGACCACCCGCAGTACCTCTCGTTCATCCCCGCGGCCCCGACGAAGGCGGCGATGGCGTTCGACCTCGTCGTCTCGGCGTCGAGCCTCTACGGCGGCAGCTGGATGGAGGGCTCCGGCGCGGTGCACGCCGAGAACGAGGTGCTCACCTGGCTGGCGAACGAGTTCGGGCTGCCCGCGGGCGCCGGCGGCGTCTTCGTGCAGGGCGGCACCATCGGCAACCTCTCGGCGCTCGTCGCCGCGCGCGAGGTGGCGCGCGAGAAGCGCACCGCCGCGGGCGAGGCCATGCCCGCGCGCTGGAAGCTCGTCTGCTCGACCGAGGCCCACTCCTCGAACAAGTCGGCCGCGAAGGTCATGGACGTCGACGTCGTGCTCGTCCCGGCGGGCGACGACGGGATGCTTCGCGGCGACGCCGTGCGCGCGGCGCTCGAGGAGCACGGCGACGACGTGTTCGCCGTCATCGCGACCACCGGCTCGACGAACTTCGGCATCGTCGACGACGTCGCCTCCATCGCCGCGCTCAAGGACGAGTTCGACTTCTGGCTGCACATCGACGGCGCCTACGGCCTGACCGGCATGCTCTCGCCGCTCGCGCGCGAGCGCTATGCCGGCGTCGAGCGCGCCGACTCGGTGATCGTCGACCCGCACAAGTGGCTCTTCGCCCCCTTCGACGCGTGCGCGCTCATCTACCGCGACCCCGAGGTCGGCCGGCGGGCGCACACGCAGCACGCCGAGTACCTCGACACCCTCACCGGCAAGCCCGAGTGGAGCCCGTCGGACTACGCCGTGCAGCTCACCCGGCGCCCGCGCGGCCTGCCCTTCTGGTTCTCGCTCGCGACCTACGGCGCCGCCGCCTACCGGGCGGCGATCACGAACTCGCTCGAACTGGCGCAGCGCATCGCCGACGAGATCCGGCGCCGGCCCGAGCTGAAGCTCGTTCGCGACCCGCAGCTGTCGATCGTCGTCTTCGAGCGCGAGGGCTGGACGATGGACGACTACGAGCGCTGGTCGGCGAGACTCCTCGACGAGCAGCGCGCGTTCGTGACGCCGAGCTCGCACGCGGGCCGGCCGAACACCCGGTTCGCGATCGTGAACCCGATGACGACGTTCGAGCAGCTGGTCGCGATCCTCGACACGATGTGACGACGGCGGCTGCGGGCCGCGACGCTAGCCCGCCGAGTCCGCGACGCCGGCGGCCCCGTCGCGCAGCAGCGCGAAGAGGTCGCCGACCGGACCGAGGTGCCCCAGCTTCTCGGGGTTCAGCTGGTTCGTGAGCGAACGCACGCTGCCGCCGTCGACGTGGAGCGTGAGCACCGACAGCACGGCGCCGTCGCGACCGCGGAAGAGCAGCGTCCGCTCCCCGTTCGCGACCGTCTCCTCGACCGCGACGCCGAGCGCGTCGCCGCGGCGCATGAGCCCGACGAGGAACCTCGCGACCGCGACGTCGCCCGACATCGGGTGCTGGATCGCGGGCGCCCGGCCGCCGCCGTCGGCGGTCAGCACGACGTCGGGGGCGAGCAGCCTGACCACGCCGTCGACGTCGCCGTCGCGCAGCGCGGCGAGGAACTCGCTCGCGAGCCGGGTCGCCTCCGAGGCATCCACCTCGAATCGCGCGCCGCCGGCCGCCAGCCGCTGCCGCGCCCGGTGCATGATCTGCCGGCAGGCCGCCGGCTCGCGATCCACGATCTCGCCGATCTCGCCGTAGTCGTAACCGAGCGCCTCGTGCAGCACGAACACGGCGCGCTCGACGGGGCCGAGCCGCTCGAGCATCGTGAGCACGCCCATCGAGAGCGTCTCGTCGTGCTCGATGCGGTGGGCGGGGTCAGCGTCGTCGGCGAGGAGCGGTTCGGGCAGCCACGGACCGACGTAGACCTCCCGCGTACGGCGCGCGGAGCGCAGCACGTCGATCGACAGCCGCGTCGCGACAGTCGATGCGAACGCGTCGGGGCGCTCGATGTCCTCGCCGCGCAGCACCCGCTCGTGCATGCGCAGGAGGCCCGCCTGCACCACGTCCTCGGCCTCGCTCACGCTGCCGAGCATGCGGTACGAGATCGAGAACATGAGCGGCCGCAGGCGCGGCGCCTCGACGGCGAGATCGACCATCGCCCCAGCCTGTCACACGGCGATTTCGCGACTCCTGTCACACGCGGGCGGGGTCGCCCGTCGGAGGGGGTGAAGAGAGAAGAGAGAAAGGACGCACATCATGAGGATCTTCATCGCGGGTGGTTCCGGCGCCGTCGGTTCACGGCTCGTCCCCCTGCTCGTCGCGGCCGGGCACGACGTCACGGGCACGGCGCGCAGCGACGACGGGATCGGCCGCATCCGTGCCGCAGGCGGCCGCGGCGTGATCATGGACGGGACCGACGAGGCGTCGATCCGCCGCGCCGTGCTCGAGGCGCAGCCCGAGGTGCTCGTGCACCAGCTCACCTCGCTGTCGGGCAAGTTCGACTTCAAGCGCTTCGACGAGACGTTCGCCGTCACCAACGCGATGCGCACGCGCGGCACGGACGCGCTCATCGCCGCCGCCCGGGAGGCCGGCACGGGCCGCGTCATCGTGCAGAGCTATACCGGCTGGACGAACGAGCACACGGGCTCGCGCGTGAAGACCGAGGCCGACCCGCTCGACCCGAACACCGTGCCGTCGGCGCGCAAGGCGCTCGCCGCGATCGCCCACGCCGAGCAGGCGACGGTCGCGGCGGGCGGACTCGCGCTGCGGTTCGGCAACTTCTACGGCCCCGGGCAGTCACTCGGCGAGGGCGGACAGATGCTCGAGTCCGTACGCAGGCGTCAGGTGCCGATCGTCGGCGACGGTGCGGGCGTCTGGTCGTTCTGCCACATCGACGATGCCGCCGCCGCGACCGTCGCAGCGGTCACCCACGGGGCCTCCGGCGTGTACAACATCGTCGACGACGAGCCCGCCGCGGTCGCCGAGTGGCTGCCCGAGCTCGCCCGCGCGATCGGCGCGAAGCCGCCGATGCGCGTGCCCGCCTGGGTCGCGCGCACGATGATCGGCGAGTTCGGCGTCTCGTGGATGACGACCGCGCGCGGCTCGTCGAACGCGAAGGCGAAGGCCGAGCTGGGCTGGCGGCCTCGATACGCGAGCTGGCGCGAGGGATTCCGGGAAGGGCTCGGCACCGGGCTCGGAGCCGCCTGAGCAAAAGGAGCACGAGGCGCAAGTGGCGCACGAGGCGCACCCGCGCCGCGCCGCGCCGTGCCGTGCTCGCCGGCTCAGCCGACCGGGATCGGCGTCGCGAGCTCCTCGATGATCCGGTCGATCTCTGCGAGCGCGTACCCGGCGAGCTGCCGTTGGGCCGCCTCGGCCGCGGCATCCTGCTCTTCGAGATCGCCGATGACGATGATGTTCTCGTCGTTGATCGTGTTCGCCGGCTCGGTGTAGTTGAAGCTGCCGACGATGAGCAGCCGCTCGTCGATGACCATGAGCTTGTGGTGGAGCTTGCGCACGCCGGTGCCGCGCTTGTTGGCGAACAGCTGCACGTCGCCGTGACCGAGGTCGCTCGTGGCCGCCCACTTCGCGGCGCCCTGGTCGCGATCGAGCACGCCGCGGATCCGCTGCACGAGCGGCCGCAGGCGGATCATGGCGTCGTCGATCCCCGACGACTGGGCGAAGGTGAACATCGCGAAATCGATCGACTGCGTCGCCTTCAGCATCTGCTTCATGATCTCCATCTCGGGCCCGTGGCGCGGCGCGAAGAGCGGCTTCACGCGCACCGCGGGCAGGCCGAACTCCTTCGGCTTCGGCTCGACGCGCTCGTGGAGCTCGCCGAAGGTGCCGGAGCGCATCCGCTCGAACTCGCGCAGGTACTCGGTCGCGGCGCGCTGCCCGTGCAGCACGACCACGTGGTTGAGGTTCTGGCCCGACCCGCGGCCGGAGGTCGCGTTCGTTCCCGTGTCGGTGTGCGTGAAGTTCGTCGATCCCGTCAGCACGGCGGCCTTGGTCTTGCCCGAGTCGCGCACGATGAACTTCTGGTGGAAGATCTTCGGGTTGAGGTCGCTGATGACGTCGACCTTCGCCTTCAGGAGGGCGCCGTGGATGGTGCGGTTCTCCTCATGGGCGCCGAGGCTGTTCCACGGGTCGGCGAGCGCCGTCTCCTCGGTGAGGTAGTCGCCCTCGAGGATGACGCGAACGCGGACGCCCCGTCGCTTCGCATCGAGGACGGCCTGGGCGATGGGCCGGGAGTCGATCTCCTGCACCGCGATCGCGAGGCTGTGCTTCGCCCCCGCGATGAACTCGCGGATCGCGAGATCGAGATCGTCGGGCCCGCCGATCGAGCTGGGCCCCATGAACAGCTCGACGCCGCCGATGCGCAATGACATGATGCACCCCTTTCGCTGAGGTTCACTCAGCTTCGGGTGTACTCCTCGCAACAGCACACCGAATCAGGGGTGCCCCGGAGCCGATCGTGCCGGTGCACCACGGCGCACCACGGCGAGCACAGCCGGGCTCAGCCCGCGAGCACCGCCGCCAGCCACGCGGCCTGGCGCTGCCACTGCTCGCCCTGACCGCCCTCGTGCTCGTTGAACGGGTACTCGACGATCTCGGACTCGGCGCCCCAGTGGTTGCGCGCGGCGTAGACCGTCGACGGCGGGCAGACCGGGTCCATCAGGGCGACCGAGAACAGGGCGGGCACGCGGGCGCGCTTGGCGAAGTTCGCGCCGTCGAAGTACGAGAGCGTCTCGAACACGCGCTCGCCCGCGCCCCGATGGACCGCGAGGTACCGCACGATCTCCTGGTACGGGTCGCGGTCGGTGAGCCCGACCGCGCGCTCGAAGTGGCAGAGGAACGGCACGTCGGGCATCGCGCCGACGAGCCCCTCGGCGAGCGCGGCGGCGGCGATCGAGATGCCGCCGCCCTGGCTGCCGCCCGTGACGGCGACCCGCTCGGCATCGACCCGGTCGAGCCCCCGCACGGCGTCGATCGCGAGCACCGCGTCGGTGAACACGCGCCGGTAGTAGTACGTCGCCGGGTCGTCGATGCCGCGCGTCATGAAGCCCGGCGCCGCCGGCGCGCTGCCGTGCGGGTCGGGCGTCGCGCCGCCCGTGCCCCACGACGACCCCTGGCCGCGCGTGTCCATGAGCAGGTACGCGTAGCCGGATGCCGCCCACCCGAGCCGCTCGTGCGGCAGGCCCCGCCCGCCACCGTAGCCGAGGTACTCGACGACCGCGGGCAGTCGCCCCTCGGTGCCCGCGGGCACGAGGAACCACCCGTGCACCGGGTCGCCCGCGTAGCCGCTGAACTCAATGTCGTACACCTCGACGGCGGTGAGCGGCGACGCCACCCGCTCGAGCCGCGGCGGCCGCGCGAGCGCCCGCGACTCGGCGATCGTCGCCGCCCAGAAGGCGTCGAAGTCGGCCGGCTCGGCGACCGCGGGGCGGTAGTCGCGCAACTCGTCGATCGGGGCATCAAGTCGGGGCACGGGGCATCCTTCGCTCGGCGGAGAGTTCAGCGTATCGAAGCCGCGAACCGCCAGAATGGGCGGGTGAGCGAACACGTCTTCATCTCAGGACCGGCCTCGTGGAACCGCATCGTCGTGCTCGACCGCCTGCCCGAGCCGGTGCCGCACATGCAGTTCGCCCTCGAGGAGTACGAGACCGTCGGCGCGACCTCGGCGGGCAAGGCCCTCGGCCTGGTCGGCCTCGGGCGGCGGGTGCGCCTGCACGCCCTCTTCGGCGCCGACGCGGACGGCGCGCGCGTGAAGCGCCTGCTCGCCCAGTCGGGCGTCGCGCTCATCGCGGCCGACGGCGGCGTCACCGAGCGGCACGTCAACCTCATGACCCGCGCGGGCGAACGGGTCTCGCTGTACCTCTCGACGCCGAGCGACCCGGGCGAGGGCCGCGACCTCGAGCTCGACGCCGAGCTGCGGCAGGCGATGGCGGATGCCTCGGCGATCGTCCTCGACCTCTCGGAGCTCTCGCGCCGCCTCATCCCCACGGCGAAGGCGAGCGGGCGGCCCGTCTGGACCGACATCCACGACTACGACGGCGAGAGCGAGTTCCACCGCCCGTTCATCGAGGCGGCCGACGCGATCTTCATGAACGCCGACCGCATCGGCGACGACCCGCTGCCGTTCATGCGCTCGTGCATCGAGGGCGGGGCCTCGCTCGTCGTGTGCACCCTCGGCGCCGATGGGGCCGTCGCGCTCGACGCGCGGATGACCCGCCACGACGTCGCGGCCGTGCCGACCCCCGTGCGCGACACGAACGGGGCGGGCGACGCGTTCATGGCGGGCGTGCTCGATGCGAGCCTCGCCGGCGCCGAGCTCGACGCGGCGCTCGAGGCCGGCGCCCGCCACGCGGCATCCGTGCTCGTCACGCGTCACCTGCACCCGAGCCTCGACGCGCTGCTGGGGGCGTGACGTAAGGCGCCGGCGCTACTCGACCACCGGCGCCGCCGACGGCGCGATGTTCGCGTTGTCGCGGAACAGGTTGCCCGGGTCGACCTCGGCCTTGAGCGCGCGCAGCCGCGCGAGCGTCGCCGGCGGGAACGCCGCCGCGACGGTCGCGTCGCCCTGCGTCGTCTCGAAGCTGAGGTAGGCGCCGTCGGTGTGCGGGGCGATGAGCTCGTCCCACCGCTCGCTCGTGCGCAAAGCCGCGGTGCCGAACGCCACGACCGAGAACTCCGAGGCGCGATGCGCGAAGGCGGTCGCGTCGGCGGGCACGTCGTGCACGGCCCCGCCGACGGCGCGGAGCTGGAAGAAGTAGCTCGACCCCTCGTCGAGGTACCGGGCCGCATCGCGCGCGAACTCGGGCGTGATCGGGCCGATGAGCCCCGAGCGCGAGGTCGGCTCGCCCTCGGCGCCGTGGCTCTCCTCGCCCGCGTTCGCCATGACGGCGTCGTAGGTGGAGAGGCGCACGTCCTGCCCGATGAGCGGAGCGGCCTCGGCGAGCGGCTGGAGTCGGGCGAGCACCGTATCGGGGTCGTCGGAGTCGACCATCGTCATGACGGTCGCCACCGGCGGCTGCCCGGGCCGCGCACCGCCCATGATGAGGAAGCTCGTCACGTCGCGCGGCGACTCGACGACCCACCGCCCCCACGCCTCGAGGAACCCGGCGCGGTCGCTCGCGTCGAACGCGAGCTGCGCGAAGCCCACGACGCCGACCTCGTCGACCTCGAACTCGAAGGCGGTCGCGATGCCGAAGTTCGCCCCGGCTCCGCGCACGGCCCAGAAGAGCTCGGGATGCTCCGTGGCGTCGGCCCGCACGACCCGGCCGTCGGCCAGCACGAGCTCGACGGCGCGCAGGTGGTCGATCGTGAGCCCGTGCTCGCGGGCGAGGTAGCCGATGCCGCCCGCCGTCGCGAGGCCGCCGACCCCGACCCCGCCGTAGTCGCCCGAGCTGAGCGCCCAGCCGCGCGGGGCGAGGAAGGCGGCGACGTCCTTCCAGCGGGCGCCGGCCTCGATGCGCACCAGCCGGCTCGCCTCGTCGAGCACGGTCATGCCGTGCAGCTTCGAGAGGTCGACCACGATGCCGCCGTCGTTCGTCGACCGGCCGCTGATGCCGTGGCCGCCGCTGCGCACGCCGAACGGCACGTCGGGGTGCGCGGCAGCGAAGCGCACGGCGTCGGCGACCTCGGCCGACGTGGCCGGCTGCAGCACCAGGCCGGGGGCGCCGCCCCGGAGGTAGGTCGACTTCACCCGTGCGTAGCCCGCGTCGCCCGGCTCGATCGCCCGGGCGGCGAGCGAGGCCGGCAGTGCGTCGTAGTCGATGCCGTCGCGCCGCTTCGCGCGCACGGCGGTGCTGCGGCTCGGTGCGGCGGGGGCGGCCGCAGCGACACCGTCGTGCGAGCCGGGCGCCGAGGCATCCGATGCACCGGTGCCGCTCGCGCCCAGCTCTCGTGCGACCGCCTCGCGCAGCCCGGGCGCGACCTCGTCGGCGAAGTGCCGGATGGTGCCGGGGTCGTCGCTCGCGAGGATGAAGGTGCCGATGCCCTCGTCGACGACGTAGGGCAGCAGCTGCTCGACCCACTGCTCGGCGGGGCCGTCGAGCATGCCGCCCCGGCCGCCGGCCGAGAAGCGGCCGCCGATGTTGAGCATGCGACGGATCTCACGGGGATCGCGCCCCGCAGCGGTCGCCGCGTCGTCGATCGTCGTGTTCCCGCGGGCGAGGTCGCCGGGCTGGAGGTACGCGAGCGAGGGCAGCCAGCCGTCGCCCTTCCGGCCGATGAGCCGGAGCATGCGCGGCTTGAGCGCGCCGATCCAGATGGGGATGTTGTGCGCGGGGGCCGGCCCTCGCTTGGCGCCGTCGATGCGGTAGTAGTCGCCGCCGAGCTCGAACCGGGCGCGCTCGCCCTGGTCCCACACGCCGCGGATCACGTCGATCGCCTCGGAGAGCGCGTCGACCGCCTGCCCCGGCGTGAGGCGGCGGCCGCCCATCGCCTCGATCGCGTCCCAGAAGCCGCCGGCCCCGAGCGCGAGTTCGAAGCGGCCCTCGGAGAGCAGGTCGATGCTCGCCGCCGAGCGCGCGAGCACGGCGGGCGGGCGCAGCGGCACGTTCGCGACGTTCGCCGCGAGGCGGATGCGCTCGGTTCGGGCGGCGACCCACGTCAGGAGCGTCTGGGTGTCGTGGAAGCGCGGCTGGTACGGGTGGTCCTGGAAGGTGACGAGGTCGTACCCCGCCTCCTCGCTGAGCTCGGCGAGGCGCACCGGCGCCTGCGGCGGGTCGTTCGTCGGGGTGATGAAGGTGCCGAACTCGAGTTCATGGCCGTAGTACATCGTGCGCGTCCCTTTCCACGTCTCCCCCAGCATGCGGCATGGATGCTCCGGCCGCTCGTCTCGGGTAAGCTGCTTACTTATGGTAAGCATCGAGGGGCAGGCCGGCATTCCCGCACGCGGTCCGGGCGACGACCTCGCCGCGCATCGCGCACGACTCGAGGGGCTCGGGCACATCGACGACGAGGCGTGCCGCCGCTTCCAGTCGACGATCGAGTTCGCCGGCCGCAAATGGAACGGCGCGATCCTGCTCGCGGGCGTGCGCGGCGCGCGGCGGTTCTCCGAGTACCGGGCGACGGTGACGGGCATCTCCGATCGCCTGCTCGCGGCCCGGCTGCGCGAACTCGAGGCCGAGGGCATGATCGAGCGGCACGTCAGGGCGACGACGCCCGTCACGATCGCCTACACGCCGAGCGCCACGGGCCTCAGGCTCATCGAGCTGCTGCAGCCGCTCGTCGAGTGGGGCCTCGAGCACGAGGCCGAGGCAGCCGGAGACGCGACGGCCGGGCGCTCGATCGAGCGCCCGGCCGGCTGAAACCCGTCCTTCGGGTTACTTCGTCTCGTCGGCCGCGGGCTTGGCGGCGGGCTCGGCCTCGGCGGGCGCCTCGGCCGCCGGCGCCTCGTCGACGGTCGTCTCGGCGGCGGGCGCCTGAGCAGCCGGCGCCTGAGCAGCCGGCGCCTGAGCAGCCGGCGCCTCGGCGACGGGCGCCGCCTCGGCCGGAACGACTGCGGCGACGACGGGCTCGTCGTCGAACGAGTCGTCCTCGTCGAACCCGGCCGGCACCGCGGCATCCGACTGCGTCGCGCGGCGGGCGATCGACCAGGCGACCGCCTGCGTCGCAGCGGCGACGACGATCGCGAGCGCGCCGACCGCGATCAGCAGGCCGCCGACGGTCGTGCCGGTCTGGGCGCCGAGGTAGGCCGCGTAGTCCTGCGACTGCGCCGTGTAGAGCTCGACCTGCGACGCGTTCGACGTGTTGAGCAGCCAGAGGCCGACGCCGAGCAGGGCGAGGGCGGCGACCCAGGTGCCGATGAGCGGCAGGTTGGGCAGGGCGCGGGTCGGGGTGTTCGAGGTCACGGTCGTCCTTCGGGTCGGGGGTGCGGCGCGGCTCGCCGCCCACACGACCGTAGGCGACGAAGGTATGCGTTGGCTATGCCTCGTCCGTGAAGGGCGTCACAGAGCCCCGGTCCGCCGCGGGCGGGCGTAGCGTGAATGGCATCAGAAGAGAAGGGCGCGCGATGGATGCCGAGACCTCCGACCACCTCGTGATCGAGCCGAGCGTCCTCTACGTCGGCACGCCCGTCTACCTCGTCGTCACCGAGAACGCCGACGGCACGGCGAACCTCGCGCCCGCGTCCTCCCACTGGGCGCTCGGACGCATGCTCGTGCTCGGGCTGGAGGCCGACGGGCAGACCGCGGCCAACCTCGCCGAGCGGCCGCAGCTGACCGTGAACTTCCCGGCGGCGAGGCAGTGGCGCAGGGTCGAGCGGCTCTCGTCGGTGACGGGCCGCGACCCCGTGCCCGAGGCGAAGGCCGGGCAGTACCGCTTCGAGCCGCGCAAGTTCGAGCTCGCGGGCTTCACGACGACCCCCTCCGAGCTGGTGTCGCCGCCGCGCGTGCACGAAGCGCCGCTGCAGTTCGAGGGCGAGGTGCGGCGCATGACCCCGGGCGTCGACCCCGGCTACTTCATGGTCGAGGTCGAGGTGGTGCGCGTGCACGCCCTGCCCGAGCTCGTCGTGCCCGGCACGAACCACATCGACCCGCACGCCTGGCACCCGCTCATCTACAGCTTCCGCCACTTCTACGACCGCGGCGAGCACGTCGGCTGGACCCGCAAGTCGCCGATCGCGCCCGGCCCGCCCGACACGAGCGAGCCCGGCGACGACGCCTCCTCTCCCCTCGCTCCAACCGCTCCCGTCGCTCCCTCTCCCCTCGACGAGCTCGACCGCTGGGAGGGCTTCGGCGGCACCTGGGCGCTTCGCCGCCTGGATGCCGACGGGGCGATCGTGAGCCTCTGCCGCTGCGACGGCGGCGAAGAGGTCTCGCGCATCGTCTCCGACGACCCCGCCTTCGTCGAATGGGCCGCCCGACAGGAGCTGCAGCCGTGAGCGGGGATCGGACGACGCCCCGCGCGGCCGACCCGGCCCCCGCGCTCGCGACCCCGTGGTCGGCCGCGCTCGGGCTCACGACGCCGATCGTGAGCGCCCCGATGGGCGGCGTCGCCGGGGGCCGCTTCGCGACCGCCGTGTCGCGGGCGGGAGCGCTCGGCATGATCGGCATGGGCAGCGCCGGCTCGGCGGCGAAGCTCGAGGCCCAGCTCGGCCTGCTCGAGCTCGACGGCGAGCCCTTCGGCATCGGCCTCGTCCACTGGGGCATCGGCCGCGACCCCGCGCTGCTCGACGTCGCGCTCGAGGCGCGCCCTGCGCTCGTCTCGGTCGGCTTCGCCGATCGCTTCGAGTGGGTCGAACGCGTGCACGCCGCGGGCGCCCGTGCGGCGACGCAGGTCTACACCGCCGCGGAGGCCCTGGTCGCCGCCGACGCAGGAGTCGACGTCATCGTCGCCCGCGGATCCGACGGCGGCGGACACGGCGACCCCCGCATGGGCACGCTCGCACTCCTCGACGCGGTGCTCGACGCAGTCGGGTCGCATGATTCCACGACGTCGGGCGGCCCGGTCGTGCTCGCGGCCGGCGGCATCGGCTCGGGGCGCACCCTCGCCGCCGTGCTCGCGGCCGGCGCCGCGGGCGCGTGGATCGGCACCGCCCTCTCGGCGTCGACCGAGACGCTCTCGTCGCCCGCGGCGATCGAGGTGCTGCTCGCCGCGAGCGGCGACGACACCGTCAATACGTGTGCGATCGACGCCGCGCTCGGGCTCCCCTGGCCCGAGCGGTTCCCCGAACGCGTCATCCGCAACGAGCTCGTCGACGCGTGGCTCGACCGCGTCGAGGAGCTGCGCACGGCGACCGTCTCGGCCGAGGGCACGGATCTCGTCGCCCTGCGCGCCGCGATCGCGGCGGCGAACCGCGACGGCGACCACGCCCTCGTCCCCGTCGACGCCGGCCAGGGCGTGGGCCTGCTGCGACGGTCGCGGCCGGTCGCCGAGGTGATCGACGAGTTCACCCGCACCGCCGCCGCGCTGCTGCGCCGCCGGCACGACGCCGAGCGCTAGCGAGCGACGCCGTACGGTCAGATGCCGCGGTGGTCGACGAACGGCATCCTCGGTCCGCGCCGCGGTCGCCCGCGCACCCCGGCCGCACCGAGCAGGCGCACCACCCGGTAGCGGTGCCCCGCCCAGGGGGCGAGCGCCTCGAGCATCTCGTCGTCGCTCATGTCGTGCCCGGCGAGCGCATGGCCGACGTAGTTCGAGAGGTGGTAGTCGCCGACCGAGACGGCGTCGGCGTCGCCGAGGGCACGCTGCGCGACCTCAGCGGCCGTCCACGGCCCGACGCCGTGCATGAGCGTGAGGCGCGCCGTGGCATCCGCCGGGCTCATGCCGACCGCCTCGTCGAGGCGGCGCGCATACCGCGCCGCGTTCTGCACCGTCGCCGCGCGCCGGGGATCGACGCCGGCCTTGTGCCACTCCCAGCTCGGGATCGCCCGCCACACCTCGGCGCTCGGCACGACCCGCATGGGCCGCGGCGTCGGCCCGGGCGCGACCGTGCCGAAGCGCACGACCAGCCGGCGCCACGAGTCGTGCGCCTGCAGGGTGATCACCTTCTGCTCGAGGATCGACGCGGCGAGCGCCTCGAACACCTGCGCCGTGCGCGGCACCCGCAGTCCGGGGTTGCGGCGATGGGCGTCGTCGAGCACCGGGAGGAGCGGCACGAACCCGCTCGGATCATCGCGGTCGCCGAGCAGCTCGGGCGCCTGCTCGACCGCGGCCCCCGCCCCGGGCCCCCACCCCTCGCAGCGCAGCACCCCGCCGGGCAACTGCTGCAGGCGAATCGCCGCATCGCCCTCGACGGTGCCCACCGCACGCCAGACGGCGCCCGCCTGGTCGACCTGGAACGACGGGTCGCCGATGCCGCGGCGCAGGCTTCCGAGGGTCTGTCTGAGATCGGTCGGATGCCGCGGCCGCCACTCGAGGGCATGGTCGGCGATCACCGCACCAGTGTGCCGCACGCGGCTGACAGCGGCCGCGGGTGCGGGCGCGGCAGGGGCGTGCGACGATGATCGCGTGCACCTCAGACTCGCCGATGCCGCCGACGTCCCCGCGATCGCCGCGACGCTCGCCCTCGCCTTCGCCGACGACCCCGTCTGGGGTCCGGTCCTGCGTCGGCCCGACGGCGACACGAGCCACCTCGAGCCGTTCTGGAGCCGCTTCGTCGAGGGCGCGCTGCCGTACGAGCGCGTGTGGATCGTCGACGACGGCGACGCCGTCGCGGTGTGGCTGCCCTCGGGCGAGCCCGAGATGACCGACGAGCAGTTCGCCGCAGTCGAGGCGATCGTCGACGACCGGCTCGACCCCGAGCAGCGACGCGCCTTCGACGGGCTCATGGAGGCGTTCGACTCCAACCACCCGCACGGGCAGCCGCACATGTACCTGAGCCTGCTCGCGTCGAACCCAGCCCGCCGCGGCGAGGGGCTCGCGCAGCGCATGCTCGCCGAGAACCTGTCGGCCTTCGCCGCCGAGGGTCTCCCGGCCTACCTCGAGTCGACGAACCCGGCGAACGACCGCCGCTACGAGCGCGCCGGGTTCCGACCGGTCGGCGGCTTCACCTCGCCCCTCGACGGCAGCCCGATCACGACGATGTGGCGGACCCTCGATGCCTGACGTCGCCGTGGTCTTCGCGGACGCATCCGCCGTACCCTGAGACGACCATGCGCTTCGGAACCCTCGAATTCAGCCCCGCGCTCGACCACCCCGAGCTGCTCGCGGCAGCGACCGCGAGCGCCCTCGCGGTCGCCGGCCCGAACGACGCGCTCGTCGCGGCGATCGACCCCGGCCTCGCCGACACCGCCGCCTTCTGCGCGAACTACGAGATCTCCCCGGCCGACGGGGCGAACTGCGTCATCGTGCAGGCGCGCCGCGGCGAGCGCACCTGGTTCGCCGCGTGCCTCGTGCGCGGCGCCGACCGCCTCGACGTCAACGGCGCCGTTCGCCGGCACCTCGACGCGCGCAAGCTCTCGTTCGCCCCGATGGAGCAGGCGGTCGAGATCACCGGCATGCAGGTGGGCGGCATCACGCCCGTCGGGCTGCCGCGCGACTGGCCCGTGCTCGTCGACGAATCGGTCGCCGGCCATGAGCGGCTGATCATCGGCAGCGGCACGCGCGACGCGAAGCTGCTGGTCAGCGGGGCGTTCCTCGCCTCGTCGCCGAACGCCGAGGTGCTGCCGATCGCGCTGCGCGGCTGAGCCCGCTACGCCGCTGAGCCGGCGACCGGGGCCGCCGCCTTCGCCGCCGCGGTCGCGACGATGCGGCGGCGAAGCGCGAGGAAGAGCAGCACCATGCCGGCCGTCACGAGGATGTGGCCGAGACCCGCGATGCCCGCGATCGCGGCCGTCGACTCCTCGCCGAGCACGGTGAGGGTGCCGTGCCAGACGAGCATCGCCGAGGTCAGCACGACGCCGGCGTTGTAGACCCAGAAGAACCAGCCGAACAACCGGCTCTGCGACAGCTCGAACACCTTCTCGAGCACGAGCACGATGAGCAGCACGATGAAGCCGAGCGTCAGCAGGTGCGTGTGCGCGAGTCCCAGCTGCGTGAACTCCCCCTCGGGGAACCCCTGCGACTTCGTGAGCTCTCGGTAGTACAGCCCCGAGGCGACCCCCACGATCATGTAGGCGAACGCGGCGTAGAACAGCTTGAGCATGGCGATGAGGGTCCTTTCCGACGGTCCTTCCAGCATCGCGGGATGCCGCGACCGCCGCATCGATCGAAGGATTGAAGCCGACCGGATACCCGCTACGCCGTCATCAGCACGATGCCGGCGACCACCACCGCCGATGCCGCGATGCGCGCGCCCGCACGACCCTCCCGCAGCACGAGCGCGCCGAACACGCTCACGAGCACCACGCTGATCTCGCGCAGCGGCGCGACGAGCGCGACCGGGGCCATCGTGATCGCGGCGAGCACCAGAATGTACGCGAGCGGCGAGAGCACGCCGAACGCCGCGATCCTCCCCCAGTGGTTCCGCGCCACCTCGCCGAGCTCGCGCCACCTCCCGCCGAGCCCGGCGCTGAACAGCACGATCTCGCCGACCGTGCAGCCCACCATGAACGCGACGGGAGCCACCGCCCACTCGCGCACGGCGTGCGCGTCCCACACGGTGTACGCGGCGATCGCGACCCCGGTGAGCAGGCCCCAGCCGATGCCGGGGTCGAGCCGCCGGCGCGCACGCTCGCCCGGAGTGCGCGTGCCCGCGGCATCCGCACCGCCCGGCCGATCGATGAGGCCCATCGCGACGACCGCGACGATGATCGCCGCGATGCCGACGAGTGCCGTGGGCGACGGACGCTCACCGAGCTGGGTCACGGCCACGAGCACCGTGATCGTCGGGCCGGTGCCGCGCGCGACCGCATAGACGGTCGAGAGGCGCCCGGTCGCATAGCCGCGCTGGAGCACGAGCATGTAGGCGCAGTGCAGTACCGCCGAGACCGCGGCCGCCAGGGCGAACTCGGCGACCGAGGCGCCGCCGAGCCCGCCGGTCAGCGGCACCGCGGGCAGCCAGACGACCGTCGACGCGACCGCACCCCACCAGAGGAAGGGCATGCCGATCCGGCTGACGCCGTGGGCGACGATGTTCCATGCCGCATGGCAGGCTGCTGCGGCGAGGACGAGGACGAGAGCGGTTGACGACATTGCGAGGACCTTCCGTCCGTCGCGGGCGCGACGAACACGGTCCTCCGGGCTTTTGTCCTGTCAGATGACGGTCGTCGCTGGCGGCGACCGTGGCGCCGCTCGGACCAGTCGGGCGCGCGGCCCCGGAACCCTAGGCGCTATCGCGACCGACGCTAGCACGGGCAGGTGGACCGTCGGGTGAACGGCGGGCGCCCGCTGAACGACGACGGGGCCGGGCGATCCGCGGATCGCCCGGCCCCTGGTGCGTGTCGACGTGTCGGTCGTCCGGTCGCGTCAGCGCGCGCCGTCGGCCGAGGGAGCGACCTGCTCGTCCACGAGCGGTGCGTCGAGACGGTCGGCGACGGGCCCGACCGCGGCGGCGAGCTGCGCGCCCGCCGATGCGACCGCGGCGCCGACGGCCGCACCGTCGTGGTCGACCGCGCGCGCGGCCGCCCCGCCGGCGGCGGCGCCGCCGATGATCGAGCCGAGGAGCTCGCGCAGGCCGACGCCCATGGTCGAGCTCAGCATCGCGTCGACCTCGGTGATGCCCGAGACGGCGTTCTTCGCGAGCTGCGAGGCACCGTCGGTCGAGACGACGGTGAGCTGGTCGATGTTCGACATCGGCGCGGCGAGCTCGCGCGCGATGAGCGGCAGCGCGTCGATGACCCGCATCTGCAGCAGGGCCTCGGACTGCTGGGCGACCGCCTCGGCCGCGGCCTTCGTCGCGGCCGCCTCGGCGGCGCCCTTGGCCTGGATCGCGTCGGCCTCGGCGAGGCCCTCGGCCTTGAGCGCCTCGGCGGACGCGGTACGGGCGATGCGGTCGGCCTCGGCGGCGACGCGCACGGCCTCGGCGGCGGCCTCGGCCTCGACCTTGACCTTGTAGGCCTGGGCGTCGGCGACGGCCTTGACCTCGGAGTCGAGCTCGGCGGCGCGGAGCGCGGCCTTCTTCTGCGCCGTGATCTCCTGCTGCGCGACGACCTCCTGCTGCGAGAGCGCCTCGGCGAGCGGGCGGGCGGCGGCGGCCTCGGCCATCGCCTTGTCGGTCTCGCGCTGCAGGGCGGCCTTGCGCTGGGCGAGCTCGGCCTCGCGCTCGGCGACGGTCTGCTCGGCCGCGATCACGGCCTCGCGGGCCTCGCGCTGCGCGACGGCCTCGGCGACCTCGGCCTGCTTGCGCACCTTCGCCTGCTCGGCGCGGCCGAGGTCGTCGATGTAGCCGTTGTTGTCGGAGATGCCCTTGATCTCGAACGAGTCGACGTCGAGGCCCTGGCTGAGCAGCGACTCGCGGGCGACGCCGAGCACCGCGGCCGAGAGCTCGTCGCGGCGGTTGATGATCGTGAGCACGTCGGTCGCACCGATCGAGGCGCGCAGCGATCCCGACAGCACCTCCTGGGCGAAGATGTCGATGTTCTTGTCCTGCCCGAGGAACCGCTGGGCGGCGGCGCGGATCGCGGAGGCGCTGTCGCCGACCTTCACGATCGCGACGGCGTCGACGTGAACGGTGATGCCGTTGTTCGTCTGCGCCTCGGCGCGGATCTCGATCGCGCGCGAGCGCAGCGAGATCTTGTGGGCCTTCTGGAAGAAGGGCATGATCCACACGCCCTGGCCGTGCACGACGCGCTGGCCCGACTCCTCGGTGTCGACGCCGTCGACCACGCGGCGGCGCGACCGCTTGCCGGTGACGACGATCGCCTCGTCGGGCGAGACGTTGCGGTACAGCACCTTCGCCCAGATCCAGAGGATGACGGCGGCGATGACGACGAGGGCGATGATGCCGATGATCGGGGCAGCGGCGAAGAACTCGAGCACGGGGTTCCTTCGTTCGGGTGGTCGGGCAGGGCTCGCTCAAGGATGTCGGGCCGAGCGCCCCTGCGCAATCGTTCCGGGGTACTGGATGCCGCGTGCAGCCGCCGGCTCGGTCAGAGCGCCTTGCTCGTCACGGCCTGGAGCTCGACGCCGAGCTTCGCGTTCCAGTCGCGGATCGCCTGCTGCTGCGCAGCGTCGCACGCCTTCCCGTAGCCGATGTTCACGTCCCAGTACTCGTACTCACTGGTCCAGATCCGGTGGTCGAGCTTCCATCCGTCGAGGAAGGTGAGCGCGTAGCAGTCGGCCATGACCTCGTCGTCGCCGTCGAACGCGGCGAGCGCGTCACGGGTGGCGGTGGGGTTCGTGATCTGCAGCACGTGCGCGAACTCGTGGTACGCGATGCCGGCGCGCAGTTCGTCGTTCATGTAGGGCACGGCGTTCGCCGCGGCGTCGAAGTGCACCAGGTACGGCTCGTCGTGGACGACGCACGCGAGCAGTTCGCCGTCGCCCCCGTCGTCGCCGTCGTCGCAGATCGACTTCGCGTCGTCGATGACCGAGTCCACGAACCCGCCCGAGAGGCGGTCGATGACCGCCTCGTAGCCCGAACCGGTCGCGTTCGACCCGGCCGCCTGCTGCGCCTCGCTCCATCGGGCGTCGAGGTCGGCGGTCGCCTGCTCGACGGCCCGGGTGTCGGCGGCGACCGCCTCGGCGTCCCAGCGATGCGCCCAGGCCTGCACGGCGTAGCGGCGGTAGTCCTCCCACGGCACGACCGAGGCGGTCGGCACGCCGTCGAACTTGACGGTCGAGTCGAGCAGGGCGTTCATCGCCGCGCCGAAGGTCTCCTTCTCGTCGATGAGTTCGCGCTGCTGCTCGAGCTCCTGCTCCTGCTCGGAGATCCGCTCCTGCGCGGCGTCGAGCTGGAGGAAGAACCAGACGCACCCCGCGACCGCGCCCGCGAGCGCGACGCCCAGCAGCGAGATCGTGACGATCGCGGCCCACGGCCGACGTCGCGCGGGCGGCGCCTCGGCGGGTCGGTCGTCGCCGTCGGCGGGCTCGGGCGTCGGCAGCGGGGACGCCGTCGGCGGCTCGTCGGCGGACTCGGCGCTCGTGAGGCGAACGCCGTACTTCGGGGGTGCAGGGTCGGTCACTCATCACCTCGGGCAGGGTCGGCTGGCCTTCGGGGGCCACCGGGGAAGGTCGGGCGATCCATCAAAACACCTCGGCGCCCCGGCTGCCGCCGTCGATCCCGAATCGTGATCGACGTTCGGCCGCGGCCGGCCTCAGACGGCTGCCTTCGCGTAGTGCCGACGGGCCTTCTCGCGGTTGCCGCACGTCTCCATCGAGTGCCAGCGACGCGCGTTCGCGCGGCTCGTGTCGATGAAGAAGTGCTGGCAGTCGGGTGCGGCGCACGGCCGGATGCGCGAGCCCGACGGCGACTGCAGCGCCGCCCACTCGCGGATGGCCGCACCGCCGACCCGGCGGCCCTCGCCGTCGCGATCGCGCCAGACGAGCCCGCCCTCGGCTGCCAGCTCGGGCCGACGGGCCATCTCGTCGAGCCAGGGCCCGAGCGCGTCGGGCGAGCTCGTTCCGCGCAGCACGGCGACGAGCGCGTCGCGCACCTCGCGGGCGTCGGCGAGGTCGGATGCCTCGGCCGGAGCCCCGTGGGCGCGCAGCCAGGCCGCGCCGCGCACCTCGTCGAGCTCGTCGTCGACCCGGTCGGCGTAGACGAGTCGCGAGTTGACGAGGTCGAGCAGCAGTCCTTCGGTCGCAGTGGGCTCGGTCATGCCGACTCCTCGGGGTTCATCGTGCGTTTCCTCAATTCTAACTTGCATGGAATAGCAATGGGGTTATAGCGTTGCACTCACCAGAACTAACCGGATCGAATCCGCATTCCAGTTAGAGATGAATCGAAGCCAGGAGGGCGTCATGTCGTACATCACCGTCGGAACCGAGAACTCCCAGAACATCGACCTCTACTACGAGGACCACGGCTCCGGTCAGCCCGTCGTCCTGATCCACGGCTACCCGCTCAGCGGCGCCTCGTGGGAGAAGCAGTCGGCCGCCCTCCTCCAGGCCGGCTACCGGGTGATCACCTACGACCGCCGCGGCTTCGGCAAGTCGAGCCAGCCCACCACGGGCTACGACTACGACACCTTCGCGCACGACCTGAAGGTGGTGCTCGAGACCCTCGACCTGCGCGACGTCGTGCTCGTCGGCTTCTCGATGGGCACCGGCGAGCTCGGCCGCTACCTCGGCGCCTACGGCGGCGAGCGCATCGCGAAGGCCGCCTTCCTCGCCTCGCTCGAGCCGTTCCTGCTGCAGACCGACGACAACCCGACCGGTGTTCCGGCCGACGTCTTCGCGGGCATCGAGCAGGCGGCGAAGGCCGACCGCTACGCCTGGTTCGACGACTTCTTCCAGAACTTCTACAACCTCGACGAGACCCTCGGCAGCCGCATCAGCGAGGCCGCCGTCCGCGCGAGCTGGAACACGGCGGCGAGCGCCTCGTGGTTCGCGTCCTCGGCGGTCGTGCAGTCCTGGCTCACCGACTTCCGCGACGACATCGCGAAGGTCGAGGTGCCGAGCCTGATCCTGCACGGCACCGCCGACCGCATCCTCCCGATCGACGCGACCGCCCGCGAGTTCGTCAAGCGACTCCCGTCGGCCGACTACGTCGAGATCGAGGGCGCCCCCCACGGACTGCTGTGGACGCACGGCGACGAGGTCACCGAGGCGCTGCTCGCCTTCCTCGCGAAGTAGCCCCGGCCGAAAGCCCGCCGAACGACGAAGAGCCCCCGCGACCGCGGGGGCTCTTCGTGTTGTCGTTGTGTGTGCGCGAGGGGGGACTTGAACCCCCACACCCTTGCGAGTACTGGCACCTGAAGCCAGCGCGTCTGCCAATTCCGCCACTCGCGCAAATGTGGTCGCACCGAAGTGCGTCCAGCCACGAGAGCCTAACACCTCGCGAGCCACAACTCCATTCGGGGGCACGAGGCCTCCCGCCGACCGCCGCTGCCTGTCGAGTCGCAGGACGATTCGCACGCCGCGCCGCCGTTACCGCGCGCGTGCGCCGGATCGTCCTGCGACCCGTCGGCGCCGAGCACGAACCGGCCGCTCCGACCCTTGGCATCCCCTCCGAGTCGGGCCCGCACCTCGCGCGAGCCGGGCCCCCGGGAATAGCATCGAAACCCGGGTACCGGCGCCCACGACCGATGCGACGAAAGGAGCGCCCACGTGACCCATTCCCCCGACGAGCGACCAGATCTCCGCGACATCCGCGGCTGGCTCTTCGACCTCGACGGAGTGCTCACGCCCACCGCGATCGTGCACATGCACGCCTGGGCGCGGCTCTTCGCCCCCTACCTCGAGCAGCACGGGGCAGCCCCGTACGCCGAGGCCGACTACTTCGCGCACATCGACGGCAAGCCGCGCTACGACGGCGTCCGCAGCCTGCTCGAGAGCCGCGGCATCCGCGTCGCCGAGGGCGAGGCGAGCGATGCCCCCGAGCTCGACACCGTGCACGGGCTCGGCAACCGCAAGAACGCCGCCTTCAACGAGACCCTCGCCGACGAGGGCGTCTCGCCGTACCCGGCGAGCGTCGCGTTCCTCGACGCGGTGCAGGCGGCCGGATGCCTCGTGGCCGTCGTGTCGAGCTCGAAGAACGCCCCCGCCGTGCTCGCCGCCGCCGGCCTCGCCGACCGGTTCGAGGTCGTCGTCGACGGCGGCTACGCCGCGGCCGAGGGCCTGCCGGGCAAGCCGGCCCCCGACACCTACGAGCGGGCGGCCGAGCTGCTCGGCCTGCCGACCACCGCGTGCGCAGTCGTCGAGGACGCCGAGTCGGGCGTGCAGGCCGGCGCGGCCGGCGACTTCGGCCTCGTCGTCGGCGTCGACCGCGGAGTCGGGCGCGGCTCCCTCGAGCGCCTCGGCGCCGACGTCGTGGTCGACGAGCTCGACGAGCTGATCCCGGGCCTCGATTCGGGGCGCCGGGCGCCCGCGAACGCGGAGCCGGCAACCCGAAAGGACGATGCATGAGGTTCGCCGACACCGACCCGCTGAACCGGAGCCGCTTCCCCGTCGACGAGTGGGCGCTCGTCGAGACCGAGTTCGGCGACGCCGACATGGGCCGCACCGAGACCCTGTTCGGCGTCGGCAACGGCTACCTGGGCCTCCGCGGCAACGTCGAGGAGGGCCGCGACGGCCACATGCACGGCACCTTCGTGAACGGGTTCCACGAGACGTGGCCGATCCGTCACGCCGAGGAGGCGTTCGGCTTCGCCCGGGTCGGGCAGACGATCGTCAACGCTCCCGACGCCAAGATCATCCGCCTCTACGTCGACGACGAGCCGCTCGTGCTCACCGAGGCGGAGCTGCGCTCGTACGAGCGCCGGCTCGACTTCCGACTGGGCGCGCTCAGCCGCTCGATCGAGTGGCGCACGCCCGCCGGCAAGCGCGTGCTCATCACGAGCCGCCGCATGACGAGCTTCACCGACCGGCACCTGGCAGTGATCGACTACGAGGTCGAGCTGCTCGACGCCGACGCGGCGGTGACGATCTCGAGCCAGATCCTCAACCGCCAGGACGGCCGCGACGAGTACCGCAGCGGGGTGACGCAGGAGGCGCCCGGCGCCTTCGACCCCCGGCGCGCCGAGCAGTTCACCGAGCGGGTGCTGCAGCCGCGCATGAAGCGCTCGGAGGGCGGCCGCTACCTGCTCGGCTACCAGTGCACGAACTCGGGCATGACGCTCGCGGTCGGCGCCGAGCACCAGATCACGACCGACAACCCGTTCACCGAGACCGGCACGATCGGCGACGACCTCGCGAAGCACGTGTACCGGGTGCAGGCGAAGCAGGGCATGCCGATCCGCATCACGAAGACGGTGAGCTACCACACGGCCCGCAAGGTGCCGGCGCGCGAGCTCGTCGACCGCTGCGACCGCACCCTCGACCGCGCGGCCGAGCTCGGCACGGGCGAGCTGTTCGCCCAGCAGCGCTCCTGGCTCGACGACTACTGGGCGCGCTCCGACGTCCAGATCGAGGGCGAGCCGGTGCTGCAGCAGGCGACCAGGTGGAACCTCTTCCAGCTCGCCCAGTCGACCGCCCGCACCGACGGCGGCGGCGTCGCCGCGAAGGGCGTGAGCGGCTCGGGCTACGGCGGCCACTACTTCTGGGACAGCGAGGTGTACGTCCTCCCGTTCCTCAGCTACACCGCCCCGATCGTCGCCCGCAACGTGCTGCGCTTCCGCCAGCGCATGCTCGACGCCGCGCGCTCGCGAGCCCTCGAGCTGAACCAGCGCGGCGCGCTCTTCCCGTGGCGCACGATCAACGGCCAGGAGTCGAGCGCGTACTACGCGGCCGGCACGGCGCAGTACCACATCGACGCCGACGTCTCCTATGCGCTCTGCCAGTACGTGGCCGCCACCGGCGACGAGGAGTTCCTCGCCCGCGGCGCGATCGACATCCTCGTCGAGACCGCCCGCATGTGGGAGGACCTCGGCTTCTGGCGCTCGAACGCCGACGACGTGTTCCACATCCACGGCGTCACCGGCCCCGACGAGTACACGACCGTCGTGAACGACAACCTCTACACGAACGTCATGGCGCGGGCGAACCTGGCCGCCGCGGCCGCCGCGATCGACACCCTCCAGGTGAACGACGCCCCGGCGTACCACCGGCTCGTCGAGCGTCTCGGCGTGACGCCGGCCGAGGTCGCGAGCTGGCGGCGAGCCGCCGCCCACATGCACATCCCCTTCGACGAGCAGCTGGGCATCCACCCGCAGGACTCCGCGTTCCTCCAGAAGGAGCTCTGGGACCTCGAGAACACGCCCGACGACCGCCGGCCGCTGCTGCTGCACTACCACCCGCTCGTCATCTACCGTTTCCAGGTGCTGAAGCAGGCCGACGTCGTGCTCGCGCTGTACCTGCAGGGCGACCGCTTCTCTGCGGAGGCGAAGCGGGCGAACTTCGAGTACTACGACCCGCTGACCACGGGCGACTCGACCCTGTCGGCGGTCGTGCAGTCGATCATCGCCGCCGAGGTCGGGTACCACGAGCTCGCGATGCGCTACTTCCGCTCGGCCCTGTTCGTCGACCTCGCCGACCTGCACCACAACGCGGCCGACGGCGTGCACGTGGCCTCCACCGGCGGCGTCTGGAGCGCCCTCGTCTCGGGCTTCGGCGGCTTCCGCGACCACGGCGGGCGCTTCACCTTCGATCCGCGCCTGCCCGACGGCTGGACCAGGCTCACCTTCCGCCTGACGCTCCGGGGCACCCGGCTGCGGGTCGAGCTCGAGCCCGCAGCGATCACCTTCACGGTCGAGGACGGCTCCGAGGCGACCGTCTCGGTGCGCGGCACCGAGGTGACGGTCACCGCCGGCGCCCCCGTGACCGTCGCGCTCGACGGGCAGGGTCCGCGCAGGCACGGCTCGCCGACGATGCAGGATGTCACGGGCACCCGACGGGCGGACGGTACCCTGCTGACGGCGTCGATCCCGACCCTGTCGCTCGACGCGGACGACATGGAATCGGTCATCCCGATCGATTGATCAGGGGTGTTGCCAGCCGCTCGCGCTAACATGACGCGAAGTCAGACACCGGAATCGGGAGACCTGTGGGCCTACTGGACAACTTCGAGAAAGGTCTCGAGCGCGCCGTCAACGGCGCGTTCGCGAAGACCTTCCGCTCGGGGCTGCAACCGGTCGAGATCACCTCGGCGCTGAAGCGAGAGATCGACACCAAGGCGGCCGTCGTGTCGCGCGACCGCGTGCTCGTGCCGAACAACTTCACCGTGCGCATGTCGCCGGCCGACCACGACCGCATGGCGTCGCTCGGGCCGGCGCTCATCGACGAACTCGTCGACCTCGTCCAGCGGCACGCCGCGAGCCAGCACTTCCAGTTCGCGGGCGGCATCACCATCGGGCTCCGCCCCGACGAGGGCCTCAGCGTGGGCATGGTGCAGGTCGACTCGCAGAACGTGAAGGGCCAGGTCGCCTGGACCCCGGTGCTCGACGTCGACGGCAAGCGGTACCCGATCCTCAAGGGCCGCACGGTCATCGGTCGCGGCAGCGAGGCCGACGTCACTCTCGACGACTCCGGCGCCTCGCGCCGCCACGCCGAGGTCCAATGGGACGGCTCGCGCGCCCGGGTGCGCGACCTCGGCTCGACGAACGGCACCCAGCTGAACGGCGCCGTCGTGAAGGAGTCGATCCTCGAGCCCGACTCGGTGATCACGATCGGGCGCTCGCGTATCGTGTTCCGGGTGCTCGCGCAGGCCGCGGGCGGCGCAGGCGAGCCCCGCCGTGCGGCACCGGCGACGCAGCGCCACGACATGGGCGGATTCTGGGGAGCGGGCGAATGAGCGAACTGACCCTGGTCGTCCTCCAGCTGGGCTTCCTGATCCTGCTCTGGGTCTTCATCTTCGCGATCGTCTACGCGCTCCGCAGCGACCTGTTCGGCCAGCGCGTGCGCAAGCTGCAGCCCGAGAGCGCGTCGGGCGCCCCCGCCGCGGCGTCCGCCTTCCCGAGCTCGCCCGTCCCGTCCGCCGCGGCCACCGCGCCGGTGTCGACGCCGGCCGCCTCCGGCGGCGACGAGGTCGCGTCGAGCAGCAACGCCTCCCGCCTCGTGATCACGAGCGGCGCGAAGTCCGGCGTCGAGTTCCCGCTCGGCCGCGACGAGATCACGATCGGCCGGTCGAGCGACTCGGCGATCATCATCCGCGACGACTACACCTCGACCCACCACGCCCGGCTCATGCTGTGGAACGACCGGTGGATGATCCAGGACCTCGACTCGACGAACGGCACCTTCCTCAACGGCTCCCGAGTGACCGTGCCCACCCCGATCCCGCTCGGAGCCACCGTGAAGGTCGGAGCGACGACGTTCGAGCTGCGGCGGTAGCCCATGCCGACGGTGAAGGCGAGCGCAGCGGTCTCGCACGTCGGGCGGGTCCGCTCGAACAATCAGGACTCCGGCTACGCCGGGCGCCGGTTGTTCCTCGTCGCCGACGGCATGGGCGGCCACGCCGGCGGTGACGTCGCGAGCGCGATCGCGACGCGTCGCATCGCCGAGGCCGACGTCGACTACGACAGCGCACCCGAGGCGGCCGCCGCCCTCGAGGGCGCGCTCATCGCCGCGAACCGGCGTCTCGCCGAGACGGTGGCCGAGCACTCCGAGCTGACCGGCATGGGCACGACGGTCAGCTCGATGCTGTACCTCGGCGACCGGGTCGTGATCTCGCACATCGGCGACTCGCGCATCTACCTGCTGCGCTCGGGCGAGCTCAGCCAGATCTCGACCGACCACACCTTCGTCCAGCGTCTCGTCGACGCCGGCCGCATCACGGCCGAGGAGGCCATGGTGCACCCGCGCCGCTCGGTGCTCATGCGCGTGCTCGGCGACGTCGAGGCCTCCCCCGAGATCGACCAGATGGTCCTCGACACGCGCGACGGCGACCGGTGGATGCTCTGCTCCGACGGGCTCTCCGGCGTCGTCTCCTTCGACGAGATCCACGAGTTCATGTCGGCCGACGTCGGCGCGAAGCAGGTCGCCGACCGCCTCGTGAAGGCCTCGCTCGACGGCGGCGCCCCCGACAACGTCACGGTCGTGCTCGTCGACATCGGCGAGCCCGCCGCCCCGGCGACGCCGCCGCTCATCGTCGGCTCGGCGGCAGCCCCGCTCGCCTTCGGCGCCGCCTCCGAGCCGGTGCGACCACGAGGCATCCGACTGACGCCGTTCAGGCCGCACCCCGTGCAGGAGACGCACTTCGAGCCCGACTCCGCCGACTACTTCGACGAGCTGATCGAGGAGGACGCGCGGCGCCGGCGACGCCGCCGCTGGGTGTGGGGCTTCTGGATCGTGCTGTTCGTCGCGGCGATCGTGCTGGCGATCGTGTTCAGCTACCAGTGGACGCAGACCCGCTACTACGTGGGCGAGTCCAACGGGCGGGTTGCCATCTACCAGGGCATCCAGCAGAACCTCGGCCCGATCTCGCTGCACGAGCTGCACACCGAGACCGACATCGACATCGCCGAGCTGCGCACCTACGACCAGCAGCGCGTCGAGCAGACGATCAGCGCGGGGTCCTTCACCGAGGCCTTCCAGATCGTGCAGCGCTTGGAGGAGTCCCTTGACTGACCACGCCGCGACCGGTCGCGTGACCACCGCCGGCGACGGCGGCACCCCGTCGCGCCCGGCGACGCCGCCGAGCGGGATCCGCCGCATCCGGATGCCGCAGAAGCTCCGCAACCTCGAGTTCTGGCTGCTCATCGTCGCCTGCTTCATCAACGCCTCGGCGATCGTGCTCGTGCAGCTCGGGGCGCTCGGCCGGATCGACACGCAGCTGGTGCTGCTCGGCGCCGGCCTCTCGTTCCTCGTCTTCGGCCTGCACATCGCGATGCGATTCGTCGCACGCGACGCCGACCCGTTCCTGCTGCCGATCGCGACCGTGCTGAACGGCCTCGGCATCGCGATGATCTACCGGATCGACATCGCCGAGGGCGACGCCGGCTGGGAGAGCGCAGCGGTGCGCCAGATCGCGTGGAGCGCGATCGCCCTCATCTGCGCGATCGCGACGATCATCGTGATCCGCAACCACCGGGTGCTCTTCCGCTACACCTACCTCGCGGGCCTCGTCGCCATCATCCTGCTGATCCTGCCGCTCGTGCCCGGTCTCGGGCAGTCCCGCGGCGGCGCCCAGGTCTGGATCGGCTTCGGCGACATCGCGACGTTCCAGCCCGGTGAGATCGCGAAGATCGCCCTCGCGGTCTTCTTCGCGGGCTACCTCGTGCGCAACCGCGACTCGCTGTCGATGGTCGGCACGAAGTTCCTCGGCATGAAGTTCCCCCGCGCACGCGACCTCGGCCCGCTGCTCGTGGTCTGGGCGCTCTCGATGGCGGTCATCGTGTTCCAGCGCGACCTCGGCACCGCCCTGCTCTACTTCGGGCTGTTCCTCGTCATGCTCTACGTCGCGACGAGCCGGCTCTCGTGGGTCGTGCTCGGCCTCTCGCTGTTCCTCGCGGGCGCGATCATCGCGAGCCAGACGCTCGACTACGTCGGCAACCGCTTCGCGAACTGGCTGACCCCGTTCAGCGACGAGCGGTTCAACGCCGACCCGGGCGGCAGCTATCAGCTGGTCCAGGGCCTCTTCGGGCTCGCCAACGGCGGGCTCATCGGCACCGGATGGGGTCAGGGCCGGCCCGACCTCACCCCCGTTCCCCAGAGCGACTACATCATCGCGAGCCTCGGCGAGGAGCTCGGCCTCGCCGGCATCTTCGCCATCCTCGCGCTCTACCTGCTGTTCGTGGCGCGCGGATTCCGCATCGGCTTCGCCGGCCAGGACGACTTCGGCAAGCTGCTCGGCGTCGGCCTCGCCTTCGTGGTGGCGCTCCAGGTGTTCATCGTCGTCGGCGGCGTGACCCGGGTCATCCCGCTCACCGGCCTCACGACGCCGTTCCTCGCGGCCGGCGGCTCCTCGCTCGTGGCGAACTGGATCATCGTCGCGCTGCTGCTGCGGCTCTCCGACACCGTCCGCAACCATCCGAGGCTGGTGATCGACGGATGAACAGAGAGCTCAAGCGCGTCTCCATCGTCGCCCTGATCATGTTCGTGACGCTCCTCGTGTCGTCGACGCTGATCCAGTTCGTGCAGGCCGACAGCCTCGCGGCCGACCCCCGCAACTCGCGGACGCTCTACGAGAGCTACTCGGTCGAGCGCGGGCCGATCCTCGTCGACGGCGACCCCATCGCCTACTCGACGGCGACCGACGACTTCTACCGCTTCCAGCGCACCTACTCGAACGGGCCGCTCTACGCGCCCGTGACCGGCTACATCCCGGTGAACGGCGAGGCGACCGGCCTCGAGCGCTCGCTCAACGACTACCTGAGCGGGCAGTCGTCCAGCCAGTTCTTCGACCAGCTCAACCGCCTGATCTCCGGGCAGGACCCGGTCGGCGCCTCGGTCGAGGTCGCGATCGACCCCGTGGCGCAGCAGGCCGCGTGGGACGCGCTCGGCGACTACACCGGTGCCGTCGTCGTCACGGAGCCCGAGACCGGACGCATCCTCGCGATGGTCACCAAGCCCACCTTCGACCCGAACTCGCTGACGGTGCACGACGGCGAGCAGGTGCAGGCGACCTACGAGGGCCTCCTCGCCGACCCCGGCGACCCGCTGTTCAACCGCGCCACGGGCGGCGACATGAACCCGCCCGGCTCGGTGTTCAAGCTCGTCGTCACCGCGGCCGCCCTCGAGTCGGGCCGGTACACCCCCGATTCGACGTTCCCGAACCCCGGCGAGTTCACGCTGCCGGGCTCGAGCTCGGTCGTGCGCAACTCCGGCGGCGGCACCTGCGGCGAGGGCGCCACCGTGACGCTCGCCGATGCGCTCCGCCTCTCGTGCAACATCCCCTTCGCCGAGCTCGGCATCGAACTCGGCGACAACGCGATCCGCGACCAGGCCGAGAAGTTCGGCTTCGACCACGAGTTCCTGATCCCGACCGGCACCGAGCCGAGCACGTACCCGCAGGGACTCGACGACGCCCAGACCGCGCTGTCGGCCTTCGGCCAGGGCGAGGTGCGTGCGACGCCGCTGCAGATGGCGCTCGTGTCGGCCGCGATCGCCAACGACGGCATCGTGATGAACCCGAATCTCGTCGACCAGATCACCGCCCCCGACCTCCGCCCGCTGGAGGAGTTCCAGGCGAGCGAGTTCGGCCGCGCGATCAGCGAGTCGACGGCCGACACCATGGTGCAGATGATGGTCAACGGCGTCGAGAACGGGGCCGCGAGTAATGCAAGAATAGACGGCGTCAGCGTGGCCGGGAAGACCGGAACAGCGGAGAACGGCGAGGATGACCCGTATACCTTGTGGTTCACCGGATTCGCCCCCGCGGACGACCCTCAGTATGCAATCACGGTGCTCGTGGAGGATGGCGGGGGACTTGGTCAGGAGGGGTACGGCAATCTCATAGCCGCACCCATCGCAAAGCAGGTACTAGAGGCGGTGCTGAACAAATGAGACCGAGCGCAGGGCTCACCTTCGGAGGGCGCTACGAGCTGCAATCCCGCATCGCGATCGGCGGGATGGGCGAGGTGTGGCAGGCCACCGACCTCGTCATCGGCCGTCAGGTCGCGATCAAGATCCTCAAGGACGAGTACCTCGGCGACCCGGGCTTCCTCGAGCGCTTCCGCGCCGAGGCACGCCACGCCGCGCTCGTCAACCACGAGGGCATCGCGAACGTCTTCGACTACGGCGAGGAGGAGGGCAGCGCCTACCTCGTCATGGAGCTCGTCCCCGGCGAGGCGCTCTCGACCATCCTCGAGCGCGAGCACGTGCTCTCGACCGACAAGGTGCTCGACATCGTCGCGCAGACCGCGGCGGCCCTGCAGGCCGCGCACGCGGCCGGCCTCGTGCACCGCGACATCAAGCCCGGCAACCTGCTGATCACGCCCGACGGGCGGGTCAAGATCACCGACTTCGGCATCGCGCGCATTGCCGACCAGGTGCCGCTGACCGCCACCGGCCAGGTCATGGGCACGGTGCAGTACCTCTCCCCCGAGCAGGCCTCGGGGCACCCGGCGTCGCCGACCACCGACATCTACTCGCTCGGCATCGTCGCCTACGAGGCGCTCGCGGGCCGTCGTCCGTTCACGGGCGAGTCGCAGGTGGCCATCGCCATGGCGCAGATCAACGAGACGCCGCCCGACCTGCCGGTCACGGTCTCGGAGCCGGTGCGCAACCTCGTCTACTCGTGCATCGCGAAGAACCCGGCCGACCGGCCGCAGACCGCGGCGCACCTCGCCCGTGCGGCCACCGCGCTGCGTCGGGGCGACGTGCAGGCGGCGTCGGCCGCCGTTCCGGCCGTGCTCGGCGCCGCGGGCCTCACCGCCGCGACGATGCTCATGCCGCAGGCCGGGGCGACCGCCGCGACGACGATCCTCCCGACGGCCGCCGACGGCGAGGAGCTCGGCGAGGACGGCGAGCCCGAGAAGAAGAAGCGCAGCCCGTGGACGTGGCCGCTGATCGTGCTGATCGCGCTGCTCGCGATCGTGCTCATCGGCACGATCATCGCGCTCGCCCTGAACTCCGGCGAGAAGGACCCGGCGAAGAAGACGACCCCGTCGACGCCGCCGACTACCGCAACGCAGACCTCCGCACCGCCGACGAGCGAGGCGCCGACGACGGCGCAGATCAATCCCGACGATTTCATCGGTCTCTCCTCCGACGAGGCGAGTGCCAAGCTGCGCGACCTCGGGATGGTCGCCAACGCCGTCCCGGGCAACGCCGCGGTCGACCCTGCGCAGGAGGGCATCGTCTACGAGGTCAACCCCACCGGCCCGGTCCCGATCGGCAGCGAGGTGACCATCACCTACTACGGCTCGCCCGAGCAGCCGTCGGCCCCGGGTTCTGCGCCGACGGTCAACCCCGCAACGGTCGAACCGGGCGGCACGTTCACCGTCTCGTGGCCCACCGCGCAGTGCCCGGCAGGCCAGACGCTGACCGGGTACACGATCAACGTCAGCGGGCCCGCGACCGGCCCCAACGCAGCGAGCCCGGGCGAGACGAGCAAGCAGTACACCGTGAGCGGGAGCGCAGTCGAAGGCGACACCGTGAAGGTGACCTACCTGTACTACTGCGGCAAGCTGAGCTCCCCCGAATCTCCCGCCGGCTCGGTGCAGGTGCAGCCGGCAGGCGCCGAGGGCCCCGACACGAGCGGCTAGACCAGCCCGAGCATCCCGCCGATCAACTCACCCAGGCAACCGGCCGACCGACTGACCGACTGAAAGGACCCGCCCACCGTGAGCGATGAAGGACGCGTGCTCGCCGGCCGCTACCGCGTGGGCACCCTCATCGGCCGCGGGGGCATGTCCGACGTGCACGTCGGCACCGACACCCGGCTCGGCCGCCAGGTCGCGATCAAGCTGCTGAAGCCGCAGCTCGCGACCGACCCGGCGTTCCGCATGCGCTTCCGACAGGAGGCGCAGTCCGCGGCGCGCATGGCGCACCCGACGATCGTCCGCGTCTTCGACGCGGGCGAGGAGACCGTGGTCGACGCGGCCGGGCAGGAGGTGCAGCTGCCCTTCATCGTCATGGAGTTCGTCGAGGGGCGACTGCTCAAGGACATCATCCACGACGGGCCGCTCGAGCCCGCCGCGGCGGTCCGCGTGATCGACGGCGTGCTGACCGCGCTCGAGTACTCGCACCGCGCCGGCGTCGTGCACCGCGACATCAAGCCGGGCAACATCATGATCACCACCGCCGGCCAGGTGAAGGTGATGGACTTCGGCATCGCGCGCGCGGTGTCCGACTCGGCGACGACGGTCGCCCAGACGACCGCGATCCTCGGCACGGCCTCGTACTTCTCGCCCGAGCAGGCGAAGGGCGAGACGGTCGACGCGCGCACCGACCTCTACTCCACGGGCGTCGTGCTCTTCGAGATGCTCACGGGCCGCCCGCCGTTCCGCGGCGACACCCCGGTGGCGGTCGCCTATCAGCACGTCAGTGAGCGACCGGTCAAGCCGAGCATCATCAACCCCAAGGTGTCTCCGGCGCTCGACGCCGTCGTGCTGCACGCGCTCGCGAAGAACCGCGACGAGCGCTACCAGACGGCCGTCGAGTTCCGGGCCGACGTCGACACCGCGGCAGCCGGCCGCGTCCCCGTGCATCGCGAACCCGACCAGGCGACGATGCTCTTCGGCGCGCCGACCGCATCGCTCTCGAGCTCGGAGCTGGCACTGCGCCAGCTCACCGAGGACGAGACCATGTCCCGCACCCAGCGGCGCCCTCCGGCGATCTGGATCTGGGCGGGCATCGTCGCCGTCGTCGTGATCGTGATCGCGGTGATGTACTGGGCGTTCAACCTCCAGCCGAAGGACGACCTCCCGTCGAACGCCCGCGAGGTGCCGGCACTCACCGGCATGACCTACGAGCAGGCGGTCGAGGAGCTGCAGTCCCTGGGGCTTCCGGCCACGCGGCTCGAGGAGCCGAGCGAGACCGTCCCCGCCGACCAGGTCGTGCGCACCGATCCCGCGGCCGGTGAGATCGTCGACGCGGGCACCGCGGTCTCCGTCTACATCTCGACCGGTCGTGAGGCCGTCGCCGTTCCCGACACCGTCAACATGCCGCTGGCCGACGCGAAGGCCGCGCTCGAGGCCGCGGGCCTCGTGCCCGGCAAGGAGACGCGCCAGAACTCCCCGACCGTCGCCGCCGACATCGTCGTGCAGACCTCGCCCGAGGCCGGCGCCTCGGTCGAGAAGGGGTCGACCGTCGAGTTCGTGCTGTCGAACGGTCAGGTCACGCTGCCCGACCTGACCGGCCAGACGTTGTCCGCGGCCTCCGACTTCCTGACGAGCGACGAGCTGCAGCTCAACCCGATCCCGAAGCCCGACGCCTCGTGCCCGTCGGCGCCCGGATCACCCGTCACGCAGCAGTCGCTGCCGCCGGGCGGCGTTCCGCAGCGCTCCGACGTCGAACTGACCTACTGCGCGGGCTGACCCTCGGGCCGGCCGCGCCGGCCTCGGGTGCGCTCGGTCAGGCGCTGGCGCGCACCAGCGGGCTCAGGTGCTCGGCGCGCTCGCGCGCCTCGGGCAGGCCCGCCACGGCGAGCCAGTTGCCGAGCATGCGGTAGCCGCCCTCGGTCAGCACCGACTCGGGGTGGAACTGCACGCCGAAGATCGGTGCGGTGACGTGGCGGAGCCCCATGATCACGCCGCCGTTCGTGCGGCTGGTCACGACGAGCGACGGCGGCACCGTGTCGTCGACCACCGCCAGCGAGTGGTACCTGGTCGCCGTGAACGGCTGGGGAACGCCCTCGTAGAACGCACTGTCGTCGTGCTCGATGCGCGAGGTCTTGCCGTGCATCAGCTCTTCGGCGTTGGTGACGACCGCGCCGAACGCCTCGGCGATGGCCTGGTGGCCGAGGCAGACGCCGAGGATCGGCTGGCCGCTCGCGAGCGCCGCCTCGACGACGGGGATGGAGATGCCCGCGTCGGAGGGCTTGCCCGGTCCGGGCGAGATGAGCACGGCGTCGTACTGGGCGATGCGCTCGGCGACCTCGTCGACCGGGATGTCGTCGTTGCGCACCACGTCGGTCTCCGCGCCGAGCTCGCGCAGGTAGCCGTTCAGTGTGTAGACGAAGCTGTCGTAATTGTCGATGACGAGGATGCGGGTCATTCTTCCACCGTGACGTTGATCGGATTGAGCTGCGCGTCGACCCAGGGGAACACCCAGGTGAAGAGCGCGAAGACGACTGCGGCGACGAGGACGAGCACCAGCATGATGCGGAGCCATACCGGTCCGGGAAGGACGCGCCAGAGTGCGCCGTACATCAGTCACCCCATTCTGCGACGACCGAGGCGATCTCGGCCGGCGGGTTCGCGGCCCCCGGCTGCCACGACTCGAGCACGCCGTACGCGATGATGCGTTCGTCGGTCGAGTAGAGCGGGTTGCAGCTCGTGAGCGTGATGATGCGGTCGGTCGGCTGGAGCTCGGGGTGGTGCGGTACGGGCGAGAGCACGCTGGTCGTCGCCGGGGTCACGTACTCGAAGTCGCGGAAGCGGTACGTGTACCAGCCGTCCTTCGTCTGGATGTAGATCGCGTCGCCGAGCTGGAGTTGCTCGATCTCGTGCATGCCGCCGCCGTAGGCGCTGCGGTGGGCGGCGATCGCGAAGTTGCCGACCTCGCCGGGCATCTGCGTGCCGGGGTAGTGGCCGACGCCGAGGTCGAAGCTGTTGAGCACGTCGAGGCCGTAGCCCTCTGCGATGTTCCTGGCGGAGTCGTGCGTGCCCTCGCTGTCGAAGCGCGGCACGTACATGACCGCGAAGGGCTCGGCGTTCGCGTACTCGGTGGTGTCCACGACGGGCTCGCCGACGTCTTCGGGAGCGGGGGGCGGAGCGTCTCCCCGGTCCGCGCGATCCTGCTCGGCCCACTTGTCGCTGAGCTCGGAGGCCGCCTGCGACTGCTGCCCCGCCATGATCGCGTCGTTCCACCACAGCTGCCACCCGAGGAACAGCAGGATGAGCACCCCCGCGGTCAGCAGCAGTTCGCCGAGGACGCCGACGACGCTCACCCGTGGTTTCGGACGCGCGGTCGGGCTCGCGGCGCGGCGCGCGCGCCGGCCGTCGGGCAGCGACTCGGACATAGGGGCGATTCTATTCCGCCGAAACGACTTCTCGCTGTGAGTGCTCGGCGGGCTCGGCTAGAATCGCGGGCATGGCACGTACGAAATCATCGAAGCCGGCGCGCGCTGAAGTCGCAGCGAGCGGCGAGGAGGCCCCGAACCCGGTGTGGTTCAAGCCCGTCATGTTCGGCTTCATGCTGCTCGGACTCGCGTGGATCCTGGTCTTCTACATCAGTCAGGGCCGCTACCCCATCGCCGACCTCGGCTCGTGGAACATCCTGATCGGCTTCGGCATCGCCTTCGTCGGCTTCCTCATGACCACCCGCTGGCGCTGACGCCGGCTCTCGACACGCGAAAAGGGCGGATGCTTCGGCATCCGCCCTTTTCGCTTGCCCGGCGGTGGTTCCACAGGCTTTTCCACAGTTCTCCACAGTTGTGCACAACCGAGGATCCGCGTGATCACTGGGATCTCGGCAATTACACCGGTGTAACTCTCAACAGCTGTGGAGAGCGCTGTGGATAAGTGCAGGGTTCGGCAGCTGCGCCGGCCGAACTAGAAGATCGGGAAGAAGAAGTACCGCAGGCTGAGCACGAGCAGCACGGCGACCACGCCGACCAGGAGCCAGACCTGCAGCGCCTGCTGCGACCGCTTGCGCGTCTCGACGAAGATGAAGCCCACGAGCGCACCGGTGACGAGACCGCCGAGGTGCGCCTGCCAGGCGACGTTGAACCCCGGCACGAAGCCGATCACGAGGTTGATGCCCAGCAGCACGAACAGCTGCGTCGTCTGACCGCCCAGCCGTCGCTGGATCACGAGGAACGCGCCCATCAGTCCGAAGATCGCTCCGGACGCCCCGACGACGCCCACGCGCGGATCGGAGAGCCAGAGCACGCCGACCGAGCCGCCGAGACCCGAGATCAGGTACAGCGACAGGAACCGCCAGCGGCCGAGCAGCCCCTCGAGCAGCTGCCCGAAGATCCACAACGTGTACATGTTGAGCAGCACGTGGAAGATGAGCGAGGTCGAGTGCACGAACACCGAGGTGACCATGCGCCACGGCTCGAGGTTGCCCGGGATGGAGTAGACGCCGGCGTAGAGCAGGCGGTCGGTGATCGCGAGCCCCGGGATCAGCTGCAGCACGAAGACCGCGAGCGTGATGCCGATCAGGGAATACGTGACGACCGGCGCCCCGCGCCCCGCCGCCGAGCGCACGCGCGTGAGCACGGCCGGCTTGGTGCGGGGCGCGCTCGCGCGCTGCTCGCGCATGCACTCGGGGCAGACCACGCCGACCGCGGCCTGCGTCATGCACTCGGGGCAGATGGTGCGACCGCAGCGCTGGCACAGCACGAAACTCTGCCGATCGGGGTGCCGATAGCAGAAGTTCGACCGATCGGTCGCCGGGTCGCTCACCTTCCGGTCAGACCTGCTCGACGGTGATGCTCTCGATGACGATGTCCTCGAGGGGCTTGTCGCGACCGTCGGTCGCCACGGCGGCGAGCTTGTCGACGACGGCCTGGCTCGCGGGGTCGGTCACCTTGCCGAAGATGGAGTGCTTGCCCTGCAGCCATGTCGTGGGGCCGACCGTGATGAAGAACTGCGAGCCGTTGGTGCCGCGGCCCATCTGGATGCCGGCGTTGGCCATGGCGAGCACGTAGGGCTCGGTGAAGTCGAGCTCGGGGTTGATCTCGTCGTCGAACTGGTAGCCGGGGCCGCCGATGCCCTGGCCGAGCGGGTCGCCGCCCTGGATCATGAAGCCGGGGATGATGCGGTGGAAGATGACCCCGTCGTACAGCGGGTCGGTGGTCTTCTGGCCGGTGGCGGGGTGCGTCCACTCGATCTCGCCCGTGGCGAGGCCGACGAAGTTCTTGACCGTCTTCGGTGCGTGATCGCCGTAGAGGTCGACCTTGATGGGGCCGTGGTTGGTGTTGAGCGTCGCGACTGCGGTGTGAATCGGCATCCTCATATTCTGTCATGCACGGATTCGCAAGGCGGCATGCCGGAATGAGACTCCCACCGCGTTTCCAGCCGGTTCGGTGGCAAGATGGAGGAGTTCGCTGCACAACGATGGAGGTCGAGATGAGCCTGTCACGCAAGCGTCGGAAGGAACTCAAGCGACTGCAGAGCAGCGCGGAGGACCTCTGGGGGAACCAGCAGATCGTGCTCGAGCACGCGAATGCCGTCGCACGGGAGGCCAGCCGCCAGTTGGGTCACCTCACGCGTGAAGAGGTCGTGCCGAGAGTGCGCACGGGCTACGAGAGCTACGTCCGGCCGACCGTCGCGCGCGCCGGCCAGGTCGCGAAGGTCGCGGGCGACAACGTCGAGCAGGGCCTCGGCAACGTCCTCGGGTCGATCCTCTCGATCGGCGACATCGCCAACGACGCACGCGTGCGCCGCGCCGTCGAGCGCGTCTCGCCGCGCGCCGTCGCGGTCGTCGAGAAGAAGCAGGGCCGCGGCGTCGGCACGTACCTCGCGATCGGTGCCGGCATCGTCGCGGCAGCCGGCGTCGCATACGCCGTCTGGCAGACCTTCCGCGCCGACGACGAGCTGTGGGTCGCCGACGACGAGCCGAACGGCACGACGAGCGTCTGAGCCGCTGAGACGACGGAACGGCCCCGCATGCGCGGGGCCGTTCCGTGTTTCGGCTCAGTCGGCCTCGTGAGACCGCGGAATGCCGGTCAGGCGGACTTCCGTGCGACCGGCTCCGGGCCGCGCGCCGGTCGCGGCACCGAGTCGATGAGCAGTTGCGTGTAGGGATGCTCCGGGGCGGCCAGCAGCTCGGCCGTGCGGCCGCGTTCGACGATCCGGCCGCGGCGCATCACCACCGTCTCCTCGCACACCCGCCGCACGACGGCGAGGTCGTGGCTGATGAAGAGCACGGTCAGCCCGCGCTCGCGGCGGATCTCGGCGAGCACGTCGAGCACCTGGGCCTGCACCGAGACATCCAGCGCACTGGTGGCCTCGTCCATGACGAGCACGTCGGGATCGATGGCGAGCGCCCTGGCGATCGCGACGCGCTGACGCTGCCCGCCCGAGAGCGTCCGCGGACGAGCCTGGGCGTGCTTCTCGCCGAGGCCGACCTGCTCGAGGAGGGCGAGGACGCGGGCGCGGGCGTCCGTCGTCGAGAGCTTCGCGTGCAGCCGCAGCGCGTCCTCGATCGATCGACCCGCCGTGATGCGCGGATCGAGCGACAGGTACGGGTCCTGGAAGACCATCTGGACGCTGCGGGCGTGCGCGAGGCGGGCCTCCCTGCCGTGCGGGACGGCGGTCCGCTCGCGTCCGGCGATGCGGATGTCGCCGCGGTCGGCCTGCTCGAGGCCGACGATCATGCGCGCGAGCGTCGACTTGCCCGAGCCCGACTCGCCGACGACGCCGAGGGCGCCGCCGCGAGGGATCGAGATCGACGCGTCGACGACGGCGTTCACCTCGGTCTTGCCCCGCAGGTGGTAGGTCTTCGAGATGCCGTCCGCCGCGAGCATCGGCTCGACGGAGCCGGGCGTCACGGACCCCGTCTCGCGCCCGACTGCGAACGCCGACGCGGGAGCCCCGCCGGCCTCGCCGGTCGACGGCTCGGCGGACGGCGCCTCGATCGTCGGCGTCGCCGCCACGAGGCGCTTCGTGTACTCGGCGACGGGGGCGCTGAACACGCGCCGCGCGTCACCCGTCTCCTCGACGCGCCCGGCGCTCATCACGACCACGCGATCGCAGATCGAGGCCGCCAGGTTGAGGTCGTGCGTGATGAAGAGCATGCCCATGCCCCGGCTCGAACGCTGCTCGATGAGCACGCGGATGATCTCGGCCTGGGTCGTGACGTCGAGCGCCGTGGTGGGCTCGTCGCAGATGAGCAGCTTCGGCGAGCTCGTCAGGGCGCCGGCGATCATGACGCGCTGGAGCATCCCGCCCGAGAACTCGTGGGGGTACTGCTTCAGGTGCTCCTCGGGGCGCGGCAGCTGCACCGAGGCGAGGAGCTCGACGGCGCGCGCCGTCGCGTCGGCCTTCGATCGTCCCTCGCAGAGGCGCAGCGTCTCGGTCATGTGGTCGCCGAGGGTGCGCATCGGGTTGATGCCGGCCCTCGGGTCCTGGAAGATCATGGATGCCGCGTGCCGCCGCAGATCGAGGATCCCGGCGGCGCTCGCACCGATCACCTCGCGTCCGTCGAGCACGACGCGGCCGCCGAGTCGAGCACGATCGGGCGTGAGGCCGAGCACCGTGCGCGCGGTGAGCGACTTGCCCGAGCCGGATTCGCCGACGAGACCGACGGTCTCGCCCGCCTCGACCGTGAGCGAGATGCCGTCGAGCAGGCGCGTGCCGTTCGGCAGGTCGAGCGTGAGCTCCGAGATGTCGAGCAGGCTCATGCGGGGATCTCCCCTCCGATGCGTTCGGAGAGCTCTTCCCCGATGATGTTGACGGCGACGACGACGAGCACGACGGCCACGGCGGGCACGATGGCCGGGAGGAAGAACCCGCCGACGATCCCGGGCTGCGCCTCGTTGATCATGGCGCCCCAGTCGGGCGTCGGCGGTTGCACGCCGAGTCCGAGGAAGGAGAGGCCGGCGAGCTCGGCGAGGACGTACCCGAAGTTGAGCGTCGACTGCGCGCCGACGATCGGGGTGACGTTCGGCAGCACGCGCCGGAGGGCGATCCACGGCCCGCTGAAGCCCTGCACCCGGTAGGCCGCGACGTACGGCCTGGTGCGTTCGGCCTTCACGAGCGCCCGGGTGAGGCGCGCGACGAACGGCGCGTACGCGATGCTCATGGCGATGACGGGCGCGATGAGCCCCTTGCCGAAGAGCGCGACGGCCATGATCGCGAGCAGCAGCGAGGGGAAGGCGAACAGTACGTCGAACACGCGTCCGAGCACCGAGTCGATCCATCCGCCGCGCCAGCCGGCGAGGAGGCCGAGCAGCATGCCGATGATCGTCGAGCCGATGACCACGAGCAGCGGCCCGAGCAGCGCCGTGCGGGCGCCGTAGATGAGGCGCGACAGCAGGTCGCGGCCGAGGCTGTCGGTGCCGAGCCAGTGCGCCGCGCTGGGGCCGGCGTTCACCGCCGCGAAGTCGAGCTGGTCGGGCGGGTAGGGCGCGATGAACGGGGCGAAGATCGCCGCGAGCGTCATCACCGAGACGATGCCGATCGCGATGCCGAAGGTGATGCCCGCCGGCCGCAGCCGCGGCGCGCGCATGACCTCGACGGCGAGGGTGGGGGTCGGAGTGGTCATCGGGCAGCAGCTCCTGCGGCGGACCGGGGGTCGATCCAGGGTTCGGCGATGTCGATGATCGCGTTGACGACGACGAAGGCGGTGACCACGAACATCACGATCGCCTGCACCACCGGGAAGTCGAGGCGGTCGACCGACTGCACCAGCAGCGAGCCCATGCCCGCGAGGCCGAAGGCGGCCTCGACGATGGTCGACGCGACGAGGAGGCCGGCGACGAGGATGCCGCTGACGGTGAGGATGGGGCCGAGCGCGTTGCGGAACACGTGGCGGCGGATCACGGTCCCCCGCTTGAGGCCTCGGCTCAACGCGACCTCGACGTGCTCGCGGTCGAGCTGCTCGACCATCGAGGAGCGGGTCACCTTGCCGACGAGCACGACGAAGACGATCGCGAGCGCGATCGACGGCAGGACGAGGTGGTAGACCGTGTCGGCGAAGCCCTCCCCCGAGCCGAAGGTCGGGAACCAGCCGAGCTGCACCGCGAAGACCGCGATGAGCACGATCGAGCCGACGAACGACGGGATGGCGCTGAGCATCGTGAGGCCGATGAGGGTGAAGCGATCGAGCGCTCTGCCGCGGTTGAGCGCGGCGACGACTCCGGCGGTGAGGCCGACGATCGCGATGAGGATCCCGGCCATCACGACGAGCATCAGGGTGACCGGCAGTCGGTCGCCGAGCACCGTGGAGACATCCTGCCGGTACTGCAGCGAGCGCCCGAAGTCGCCCTGCAGCGCACCGAGCAGCCAGTTCACGTACTGCTGCCACGGGGGCAGGTCGAGGCCGTACTGCGCCGTGACCTGGGCGATCGCCTCGGGGCTCGGCTTCCGGCCGCGCAGGAGGAAGGTGACCGGGTCGCCCGGAACGAGGAAGCGCGAGAAGAAGACGAGGAGCGAGGCCAGGAAGAGCGTCAGGACGAGGCTGCCGAGCTTTCCGGCGACCCGCCGGAGGCCGGCGGCCGTGAATCGGCCGCCGGTCCGGGGGTTCGCGGCCGCCGCGTCCTGAGCGGCGACCGCGACCGTGGAACTATCGAGCGCCAATTGTGGCCGCCCACGGGTAGTAGAGGTAGTTGATCGACGGGGTCACACCGGTGATGCGCTCACCGAGGTAGAGCGAGGTCGGCCCGGTGAAGAGGGGCAGCCAGGGCAGCTCCTCGTTCGCGATCTTCTGCAGCTCCGCCGACTTCTGCCCGCGCTCGTCGGGGTCGGAGATGCCGACGGCCTCGTTCGCGATCGCGTCGTACTCGGGGTTCGACCAGCCTCCGTAGTTGCTGAACTCGCCGGTGCGGAGCACGCCGTACATCTCGAGCGGGTCGGGGCTCGACAGGTACCAGACCGTGTAGAAGAGGTCGACGCCCTCGCGAGCGGTCGGGTCGCTGAACAGCGCCGTGTAGGCGCTCGGCGTCACCGTCTCGATCTCGGCCTCGAGGCCGATCGACTGGGCGGCCGCGACCGTGGCCTGCGAGATCACGGCGAAGTCGTTGCCGATCGGCGCCGTCTTGATCACGATCTTCTCGCCGGTCGCGCCGGCCTCCTCGACGAGCTGCTTCGCGGCCTCGACGTCGTAGGGGTAGTCCTCGAGTCCGCCGAACGCGTCCTCGCGGGTGGCGTCGGAGGTGGCTCCCCACACCGACTCGGTGGTGAGGGCGTTCGTCACCTCGCCGTAGCCCTTGGCCGCCGCCTCGAGGATGCCCTCGCGATCGAGCGCCATGAGCAGCGCCTTGCGCACCCGCACGTCGCCGAGCGGGCCCTCGAGGTTCGAGACGATGAGGCTCGAGACCGCGGTGCTGAGGCCGAAGTACACGTCGCCGCTCGTCTCGCGGAGCTGCGCGATGCCGTCGACCGGGAGCATCCATCCTCCGTCGACGTCGCCCGACTTGAGCGCGTTCACGCGCGCCGTCGAGTCGCCCATGAAGACGAACTCGACCTCGCCCGACTTCGCGGCGAGCTCGTCGTCCCAGTAGTCGTCGTAGCGGGTGAGCGTGACCGACTCGCCCGACTTCCACTCGGTGAGCTCGAATGGTCCGGTGCAGTTCACGAGCCCGCTCGAGTTGCCGTAGTCGGCGCCCTTCTCGGCGAGGGTGGCGGCCGACTCGATGACACCGGCCGAGCCGCCCATGCCCTGGTTGAACTGCGAGTCGGGGATGGTGGTGGTGACGGTGACCTCGAGGTCCCCCGTCTGCTCGATCGACGCGACGTTCTGGTACACCGAGTACCACGAGGAGCCGACGGCCGGGTCGAGGTGACGGCTCATCGAGGCCACCGCGTCGGCCGCGGTCAGCGGGGTGCCGTCGTGGAAGGTCACGCCCTCGCGGAGCGTGTAGACCCAGGTCGTCGGGCTCGTCTGCTCGTACGACTCGGCGAGGCCGGGGCTCAGCGTGTAGTCGGGGTTCAGCCGGAGGAGCGACTCGCAGACGTTCGCGAGCACCTGGTTGTCGGCGTAGTCGAAGGCGTAGGCGTAGTCGAGCGAGTACGGCTCGGCGTAGCTCACCCAGCTGTACGAGTCGATGTCGCCGGAGGGCGCGGGGGTCTCGGTCGAGAGCTCCCAGTCGGCGGCGCTCGGCTCGGCTGCGGGGTCGGACGTACAGCCGGTGAGCGCGAGCAGCGCGGCGACGCCTCCGGCGACGAGCGCGACGTTGCGCCGGCCGGCGGGGGTGCGGAGGGTGGACATGCGGGTGTTCTCCTCAGTGGTCAGGCGGTGACGGGGACGGTGCTGGGCAGGGCGTCGCGGCGGTAGGCCGTCTCGCCCTCGATCCAGGTCGAGGCCACCGTCGTGCGGTGGATGTCCTCGGCGGGAACGGTGAAGGGGTCGGGCTCGAGCACGACGAGGTTCGCGAGGTAGCCCTCGCGGATGTGGCCGGTGTCGTGGTCGCGGTGATTCACGTACGCGCTGCCCGAGGTGTAGGCGGCGAGGGCGGTCGCGAGGTCGAGGCGCTGGCCGGCACCGCCCAGCGGTCCGGCGTCGATGCCGGGCGCGACGCGCGTCACCGCGATGTGGATCGCGGCGATCGGGTCGGCCGTCGAGACGGGCCAGTCGCTGCCGGCTGCGAGACGCGCACCGCGCTCGGCCAGCTCGCCGAACGGGTACTGGCGCGCCTCCTGACCGTCCTGCAGGAACGGCAGGGTGAGCTCGTCGATCTGGTCCTCGTGCGTCGCCCACAGCATCTGCAGGTTCGCGACCGCGTCGAGCTCCGCGAAGCGGGAGGTCTCGGCCTCGGCGACGATCTGGAGGTGGGCGAGGTGATGGCGCGCATCGCTCGGACCATTCGCCGCACGTGCCGCGGCGACGGCGTCGAGCGCCTCGCGCACGGCCCGGTCGCCGAGCGCGTGCATGTGCACCTGCTGTCCCGCGGCGTCGAGGGCGACGACGGCGTCGGCGAGCAGCTCGGGGTCGACGAACGAGAGGCCGTGGTTGTGGGTGTCGTGCCCGTGCGCGTCGCGGTAGGGCGTCAGCATCGCGGCGGTCTGGTTCTCGGCGACGCCGTCGACCATGATCTTGGTCGTGCCGAGGCTGAAGCGGCTCTCGTGCCCGAGGGCCTTGATCTCGTCGCGTCGCCGCACCATCTCGGCGACCTGCTCCAGCCCGCCCGAGCGCTCCCACCACTGGGCGCCGACGACGTGCACCTCGAGCGCGCCCTCCTCGACCGCCCGCAGGTAGGCCGCGAGTGCATCGGGCACGCCGGCGGCGTTGCCGATGAGCGCGTCCTGCCAACCGGTGATGCCGAGCGCGATGAGCTCGTCCTGCGCGCGCAGCAGCCCGTCGTAGGCGAGCTGGGGGTCGATGGCGGGACGCACGGCGAAGAACAGCTCGGCGGCACCTTCGTGGAAGGTGCCTGCAGGGTGCCCGTCGTTCTCGCGTTCGATCCGTCCGTCGTCGGGGTCGCTCGTTCCGGCGTCGATGCCGGCCCGGCGCATCGCCTCGGTGTTCGCCCACGCGCTGTGGTGGTCCCGGCTGACGAGCAGCACCGGCCGGTCGGGCACGATGGCGTCGAGGAGTCCGCGCACCGGCGCACCGCCCGGGAAGTGGTCCATCGACCAGCCGCCGCCGAGGATCCACTCCTCGTCGGGGTTCGCGGCGGCGTAGGCGGCGACCGTGGCGACCGCCTCCTCCGCGTCGCCGGCCTCGGTGAGGTTGCACTGCAGGAGCTCGACGCCGCCGCCGACGGGGTGGATGTGCGCGTCCTGGAAGCCGGGGCTGAGCAGCGCACCGGCGAGGTCGACCACCCGGGTCTGCTCGTCGATGTGGGCGGATGCCTCGGACTCGGCGACGATCGCGGTGATGCGGCCGCCCGTCACCACCACGGCACGCCCCTGGAGGGGCTGCCCCGACCCCGTGAAGACGGCTCCCCCGGTGAACACCACATCTGCTGGCACGTCGGCCCCTCGTTTCCTCATCGAATGCGTCGGACGAGGTGACGATAGCCCGCGCCCACACACGATGTCAACGCCGTTGACATCACCCTTGACCCGATTGTTATGCTGATCCGGCTGCCACGCCCGCGAGGTCATCGCGACACAGGGGTCGCGGGCGTGGCAGCATGAAGAGGCACTGCAGCCGATGAGGAGGGGCGAATGCCCACGACGAGCACCCCACGACGCCGCACGACCGGCGGGCAGGGAAAGGCCCGGCTCGATCGCGAATCGATCGTCGCCGCCGGCATCGAGCTCGCGGCGAACGCCCCCTCGTCGTCGCTCTCGGTGCGCGAGCTCGGGTCGCACCTCGGCGCCGATCCGACCGCGATCTACCGCCACTTCCGCAACAAGGAGCAGCTCATGGAGGCGCTCCTCGATGCGCTGACCCTCCGTGCGACCCAGTCGGTCACCGCCCCGGTCGACGAATGGCGCGACCGGCTCCGTCAGCTCGCGGTGGCGACCCTCGACCTCTTCGCGAAGCATCCGGCCATCGGCGTCGAGGCGACCGTGCTCACCACCCACGGCCCGGGCGAGCTCGGGGCCGTCGAGCTCATGCTCGACGCCTTCACCCGAGCCGGCCTCGGCGACGACGACCTGGTGCGCCACTACGCGCTGTTCGCCGCGCACGTGCTGTCGAGCGCCGCGGGCATCGCACGCGCGCGGGGCGAGCGGCGGGAGCGCGGCGCGGTCGACGACGAGTTCGCGCCGAGCCCCTGGTTCGAGGGCCCCATCCTCGCCGACCCGCGCCGCTACCCGCTGATCGCCTCGATCAACTCGCGCCTGGTCGACCTCGAGGACCGCGAGCTCTTCCTGCTCGGGGTCGAGGCCGTCATCCAGTCGGCGGAGCGCGTCGCGGAGGCGAGTCGAGAGGCTCGCAACTCCCCCGATTCCGAGGCCTGAGGCCCGCCGGATCTCAGTGCTCGCACTGATTTCTCACGAATCTGGAGAAATGCCTTGCGGTGGGTGTGAATCTCCCGCTAGTGTCAGTGACCGGTGCGAACGCGCCCGAGCCACAGAGAGGAGTTGATCCCAATGATGAAGTACATCTTCACCCCGGCATTTACCGCCGGCCGCACGGTGATCCTCCTCACCGCTCCGGCCTGCTAGTTCTCCGCCCCGGCATCGCGCCTCAAGTGTGCGAACGCCGATCCGCCCTCATGGCATGAGCAGCGACTCTCCCGCGGCATCCGCCGTCGCCTGATCCGATCGGGCACGCGGTCCGCATCGACGATCCGCAGCTCGCCCGACGGCCAGCGGCTCCGCCGCGCTCCCCCGGATGCCGGCCCGCGACGATCGCGGACCCGCGCCGATCCCACCACCTCCAGACGACCCTCGGCCGACCGGCCGACGGGCGCCCCGCACCGACCGGTGCACCACACCCAACGAAGGACACGACGTGAACACCAGTTCTCTCGCCCTCGGTCAGTCCGGCACCGGACAGACCACCGCCATGCGTGCCCAGGCACGCCGACTCAACGAGCGGATCGCCCTGCGCGCCGGCCTCGCACTCATCGCGTGGAGCCGTCGACAGAGCGAGCGCGTCTCGCACGAGGCCGTGATGCTGCGCCAGCAGAACACCGCGCTCGCGCACCGGGTCCGTGCCGGCGATCTCCAGCGGATCGCCCTCATCGGCCCCAACCTCTGAGTCGTGATCGCATGAACGCCATCACGACCACCCCAGCACCGGACGGCGCCGTCGCCCTCGCGGCGGCGCCGTTCGCGCCCCAGCGCACCACCCTCGACCCCGTCGCCGACGGTTCGACCGCCACCGCGGCCGGAACGCCGACGTCGGGGTCGAGTGCTGCGCGCGGCTACGCCCTGGGCGGCACGCCGTCTGCCGGCTCGGCCGCATTCAGTCGCAGGGCGATGTCGAGCAGGCTCACGCGGTGCAGGCTCGAGACCTCCGCCAGGGGCACCCATCGCGCCTCGTCGCTCGAGCCGTCGACCTCGTCGCGCAACTCGCCGCCGATGACCGACGCCCGGTAGATCACGCGCATCGCGTAGAGCGGGTCGGTACCCGTCCGACGCTTCGAGGCCGGGATCACCATCGTGTCGATGCCGAGCAGGCGGTCGATGGATGCCTCGTAGCCCGTCTCCTCCGCGATCTCGCGTCGAGCCGCCTGGAGCGGGTGCTCGCTGCCCTCCACACCGCCGCCGGGCAGCGTCCAGCCCGAGCGGCCGTGCTCGTTCCAGTGGGCGAGCAGGATGTGCTCGTCGCGGATGATCACGCCATACGCCGCGATGCGGATGTCCATCCCGTCACCCTACCCGCGCGGGCAGGGCGGACGTCGAGCTCACCGGGTGCCGCTCACCCCTCGCGCATCGAATCGCGCTGCACGGCGTCGAACTGGGCACCGCTGATCGTCGGGTCGCCACCGAGGCCCTGCGCCCGGGCGACCTCGTCGTTCGGGTTGACCTGCGACACGTCGCCGTGATCGTCGACGTACTCGTGGTAGACGCCGCGACGGGCGTTCTCGCGCTCGGCGAAGCCATGACCGCGGGCGATGAGGTAGACGAGCACGGTGATGAACGGCACGAAGATGAGGAAGAGCAGCCAGACGGCCTTGCCCCACCCGGAGAGCTTCGTGTCGCGGAAGAGGTCGGCGATGACCGAGAAGAGCGCCACGAGATAGGCGACGAACACGAAGAAGCCGAACAGACCGCTGAAGACATCCCAGAAGTTGGTGTCGAATGCCATGGCCCTACCCCCTGAAAGCGAATACCACGGCGAGATCACCGGGTTGAGCCAACAGTAGCGAATGCCGAGGCGGCGATGGGGGTGATTTTCTCGCGGCGCGCGAGAACCACGAGCGAGACTCCGAATGCCCCCGTCCGACGCCTCCTCGACGCGGAAACGAGAAGAACCCCAGTCGAATGACTGAGGTTCTCGATCGAGTGGAGCCTAGGAGATTCGAACTCCTGACATCCTGCTTGCAAAGCAGGCGCTCTACCAACTGAGCTAAGGCCCCGAGCCGGATGCGACGCACCCGATGTGTTGTGGAATTTTCAGAGTGGGGATACGAGGACTTGAACCTCGGACCTCTTCGTTATCAGCGAAGCGCTCTAACCGCCTGAGCTATATCCCCGTGTTTCGGCCGAAGGACAGACTACCTGAGACTTCAGGAATATCCGAATCGAGCCGAACCCGGCCGCCGACGGGGCGCGAAGCGCCCCGTCGGCGGGCGGGCCTAGTTGTTCGTGAACCCGACCAGGATGCCGCCGGTGATCTTCACGCTGAGGTTGTAGAGCACCGCGATGATCGCACCGAGCGCGGTGGTCACGACCAGGTTCAGGAGCGCCGCGACGACCGAGAAGCCCATGACGTTGCCGAGCGAGAGGATCGACGAGAGGTCGCCGCCGGTGCCGGCGACGTCCTTCACGAGCTCGTTGAGCTTCGAGAACACGTCGGTCGAGTTGAGCACCGTCCAGATGAGGAAGGTCGCGACGATCGACACGACGGCGAGGCACACCGCCACGAGGAACGACAGCTTCACCGCCGACCAGAAGTCGACATAGACGAGCCGCAGGCGCACCTGCTTGGCCGGGGCGCGCTTGCTCGACTTGCGGGCCAGCTTCTCGGCGACGCTACTCATTGACGGTTACTCCCTCTCCGGCGGGCTCGACCGCGTCGGACTCTGCGGTCTCCTCCACCAGATTCCGTTCGGAATTCTTCGCGATGGCGATGATGCGGTCGTCTGCCGCGAACTTCGCGAAGACGACGCCCATCGTATCCCTGCCCTTGGCAGGAACCTCGGCGACATCGGAGCGTACCACCTTGCCGCTGGCAAGAACCACCAGCACCTCGTCATCGGAACCGACGATGAGCGCACCGGCGAGATCGCCGCGATCCTCGTTGAGCTTCGCGACCTTGATGCCCAGCCCGCCGCGGTTCTGCAGCCGGTACTGGTCGACCGCGGTGCGCTTGGCGTAGCCCCCCTCGGTGACGACGAACACGTACTGCGCGCCGTCGACCTCCTCCGAGACATCGGGCTCATTCTCAGGGATCTCACCGGCGGCACCCGAGCCCGGGACCACGGAGGCCTCGAGCAGTGCGTCGCCGTCGCGGAAGCTCATGCCCTTGACGCCCGAGGTCGAGCGGCCCATCGGGCGCAGCGCCTCGTCGGTCGCCTCGAAGCGGAGCGACATGCCCTTCTTCGAGACGAGCAGGATCTCGTCGTGCTCGTCGGCGAGCATCGCCGAGACGAGCTCGTCGCCCTCGCGGAGCTTGATCGCGATGACGCCGCGCGAGCGGTTGGTGTCGTACTCCTCGAGCGCCGTCTTCTTCACGAGACCGTCGTGCGTCGCGAGCACGAGGTATTTCGCCACCCCGTAGTCGCGGATGTCGAGGATCTCGGCGATCTCCTCGTCGGGCTGCATCTCGAGCAGGTTCGCGACGTGCTGGCCCTTCGCGTCGCGACCGGCCTCCTGGATCTCGTACGCCTTCGCCCGGTACACCCGGCCCATGTTCGTGAAGAACAGCAGCCAGTGATGGGTGGTCGTGACGAAGAAGTGCTCGACGACGTCGTCGGCGCGCAGCTGCGCGCCCTTCACGCCCTTGCCGCCGCGGTGCTGCGAGCGGTAGTTGTCGCTGCGCGTGCGCTTCACGTAGCCGCCGCGCGTGACCGTGACCACCATCTCCTCTTCGGGGATGAGGTCTTCGACGGACATGTCGCGGTCGAAGCCCGGCATGATGTGCGTGCGGCGCTCGTCGCCGTACTTGTCGACGATCTCGGCAAGCTCTTCGGAGACGATCGTGCGCTGGCGCTCGGGCCGGGCGAGGATGTCCTTGAAGTCCATGATCTCGGCTTCGAGCGCCTCGGCCTCGTCCATGATCTTCTGACGCTCGAGCGCCGCGAGGCGGCGCAGCTGCATCGCGAGGATGGCGTCGGCCTGGAGGTCGTCGATGTCGAGCAGGTCCTTCAGACCGGCACGCGCGTCGTCGACCGTCGCCGAGGCGCGGATCAGCGCGATCACCTCGTCGAGCGCATCGAGCGCCTTGAGGTAGCCGCGCAGGATGTGCATGCGCTCCTCCGCCTTGCGGAGGCGGAACTGCGTGCGGCGCACGATGACGTCGATCTGGTGGTCGACCCAGTGCGCGATGAACCCGTCGATCGAGAGCGTGCGGGGCACGCCGTCGACGATCGCGAGCATGTTCGCGCCGAAGTTCTCCTGCAGCTGGGTGTGCTTGTACAGGTTGTTCAGCACGACCTTGGCGACCGCGTCGCGCTTCAGCACGATCACGAGGCGCTGGCCGGTGCGGCCCGAGGTCTCGTCGCGGATGTCGGCGATGCCGCCGATCTTGCCGTCCTTCACGAGGTCGGCGATCTTGATCGCGAGGTTGTCGGGGTTCACCTGGTACGGCAGCTCGGTGACGACGAGGCAGGTTCGGCCCTGCAGTTCCTCGACGCTCACGACGGCCCGCATCGTGATCGATCCGCGGCCCGTGCGGTAGGCGTCGGTGATGCCCTTCACGCCGAGGATCTGCGCCCCGGTCGGGAAGTCGGGTCCCTTGATGCGCTGCAGCAGCGCCTCCTGCAGCTCTTCGCGGGATGCCTCGGGGTTCTCGAGGTACCACTGGGCGCCCGAGGCGACCTCGCGGAGGTTGTGCGGCGGGATGTTCGTCGCCATGCCGACCGCGATGCCGACCGAGCCGTTGACGAGCAGGTTCGGGAAGCGCGCGGGCAGGATCGACGGCTCCTGGGTGCGGCCGTCGTAGTTGTCCTGGAAGTCGACGGTCTCCTCGTCGATGTCGCGCACCATCTCGAGCGCGAGCGGAGCCATCTTCGTCTCGGTGTACCGGGGGGCGGCCGCGCCGTCGTTGCCGGGCGAGCCGAAGTTGCCCTGGCCGAGCGCGAGCGGGTAGCGGAGGCTCCACGGCTGCACGAGTCGCACGAGCGCGTCGTAGATCGCGGTGTCGCCGTGCGGGTGGAACTGGCCCATGACGTCGCCGACGACGCGGGCGCACTTCGAGAACGCCTTGTCGGGGCGGTAGCCGCCGTCGTACATCGCGTAGATGACGCGGCGGTGCACGGGCTTCAGTCCGTCGCGGACCTCGGGCAGGGCGCGACCCACGATCACGCTCATCGCGTAGTCGAGGTAGGAGCGCTGCATCTCGAGCTGCAGGTCGACCTGGTCGATCTTGCCGTGGATGCCGGGGCCGTTCTCCTCGGCGGCGAACTCGCCGCCCGCGCCGGGCTCGATCACATCAGATGTCAAGGAAACGCACGTCCTTCGCGTTCTTCTGGATGAAGTTGCGGCGGCTCTCGACGTCCTCGCCCATCAGGGTCGAGAAGATCTCGTCGGCGGCGGCCGCGTCGTCCATGGTGACCTGCAGCAGCGTGCGGGTCTCGGGGTTCATCGTGGTCTCCCACAGCTCCTGGTGGTTCATCTCGCCGAGACCCTTGTAGCGCTGCACGCCGTTGTCCTTCGGGATGCGCTTGCCTGCTGCGAGCCCCGCGGTGAGGAGCGCGTCGCGCTCCTTGTCGGAGTACACGTACTCGTGGTCGGCGTTCGTCCACTTCAGGCGGTAGAGCGGCGGCTGGGCGAGGTAGACGTAGCCGAGCTCGATGAGCGGCCGCATGTAGCGGAACAGCAGCGTGAGCAGCAGCGTGGTGATGTGCTGGCCGTCGACGTCGGCGTCGGCCATGAGCACGATCTTGTGGTACCTGGCCTTCTCGGTGTTGAAGTCCTCGCCGATGCCGGCGCCGAACGCCGTGATCATCGCCTGCACCTCGTTGTTCGCGAGGGCGCGGTCGAGGCGTGCCTTCTCGACGTTCAGGATCTTGCCGCGCAGCGGGAGGATCGCCTGCGTCTCGGGGTTGCGGCCCTGCACGGCGGAGCCGCCGGCCGAGTCGCCCTCGACGATGAAGATCTCGGAGACCGACGGGTCCTTCGAGGAGCAGTCCTTCAGCTTGCCGGGCATGCCGCCCGACTCGAGGAGGCCCTTGCGACGGGTGGCCTCGCGCGCCTTGCGCGCGGCGATGCGAGCCGTCGCCGCCTGGATCGCCTTGCGGATGATCTCGCGGGCCTGCGTCGGGTTGCGTTCGAACCAGTCGCCGAGCTGCTCGCCGGTGACCTTCTGCACGAACGACTTCGCCTCGGTGTTGCCGAGCTTGGTCTTCGTCTGGCCCTCGAACTGCGGCTCGCCGAGCTTCACCGAGATGACGGCGGTGAGGCCTTCGCGCACATCGTCGCCGGAGAGGTTGTCGTCCTTCTCCTTGAGGATGCTCTTCTCGCGCGCGTAGCGGTTCACGAGCGTCGTGAGTGCCGCGCGGAAGCCCTCTTCGTGGGTGCCGCCCTCGTGCGTGTTGATGGTGTTGGCGTAGGTGTGCACCGACTCGGTGTACGCGGTCGTCCATTGCATCGCGACCTCGAGCGCGATCTTGCGCTCCGTGTCCTCGGCTTCGAACGAGATGATCTCCTCGTTGACGAGTTCGGCGCGCTTCGACTTGTTGAGGTACTCGACGTAGTCGGTGATGCCGCGCTCGTAGAGGAAGGTGTCGGTGCGGGGGCCCGAGGTGCCGTCGGCATCGACCTCGGCGGTGTCGTCGGGATCGACGACGTCGTGCCCGGCGCGCTCGTCGGTGAGCGTGATGCGCAGTCCCTTGTTCAGGAACGCCATCTGCTGGAAGCGGGTGCGCAGCGTCTCGTAGTCGAACTCGACGGTCTCGAAGATGTCGGCGCTCGGCCAGAAGGTGATCGTGGTGCCGGTCTCGTCGCTCGCCTCGTCTTGCGAGAGCGGAGCCTCGGGCACGCCGATGTTGAACGCCTGGCGCCAGATGTGCCCCTCGCGCTTGACCTCGACCTCGAGCCGGCTCGACAGCGCGTTGACCACGGAGGAACCGACGCCGTGGAGACCGCCGGAGACCGCGTACCCGCCGCCGCCGAACTTGCCGCCGGCGTGGAGCACGGTCAGCACGACCTCGACGGTCGACCGCCCCTCGGTCTTGTGGATGCCGACGGGGATGCCACGGCCGTTGTCGATCACGCGCACGGCACCGTCGGGCAGGATCGTCACGTCGATGTCGGTCGCGAAGCCTGCGAGCGCCTCATCGACGGAGTTGTCGACGATCTCGTAGACGAGGTGATGGAGTCCTCGTGGCCCGGTCGAGCCGATGTACATGCCGGGCCGCTTGCGTACCGCTTCGAGGCCCTCGAGAACCTGGATCGCGTCTGCACCGTATTCGGGCGCGCCCTGGGCCTTCGTCGGTTCCGCTGTCATGGGTGAATCGGGCTCCAAACCGTCGTTCTGGCGACTCTCGATCCTATCAAAGAGGCGGTGCCGCAGGGCCGTGAAAGGCCGCTCTCGCGCAACGAATCGGGTTCAGTGACCGTTTTGGTCTTCTCAGCCGTAGGTATCGCGCGGACCGCGCCCTGGAACCGATCTGGGACCCTTTTTCCAGGTGGGGGCGTCTGGCCCTTGGAAGCGGATGGTCTCGACACCCGCTCCGGGGTACCTCGAGACGATCTCGGTGACGAGCTGCGTGCGCATCATGCGGAGCTGGGTCGCCCACGCCGTCGACTCGCAGCGGACCTGCAGCACCCCGCCCTCGATCGCGATGGCCTCGGAGTGCCTCGCAGTGTCTTCGCCGACGATCTCGGCCCACGAGGCGAGCACGTCGTGCTGCGACAGCGGGCCCGTCCAGCCGAGCTGCGCGCTCAGGCCGTCGAGCGTCGCGCCGAGCGCCTTCGGGTCGCGCCCAGGGGTGAACGGCTGGTTCTCGCTGTCGTCGCGCGTGCGGACACGGTTCGCTCGTCCGGCCCGCAGCCGGGGCTCGCCGCCGAAGATCTCGCGGAAGTGCCGGTAGACCCGCGCCGCCTCGGATGCCTCAGCCATCGGCCTGGTCGCTCTCTCGCTCGGATGCCTCGGCGCCCGACTCGGCGCCGGGCTCATCGCCTTCGTCGTCAGGGGTGCCGACGATGCGCCCCGACTCGATGTGCACGATACGCGCGATGAGCGGCGCCGGCACGTCTTCGAGGACGGCCGCGGTGACGAGCACCTGCTCGAACCCGGCGATCGCGCCGGCGAGCCGTTCACGGCGGAGGCGGTCGAGCTCGGCGAAGACGTCGTCGAGCACGAGCACGGGATCGCCGGTGCTCGAGTCGCGGCGGAGCAGCTCTGCCGAGGCGAGCCGCAGCGCGAGGGCGAACGACCACGACTCGCCGTGGCTGGCGTAGCCCTTGGCCGGCAGCCCGTTGAGGAGGAGGAGCACGTCGTCGCGGTGCGGGCCGACGAGCGTGACGCCGCGCTCGAGCTCCTTCGCGCGCAGCGCCGCGAGCGCCCCGGCGAATCGCTCGGCCGTCGGTGCCGAAGATCGCCCCGACCCCGACGAGATCGGGCCGGCATCGAGCACGTCGTCGCCGGCCTCCGCATCGCCGCCGTCGATCGACAGCACCGCCCGGAGCTCGGGACGATGGTCGGCATCGACGATCGAACGGTAGGCCGCGGCCACAGGGTCGCCGAGTTCGGCGACGAGCGCGAGGCGCTGGTCGATGAGCTCGGAGCCGAGCACCACGAGCCGTTCGTCCCAGATGTCGAGCGTCGTGAGCTTGTCGGCGGCGAGCCCCCGGGCCCGGGCGCTCTTCAGCAGCGTGTTGCGCTGCTTGAGCACCCGGTCGTAGTCGGCCATCACACCGCCGAGGCGCGGAGTGCGCTGCACGAGCAGCTCGTCGAGCATGCGCCGTCGGACGCCCGGTTCGCCGCGGACGATCGCGAGATCCTCGGGAGCGAACAGCACGCTGTGGGCGTAGCGCGGCAGCTCGCGGGTCTTCACGGGCGATCGGTTGAGCTGGGCCCGATTCGCACCCTGCCGGTTGAGCTGGAGCTCGACGAGCAGTTCGCGGTCGCCGTGGGCGAGCAGCGCACGCACGATCGCCGCGTCGGCGCCGGCACGGATCAGCGCCCGGTCGCCCGAGACCCGGTGCGAACCGAGGGTGGCGAGGTAGCCGATCGACTCGACGAGGTTCGTCTTGCCCTGGCCGTTGCGGCCGACGAGCACGGTCGCACCGGGGCCGAGCTCGAGCTCGGCCCGCTCGTAGTTTCGGTAGTCGGTGAGCGAGAGTCGGGCGACGTGCACGGGCACCGCTCCTCTCGTTCGACCACGCCTACGCTACCGGCGGCCGCCGACACCGCGGCACGTGGCATCCAACCCGATCGTCGACCGTCGAAGCGACACGAGCCGTCGACGATCGGGCCGGCTCCGCGCGGCGCCGAGACCTCAGCGCAGCAGCAGGTTGGGCTGCAGCAGGTAGCGGTAGCTGTCGGCGCCGGCCTGCTCGCGCGAGGTCTGGCTCGTGATGAGCACGGGGCCGGGCTTGTTCGGGTTCTCGGTCTTCGTGAACGAGATGCGCACGAACTCCGAGTGCACGGCGCCGAGTCCGTCGAGGAGGAACTGGGGCTTCAGCGACACGACGGTGTCGTCGCCGGTCAGGATGGCGTCGATCGACTCCGACGCCTGGGCCTGCTCCGAGCCGATCGCCTCGAGGGTGAGGCCGTCGGCGGTGAAGCTGTAGCGCAGCGCCGCCTCACGCTCGAGGACGAGCGCGACGCGACGGGTCGCCTCGATGAGGTCGGCGGTGTTCATCACGGCGTAGTTGTCGACCGTCTCGGGGAAGAGACGGCGCACGGGCGGGAAGTTGCCCTTGATGAGCAGCGACGTCACGGTCTTCTTGTCGGCGCTGAAGGCGATGAGCTCGCGGTCGTCGCGGCTGGTGATCGCCACGGAGATGTTGCCGGCGTTGCCGAGCGTCTTGCCGACCTCCTGCAATGTGCGGGCCGGGACGAGTGCGGTGATCGCCTCGTCGCCGGCGGCGACGTTGCCGCCGTCCCAGTCGATCTCGCGCACGGCGACGCGGTAGCGGTCGGTCGCGACGAGGCCGAGGCTGTTCTCGCGCACCTCGAGCTGGACGCCCGTGATGACCGGGGTGACGTCGTCGCGCGAAGCGGCGACGGCGACCTGGGCGACCGCGGCCGCGAACTCCTCGGCGGGGACGAGACCGGACTGCTCGCCGATCTCGGGGATCGACGGATACTCCTCGACCGGCATCGAGAGCAGCGTGAAGCTCGCGGAGCCGCAGCTGACCGAGATCCGGCTCTCCTCGGTCGCGATGCGGACGGGCGCGTTCGGCAGCCGGCCCGCGATCTCGGCCAGGAGACGACCGGAGACGAGCACGGTGCCGGGCTCTTCGACGTCGGCCTGGATCTCGGTCTGCGACGACACCTCGTAGTCGAAGGAGGACAGCACGAGCCCGTCGGTGGTCGCCTTGATGAGGACGCCGGAGAGGATCGGCAGCGTCGTGCGCTGCGGAAGCAGCTTCACGGCGAAGGACACGGCCTCACTGAAGACGTCGCGGTTGACCTGGAACTTCACGGTTCTCCCGTCGTGGATGTCGCTTGGTGGGTCCCATGCTATCCGCACGACTGTTGACGGCGTCGGAGAATCCGCCGGTCGTGCGGCCGGGCGAGCTCGACCGAGCCCCCGCTCGACGCTCGCCGACGACGAGGTTGTGGGAATCGCCCCTTAAACAACTCTCTCTTAACGGTGTTAACCGTTGTGGAAACTGTGGATGGTGTTCAGAGACCCGCGGAACGACGCCGATCGAGGGGCATTCGATCTGTGCACGGTGTGTGGATTCGATGCCGGTCACATCGATGCCGATCGGAACGCCGCACACCGTTCTGCACAGGCCGGCGACGCGTCTCAACAGTCCTCAGGCGGTTGCTCGTTAACAATCCACAGGTTCTCCACAACTGTGGGAAGCGTGCTGAGATCGGTCTGCAGGGTCGCTGCAGAGACCGTTCCGGGCGTGTCGGACGGCAGGATCGGCGGATCGGCTCAGCGGTAGCGCGTCGTCTGCTTGATGCGTGCGGTGAGCTCGGTGACCTGGTTGTAGATCGAACGGCGCTCCTTCATGAGCTCCGAGATCTTCTTGTTCGCGTACATCACCGTCGTGTGATCGCGGTTGCCGAACAGCTGGCCGATCTTCGGCAGCGACAGGTTCGTGAGCTCGCGGCAGAGGTACATCGCGATCTGCCGGGCGGTCGCCACCGCCTGCGAACGGCTCGAGCCGTACAGGTCGTCGACCGTGAGCTTGAAGTAGTCGGCCGTCGCCGTGATGATGTCGACCGGCGCGACCACGTTGTCGGAGTCGTCGGTGATGAGGTCCTTCAGCACGGTCTGCACGAGGGGCATGTCGACCGGCGTGCGGTTGAGGCTCGCGAACGCGGTCACGCGGATGAGGGTGCCCTCGAGCTCGCGGATGTTGGAGGACACCTTCGATGCCATGTACTCCAGGATGTCGTCGGGCACCTGGAGCCGTTCGGACTGCGCCTTCTTGCGGAGGATCGCGATGCGGGTCTCGAGGTCGGGCGCCTGGACGTCGGTGATGAGGCCCCACTCGAAGCGGCTGCGCATGCGGTCCTCGAAGCCGGTCAGGTGCTTCGGCGGGACATCCGAGGTGATGACGACCTGCTTGTTGTGGTCGTGCAGGGTGTTGAAGGTGTGGAAGAACGCCTCCTGCGTCTCCGCCTTGCCCTGCAGGAACTGGATGTCGTCGATGAGCAGGATGTCGATGTTGCGGTACCGCTGCTGGAACAGCGACCCGCGGTTGTTCGCGATCGAGTTGATGAAGTCGTTCGTGAACTCCTCGGAGGAGACGTACCGCACGCGGATGCCCGGATAGAGGCTCATCGCGTAGTGGCCGATGGCGTGCAGGAGGTGGGTCTTGCCGAGCCCCGAGTCGCCGTAGATGAAGAGCGGGTTGTACGCCTTCGCCGGCGCCTCGGCCACGGCGACCGCTGCGGCGTGGGCGAACCGGTTCGACTGCCCGATGACGAAGCTCTCGAACGCGTACTTCGGGTTCAGCCGGGTATCGCGCGAGGAGACCGGGCTCGTGTTCTCGAAGACCGACTGCGGCGAGGCGGGAAGCTCGACGGGGTCGGGCTCGCTGCCGTAGCCGGGCTGCGTCTCGGCGGCACGCACCGCCTCCTCGAGCTCGGGGTTCACCACCACGTAGAAGGAGGTGACCGGCGAGGGCGCCTCGACGGCGCTCATCGCGGAGAGGAGCGAGACCCGCATGCGCTGGTTCAGCATGCTCGCGGTGAAGTCGTTGGGGACCTCGAGGTAGAAGGTGCCGGCCGCGATGCCCTTGGGCTCGACCAGGTTGAGGAACCCCTGCAGCATCGGGGTGATCGCGTCGTCGTCTGACAGTCGATCGAGGATCGTCGCCCAAGTGTCGGAAATGGGCTGTTCTGTCATCGTTCCCCGCAATCAGGTTCTGGTGGTCTCGTGTGCCGCTCATCGATCCCCCATCGACGAAAGCAAGCGGCGCGAGGCGAGTGTTCACAGTGTTATCCACCCCCTGTGGGGAGATTCGGGGACTTGCCCGTGTTTCCGCGCACGAAGCTGGGGATAACTGGTGTCAAACGCTATCCGAGGAAGGCCCCGCCGACAAATGCCGATTCGAGGATTCGATCGTGTCGGCGTGTCGGTCCACAGGTGATGTCGAGGTTCACGGGATACTGTCGGGTTCGATCTGCGCCTCGATCTCGGCGTCTCGGTTTGACCGTTCGCGTGCGAGGCCGTAGTTTTAATCAGTTGACCCAGCCCTTTCGGGCACCCAGTTTTCCCGCCGCCGAGCTGCAGCACCTGTCGCAGCCACTTCCCGGCGAGGAGATTCGACCAGCCGGAGAAGAAGAATGAGCAAGCGTACGTTCCAGCCGAACAACCGTCGTCGTGCCAAGAAGCACGGCTTCCGCCTTCGCATGCGCACCCGCGCGGGCCGTGCCATCCTGTCGGCACGTCGCGCCAAGGGCCGCACCGAACTCTCCGCATAGTTCTTCGGTGCTCGCCAAAGCCAATCGCATCACGAACGCCGACGACTATCGAGTCATCGTGCGCCGTGGTGCGAAGGTCGCCGGTGCCCACACCGTGAGCTACGTGCGCTCACGGGAGTCGGGCACCGACGCGCGCTTCGGCTTCATCGTGTCGAAGAAGGTCGGCGGTGCCGTTCGCCGCAACCTCGTCCGCCGCAGGCTCAAGGCCGCGTGCCACGAGGTGCTCGGCGACGGCTTCAGCGGTGTCGACATCGTCGTGCGAGCGCTGCCGTCCGCGGCCGCCGCCGACTGGGAGGCGCTCCGCTCGGAAGTGATCGGCGCCTGCTCGGACCGCCGCGTCCGAGACCGGGTGAAGGGCGGATGACATGCGTGACGCACTGCTCTTCGTCGCGCTCGTTCCCCGGAACGTCGGCGTGCTGCTCATCCGCGGCTACCGCGCCCTGATCTCCCCCCTCTACGGCGACGTCTGTCGCTACTACCCCTCGTGCTCCGCCTACGGACTCGGTTCTGTGCAGCAGCGAGGGCTCCTCGTGGGCTCGGCCCTCACCGCGTGGCGCATCCTGCGCTGCAACCCCTGGTCGCCCGGCGGCATCGACGACGTGCGCGCCGCCCGCCACCAGCGCTATCGCGTCACCCGCTTCGGCTGGGTCGTCCCGGCAGCGTGGGTCCACGCGGATGCCTCGGGCTCCGCGCCGCACGCGCACCCCCACGATCACGTCCACCATGTGGCATCCGCCGGTCTCGAGCCGGCTCAGTCTTCGACCCGCAACGATGCGGCGATCGTCACCGCCTCCACCACCATGTCCCGGAAGGACTGACACCGCCAAATGGACATCATCAGCCTGATCCTCTGGCCCATCAAGTGGGTCATCGAGCTGATCCTCGTCGCGTTCCACTCCCTGTGGACGTTCATCGGCATGGACCCGAACGCGGGCGCCACCTGGGTGCTCTCGATCGTCGGTCTCGTCATCGTCGTTCGCGCCGCGCTCATCCCGATCTTCGTCCGGCAGATCAAGAGCCAGCGCCGCATGCTCGAGGTGGCGCCGCAGCTCAAGAAGATCCAGGACAAGTACAAGGGCAAGAAGGACCAGTACTCGCGCGAGGCCATGTCGCGCGAGACCATGGAGCTCTACAAGAAGACGGGCACCAACCCGCTCTCCTCGTGCCTGCCCCTGCTGCTGCAGATGCCGATCTTCTTCGGCCTGTTCTCGGTGCTCAACGACGCCCAGCACGACAAGGCCGGCGTCGGCGTCTTCACGCAGGACCTCGCGAACTCGTTCGCCAACGCCGAGTTCCTCGGCGCGCCGCTGAAGTCGACCTTCATCGGCGAGTGGAACCTCATGGTCGCGGGCATGCCGTTCAGCCTCAACGTCATGCTGATCGCCCTCGCGATGATCATCCTCATGACCGCCTCGCAGTTCATCACCCAGCTGCAGATCGTCTCGAAGAACATGTCGCCCGAGACCAAGGCGAGCCCCATGTTCCGGCAGCAGCGCATCCTCCTGTACCTGCTCCCCCTCGTGTTCGCCTTCTCGGGTGTCGCGTTCCCGCTCGGCGTCATGTTCTACTGGCTCGTCTCGAACTTCTGGACCATGGGTCAGCAGTTCGTCGTCATCCGCAACATGCCCACGCCCGGCAGCGACGCCGCCAAGGCACGCGAGGCTCGCCTGGCGAAGAAGGGCAAGCTCGTCGTGGAGGAGAAGGCCGAGGGCGCCATCGCCGTCGAAGAGCCCAAGAAGACTCAGCGCCAGCAGCCCATGGGCAAGTCGCGCGCCAAGAAGCAGGGGAAGTAACCATGACCGACGTGCAGCACGACGCCTCCGAGCGTTCGACCTCGCAGCTTGAAGAAGAGGGCGACATCGCCGCCGACTACATCGAGGAGCTGCTCGACATCACCGACCTCGACGGTGACATCGACATCGACGCGCGCAACGGCAGGGCCTACATCTCGGTGAACGCCGGCGAAGGCGCCAACCTCAATCTCCTCTCGAAGCCCGACACCGTCAGCGCGCTGCAGGAGCTCACGCGCCTCGCCGTGCAGACGAAGACCGGTGCGTTCTCCCGCCTGATCCTCGACATCGGCGGCTCGCGCGACGCTCGTCGAGACGAGCTCGCCTCGCTCGTGACCCGCGCGGTCGAGCGCATCGAGGCCGGCTCCGCCGAGGCGTCGCTCCCCCCGATGTCGTCCTACGAGCGCAAGCTCGTGCACGATCTCGTGGCCGAGCACGGCTTCCACTCGGAGTCGCGCGGCGAGGGTGCCGACCGGCACACCGTGATCACGCGCGGCGCCTGACGACGCGCACGGCACGATGATCGACGGACTCGAACCCGAACCCGCCGCGGCCGCTGAGCTCTTCGGCTCGCACCTCGAGAAGGGGCGCGCCTTCACCGATGCGCTCGCGCGGCACGGCGAGGAGCTCGGGCTCATCGGTCCGCTCGAGCTGCCCCGGCTGTGGACCAGGCACGTGCTGAACAGTGCGCTCGTCGCACCGCTGCTCCGGCCCGGCCGCGTCGGCGACGTCGGATCTGGTGCGGGCCTGCCCGGACTCGTGCTCGCCATCATGCGACCCGATGTCGAGTTCACCCTGATCGAGCCGATGGAGCGCCGCGTCGCCTGGCTCGAGCGTCAGGCCGAGGAGCTCGAACTCGGGAACGTCACCGTCGTGCGGGCGCGCGCCGAGGAGTCGAAGCTCGGCGACTCGCTCGACCAGGTGACGGCGCGTGCCGTGAGCGCACTGCGCACACTGATTCCCGTGACCGCTCCCCTGCTTCGCGCCGGCGGAGAGCTGGTGCTCATGAAGGGCGCCGGCGTCGACGGTGAGATCGGTGCGGCCGAGAAGGTCATCCGCAAGTACAAGTTGACCGAGGTCGAGGTGCTCGTGCTCGGCGAGGGTGTCGTCCCCGACTCCGAGGTGACCAGGGTCTTCCGCGCGAAGGTCGACTGACTCGACGTCATCTGCGTTCCACAGCTGGCACCGAAAGGCACCGTTTCACGTGAAACGGTGCCTTTCGCTTTCGACGTCAGAGTGGTGTGTGTTTGGGTAGCTCGTCGCTGCGGTTGCGAGGCGGAGCGGGTGAGGAGAGGTCGAGGTGTTCGCTGCGTGGTCTGTTCTTCGTCTGCCGTTCCGAGACGAACGTGGGTCGGATGCCGATGGCTGGCGGGTGCCGGGTGGGCTGAGATCTTCGAATCGCGTGATGCGGCCCATCGCCGTGAGCGCAGCTCCGTCGAGCCTGGGGTGTGCCGGATGGGCTGTGTCTGGCGAGGTCGGTGAACCGGCAGGGCTCCGGCGAACGCGCTGATGTTTCACGTGAAACACTGCGGGTGACCCGAAGGGCCTAGAGGCAGACCCCGCTGCAGATGGCCGGGTCGGGTGCGTCGCGCCAGCGCCTCCGAGTCCGTGGTCTGCTCGATGCTCGGTGACTCCGGACCTGCGCCGGTCAGGCCACTGCAGCTCGAGGTGATCCGAACATCGGAACACCTGGCCGGCTGCGATGGTGCATCCGTTGTCGATCTGCGTCTCCGCAGGCACAGCTTCTCGCCTGACGCCTTCTGCCTGCGCTCGCCTTCCTGCTTCCTCCACGTCCGACACTGCGGGACTCCCCTCCGTGCACGCTCCGGCCTCGTGCTCGAACGCGGCCGTGCCCCCACTCCTGGCGGGCGTGAGGATGCGGTGTCGGCTCCGCCCGCGGGGCTCTCCGTGGGAGCCGTTCGCTGCGAACACTTCGCCGTCTGCCCCGATTCTTCTCTCCGGTGAGAGGTCTGCGTTGGGCGACGCGCCGCCGAGTGGGTGCTGCGAACTCGGTTGCGGGTGCGGGCTGGACTCATCCGCATCCACCTCTGGTCGAGGCTCGGAGAGACGACGTCTCAGGCCTCAATGCTGATTCGGGGTGAACCTGACTCGCACCCCGCCCGCTCCTACTGGCTGGACCCTGCTGTAGTTGTCTCCCCCGAACGCTCCCGCGGCCGGTTCCTCGCTCGCGCTCCGGTTCCGGCTCGCTCCACTCCCCTTTCGGGCTTCGGCTACTCCACGCTCCCGTTCCGACTTGAATGCCATTTCATGCCCCGCCCCGGCTTCCCCGCGGGTCCGCGTTGCCGTTCGGGTCTTCGCTCTCGCTCGTGGCACGCTGACTGCGCTTGGCTCCCGGGCCCACGTCGCGACGGCTCCCACTGGCGTTGCCGGCGGACCCACGCTCGATCTCGCTCCGGAGCACTTCCGGTTCCGCTCTGAGTCCCGCGGTCGGCTCAGCTCTGAGTCCCGCGGCAGGCTCTGTTTCGGCGTTCGCTCCCCTCCCCACTGTTGATACGCATGGAGGCACTCGTCGATCTTCGTGGGCGGCGCCCGTCGATCGTTTGCGCGCTGAGTGGTCGCATCCGCACCTACCCGTGCGAGTCTGTTCACCAAGCACGAGGCGAGTCTGTTCGCCAAGCAAGACGAGGACTGCACATCGGTCGGGCGAAGGACACGATGCCGCCAGCCCTTCGGACCGCCCGACCTGGGGCATCCATCCGGCGTCTGCACTGACGCGCGAGGATCACTCGGACTGACGCCACGAGCATCGGGGGCCGTGGACTGTGAGCCGATCCTCATCGCCCGCAGTGGAAGGGATCGGCTCCGAAGTCGTCGGTGGGACGTGAGGCCGGCATCGTCAGGGAAGACTGTGCTCGCTGCATCCCCGCCCGACCGGGTATCCACGGCCAGACCCAAAGCCGTGTGGCGCGAGATGATCGCGTGGCGAGTGCCTGGCTGCCGAACACCGGAGTTCTCCGTCCTCACGATCCGACTAGAGGCGCTTCGGGATGAGAGGTTCGCACCGCTCCCGTCGAACGGTCATTGTCAGGACGGCTGGTACGCCGCTCGCTCGACGCGCCGACACGGAGGCGGACGCTGTGGGGGTACGAGCGTCGGATGGTCGAGGCGCGGCAGCGTCGATCAACCATGACGCCATCCGTCGAGGCGCCCACGGGGCCGTCGAATCGCCGACTGCGGCCACGGAGAACCCTGGCCCAGATCGCCGGGGCCATCTGTGGGCACGCGATGTTTCACGTGAAACATCGTTCGCGATCGCGTCATCGACGAGAAGCAGAGGGTGTTCTGTCCAACGCCTCCCACGCGACGCGATCTCGCGAACTTCGCTCCACGAAGCGGTGCTTTCAGCCCACTGAAGGCAGTCGGGGCCGTTAGGCTTGTCTCTCGGGTCGAGCCCACGAAACGGGGCTACGGCGCATCATCGGTTTGGAGCAGAGGGCATGACACCTGGCGGGGGACGTGGATGGTTTCATCGCAAACGCCCCCAGCAGGTCGAGACGGTCGCCGAATCGAGCAGCACCGTCGGCCGAACCGATGAGGCAGAGGTCGTCACGGCTGAGCAGCCACCGCCGGTGAGCTCGCCTGATACGCCTGCGATGCAGAGTGACGACCCGCCCGTCCGCCCCGAAGCACCTGCGCTCTCCCCCGCCGTGCAAGAGCCACCTCGACCGGTCCCCTCCGCCGGTATCGACTGGGACGCGGCGACCGCGGCGGCACTTTCGGATGATCCGGCAGACGGCGGTGCGTCGACGCCGCACGGGGTCGATCACGCGCACGGGGCGGATCGACTGCTCGAAGACCTTATTCGGGAGATCGTCGGTGATGCTGCCGTCGACACGGCATCAGCGCTGCAGACGGCCCCGATCAGTGTGGAAGCACCGCCTGCGTCGGTCGAGGTCGAGTCCGGAGCGGCCCCTATCGCCGGCGCTCCGATCTCAGATCGCGCGAGTGTCCTCGACGATGAGACCGCGATCGAGACCGTCACCGAAACGCCTCTCGTGTCCGAGGCGGCAGAGCCTGCCACGGTGTCGCTCCAGTCGTCCCAGGTGGAACCGTCCGCATCGCACGAGGAGTTCCCACCGCCGATGCCTGAAGCCGACCTGCCTGCGCAGGGAGGCGAGATCTCAAAAAATTCTCCGGCTTCGCCGGACCAGATCCCCATGGAATCGGCGGCTCCCGCGCCGGCCAAGCCGATCACCGCCCCCGATGTTTCACGTGAAACATCGATCGATCACGGAGGAACTCCCCTGGCTTACGAACTTGCCGACGAGACCCGTCGGCGCATCGCGCTCGAGGAATCGGTGCTGCCGCTGCCGCCCGCGACACGCGTACTCACCATTTCGAACCAGAAGGGCGGCGTCGGCAAGACCACGACCGCCGTCAACCTGGCTGCGGCGCTCGCACGTTCCGGCGCGAAGGTGCTCGTCATCGACCTCGACCCCCAGGGCAACGCCTCCACGGCACTCGGCGTCGACCATCGCTCCGAGCAGAAGAGCGTCTACGAGGTACTCGTCGCCGACCTTCCGCTCGCCGAGGTCATTCGCCCATCCACCGAACATGAACACCTCGACTGCGTCCCGGCGACCATTCACCTGGCCGGCGCCGAGATCGAGCTCGTCTCGCTCGTCGCCCGGGAGCAGCGCCTCCGTCGCGCACTCGACACGCACCTGGCCACGATGGAGCGAGCGTACGACTACGTCTTCATCGATTGCCCGCCGTCGCTGGGCCTGCTGACGATCAACGCATTCGTCGCGGCGCGCGAGGTGCTGATCCCGATCCAGTGCGAGTACTACGCGCTCGAGGGACTCTCGCAGCTGCTCAGCAACATCGAGCTGATCGAGAAGCACCTGAACCCCGAACTCCGTCTCTCCACGATCCTGCTGACGATGTACGACTCCCGTACCAACCTCGCCCAGCAGGTCGCGCAGGAGGTGCGCGATCACTTCCCCGTGCAGACGCTGCAGACGATCATTCCGCGATCGGTGCGGGTCTCCGAAGCCCCCAGCTACGGGCAGAGCGTGATCAGCTACGACTTCGCGTCGACCGGATCCCTTTCCTACCGAGAAGCCGCCGCAGAGATCGCCCGTCGTGGCGCGGCAACCCCCGAGGAGTCGAACTGATGGCAAGCAAGCGAACCGGACTGGGCCGTGGCATCGGCGCACTGATCCCGAGCGGCGACGACGCGGCGCGCGCGAGTCGGCCGGTCGACGTCTTCTTCCCCGACTCCGATTCGGCCTCCCCCTCCCCCGTGGCGGTCGCGGTCGTCGAGCAGGCGGCTGAGACCGAGGGCCTCGTCGCGGTTCCCGGTGCGCGTCTCGCGCGCCTCGACCCGAACGACATCGTGCCCAACGCCGTCCAGCCGCGCAGCGTCTTCGACCCCGAAGACCTGGCCGAGCTGGTTCACAGCGTGCGCGAGTTCGGAGTCCTCCAGCCGATCGTCGTTCGCCCGCACCCCGACCAGGCGGGCAAGTACGAGCTCGTCATGGGTGAGCGTCGGCTTCGTGCGACGAAGGCCGCCGGCCTCGACACGATTCCGGCCGTCGTCAAGGACACCGCGAACGAGGACATGCTGCGCGATGCCCTCCTCGAGAACCTCCACCGATCGCAGCTCAACCCGCTCGAAGAGGCCTCGGCCTACCAGCAGCTCCTCTCCGATTTCGGCATCACCCAGGAGGAACTCGCGAGCCGCATCGGTCGGTCGCGCCCGCAGATCTCGAACACGCTCCGCCTCCTCAAGCTGCCTGAGCCGGTGCAGCTGCGCGTCGCCGCGGGCGTGCTGACCGCAGGCCACGCTCGTGCGATCCTCTCGGTCGGCGACACCGATGAGATGCAGCGCTTCGCCGACAAGATCGTGAACGAGGAGCTCTCGGTGCGCGCAGCCGAGTCGATCGCGACGAAGGAGCCGAAGGCGTCGCGCCTCAAGCCGTCGGCCGGCAAGCGGCAGGACTTCCTCGACGATCTGGCGACGCGACTCGGGGATCGCCTCAACACCCGCGTGAAGATCGCGCTCGGCGCACGAAAAGGCCAGATCAGCATTGATTTCGCGACGGTTCAGGACTTGCGTCGGATCCTGAGTGAACTCGGCGAGGAGCTCGACGGCGTCTGATCCGGAATCCGTCGCAGGATCGCTCCTGACGAACTGAAATCGTCAGTTTCGGGAGTCAGGAAGTACGAGAACGGGGGTGGCCGAAGCCACCCCCGTTCTCGCATCTCAGTTCAGGCCGCGGACGATTCCGAGACCGTCCGAGCGTGTGCGGCACGAACGAGTTCGCCGTAGATGGACGCGGCGTCCGATCCGGATGCCTCGATCGCGAGCGGCACGAGCGAGGTCTCGGTGAGACCGGGCAGCACGTTGGCCTCGAGGAACCAGGGGGTGCCCGAGGCATCCACGATGAAGTCGACTCTCGACAGGTCGCGCAGGCCGAGCATGCGGTGCGCGAGGATCGCGGCGTCGTTCACCGCGGCGAGCTCGGCCTCGCCGAGGCGCGACGGCGCATAGAACGTCGTCTCCCCCGCGTTGTAGCGGGCCTGGAATCCGTAGATGCCGGTCGTCGGCTCGATCTCGACCGCGGGCAGGGTCGTCGGGCCATCGCCGGTGTCGATGACCGTGACGGCGATCTCGGTGCCGACGATGCGTCGCTCGACGACCGCGACATCGGCGTAGGTGAACGCCTCGACCATCGCCCGCGGAAGCTCATCGGTCGTCTCGACGATGGTGACGCCCTGTGCCGATCCGCCCGAAGCGGGCTTCACGACGAGCTCGCCGTCGAGCTTCTCACGCACGACGCGCAGCACGCTCGAGGCACCGAGTTCGCGGAACGCCTCGTGCGACAGCACGATCGACTCGGGCACCGCGACCCCCGCCTCGGCGAGCAGCGAACTCGCGACGGGCTTCGACCAGGCGCGACGAGCGGCCTGCCCCGATGAGCCGACCGACGCGACGCCGAGCGCGGCGAGAAGATCGAGCAGCGAACCGTCCTCACCGCTCGACCCGTGCAGGGCGGGGAACACGACGTCGGGTCGTTCGCTCGCCAGGAACGGGAGGAGTCCGGCATCGGGATCGCGCAGCGTCACGCGGTGGCCGGCCGCGGTCAGGGCGTCGGCGACGCGACGGCCGGAGCGCAGCGAGACATCCCGCTCATGCGAGATGCCACCCGCGAGAACGACGACGTGCAATCCGTTGGATTCGCTCATGATCAGGGATTCTCCGCTCAGCGAGGGGTGGTTCGATGGTCGAGGTTCACTTGAGGTCGGACGGCGGCGCGGACTCGTACCCGGCGGTCGGCGGCAGCTGCAGCGTGCCGGTTCCGGCGAAGGTGTCGAGCAGGTCGAGCTCGCCGTTGACGACGGTCGCGAGTCGGCGGATGCCGAGCCGGATCGCCTCGGGCGTCGGGTAGCAGAACGACAAGCGCATCGCGTGGCGGCCGCGGCCGTCGGCGAAGAAGGCGGTGCCCGGCGTATACGCCACGAGCTCCTTCACCGCGCGCGGCAGCATCTGCTTCGAGTCGAGCATGTCGGGCATGGTGACCCAGACGTAGAAGCCGCCGTTGGGATTCGTCCACGAGAGCTGCGGCAGGTACTCCCCCAGCGCTTCGATCATCGCGTCCTTGCGTTCGCGGTAGACGCCGCGGAAGGTGTCGATCTGTGCGCGCCAATCGGCGGTCGCGAGGTACTCGGAGACGACGAGCTGGCTGAACGAGGAGGGCGAGAGGATCGCGGACTCGGCAGCGAGGATGAGCTTCTCGCGGATGGCGTGCGGCGCAAGCGCCCATCCGACGCGGAATCCCGGTGCGAGGGTCTTCGAGAACGAACCCAGGTAGATGACGCCCTCGGCGTCGAGTGAGCGCAACGCGTTCGGGGCGGGATCGTCGAAGTGCAGCAGGCCGTACGGGTTGTCTTCCAGTACGAGGATCTCGTTGCTGCGGCAGATCTCGAGGATCTCGGGGCGGCGCTCGGCCGAGAGCGTCACGCCGGCCGGGTTGTGGAAATTCGGAATCGTGTAGAGGAACTTGATGCGCCGGCCCTGCCCGCGCAGGTGCGCGATCGTCTGGCGGAGCGCCTCGGGAATCAGGCCGTGCTCATCCATGGCGACGTGCACCACGTTCGCCTGGTACGAGCGAAACACACCCATGGCTCCGACGTACGACGGCGCCTCGGCGAGTACGACATCGCCCGGGTCGAGGAAGAGCTTGGCAACGAGGTCGAGCGCCTGCTGCGATCCGGTGGCGGTCACGACATCGTCGACGTTGCCACGGATGCCCTCGATCGCCATGACGTCGAGGATCTGCTCGCGAAGCGCGGGAATTCCCTGACCAGAGCCGTATTGCAGTGCAGTCGGGCCCTGTTCGCGCATGACCTTGTCCATCGAGGAGACGATCAGATCCTGCGGGAGCGCCGAGACGAACGGCATGCCGCCGGCGAGCGAGACCACCTCGGGGCGCGACGCGACGGCGAACAGGGCTCGAACCTCGGAGGCGGCCAGGCCGGCGGCTCGCTCGGCGTAGTTCGCGTACCAGGGGTCGAGATTGTTGCCGGTCCGCTGGGGGACGCCGTCAGAGGTCACTGCGAGTTCCGTTCTGCTCGGGATTTCCATGCTAGTTGCCGGTGAACCGGCGAAATGACGGATGACACGTGGCATCCGTCGTGGGTATGCGAAAGACCCGCCCGGCTTTCGCCGGACGGGTCTTCGTACGAATCGACCGCCGACTACGCGATGTAGGCGGCGAGGTCGGCCTCGAGGGCCGGCTTGGGCTTGGCGCCCACGAAGCTCTGCACGACTTCGCCGCCCTTGAACACCTTGAACGCGGGGATCGCGGTGATCTGGTACTTCATCGCGAGGTTCGGGTGCTCGTCGACGTTGAGCTTGACGATGTCGATCTTGTCGGCGTGCTCGGTCGCGATCTGGTCGAGGATCGGGCTCACGGCGCGACACGGGCCGCACCACTCGGCCCAGAAGTCGACGATGACGGGCTTGTCGTTCTTGAGGACCTCCTGCTCGAAGGTGGCCTCGGTCACTGCACGTGCGGACATTGCGTTCTCCTTAGATGAAGTTCAGTTGAAACTGACGAAACGGGAGGCTCGGTCGATCGAAGGATCGCGTGCGTCGGAGCCCCTGCCGTCTCACTTGACGACGGCGAACTCGCTCTCGAGGACGGCCTCTGCGGCGTTCTCGTTGCCGAGCGCGGCGAGGTAGTGCTCGGCGTCGAGCGCCGCAGCTGCACCGGAGCCGGCGGCGGTGATCGCCTGCCGGTAGTTCGGGTCGATGACGTCGCCCGCGGCGAACACGCCGTCGACGCTCGTGCGCGAGCTGCGCCCCTCGACCGCGATGGTGCCCTCGGCGGTCAGGTCGAGCTTGCCGTGCACGAGGTGGGTGCGGGGGTCGTTGCCGATCGCGACGAACAGGCCGTCGAGATCGAGCCCGCGCTCCTCGCCGTTCACCGTGTCGCGGAGGGTCACGCCCGTGACCGCCTCGGTGCCGTGGATCGCCGCGATCTCGGCGTTCCAGATGAACTCGATCTTCTCGTTGTCGAAGGCGCGCTGCTGCATGATCTTCGATGCCTTGAGCGTGTCGCGGCGGTGGATCACGTAGACCTTGTCGGCGAAGCGCGTGAGGAAGGTCGCCTCCTCCATCGCCGAGTCTCCGCCGCCGACGACCGCGATCGTCTTCTGGCGGAAGAAGAAGCCGTCGCAGGTCGCGCACCACGAGAGGCCGTGCCCCGACAGCACCTCTTCTTCGGGCAGACCGAGCTTGCGGTACGCCGATCCGGTCGCGTAGATGACGGCGGCGGCTTCGTGGATGTCGCCGTTGCCGAGCTTGACGCGCTTCACCGGGCCGTCGAGCTCGAGCTCGACGACGTCGTCGTAGACGACCTCGGTGCCGAAGCGCTCGGCCTGCTGCTGGAAGTTCGTCATGAGGTCGGGGCCCATGATGCCCTCGGGGAAGCCCGGGTAGTTCTCGACCTCGGTGGTGTTCATGAGCTCGCCGCCGATCTCGACCGAGCTCGCGATGAGCAGGGGGTTGAGCTGCGCGCGGGCGGCGTAGATCGCGGCGGTGAAGCCGGCCGGGCCCGAACCGATGATGATGATGTCGCGCAACGATGCTCCTTGATGCTCTCAGCGGTGCTGCATGTGGTGCGGCCTCCGGAGTCCGGAGGTCACGCCATGGTCAACACAGTCTAGGCGGCCGGTATTCCAGCCGCCTCGCGGCCGCGGGCGTGTGACGGATGCCTCGTGCTCGGCCGGTCGTCGATGGCCGCGCCCTGTGGTGGATCGGGCTCAGCGGCGACGCAGGCGGCGCAGCACGGGCTCTGCGAAACCGCGCAGCTCGGGGGTGTGGATCAGCCACAGCACGCCGAAGTAGACGGCCGACATCAACACGCCGATGATCGTCATCGAGACGAGGGACGGGATGAGGCCGGACATCGCGAAGCCGTCGGGGGTGATGCCCCCGAGCAGCACGAGGGCGACGAAGCCGACGATGACGGCGGGGACCGCCCCGATGGCGTACCGGACGAAGCTCGATGCCACGCGCCAGCCGTCGAGGCCGCCGAGTCGACGGCGAAGCAGGACCGACGCGAGCACGACCTGGGCGGTGCAGGCGATCGAAGTGAGCAGGGCGATGCCGATGGCGATGAACTCGGGCAGGACGTTCAGCAGGAGCAGCGCGCCGGCGCTGAACAGGACCACCTGGAAGAGCGTGAAGAAGAACGGGGTCTTCGTGTCGCCGAGCGCGTAGAACGTGCGTTGCACGATGAAGAGCAGGCTGAAGGGCAGCAGGCCCAGCATGTACGCCATCACGACGTTGCCGAACTCGACGTGCGTCTCGAACGAGGCGGTGCTCGCGAACGCCGTCGCGAACGGATAGCTGCACATCACGAGCACGATCGCGGCGAGCACGATGATGAGGCCGACGCCGCGGGCCGCACTCGACAGGTCGGCGCGCACCCGGTCGAGGTCGCCGTGCGAGGCGTGCTCGCTCATGCGGGTGAAGTACGCGGTCGCGATCGAGACGGTGATCACCGAGTGGGGCAGCATGAACAGCAGCCAGGCATTGCCGAGCGCCGCGACCGAGGCGCCTTGACCCGAGGCGCCGCCGGCGACGTTGGTCTCGACGAGGCCCGCGAAGGTCGTGAGCAGCAGCATGCCGAAGGTCCACGTCGCCATCCGGCCGGCGTCGCCGAGGCCGACGCCGCGCCAGCGGAAGTCGGGGCGATAGGAGAGGCCGATGCGACGCCAGAACCAGAACAGCACGACCGCCTGAATGGCGATGCCCAACGTGGCCGAGCCGGCGAGCACCGCGATCATCGCCGGATCCCACGCCTCGGGTGCTCGGTGGCCGTCGGGGTCGCTGCCCCAGATGGCCATGAAGACGACCAGACCGGCGATCGCGACCACGTTGTTGATCACCGGCACCCAGGTGAAGGGGCCGAAGCTGCGACGTGCGTTGAGCACCTCGCCGAGCAGGGTGTAGAGGCCGTAGAAGAAGATCTGCGGCAGGCACCAGAACGCGAACAGGGTCGCGAGGTCGCGCGTCGACTCGTCGAGCTTGAGGCCGTAGAGCAGGGTGAGGAGCGGGGCGGCGAGGGTCGCCAGCACGGTGATGCCCGCGAGCACCACGAGCGCGAGCGTGAGCAGGCGGTTGATGTACGCGCGCCCGCCGTCCTCGTGCAGGCCCGCCCGCACGATCTGCGGCACCAGCACGGCGCTCAGCACGCCGCCGGCGACGACGACGTAGACCGTGTTCGGCAACTGGTTGGCGACCGCGAACGCGTCGGCGCTCGGCGAGCTCGTCAAGCCGATGGCGCTCACGAGCACTGCGGCCTTCACGAAGCCGAGCACGCGCGAGACGATCGTGCCGGAGGCGAGGAACAGGCTGGCGCGGCCGATGCGGTCGTCAGTCACTCTTGGGGTCCTCGGGGTCGGGATCGGCCTGGGGTTCGGGTTCGGTCGCAGAATCCTGCACGGGTTCGTCGTCGGTCACGTCCGCCGCCCCGGTCGAAGCGGATGCCTCTGCGGCCTCCGCCGTCCGCTGCTTGCGGCGGCGGCGGATGTTGCGCCAGATGCCGAACCCGAAGAACAGCACGACCGCAGTGGCGAGGATGCCGGCGCCCAGGCCCTCCCAGTCGGCCTGGACGTTGCCGCTGATGTAGACGGTGCGTCCGACGGGGACCCCGGTCGGCGACGTGAGGGAGATCGCGATCGTGACCTCGCCGCGACCGACTCCCGCCGTGATCGGCACCTGCACCGAGCTGCGCGACTCGGCGGGGATGGACGCGGTGACGCTCTCGTCGACCACCAGTCGACCGTTCGAGGGGTCGGCCGAGACGATCACGGTCACGGGGTACGGCAGCGCGTTCAGCACCGTGACGGGCAGCGGCGTCTCGCGCGCGAAGATGTTGACGCTCGACGAGGGCACGACCGAGACGGCCTCGGTCGTCGCGCGTCGGGCGGCGAGCCATTCGGTCACCGCGGTGTCCCACGCGGCACGGTCGCCGAGCCAGCCGACGTCGAGCATCGCGAGGAGGTCGCGCCGGACCGGGTCGTTCAGCAGTGCGGGCTCGTCGAGCACGGTGGAGAACTCCGCGACCGAGGCCTCGGCATCGAGCATCCGACGGGCGGAGTCGACTCGACCGTCGTCCTCGGGGAGGTCGACGAGCGCGCGAGCGGTCGGCGGGGCGCCGATCGCCTCGGCCAGGCCGGCGGACTGCGTCGACGTCGACGCCGCAAGCTCGTCGAGCGTCGCGGCCACGCGATCCGAGTGCTCGCCGGCGTCACGGCCGAACGTCGCCAGCAGGGCCGAGGCCGAGTCGCCCGAATCGAGCGCGAGCTCGGCGAGCAGCCGACCGGTCGCCGATCGCCACTCGGTGTCGGAGTCGGCGAGGGACGCCTCGCGCAGCGGTGCGGTGAGACGGGCGTCGGCGACAACGGCGGTCGACCCGTCGATCGAGGCGGCGGCGCCGACCTGGTCGCCCGGCACCGTCACATTGCCGGAGGAGAGGATCGCGGTCGTGAGGCCCGCGGCGTCGAGCACTGCGAGGTCGCCCGTGGCGACGGTGTCGTCGGCGGGCCAGGCGATGTCGGTGCGGGTATACGGCCAGTCGAGCAGCATCTCGGTGCTGGGCACCTCACCGGGGGCGGGCGGGGTCGGTTCGGGCTTAGCGGGGTCGGTCTCGCCGGGCGGCGGCGTCACCGCGTCGTCGGCCGGCGCCTCGGTCTCGTCGACCTCGCCGCCGCCGCCCCCGTCGTCGGTGGCGGGCTGCTCGGGGAAGTCGGCCGGGTCGAGCGCATCGCCGAAGCCGGTCGGTGCGAGCAGCTCGGTCAGCCCGAGCTGCGCCTGCAGCGCGACATCCGCATCTGCATACGCGAGCGGGAATATCTCATTGCCGGCGCTGCCCAGGCGATTCAGCCACTCGACGGCCGAAGTCGGCGCCGAGCTGCCGAGCACGCGGATCGAGGCGATGATGCGCGGGTCGACGCCGATCGCCACGGCGCGGCCGGCGACCGCGTCGAGCTGACGGTCGAGGAGGCCGAGGGGCGAGGTCCACTCCTGGAGCGTCTCGGCGTCGAAGAGCCCCGCGGAACCCGCGGGGACGGTCAGCGGGTAGACGACGGCGACCGAGCTGGCGCTCGTCGCCGGCGCGGCGGAGGTGGCGAAGGCGTCGGTACCCGAGGCCACGAGCACGTCGTCGACGACGAGTTCGGCGCCGAGGCCGAGCACGGGCGCGCTGCCGGCCGCGGCGATCGCCGCGGCGGGAACGGTGAACGAGACGACGGCGTTCGAGCCGGCGGAGACCGGGCGGGTCTCGGCTTCACCGAGGGTCACGGTGTCGGGCGCGGCCTCGGCGTCGGTCGTGCCGGTGCTCGCGAGCCAGGCGTCGAGCTCGTCCGAGTCGTCGATGGCGTCGTCGGCGCGGGTGAGGCGCAGGGTGCCGGCGGCGAGCGCCTCCGCGGTGGCGTTCTCGACCTCGACCTGGACGGTCAGGGGCTGCCCGGCCGCGATGGTCGTCGCGCTCACCGGGGCGATGTGCAGCGCCACGCCCTCGGCCTCTTCGGCGACGGCCTGCACGGGGGCGGGCACCGAGCGCCGAACGTCGTCGGGTCCGCCTGCGACGGCGAGCGCCCCGAGCGGGGCTGCGACCACCGCGCACACCGCCGCGGCGGCGATGCCGAGCACGACGCCGCGGCGTCGCCCGTCGGGTGCGCCCCCTCGTTCGTGCGGGGCGTCGGCCGAGGGCCCGGACCGCCCCGAGGCATCCGCCGGATCGGCCGACGCCGTCGAGGGAAGCCGATCGCCGCGCGCGCGCGCAGGAGTCGGGTCGGCTGCCATGCAGGCGATTCTACGGTGACCGAGCCGGGCATCCGCTCGATGCGTTCCCCCGGTGCCGCTCACCCCGCCCGCTTAACATGGGAGGCATGCAGAGTGTCGCGGCAGCCCTCGACCGCCTGGCCGAGGCGGCGGCTTCGCCGACCGTCGCGAGGCTCGCCGACGCGTTCGACCGCGCGGGCCACGAGCTGGCACTCGTCGGCGGTCCCGTCCGCGATGCCTTCCTCGGCCGGGCCGTGAACGACCTCGACTTCACGACGGATGCCACGCCCGACGAGATCCTCGCGATCGTGAAGCCGATCGCCGAGGCCCACTGGGACATCGGCCGTGCCTTCGGCACGATCGGCGCCAAGGTCGCCGGCGAGACGGTCGAGATCACCACCTACCGCGCCGACGCGTACGACGGCGACTCCCGCAAGCCCGAGGTGGTGTTCGGCGACTCGCTCGAGGCCGACCTCACCCGCCGCGACTTCACCGTGAACGCCCTCGCCCTGCGGCTGCCGAAGCTCGAGCTGGTCGACCCGTCGGGCGGCGTCGAAGACCTGGTCGCGAAGGTGCTGCGCACGCCGTCGGCGCCCGAGCAGTCCTTCGGCGACGACCCGCTGCGCATGCTCCGCGCCGCGCGATTCGCCTCGCAGCTCGGCTTCGAGGTCGAAGACGGCACCGCGCGGGCGATGAGCGACCTCGCCCCCGAGATCGAGCGCATCTCGGCCGAACGCGTGCGCGACGAGCTCGCGAAGCTGCTGCTCACCGATGCCCCGCGAGCGGGGCTCGGCCTCCTCGTCGACTCGGGGCTCGCCGCGCGGGTGCTGCCCGAGCTGCCGGCGCTCCGCCTCGAACGCGACGAGCACCACCGCCACAAGGACGTCTACGAGCACAGCCTCACCGTGCTCGACCAGGCGATCGACTACGAGCGCGAACGCGCTCGCCTCGACTCGCCCGACCTCGTGCTGCGGCTCGCCGCGCTGCTGCACGACATCGGCAAGCCGGCCACCCGACGCTTCGAAGCGGGCGGTGCCGTCAGCTTCTACCACCACGACGTCGTCGGGGCGAAGCTCGCCCGCAAGCGCCTGCGGGCACTGCGGTTCGACAACGACACCGTCGCCGCGGTCTCGCGCCTCATCGAGCTGCACCTGCGGTTCTTCGGCTACACGGACGGCGCCTGGACCGACTCGGCGGTGCGCCGCTACGTGCGCGACGCGGGCGACGCGGAGCAGCTCGAGCGGCTGCACATCCTGTCGCGCGCCGACGTCACGACCCGCAATCGCCGCAAGGCCGACCAGCTCTCCTTCGCGTACGACGACCTCGAGGAGCGCATCGCGGTGCTCGCCGAGGAGGAGGAGCTCGCCGCGGTGCGGCCCGAGCTCGACGGCCAGCAGATCATGAGGCTGCTCGACATCAGGCCCGGCCCCGTGGTCGGCGAGGCCTACAAGTACCTCCTCGAGGTGCGGCTCGACGAGGGTCCCATCGGCGAGGATGCCGCGGCGGAGCGCCTGCGCGCCTGGTGGGCCGCCCGCGGCTGAGCGACGGCTCCGCCGTCCTCCCGCGGAGTTCGAGGCATCCTCGCTGTCGAATGGCGTGAGCGCGAGGCATCCGTTACCATTGACAGGTTGCCCGTGCGCCTCGATTGCGAGGCCTCCTCGGTGCGACGTATGCACAACCCTCCTGCTGCAGAGATCCTGTAGCCGCTGAGTCCGAAGGAGGTGGGTTAGTCATGCACCAGTACGAGCTGATGGTCATCCTCGATCCCGAGATCGACGAGCGCACCGTTGCTCCCAGCCTTGACAAGTTCCTCAACGTCATCCGTAACGATGGCGGCACCGTCGACAAGGTCGACATCTGGGGACGTCGTCGCCTGGCTTACGAGATCAACAAGAAGAGCGAGGGCATCTACGCCGTCGTCGACTTCACCGCCGAGTCCGCGACCACCAACGAGCTCGACCGCCAGCTGAACCTCAGCGAGGCCGTCATGCGCACGAAGGTGCTCCGCGCAGAAGAGGCGATCGCCCAGGTCGCCGCTCACGCGAAGGCTCAGGAGGCGAAGGCCGCCAAGAAGGCCGCCGCCGCCGCCAAGGCCCCCGCCAAGAAGGACGCCTAGTCCCCATGGCCGGCGAGACCATCATCACCGTGGTGGGCAACCTCACTGCAGATCCCGAGCTGCGTTACACGCAGAACGGCCTGGCGGTTGCCAACTTCACCATCGCCTCCACTCCTCGTACGTTCGACCGTCAGGCGAACGAGTGGAAGGACGGTGAAGCGCTGTTCCTGCGCGCGAGCTGCTGGCGTGAATTCGCCGAGCACGTCGCCGGTTCACTCACCAAGGGTTCCCGGGTCATCGCTTCCGGGCGTCTCAAGCAGCGTTCCTACGAGACGAAGGAAGGCGAGAAGCGCACCACCATGGAGCTCGAGATCGACGAGATCGGTCCCTCGCTCCGGTACGCCACCGCCACCGTCACTCGTGCGCAGTCCAACCGCGGTGCGGTCGGCGGCGGCTCCTTCGGGGGCGGCCAGTCCGACGACGCGTGGGCGCCCAGCGCTCCGGCAGCCCAGCAGCAGGGCGGCGGGGACGTCTGGAACACCCCCGGCACCGGCTACGGCGACGAGACCCCCTTCTAATATTCGGCGGGCCCTGAGGCCCGCATCCTCAAGACAGGAAAACCAATGGCTGGAAAGAGCAGCGGCGATCGCCGCAAGCCGAGCCGCGGGAAGGGCGCGAAGAACGCCGCCCCGGCGAAGTCGATCAAGGTCGGCATCATCGACTACAAGGACGTTGCGACCCTTCGCAAGTTCATCTCGGAGCGTGGAAAGATCCGCGCCCGTCGCATCACCGGTGTCTCCGTGCAGGAGCAGCGCCTCATCGCCCGCGCCGTGAAGAACGCGCGCGAGATGGCGCTCCTGCCCTACTCGGGCTCCGGCCGCTAAGGAGCACGACAATGGCAAAGGTTATTCTCACGCACGAGGTCACCGGCCTCGGCACGGCCGGCGACGTCGTCGAGGTCAAGAACGGCTACGCGCGCAACTACCTGGTTCCCCAGGGCTTCGCGACCCCGTGGACCCGCGGTGGCGAGAAGCAGGTCGAGCAGATCAAGGCCGCTCGCGCGGCTCGTGCCCTGCACTCGCTGGAAGACGCGCAGGCCCTCAAGGCCAAGCTCGAGGCCGGCAAGGTCAAGCTGGCCGTCAAGGCCGGCCTCGGCGGCCGCCTCTTCGGCTCGGTCAAGACGGCGGATGTCGCGAACGCGGTCGAGGCCGCGGGCCTCGGCTCGATCGACAAGCGCAAGATCCAGATCCCCACGCCGATCAAGTCGGTCGGCGACCACGAGGCGACGGTTCGTCTGCACGACGAGCTCACCGCGACGATCATCCTTCAGGTGGTCGCGGCGAAGTAATCGCCCGAGAGATCGCAGAGCGGCGGTCGGGAGCTTCGGCTCCCGGCCGCCGCTTCGTCGTGCCGGGACAGTCCTCGGTGTGCTGCCCGGGCGCGTCGGAGCCGGTGGGAGGGTCCCCCGGACGGGTGTCTCGCGCGCCCGGAACCGGTCGCTGCACCTACACCCGCGCGAGGGCGGCGCGCAAGTCCACATTGGGGTTCCCTGTGACTGTTGTACACAGGTGGAGAACTGGGTGGGGAATGTTCCTGAAGAAGTTTTTCCCCACAGGTGTGCAAAGTTTTTTGCCCTGATCAACACTGAATTCAACTCGTGTAATTCACATGATTTCCACAGTTCTCCACAGGTGGAATACACATGTTGAACGGCGTTTCGCCCAGATTCTCCCCAGAGTTATCCACAGGCCGGCTTGTGCTGTGGACGACCCGCTCATATCGTGAAGCAGCGTCCCACGAACAGTGGATCTCCTCGCGTCGATGAGCCGGTGTCGGTGGCTCCGCTGACACTGGAGTGCGGGCGCGGGTCGCTCGCCCGCACGAGCTCGAATACGGAGGTCATGGAGTTGTCGATCGCGCACATCGGGCTCGCCGAACCGGTCGACGACGCAGAGGCCCGACGAGGCGAACGCGTTCCGCCGCACGACCTCCTCGCCGAGCAGAGCGCGCTCGGCGGCATGATGCTCTCCAAGGACGCCGTGGCCGACGTCATCGAGACGATCCGGGGCATCGACTTCTACGTGCCGAAGCACGAGGTCATCTTCAACGCCGTGCTCACGCTCTACTCGCACGGCGAGCCGACCGACGTCATCGCCGTCACCGACGAGCTGACGAAGACCGGCGACCTGCAGCGCGCGGGCGGCGTCGAGTACCTGCACACGCTCACGAGCCTCGTGCCGACCGCGGCGAACGCCGGCTTCTACGCCTCGATCGTCGCCGAGCGCGCACTGCTTCGGCGCCTCGTCGAGGCCGGCACGCGCATCGTGCAGATGGGCTACGCCGGCGAGGGCGAGGTCGTCGACCTCGTCAACAACGCCCAGGCCGAGATCTACTCGGTCACCGGCTCGGTCGAGACCGAAGACTACGTGCCCCTCTCCGAGGCCGTCACCGTCGCCATCGACGAGATCGAGGCGGCCAAGCACACCGACGGCAAGTTCACCGGCGTGCCGACCGGCTTCGCCGACCTCGACGACCTGACCAACGGGTTCCACCCCGGGCAGATGATCATCGTCGCCGCCCGACCGGCCATGGGCAAGTCGACGCTCGCGCTCGACTTCGCCCGCGCGGCCTCGATCACGAACGGCCTGCCCTCGGTCTTCTTCTCGCTCGAGATGGGCAAGAGCGAGATCGCCATGCGCCTCCTCTCGGCCGAGTCGAACGTGCCGCTGCAGAACATGCGCAAGGGCACCGTCGACTCCCGCGACTGGACGACGATCGCCTCGACGCGCGGCCGCATCAACGACTCGCCCCTCTACATCGACGACTCCCCCAACATGACCCTGGTCGAGATCCGCGCGAAGTGCCGTCGCCTCAAGCAGAAGGTCGGGCTGAAGATGGTGGTCATCGACTACCTCCAGCTCATGACGAGCGGCAAGCGCGTCGAGAGCCGCCAGCAGGAGGTCTCGGAGTTCTCGCGTGCGCTGAAGCTGCTCGCGAAAGAGCTCCAGGTGCCGGTCATCGCCCTCTCGCAGCTGAACCGTGGCCCCGAGCAGCGTGCCGACAAGATGCCCGCGATCAGCGACCTCCGCGAATCGGGCTCGATCGAGCAGGACGCCGACATGGTGATCCTGCTGCACCGCGAGGCCGCCTACGAGCGCGACAGCCCCCGTGCCGGCGAGGCCGACCTCATCGTGGCGAAGCACCGTAACGGCCCGACCCGCACGATCACGGTCGCCTTCCAGGGCCACTTCTCCAAGTTCGCCGACATGGCGCCGATGTAGCTCGGCCGCTCGAGCGTCCCGTGTCGGCGTTCGGAGCGCGCTACTCGTGTTCGGGCAGCAGCGGCGCCTCGATGCCGGGGTTGCGGCCGAGCTGGGCGGCACGGGAGACCGAGGTCGCACCGAAGCGGTCGCGCACGCTGTCGAGCACGGTGTCGAGGCGGTGCCCGTCGCTCCAGTCGATCGGGAGTTCAGGGGGCATCTCGTCGACGCGGGACAGCTGCGAGAAGGACACGCCGATCAGGGTGATGCCGCGGGCGTCGATCTGCGGCTGCGCGGCGTCGAGGAGACCGCGGGCGAGGCCCAGCAGCACCGAGGTGCGGTCGGTCGGCGTGCGCAGGCTGCGCGAGCGCGTCGCCCTCGTGAAGTCGGCGAAGCGGAGGCGGAGGACGACGGACCGGCAGGCGCGGTCGCGGTCGCGCAACCGGCGCGCGAGCCGATCGATGATCTGCGTGAGGATGAGGTCGAGCTCCTCGGGCGACCGCGGATGCGAGCCGAGCGCTCGCTGCGACCCGATGGATCCGCGACGCCGGGTCGTGTCGACGGGTCGGGGGTCGCGCAGGCGGGCGAGTGCATGGAGGTGCGCGCCGGCCGCGCGACCCAGCAGCCGCTCGGCCGTCGCGGCCTCGAGCTCGGCGAGTTCGCCGACGGTTCGGATGCCGAGCCGGTGGAGCTTCTCGGCCGTGACGGCCCCCACTCCCCAGAGGCGTTCGACCGGGAGGGGCAGCAGGAACTCCTGCTCGCGCTCGGGCTCGACGATGAGCAGCCCGTCGGGCTTGCTCACGGCGCTCGCGACCTTCGCGAGGAACTTGGTGCGCGCGACGCCGACGGAGATCGCGAGCCCCGCCTCGGCGCGGACGCGAGCCCGGAGCCGCACGGCGATCTCCTCGGGCGTCCCCGAGAGCCGGCGCAGTCCGCCGACCTCGAGGAAGGCCTCGTCGATGGAGATGCCCTCGACGAGCGGGGTCGTCTCGCGGAAGATCGCGAAGACCTCCTTGCTCGCCGCCGAGTACGCGTCCATGCGGGGCGGCACCACGATGGCGTCGGGGCAGAGCTCGCGCGCCTGCCGCCCGCCCATCGCGGTGCGGACCCCCCGCGCCTTCGCCTCGTAGCTCGCGGCCAGTACGACGCCACCGCCGACGATGACGGGGCGGCCGCGCAGGGCCGGCGCGTCGCGCTGTTCGACCGAGGCGTAGAACGCGTCGAGGTCGGCGTGCAGCACGGTCGCCTCGCCTCGCATGGCGTCTCCCGTCGCTCGACCCGCCGTTCGGACGTCGACCGATCACTGGGAGCCGGGCCGCGATCGCGCCCCGATCGCGGCCTCGATCAACGGGAGGATCGTCGCATGGGCCGCCGACATCGTGCGCCGCCGCCCTGCGCGGGCCGGCCCGTCGAGGCGATCAGCGGTCCGTGCCGGCCTTCCGAATGACCTCGGCGATGCGCGCCTCGACCTCGGGGGTCCACTTCAGGAGTGCGAACGACGTGGCCCAGAGGTCGCCGTCGTCGAGGTTCGCGGCCTCCTCGAACCCGAGCGTCGCGTACCGCGTGGTGAACTTCGACGCGGCCTTGAAGAAGACGACCACCTTGCCGTCGGCGTCGGTGTAGGCCGGGAACCCGTACCAGGTCTTCGGCATGAGGTGGGGCGCGACCTCCTTGACGATGAGGTCGATCCCCTCGGCGAGCTCCCGGTCGTCGTCGGGCATCTCGGCGATGGCCTCGCGGATCGCCTTCTCGCCGGCTTCGCGGTTCTTGCCGGCCTTCGCCTGCGCCCGCAGTTCAGCGGCGCGCTGCTTGACGGCGGCGCGTTCCTCGGTCGAGAGTCCGTCGGTCTTGGTGGCCATGATCTGCTCCTTCTCGCGTGTGTCGTGCGGTGTGAACCCCACGCTACGGAGCTTCGACGGCGGGCGCTTCTCGAATCCTGATCGCCTCGTTGCGGCGAGGCGCGTCACGCCGAGGCATCCGAACACGTCGCGCGGAAGAACTTCGAGAATCTTGCTATTCGGTGTTGCTAAGTACCGGTAGTCAGTGTTACTTTCTAGTGGTAGTCAGCAACGCTGATTACCAGCGACACAGAGTAGCAAGCAGAAGGGAGCGTTCCATGGGCAAGCAGATGACCGAGATGCTCAAGGGCACGCTCGAGGGCATCGTCCTCGCGATCCTCGCCGAGCAGCCGGCCTACGGCTACGACATCACGGCGCGGCTGCGAGAGCGCGGGTTCACCGACATCGCCGAGGGCACGATCTACGCCCTCCTGGTGCGGGTCGAGCAGCGCGGTCTCGTCGACGTCGAGAAGGTGCCTTCCGAGAAGGGCCCGCCGCGCAAGGTCTTCACGCTCAACGAGCAGGGCCGAGGCGAACTCGCAGAGTTCTGGAGGACGTGGAGCTTCCTCGCAGAACGTATCGAACAGCTCCGCCACACCGACGAATTGGAGAACTGATCATGGCTGCAAAGTGGATCGAAGCCCTCACCGGCTCGCTCGAGCAGAAGAAGCAGTACAAGCAGTACAAGGCCCGCATCGAGGCCCTCCCCGAGCCCTACCGCGGCAGCGCCAAGGCGCTCGACCGGTACTTCATGTACGCCGGCGGCATCACCGACGGCGAGACCATGATCAAGATGCTCGAGGACTTCGCCGACCTGTGGGAGCGCGCGGCGATCGACGGCACGCCCGTCGCCGAGATCGTCGGCGACGACCCCGTCGCGTTCGCCGAGGAGTTCACGCAGGCCTACGGCGGCAAGCAGTGGATCGACAAGGAGCGCGCTCGCCTGAACACGGCGATCGACGACGCCAGGAAGGAGCAGTCATGACCACCGTCACCGAACCCGCCATCCGGGTTCAGGGCATCGAGAAGTCCTTCAAGGACCTCCAGGTGCTGAAGGGCGTCGACTTCGACGTCGCGCGCGGCAGCATCTTCGCCCTGCTCGGCTCGAACGGCGCGGGCAAGACCACGCTCGTGCGCATCCTGTCGACGCTCCTGAAGGCCGACGCCGGCACCGCGACCGTGCACGGCTTCGACGTCGCCGCGACGCCCGGCGACGTGCGCGAGTCGATCAGCCTGACCGGGCAGTTCGCCGCGGTCGACGAGGTGCTCTCGGGCCGCGAGAACCTCGTGCTGATCGCGAAGCTGCGGCACCTGAAGAACCCCGGCGCGATCGCCGACGAGCTGCTGGCGCGGTTCTCGCTCACCGAGGCGGGCGGCCGCAAGGCCGCCACGTACTCGGGCGGCATGCGGCGCCGGCTCGACATCGCGATGAGCCTGATCGGCGACCCGCCGATCATCTTCCTCGACGAGCCGACCACCGGCCTCGACCCGCAGGCGCGCATCGAGGTGTGGCAGACCGTCAAGGAGCTCGCCGACCGCGGCACCACGGTGCTGCTCACGACGCAGTACCTCGACGAGGCCGAGCAGCTCGCCGACCGCATCGCGATCCTCCACGAGGGCACGATCATCCAGAACGGCACCCTCGCCGAGCTCAAGCAGCTGCTGCCGGCTGCCACGGTCGAGTACGTCGAGAAGCAGCCCACCCTCGAGGAGGTCTTCCTCACCCTGGTCGGCGCCGGTTCCGGCACCGGCGCGGACGCCGACGCAGCAGCAGCTGCGGGCAACGACACGCGAAAGGAGTCATGATGACCACCCACGTCCTGGGCGACACCCGGGTTCTCACCGGCCGCTCGCTCACCCACATCCTGCGCAGCCCCGACACGATCATCACCACCGCGGTCACCCCGATCGCGCTGATGCTGCTCTTCACCTACGTGCTGGGCGGGGCGATCAACACGGGGTCCGACGAGTCGTACATCGACTACATGCTGCCGGGCATCCTGCTCATCACGATCGCGTCGGGCATCGCGTACACCGCGTACCGGCTGTTCCTCGACATGCAGGGCGGCATCTTCGAGCGGTTCCAGTCGATGCCGATCGCCCGGTCGAGCGTCCTGTGGGCGCACGTGCTCACCTCGCTCGTCTCCAACCTGATCTCGGTCGCGATCGTGATCGGCGTCGCCCTGCTCATGGGGTTCCGCACCGGGGCATCCGTGGCCGTGTGGCTGGCGGTCGCGGGCATCCTCGTGCTGTTCACCCTCGCCCTGACCTGGCTCGCCGTGATCGCCGGCCTCTCGGCGAAGACGGTCGACGGGGCGAGCGCCTTCAGCTACCCGCTGATCTTCCTCCCGTTCATCAGCTCGGCCTTCGTGCCGACCGACTCGATGCCGGCCCCGGTCGCCTGGTTCGCCGAGAACCAGCCGGTGACCTCGATCGTGAACTCGATCAGGGCGCTGTTCGCGGGCCAGCCCGTCGGCAGCGACATCTGGGTCGCCCTGGCCTGGCTCGTCGGCATCCTCGTCGTCGCCTACGTCTGGGCGATCGCGATCTACAAGCGCAAGATGAGCTGACGGCATGCTCGGCGCTCCGCCACGAACGCCGCCCGGCCCCTCACGGAGTGTGGGCGGCGTCGTCGTTTCACGGGCGCCGGCGAACGCGACCGGCTCAGCCGAGTTCGCGCAGAGGCGAGGTGCGCTCGCCCCCGGCATCGCCGGTATTGACGGTGCCGCGCTTCTCGATGAGCACGGCGTGCACTTCGGCATCGGCCCGCGGGCAGTGCTCGACGCCCTTCGGCACCACGAAGACGTCGTCGGGCCCGAGCACCACGTCGCGATCGCGCAACTGGATGGTCAGCTCGCCGCTCAGCACCAAGAACAGCTCGTCGGCGTCGGGGTGGGTGTGCCACACGAACTCGCCGTGGAGCTTCACCACCTTGACCTCGGTGTCGTCGACGCTCGCCAGCCGGTGCGGCTGCCACGGTTCGGCGATCGAGGCGAGGGCGGTCTTGAGGTTGCGCACGTCTTCGCTCACGCGATGAGCCTACGAGGGCGGGTCGGATGCCGCGACCGGCGCCGCGCGGGCAGGATGGGCCCCATGGCAGAGCAGTTCACCGCGATCGTCGAACCGCACGAGAAGATGCGCGGCCTCGAGGTGCCGCCCGCGGTCGTCGAGGCGCTCGGCGGCGGCAAGCGCCCCCGCGTCGTCGTCACGATCGCCGGCCACTCGTGGCGCACGCGCATCGCGATCATGCGCGGTCGCGACCTCATCGGCTTCAGCAACGCGAATCGGGCGGCCACCGGCGCCGAGGTCGGCGACGAGGTCGTGATCGACCTCGAGCTCGACACCGAGCCGATCACGTTCGAGGAGCCCGACGAGCTCAGCGAGGCGCTCGAGGCCGACCCGTCCGCTCGCGCCGCCTTCGACGCGCTGACCCTCAGCCAGCGCCGGCAGCACGCGCGGGTGATCGAGCAGGCGAAGGGCGCCGAGACGAGACGGCGTCGCGTCGAGAAGCTGCTCGTCGAGCTGCGCGGCGCCTGAGGCCCGACCTGCCGGGTGGTAGGAATGGCAGGGTGCCGATCCTTCCGAAAGAACGCGATCCCCGGTTCATCACGTTCCGCCGCGGCGGGACGCTGAGCGACGACGATCACCGGCGGCTCGCCGAGTGGGCGATCGCCTGCTCCGACCACGTGCTGCCGCTGTTCGAGGGAGCTCGGCCCGACGACCCGCGGCCGCGCGAGGTGCTCGAGGTCGCGCGCGCGTGGGTCCGGGGCGAGGTGCCGATGCGCGAGGCGCATCAGGCGGCGTTCCACGCGAACGCCGCAGGACGCGACCAGCCGGCGCCGGTGAAGTTCGCCGCGCTGTCGGTGGGCCAGGCGGTCGCGGTCGCGCACGTCGCACAGCACGAGCTCGGGGCGGCGGCCTACGCGATCCGGGCGGCGGCCGCCGCGGCGGCCGAACAGGGCGGTGCGGATGCCGCGGAGCCGGCCCGTCTCGCGGAGCGGGACTGGCAGCGCGCGCAGCTGCCGCCCGAGATCCGCGAGCTGGTGCTCGACGACCAGCTGCGCCGGAGCCCGATCTGCTGGAACGTCTTCGATGACTGAGCGGCGCCTCCGGTGACGGAACGGCGTCTTCGGTGACCGAGCGGCTCGGACGCGCCTACTTCGCGGTGCAGGCGATCGCCGGCCTGGCCTGGTGGATCGCGGTGTTCACGGTGCCGTTCGTGCGCGAGGCGACGCTCGGCGGGCTCGATGCGCCGCTCGTCGCCGCGCTCGACCTGCCGCTCTTCGTCGGCGCCTCGGCGATCGCCGCGTTCGGCGTGCGGGCGGCGGCATTCGTCGCGACGGGGTGGACGTTGCTCGTGACCGGCGGCCTGGCGGTGTACGCGATCGTCTCGGGCGAGGCCGGGTGGGGCGTGCTGCTCATGGGGGCGGCGTCCGTGGCATCCGTGGTGGCGCTCGGCCTGCTGGTGCTCGGGCGCGTGCCGACCGAGTGGATGCTCGTCGGGCCGTTCCGATTCCGTCGCGCGGACGCGACGGCGAGGGCCGGCGCCCACCTCGCCGCGACCGCCGCCCAGATCATCGTGTTCTGGGGCGTCCTGCTCGGCGTCGTGCCCGTGATCATCGCGTGGCTCGAGCGGCGATGGGGCCTCGCGGTGCCGGCGTCGCTCGTGCCCGAGTGGCTGGCCCCGTTCGGAGCGGGGCTCTTCGTGCTCGCGAGCGCGCTCGGCATCTGGTCGGCGGTCGCGATGGCGACGCGCGGCTCGGGCACGCCGCTGCCGGCGGCGACGGCGAACCTCCTGGTGGTCGCCGGGCCGTACCGGATCGTGCGCAACCCGATGGCCGTGGCCGGCATCACGCAGGGCGTCGCGGTCGGGCTCGTGCTCGGTTCGTGGCTGGTCGTCGTGTACGCGATCGCCGGCGGGCTGTTCTGGAACTTCGTCGTGCGCCCGCTCGAGGAGGCCGAGCTCGAGGCGCGCTTCGGCGACGAGTTCCGCCGGTATCGAGCGGCGGTGCGGTGCTGGGTGCCGAGGCTCGCCCCGCCGGCGACGGCGTCGAGCTCGACGCGATGACCGCCGCCTGATCGGGGATGTCGAAGTCGAATCGCTTCGATAGACTCGCTGGTAACGCAAACATCCCCGCCAGTCCGCTCCAGACACCCCTGCCGAGAGCCCTCATGACCACCTCCCTCATCACGGGCGCGCCCTGGCGCGTCATCCTCGTCTTCGCGACCCCGTTGCTCATCGGCAACCTCGTGCAGCAGATGTACCAGGTCGCCGACGCGATCGTCGTCGGCCGCTACCTCGGCATCGACTCGCTCGCCGCGGTCGGGGCGACCGGGTCGCTGCTGTTCCTGCTGCTCGGCTTCGCGTGGGGCGTGACCTCGGGGTTCGCGATCCCGACGGCGCAGTCCTTCGGCGCGGGCGACGACGACGCCGTGCGTCGTTCGGTGGCGACGGGAACGATGCTCACCGCCGCGATGAGCGCCCTGCTCACGATCGGCGCGCCGTTCCTCGCCGAGCCGGTGCTGCGGCTCCTGCAGACCCCGGAGGAGCTCGTCGCCGAGGCGACGGTGTTCACGCAGGTGAGCTTCCTCGGGGCCGCCGCGGTCATGTTCTTCAACTTCCTCTCGGCGGTGATCCGGGCGCTCGGCGACTCTCGCACGCCGCTCGTCTTCCTCACCATCGCGTGCGCGCTGAACGTGGGCCTCGTCGTGCTCCTGGTCGGTCCGCTCGGCTGGGGCGTCGCCGGAGCGGCGTGGGCGACGGTCGTGGCGCAGGCCGTCTCGGTCGTGCTCTGCCTGGTCTACGTGCGCCGGCGCCTCCCCGTCCTGAGGCTCCGCCGCACCGACTGGCGGGTGTCGCGCGGCGAGCTGCGCGAGCACCTGCGCATCGGCATGGCGATGGGGGTGCAGACCTCGATCATCGCGATCGGCACCCTGACCGTGCAGGTGGCGCTCAACGAGCTGGGCGCCGACGCGGTCGCCGCCTTCACGCTGGGATCGAGGGTCGAGTCGATCGCGGTGGCGCTGCTCTCGTCGATCGGCCTGGCCGCGTCGATGTACGCCGCCCAGAACCTCGGCGGCAAGCGACCCGACCGCGTCCGCCGCGGGGTCGTGCAGGCGACGTGGATGGCGATCGGCGCCTCCGTCGCGGTCGGCGCCCTGCTCATCGAGTTCGGCGAGCAGCTCGTGCGGCTGTTCGTCGGCGAGGGCTCGGACGACGTGGTCGACGCCGCCGCGCTCATGCTCGGCATCGACGGCTTCGCCTACTCGTTGCTCGGCGTGCTGTTCGTGCTGCGCGGGGTGCTGCAGGGTCTCGGCTACACGGTCGTGCCGACCGTGACCGGCGTGATCGAGCTCGTGATGCGGGTCGCGGCCGCGGTCGTGCTGGGTTCGATCTTCGGTTTCGTGGGCGTCGTGCTCAGCAACCCGCTCGCGTGGCTCGGCTCGGTCGCACTGCTCGTGCCCGCGTACGTCCGCGAGCACCGTCGCCTCGGCCGGCTGCCGGTCGAGCCGCGCGCGCCCACCCCGACGACGCCGATCGCGGTGATCGGGCCGGTCGACGGCTCGATGACGGTCGACGCCGTCGTGACCGGATCGGTGCCGGTGCATCGCCCCGAGGAGCGGGCCGCGTCCGTCGGAGGCGACCAGGACCCCGACCTCGCGCCGAGCGTCGAGCACGGCTGACGGGTGTGCCTGACGAGCGCCTGCCGGGTCTAGCCGCATGCGGGCGAGGCGCGTACCGTCGAGCGCATGACGAAGCTCATCGAGAACCTGGCGGAATCGGTGCCGAGGTGGGGCGCGAAGGTGGCGTACGGCGAGAAGTCGACGATCGACGGGCGCGAGTTCGTTCCGGTCGCGGTCGTGGCCTTCGGGTTCGGCGGAGGCGAGGGATCCGGCGACATGCCGGAGAACGACAGGACCCCGGCCGGTCGGGGTGAGGGCAGCGGTGGCGGTGGCGGCGGCTACGCCGTGCCGATCGGGGCGTACATCGGCGGGCCCGATGGCCTGCGGTTCCGCCCCAACACGATCGCCCTCGCCGTCGTCGCAGTGCCGCTCGTGTCGGCGATCGGCGCCGGCCTGGCGATGATCATCGGCGCGAGCCGGTTCAGCCGCCAGCGCTGACCGGCCGAGCGAGCCGCGCGACACCGCCACTCCCGCACGTTCCGCCCCCGAGGCGACGATCCTCGCCGGGCCGACCCCGCGTCGGCCGGCGTCGGTCGCCGCCGGGCTTGTGCTGCGCCGCGCCGCGACCTACCATGGGCTCGCGCGATAAACGAATAGCACGTTCGATTATCGAACAGCAACACGAGACATCCGGTCTTCACGGATGCCTCGACACGACGATGTGAGGAGCCCCCCGTGCAGTTCCACCACCACGGCTACGTGTCCGGCGACCCGCGGGTGCAGCCCGCGGCGGGAGTCGGCCTCGACCGTCCCGAGGAACTGCCCGACGAGATGGACGTGCTCATCGCCGGCTCCGGCCCCGCCGGCATGCTGCTCTCGGCGCAGCTCTCGCAGTACCCCGACGTCGTCACCCGCATCATCGAGCGCCGCGACGGCCGGCTCGTGCTCGGCCAGGCCGACGGCATCCAGCCGCGCAGCGTCGAGACGTTCCAGGCGTTCGGCTTCGCCGAGCGCATCATCGCCGAGGCGTACAACATCGGCTGGATGAACTTCTGGGGCCCCGACCCCGAGGCGCCGCAGAACATCGTCCGCACCTCGCGCACCGAGGACTACGGCTACAAGATCAGCGAGTTCCCGCACCTCATCGTCAACCAGGCGCGCGTGCTCGACTACTTCGCCGAGGCCGCCGCCCACGGCCCGGGCCGCATCGTGCCCGACTACGGCATCGAGTTCGTCGGCCTCACCGTGCACGAGGCGGGCTCGGCCGAGGCCGGCGAGTACCCCGTCGAGGTGCGCGTGCGGTACACCGCGGGCGAGCGCGCGGGCGAGGAGCGCACGGTGCGCGCCAAGTACGTCGCCGGGTGCGACGGCGCCCGCAGCGGGGTGCGCGAGGCCATCGGGCGCAAGCACCTCGGCGGCATCTCGGCGCACGCCTGGGGCGTCATGGACGTCGTCGTGAACACCGACTTCCCCGACTGGCGCACGAAGTGCGCGATCAACTCGGCCGCGGGCAACATCCTGCACATCCCGCGCGAGGGCGGGTACCTCAGCCGCATGTACATCGACCTCGGGGAGGTCGCGGAAGGCGACAACCACGAGGTGCGCAAGACCCCCATCGAGGCGATCATCGCGAAGGCCAACGACATCCTGCACCCGTACACGCTCGACGTGCGCGACGTGGCGTGGTTCAGCGTCTACGAGGTCGGGCACCGCGTGACCGACCACTTCGACGACCGCGAGAGCGACGTCGAGGATGCCTCGCCGCGCGTGTTCCTCACCGGCGACGCCTGCCACACGCACAGCGCGAAGGCGGGCCAGGGCATGAACGTCTCGATGCAGGACGGCTTCAACCTCGGCTGGAAGCTCGGCTCGGTGGTCTCGGGGCTCGCGCCCGAGTCGCTGCTCTCGACCTACTCGGCCGAGCGGCAGCCGGTCGCCCAGCAGCTCATCGACTTCGACCGCGAGTGGTCGTCGCTCATGGCGCGCAAGCCCGAGGAGATCTCGGACCCGCAGGAGCTCGCGACCTTCTACCTCGGCACCGCCGAGTTCCCGTCGGGCTTCATGACGCAGTACGGCCCCTCGATGATCGTCGGCTCGGGCGAGCACCAGGCGCTCGCGACGGGGTTCCCGATGGGCAAGCGGTTCAAGTCGTCGCCGGTGTCGTTCGTCTGCGACGGCAACGTCGTGCACCTCGGTCACCACGCGAAGGCCGACGGCCGGTGGCGCGTCTACGCGTTCGCCGACGCCGCGGCCGGCACCGCGACGGGCACGGCGGATGCCTCGGCGCTCGCCTCGTGGGCGGAGTGGATGGCCTCGACCGAGTCGCCGCTCGCCCGCTTCACCCCCGACGCCGCCGACGCCGACGCCGTCTTCGACGTCAAGGTGGTCTACCAGCAGCCGCACGACGAGATCGACGTCACGCTCGCCCCCGAGGTGTTCCGCCCGAAGACCGGGCCGCTCGGGCTGATGGACTGGGAGAAGGTGTTCGCGGCAGGCCCGAGCGTCTGGTGCCCGACCGACATCTTCGAGGAGCGCGGCATCTCGCGCGACGGCGCGGTCGTCGTCGTGCGCCCCGACGGGTACGTGGCGAATATCCTGCCGCTCACCGCGACCGCCGAGCTCGGCGAGTTCTTCGCGGGGCAGATGCTCGCGCGCTGACGGGCGCGGCCGCCGACGCGACTCAGGCTCCCGACGCCCGGCCCAGGTTCGACGCCGCGACGAGCAGTCGCTCGGCGAGCTCGGCCTCGGGCCGCGGGAACGACACGTGGATCACCGCGATCGCGGCCGGCGGCTGACCGGGCAGGTTCAGGGGCACGGCGACCGAGCGCAGCGACGGCACGACCTCGTCGTGGCTCACGGTGTACCCGCGCGCCCGGCTCTCGGCGATCTCGGCGCGCAGCGCCGCGGGCACCTCGTCGGGCCAGCGGGACTCGGGCAGGCCCATGAGGATCGCCTTGCCCGGCCCGCCGCGGGTGATCGGATGCCGGTGGCCCGGCCGGTACGACACCGCCGCGGTGCGCCGGGGCGACGCGCTCACGAGCGTGACGGCCTCGTCGCCGTCGAGCAGCACGGCGAGCAGGCACGTCATGCCGAGCTCCTCGGCGACCTCGGCGAGCTCTGGCAGCGCGAGCTGCTGCAGGTCGCGCTGCACCCCGGCCGCGAGGGCGGCGAGGCCCGCGCCGAGCGCGATGCGGCCGGCGGCATCGCGAGAGGCGAGCCCGTGGTGCTCGAGCGTGCGCAGCAGGCGGTAGGCGACCGAGCGGTGCACCCCGAGCTCGGCCGCGACCTCGTCGATCGAGAGGGCGCGGTCGGCGTCGGCCAGGATCTCGAGAATGCGGATGCCCCGGCTGAGGGTCTGCGATCCGGCTCCGCCGGCCGGGATGTCTGCGGCCATGCGTCCGATACTAGAACGCCGCGCTCGATCATCGGACGCCGGCGGCCGCGGGGCGGTCGCCGGGCGGCGGCCGGGCGGCCCCGGGCGGCTCAGTCGATGCCGAACTCGGCGGCGCGTCGGGCGATCTCGCGGCGGCTCGACAGTCCGAGCTTCGCGAGGATCGCCGAGACGTGGTGGTCGGCCGTCTTCGGTGAGATGAAGAGGTGCGTCGCGAGCTCGGCGTTCGTCATGCCCTTCGCCACGAGGCGCGCCACGTCGAGCTGCCGGTTGGTGAGACCCGACGGGTTCGCCTTCGTGCTCGCTCGCCGCAGGGCGGGCAGCCCGTGCACGCCCCGATCGGCGAGGGCGGCGCGGGCGCGCGCGGCCGTGGCATCCAGCCCCATCTCCTCGAGGCGCGAGAGCGCGCGCACGGCCGTGTCGCGATCGGGGCCGTGCAGCTCGGCGAGCGAGGCCTCGAACGGCGAGCCGAGGGCGAGCCAGGCCGCGGCGGCCTCGGCGTGACGCTCCTCGAGTTCGAGACGGTGCGGTTCGGCGACGCGGGCCGACGCCGGCAGTACGAGCGGCCGGCCGCTGCGCGCGAGCCACACCGCGAGCTCGCCGATCGCCCACTCGGTGCCTGGCAGCTCGGCAGCTGCGGCGACGTGCCCGGCCGCCTCGTCGAGGCGCAGGTCGAATGGGCCGCCCATCCACCGCCGTTCGGCGAGCGCCGCGAGCGTGCCGAGCAGCATGAGCGACTCGCCGAGTTCGAGCGCGAGCGACCACGCGGCATCCAGATGCTCGCCGACCGTCGCATCATCGCCGTCGCTGCGCAGTGCGACGAGCGCGAGGACGAGGTTCGGCCACACCGAGGCGAGCGGGGCGCTGCCCTCGTCGAGGATGGTCGCGGCATCCTCCGCCGACGCCGCCCAGTGCCCGCGCAGGAGGTGCAGTCGAGCGCGCATGCCCGTCTGCCACTGGTAGCAGATGGGGATGTCGCGCTCGATCGTGACCGGGATGGAGCGCGCCAGCACGTCCTCGGCCTCGCGGAAGCGGCGGTGCTCGATGTCGATCGCCGCGAGATTCGAGAACGCCGTCGTGCCGACCTCGTCGAGCGAGCGGTCGAGCGCCTGCGCGGCCCGCAGCAGCAGGCGCGGACGGCCCGAGGGCTCGCCCTCGACGAGGTCGGCGGCGGCCTCGGTGATGGCGAAGCGGATGGCGGCCACGTCGTCGTCGGTCGTCGTCTCGTGGCCCCCGGCACCGGCCGCATCGAGCAGGATCGCGCGTGCCGCGACGAGGTCGTGGCGCCGGTAGGCCAGGTAGGCGAGCGTCGCGCGGGCCGAGGCGCCGCTCGGAGTCCCGTCGGCGGTCGCGACCGCGAGCTCGGCGTGATGCTCGGCCTCGCGGCGGCGCGCCGAGTAGTACTCGACGACCGCACGACGGTCGTGCGCGGCGGCCGCGCCGTCGAGGTCGTCGAGCCGCTCGCGCAGGCGCAGTGCGGCGTCGATCGAGGCGATCGACTCGGTCAGTCGCGACACCATGTACTGCTCGGTGCTGAGCTGCTCGAGCATCTCGGCGCGCTCGCGGAGCTCGTCGGGTTCGGCGGCGGCGCCGTCGGAGTCGAGATGCGCGAGCGCGAGCTCGAGGAACGCGACCGCCTCGCTGTGCGACGCCGCCCGGGTCGCGACCGCCGCGGCGAGGGCCGCGTACCGGCGGGTGCGGGCGTCGTCGCCCGCGGCCTCGGCATGGTGGGTGAGCACCGGGTAGTCGCTCGAGCCGAGGGTCTCGAGCGCGTCGAGCAGGCGACGGTGCAGCAGGCTCGCGCCGCCCGGGCCGACCGAGTCGAGCACCGCGAGCCTCGCGAGCTCGTGGCGGAACGCGATGCCGCGCCGCGCCCGCACGATCAGCCCGGTGGCCTCGAGGCGGCGCAGTCGCGGCAGGTCGATCCCGAGTACGGGCAGCAGGCGATCGTCGAACGCGTCGGGCGCGGTCGCGATGAGCTGGAGCGTCTCGAGGTCGTCGGCGACGAGCCCGGTCGTGCTCGCGAGCACCGCATCGCGGATCGTCGACGGCAGCCGCTGGTCGGGGTGCCGGGCGATCTCGGCGACGTAGAACGGGTTGCCGCCCGTGAGCTCGTGCGCGATGGCGGGGTCGACGCCCGAGCCGTCGAGCAGCGCCGCCACCGAGACCGCTGAGAGCGGCGACAGCGCGATCGACGCGGCGGCCTCGAGCCGGGCGATGTCGCCGAGGAGCGGCAGCAACGGGTGACCGACGCCGACCACGGTGTCGCGGTAGCTCACGACGAGCAGCACCGGCAGCACGTCGATGCGACGCACGAGGTAGCGCAGCATCTCGACGGAGGCCTCGTCGATCCACTGCGCGTCCTCGATGACCAGCACGGTGGGCCGGGTCGAGAGCGCGCCGATGAAGCGGGGCGCGTCGAGCTCGTCCCCGAGCGCCTCGGTGATGGGCCCGAGCGGTCGCGGGGTGCTGAGCGGATCGCACAGCCCGCGGAGCACCCGCGTCCCGTCGGGGTCGGCGTTGCCGAACGCGGCGCGGATAAGGCTGGTCTTGCCCGCTCCGGCGTCGCCGGTCACCGTCACGACACGGCCGACCTCGTCGATGCGTCGCGCTTCGCGGCGGAGCATCGCGAGCTCGGGCTCGCGCTCGAACAGCCCCATGACAGCAGCGTAGGCGTCATGGGGCTGTCGCGGGTGGCCCGATCCGCGCAACTCGGGATGCCCCGGGGCGAGACCGGTGCCGGTGCCGCCGCCGATCAGAGCAACCGTGCGGCGCCGGTGCGCCGCAGCGAGTCGGCTCGCAGCTCGGCGGCGATGCGGCGGTTCTCGAGCTCGAGCGCGACCGCCTCGCGTGCCGCGGGGTCGCGTCGGCGGCGCCGGGCGAACAGGCCGATGGCCGCCGGCATCGCGGCGAGCCGGGCGAGCAGGCGCCCGCGGAGGGCGTCGATCTGCTCCGCTGCCGCGGCGCTCGTCGCGAAGACGGGGACGGGGTTCGTCGTGAGGTCCATGATGATCACCTCGCTTCCGCGGCCGTGCGCGGGCCGAACTCGGCGACGACCTCGGCGACGAGGTTCGCGGGGAACCCGCCGCGGCGCGCATGCTCGCGCACCGTCTCGGGGTCGTCGGTGCGGTGGATGCAGTAGAGCTTGTCGCCGGCGACGTAGGTCGTGACCCAGTCGTACTCGACGCCGAGCGAGTCGACGGCGGCGTTCGAGACCGCCGAGATCTCCGCGAGCTCCGCGTGGCTCAGGCGAGACGCACCGGGGACTTCGCGTTCGATGATGAATGTCTTCATGATTCCGTTCCTTCGAGGGGCCGGCGGATGCCGACGAGTCCATGGTCGGCGCGGCCGCTCGGGCGGGCATCGGGAGAACCTCCCCATGTTCGATGTGACCGCGCGGTCTGCACATCCGTGCGGGTGCAGCGCGAGACATCCCGGGTAGCGTCGAAAGCGGTGCGCTGCGCATCGTCGCAGCGCGACGAAGGGGGAAGCATGTACTACAGCAGTGGCAACTACGAGGCGTTCGCGCGTCCGCGCAAGCCCGAGGGAGTCGAGGGCAAGTCGGCGTGGTTCGTCGGCGCGGGACTCGCGTCGATGTCGTCGGCGCTCTTCATGATCCGCGACGGGCAGATGGCGGGCGATCGCATCACGATCCTCGAGCGATTGCCGCTGCCGGGTGGTGCCCTCGACGGCATCAAGCGCCCCGAGAAGGGCTTCGTCATCCGCGGCGGGCGCGAGATGGAAGACCACATGGAGTGCCTGTGGGACGCGTTCCGCACCGTGCCCTCGCTCGAGATCGAGGGCGCGAGCGTGCTCGACGAGTTCTACTGGCTCAACAAGGACGACCCGAACTTCTCGCTCTGCCGCGTCACCGAGGCGCAGGGGCAGGACGCGCACACGAACAAGCTCTTCGGCCTCAACGACGCCGCGCAGAAGGACATCGTGCGGGTGTTCCTGGCGACCCGCGAGGAGATGGAGGACAAGCGCATCGACGAGGTGTTCTCGAAGGACTTCCTCGGCAGCAACTTCTGGCTCTACTGGCGCACGATGTTCGCCTTCGAGGAGTGGCACTCGGCGCTCGAGATGAAGCTGTACATCCACCGCTTCGTGCATCACATCGGCGGACTGCCCGACCTCTCTGCGCTCAAGTTCACGAAGTACAACCAGTACGAGTCGCTCGTGCTGCCGATGTACAAGTGGCTGCTCGACCAGGGCGTGACCTTCCACTTCGACACGCAGGTCACCGACATCGACTTCTCGTTCGAGGGCGGCAACGGGCAGGGGTCGGATGCCACGAAGCGCGCGACGCGCATCCACTGGGTGCGCGGCGGGGTCGAGGGCGGCGTCGATCTCGGACGCGACGACCTCGTGCTGGCGACCATCGGCGGCCTCACCGAGAACTCCGACGAGGGCGACCAGCACACCCCGGCGAAGCTCGACGAGTCGCCCGCCGCGGGGTGGGCGCTCTGGCAGAACATCGCGGCGAAGCATCCCTCGTTCGGTCGACCCGAGGTGTTCTGCGGCGACATCCAGAAGACGAAGTGGGAGTCGGCGACGGTCACGACGCTCGACGCCCGGATCCCCGCGTACATCGAGAAGATCGCGCAGCGCGACCCGTTCAGCGGCAGGGTCGTCACGGGCGGCATCGTCACCGCCCGCGACTCGGCCTGGCTGATGAGCTGGACGGTGAACCGCCAGCCGCACTTCACGCAGCAACCCGACGACCAGATCGTCGTGTGGGTCTACGGGCTCTTCGTCGACGTGCCGGGCGACTACACGGGCAAGACGCTGCAGGAGTCGACCGGTGAGGAGATCACCCGCGAGTGGCTGTACCACCTCGGCGTGCCAGTCGACCAGATCGACGACCTCGCCGCGAACGCGGCGACGGCCGTGCCGGTGATGATGCCGTACGTCACGAGCTTCTTCATGCCGCGCAAGGCGGGCGACCGCCCCGACGTGGTGCCCGCCGGTGCGCAGAACTTCGCGTTCATCGGCCAGTTCGCCGAGACGACCCGCGACTGCATCTTCACGACGGAGTACTCGGTGCGCACGGGCATGGAGGCCGCCTACCGCCTGCTCGGCATCGACCGCGGCGTGCCCGAGGTGTTCGGCTCGACGTACGACGTGCGGCACCTGCTCAAGGCGACGAGCCGCTTGCGCGACGGCGAGGAGGTCGCGCTGCCCGGCCCGAAGTTCCTGCGCGAGCGCCTGTTCACGCGTCTCGACGGCACGCAGGTGGGCGAGCTGCTGACCGACTTCAAGCTCATTCCCGAGCACGGCGGCACGGCGGTGCGCGAGCGGGCCGACGACGCGGTCGAGTAGTCGGCGGGCGGGGCATCCGGCGGTCGTCGACGATCGGATGCCCCGCATCACCGCCGCGGCGAAGTTCCGCCCGGCGAAAGATCCGTGATTCCTTCGCGGCGAATCGGCGAGATATTCGTGCCGTCGTTCGGCGGAGCGCTCTACGCTGAGGCCAGCACCACCCCGATGTGGTGCCGACATGCAGCACCGTCGCCGCAGCGGCTCAGCCGGCACCGCGATGACGGTGCTGCACGCTGAGGTCCGTGCACTCGACGCGGACGCTTCGACGAAGAAGGAGAGCCGCATGACGCGCATCGGTGTCGTCACCGAGCAGCCGCCCGAGACACGGGTCGCCGCCACGCCCGCGACGGTGAAGCAGTTGATCGCCCTGGGGTACGAGGTCGTGGTCGAGGCGGGGGCCGGGCATGCGTCGGCGTTCGCCGACGACGCGTACCGCGAGGCCGGCGCCGAGATCGTCGACGGCCCCGAGGCCCTCGCGAGCGGCCTGGTGCTGAAGGTGAACGCCCCGACCGAGGCCGAGATCGCGGGGCTCGCCCCCGGCGCGACGGTCGTGGGCCTGCTCGCCCCGGCGTTCAAGCCCGAACTGCTCGAGGCGCTCGCCGCGCGCGGCGTCACGGCCCTCGCGATGGACGCCGTGCCGCGGATCTCGCGCGCCCAGTCGATGGACGTGCTCAGCTCGATGACGAACATCGCGGGCTACCGCGCGGTCGTCGAAGCGGCCCACGCCTTCGGCCGCTTCTTCACCGGCCAGGTGACGGCGGCGGGCAAGGTGCCGCCGGCCAAGGTGCTCGTCGCGGGCGCCGGCGTCGCCGGCCTCGCCGCGATCGGCGCCGCGTCGAGCCTCGGCGCCATCGTGCGCGCGACCGACCCGCGCCCCGAGGTGGCCGACCAGGTGAAGTCGATCGGCGGCGAGTACCTCAAGGTCGAGGTGGAGGTCGAGCAGTCGACCGACGGCTACGCCAAGGCGACGAGCGAGGCGTACGACCGCCGCGCCGCCGAGATCTACTCGGAGCAGGCGGCCGACGTCGACATCATCATCACGACCGCCCTCATCCCGGGGCGCCCGGCGCCGAAGCTCATCACCGCGGCCGACGTCGCGAGCATGAAGTCGGGCAGCGTCATCGTCGACATGGCTGCGGGCATGGGCGGCAACGTCGAGGGCTCGGTCGCGGGCGAGAAGGTCGTCACCGAGAACGGCGTCACGATCCTCGGCTACACCGACCTCGCCTCGCGCCTGCCCACGCAGGCCTCGCAGCTCTACGGCACGAACGTCGTGAACCTCGTGAAGCTGCTCACGCCCGGCAAGGACGGCGAGCTCGTGCTCGACTTCGACGACATCGTGCAGCGCTCGGTGACGGTCGCCCGCGACGGCGCGGTCACCTGGCCGCCCCCGCCGGTACAGGTCTCCGCGGCACCCACGGCCGCGGCATCCGCCGCGAGCACCGCGCAGGATGCCGCGCCCGCCGCCGAACCGAAGCGGCCCATGTCGCCCGTGAGGAAGGTGGTGCTGGTCGCCGCCGGCATCGCGGTGCTCTTCGCCGTGAACGCGATCGCCCCGCCGCCGCTTCCGCAGCACTTCACGGTGCTCGTGCTCTCGGTGGTCGTCGGCTTCTACGTGATCGGCAAGGTGGCGCACGCGCTGCACACCCCGCTCATGAGCGTGACGAACGCGATCTCGGGCATCATCGTGGTCGGCGCGATGGTGCAGATCACGAGCGACGTGCTCGTCGTGCAGATCCTCGCCGGCGTGGCCGTCCTGCTCGCCAGCATCAACATCTTCGGCGGCTTCGCCGTGACCCGACGCATGCTCGCGATGTTCTCGGCGGGCAGGACTGGAGCCGACCGTGGCTGAGACCGCTTCCCTGCTGACCCCGGCGTCGATCGCCGGAGCCGCCTACATCGCCGCGGCCCTGCTGTTCATCATGAGCCTCGCGGGGCTCAGCCGGCACGACACCGCCAAGGCCGGTGTCAGCTACGGCATCGCCGGAATGGTGATCGCGCTCGTCGCCACCGTCTACGCCACCTTCGCCGGCGCCTGGGGCGAGCCGCACGTGACGACGGGGCTCGTGCTGCTCGTCGTCGCCGTCGTCGTCGGCGGCGCGATCGGCCTCTGGCGGGCCCGCGTCGTGGCCATGACCGGCATGCCCGAGCTCATCGCGCTGCTGCACAGCTTCGTCGGCCTCGCGGCCGTGCTCGTCGGCTGGAACGGCGCCCTGGAGGAAACCGGCATGACCGGTGCCCTCCTCGACATCCACCATGCCGAGGTCTTCATCGGCGTCTTCATCGGCGCCGTCACCTTCACGGGCTCGATCGTCGCGTTCCTGAAGCTCTCGGCGCGCATGAAGTCGGCACCGCTCATGCTGCCGGGCAAGAACGCGCTGAACCTCGGGGCGCTGGTCGCCTTCGTGGTGCTCACCGTCTGGTACGTGATCACCCCCGAGCTGTGGCTGCTCGTCGTCGTCACGCTGCTCGCGCTCGCGCTCGGCTGGCATCTCGTCGCCTCGATCGGCGGCGGCGACATGCCGGTCGTCATCTCGATGCTCAACAGCTATTCGGGCTGGGCGGCCGCGGCTGCGGGCTTCCTGCTCAACAACGACCTGCTCATCGTCACGGGTGCGCTCGTCGGCTCGTCGGGTGCGTACCTCTCGTACATCATGTGCAAGGCGATGAACCGATCGTTCATCTCGGTGATCGCGGGCGGTTTCGGCATCGCGGCGCCGTCGTCGAGCGGCGAGGTCGAGGGCGAGACCCGCGAGGTCGACGCCGAGGCCGTCGCGGCGCTGCTGACCGACGCGCAGACGGTCATCATCACCCCCGGCTACGGCATGGCGGTCGCGCAGGCGCAGTACCCGGTCGCCGAGCTGACGAGCCGGCTGCGCGAGCGCGGCGTGGAGGTGCGCTTCGGCATCCACCCCGTCGCCGGCCGCCTGCCGGGGCACATGAACGTGCTGCTCGCCGAGGCGAAGGTGCCGTACGACATCGTCGAGGAGATGGACGAGATCAACGACGACATCCAGGCGACCGACGTCGTCCTCGTCATCGGCGCGAACGACACGGTCAACCCGGCCGCCGCCGAGGACCCGGGCAGCCCCATCGCGGGCATGCCGGTGCTCCGCGTGTGGGAGGCGAAGAACGTCGTCGTCTTCAAGCGCTCGATGTCGGCCGGCTACGCCGGCGTGGCGAACCCGCTGTTCTACCGCGACAACGCGCAGATGCTGTTCGGCGACGCGAAGCAGCGCGTGGAGGACATCCTGCGGGCGCTGTGAGCCCACGGGCGGATGCCTCGTGCGCGACCCGCATGAGGCATCCGCTCAGTTCGCTCCCGCGTAGGATGGATCGGTAACCCCCTCCGATGTGAAAGAGGTCGCCGTGGCCACCGCCCGCGATGCATCCCCGGAGCGCCCGCAGTACTGGGTCGTCCCGGTCGTCCGCGGACTCCTCGCGGTCGTCCCCGCCGTGGTCATCACCTTCTCGCCGAACCACTCGCCCGAGCTCGGGCTGCTCGTGTTCGGCATCTGGGCGGTCCTCTCCGGACTCGTCGTCGGCGCGCTGTCGCTGCGTCTGCTGGTCGGGCGCGGCATCCGCTCGCTCTTCGCGATCAACGCCGTGGTCACCGTCGTGGCGGGCCTCCTCGCGCTCTCGGTGCCCGGCGGGCTGCCGTTCCTGCTCTATCTCGTGAGCGTGTGGGCGGCCGTCACCGGCTTCGTCGAGCTCTACGCGGGCCTCCGGTCGCGCGGCCGCACCGCGGCGGCGCGCGACTGGATCGCCGTCGGCGCGTTCACCGCGATCCTCGCGGTCGTGTTCCTGCTCCTCCCGCCCGACGCCGTCACCGCGGTCGGCCTCCTCGGCGGCTATCTCGTGATCCTCGGGGTGTTCCTCGTGATCGGCGGCCTCTCGCTCAAGTGGGCCGCGAACCAGACCGCCGACGGCACCGCCGCGGCAGGAGCGGAGCAGCAGTCGTGACCCAGTCCCCCGGTGAGTACAAGCCGAGCCGGAGCGACCGGCTGCGCCCCGCCGAGTACGTCGGCGGCGCCGCGATCGCCGCGATCTTCGTCGGCGTGATCGCGCTCGTCGCGACGCGCGACTGGACGATCGCCCTCATCGGCACCGGCGGTGTCTTCATCATCGTGCTCGTCGTGCTCGCGCTGCTGCAGATGGCGATCAAGCCCAACGCCGACGAGCGGGCCGAGCTCGGCGACGGCGATGCCGGTACGGCCGGCCCTGGCGAGCCGAAGGGGCCCGCGCACTAGACGGCGGCCGCGCCGGGGCGGGCGTCCGCCGTTCGCCTCCCGTGCGTTCGCGAGTCGTCGGAACAGGCTCTTGGCTCGCCGGCGGGTGGCGACGTGTCGCGCTGATGGTCCTGCAACTCGGCACGAGCAGGCGATGGCGGTCGGCGATGTCGACCCCCGAGCGCGAGGCGGGGACGAGCGCCGCTGCGCCCGTCCCGCCCCGATGGCCTAGAGCCGGTCGACGAGGTCGTCGGCGATGCCGACGTACGTGGCGGGCGTGAGCGCGAGCAGGCGCTGCTTCGCCTCGTCGCCGATCTCGAGCGACGACACGAACTCCGCCAGGTCCGACGCGCCGACGCGCTTGCCGCGCGTGAGCTCCTTCAGGAGGGCGTAGGGGTCGGCGATCGTCGAGCGCCCGGCGACGACCTCGGCGCGGATGACCGTCTGGATCGCCTCGCCGAGCACCTCCCAGTTGTGGTCGAGGTCGTCGAGCAGCAGGGCGCGGTCGAGGTCGATCTCGCCGAGCCCGCGCTGGATGTTGTCGAGCGCGAGCATCGAGTGGCCGAAGCCGACGCCGATGTTGCGCTGCGCCGACGAGTCGGTGAGGTCGCGCTGGAGGCGCGAGGTGACGAGCGTCGCGGCGAGCGAGTCGAGCAGGGCGCTCGAGAGCTCGAGGTTCGCCTCGGCGTTCTCGAAGCGGATCGGGTTGACCTTGTGCGGCATCGTCGACGAGCCCGTCGCGCCGGCGGCGGGGATCTGCCGGAAGTAGCCGAGCGAGATGTACGTCCAGATGTCGGTCGCGAGGTTGTGCAGCACGCGGTTCGCGTGCGACACCTTGCCGTAGAGCTCGGCCTGCCAGTCGTGCGACTCGATCTGCGTGGTGAGCGGGTTCCAGGTGAGGCCGAGCGACTCGACGAACTCGCGCGACACGTCGGGCCACGAGACCTCGGGTGCGGCGACGAGGTGCGCGGAGAAGGTGCCCGTCGCGCCCGAGAACTTGCCGAGGTACTCGGTCGCCTCGACCTGGTCGGCGATGCGGCCGAGCCGGTACACGAAGACCGCGAGCTCCTTGCCCATGGTCGAGGGGGTCGCGGGCTGGCCGTGCGTGCGGCTCAGCATCGCGGCATCCCGGTGCTCGACCGCGAGCGCCTGGAGCGTCGCGATCACGGCGCGGTACTTGGGCAGCCAGACCTGCTGCACGGCGTCGCGCACGGTCACCGCGTACGAGAGGTTGTTGATGTCCTCACTGGTGCAGGCGAAGTGGGTGAGCTCGGCGATCGCGTCGAGGCCGAGGTCGGAGAGGCGCCGGCGCACGTAGTACTCCACGGCCTTGACGTCGTGGCGGGTCGTCGCCTCGAGGGTCGCGAGCTCGTCGATGTCGGGCTGGCCGAAGTCGGCGACGACCTGGCGCAGTGCGGCCTTCTGGTGGTCGGTGAGCGGCGTCGATCCGAAGAACCCGCGGTCGGTCTGGGCGATGAGCCACTCGACCTCGACGTGCACGCGCGCCCGGTTGAGGCCCGCCTCGGAGAGGTGCTCGCCGAGTTCGCCGACCGCCGAACGGTACCGGCCGTCGAGGGGGCTGAGCGGCTGGGGAGGCAGCGAAGTCATCGGATTCCTTGTCTGAGAGCGGGTGCGAGTTGGCGGAAGAGCGCCGTGGTCGACCGTTCAATCATCTCAAGGACTCGATCGAACATTCCCGCATCCGAGTAATAGGGGTCGGGGACGTCCTGCAGCGGGGCGAGCTCGGGCTCGAACTCGAGCAGCAGGCGCACCTTGTGCTGCTCGGCGCCGCCGGCCGCCCAGTTGCGCAGGATGCGCGCCTGCCCACGGTCGAAGGCGACCACGAGGTCGAGGTCGGGGAAGTCGCCCGCGTCGAACTGCCGGGCGCGGTGGTGCGTGCCGTCGTAGCCCGCCCGCGCGAGCGCTTCGACCGTGCGCTGGTCGGCCGGCTCGCCGACGTGCCAGTCGCCGGTCGCGGCGGACTCGATCGCGATGGCGCCGCCGAGCCCCGCCTGCTCGGCGAGGGAGCGCAGCACGACCTCCGCCATCGGCGACCGGCAGATGTTGCCGGTGCACACGAACGAGACTCGGAACGGCTGCGCGGCGTCCCCCGACGGTTCCGCTCGCGTCATGGCATCCATTGTGGAGGAGAATGCCACTTTCAGGAATGGGTGAGGTGACGAGATGGCGGATGCCCCTGCGCCCGAGCTGCACGTCGACGCAGCGCTCGTGGCGCGGCTGATCGAGACCCAGCACCCCGACCTCGCCGGCCCCGTCGAGTTCGTCGCGAACGGGTGGGACAACGCGATGTACCGCCTGGAGGCCCCGGAGGCCGTGTTCGGCGTGCGCCTGCCTCGCCGGCGGATCGCGATTCCGCTCATCGAGCACGAGCTGCGCTGGCTGCCGGCGCTGGCCGGGCGGCTGCCCGTTCCGGTGCCGGCGCCCGTGCGTGCTGGGCGCCCGGCGCCCGAGCTCGGCTACGACGCCCCGTGGAGCGTCGTGCGGTGGTTCGACGGCGTGCACGCGGCCGACCGCTCCCCCGCCGATCGCGTCGAGCTCGCACCGGCCCTCGCCGCCTTCGTCGACGCCCTGCACGTCCCGGCGCCGGCCGGCGCGCCGCACAACCCGTACCGCGGGGTCCCGCTCGCCGAGCGCGACGCGTCCATGCGCGAGCGCTTCGGCCGCGGGAGGCTCGAGGCAGTGCTCGGCGGCCGGGTCGTCGAGCGCCTCCGCGAGATCTGGGCGGACGCGCTCGCCGCTCCGCCCTGGGCGGGCGCACCGCGCTGGCTGCACGGCGACCTGCACCCGGGCAACCTCGTGCTCGGGGCATCCGGACGCCTCGCCGCCGTGATCGACTTCGGCGACCTGACGGCGGGCGACCCCGCGACCGACCTCGCGACGGCCTGGCTGAGCTTCGACGCCGCGGGCCGGGCCGAGTTCGTGCGCGAGCTCGAACGGCGACGCCCCGTCGATGCCGCGAGCTGGCGCCGCGCCCGCGGGTGGGCGGTCGTCTGGGGCAGCGCCGTCGTCGATGTGCTCGACGCTTCGGGCGACGGGCCGATCGCCCGGCTGGGCCGGTCGGCGATCGAGCAGGTGCTCGCCGACTGACGCCCGCGCATCGAGCACTCCTCCCCAGCCGGCGCGGGGGCCGGTCTGCGCACGGCTGCGCCTCGCACCGGCGTCGATCGTCGTCGCGGTCGGCAGTCTGGCCCCCATGGATGCCTCAGACGCCCTGATCGCGGCCCTCACGGGCCGCACCATCACCGCCGAGCGGATCGAGACGGCCACCGCCGTCCGCGGGCGCCTCGGCGGCCTGCGCACCGACCTCGGGCAGGCCGCGGCGATGCTGCCGCCCGACGGCGGGCGATGGCGGTCGACGGCGGCCGATCGCTACGCCGAGCGGCTGCACGAGCTGCGGGCGCGCGTGCTCGGTGCGGTGGAGGGACTCGACGCGGCGGCGGCCGAGCTCGATGAACGCATCCGACGCATGCACGCCGAGCTCGCCGTGTTCGAGCAGGCCGAGCGCGATGCCGAGACGCGGGCGCGCGCCGACCGGGAGGCCGCGCTCGCCGAGGAGGCACGGCTCGCGCGTCGTGCTGAGGAGCGCTCGTGAGCGACGCCATCACGATCTCGGGCGGCACCTCGACGGCCGTCGCGACCGACGAGCTCTTCGCCGACGCGACCCGGCTCGGCGGGGCGGCGACCGCGATCTCGGCCGCGCGGGGCCTGGCCCGGGCCCTCGGCGCCGAGCTCGAGGCGATCGGCGCCGACGTCGGCAGCGGTTGGGCCGAGCCCCGTCCGGCCGCGCTCGTGCACGGGCTCGAGGCGGAGCTGAGCCGCTGCGAGGCCGACGGCGAGACGCTTCGTGCGGCGCTCATCGCGAGCGCCGAGCGATACGGGTGCGCCGAGCGCGCCGTCGACCGGCTCTGGCAGCTCGGCGGCGGCCTCGTCGCGCACCTGCTCGGGGCCGCGCTCGTCACACCGGTCGGCCTGGTCTTCGCCGGCGGGGTCGCCGCGGCGGCGGGCGTGAACGCCGTTGCCGCGAACGCCTGGGGCAGCACGCCGCTGAACGACTGGCTCGCCGCGAACCGCGGGCTGCTCTCCGACCCGATGCTCGTGCGCGCGGTCCGCGCCGCGGTCGACTCGGCCGACGAGTTCGCGCTCGGCGCTGCGCACGTGCCCGGCGGCAACGCGGCGGCGGCGGCGTTCGGCGGTCTCGTGAACGCGCCCGAGAGCGCCTCGATCCTGCTCGGCGTCGCGGCGCTCGTCGGGACGAGGGCGCTCGTCGACGGCCCGGTCTCGGTGCGCCGGGCCGAGGGCGCCGATCGCGCCGGCGACGGCCGGGCGCCCGCGGGGCACCCGAGCGCCGGGCCCGAGCGCGGTGTGCGGGCGCCGGGCGGCTTCGCCGACCTCGCCTCCCGCATCCCCGGTGGCGAGGGGCCGCAGATCAGGATCGAACGCTACGGCAGCCCCGGCGACCCGCGCTGGGTCGTGTACGTCAGCGGTACCGTCGACCCCACGTTCGTCGCGGGTGCGCAGCCCTTCGACATGGTCTCGAACGTCCACGGCGTCGCCGATGACGCGCCGCTCGACGCGCTGCGGCTGGCCGGTGCCGAGTCCGGCGCGGGCGAGCGAGCCGTGCGCGAGGCGATGCGCGCCGCAGGGATGGCGCCCGGAGACCCGGTCTACTTCGCCGGGCACTCGGGCGGCGGCATCATCGTGCACGAGCTCGTGAAGGACCCGGCGATCAACGCGGTCGGCGGGGTGAACCTCGGCGGGCCCGGCGACTCCGCGCCGACGCGGGCGGGTGCGCCCGTGCTCGACGTCGCCCACGACGAGGACCTCGTTCCCGCCGTCGGCGGCATCGGCCACCCGTCGGCCGAGCGCACGACCGTCACCCGCAGCGTGCTGGGCGACGGGCACCGCTACGAGGGCGTGCTGCCGGCGCACTCGCTCGAGAGCTACCGCGACACCGCCGCGCTCATCGACGCCTCGGAGGCGGCGGAGCTCGTCGAGCTCCGCGAGCTGCTCGCCTTCACCGGCGGCGGCACCGGTGCGGTCAGCGAGTGGATCGCCGAACGCGACCTGGCCGGGTCGCCCGAGCCGTCGACCGCGTCGGCGGTGCCGACCGTGCCGGCCGGCGATGCGTCGCTCAGTCGCTCGACGGACGGACGACGAGGCCGATGAGCCAGCTGATGAGCCCGAGCACCAGTGCGCCCAGCACGCCCCACCAGAAGCTCTCGACGACGAGGCCGAAGCCCATGAGCCCGCTGATCCAGTCGACGAGCAGCAGGAGCAGGCCGTTCACGATGAACGAGATGAGGCCGAGCGTGATGACGTAGATCGGGAACGCGACGACCCTGATGAAGGTGCCGACGATGGCGTTCACGAGTCCGAAGATGAAGGCGACGAGCAGATAGGTGAGCACCGTCGCGACCTCGGTGTCGTCGTAGGGCACCACCCTGACACCCGAGACGATGAACGTCGTCAGCCACAGTGCGAGGGCGACGACGATGACCTTCACGATGAACCGCATGCTCCCACTCTGTCAGATGGGCGCACGGGGGCGAAGGGGTACGGTGGATCGCGTGAACGCACCGGAACCGCAGGGACCAGGCGTCCGCCTGCGCCCCGAGATCGCCGCACTCCCGCCGTACCGCCAGGGCCGCCCGGCCCCCGCAGACGGGTTCAAGCTCTCGAGCAACGAGAACCCGTTCGACCCGCTGCCCTCCGTCGTCGCGGCGGTCGCCGACGCGGCATCGACGATCAATCGCTACCCCGACGCCACGGCGCTCGCGCTGCGCGAGTCGCTCGCCCGGCGCTACGGGGTCACGGCCGACGAGGTCCTCGTCGGCGCCGGCTCGGTGGCGCTGCTCGCCGCGCTCATCCAGGCGGCCGCCGCGCCCGGCGACGAGGTCGTCTACTCGTGGCGGTCCTTCGAGGCGTACCCGGGCCTCGTCACCGTTTCGGGCGCGACGAGCGTGCAGGTGCCGAACCGCGACGACCACGGGCACGACCTCGACGCGATGGCCGCGGCGATCACCGACCGCACCCGCGTGGTGATCGTCTGCTCGCCGAACAACCCGACCGGCGTCATCGTCACGGCGGCCGAGTTCGAGGCGTTCATGGCGAAGGTCCCCGCCGACCTGCTCGTGCTCCTCGACGAGGCGTACATCGAGTTCGTCCGCGACGGGGCATCCGTCGACGGAGCCACCCTGCTCGGGCGCTACCCGAACCTCGTCATCCTCCGCACCTTCTCGAAGGCCTACGGCCTGGCGGGTCTCCGGGTCGGGTACGCGATCGGGCCCGTGCCGATCCTCGATGCCGCCCGGGCGACCATCACCCCGCTCAGCGTGACCGCCGCCTCGACCGCGGCGGCCCTCGCCTCGCTCGAGCCCGCCGCCGAGGCGGAGCTGCTCCAGCGCGTCGGGGTCATCGCCGAGCGCCGCGATCGCGTGCGCGAGGGGCTCCTCGCCCAGGGCTGGCCCGTCCCGGTGACGCAGAGCAACTTCGTCTGGCTTCCGGCGGGCGACGCGACGGCCGAGGTCGCCGAGCGTCTCTTCGATGCCGGTCTCGTCACCCGGGCGTTCCCGCCCGCGGGCATCCGCGTGTCGATCGGCGAGGAGGAGTCTGTCGATACCCTCCTCCGGATTCTCGGTGAGCTTGTACCGGCTTCACAAGAAGGGCGTCCCGAGTAGCGGGTAGCGTGGAACGGTGGCAGCCCGCGAGAGAGACTTCACCGCGCCGACGGTTCAGCTCCTGACCCCTGAGGGCGAGTTGCGCCCGAGCCCCGAGGCCGAGGCCTACCTGCCGCTCGTCGAGGCGCTCGACGACGCGACACTGCAGCGCTTCTACCGCGACATGACGGTCTCGCGACGCCTCGACGTCGCGGGTGCGAACCTGCAGCGGCAGGGTCAGCTGGCGCTGTGGGTGCCGAGCTCCGGCCAGGAGGCGGCCCAGGTCGGGTCGGCCCATGCGGCCCGCCCGCAGGACCACCTGTTCCCCTCGTACCGCGAGCACATCGTCGGCATGATCCGCGGCCTCGACCCCGTGCGCATCCTCGCGCTGCTGCGCGGCATCACGCAGGGCGGCTGGAACCCCGAGGAGAACGGCAACTTCCACCTCTACACGCTCGTGCTCGCCTCGCAGACGCTGCACGCCACGGGCTACGCGATGGGGCTCCAGTTCGACGGCGCGACCGCGACGGGCGACCCCGAGACCGATGCGGCCGTGCTCGTCTACTACGGCGACGGCTCGACCTCGCAGGGCGACGCCAACGAGGCGCTCGTCTTCGCCTCGAGCTACGAGACGCCGCAGGTCTTCTTCATCCAGAACAACCAGTGGGCGATCTCGGTGCCGGTGTCGCGGCAGTCGCGCAGCCCGCTCTCGCTGCGCGGCGGCGGCTTCGGCATGCCGGGCGTGCGCATCGACGGCAACGACGTGCTCGCGAGCTACGCGGTCACCCGCCAGTCGCTCGAAGAGGCCCGTGCCGGCCAGGGTCCCAGCCTCATCGAGGCCCTCACGTACCGCATGGGCGCGCACACGACCGCCGACGACCCCACGAAGTACCGCACCGACGACGAGGTGGCGTACTGGGCCGAGCGCGATCCGATCGCCCGCTACCGCACCTGGCTCGAGGGCCGGGGCGCCTCGGCCGCGTTCTTCGACGAGGTCGACCAGGAGGCATCCGACGTCGCCGCCGACGTGCGCCGCCGCGCGCTCGAGCTGACGGGGCCGACCCGCGCCGCGATCTTCGAGCACGTCTACAGCGAGCCGCACCCGCTCATGGTCGAACAGCACGCCTGGCTCGACGAGTTCGAGAACTCGTTCGACGGAGACGCGGCATGACCGGCCGCATCGACGAGGAGGTTCGCGTGACCGACGCACCCGAGGCATCCGCCGCTGCGACCGCAGCCGCACCGGCTTCCGCAGCCGCCCACGACGAGGCCGCCGGCGCCATGCGCGGCGTGCAGACCCTGTCGATGGCGAAGGCGATCACCGCGGGCCTCCGCGACGCGATGCGCGCCGACGAGAAGGTGCTGCTGATGGGCGAGGACATCGGGCCGCTCGGCGGCGTGTTCCGCGTCACCGAGGGCCTCTCGGCCGAGTTCGGCGAGAAGCGGGTGCTCGACACCCCGCTCGCCGAGTCCGGCATCGTCGGCACGGCGATCGGCCTCGCGATGCGCGGCTACCGGCCGGTGTGCGAGATCCAGTTCGACGGCTTCATCTTCCCGGCGTTCGACCAGATCACGACCCAGCTCGCGCGGCAGACGCTGCGGCACGAGGGCCGGGTCGCGATGCCGATCGTCATCCGCGTGCCGTACGGCGGGCACATCGGCTCGATCGAGCACCACCAGGAGAGCCCCGAGGCGTACTTCGCGCACACCCCCGGCCTGCGCGTGGTGAGCCCGTCGAACCCGCACGACGCGTACTGGATGATCCGCGAGGCGATCGAGTCGCGCGACCCCGTGCTGTTCTTCGAGCCGAAGAGCCGCTACTGGCCGAAGGGGCCCGTCGACCTCGACCACGCGGGCCTGCCGCTGCACGCGAGCCGCGTGGTGCGCCAGGGCACGGACGTCACGGTCGTCGGCCACGGGGCGATGGTCTCGACGCTGCTCCAGGCCGCCGACGTCGCCGCCGAGGAGGGCACGAGCATCGAGGTCGTCGACCTGCGCTCCCTCTCCCCCATCGACTACGGCCCGCTGCTCGAGTCGGTGCACCGCACCGGGCGGCTCGTCGTCGCCCAGGAGGCGTACGGCAACGTGTCGGTCGGCTCCGAGATCGCGGCGACGGTCGCCGAGCGCGCGTTCTACTCGCTCGAGGCCCCCGTGCTGCGGGTCTCGGGCTTCGACACCCCGTTCCCGCCCGCCTCGCTCGAGACCGAGTACCTGCCGAGCCCTGACCGGGTGCTCGAAGCCGTGGACCGCGCGCTGGCCTACTGACACGACACGATTCAGACATGTCGCCGACGGCATGACTCGACTGCGAGGGTAAGACAGATGAGCGAGATCCGATTCCCCCTTCCCGATGTCGGCGAGGGCCTCACCGAGGCCGAGATCGTGCAGTGGCGCGTCGCGCCCGGCGATCGCATCGCGCTCGACCAGGTCTTCGTCGAGATCGAGACCGCCAAGTCGCTCGTCGAGCTGCCGAGCGCGTTCGAGGGCGTCGTCTCCGAGCTCCTCGTCGAGGAGGGCAGGACGGTCGACGTCGGCACGCCCATCCTCGTGATCCAGACGGATGCCGCGGGCGCGGCGCCGACCGCACGACCGAGCGGGGACGGGGCGGGCGCCGCTGCGCCGGCCGTCGGCCCGGGCGGTGCCGCCGCAGCCGCCTCCGCCCCGGCCACGCCCGCGGCTCCCGACGCTCCCGCCGAGGAGCGCGGCGGCGCGGTGCTCGTCGGCCACGGCTCGTCGGGACCGGTCGCCACGCGTCGTCGTCGCCACCCCTCGCCGGGCGGTGCGCACGAGAAGCTCGCGGCGCCGCCCGCTCCCCCCGTCGTGACTCCCCCGGCTCCTGCCCCGTCGCCGGCTCCGGCCGAGCGCGGCGGTGCACCCGCGGCCGCCGCCGCGACCGCCTCAGCCGCTTCCGTGCGGGGCGACTCGCGCGTGCCCGTCATCGCGAAGCCGCCGATCCGCAAGCTCGCGAAGGACCTCGGCGTGGACCTCTCGCGGGTGGCGCCGACGGGGCCGATCGGCGACATCACGCGCGACGACGTGATCCGCGAGGCGAGCCAGGCGAGCGTGTTCCGCAACATCCAGACGCCCGAGGCGCCGGCCGATCGCGAGACCCGCATCCCCGTGAAGGGCGTGCGCAAGGCGATCGCGAACGCCATGGTGCAGAGCGCATACTCGGCACCGCACGTGTCGGTGTTCGTCGACGTCGACGCCACCCGCACGATGGAGTACCTGAAGCGGCTCAAGGCCTCGCCCGACTATGCGGGCATCAAGATCTCGCCGCTGCTCATCATGGCGAAGGCGATGCTCTGGGCCGTGCGGCGCAACCCCACGGTCAACGCGCAGTGGACCGACGAGGAGATCATCGTCAAGCACTACGTGAACCTCGGCATCGCGGCGGCCACGCCTCGCGGCCTCATCGTCCCGAACGTGAAGAACGCCCAGGACATGTCGATGGTCGAGCTCGCGACCGCGCTCGAGCAGCTGACGCTCACCGCCCGCGAGGGCAAGACGCAGCCCGCCGAGATGCAGGGCGGCACCATCACGATCACGAACATCGGCGTGTTCGGCATGGACACGGGCACCCCGATCCTCAACCCGGGCGAGGTCGGCATCGTAGCGCTCGGCACGATCAAGCAGAAGCCGTGGGTCGTCGACGGCGAGGTGCGCCCGCGCTTCGTCACGACGATCGGCGGCTCCTTCGACCACCGCGTCGTCGACGGCGACGTCGTCTCGCGCTTCGTCGCCGACGTCGCCTCGATCATCGAGGAGCCGGCGCTGCTGCTCGAGTAGGAGCCGCGGCCGGTCGGCCGCTAGAGGCGGTACTCGGTCGTGATCGTGTCGGGGGTGCGGCTCGACTCGACGAAGCCGACGCGCTCGAGCGTGCGGCGCGCGGGGAGGTTCGCGACCTCGGCCGAGGCGCGCACGATGCGGGCGAGCCCGGTCGACCGAGCGAGCTCGACGGCGGCCAGGACGGTGTGGAAGGCGAGCCCCTGCCCGCGCACGGCGGGCACGAGGCCGAAGTCGAACTCGACCGCCCCGTCGGCGTCGGGCGGGCCGAAGAGGTTCACTCCCCCGATGGCCGGGCCGTCTTCGCCGCGGCGCACCAGGTAGGGCCCGAAGGGCATCGGGTCGCCGTTCTGGCGGACCGCACGCACGTACTCGGAGAGGAGTTCGGGCTCGTCGGTGAAGGCGTACGCCCCCTCCCACCCGTCGTGCGGATCGACCGCGCCGGAGAGCACGCGCTCGGCGTCGGCGACGGTGAATCGGTGCAGCGTGATCGGGGCCGTCGTCGTATCCACGTACTTCACTCTCGCACGCGCCGCCGACAGGCGCCAAGTGCTGTGCACCGGATGACCTGGAATGCGGGATGAACTCTTCGGATCGCGCCGAGTCGGGCGGCGCGGTACGGCTGGCAGCAGGCGGGCGTCAGTCCGCCGCGGGAACGGCCTCGGCCGGTGTGCCCGGAGCGACGGGGGCGGGGTTCTCGGGCCAGGCCTTCGCACGCTTGCGCAGGGCGAGGAACGCGACGACGGCGGCTGCGAGGATCGTCGCGGCGGCGGCGATGCTGCCCTCGGTGCCGAAGGATCCACCGGTGAGCCACTCCGGCGCCGCGTCGGCAGGGGCGATGTTGACGATCGTCTCGGTCTTGTTCGGCAGGCCGCTGACCTGGATGCCGTAGAGGTAGCCCATCGCCCAGTTCCAGCCGGCGTGGAGGCCCATGATGCCCCACAGCGAGTTGTTGCGCAGCACGATCAGCGATGCGAACACCGCGTACGCGAAGATCGTGATGAACGGCAACGGCTTGGACAGCACCTGGTGCACCACCGTGAACACGAACGCCGGCAGCAGCACTGCCAGCCAGGCCGGGACCTTATTGATCTGGTTCTGCAGCAGGAAGCCGCGGAACAGGATCTCCTCGCCGCCGCCCTGAACGACCACCAGCGTCAGCATCGCAAGCACCATCGGCAGTGCTGAGAAGCCGCTCGTCGTTCCCGCCGGGGTGTCGACGACGACGTAGGCGCCGGTGAACAGCAGCGCGAGCACCGGAACGGAGACCAGCCCGATCCCCGCCGCGATGCCGACGAGCAGGTTCACGATCCCGCGCCCGGGCCGGTGCAGTCCCAGCGTGGCCAGCGACCGCCGCTCGAACAGCACGACCCACAGCACGATCACCAGGATCGCGATGACGTCGCCGATCGCCTCTTGGACCTGCGCCATCGGCGATCCCGCCGGGACGGGGAAGGCGATGGCCAGCGCGGAGATCGCGCCGATCTGGACGACGAGCAGGACGGCGAGGGCGATCAGGTACGCGAGCCACCCCCGCGTCACCCGCCTGCCTGTCAAACCCTCCTGGGCGAACGGTGACTGGCGGATCGACATGCGGACCTCACAGGGTTCGGCGAGCAGAGCTTCGAACACGCGCCACTCTACGGGCACCCGTCAACGACCTTCCCGACGTCGCCCGGAAGGTCGGATGAACCCTTCGGGTCGCGTCGGGCGGGCCGCCGGCACGACGCGCGCCGCTGATGGTTTTGACAATCATTATCAATAAGCGTAGGTTCGAGACATGGACACGCGCACCCCGATCGCCGCACGCCGCCGCCTCGCCCTGCTGGGGCCGGGCGCCCTCGCCACGGCCGGGGTCGTCGCGCTCGCGGGGTGCGCGAGCCCCGCGGCATCCACGAGCGCCGCCGGCCCGCAGATCGTCGCGACCACGACCCAGGTGGGCGACTTCACCCGCGAACTGCTCGGCGACGACGCCGAGCTCACGCAGCTCCTCTCCCCCGGCCAGAGCGCCCACGGCTTCGACCCGTCGGCGGCGCAGCTGCTGGCCCTGACGAACGCCGACGCGCTCGTCGTCAACGGCGGCGGGCTCGAGAGCTGGCTCGACGACGCGATCGAGGCCTCCGGGTTCGACGGGGTGCTCATCGACGCGAGCACGGGCATCGAGCTCTTCGGCACCGACGACCACGCGCACGACCACGACGACGACGCGGATGACTCGACGCACGACCACGACGACGAGGCGAGCGATGACGCGACAGACGATGCGCATGCCGACGACGACCACGAGGGCCACGACCACGGCGCCGGCAACCCCCACATCTGGACCGATCCCGAGCTCGCCGAGGACATGGTCGAGAACATCGCCGACGGGCTCGCGACGGTCGAGGGGATCGACGCCGCGAGCGTCGAGTCGAACGAGGCGGCCTATCTCGCGAAGCTCGAAGCGCTCGACACGTGGATCGAGGAGAACGTCGAGCAGGTGCCGGCGACCGAGCGGCTGCTCGTGACCAACCACGACGCCTTCACCTACTTCGTCGACGCCTACGACGTGACCTTCGTGGGCAGCATCATCCCGAGCTTCGACGACAACGCCGAGCCGAGTGCGGCCGAGATCGACGACCTCGTCGCGAAGATCGAGTCGACGGGCGTCGCGGCGGTGTTCTCCGAGGCATCCCTCTCGCCGAAGGCGGCCGAGACGATCGCCGCGGAATCGGGGGTCGCGGTCTACTCGGGGCCCGATGCGCTCTACGGCGACTCGCTGGGCGCCGCGGGCACCGACGGCGAGACGTACCTCGGCAGCCAGATCCACAACGCACGGCTGATCCTCGAATCGTGGGGCGTCGCGCCTACCGCGCTCCCCTCCGCCCTGCAAGGATGACTCGCATGAGCGACTCCCCCGTACTCCGCCTGTCAGGTGCGGCCTTCATGCACCCCGGCGGTTCGGGCGTCTCCGAGCTCGAGCTCGAGATCGCCCGTGGCGAGGCGGTCGCGCTCATCGGGCCGAACGGCGCGGGCAAGTCGACGCTGCTCAAGGGCGTGCTGGGCCTCGTGCCGCGCACGGCCGGCGTCATCGAAGTCGGCGGCGTGCCGCTCGGCGCCGGTCGAGCATCGCATGCCGCCAGTGGAATGATCGGGTTCCTGCCCCAGTCGGCCGACCTCGACCCCGACTTCCCGATCAGCCTCGAGCAGGTCGTCATGCAGGGCAGGTACCGGGGGCTCGGGCTGTTCCGCTGGCCGGGCCGCGGCGATCGCGCCGCCGTCGCGCGCGCCCTCGAGACCGTCGGCCTCGCCGATCTCGCGAAGCGCCCCTTCGGCGAGCTCTCCGGGGGCCAGCGCCAGCGAGGGCTGCTCGCACGGGCCCTCGCGTCGGATCCCGCGCTCCTGCTGCTCGACGAGCCGTTCAACGGCCTCGACCAGCCCAACCGAGACGCCCTCGTCGACACCCTGCGCGAGCTGAAGGCCCGCGGCGTCGCGGTGCTCGTCTCGACCCACGACCTCGACCTCGCGCGACGGGTCTGCGACAGCGTCGTGCTGGTCAACGGCACCCAGCTGGCGTTCGGCCCCGTCGACGAGGTGCTCACCCTGGGCAACGTGCAGGAGTGCTTCGAGGGCGTGGAGGTCGAGATCGACGAGCACACCCTCGTCGTGCCCGGCCACGAGGGCCACTGAATGCCGATGAGCGTATATAGCCTCGAGGGGTTGCAGGGGAGGGGCGGGGCATGTCGCTGACCGACGCGCTCTTCACCGCGTTCTCGATTCCGTTCATGGCCCGCGCGCTCGTCGTGATGCTCGTGCTCGCCGTCGTCGCCGGGGTGGTGGGCGTGCTCGTGAACCTGCGCGGGCTCGAGTTCATCAGCGACGGGCTCACGCACGCCGTGTTCCCCGGGCTGGCGATCGGCCTCGCGGTCGGGGGCACGAGCGGACTCCTGCCCGGGGCGGCGATCGCCGCGCTCGGCGGCGCGCTCGCACTGACCTGGCTCGACCGGGCGGGCATCACCTCGGACGCCGCGATCGCGATCGTGCTCACCGCGACCTTCAGCGTCGGCGTCATCGTCGTCTCGAAGAGCGACGACTACGCGGGGGAGCTCGAGGCGCTGCTCTTCGGCCGGGTGCTGACGATTCCGCCCGAACAGGTGCTTCCGCTCGTGGCGGTCAGCCTCGTCGCCCTGCTCGCGGTCGTCGTGACGCTGAAGCAGCAGCTGTTCCGCGCCTTCGACGCGCGCGGCAGCCGGGCCGCCGGTGATTCGGTGCTCATGCTCGACCTCGTGCTGAACGCGGCGATCGCGCTCGTCGTGGTCGCGGCGGCGGCGACCGTGGGCACGCTGCTCGTGCTGGCGCTGCTGATCGTGCCGGGCGCCGTCGCGCGCCTGACCACCGCGCGGCTGTGGTGGCTGTTCCCCGTCGCGGCGCTCTTCGCCGCGGTCGGGGCCTGGCTCGGGCTCGCCACCGGGTTCGCGGTGTCGGTCGGAGCCGGCATCGACCTGCCGGCCGGGGCGACCGTCGTCGGCGTCTTCGTCGTCGGGTACGCGCTGGCGCTCGCCGTGTTCGGCCTGCGGCAGTGGGTGCGGGGGAGCGCGTCGGCCGCCGCCCGGACGGGCGACGGCCCGCCGAGCCGACCTCGATCGGCTGCGCCGGTGGGGGAGGGGCGCTGATGGGCTACTTCGAACGCGCACTGCTCGCGGTCATCGTGATCGGCGTGGGCGCCGGGTTCGTCGGCGCGCTCGTCGTGCTGCGCAAGCGCACCTTCTTCGCGCAGGCGCTCACGCACGGCACGTACCCCGGAGCCGTGGCCGCCGCCGCGCTCGGCGTCAGCGTGCCGGCGGGCGCCGCGGTCGCCTCCGTCGTGCTGGTCGTGATCATGGCGGGCATCGCCCGTGTGCGCAGGCAGGGCGCGCAGGTCGCGGCGGGCATCGTGCTCACCGGCGGCTTCGCGGCGGGTGCGCTGCTGCAGGCGCTCATCCCGGGCCTGCCCGTGCGGGCCGAGAGTCTCCTGGTCGGCTCGATCCTGACCGTCAGCGACGGAGACATTCTCCTCGCGGCATGCGTTGCCGTCGTCGCGATGGCGCTCGTCGCGCTCTTCGGCAAGGAGATCGCGCTCTCGACCTTCGACCCCGCGGGATTCCGTGCCATGGGCTACCGGGAGTGGCCGGTCGAATTCCTCGTGCTCGCGCTCACCGCCGCGTCGGTGGTGAGTTCGCTCCCCGCGGTGGGCGCCATTCTCGCGATCGCGCTGATCGCCGCACCGGCCGCCGCCGCGAGGCTCGTGGTCGGCTCGTTCCGCGGCGTCCTCCTCGTCGCGCCGCTCATCGGTGCGGCGTCGGGCGTGCTCGGGGTGCTCGCCTCCCGCTCCTTCGCGGTGGCCGCCGGGCCCTCGATCGCGCTGGCCGCGACGGCCTTCTTCCTGCTGGCTCTGGGACTCTCCAAGCTTCGGGGACTAGCGTGGAGGCGGACCGACATCCCCGTCGAGACCGCGGAAGGCGCACGGATCGCATGAAACGCAACACCTGGCAGCGAGAGGCCGTCCGCGAGGCGCTCGACTCGACCGAGGGCTTCATCAGCGCCCAGGCGCTGCACACCGCACTGCACGCCAGCGGCTCGCCGATCGGGCTCGCGACCGTGTACCGCGCGCTCGGCGACCTCGCGACGAGCGGAGAGGCCGATTCACTGCAGTCGCCCGAGGGCGAGTCGCTCTACCGGGCCTGCTCGACGACCGGTCACCACCACCACCTGATCTGCCGCAACTGCGGTCTGACCGTCGAGATCGCCGCCGACGAGGTCGAGGCATGGGCCAAGGGCGTGGCGGCCGAGCACGGCTTCACGCAGGCGGCGCACGTGGTCGACGTCTTCGGCCTCTGCGCGAACTGCACCGAGCTCGCCGAGGGCGAGCGCGCGGCGTCCGATTCGCAGAAATAGAATTCCCTGATCAGAGGCGAATAATCTCGCTCGATTTGGGTTCGCCTCCGAATCATCGATAGCGTGAACGACGGTCCTGCAAGACCGATCGCCCAGTCCGCGGTCTGATATTCCCGAACGGGAATCATCGGAGCGTATGGTTCGGCGGTGAGGCATCCGGCCCCGATGGCCGGACGCGACGACGCCCTGTTTCGCCCGACGACCGCACCACGCGCCGGGCTTGAGCGCAGGGCGTCCGATTCACCGCCAACCCGGCCGTGACCCACGAGTTCGGCGCATTCCGAACCGACCGCGCAACCCTTCACCTGCGCGGTGTTCGGCGCGCCCTCAGGGAGCCCGATCCATGCCAGACAACCCGAACACCGGCTCGCAGCTGCCGGAGACGACCGCCCTCGAGGTGCGTCACCTCACCAAGTTCTTCGGACGGAGGCCGCGCGAGGCCCTCGAACGCCTGAAGCAGGGCGCCGGCCGCGACGAGGTCGCGACGCTCGGCACCGCCGCCGTCATCGACGCCGACTTCGAGGTGCGCCGGGGCGAGATCTTCGTCGTCATGGGCCTCTCCGGCTCGGGCAAGTCGACCCTGATCCGCATGCTCAACGGGCTCGTCGAGCCCACCGACGGCACCGTCACGGTGATGGGTGAGCAGATCACGGATGTCGCGCCGAAGCGCCTGCGCGCCGTGCGCCGCCGCCGCGTCTCCATGGTCTTCCAGCACTTCGCGCTGCTGCCGCACAGGACGGTCCGCGAGAACGCCGCGTACGGCCTCGAGATCCAGGGCGTCCCGCCGGCGGAACGCCGGGCGCGCGCCGACCGGATCCTCGACCGGGTCGGCCTCGGGGGATGGGGCGACAAGATGCCCGCAGAGCTCTCTGGCGGCATGCAGCAGCGCGTGGGCCTCGCCAGGGCCCTGGCCTCCGACACCGACATCCTGCTCATGGACGAGGCCTTCTCGGCGCTCGACCCGCTCATCCGACGCGAGATGCAGGAGCAGCTCGTCGAACTCCAGCAGGAGCTCGGCAAGACGATCGTCTTCATCACGCACGACCTCAACGAGGCGATGTTCCTCGGCGACCGCATCGCCGTCATGCGCGACGGCCGCATCGTGCAGCTCGGCACCGCCGAGGAGATCCTGACCGACCCGGCCGACGACTACGTCGCCCAGTTCGTGCAGGACGTCGACCGCGCGCGGGTGCTGACCGCGGGCAACGTGATGGAGGCGCCGCGCGCCGTCGTCACCGCGTCGGCCGGTCCCCGTGCCGCGCTGCGGACGATGCGCGACCTGCAGACGTCCATGGTCTTCGTCGTCGGCAACGGGCGCCGGCTCCTCGGCGTCGCCCACGACCGCGACGTGCTGCGCCTCGTGCAGCGGGGGGAGCGCGACCTGGCGGGCGTCATCAGCGACGACCACCCCGTCGTCGGCGTCGACGAGCACCTCTCCGAGCTCTTCGGAAGCGCCGTCGAGAGCCAGCTGCCGCTCGCCGTGGTCGACGGCCAGGGCCGGCTGCTCGGTGCCGTGCCGCGGGTCACCCTGCTCGCGGCACTCGGCAACGTGCCGACCGACACCGCCGAGCAGGCGATCATCGCGACCCCGGCGACGATCCCGGTCGACGTCATCACCGCGACGCTGCACCGCACGGCAGCGGCCGAGGCCGCCACGGCCGACGCCGCACCCGCGGCCGACGCCCTCCCGTCGACCGACCACCGACCTGCGGCTGCCGCGGGGGAGAGGAGCCCGGCGTGAACGACTACCGCCTGCCCCTCGGCGACCTCGCCGAGACCGTGATCGATCTCGTGACCGACGTGCTCGGCGGCTTCTTCGCCGTCGTCCGCACGATCTTCGCGGGCCTCTACGACGCCGTCGACCTGCTGCTCTCGGCGCCGCCCTTCGCCGCGGTCATCGTGGTGTTCGCCGCGCTCGCCTTCCTCCTCCGGGGCTGGAAGCTCGCCGTCGGAACCATCCTCGGCCTCCTCGTCATCGTCGGCGTCGGGCAGTGGGAGAACGCGATGGACACGCTCGCGCTGGTCCTCGTCGCGAGTGCGATCGCCATCGCGATCGCCGTCCCGATCGGCATCCTCGCCGCCCGCTCCGACACGGCGTCGAAGATCATCCGCCCGATCCTCGACTTCATGCAGACGATGCCCGCCTTCGTGTACCTGATCCCGGCGCTCATCCTGTTCCGGGTCGGCGTCGTGCCCGGCATCGTCGCCACGATCGTCTTCGCCATGGCGCCCGGCGTCCGGCTCACCGAGCTCGGCATCCGCGGCGTCGACAAGGAGGTCGTCGAGGCCGGACACGCCTTCGGCTCCTCGCCGTGGCGCATCCTCCGCCAGATCCAGCTGCCGCTCGCGATGCCGAGCATCATGGCCGGGGTCAACCAGGTCATCATGCTCTCGCTCTCGATGGTCGTCATCGCGGGCATGGTGGGCGCCGGCGGGCTCGGCGGCGAGGTGGTGCAGTCGCTCACCAGGATCGACGTCGGCCTCGGCTTCGAGGCCGGGCTCTCCGTCGTGATCCTCGCGATCATCCTCGATCGGCTCACCGGAGCGCTGGGCGGCCTGCGCGGCCGCGGTGCGAAGCGCGCGAAGCGCTCGTCGGGCTCGGAGGCCTCGGACACCGCGCCGAAGCCCGCCGCGCCCGTGCCCGCCGCGGGCGAGGCGCGCCCCGTGGCATCCGCCGCCCCCTGAACCGCTCGGACCGAGCACCAGAATCGCCGCGCGGACTCGCGCGGCGCTCCCCAACACCCGTGCCACAGCACACGGGAGGAAAGGAACACATGAAGAAGCGCACCCTCACCGGAGCCCTCGCACTCGGAGCCGTCTCCGCCCTCGCACTCGGCGGTTGCGCCGCAGGGGCCGCCGCGTCCGAGACGCACGAGAACGGCGACCAGAAGGACCTCACCATCGCCGTCTTCAACGGCTGGGACGAGGGCATCGCCGCCAGCGAGCTCTGGAAGGCCGTGCTCACCGAGCAGGGCTACGACGTCACCCTCGAGTACGCCGACCCCGCGCCCGTCTACTCGGGCCTCACCACCGACGACTACGACGTGACGCTCGACACCTGGCTGCCGATCACGCACGCCGACTACATCGAGCAGTACGGCGACGAGCTCGTCGACCTCGGCGCCTGGAACGAGGACGCGAAGCTCACGATCGCCGTGAACGAGGACGCCCCGATCGACTCGCTCGACGAACTCGCCGCCAAGGCGGACCTGTTCGGCAACCGCCTCGTCGGCATCGAGCCGGGCTCGGGCCTCAACCGCGTGACGACCGACGCCGTGATCCCGGGCTACGGCCTCGAGGGCATGGAGTACCTCACGAGCTCCACGCCCGCGATGCTCTCGGAGCTGACGGCGGCGACGAAGAACGGCGAGAACATCGCCGTCACCCTGTGGCGCCCGCACTGGGCGTACGACGCCTTCCCGCTCAAGGACCTCGCCGACCCCGAGGGGGCGCTCGGCGACGCCGAGGGCATCCACGCCTTCGGCGGCAAGACCTTCGCCGAGCGCTTCCCGACGCTCGCGATGTGGATCGCCGACTTCGAGATGGACTCGGAGCTGCTGTTCTCGCTCGAGAACGCGATGTTCAACGAGTCCGACACCGACGACTACGGCCCCGTCGTCGAGGCGTGGATGGACGAGCACCGGGACTACGTCGACTCGCTCACCGACTGAGCCACGCTGACGGCGAGAACGGGCGAGGGGATGCCACGGGCCTCCCCTCGCCCGTTCGCCGTTCCCCCGGAAGCGGGGTGCGGAATCACGCGATCTGCATGTCGCCCGAGCGGGGTCGCGGACTAGCATCGCAATCGGATGCGCTTTTCGGGGGGAACGGATCCGCCCGTCGCGCGTCTGCGGTGCCGTCGACTCGGCGCCGCGAGCGGCGACGCCCTGGGAGGGACGACGATGGCCGAGCAGGACGACAACCAGTACACCCCGAGGTTCGCACGGCCCGGTGAGGCGACGCTCACCGACCGGCATCGGATCCCCCCGGGGGAGTCACTGCCGCAGACCGCCTACCAGATCATCCGCGACGAGATCATGCTCGACGGCAATGCGCGCCTGAACCTCGCGACGTTCGTCACCACGTGGATGGACGACGAGGCTCGGGCGCTCTACGCCGACGCATTCGACAAGAACATGGTCGACAAGGACGAATACCCGAAGACCGCGGCGATCGAGGAGAAGTGCTGGCGCATGCTGGCCGCCCTCTGGCACTCGCCCGACCCCGAGACGACGATCGGCACCTCGACGATCGGCTCGTCGGAGGCCGCGATGCTCGGCGGCCTCGCGATGAAGCGCCGGTGGCAGCAGGCGCGCCGTGCCGCCGGCAAGGACGCCTCGAAGCCGAACATGGTGATGTCGAGCGCCGTGCAGGTCTGCTGGGAGAAGTTCTGCAACTACTTCGACGTCGAGCCGCGCTACGTGCCGGTGAGCGACGAGCACCCGAAGCTCGACGGGTCGCAGCTCGAGCCGTACGTCGACGAGAACACGATCGGCGTCGTCGTCATCATGGGCGTCACGTACACGGGCGCCTACGAGCCGGTCAAGGAGATCTCCGACGCGCTCGACGCGCTGCAGGCGAAGACCGGCCTCGACGTCCCGATCCACGTCGACGGCGCCTCCGGCGCGATGATCGCCCCGTTCCTGCAGCCCGACCTCGAGTGGGACTTCCGGCTGCCGCGCGTGCACTCGATCAACACCTCGGGGCACAAGTACGGGCTCGTCTACCCGGGCCTCGGCTGGGTCGTCTGGCGCACCGCCGACGTGCTGCCCGACGACCTCATCTTCCGGGTCAGCTACCTCGGCGGCGAGATGCCGACGCTCGCGCTCAACTTCTCGCGCCCCGGCGCCCAGGTGCTGCTGCAGTACTTCCTCTTCCTGCGACTCGGCGTCACGGGGTACACGGCGGTGCAGCAGGCCTCGCAGGACGTCGCCCTGTACCTCTCGAAGGGGATCGGCAAGATCGACGCGTTCGAGCTCGTCAGCGACGGCAGCGACATCCCGGTGTTCGCGTGGCGCCTGAAGGCCGGCCACACCGACAACTGGAACCTCTATCACCTCCAGGACCGCCTCCGGCAGCGGGGATGGCTCGTGCCGGCGTACCCGCTCCCCGACGATCTCGGCGACCGCACGGTGCAGCGCATCGTCGTGCGCAACGGGCTGAGCATGGACCTCGCCGAGGATCTCCTCCGCGACATCAGGACTGAGACCGAGTACCTCGACGCGCTCGAGACGCCGATGCCCGTCGAGGGGGCACGGCCGGGATTCCACCACTAGTCGCCGCGGGAGGGGAAGCGCATGACGCAACCGGTCGAGCGTCGTCTTCGGCGCGAGGCGTGGGGCTTCGCGCTCGGCTCGATCTGCTTCTTCGTCGGACCGCTGCCCGCCTACGCGGCGTGGGCGGGCGCGGTCGGCGTCGGCGTGACCTTCTTCATCGGGTCGCTGCTGTTCACCACAGCCGGATTCATCCAGCTCAGCCTGAGTGGGCGCCGGCCGCCGCGGAAGGGCACGAATGCGGCCGACCGGGCCGACTGGTTCGCCGCCGCCGTGCAGTTCCTCGGCACCCTGTTCTTCAACGTGAGCACCGGGCAGGCACTCGTCTCCGCGATCCAGGCGCCCGACGCCGTCGGAGTCGGATGGCGCCCCGACGCGTTCGGCTCGATCGCGTTCCTCGTCTCGAGCGCGCTCGCGGTCGTCGCGACCAAGGATCGCGGGCAGCTGTGGGATCGTGATGCCCGGACGTGGCACGGCACCGGGTTGAACCTCCTCGGTTCGATCGCCTTCGGCATCTCGGCGATCGGGGCGTATCCCGTGAACGGCTCCGGAGAGCTGCTGAGCGAGCTGTGGGCGAACCTCGGAACGGTGATCGGCGCCTTCTGCTTCTTCACGGCGGCGGTGCTGTCGCGCCGGTCGGTGCTCCGCGAGCAGCGCGAGGGGGCGTCGACCGCCTGAACCCCGGGGCATCCGCGCTCGATTCGGCTGCGACCGGCCACTCTGCTAAACTGGCTCGTTGGCTGGGTACATCCACTGCCCAGACCGCGACAATCCCCATCGTTCCCCCGCGAGAAATCGCGGGATTCGGCGTGGGAGCGTCAGCAGACAAGAGACCTTGGGAGGGGCATCCGCCCCTCGGTATTGGAGGAAACCAATGGCAGCAGTGTGCCAGGTGACCGGAGCCGTTCCCGGCTTCGGACACAACATCTCGCACTCGCACCGCCGGACGAAGCGCCGCTTCGACCCGAACGTGCAGAAGAAGACGTACTTCGTTCCGTCGCTCCGTCGCAACATCACGATCAACGTGTCCGCCAAGGGCATCAAGGTCATCGATGCTCGCGGCATCGAGGCCGTCGTCCGTGACATGCAGGCTCGTGGGGTGAAGTTCTAATGGCGAAGCAGCAGGACGTCCGTCCCATCATCAAGCTCCGTTCGACGGCCGGCACCGGGTTCACCTACGTGACCCGCAAGAACCGTCGCAACAACCCCGACCGTCTCGTGCTCAAGAAGTACGACCCGGTGATCCGCAAGCACGTCGACTTCCGAGAGGAGCGCTAAATCATGGCGAAGAAGAGCAAGATCGCTCGCAACGAGCAGCGCAAGGTGATCGTCGACCGCTACGCCGAGAAGCGTCTCGAGCTGAAGAAGGCGCTCGTCGACCCGAACGGCACCGACGAGAGCCGCGAGGCCGCTCGCGTGGGCCTGCAGAAGCTGCCCCGCAACGCCTCGCCGATCCGCGTGCGTTCGCGTGACGCCATCGACGGCCGCCCCCGTGGCGTGCTCACCAAGTTCGGTGTCTCGCGTGTCCGCTTCCGCGACATGGCGCACCGCGGCGAGCTGCCCGGCATCACCAAGTCGAGCTGGTAAGCACGTAGCTTCACGCTTCACGCTTCACGAAGAGGGGCGCTCCGGAGAGATCCGGGGCGCCCCTCTTTCGCGTTTTCGGGGGACTCCCGTCGGCTTTCGCAGCGTCCTGGTGCGCTTTTCGGGGGACTCCCCGTTGTGGTGGCACCATCACGGGGGCCTGCTGCCGGTCGAGTCGGCGCCCATAGCGTTGACCCACCCGCGGGCGCATGCGCACGCATGGGAATTCACCGACGACGGAGGGCAGGCCGATGAAGCGCTGGAGCAGATCGATCTTCGGGGCGGCCGCTGCCGCCGCGCTCGTGCTGGGCGGGGGTGCGATCGCGTACGCCGACGACCTCGAGTCGACGGTCACCGTCGACGACCTCGTGGTCTCCACCCCGGTCGTCGACCTCGGCGTGCTCGCCTGCGGGTCGAGCAAGGACGTCGTGGTGAAGCTGAACCTCGATCGCGGAGGCAACGGAGCGGCGACCATCTTCCAGAGCGGGTCGACGCTGACCTTCTCGCGCACCTCGCAGACGAACGTCTCTGCGACGCAGCCGAGCCCGCCGACCATCACGCTCCCGGGCGACTGGGCGACGCTCGACCAGCACTCGACCGTCGACAGCGCGAAGACCACTTCGACGCTCACGGTCGCTGCGGGCGACGCGAACGGCGAGTTCACCGGGGAGGCGAACTACCAAGCGAGTGGAACGGTCGTCAACGGTGACACGAAGCTGCGGACCGCCTCGGTCCACGTGAGCTGGTCGGTCGAGGACTGCGGCGGCGTCGTCGACCCCCTCGACGAGACCGCCCCGGTCGTGATGCTCCTCTGCCCGACCGACCCGATCCCGCAGGGCGAGGAGGCCTACGCGAACTGGACCGCGAGTGATGAGGACGGGGGGTCCGGCGTCGCCGAGGGGTTCGAGAGCGGCCAGATCCTGCTCGACACCACGGCGCTCGGCGAGCACACCGCCACCGCCCCCGTCGGCACCGCGGAGGACAACGCGGGCAACCTCTCCGCCGAGGCATCCTGCACCTTCACCGTCGTCGACGTGACGCCGCCGGTGGTGACCCCCAGCTGTCCGGCCGCACCGGTGCTGCTCGGCTCGGCGGCCGAGGCGAGCTGGACGGCGACCGACGAGGAGAACGGCTCCGGCGTCGCCGCCGGCTACGAGGGCGGGTCGATCGCGCTCGACACCTCGAGCGTCGGCACGAAGACCGCGACCTTCGGTGAGGGCACGGCGCTCGACAAGGCCGGGAACGCGTCGGCCGCGGTGTCGTGCGAGTACTCCGTCATCTACGACTTCGACGGCTTCTTCCGACCGGTCGACATGGGCGGCGTCCTCAACTCGGTCAAGGCCGGCAGCGCGGTGCCGATGAAGTTCAGCCTCGGCGGAGACCAGGGCCTCGACATCGTCGCGGCCGGGCACCCGAAGGTCGTGTTCACGGCGTGCGGGACAGCCGGGATCGACGCGATCGAGACGACCGTGACGGCGGGCGCGAGCAGCCTGAGCTACGACCCCGTCGCAGACCAGTACGTCTACGTCTGGAAGACCGACAAGAGCTGGGCCGGCAAGTGCGGGACGTTCGCGCTGCAGCTCGACGACGGACTGACGCGCACCGCGATGTTCAAGTTCCTGAAGTAGCGGCCGGGACCCTCCGGAGGGCGCAATACCCGTCCGGAGGGCGGCAAACCCCTCCGGAGGTCCCGACACGCCGTGTGAAATCACCCAAGAAGGCCGGAAATCCGCGGGATTCCGCGGATCTCTGTTACATTCGAGGCGGCCTCAAGGCCACGGGGGCGGCGCAAGCTCGTTCCCGAATCTTCAACAAAGTGCTGTACATACAGCGAACGTCCGAGGAGGACATTCAATGGCTGACAAGTCGCTGAACAAGACCGAGCTCGTCGCGAAGATCGCTGCGTCGACCGGCCAGAGCCAGGCCACCGTCGACGCCGTGCTCGGCGGTCTGTTCGAGGCGCTCGCCGAGTCCGTGGGCTCGGGCACCAAGGTCTCCATCCCGGGCTGGCTCGCCGTCGAGCGCACGCACCGCGCTGCGCGCACCGGCCGCAACCCGCAGACGGGTGCCACCATCGAGATCCCGGCCGGCTACTCGGTCAAGGTCTCGGCCGGTTCGAAGCTCAAGGCTGCTGCCAAGTAACCAGGGCCTTCCCGAAGGGGCGCGCGGCGTGAGCCGCGCGCCCCTTCGTCGTCCCGCGACCGCACACGTTCCCGCAGAAGGGCCGGATGCCGCGGGGCCGCCCACGAGGCATCCAGCCTCTGCCGTCTAGGCTGGTTCGGTGCCCCGCTCCGTCCGAGTGCTCGGCCCTGCCGTGCTCACCGCCGTCGCCCTCGTGGCGACCTTCGCCGCACTCTCGTTCGGCGGAGGCGCCGCCGAACAGCTGATCCAGGACCCGGGGCCGCTCGCCCGCTACGGCGTGCCCGTCGCGAAGCTCTTCGTGAACCTCGGCGCCGCCGGCATGATCGGCGCGCTCGTGCTCGCCGTGTGGGCGCTGAGCCCGAAGAAGCGCGAGTTCGACCTCGCGCTCGACGTGGCCGCCGCGTCGGCCGCCGTGATGACCGTCGCGAGCGCGGCGACGGGGCTGTTCACCTTCATCCTCGTCACGGCGGTGCCGTTCGACCTCAGCGATGCCTTCGGGCAGAAGCTCGGGCAGTTCGTCACGACCATCGAGCTCGGGCAGTCGTGGCTCATCACCACGCTCGTCGCGGCCGCCGTGACCGTGCTCTGCTTCGCCGTGCGCAACCACACCGCGCTCGTCTTCGTGACGGTGCTCGCGGTCGCCTCGCTCGTGCCGATGGCGCAGCAGGGCCACGCGGCCGGCGCCGCGGGGCACGCGGCCGCCGTCACCGGGCTCGGCCTGCACCTCGTCTTCGCGGCGGTCTGGCTCGGCGGGCTCCTCACGATCGTGCTGCTGCAGCGCGAGCTCGGCGCGAAGCGCCTGCCCGTCGTGCTCGCGCGCTACTCGACCGTCGCGCTCATCTGCTTCATCGTCGTCGCCGTCTCGGGGTACGCGAGCGCAGCGCTCCGCATCGGCACGCTCGACCAGCTGGCCACGCCGTACGGCGCCCTCGTCGTCGTGAAGGTCGCCGCCCTGATCGCGTTGGGCCTCTTCGGTGCGGCGCAGCGGCGCTTCCTCATCGGGCGGATGTCACGGGGCGCGGGTTCGGGGTCGGGCACCTTCTGGTGGCTCGTCGTCGCCGAGCTCGCGTTCATGGGGCTCGCCTCGGGGGTGGCGGCTGCGCTCGCACGCACCGCGACCCCCGTCTCCGAGGAGGCCGGCGAACTGGCACGCACGCCCGCCGAGATCCTGACGGGCGAACCGCTGCCGCCGTGGCCCGAGACGTTCCGCTACTTCACCGAGTGGAACCCCGACCTCATCTGGCTGCTCGCCTGCGGCTTCGGCATCTTCTTCTACCTGGCGGGCGTCCGCCGGCTGCGCAAGCGCGGCGACAAGTGGCCCGTGTACCGCGCGGTGCTCTGGGTCTCGGGCCTGCTGCTGCTCGCCTACGTCACCAACGGCGGCGTGAACGTCTACGAGCAGTACCTGTTCTCGGCGCACATGCTCGCGCACATGGTGCTCACGATGGCGGTGCCGGTGCTGCTCGTGCCCGGTGCGCCCGTCACGCTCGCCGCCCGGGCGATCAAGCCCCGGAAGGACGGCTCGCGCGGCGGCCGCGAGTGGATCATGCTCGCCGTGCACTCGAGGTTCGCCGGCGTCATCGCGAACCCGATCGTCGCGGCCGTGCTCTTCGCCGGCTCGCTCTGGGTGTTCTACTACTCGCCGCTCTTCCGCTGGACGATGTTCGACCACATCGGCCACGAGTGGATGATCGTGCACTTCCTCATCACGGGCTACCTGTTCGTGCAGTCGCTCATCGGCATCGACCCGGTGCCGTACCGGCTGCCGTATCCGTTCCGGCTCCTGCTGCTGCTCGGCACGATGGCGTTCCACGCCTTCTTCGGCCTCGCGATCATGACCGGCACGGGGCTGCTCCTCGCCGACTGGTACGGCGCGATGGGCTGGGGAACCGACGCCCTCGCCGACCAGCAGCTCGGCGGCGGCATCGCCTGGTCGATCGGCGAGATCCCGACGGTCGCGCTCGCGATCACGGTCGCGTTCCAGTGGTCGCGCAGCGACGAGAAGGAGTCGAAGCGCCGCGACCGCCACGCCGACCGCACGGGCGACGCCGAGCTCGAGGAGTACAACGCCCGGCTCGCCGCGATCGCCGCCCGCGACGACGAACGCTGATCCGCCCGCGGCATCCCGCTCGTCACGTTGCTTCTGCAGGAAGACAGCCCTGTCCCCGGGTGTCAGGGCACCATGGCGCCCGAGATCCTGCGCGAGCGGCAGGGCCGGCGACGCGCTACTGCAGCTGGATCGCGATCGACCCGTCGGGGCGGATCGTCGCCGCGAGCGCGAGGGTGAACGGGCGATCCTCCTCGAGCGTGTAGTAGTGGCCGTCGAAGAGGTCCTGCACCTCGACCGAGATGTGCGCGACGCCCTCGGTGGGCGGCATGTCGAACGAGTCCTCGCCGGCGGTGAGCGTCACCTGGGGGGTCGTGATGATGCTCCAGGTCGGTTCGCTCGTGACCCGGTCGTCGATCTCGATGCCGAAGGGGCAGTCGGCGGGCTGCAGCACCTTCTGCGCGGCGCAGGCGGCGAGGTACTCGTCGACCTTGGTCTGCACCCGCTCGACGAATGCCGGGGTGGGCTGGGCGTCGACCGTGACGGCGACCTGCTCGGCCGCGCTCGCCGGAACCGTCACGTGCGGTGCCGCGAGCAGGGGCGAGTCGTACGAGAACTCGTAGACGGCGGGGGCGATGGCGAGGTACTGGGCGACCTGGGTGAACGCGGCGAGCTCGTCGCCGGTCTTCGTCGCGCGGGTGTCGAGGGTCAGCGTGCCGACGGTGAAGAGCGGGTTGTGGGCCGCGGTCACGTCGATCACGGCGAGCGGGCTGTCGGCGAACTCCCATCGGGCGAGCACCCCGTAGAGCGGCTCGATCGGACGCACCTCGAAGGTCGACTCGGTGATCTCGGTGCCGAGGCGGTAGCTCGCCGTCACCGTGTGGCTGCCGTCGGGGTTCGTGACGTCGTCGACGATCTCGATGTCCTCGGGCGCCGACTCGACGACCCCCGATCGGAGCATCGCCGTCGAGATGTCGGCGGGCAGGCCGAGCTCCTCCAGCGTGGCGTCGTCGAGGGCGACGCCGGGCGTCGTCGACGCGGTCGCGATGTCGTCGTCGGCGATGGCCTCGAGGTAGCCCTGCACGAAGCTCGACGCACCGTAGATCGACTGGTTCAGTCCGCCGAGCGCGGCCAGGAACGCGGCGATGAGGAGCGCGGCGAGCCCGGCCCACCCGGCGACGGCCAGCAGCGAGACCCGGCTCCGCACCTCGCCAGCATTCCCCACCCGCACAGTCTATGTTTCGCGGCGAGGCGAAGCTGGGCATCTCCACAGCCGGTGCGAACGACGCGGATGCCACGGAGTCGGCCCCGCGGGCCCGGGCCGCCCCCGTACGCGGTTACAGTGGGAGCGCCGCCGCGCGGGCCCCCCGGCGCGGCGTCGGCCCGAGACATCCGCCCCATCGAAAGACCGCCGTGCAGAACGTGACCCTCTCCCGCGAACAGGCCGCGGTGTTCCAGGCGATCGAGGACACCCGCGAGCACGTCTTCGTCACCGGGCGTGCGGGCACCGGCAAGTCGACGCTGCTCAACCACCTCAACTGGCAGACGAAGAAGCAGATCGTGATCTGCGCACCGACCGGGGTCGCCGCACTGAACGTGGGCGGGCAGACGATCCACTCGCTGTTCCGCCTGCCGATCGGGGTCATCGCCGACCACGACATCGACCAGAACGACACCGTCCGCAAGATCCTCAACGCGATGGACACGCTCGTCGTCGACGAGGTGTCGATGGTGAACGCCGACCTGATGGACGCGATGGACCGCTCGCTGCGGCAGGCGCGGCAGCGGCCGCTCGAGCCGTTCGGCGGCGCGCAGGTCGTGCTCTTCGGCGACCCGTACCAGCTCGCGCCGGTGCCCGGCGATGCCGACGAGCGGGCGTACTTCGCCGACACCTACGACTCGATGTGGTTCTTCGACGCGAAGGTCTGGCGCGAGGCCGACCTCAAGATCTTCGAGCTCGGCGAGATCCACCGCCAGCACGACGACGAGTTCAAGCAGCTGCTCAACGCCGTGCGGCACGGGCGGGTGACGGCCGAGATGGCCGGCATCCTCAACGGGGTCGGCGCCCGGCGCCCACTGCCCGAGCAGGGCGCGATCACCCTCGCCACGACGAACAGCACGGTGAACCGCATCAACGCCACCGCGCTGAAGCGCCTCCCCGGCACCTCGAAGGCGAACGCCGCCGACGTGAACGGCGACTTCGGCGGCCGGGCGTTCCCCGCCGACGAGCGGCTCGAGCTGAAGGTCGGCGCGCAGGTGATGTTCCTCCGCAACGACACGGCGATCGGCCCGGAGGGGCAGCGCTGGGTCAACGGCACGATCGGCACGATCACCTCGCTCAAGCGCGAGGTGCGGGTCGAGATCGACGGCGAGGAGCACGAGATCGAGCCCGTCACCTGGGAGAAGTACCGCTACACCTGGGATCCGACGCGCAAGAAGCTCGAGAAGGAGGTCGTCGCCGAGTTCACCCAGTTCCCGCTGCGGCTGGCCTGGGCGGTGACGATCCACAAGTCGCAGGGCGCGAGCTACGACACGGCGATCGTCGACCTCGGACCGCGCGTCTTCAGCCCGGGCCAGACGTACGTCGCGCTGAGCCGGCTCACCTCGCTCGAGGGCCTGTACCTGCAGCGGCCGCTGCGGCCGAGCGACATCATCGTCGACCGCAACGTCGAGCGCTTCATGGCGGGCGCCGCCCGCGAGATCGGCACCGCCGCCCGCTGAGCCGTCGTGCGCAGCCGCGGCCGGGCGACGTCCGGCGGCTCGGCGCGCGCATCCGGAGCGACGCGTCGGGAACCATCCGCGCGCGTCCGGACATAACCCTCTGAGGGGGAGATCCGACCGCCCCCTCGTCGCCCGCCCAGCCGGGCGAATCCCGCATCGCGGGTTACAATTTGACCGGACACACGGCTGAGGGGGCACGGTGGCTGACCGTACTGGGGGCAGGCGGCGAGCGGCTTCGGCACTCGCGGCGATCATCGCCGTCCTCGCGCTCGCCGGGTGCACCGGCGGATCCGTCGATCCGTCGAGCCGGTTCGAGCCCGTCGACGCCGCCTACAGCGCCGACGTCGCCGAGCAGCTCGACCAGGTGCTCGAGCAGGCCGTCGCGCTCAGCGGTTCGAGCGGCGGCGTCGCCGGCGTCTGGTCGCCGTGGTCGGGCGGATGGACCGGCGCGACCGGCACCGTCGACTTCCGCGAGAACTCGCCGAAGGTGACCGAGGAGACCGGCTTCCACCTCACCACGGTGACGTCCGAGATCACGTGTCTCATCCTGTTGCGCCTCGTCGACGCCGGCACGCTCTCGCTCGACGACCAGGTCTCCGAGTACGTCGACCGGGTGCCGGGACTCGAGGGCATCACCCTCGAGCAGCTGTGCCGCCACACCTCGGGCATCGCCGACTACTACCCGGGGCTCGAGGCGCACTTCATCACGAACCCCGAGCGCATCTGGTCGCCGAACGAGCTGCTCGCCGGCGGTCTCGCGACCACCCGCACCGGGCAGCCCGGCGAAGTATGGGCGTACTCGCGCACCGGTGTGCTGCTGCTCGCCCGCGCCATGGAGGAGGCGACCGGGCGCGACTGGAGCCAGCTCGCCGAGGAGTACGTGCTCGAGCCCCTCGGCCTCGACGACACCGAGATCCCGGTGCCCGGCGACACGCGTCACGAGGGGAGCCTCGGCGCCTACGCGGCGGGAACCGGCGCCGACGGCAAGCTCGACTGCACGGTGATCCACGACGACTCCGCCCAGTCGAGCTCGATGGGCGCCTCCGCAGCGGGGGCGAGGTCGGACCTCGACGACACCCGGCGGTTGAGCGAGGCCTTCGCGACCGGGGCCATCGTCGGCGAGCACAGCGCCCGCGAGCTGTGGACGACGGAGCATCTCGGCGGCGACGCGCCGGTCTGGGAGCAGTTCGGCCTCGGCGGCGCCCAGTACGGTCCGTTGCGCGGCACCGCGGGGGAGTCGGCCGGTTCGCTGACCGCCGCGTTCACGGACCCCGAGACCGGGCTCACGGTCGTCATCGCGCTCAACAACTCGACCTCGGGCGAGGCCTTCGCACGCGAGGCGGCGTTCGCCCTCGCCTCGATCGGGTCGAAGGCCAAGGCGAGCGAGGGCCGCGAGCAGCCGCTCGTCGAGCTGCCGTGGTCGCTCGAGCAGGCGACGGCCAAGATGCAGGAGCTCGCGCTGTGCCCGACGGCGGCCGACGCCGTCGAGGCCGAGGGCGAGAAGCCGGCGGAGGGGTAGTCCGCCCGGCCCGTCGGCCGTCGCCGACGGCTCAGCGCGGGCCGGGGCGCTCTCCGGCGGCCGCCTTGCGAGCGATCTCCGCGATGCGCTTGGCCTTCGACCCGATCGAGGCGAGGGCGATCTGCGAGAGGGCCCACCGCCGCACCGAGGCGGGGAACGACTCCCAGTTGGCACGGGCGGCCGGGTCGGCATCGAGCAGGGCGGTCAGCTCGGCCGGCTCGACGAGCCGGTCGGCGTCGTCGAACACGGTCCACATGCCGTTCGCCTTCGCCGCCTCGATCGCGGCGCGACCGGCGGGCTGCATGTAGCCCTCGGCCTCGATGCGCTCGACGCGCGCCTTGTTCGTCGCCGCCCAGGGGCTGCGCGGCTTGCGCGGCGAGAACCACTGCCCGTGCCGCTCGTCGTCGAGGGTCTTCGCCTGGCCGTCGATCCAGCCGACGGCGAGCGCCTCCATGACCGCGTCCTCGTAGGGGATGCGCGGGCGCCCGGTGGCGGTGCGCCACGAGACGAACCAGACGCCGTCCGCTCGGCCCTGGTGCTCGAGCAGCCAGGCGCGCCATGCCGCGCGGGACTCGGGCTGGAAGTACTCGGATGCGTCGCCGTCGGCCATGCCGACAGGCTAGCGAACGGTGCGGAGCGTCGCGCCGGGCGCCGCTCACCACCGCTGCGATACTGGTGCCGAGCATCCGCTCGTCGCTCAACGGATCATCGGAAGCCGGACTGCCAATGGACGAATGGTCGGTCGCATCGCCCGAGGGCGATGACGCGAACGTCGACGCGAGTGATTTCGCCGCTCGCGCAGAGCTCGGGCGGGCCGCGAGGCGGCGCGCACCGCGCGACTCGCCGGCCGACTGGTCGCCGGCGCCCGACCGGCCCGACCCGGTCGGTCTCCTCGAGGAGCAGGCGGCGACCAGGGTTCCCGAGCTCGTGCCGATCCGGCACGCCCGCATGATGACCTCCGCGTTCGCGTTCTTCCGCGGCGCCGCGCTCATCATGGCCGCCGATCTCGCATCGATGCCCGTCTCGGGGCTCACCGTGCAGCTCTGCGGCGATGCGCACCTCTCGAACTTCGGGGTCTTCGGCACCCCCGAGCGCCGGCTCGTGTTCGACATCAACGACTTCGACGAGACCCTGCCCGGCCCGTGGGAGTGGGACGTGGCCCGTCTCGCGGCGAGCTGCGAGGTCGCTGGGCGGCATCGCGGATTCGGCGCGAAGGAGCGGCGGAGCATCGCGCTCGCGGCGGCGCGCGGCTATCGCGAGCAGATGACGCACGCGGCCGAGGAGCGGGTGCTCGACGCCTGGTACGACCGCCTCGACGCCGAGCAGTTCCTCGCGCTCGTGCAGGCCGAGCACCGTGCCGATCACGTCGACTCGAAGCAGGTGAAGCGCACCGAGGCGGGGCTCGCGAAGGCGCGCACCCGCGACAGCATCAGGGCGGCGAGCAAGCTGGTCGAGGTCGTCGACGGCGAGCTGCGGATCATCGCCGATCCGCCGCTCATCGTGCCGCTCGAGGATCTCAGGCCCGAGGGCCGCTCGGCCGAGGACGACGAGCGCGAGCTCCGCCGGCTGCTGCGCGACTACCAGGCCACGCTGCCGCTCGCGAGGCACCCGCTGGCCGAGTACCGCTACGCGCACATGGCGCGCAAGGTCGTCGGCGTCGGCAGCGTCGGCATGCGGGCGTGGATCCTGCTGCTCCGCGGACGGGACGACGACGATCGGCTCCTGCTGCAGGCCAAGCAGGCCGAGGCCTCGGTGCTCGAGCGATTCCTGCCGCCGAGCGAGTTCGCGCACCACGGTGAGCGCGTCGTGCGCGGCCAGCGCCTCATGCAGGCGGCGAGCGACCTGTGCCTCGGATGGCAGCGCGTGACCGGCCATGACGGTGTCGAGCGCGACTACACCGTGCGGCAGCTGCACGACTGGAAGGGTTCGATCGACCTCGACGTCCTTCCGCTCGAGTCCCTGCGCCTATATGCGCGGATCTGCGGTGCAACGCTCGCCCGGGCCCACGCGCGCTCGGGCGACCGGGTCGCGATCGCCGCGTACCTCGGCTCGAGCGACCGCTTCGACGAGGCGATCGCGGGGTTCGCCGCAACGTACGCCGAGCAGAACGCGCGCGACCATCGGGCACTGCTCGACGCGGTCGCGTCGGGGCGTCTCGAGGCGGCCGCCTCCGCCTGAGCGTCGCATTCATCGGCGCGCGGACGCCTCGGCCTGCCGCCGCGTGGCGATTCGGCGTACGCTCTCCCCAGAGGCATCCGTAACCCCCTGGGGAGGGAGCATCATGTGCCGCTGGCTGGCGTACTCGGGTGAGCCGATCCAACTCTCGAAGCTCATCCTCGACACGCAGAACTCGCTCGTCGCCCAGTCGCTGAACTCTCCGCTCGGCGCCGAGACCGTCAACGGCGACGGGTTCGGCGTCGGCTGGTACCCGACGGACGCCGTGGCCGGGACGGCGCCCACGTTCTTCCACAGCATCGAGCCGGCGTGGCACGACGAGAACCTGCGCGAGATCACGCACGCGATCGAGAGCCCGCTCTTCTTCGCGCACGTGCGCGCGGCGGCCGGTCCGCCGATCCAGCAGACGAACTGCCATCCGTTCCGTCACGACAACTGGCTGTTCATGCACAACGGCGCCCTCGCCGGCCTGTCCCGCGTGCGGCGCGACCTCGCGCTCGCGGTGGCGCCCGAGTTCTACCCGCTCATCCGGGGCACGACCGACTCCGAGCTGCTGTTCTATCTCGCCCTCACGCTGGGGCTCCGCGACGACCCGGTCGCCGCGATGACCGCGGCGGTCCGCAAGATCGAGGAGATCGGCCATTCGCACGACGTCGAGTTCCCGATGCAGGGCACCATCGCGGTCTCCGACGGCTCAGTCGTGTGGGCGTTCCGGTACTCGTCGGCGGGGCGCACCCGCACCCTGTTCCACTCGATCGCCATGGCGACCCTCCAGGAGATGTATCCCGAGGAGGAGCGGCTGCGGGGATTCGGCGCCCGCGCGCGCGTCATCGTGTCCGAGCCGCTCAGCAACCTGCCCGGCGCCTTCGTCGAGGTGCCGGAGGCGACCGTCGCGATCCTCGAGGACGGGCAGTACCGGCACGAGCCGTTCCTCGAGAACGCCGAGTAGTCCGCCCGCGCGGCCTTCGGCGCCCGGCGGATTCCCAGCCGGTCGCCTCGCACCGTGCAGTACGCTCGGGGGGTATTCGTCCGCGGCATCGCCGCGGTGATCCGCGAGTGTCCCGGCCAGGAGGTGCGATGTCGTCGAGCGCGGCCCGTGCTGCCGGCCGTTCACGCATCGGCGCGGTGCGCCGGGCACTGCTCGCACTGCTCGGCGTGGCCGCGGTGCTCGTCGGGCTGCTCGCGATGCACACGGCGGGGTCGGGTGCCGAGCACGCCGCCGCCGGTGCCGTCGCGCACGGGGCGCAGGCGCACGCCGTGACCGAGCCGGGCAAGGGCGACCAGGCCGCGTCGCCCGCCGCCTCCGCCGCGGAGCACCACGCGCCCGCGGGCCTCGGCACGACGGCGCTCGTCGCGTCAGTCGTCGCCTCGGCCGGTGAGGCTGTCGCCTGCGACGAGGCGTGCATGAGCGCGCTGAGCGATTGCGCGCTCATGGTGATGAGCTGCGCGATGCTGCTCGTGCTCGTCGCGTTCGTGCTGCTCGCGGGCGGTCCGGCCGTGTTCCGTCGCCTGCTCGAGCGCGGTGCGACGCTGCTGGCCGCGCTCCTCCGGGTCATCCCCCCGCACCTGCACCGACCCGATCTCACCGTTCTCTCCATCAGTCGCACCTGAGTCGAACCCGGCGCCCGTCGACCGGGCGTGGCTTCGCCATGCCCGTCGGCAGTCACCCGATCGACCCCGACGAATGGAAGAACACTGATGCGAACTGCACGAAAGCTCCTGATCACGGCCGCCGCGGCGGCCACCGCCCTCGCGCTCGCCGGCTGCGCCGACAGCTCGATGGAGGGCATGGACCACGGCGACGGCTCCGCCTCGACCCCCGCGACCGATTCGAGCGCCGCCTCGGCGGCGGGCGCGAACGGCGCCGACGTCGCCTTCGCGACGATGATGATCCCGCACCACGAGCAGGCGATCGAGATGAGCGAGCTCCTGCTCGCCGAGCCCGAGCTGAGCGACCCGGTCCGGGCGCTCGCCGAGGGCGTCATGGCGGCCCAGCAGCCCGAGATCGACCAGCTGCGCGACTGGCTCGCCGAATGGGGCCAGGGGGAGGCCGACATGGGCGGCATGGACCACGGCGACGGCATGATGTCGGAGGACGACCTCGTCGCGCTCGAGGCCGCCGCCGGCGCCGAGGCCGAGCGGCTCTACCTCGAGCAGATGATCGTGCACCACGAGGGCGCGGTCGAGATGGCCGAGGCCGAGATCGCCGACGGCGAGCACCCCGACGCGGTGGCGATGGCCGAACGCATCGTCGCCACCCAGTCCGACGAGATCGCGCTGATGCAGGAGCTGCTCGGCGCGTCTCCGCGTGGATAGCGGCTCGCCGCAGCCGCTGTCGCGTCGCGCCGCCCGGGAATCCGAGGCGGCGCGACGCCGGCGCGGCACGACGCCCGACCGCCGACCCCTGCAACCGATCCGGAGGAGCACCCCATGACCGAGAACACCCCGAAGCCCGCGGCGAAGGCCGGCGCCGAGGCATCCCGACGCCGGAGGATCGTCTGGGTGAACGTCGCCCTCATCGCGGCCTTCATCGCGATCGTCGCGCTCGCGTTCGCACTGCTCCGGCCGCAGACGGCGCCGCCGGCGTCGGGCGGCGCGGGCCAGTCCTCCTCGGATGCCGCCGCCCCCACGGTGCGCGCCGACAGCCACGTCCTCGGCGAGCCCGGAACGAGCGGGGTCACCGTCGTCGAGTTCCTCGACTTCGAGTGCGAGGCGTGCGGGGCGTTCTTCCCGCTCGTGGAGCAGCTGCGCGAGGAGTACGCCGGCGAGGTGACGTTCGTCACGCGCTACTTCCCGCTCGACGGCCACCTGAACTCGCGCAACGCCGCGGTCGCCGCCGAAGCCGCCGCTCAGCAGGGCGCATTCGAGCCGATGTACGCGAAGCTCTTCGCGACGCAGGCCGAATGGGGCGAGCAGCGCGAGTCGCGGGCTCCGCTCTTCCGCGAGTTCGCGGGCGAGCTCGGGCTCGACCTCGCGGCGTACGACGCGGCCGTCGCCGACCCCGCCACGCTCGCCCGCGTCGAGTCCGACCGCATCGACGGCGTCGCGCTCGGCGTGCAGTCGACGCCGACCTTCTTCGTGGACGACGAGAAGCTCAGGCTCGAGGCCTACGACGACCTGCAGGCGGGGATCGAGGCGGCGCTCGAGGCCGCGGGGGAGTAGCGGGGGCCTGCACGCGCCGCGGCCCGGGTGGGCGGGCCGCGAGTCGTTCAGAAGAGGTGACGCCGCGAGCGCGCCCGAGTGCCATGATGAGCCAGGTTTTCTGATCACGATCGGGGGCGGCACGTGGTGATGGATCGAACGCGGGTGCCGGCGTATCTCGTGGCCGCCGCCGGAGCGGCGTGCGCCGTCGCACTGACGGTGGGACTCACCGGCTGCACGGAGGGCATGAGCAGCGTCGACCGGGCCAAGGCGCAGGTCACGGCGAAGGAGAAGGCCGTCGCGGCGGCCGAGGCGGAGCTCACCGAGGCCTCGGCCGAGTTCTGCGGGGCGAGCAAGAGCTACATCGCCGCGCTCGACCGGTACGGCGACGTGCTCGCCGAGACGGCACCGACCGTCGGCGACGTGCGCGAGGCGGGAGCCGACCTCACCGAACCCCGGGACGACGCCTTCGACGGCGCCGAGTCGGCGGTCGAGGCCCAGCAGGAGCTCGTGGTCGCCCAGCAGGAGCTGGCGGACGCCCGCGCCGCGCTCGCCGTGGCCGAGGCGGGCCCGACCGGTTCGCCGGCCGTCCCGTCGACCGCGCCGCCGACCGCAGCACCGCTGGCGCCGACGGCATCTGTCGACCGGGTGAAGCAGGCCGACGCGGAGTTCGCCGACGCCCAGGCCGCGGTCACCGAGGAGACGCCGCTGGCGGAGGCGTCCGAGCAGTTCAACAGCGCGGTGGTCGCCCTCGAGATGGCGTGGCTGAACCTGTTCGCCGATGCCGGGTGCCTCACCGACGACCAGCAGGTGCAGGCCGAGGCCGCGGTCGGCGCGTACACGCTGGCACTGCAGCAGGACCTCGCGGCGACGGGCTACTACGCGGGCACCGTCGACGGGGTCTCCGGCCCGATGACCGTGCAGGCGATCGAGGACCTGCAGAAGGCCAACGGCCTGCCGGTGACGGGCACCGTCGACAAGGCGACCGCGGCCGCCCTGCAGGCCGAGCTGCTCGCGCTCGGCGGCGCGGCGGCGCAGGACTCCCTGGCCTCGACCGCCGCGGTCCAGCAGACGCTCAAGCTGCTCGGGTTCTGGGACGGCCCGGTCGACGGGAAGTGGACCGACGAGCTGACCGAGGCGGTGCAGGCCTTCCAGGTCGAACTGGGCGTCGACCCGACCGGGGCGGTCGACGCCGCCACGATCGCCGCCTTCGAACGGGCGGTCGCCGAACATCAGGCGGCCGACGCTGCGAGCCTCGAGCCCGAGCCGTCGACGGAGCCGCCGAGCGCGGAGGGCTAGCGCTCAGTCGCCCGCGAGGGGGGATGGCCGGGGATCGAGCACCGCCGAGACGATCGCCTCGATCGCGAACTCGGTCGCCTCGGCGAGCCCGACCTCGTCGGGAGCGTGCAGCCACTGCACCTGCAGGCCGTCCATGACCGCGATGATCGCGGCCGCGGCGTTCGACACGGCGTGCGTGTCGCTGACGCCGCGCTCGGCGCAGACGACGCCGAACGCCTCGACGACCTGCCCGCGGAGGACGCGGTAGCGCTCGGAGAAGTACGCCTGGGCGGGATGGGCATCGGTCACCGACTCGCCCGACAGCACGACGAACGCCTGGACGATGCCGGCCCGCTGCGCGTTGGCGAACGCCGTGCGCACGAGGTGGCGGAAGAGCTCGATCCCGCCCGGGATGTGCTGCTCCTCGAGGTCGGCGACGTCGCTCTGGTCGCGATAGGTGAGGACCTCCATCAGCAGTTGGTCCTTCGAGCCGAAGTGGTGCAGGATTCCGGCGTGTGTCATTCCGACGTGTTCGGCGATCTCGACCAGCGTGCCGTTCGTGTAGCCCTTGCTGCCGAAGACCTCGGTCGCCGCCTGCAGGATCTCGCGGCGCTTCGCGAGCGTCTCGGGGCGCGAGCGAGGCCGCTTCACGGTGTCCGACATCCTGCCCCCTCTCGATGACCTTCCGACCGGTAAGTCTATGCCGATCATCGTCGACGGAAGCGGCGGCGCGTCACCGCCGCGACATCCCGCTTGCAATTTGCTGACTTGTCAGTAAGGTAAATCGCGAGCACCACACCACGCTGTGACAGCGACGTCCGCACCGCCCCATCTCAGGGCATCGAGAGGCACGCGCCGCGCAGTGACGATCACATCCGATCCGGCCGAGCCGGACGACGAACCCTGAGGAGACAGCAGTGAGGCTGAAGCCCGCATTGGTGGCCGCGAGTATCGCGGCCGCGCTCGTGCTCACCGGATGCACGAGCGGAAACTCGAACGAAGGAGGCGCCGAAGCGGGCGCCGCCCTCACCATCGCCAAGCCCGACGGCCCGATCACGACCGAGGGCAACAACCCCTGGATCAGCGACTCGTCGGCGATGCGCCTCGGCTACGCCAACGCGATCTTCGAGCCCCTCGGCATCGTGAACCTCGTCGACCCGAGCGCCGACGTCGTGCCGTGGCTCGCGTCGGAGATCGCCTGGTCCGACGACTACACCTCGGTGCAGCTGACCGCCCGGGACGGCGTGAAGTGGAACGACGGCGAGGACTTCACCGCCGACGACATCGCCTTCACGTTCGAGCTGATCAAGGGCAACCCCGCCCTCGACACGAAGGCCCTCGGCATCTCCGAGGTCTCGGTCGACGGCAACGTGGCGACGGTGACGTTCGCGGCGCCGATGTTCGTCAAGCAGGACAAGGTCCTGCACACGCTCATCCTCCCCGAGCACGTCTGGTCCGAGGTCGACGACCCGACCACGTTCGTCAACGAGGACCCGGTCGGCACCGGCCCCTACGTGCTGAGCAACTTCGACAGCCAGGCCGTCACGCTCACGGTGCGCGACGACTACTGGGGCGGCGAGGTCGCCGTGCCGACGCTCTACTACGTGTCGTACGCCGAGAACACGGCCCTCACGACGGCGCTCGCCAACGGCGACGCCGACTGGGCGCAGGCCTTCATCCCGAACGTGCAGTCGGCCTACCTCGACAAGGACCCCGAGCACAACGTCTACTGGGCGGCGGCCGGCCTCGGCACCGACTCGATGTTCGTCAACACCACGACGAAGCCCTTCGACGACGTCGCGTTCCGCCAGGCCGTCAACCTCGTCGTCGACCGGCAGAAGCACCAGGAGATCGCCCGCGAGGGCGGCGTGCCCGAGCTGACGAGCGTCACCGGCCTGCCCACCCCCGCCGGCGACGCGTACATCGCCGACGAGTTCCAGGGCGAGGAGTACTCGGTCGACGTCGACGCCGCCAAGGAGGTGCTCTCGGACGCCGGGTACACCTGGGACGGCGAGACCCTCGTCGACCCCGACGGCGAGCCGGTGACCTTCACCCTCACCGTCCCGCAGGGCTGGAACGACTACGTGACCGGCATCAGCCTCATCGCCGACTCCGTCAAGGCGCTCGGCGTCGAGGCGGCCGTCGACACGCCCGACGCCGACACCTGGTGGGCGGCCAAGAGCGAGGGCGACTTCCAGGCGATCCTGCACTGGACCGACTCGGGCGCCACGCCGTACGACCTGTACAGCGACCAGATGGACGGCCGCTTCCTGAAGCCGATCGGCGAGGCCGCCGATTTCAACTTCGGCCGCTTCGACAGCCCCGAGGCGACGGCCGCGCTCGCCGAGTACGCGAACGCGACCGACGACGAGACCCGCACCGCCGCCCTCGAGTCGGTGCAGAAGATCTTCGTCGAGCAGGTTCCGACGATCCCCGTCGGCACGCGCCCCTTCATCGGCCAGTACAACACCCGCAATTACGTGGGATGGCCCGGCGAGGACGACCCGTACGCCCCCGCCGACCCGACGCAGCCGACCGCGGTCTACATCCTGACCAAGCTGCAGCCGGCCGACTGATCCACCCCAGCGGGAGCCGGGCCGGCGACGGCCCGGCTCCCGCACCACGTGAGAGACACGACACATGAGCGACGACGCCCTCCTCACCATCACCGACTTCAGCGTCACCTACGAGAGCGACCCGCCTGTCGAGGCGGTTCGCGAGGTCAGCCTCGAACTCCGACGGGGCGAGATCCTCGGCCTGGCCGGCGAGTCGGGCTGCGGCAAGACCACCCTCGCCTACGGGGTGCAGCGGCTGCTGAAGCCGCCCGCCGTCATCACCGGGGGCGAGGTCGTCTTCCACGACGCGTCCGGCGAGGACGTCTCGATCGGCGCCCTCACCGTCGACGAGATGCGCCGCTTCCGCTGGAACAAGGCGTCGATGGTCTTCCAGGGCGCGATGAACGCGCTCAACCCCGTGCTCCCGATCGGCCGCCAGCTCGCCGACGTGTTCACGACGCACCGCCCCGGCATGAGCCGCGCCGAGCGCACCCGCGAGTGCGGCGAGCTGCTCGAGATCGTCGGGGTCGGCCGCGACCGGCTGAAGTCGTTCGCCCACGAGCTCTCGGGCGGCATGCGCCAGCGCGTGATGATCGCGATGGCGCTCGCGCTCCGGCCCCAGCTCATGATCATGGACGAGCCCACGACGGCCCTCGACGTGCTCGTGCAGCGAGACATCCTGCGCAAGATCTCGGAGCTGCGGCACGAGTTCGGCTTCTCGGTCGTCTTCATCACACACGACCTGCCGCTCCTCCTCGAGATCTCCGATCGCATCGCGGTCATGCGCGAGGGCCGCATCGTCGAGCTCGACACCGCCGAGCGCCTCTACCGCGATCCGCAGCACGAGTACACGCGGACCCTCCTGAGCTCGTTCCCGAGCCTCACCGGCGACCGCGGCGACTTCGTGCGCGCCGCGTCGAACGCGCCGCTCACCACGTCCACCGTCGCCCAGGAGCTCTCGGCATGACCGTCCTCGAATTCCGCCACGTCACGAAGCGCTACCGGGTGCGCGGGGCGGGCCGGATGCTCGCCCTCGACGACGTCGACTTCACCCTGCGCAGCGGCCAGACCCTCGCACTCGTCGGCCAGTCGGGCAGCGGCAAGTCGACCATCGCGAAGATCATCACCCAGCTCGAACGCCAGAGCGAGGGGCAGGTGCTGCTCGACGAGCAGCCGATCCCGCGGTCGGGCCGCGCGCTGCGCCGGTATCGCGCGCAGGTGCGGATGGTCTTCCAGGACCCGTTCGCCTCGCTGAATCCGTACCACACGATCCGCCACCACCTCGAGCGGCCGTTGCGGCTCGACAAGGTCGTGCCGCGCGACGAGGTCGACGCCGAGGTGCACCGACTCCTCGAGCGGGTTCGACTCGACGCCGCCCGCGTCATCGACCGCCGGCCGCACGAGCTCTCGGGCGGCCAGCGCCAGCGCGTCGCGATCGCCAGGGCGCTCGCCTCGCGACCGAGCCTCCTCGTCGCCGACGAGCCCGTGTCGATGCTCGACGTCTCGATCCGGCTCGGCGTGCTGAACCTCCTCGCCGAGCTCCAGCGCGAGTCGCAGCTCGGCGTGCTCTACATCACGCACGACCTCGCGACCGCCCGCCACTTCAGCGACGAGATCATGGTGCTCCACCACGGCCGGGTGGTCGAGCGAGGCCCCGCCGACGACGTCATCCTGCGTCCGACGCAGGAGTACACCCGCGCGCTGCGCGATGCATCCCCCGACCCCGACCGCCACTTCGCGGCCCCGAGCGCCGAAGGAGCCCGCGCGTGAGGTTCATCGTCCGACGCGTCCTCTTCTACCTCGTCACCCTGTGGGCGGCGATCACGATCAACTTCTTCCTGCCGCGCATGATGAAGGGCGACCCCGTCTCCGCGTTCCTCGCGAAGAACCAGGGCAAGATCAGCCCCGAGGCGGCCTCGGCCCTGCGCACGCTGTTCGGTCTCGACCAGGAAACGCCGCTCTGGCAGCAGTACCTCGACTACTGGCGCCTGCTGCTGAGCGGCGACCTCGGTCGCTCCTTCTCGCACGGGCTCTCGCCCGTCACCGACGTCATCGCCGTCGCGCTGCCGTGGACCATCGGGCTCGTCGGCCTCGCGACGATCATCTCGTTCCTGCTCGGCACCGCGACGGGCGCGTTCATCGGCTGGCGGCGCGGCAGCAGGGCCGACGCGCTCCTCCCCGTCGCCACCTTCTTCTCGACGGTGCCGTACTTCTGGATGGGCCTCATCGCGATCGCGATCTTCTCGACGACGCTCGGCTGGTTCCCCGCCTCGCACGCCTACGACAAGGGCGTCACCCCCGGGTTCAACGCCGAGTTCATCGGCAGCGTCATCTACCACGGCACCCTGCCGGCGCTCACGATCGTCGTCGCCTCGCTCGGCGGCTGGATCCTCGGCATGCGCAACATGATGATCACGGTGCTCGACGAGGACTACATCACGGTCGCGCAGGCGAAGGGCCTGCCCGAGCGCGAGGTCGTCACCGGCTACGCCGCCCGCAACGCGATGCTGCCGCAGCTGTCGAGCTTCGCGCTCTCGCTCGGCTTCATCGTCGGCGGCACCCTCGTCATGGAGCTCGTCTTCTCGTACCCGGGCGTCGGCAAGCTGCTGCTCGACGCGACCAACGCCAAGGACTACCCGCTCATGCAGGGCCTGTTCCTGGTCATCACGCTCGCGGTGCTCGCGGCGAACATCCTCGCCGACATCGCCTACGCGATCCTCGACCCGCGCGCCCGCCAGCTGGAGGCCTGACATGACGATCCCCACGACGACCGCGCTGCGCGAGTCCGCCCCCGAGGGCATGCGCCCGGGCCGCAACATGTGGAAGCGCATGGGCGCCTCCTTCTCGATGTTCCGCAACGGCAAGTCGCTGACCGGACTCGCGATCCTCGGGTTCTTCACCGTGCTCGCCGTCTTCGGCGACCTCATCGCCCCGTACGGACCGCTCGAGAAGGACTACACGGCCCTCAAGCAGCCGCCCTCGCCCGCGCACTGGCTCGGCACCACGCACATGGGCGAGGACGTGCTGAGCCAGATCATCTACGGCACCCGCGGCGTGCTCGTCGTCGGGTTCCTGGCGGGCGTCATCGCGACCCTGATCGCGATCATCGTCGGCGTGACGTCGGGCATGCTCGGGGGCTGGCGCAGCGAGTCGCTGTCGATGCTCACGAACGTGTTCCTCGTCATCCCCGGCCTGCCGCTCATGATCATCATCGCCTCGCAGTACGAGAACCCGAGCCTGCTGCTCATCTCGGCGGTGCTCGCGATCACCGGCTGGGCGTGGGGAGGCCGCGTGCTCAGGGCGCAGACGATGTCGCTGCGCAGCCGCGACTTCGTGCAGGCGGCCCGAGCCAACGGCGAGCCGCTCTGGCGGGTCATCGCGGTCGAGATGCTGCCGAACCTCATGGCGATCATCGCCTCGAGCTTCGTCGGCACCGTGACGGCGGCGGTGCTCGGCCTCACGACGCTCGCCTTCATCGGCGTCATCCCGATCACGAACCTGAACTGGGGCACGATCCTCTTCTGGGCGCAGCAGAACGGCGCCTTCCCCGACTACTGGTGGTGGTACGTGCCCGCGGGCCTCTGCATCGCCCTGCTCGGCACCGCCCTCGCACTCATCAACTTCGGCATCGACGAGTACGTCAACCCGCGCCTGCGCTCGGCGGGCGAGCGCGCCCGCGCGCTGCGCAAGCAGGGGCTGAGCGCCACGAGCGCGGTCACCGCGGTGCGTGCACCGGCGGCGACGAGGGATGCCTCGGAGGCGACCATCTCATGACCAGCACCGACGCACCATCGAGGAGCACCGACCCCGTGACCGCACTGCCCCTGCTCGACCCGGCTCCGGCCTTCCGCGACCCGGCCCTGCCGATCGCCGAGCGCGTCGCCGACCTCGTCGCCCGCATGACCGTCGAGGAGAAGGTCGGGCAGATGCTGCAGCTCGACGCCCGCGACGACCTCGACGACCTCGTGCTCGGCAAGCACGTCGGCTCGATCCTGCACGCCTCGCCCGAGCGGCTCGACCGCGCCCACGAGCTCACCGCGCAGACGCGCCTCGGCATCCCGTTGCTCGTCGGCGAGGACTGCATCCACGGGCACTCGTTCTGGGAGGGCGCCACGATCTTCCCCACGCAGCTCGGCATGGCCGGCAGCTGGAACGCCGACCTCGTCGAGCGCGCCGCCCGGGCGACGGCCGTCGAGGTCGCGGCGACGGGCATCCACTGGACCTTCTCGCCCGTGCTCTGCATCAGCCGCGACCTGCGCTGGGGCCGCGTCGACGAGACCTTCGGCGAGGACCCGCACCTCATCGGCGAGCTCGCCTCGGCGATGGTGCGCGGCTACCAGGGCGACGGGCTCGACGACCGCCGCGCCATCCTCGCGACGGCGAAGCACTTCGCCGGTTACTCCGAGACGCAGGGCGGCCGCGACGCGAGCGAGGCCGACCTGTCGCCGCGCAAGCTGCGGTCGTGGTTCCTGCCGCCGTTCGAGCGCGTCGCCCGCGAGGGCTGCCGCACCTTCATGCTCGGGTACCAGACCACCGACGGCGTGCCGATCACGCTCAACGAGTGGCTGCTCACCGACGTGCTGCGCGGCGAGTGGGGCTACACGGGCACCCTCATCACCGACTGGGACAACGTCGGCCGAATGGTGTGGGAGCAGCAGATCCAGCCCGACTACGCCCACGCCTCGGCCGCGACGGTCAAGGCGGGCAACGACATGATCATGACCACGCCCGGGTTCTACCGCGGTGCGCTCGACGCGATCGAGCAGGGGCTGCTCGAGGAGTCGGAGCTCGACGCGGCCGTCGCCCGCATCCTCACGCTCAAGTTCGAGCTCGGCCTCTTCGAGGACCCGCGCCACCCCGACCGCGAGCGCATCGCGGCGGAGATCGCGACGCCCGCGCACCGCGCCCTCAACCTCGAGCTCACCCGCCGTTCGCTCGTGCTGCTCGAGAACGACGGTCTGCTTCCGCTCGGGGGCGGCTTCGCGGCGGATGCCACGGGGCGGGCTCGTGCCGGATCGGCACCTGTGGTCGGGGAGTCGGATGCCACGCGCACGGTCGCGGTCGTCGGCCCGCTCGCCGACGACGCGCAGACGCAGCTCGGCGACTGGGCGGGCAGCTCGGGCCAGGCCGGATGGCTCGACGGCCAGCCGCGCGACATGATCACGACCGTGCTCGACGGGTTCCGGCGCTTCGCGCCCGACGACTGGACGATCACCCACGCCCGCGGCGCCGAGGTGCTCACCCTCGAGCAGGATCCGGCGGGGGCGACGTTCCCCGACGGACAGCCGCGTCCGCAGATCGTGGTGCCGTCGGCCCCCGACGAGACGATGATCGCCGAGGCGGTCGCGCAGGCCCGCGCGGCCGACGTGGTCGTGGCGGTCGTCGGCGACGTGATCGAGCTCGTCGGCGAAGGCCGCTCGACCGCGACGCTCGAGCTCATCGGCGGCCAGATCGCGCTGATCGACGCACTCGCCGAGACGGGCACCCCCTTCGTCGTCGTGCTGCTCGCCTCGAAGCCGCTCGTGCTGCCGCCGTCGGCGCACCAGGCGTCGGCGATCATCTGGGCGGCCTCGCCCGGCATGGAGGGTGGTCGCGCGATCGCCGAGCTGGCACTCGGCCTCGTCGAGCCGAGCGGCCGCCTGCCGATCTCCTTCGCCCGTCACGTCGGCCAGCAGCCCACGTACTACAACCAGGTCCGCGGGCAGCACGGCACCCGCTACGCCGACCTGACGCAGTCGCCCGCGTGGGCGTTCGGCGAGGGTCGCTCGTACACCGAGGTCGAGTACTCGGACCTGGTGCTCGAGTCGGCCGAGCTCGGCGCGGGCGACGTGGTGCGGGCCACGATCACGCTGCGCAACACGGGTGCCCGGCCGAGCCGCGAGACCGTGCAGGCGTACGTGAGCGACACCGTCACCTCGGTGAGCTGGGCCGAGAAGGAGCTGAAGGCGTTCCGGCAGGTCGACCTCGAGCCCGGCGCCACGGCGACCGTGGCGATCGAGCTCCCGGTCGCGGAGTGCTCGATCGTGAACGCCCGCGGCGAGCGCCTGGTCGAGCCTGGCGACTTCGAACTGCTCGTCGGCCCGTCGTCGCGGGCGGAGCGGTTGCTGCGGGCGGGGTTCACCGTCGTCGAGTGAGCAACGATCTTTCGCCGAACGGGTGCATTCGCCCGTTCGGGGCGTAGCCTCAGGCGTATGGGCACGCTGTACTACGGCGACTCGCAGACGCCGATCGGCATCGAGGATCGAGCGCTCGCGCACCTGAAGGTCGCACTCATCACGAAGCTCCGTCGCGGCGAGAGCTTCACCCTCTCGTGGCGGCATCCCGACGACGAGCCCCGCGGTCGCTCGACGATCTGGCTCCACCCCGCGATCCCGCTCCGATTCGTGTTCGACGAGCCCGAGCGCCCCGAGCTGAGCACGAAATGGATCAACGACCTCATGCGCTCGGCCAACTCGACGGGCGGGGTGCAGCTCGTTCCCGAGCAGCTCGACACCTCGCCGATCGAGACCCTGCCCGATCAGCCGGTGCGCGTCGGTGCCGACGTGCAGGAGGTCGACCCGCCCTCGAAGTGACCCGAGGCGGGCTGGAAGTGACCCGAGGCGGGCTGGCCTGCCTGGTCGCTGCGGTCTGTGGGGGACCGCGGACCCCGGTCAGCCCGCCGGTCGGGAAGCCCTGGTCGATCTCGGTCGGACGCCGTCGGGGCGACGTCGATGCGTCGGGGCGACGTCGATGCGGCGGCGTCGATGCAGAGACAGGCTGGCCGTGACCTCGCCCTGGGAGGTCCCGCAACCGAGGGAGCTGCGGTCGGGTCCCGACCAGCCTGCCGTCGGGACTACCCCTGCCGCCCGACGTGGACAAGCAAACCCCAGCGGCGCGCGTTCGGGCACCCCCTTGACAACGGTCAGGCGATGGCGCCGAGCTCGCCGAGCAGTCGCTCGACGCGACCCTTGATGTCGTCGCGAACACGACGAACGACATCGAGATCCTTGCCGGCCGGGTCCTCGAGCTCCCAGTCCTCGTAGCGCTTGCCCGGGAAGATCGGGCAGGCGTCGCCGCAGCCCATGGTGATCACCGCGTCGGCCGCGCGCACGTCGTCGGTCTCGAGCCGCTGCGGGACCGCCCGGCTGATGTCGATGCCCTCCTCGCGCATCGCCTCGACCGCGACGGGATTGATCGCGCTGCCGGGCTCGGACCCGCCAGAAAGCACGGTGACGGCGCCGCCCGACAGCGCGCGGGCGTAGCCGGCCGCCATCTGGGAGCGACCGGCGTTGTGGACGCAGACGAAGAGGACGGTCGGGTTCGCGCTCATGGGTTCATGCTCTCTCACTCGGGTGAACGGACGCTAACCGCAGCTCGACGGCGAGGCCGGGCCGCAGCACGCGGACCCCGTGGTGGCGGTATCGACGGGGCTCGACGAGCAGACGCCGGTCTCGGGCAGCACCAGCTCGACCTTCTCGGCCGCAGCACGATCGCCCGCCAGATGGGCGACGATCGAACGGACCTGCTCGTAGCCGGTGGCGAGGAGGAAGGTCGGGGCGCGGCCGTAGGACTTCATGCCGGCGACGAAGAAGTTCGGCTCGGGGTGCTCGAGCTCGGCGAAGCCGTGCGGGCGCACGGTGCCGCAGCTGTGCAGGTTCGGGTCGATCAGCGGGGCGAGCCGGCGCGGCGCCTCGACGACGTCGTCGAGGTCGAGCCGGATCTCGCGCAGCATCGCGAGCGCGGGGCGGAACCCGGTGGCGTTGACGACCGTGTCGGCGGTGAGTTCTTCGAGTGCGTCGCCGCGGTGGCCGATGAGTGTCGCCCGGTCGCCGTCGCGACGCAGTCGCACGGTCTCGAACCGGTCGACGAGCCGGATGCGCCCCTGGGCGACGAGCCGGTCGACCCGGCCGCCGATCGATGCCCGGGCGGGCAGTTCGTCGTCGGCCGACGAGCTCACGCGCACGGCCGAGGCATTGCGGATGACCCAGGTCGCGGTCGTGCCGGGCGCCGTCTCGGCGAGCTCGGCGAGCTTGAGCAACGTGTTCGCGGCGGAGTGGCCCGCGCCCACGACGACGGTGTGCCGCCCTGCGAACCGCTCACGCTCCCGACCGAGCACGTCGGGGAGGGCGTGCGTCACGAGGTCGCGCACCTCCTCGGCGCCCAGCGGGTCGAGGCCGGACGACGCGAGCGAGTTCGGGGTGCGGTAGGTGCCGGAGGCGTCGATCACGGCGCGAGCCCGCACCTCACGTGGCTCGGACGCGTCGCTGAGGCGGAGCAGGAACGGCGTGGCCGCACGATCCGTCGTCCGGGTGCGGTCGACGCCGTCACGGCTGACCGCGGTGACCGTCGTGCCGGTCACGATGTGCTCGGCGATCTCGGGCAGCGCGGCGAGCGGCACCAGGTACTCGTCGACGAGCTCTGCTCCGGTCGGCAGCCCGTCCTCGCGGGGGTGCCGCCAACCGGTCGCCTCGAGCAGGCGACGCGACGCCGGGTCGACGAGGTGCCGCCACGGGGAGAACAGTCGGGTGTGGCCCCAGCTGCGGATCGAGTCGGCCACGACGTCGCCGGCCTCGTAGATCACGAACGGGATGCCGCGTTCGACGAGGTTCGCGGCAGCCGCGAGCCCGATCGGGCCGGCCCCGATGATCGCGATCGGGAGCCCGTCGAGTCGATCGTCGCGCACGGTCGGGATCGTCAGGTCGACGAGGGTCACGGCTGCCTCCTTGGCATCGAAGAATTTCAATACAGCGAGCATCCCGCTCATATCGAAGAATGTCAATATGGCGTAGGGTGGAGGTCATGACCGCCGTCGTCGAACTGCCCGTGCTCCAGCAGGACGCCTGCTGCACGCCCGTGACGGCGGCGCCGATCACGCTCGAGGAGGCGGCGAAGACGGCGAGCCTCTTCAAGGCCCTCGGCGACCCGACTCGCGTGCTGCTCATCTCGATCGTCGCTGCGGCCGAGGGCCAGGAGGCCTGCGTCTGCGACCTGACGGAGCCCACGGGGCTGTCCCAGCCGACGGTGTCGCACCACCTGAAGATCCTGACCGACGCCGGGTTCCTGAGCCGGACGCGGCGGGGCAGCTGGGCCTACTACGCGCTCGTACCGGGCGCACTCGGGCGCGTCGCGAGCGCGCTGACCTAGCGGGAGCGGCAAGGCTCAGTCCAGCCCCTTCACGATCGAGAAGGCGGGCGGTCCGTCGTTGGGATTCTGGCCGGAGAGGCGAACGAGCGGGGCTCGGCGCGGCTCGCTGTGGCCGTTCTCGGCGCTCTCCGCGAAGAGCTCGTACGGACGGGCGTTCGCGTTGGCCTCCGCCCAGTCGATGGCCTCGTGCACCGAGGGGCAGTCGGTCAGGTACCAGGCCTCCAGGTTCCAGCCGAGGCCTGCCGGCTGCACCCAGAAGTTCACCCGGTAGACGGGCCGGGTGATCTCCTCGGAGTTCTCGCTGTGGTTCGTCGGGTGGGCTTCCATGCTCCCCATGTTTCTCGTGCTCTCTCGCGGTCGCGAGGGGGTTGCGAACGTCGGATCGGCTCCGGACGTGGCAGGCCGATCCCGCGCGGCCCGCCCGCGGCGGAACCGACGGCACTCGGAATCTCGATCGAGTCCGCCCCTTCGGCTTACAATCTCGCGCATGGGCACGCTCTACTACGGCGATTCGCAGACGCCGATCGGCATCGAGGACCGGACACTGTCGCACCTGAAGGTCGCACTCGTGACGAAGCTGCGGCGCGGCGAGAGCTTCACGCTCTCATGGCAGCATCCCGACGACCAGCCCCGCGGCCGCTCGACGATCTGGCTGCACCCCTCCATCCCCGTCCGCTTCGTGTTCGACGAGCCCGAACGCCCCGAGCTGAACGCGCAGTGGATCAACGAGCTGATGCAGTCGGCCAACTCGACGGGCGGGGTGCAGCTCACTCCCGAGCACCTCGACACCTCGCCGATCGCGACCCTGCCCGATCAGCCCGTCACCGTCGGCGCCGACGTGCAGGAGGTCGCGGCACCGGCGGAGTAGCCGGGCGACGTGCGGCCTGAACCGCGCGCAGACGTCGGCCGGAGCCGGCGAGCAGCGGTGAAAGTCGTGTTCAGAGCCGATGACGGGAATCGAACCCGCGCTGTCTGCTTGGGAAGCAGAAGTTCTACCATTGAACTACATCGGCATGCGGCATCCGAAGGGTGCAGCGGTGACCATCGTAGCAAGGGTCTCAATGTGCTTCGCTACTCGACCACCGGAGGACTTCGCTACTCGACGGCCCCGATCGCCGGTGCTCGGTAGGCTGGGCGGGTGCTTCTCTCGGATCGTGACATCAGGGCCGAACTCGACCTCCAGCGCATCAGGCTCGAGCCGTCCGATGCCTCGATGCTGCAGCCGTCGAGCGTCGACGTGCGGCTCGACCGCTACTTCCGGCTGTTCGACAACCACAAGTACCCCTTCATCGACCCGGCCGAAGACCAGCCCGAGCTGACCCACCTCATCGAGGTGAAGCCCGACGAGGCGTTCATCCTGCACCCGGGCGAGTTCGTGCTCGCCTCGACCTTCGAGGCCGTCACCCTGCCCGACGACGTCGCAGCGCGGCTCGAGGGCAAGAGCTCGCTCGGTCGTCTCGGCCTGCTCACGCACTCGACGGCCGGCTTCATCGACCCGGGGTTCACCGGTCACGTCACGCTCGAGCTCAGCAACGTGGCGACCCTGCCGATCAAGCTCTGGCCGGGCATGAAGATCGGGCAGATGTGCTTCTTCCGCCTGTCGTCGCCGGCCGAGAAGCCGTACGGCTCGGCCGACTACTCGAGCCGCTACCAGGGCCAGCGGGGGCCGACGGCGTCGCGCTCGTTCCACAACTTCCACCGCAGCGACGTGAGCGTCACCGACGCCGGCGCGAAGGGCGAGTAGCGCCGGTCACGCGCTCGCGCGGGCCTCGGCGCGCCGGATCATTCCGCACTTCGGCGCGATTCGCAAGGGCGTTGCCCGGGCGGCCGGGTCGCGGTTCGATGGGGTTCATCGAGCCGAGGAGGCTGATCACCCGTGGACGCCAGCACCATCATCTGGATCATCGTCGGAATCGTCGTCGTCATCGCGATCGTCGTCATCGTCGTGCTGGCCACCAACCGGCGGCGCCAGCAGGCACAGGCCGAAGCGGCCCGCCGCAAGGCGGCCGAGCTGCGGCAGAGCGCTGCAGAGACCGATGCGGCCGCGCGCCAGCGCGATGCCGATGCCGCGCTCGCCGCGGCGAACGCGAAGCAGGCGGAGGCTGCAGCGGCCGAGGCCCGCCTCGAGTCCGAGCGCCTCGCGCAGGAGAGCGCCGAGCGGCAGTCCGCCGCGGAGGAACTCCGCGCAGAGGCGGACGAGCGCCTCAGGAAGGCCGACCACGTCGACCCCGACGTCGACGCCGACCGCGACGGGAACCGCGATCGGGTCACCGCCGCGACGGCGAGCGGCGAGCACGTGCGTGACGATCGGCTCGACGACGGTCGGGTGACCGACGGCCGCCTGACCGGAGATCGCGTGGGCGACGACCGCGTGGACGACCGCGTGCACGACGACCAGGTGGCCGACAGCCGCCTGGCGGATGGGCGCGTCGACGACGATCGCGTGACCGATGAGCGCGTCGGCGGCGAGCCCGTGACCGATCCCCGGTACGCGGAGCGTCCGCGCGGGAACGGGCCGGGCGAGGGTCGCGTGCGCTGACGCAGGTCGCCGGGCGCCGGTGCCCTGACGCAGGTCGCCGGGCGCCGGTGCCCTGACGGGCTGCGGGGACAGACCCTCAGCGGGTGCCGAACCCTTCAGGCCGAGGTGTCGGCGCGTGCCTGGTGCCCGAGTCCGCTCGCGTCGACCCCGGCGAGCCCGCCCGACATGAACGCGTCGATCGCGTCGAGCGTCGGGTCGGCGCCGAGCACCCGGACGTGACCCGAGCCGCGGGTCACGACGAGCCGGCTGCGCTCGCCGTGGGCGGCGTGCAGGCGGTGCGACTCGCTCACGAGCACTTCGCGGTCGGCCGCGTCGTGCACGAGCAGCAGGGGCACGTCGCCCGGCAGCGGTCGCGCGGCCGCATCGAAGCGTTCCCAGACGGATGTCTCGGGCTCCGCGGGGAAGACCCCGCGCACGAAGTCCCGCCGCAGTGCGCCCGTCGCCGCCGCAGACAGCTCGACCCGCTCGGCGAAGGCGTCGATGAGGTACTTCGCCCGCGAGACGCCGGCGATCGCGACCACGCCGCCGGTCGCGGTGCCCTCGTGCACGGCCGTGAGTGCGGCGAGGGCGCCGAAGGAGTGCCCGATGATCGTGTGGAAGCGCCCGTGCTGGGCCTGCAGCAGCTCGATCGCGGCGAGCCAGTCGCGGATGTCGGTGCGCCGCCCGCCCGAGTCGCCGTTCGCGGGCGCGTCGAAGGCGACGAGCCGATAGCCCTCGGCGCGCAGTTCGCGCACGACGGGGGCGAACTGCGAGGCGCGGCCGCGCCAGCCGTGTGCGAGCAGCACGACGTCGGCGCCGGTGCCCCATTCGGAGACCGCCACGCGCCGCCCGCGCACCGTGATGGTCGAACGCCGGGCGCTCTCGTGCACGGCACGGTCGTGCTCGCGCACGGCGAGGGCGGGCCCGGCCTTGCGGAAGAGGGGCAGCGCGAGACGGGCGGCGAGCTTCGGCGAGACGCGGTCGGCGGTGCGCGCCGCGGCGACGGCGGCGATGACGGCGGGGTGCATGGTGTCCTCCGGGCGGGGTCGTCGTGGCATCCGAAATCAATGAATACGAACGATCGTACGCCAACTATACGCACGATCGTGCGTAAAATCGAGAGGGTGAGCCGCACCGAGACCGCACTGGACGGACGCCGCGCGCGAGGCGACGCCTCGCGGCGGGTCGTGCTCGGTCACGCGGTCGACCTCGCCTCGATCGAAGGGCTCGACCAGCTCTCGATCGGGCGCATCGCGACCGCCGCGAACGTCAGCAAGTCGAGCATCGCCACTCTCTTCGGCAGCAAGGAGCGACTGCAGCTCGCCGCCGTCGACGCCGCGCGCGGCCGCTTCACCGCCACCGTCATCGAACCCGCCCGGGTGAAGCCCCGCGGACTCGCCCGCGTCGTCGCACTGCTCGACCGCGTCGTCGCCTACTCCCAGGAGCGCGTGTTCCCCGGCGGCTGCTTCTTCTCGGCGGCGGCCGCCGACTTCCACGCCAAGCCCGGCCTCGTGCGCGACGCGATCACCGGGCAGCTCGACGACTGGCTCGGCTACCTCGCGGTCTCGGTCGGCTACGCCGCCGCAGCCGGCGAGCTCGACGGCGTCGTCGACGCCGACGGCGCCGAGCAGTTCGCCTTCGAGGTGCAGGGCATCTTCGAATGGATGAACCAGCTCGCCGTCATCCGCGACTCCGACGAGCCGTACGTCCGGGCCCGGCGCGCGTTCCGCGCACGACTGGTCGCACTCGGCGCTCCGGTCGAGGTCGCCGATCTCGTGCTCGAGCCGGGCGCCGCACTGCGCTGACGTGCGAAGCGCTCGCGGGCGACGCGCGATCGCCGATCTGATTTCAGGAGAAAGTACGCTGCTCAGGACGATTCGGGTGAATCGGTCCTGAGCAGAGCACTGTTTCCTGAAACGGTGGGGGAGCAGCTCGGGCGGGGCGCCGCTCGAGCGCGGAGACCGCCCGGACTACTCGCCCTGCGGCGGCAGCGCCGCCACGAGCGGGTGGTCCATCGCGATGACCCCGACCTTGGCGGCGCCGCCCGGCGAGCCGACGGCGTCGACGGCCGCGGTCGAGATCTCGAAGAACTCGACGTTGGCCTTGTAGTAGTCGGCCCACTCGTCGGGCAGGTCGTCCTCGTAGTAGATCGCCTCGACCGGGCACACCGGCTCGCACGCGCCGCAGTCGACGCACTCGTCGGGGTGGATGTACAGCGAGCGCTCGCCCTCGTAGATGCAGTCGACCGGGCACTCGTCGATGCAAGCCCGATCCTTCACATCGACGCAGGGCAGCGCGATGACGTACGTCACGACAGTGCGAGCGCGCCGTCGCGCGAGATCGCCACCTGCTCCTCGCGGGGCACGACCTTGACGCGCTCGCGCACGACGCCCGCGTACTGCTCGGGCGCCTCGAACGACTCGCCCAGGCCGCGCTCGTGCGCGTCGAGCCCGAGCCAACCCTGCCAGGTCGTGTACTCGACGCCGCGCGAGGCGAGCAGCTCGAAGATCTCCTCGCCGTCGGCCGCGTCGACCACGGGCGCGGTGAGCACGCCCTCGTTCGCGTCGGCGACGAGGTTCGTGATCGTCTCGAGCGCGTCGCCCTTGGTGTGGCCGATGAGGCCGACCGGGCCGCGCTTGATCCAGCCCGTCGCGTAGACGCCCGGGATGGGGGAGCCCGAGGCATCCAGCACCCGGCCGCCCTCGTTGGGGATGACCGCCGCCTTCTCGTCGAAGGGCACGTCGCGGATCGGCGAGCTCGCGTAGCCGACCGCGCGGTAGACCGCCTGCACGGGGTAGTCGACGAACTCGCCCGTGCCCTCGACCGTGCCGTCGCCGACGGGACGGGTGAGCTCGAAGCGGATGTTCTCGACGCGCCCGTCGCCCGAGATCTCGACCGGGGCCTGCAGGAAGTGCAGGTGCAGACGGCGCGACGCCGAGCCCTCGCCGGTCGAACCGGGCGAGGTGCGCCAGCCGTTGAGCGTGCGGGTCATGACCTTGACCTGGTTGTTCGAGGCGTGCAGCGCCTCGGCGTGGGCGTCGCCCTCCGCGCGCTCGAAGTCGGCGTCGTAGACCACGATGTCGACGTCGGGCACCTCGCCGAGCTCGCGCAGCTCGATCGGCGTGAACTTCACGTGGCCCGGGCCGCGACGGCCGAAGACGTGCACGTCGGTCACGGGCGACGCCTCGAGTCCTTCGACGACGTTCGCCGGGACGTCGGTCGAGAGCAGGTCCTTCGGGTGCTTCGCGAGCACGCGCGCGACGTCGAGCGCGACGTTGCCGTTGCCGATGACCGCGATCGACTGCGCCTCGAGCGGCCAGGTGCGCGGCACGTCGGGGTGGCCGTCGTACCAGGCGACGAAGTCGGCGGCGCCGTACGAGCCGGCCAGCTCGATGCCCGGGATGTCGAGGGGGGCGTCGCGCAGCGCGCCCGTCGCGAAGATCACCGCGTCGTAGCGCTCGGCCAGCTCGCCGACCTCGAGGTCGCGACCGACCTCGACGTTGCCGATGAGGCGGATGTCGCCCGCGTCGAGCATCTCGTGCAGCGAGTTGACGATGCCCTTGATGCGGGGGTGGTCGGGGGCGACGCCGTAGCGGATCAGTCCGTAGGGGGCCGGCAGCGACTCGAAGAGGTCGATCGCGACCTCGCCGCCCTGTTCTGCGACCTGGCGGCGGAGGATGTTGCCGGCGTAGATGCCGGCGGGGCCGGCGCCCACGATCGCGACGCGGAGGGAACGGGTCATTGCTGCGATGCCTTTCGGGTTGTGCTGGAGGAGAGCGCTTCGGGCGCGTAGGGGCTCAGGGTCACCACGTCGCCGACCACGACGACGGCGGGCGACCGGATGCCCCGGCGCGCGGCCTGCAGCGCGATCGAGTCGAGGGTGCCGACCGTGACGCGCTGGTTCTCGCCGTATCCATCTTCGACGATCGCGACTGGGCATTCGCCCCCGCGCTCGCCGCGGGCGAGGGTGATCGCCGAGTTCGCGAGGGTGCCGATGCCCATGAGGAGCACGACGGTGTGGTCGCGGCCGCCGCCGAGCGACCGGATCTGCTCGTGCCCGGTGACGACCGTGAACGTCGTCGCGAGGCCGCGGTGGGTCAGTGGGATGCCGGCGATCGCGGGCACCGAGATCGCGCTCGTGATGCCCGGGACGACCTCGACGGCGATGCCGGCGTCGCGGCAGAATGCGAGTTCCTCGCCGCCGCGGCCGAAGACGTAGGGGTCGCCGCCCTTGAGTCGCACGACCCGCTTGCCCTCACGGGCGAGCGATACGAGCAGTGCGTTGATCGCGTCCTGCGGCACCGCGTGGTGGCCGGGCTGCTTGCCGACGTCGACGACCTCGGCGCGGAGCTCGACGCCCTCGGCGGCGAGCCCGTCGAGCACGCCCCTCGCGCCCAGCCGGTCGGCGACGATCACGTCGGCCGCCTCGAGCGCGCGCAACCCGCGGATGGTGAGCAGCCCGGCGTCGCCGGGGCCGGCGCCGACGAGGGCGACGTGTCCGACGGTCATCGCGAGGCTCCCTGCAGCAGGCCCCTGCGGCGGAGCATCCGGCGCTCGAGGGGGGCGAAGAACACGAGTTCGATGAGGATGCCGATGGCGAGGATCACGAGGATCGTCGCGAGCACGGCGGAGATGTCGGCGAGCTCGCGGCTCTGGTCGAGCATCGACCCGAGGCCGAAGCCGATCGTGCCGCCCATCGCGATGATCTCCGCGGCCATGAGCGAGCGCCACGAGAACGCCCAGCCCTGCTTGAGGCCGGCGACGTAGCCCGGGAGCGCGGCGGGGAGCACGACGAGCGTCGCGAGGCGTCCCGGTCCTGCGCCGAGCACCGTGCCCACCCGCCGCAGTTGCGGCGGCACCTGTTCGACGCCCGAGATCAGGCCGTTCACGATCGACGGCACGGCGCCCATCAGGACCACGAAGTAGACGGTCGCGTCGCTGAGCCCGAACCAGAGGATCGCGGCGGGCACCCAGGCGACCGAGGGCAGCACCTGCAGGCCCGAGATGATGGGGCCGACGGCGCGACGCAGGGGCTTCACCTCGGCGAGGAGGAGGCCGAGCGGGGTGCCGACGACGACGGCGATGACGAAGCCGAAGACGCCGCGTTCGAGGCTCGTCGCGACGGCGAGCTGCAGGCGGCCCGACTCCCAGGCCTGGCCGAGGGCTGCCGCGACGTCGAGCGGGCCGGGCACGATGTCGGGTCGCGGCTGGGCGATCACGACGTAGAGCTGCCAGGCGATGATGAGCACGACGACGAAGAGGATGGGCGGCAGCACGCTGCGCGTGAAGACCTTCCAGGGCCCCGGGCGTTCGTCGGCGTCGGTCTGGAGGCGGTCGAGGCCGGCCTCGAGCGCGCGGAGCTCGTCGTGCTGCGACGGAGCGCCTTCACGCGCGCCGGGCGGGTCGAGGAGGGACGTGTCATGCGGCATTTCGGCGGATCTCCTTCCGCAGCTCGGCGGTGATCTCGAGCGAGAGCGCCGCCACCTCGGGCGACTCGATCCGCCGGCCCTCGGCGGCGTCGATGCGCCACTCGCCGGCGACCCGGCCGGGGCGGCTCGAGAGCAGCACGATGCGCTGCCCGAGGCGCGCCGCCTCGCGCACGTTGTGGGTGACGAAGACGATGGTGCGGCCGGTCAGGCGCCACACGCGCTCGAGCTCCTCGTGCAGCAGGTCGCGGGTGATGGCGTCGAGCGCGGCGAACGGCTCGTCCATCAGCAGCACGGGGCGGTCCTGCGCGAGGGCCCGGGCGAGGGCGACGCGCTGGCGCATGCCGCCCGAGAGCTCGTGGGGGCGCTTCGCCGAGGCATCCGCGAGGTTGACGGTCGCGAGCAGCTCGAGCGCCTGCGCCTTGCGCTCGGCGCGCCCGACCCCGCGGAGGCGGAGCGCGAGCTCGACGTTCTGCGCGGCGGTGAGCCACGGCATGAGCGCCGACTCCTGGAACATCACGGCGGCGCCCTCGGGCGGCGTCGTGATGCTGCCCGTCGTCGGCTTGTCGAGCCCGGCGATGAGGTTCAGCAGCGTCGACTTGCCGCAGCCCGAGGCGCCGAGCAGGCAGACGAACTCACCCGCCGCGACGTCGAGGTTCACGTCGTCGAGCACGACCGGGCCGGCGCCGAAGCGCTTGCCGAGGTGCTCGATGCGGATGGCCGTCTGCCCGCTCATGCGTCTACTCCTCGCCGAGGCCGCCCGCGGAGACGGGCTCCTCGCCGGCCTCCTCGCGCAGCTCGTTCAGGATGCGGAGGTCGAACAGCCCGTCGATCGAGCCGTCCTTCTGGGTTCCGGCCTCGAGGCCGTTCGCGACGAGGTCGGCGAAGGTCTCGGCGTGGGGGTCGACCGAGAAGACGACGTGCTCGAGCGCGCGGTCGATGACCGCGTCGTCGAGCGGCTTGCCCGTCTCGGCCTCGATGCCCGCGTTGATCACGTCGGCCGCCTGGTCGGCGTTGTCGGCGAGCCAGGCGATGGATGCCTCGTGCCCCTCGAGCAGCGCCTTGACCGTCTCGGGGTGCTCGGCGAGGAACTCGGCCCGCACGAGCAGCACCGTCGTCGGGAAGGCGCCGTCGTCCCACAGCTCGGCCTCGTCGACGAGCACGTGCGCACCCGCGTCGACGATCAGGCGCGACACCCAGGGTTCGGGCAGCCACGCGCCGTCGACCTCGCCCTGCTGGAACAGGGTGAGCGTCTGCGCGTTCTCGGTCGGCGTGATGTGCACGTCGCCGCCGCCCTGCGTGTCGGTCTCGAAGCCCTCGTCGGCGAGCCACGCGCGCAGCGCGACGTCCTGCGTGTTGCCGAGCTGGGGCGTCGCGAGGGTGGTGCCCTCGAGGTCGTCGGCCGAGTCGATGCCGTCGCGCACGACGAGCGCGGCGCCGCCGGTCGCGGCGCCCGCGACGATGTGCGCCGACTGGCCGCCCGACTGGATGAAGGTGTTGATCGACGGGTTCGGGCCGATGTACGTCGCGTCGATCGCCCCTGCCGAGAGCGCCTCGATCGCGGCGGGGCCGGCGTTGAACACCGAGGTCGTGAGCTCGGTGTCGCCGAGGGCGTCCTGCAGCAGCACCTCCTCCAGCCCGACGATGGCGGGCGCGTGGGTGACGTTCGCGAAGTAGCCGAGTCGCAGCTCGGCGGCGGGCGAGGTGCTCGCCTCCGCGTCGTCGTTGGGAGCGGCCCCCGCGGCGGCGGAGCAACCGGCCAGCATCATCGCCGCCACTCCAAGTGCGGTGATCGTCAGGGCCTTGCTGATGGTGCGGGTGGTGCGGTTCACGGTTGTCGCCTCCTTACGGATCGTTGGTGCCTACTGTTCGGTGATGCCGGCGGCCAGGGTGCGGCCGTCGGACGGATGGATGACGAGGAAGGACCCGGCATGCCGGTTCTCGCCGTACGGCTCGAGGGGGAGGTCGGCCGCGACGCGGATCGTCGCCCGGCCGATGTCGTTCACCTCGAGCGAGGTCGCGGGCACGTGCTCGAGGGTGTCGAGATCGCGCTTCGCGTCGATGGAGGCCACGAGCCCCTGCACGGTCGTCGTGCCGTGCTTCACGAGCACGCGGGTGCCGGGGGCGAGGGCGCGCGGGTCGAGCTGGAACAGCTCGGCCTCGAACTCGCGGCGCGCCTCGGGCAGGGTGCCGGCCGCCGCGATGACCGCACCGCGTGCGGCGTCGATCTCGTCGGCGAGGCGCAGCGCGACCGATTGCGGGGCGACCGCCTCGTCGAGGGATGCCCCGGCCTGGTCGATGCCCGTGACCGTCGTCTCGATGCCCGCGGGGAACACCGTGACCCGGTCGCCGACCCGCACGCGCCCCGACCCGATGCGCCCGGCGAACGCCCGGTAGTCGCGGAACGACTCGGCCCGCTCGGGGTCGCCGGCGACGTCGGGTGCGAAGCCGCCCTGCGGGCGCAGCACGAGCTGCACGGGCAGGCGGAACGGGTCGTACTCGGTGTCGAGCTCGTCGTGCGAGGGCAGCGACTCGAGCAGTTCGAGGAGGGCCGGCCCGTCGTACCAGGCGGTGTTCGGCGAACGGTCGACGATGTTGTCGCCCTCGAGGGCCGAGACGGGCAGCACGTGCACCTCGTCGATGCCGAGCTCGCCGGTGACGCGGCGCACCTCGGCTGCGACCGCCTCGAAGGCGCCCCGGTCGTAGCCCAGCAGGTCGATCTTGTTGACCGCGACGATGACGTGCGGCACGCGCAGCAGCGCGACGACCGAGAGGTGCCTGCGGGTCTGCTCGAGCACGCCCTTGCGGGCGTCGATGAGCACGACGACGGCGTCGGCGGTCGTCGCACCCGTGACCATGTTGCGGGTGTACTGCACGTGCCCGGGGCAGTCGGCGAGGATGAAGCTGCGCGCGCCCGTCGAGAAGTAGCGGTACGCGACGTCGATCGTGATGCCCTGCTCGCGCTCGGCGCGCAGGCCGTCGGTGAGCAGAGCGAAGTCGAAGCCGGTGCCGGCGCCGAAGCCGCGCTCGGCCGAGGTGCGGGCGACCGCTTCGAGCTGGTCGGCGAGGATCGCCTTCGAGTCGTGCAGCAGGCGCCCGACGAGGGTCGACTTGCCGTCGTCGACCGAGCCCGCGGTCGCGAAGCGGAACAGGGTGCTCGGGGCGGTGAGCGTGTCGGTCATCAGAAGTACCCGTCCTTCTTGCGGTCCTCCATGGCGGCCTCCGAGATGCGGTCGTCCGCCCGGGTCGCGCCGCGCTCGGTGAGGGTCGACTGCGCGACCTCGCGCACGACGGCCGTCACGTCCGCGGCATCCGATTCGACCGCGCCGGTGCAGCTCATGTCGCCGACCGTGCGGTAGCGCACCGTGCGCAGTTCGACGCGCTCGTCGGGGCGGGGCTGCGAGACCTCGCCGACCGCTCGCCACATGCCGTCGCGGCGGAACACCTCGCGCTCGTGCGCGTAGTAGAGCGGAGGCAGCTCGATGCCCTCGCGCTCGATGTAGCTCCAGACGTCGAGCTCGGTCCAGTTCGAGATCGGGAAGGCGCGCACGTGCTGGCCGGGCGTGTGCCGGCCGTTGTACAGGCTCCAGAGCTCGGGGCGCTGGTTGCGCGGGTCCCACTGGCCGAACTCGTCGCGCAGCGAGATGATGCGCTCCTTCGCCCGCGCCTTGTCCTCGTCGCGGCGGGCGCCGCCGAACACGGCGTCGTGCTTGCCCGCGGCGATCGCGTCGAGCAGGGGCTGCGTCTGCAGCGGGTTGCGGGTGCCGTCGGCGCGCTCCTGGAGGCGGCCGTCGTCGAGGTAGTCCTGCACGAGCGCGACTTCGAGGCGCAGGCCGAGCCGTTCGACGGTCGCGTCGCGGAACGCGAGCACCTCGGGGAAGTTGTGGCCGGTGTCGACGTGCAGCACCGGGAACGGCACGCGGCCCGGCCAGAAGGCCTTCGCCGCGAGGTGCAGCACGACGACCGAGTCCTTGCCGCCCGAGAAGAGCAGCACGGGCCGCTCGAACTCGGCGACGACCTCGCGGATGATGTGGATCGCCTCGGCCTCGAGCAGGTCGAGGGTGTCGAGCGCCGTCGCCGGGGCGGTCAGTACGTCGGTCATAGGTGCAGCCCGCATTCCGTCTTGTCGAGGCCCGACCAGCGGCCGGATCGGGGGTCTTCGCCCGCGGCGACGGGCTTCGTGCACGGCTCGCAGCCGATCGACGGGTAGCCCTCGGTGAGCAGCGGGTTCACGGTCACGCCGAACGCGCCGGCGTAGTCGATGAGTTCGTCGAAGCTCCACGCCGCGAGCGGGTTGACCTTCACGAGGCCGTTCCGCTCGTCCCACGTGACGAGGGGCGTGTTCGTGCGGGTGGGCGCCTCGTCTCGGCGCACGCCCGTGAACCAGAGCTCGTAGCCCGCGAGCGAACGCTGCAGCGGCTCGACCTTGCGCATCGCGCAGCACGCGCCGGCGTCGCGGGCGAAGAGGTCCTTGCCGTACTTCGCATCCTGCTCGGCGACGGTGAGCTCGGGCAGCACGTCGACGATGCGCACGTCGAGCGAGGCGGCGACGCGATCGCGCGTCTCGACGGTCTTCGCGAAGTGGTACCCCGTGTCGAGGAAGAGCACGTCGACTCCCGGCAGCGACTGCGCGACCACGTGCGGCAGCACGGCATCGGCCATCGAGCAGGCGACGGCCGCGGCATCCACGTCGAAGTTGCGCGCCACCCAGGCGACGACCTCGTAGGCGGATGCCTCCCCGTCGGCCAGGCTCCGGAGCTCGGCGTTCCCCGCCTCGGCGAGGGCCTTCAACGTGGCGGCGTCTCTCTTCGGTGGTCGAGGAGGGAGCGAAGCGACCGTATCGAGACCCGGCGCCCGGTCTCGATTCGCTCCTTCGTCGCTACTCGACCACCGGTGGTCGGACGCCCCGAGGTTGCGGGCGCTCATCGCAGCTCCTCCTCGTCGGCGCGGTGGGCCCATTCGGCGAAGGTCTCGTCGACCGAGGCATCCCGCTGTGCGAGGAAGCGGCGCACGACCTGCTCGACGTAGTCGGCGAGGCCGTCGGCGGTGACCTTGAGGCCGCGGACCGTGCGGCCGGTGCCGGCCTCCTCGCGGGTGGCGGAGGCCAGGCCGCCGCCGAGGTGCACCTGGAAGCCCGGGGTCTGGCCGCCGTCGCCGTCGGGCAGCAGCTGGCCCTTGAGGCCGATGTCGGCGGTCTGGATGCGGGCGCACGAGTTCGGGCAGCCGTTGACGTGCAGGCTGATCGGGTGCGGCAGCTCGATGCCGGCGAGGCGCTCCTCCAGGGCGATGACGGCCTCGGTCGCGGTCTGCTTGGTCTCGACGATCGCGAGCTTGCAGAACTCGATGCCGGTGCACGCGATGGTGCCGCGGCGGAAGAGGCTCGGGCGGGCCTGCAGCCCGAGCGCGTCGAGCTCGGCGACGACCTGCTCGACGTGCTGCTCCTCGATGTCGAGCAGCACGAGCTTCTGGTGCGGCGTCGTGCGGAGACGCCCCGAGCCGACGCGCTCGAGCAGCTCGGCGAGACGGGTGAGGGTCGTGCCCGAGATGCGCCCGACGAACGGGGTGACGCCGATGTAGAAGCGGCCGTCGTGCTGGCGGTGCACGCCGACGTGGTCGCCCTGCGTGAGCGGCTTCGGCGCCGCGGGGCCGTCGGGCAGCGGGGCATCCAGGTATTCGGTCTCGAGCACCTGGCGGAACTTCTCGGCGCCCCAGTCGGCGACGAGGAACTTGAGGCGCGCCCGGTTGCGGAGGCGCCGGTAGCCGTAGTCGCGGAAGATCGCGGTGACGCCGTACCAGACGTCGGCGACCCGGTCGGGGGTGACGAAGGCGCCGAGGCGCACCGCGAGATGCGCGTTCGTCGAGAGGCCGCCGCCGACCCACACGTCGTAGCCGATGCCGAGCTCGGGGTGCTCGACGCCGACGAACGCGACGTCGTTGATCTCGTGCACGATGTCCTGGCTGGGATGCCCGGTGATCGCCGACTTGAACTTGCGCGGCAGGTTGGCGAGCTCGGGGTCGCCGATGTACTTCTGCTGGATCTCGAAGATCTGCGGCGTCGGGTCGATGAGCTCGTCGGCGGCGATGCCGGCGACGGGGGAGCCGAGGATGACGCGGGGCACGTCGCCGCACGCCTCGGTCGTGGAGAGGTCGACGGCCTCGAGGCGGCGCCAGATCTCGGGCACGTCCTCGACGCGGATCCAGTGCAGCTGGATGTTCTGGCGGTCGGTGAGGTCGGCGGTGTCGCGCGCGAACTCGGTCGAGATCTCGCCGATGACCCGCAGCTGCTCGGTCGAGAGCTGGCCGCCGTCGATGCGCACGCGCAGCATGAAGAACTCGTCCTCCAGCTCGTGCGGCTCGAGGGTCGCCGTCTTGCCGCCGTCGATGCCGGGCTTGCGCTGCGTGTAGAGGCCCCACCAGCGGAAGCGGCCGTGCAGGTCGGTGCCGTCGATCGAGGCGAAGCCGCCCTTGGCGTAGATCGTCTCGATGCGCTCGCGGACGCTCAGGCCGCCGTCGTCCTGCTTCCACTGCTCGTTGGCGTTGAGGGGCTCGGTGCCGTCGACCTTCCACTGGCCGTTCGGGCGGTTCGCGCCGGGCCGGGCCGGTCGGCCCTCGGGGCGCGCGGGGCGCTCGGCGCGGCCTTCGGCACGCGGCGCGCGGGTCGTCTCGCTCAGCGTCACGGCTGCCTCCCGGTGGTCTGGATCACGACGGATGCCCCGTCGCTGAGCCGACGCTAGGCGAGGGATGCTCGTGCGGCACGTTCGTGACGGCGGCCCCCGTCACGTTGCGTCACGGGCGGTCGCGGGGCGCCGCATTGCGTCACATGCTTGACATCGGGTTCGCGAGCGGGGCTCCCGCCCGAGGCATCCCGACCGCTATCGTGAGCCCATGCCGACCGCCGCTGGTACCGGAATGCCCCTGCGGGACTACCGCATCCACCGCTACGTCAACGCGTTCTGCCCGCGGTGCCACGAGGAGGACCCCGAGCGGCCCCTCGCCGACGTCGCCCGGCTCTCGGGCTGGCTCGCGATCCGCGACGACCGGGTGTGGCTCGAGCGCGGCTGCCCGACGCACGGGCTCGTGAGCACGATGTACGACGAGTCGCCCGAGATCCTGACGTACCTCGAGCAGTGGACCGCGCCGACGAAGGTGCACACGCCCGACCTCTCGGGCAACTTCAAGCCCGTGCCGTCGGCCTACGAGGACGGCCTGCCCGAGATGCAGACGCAGCACACGTGCATCCTGCTCGAGGACCTCACCGACCACTGCAACCTGCGCTGCCCCACGTGCTTCGCCGAGTCCGGCCCCGCCGCGACGGCGATCGCGCCGCTCGCCGAGGTGCTCGCCTCGGTCGACGCGAAGCTCGCGCGCGAGAACGACCGCATCGACGTGCTCATGCTCTCGGGCGGCGAGCCGACGCTCTACCCGTGGCTCGAGCAGTTGCTCGACCACCTCGTCGCACGTCCCATCGTGCGCATCCTGCTCAACTCGAACGGCCTCCGCATCGCGCAGGATGACGCCCTCGTCGAGACGCTGAAGAAGCACCGCGAGCGCGTCGAGGTCTACCTCCAGTTCGACGGCGAGAGCGCCGAGGCCTCGGCGTACCACCGCGGCGCCGACATCCGCCGCTTCAAGGACCGCGCGCTCGAGCGGCTGTCGGAGGCGGGCGTCTTCACGACCCTCACGATGACCGCGGCCCTCGGGGTCAACGACGGCGAGATCGGCGCGGTGATCCGCCGCGCGATGAGGACGCCGTACGTCGGCGGGGTGACGATCCAGCCCGTGTTCGGCTCGGGCCGCTCGGCGGGCATCGACCCGAACGACCGGCTCACGCACACGGGCGTGCTCGCCCGGCTCGAGGCGCAGACCGACGGCGAGGTGACGTGGCGCGACCTCACGGCGCTGCCGTGCAGCCACCCGCACTGCTGCTCGGTCGGGTATCTCCTGCAGGACGACTCGGGCTCGTGGAACTCGCTCACCGCGCTCGTCGGACACGACCGGTTGAAGGAGTTCCTCGACCTCAACCCCGACCTCATCGCGAACCGCATCGCCGACAGCAACATCAACCAGGCGCTGAAGGACAGCGTCAAGCAGTCGCTGCTCGACCTGCTGAGCGAGCAGTCCTCGCTCTCGCACCCGTCGATCGGGTCGCTGTGGAAGGACATCTGCACGGGCTGCGACCTCGGCATCGGCACGCTCACGCAGCTCGCGACCTCGGCGCTGCCCGGCCAGCACAAGCGGCTGCGGCGGTTCCTCGGCGAGCGGGTCAAGCGCATCACGGTGAAGCCCTTCATGGACATCAACACGATGATCGAGGAGCGGCTCACGCAGTGCTGCGTGCACGTCGCGACCGTCAACGAGCAGACCGCGGCCCACCAGTGCGCACCGTTCTGCGCCGTGCAGGCGTGGGCGCCGCTCGCGCGCACGCGCATCTCGACGGCGACGGGCGAGGCGGCCGTCACCGGCGGCCGGCGCGAACTGCCGGTGACGGTGGCGTAAGGGGATCGCATGGGCGACGCGTCGCGCGGCAACGGCGTCGGGGCGGGGGATGCCTCGGGCTCGAACCCGTTCGCCGGGCTCAACCGCTTCGACGAGACGGTCGGCGCGCCGCCGGCCCCCGCGCCGTACGACCCGCTGCGCCTCTGCGTCTTCACGACGATCGCGCTCATCACCTGCGTGCTCGGCCCGATCGCGCTCGCCGTGTTCGCGGGCATCGCGATCGCCGGCTACGCGAAGGCGCGACGGGCCGGCCTGCTGCGCTCGAAGTGCAAGCTCGGCGACACCCGCAACGTGCTCGCCTACCTCGTCGTGGTCGAGGTGCTCGCGCTCGTCGCCATCCCCTTCTGGGTGATGCTCTGGGCCGGTGCGTTCGCCGGGATCGGGGCCTGATCGCATGTTCCCGACGCTGCCCGATCTCCTCGGCTGGGGCCCGCCGATCGACACGCACTCGTTCTTCGTGGCGCTCGCCATGCTCGCGGCGGGGCTCGTCTTCGTCGTCGAGTCGCGCCGCCGGGGGCAGACCGATGCGCGCGTCGCGGCGCTCGTGCTCGGCGCGCTCGCCGGGGCGGCGATCTTCTCGCGGCTCGGCACCTGGGTACGGCACCTCGACCTCTCGCAGAACCTCGACCTCGTCACCCAGCTCACGCAGGGCAACGCCTCGGTGCTGAGCGCCCTCGTCGGCGCGTGGCTCGGCGTGCACGTCGCGAAGCGGCTCGTGAAGTACCCGTTGCGCACGGGCGACCTGTTCGCGCCGGCGGTCGCGCTCGCGATGGCGATCGGCCGGTTCGGATGCCTCTTCACCGAGCTGCCCGGAACACCGACCGGCGCGGGCTGGGGAATCGTGCTCGACGAGGCCGCAGCCGCACGCGTCGGCGGCCCGGCCGGGGTGCCGCTGCACCCGAGCTTCGTCTACGAGATCGTCTTCCAGGCGGTCGCGTTCGTCGCGCTGTGGTTCTGGTTGCGGCATCGGCCGATCGCCGCGGGCGAGACGCTGACGATCTACATCGCCGCGTACGCGATCTTCCGCTTCTTCGTCGAGTTCGTGCGGGGCAACGAGGTCGCGTGGATGGGCCTCACCCGCCCGCAGCTGTTCCTGCTGGTGACGATTCCGCTGCTGCTGGCCCGTCTCGCCTGGAAGGCGTCGCGCGGCCGGCTCACGACCGAACGAGAGAGGATCGCCGTCGATGTCGCCCGACCCTGACGAGCCCACGCCCGAGGAGCACGAGGGCGGCGGCGAGCCGACGCCCGACGAGGCGGCTCCGGCCGTCCCGCCGGCTCCGCCCGGCCCGCCGACTCCGCCGACGCCCGACGAGGCGCCTCCGCCCGTGCCGGCGGCGGCCGAGACGCCGCCGGCGGTGCCGCCCCCGCCGCCCGTGCCGCAGGGCCCGGTCGCGTCGCCCTACGGTCCGCCCGCCTACGGGGCGCCCGGCACGCCCGGCGATCCCGCTGCGGGCAGCGAGCGCCCCGGACTCAGCACCGGCGCCGGCATCGGCATCGGGGTCGGCATCGGCTGCGGCGCGCACGTGGTCGCGTTCATCCTGCTGCTCGCGACGCTCATGCTCGGCGGCATGTTCGGGTCGACGCTGATCGGCATCATCTGGCCGTTCGTCGTGGTCGCGGTCGTCGCGATCGTGATGCTCTTCTGGAAGCGCACGCGCGGCATCGCGATCGGCATGCTCATCGTCGCCGCTGCCGCGTGGATCGTCGTGCTCGGGCCCTGCCTCGGGATTATGGGGGTCTGAGCGGAGGGGTCTCGATTCGCTCGCTGCGCTCGCTACTCGACCACCGGTGGCTGCGCTCGCTCCCCGACCACCGGTGGCTGCGCTCGCTCCCCGACCACCGGGAACGAGTCGACGGCGACGTCGTAGCGGGCGAGCACGATCTCGACGAGCTCGTGCGGCGGGGCCGCATCGGGCACGATGAGCGGCTCGGTGACGAGGTCGGCGCCGGCGGCCTCGGCGAGGTCCTGGAAGTACCCGGGCGCGAGCAGGTAGCTCGCGACGACGACGCGTGCGCCGGGGGCCTCCGCCCTCGCCTGCGCGACCGCCTCGGGCAGCAGCGGCTCGGCCGCCGAGAGGAAGCCGATGCGGATGTCGCGCCCCGTCGCCGCGGCGAGGCGCTCGCGCATGTCGTGGCAGTCGCGCACGGCGCGGGCGTCGCTCGAGCCCGCGACCGACAGCACGACGAGGTCGTCGTCGCGGAGGCCCGCCTCGGCGAGCCGACGGGCGAGCACGGTCGCGAGCCGGTCGTCGGGGCCGAGGGCGCCCGCGAGCACGACCCGGCGGTCGGCGGTCGCCTCGACGGCCTCGGTGAGGTCGACGTGCACGTGGTACCCGGCCGACAGCAGCAGGGGCACCACGACCGCGGGCTCGCCCGGCGCGAGCGAGGCGAGGGTCGCGGGCACGTCGGGCTGCTCGACGTCGACATGACCGAGGCGGGTCGACGGCGGGGCATCCGGATGCCCCGTGCCGAGCGCTGCGGCGACCGCGTCGTGCAGCGCGCGCACCGCGCGGCGGCCGTCGGGCGATGAGGTGCCGTGCGAGATGCCGACCAGGGCGGGGACCGTCGTCATCGTGACATCGTCGCAGACGCCGGGTCGCCGACGGGCTTCGATTCCGATTCGTGACGAGGCGGGCGCGAAGCCGGCCCGGCCGCTAACGTTCTGGCATGGCGACCGTCCTGTTCTGCCCGGTGACCTTCAACCTCGCCGAGACGACCCGCATGATCCAGGTGGCGCGGGCGCTCGACCCCGCGCACCGCGTGGTGTTCCAGGGCTACGAGACCGACTTCGTCGACCTCGTCCGCGAGGCGGGGTTCGAGTATCTCGCCGGCACTCCGGCCTGGGGGCGGGCCGAGCGAGACCAGGCGATCGCGTTCGACCAGGGGCGTTCGTTCCGCAGCCCGTTCACGCGTGAGCTCGTACGAGCGAGGGTGGAGCTCGAGCGGCGCACGATCCGCGAGCTCGGAGCTGCGGCGGTCGTGACGGGGTCGAATCTCACCTCGTTCATCTCGGCGCGCGCCGAGGGAGTGCCGCTCTTCTACCCGGTGCCGTTCCCGCTCACCCGGCCGCAGGTCGCTCAGACGCGGCGGATGGGCTTCGTGACCGGGTCGGGGCGCATGGCGAGGGCCGCCGATCGCGTCGCGACGGCCGCCTTCCGGTGGATCTACAACTCGGCACCGCTCGCGCCGCGCGCATTCACGAGCGTCGCGAAGGCGAACGGGGTGCCGCCGCTGCGCACCGTCTCGAGCCTGCTCACGGCCGACCGCAACCTCGTCACCGAGATGCCGTGGGAGATGGACGGCTTCGAGCTGCCCGACGGATTCGAGCTCGTCGGGCCGATCTTCGCCCACCTCGACGCACCGCTGCCCGACCTCGTCGGCGAGCTCGCGTCGGCGCCCGAGCCGCTCGTCTACCTCGGGCTCGGCTCGTCGGCCGACCGACGGCTCGCGCTCGCCGCGGCCGGGGCGCTCGGCGGGCTGCCCGTGAACGTCGTCGCCCCGATCGGCCACTACCTCGAGCCGGGCGACCGGGTGCCGCCCAACGTGCACGTCACGCCGCTGCTGCCGGCGCACCGGCTCGGCGGGCTCGTCGACGCCGCCGTGCTGCACGGCGGCCAGGGCACCGTGCAGACCGCGTGCGCGACGGGCGTGCCGTTCGTCGGCATGGGGCTGCAGCCCGAGCAGACCTGGCATGTGCGCAGCTGCGCGAAGCGCGGCAACGCGGTCGCGGTCCCGCCGAAGCACGTCGGGCGCCCCGAGTTCGTCGCGGCGGTGCGGCGCGTGCTCGACGACCCGGCGATCCGCACGGCGGCCGACGAGGTGCGGCGGGCGTACGAGGGCGCGGACGGCGCCGCGGCCTCCGCGAGGCTCATCGAGGCGGCGGTCGCCGGCCGGCACTGATCTGCGGTCGGTGCGCTACGCCTCGAACACGAGCGCGAGCGAGGTGTCGCCGCACGGCACGACCGTCGCGCCGCCCGGCAGCGCCGAGCTCTCGCCCGGGGCGCTCCCCTCGCGCTCGCGAAGCGGCGCGAGGGCGTCGGCGAGCCCGTCGAGGCGCAGCAGGGCGCCGGTCGCGCGGTGCGAGTCGGTCGACGTGACGATGCGCCCCGACGCGTTCACGAGCGTGCAGGGATGCCCCGACTCGCGAACGACCGGCAGCAGCACGCGTTCGAGGCTCGCCACGTACAGGTCGGTTCCGACGACGCCCGCCATCTCGCCCGCCGCCCGCACCGGCGTGGTGATGGTCACCGTGTAGTCGTCCGTGCAGAGGTAGTCGACGTACGGGCCGGTGAGGTGACGCGTGCCGGTGCGGGCGGGCACCCGCCACCACTCGAGCACGGTGTAGTCGCGGAACTGCTCGGCGTCGGGATCGCTGACCGCGTCGAGGCGGCGCAACCCGGGCTGATCGCCCGCGCCGAACGTGTTCGCACCGCTGAGCCACCAGGCCAGGTGCCAGGGCGCGTCGGCGAGGTAGCCCGGTGCGGCGACGAACCCGGCGCCCGTGATGAGGCTGCCCGGCGCCTCGAGCGGCGGTCCGACGAGCTCGGCGATGCGGGGATCGAGTCGTTCGGCGCTCGGGACGGCGACGGAGAGGAGGTCGGCCTCGATGCGGTCGCGCCAGCCGTCGATCATCGCGAAGACGGGGTCGATGGTCGAGGCGATGCGCGCAGCGATCTGCAGCGCGGTGACGTCGACGGTGACGGTCATGGCCTCGGTCCTTTCTGTGAGGGACGGTGAGGGGAGGAGGGATCGGGGAACGAGGGGGAGGAGCGGGAAGCGGGGCGGGACGGTGCGATCGGCTGCCGTCGGGGAGCGGGGCGGCGTGGCTACGGCAGCGGTGCCGGGGTCTCGAGGCGGGCCTTCTCGTCGATGAGCCACTCGACCGCCGATTCGATGTGGGCGGTGGTCGCGCGGCGTGCGCCATCGGGATCGACCGAGCGGATCGCCTGGATCACATCGAGCCTCGCCTTCCTGCTGCGGTCACGATACGCCTGTTCGCGCATGCACAGCCAGAGCAATGGGCCTGCCTCCGCCTGGAGGCGCTGGCGAGCTACCTCGTGAAGGCGTACGCGTGGCGCTCGGTGCTCTCGCAGGACGGCATCCTCGAGTGGCTCGTGGCGCCCTTCGGCGGCGAGACCATCGGCTACGGGCTCCCGGCGACGATCATCACCCTGTCGTACCTCTGGCTGCCCTACGTGATCCTGCCCATCTACGCCGGGCTCGAGCGCGTGCCCGACTCGTTGCTCGAGGCATCCGCGGACCTCGGCGGACGCACCTGGCCGACGCTGCGTCACGTGGTGTTCCCGCTCGTGCTGCCGGCGATCATCGCCGGCACGATCTTCAGCTTCTCGCTCTCGCTCGGCGACTACATCACGGTCAACATCGTCGGCGGCGCGAACCAGATGCTCGGAAACCTCGTCTACACGAACGTCGGCGCGGCGAACAACCTCCCGCTCGCATCGGCGATCGCGCTCATCCCGATCGTGATCATCTTCGGCTACCTGTTCCTCGTGCGTCGCACCGGCGCCCTCGACAACCTCTAAGGGGCGAACGCATGCGACTGTCGCGGCCTTTCCGCATCACCCTCGGCGTCATCACGACGGCGGTCCTCGTGGTCGTCTACGTGCCGCTCCTCGTCGTCCTCGTGAACTCGTTCTCGACGTCGACGTCGCTCACCTGGCCGCCGCCGGGCTTCACGCTCGAGTGGTGGGGCAAGGCGTTCCAGAGCGCCGGCGCGCTCGACGCGGTCGGCACGAGCATCGTCGTCGCGCTCGTCGCGACGGCCGTCTCGCTCGTGCTCGGCACGCTCATCTCGCTCGCCCTGCAGCGGTTCGAGTTCTTCGGGCGCGAGGCGATCAGCCTGCTCGTGATCCTGCCGATCGCCCTCCCCGGCATCATCACCGGTATCGCGCTCAACAACTTCTTCCGCACGATCATGGGGGTGCCGCTCTCGATCTGGACGGTCGTGATCGCACACGCGACCTTCTGCATCGTGACCGTGTTCAACAACGTCATCGCGCGGCTGCGCCGCCTCGGGCTCAACCTCGAGGAGGCGTCGGCCGACCTCGGCGCGGGCGTCTGGACGACGTTCCGGCTCGTCACGTTCCCGCAGCTGCGCTCGGCGCTGCTCGCGGGCGGACTGCTCGCCTTCGCGCTGAGCTTCGACGAGATCATCGTGACGACGTTCACCGCCGGCTCCGGGGTGACGACGCTGCCGATCTTCATCCTGAACAACATGTTCCGGCCCAACCAGGCGCCGATCGTCTCGGTCATCGCGGTCGTGCTCGTGCTCGTCTCGATCATCCCGATCTACATCGCGCAGCGGCTCTCGGGGGAGGAGCAGCGGCGGTGAGGCATCCGTCGCCCTGCGACGCGTCGGATGCTCCGCTCCGACCTCGGAGGAGGCCGGAGCGGCCGGTCAGAAGCTCGTGACGAGGTCGCCGAGCACCGCCGAGATCTTCGTCGGGTCGGTCGCGTCGTAGAACTGCGCCCCCGTGGCCGTCGAGATCTCCCGGAGGGTCTTGGTATCGGCGTTGGCGCCGTACGCGAGGGTGAACACGAGCACGGGAGTGTCGTCGTCGTGCAGGCGCTCGAGGCCCGCGAGCAGCTGCTTCTTCGAGGTCGGGCTCGGCCCGAGCGTCTCGTTCTTGCCGTCGCTGAGGAGCACGATCGCGTTGATGCGCTCAGGGTCCCAGTCTTCGGCGCGCTGCTTCGCGAAGGTGTCGACCGCCGTGTACAGGGGCGTGAACTCGACGGGTCGGAGGGCGCCGAGCGCCTCGAGGAACCTGGCGCGGTCCGTTCGCACGTCGGCGACGGGGCTCACGAGCCCGGGTGCGACCGGCCCGTCGTCGACGGCGCTGAACGCGGCGAGGCCGATGTTGTCGCCCTTCGAGAAGTGGCCGAGCGCCTTCTCTATCGCCTTCTTGGCCGCGGCGAGCTTCGTCTCGCCGGTCGGGATCTTCTCCTCCATGGAGCCCGAGACGTCGACCAGGAACAGCACCTGGGCCCGCTTGCGCACGTCGGGGAAGGCGCTCTCGATCGCGGCGAGCACCTCGCGGCCCGGGAAGGCGAGCGCACCCGACGGGCGCTCGGGCAGGCCGCCGACCTGGCTCACGATGGGGTCGAGGGCGCCGTTCAGGTCGTGGTAGCCCGAGGCGCGCACGAGCTGCTGCCCCTGCTTCGTGCCCGCGAACGTCAGGAGGTCGCGCGCCGCCTCCTTCTCCGAGGCGTCGACCCAGGGGCCCTCGAGCACGGTGAGGGGGTTGTCGGCGACGTAGTACCCGTCGCTCGGATAGATGGGCACGAGCTGCTCGCCGGGCGGGGTGGACTCGGCGCGGCTCACGCCGTCCGAGCTCGTGATGCCGCGGTTGTAGTCCCAGACCGTCTTCTCGTCGATGATGACCGCCGAGAGGAAGTCGGCGATGGAACCCTGCTTCTCGGATGCGCGCGCCTGCGCGAGGAAGCGCTCGGGCGTGGCCATGTAGTGGGTCGTGGCGAGCTCGTCCTGGCGGACGGCGTTGACGACCTTCGTCGAGTGGATCTGGCTCGTGGTGAGCTCGGCCAGGGACCCCGCCTCGCTGCCGAACTCCGCGAGCATGGCGGCCTGGCCCGAGCTCGCCATGAGCGGGCTCGTCTTGCCGAGCTTGAAGGCGCCCCACTCGGGGTGCTCCATCCAGCTCCAGGTGGCCTCGTCGCGTGCGGCGTTGAACACCTCGTTCCAGGTCGGGCGGTCCTCGCTCCAGCCGATCGCGTCGGCGAGCGACTGGGGCATCGCGAGCACGATCGCCGACGATCCGATGCTCGTGCCCTCGGCGGGCACGTTCTCCGCTCCGCCCGCGTCCTGCGCGACGGCGAGCCACGAACTCGCGTCGGGCAGCCAGACGGTCGGCTTGTCGTCGGCGGCGACGCCCGGGAACCCGCCCGCCGCGGCCGTCGCGGCCGTGCCCGAGACCGCCTTCGACACGACGGCGTCGACGCAGCGCCCGTCGACGCTGCGCGGCCGCGCGTTGTAGCCCTCGACGAGGCGCGCCACCAGCTCGGCGTTCTCGTACGACGAGAGCACGTTGAGCGAGATGCAGGGCTTCCTGCCGTCGTTCGCCGACGGATGGTCGGAGGGGAAGACGCCGGGCGACGCGGTGACCGAGGCGGTCGGCGTCGAGCCGACCGCGCCGCCCTGCCCGGTGAGCACGACCGCGGTCGCGACGCCGCCGCCGAGCAGCACCATCACGAGCGATGCGGCGGCGATCACCCACACCCGGCGCCGGCGCTGCTGTCGATGCTGCCGCTTCGAACGATCGCGGCGGTCCATGTCGTCGGCGCTCACGGCCGGTGGCCTCGCGCACCGCGCAGCGGTGCGGGGTCGGAACGTCGTCGCGTCGATGCCGGACGGGGCGTCGGCGTCGGCGCGCAGGTGACGAATGCTTCGGGCATCATGCGTCCTGGGAGGGGGGTCGGGGGTCAGGCGATACTATCCTGCGACGGCCCGTGCGCCAATGGGTTCTCGCGGCCGACGCCGGAGCTCGGCCGCGATCGGGTCACCGGCAGGGACGCCCGTGGCCCGCTCCGTCCCCGTGTCCGGGGCGGTGGTGCTCGTGACGCCGGTGCTCGTGACGCTCGTCGGCGTGCCCGTGCCCGTGCCCGGCATGGCCCTGGTGGCCGTGGCCGTGCCCGGCGTGGCCCTGGTGGCCGTGGCCGTGGCCGTGGCCGTGGCCGTGGCCGTGGCCGTGGCCGTGGCCGTGGCCGTGCCCCTCCCCGTGCTCGTGCGGGTGCCCGTGGTGCCCGTGCCCGCGACGCCGGTCGTGTCCGGTCGTGCCGTGGTGTCCGCGGCGCTCGGGGCGGCGGCGGGGCATCCGCTCGCCCTCGTGCCAGCCGAGCTCGCGCGCGACCGACTCGAGCGTCGCGAGGGTCGTCTGGAAGTCGTCGGGCGAGACCGCGCCGGCGACGCGCGAGCGCAGCGCGGTGACGCGCTCGAGGAGCGCGGCGTACGACGCCTCGCCCTCCTCGGTGAGCCGGGGCGCGCCCGGCTCGTCGGTGACCCAGCCGCGCTGGACGAGCGGAGCGAGGCGCTCGGGACGGGCCGCGATCTTGCGGCGGAGTCGTTCGTCGTCGACCGTGCCGGCGATGACGTTGAGCCGTCGCCAGTCGCGCCGGGTGATGCCCTCGTCGGCGAAGAGCTCGAGCATGGCGTCGTCGAGCTTGCGGTCGACGACGCGGAGCCAGTACCCGATCGGGCGCTGGGCGGGGGCGGGGGTCTGAAGGTTCTCAGGGGAGTTCATGGTGGTTCCTTTCATGGCGTGCTGCGCACGCCGGGGGTCGGCGGCACTGGAGGCCGCCCGTGACTGCGAGTCCGTCCGCTCCGCTCGATCGGGCGGTCGGGACCCGGGTTCAATTGCATGTCTCATGACATGTATATGTACAATGACATACATGAACGATGCACGTCAAGTCCCTCCCGGCGAACGCTCAGGCGGGAGCGGCGGCGCAGGCGGATCCGACCCGATCGCGGCCGTCGAGGCGGCGCTCGTCGCGATGCGTCGCGACCAGGGGCGCCGTCGGCTGCAGCACCGCGCCGAGCACGGCGCGCCGCATCCCGGGCATCGTCCGCACGGCGACCATCACGGGCATCACGACCACCGAGAGCTGCACGAGCCGGATGCCTCGGGCGCCGGCCGCCGCCGCGGCCGAGGCGGCCCGGGGCTCGCCCAGGCGGCGCGGTTCCGGCTGCTCGACGCGCTCGAGGCGGCGCCGCAGCCGCCGTCGGTCGGCCAGCTCGCCGAGGCGATCGGCGTCGACCAGCCGCGGGCGAGCCGGCTCGTGCAGGCCGCCGTCGAGGCCGGGCACGCGCGCCGCGAGGTCGACCCCGCCGACGCGCGCCGGAGCGCGATCGTGCTCACCGACGCCGGCCGGAGGGTGCTCGCGGGCGCCCGCGACACGCGGCGCGGCGCGGTCGAGTCCGCGCTCGCCGGGTTCACTCCCGAGGAGGCCGCGGAGTTCGCCCGGCTGCTCACGCGCTTCGTCGCGGCCTGGCCGCGCGACTGACGTCGCGACGAGCCTCCGGGACCGGTCGCCGGCCCCGTCGCCCCTACTCGGCCGGAACCTTCGGGACGGCCGCGGTCGCGGCCACGCCGGCCTTCACCGGGATGAGGAGCGCGAGCCCGAGCGCGATCACGAGGATGATGCCGAGGATGCCGAAGTAGGGCGCCCCGCCGATCATGATGAACAGCGCGAACGCCGTCGGCGCGAGGAAGCTCACGGCACGACCGGTCGTCGCGTAGAGGCCGAAAACCTCGCCTTCGCGACCTGCCGGGATCAGGCGCGCCAGGAACGTGCGGCTCGCCGACTGCGCGGGGCCGACGAAGAGGCACAGTGCGAGCCCCGCCGTCCAGAAGACGAGCTGGCCGCCGTCGTGCAGGAAGAAGATGACGAAGCCGCTGACGACGAGGCCGATGAGCGCCGCCACGATCACCGGCTTCGCTCCGAGCTTGTCGTCGAGCGCGCCGACCGCGATCGTCGAGATGCCGGCCACGATGTTCGCCGCGATCGCGAAGATGATGACCTCGCTGAGCGAGAAACCGAACACCGATGCCGCGAGCACGCCGCCGAAGGTGAACACGCCCGCGAGTCCGTCGCGGAACACCGCGCTCGCCAGCAGGAACCAGACCGTGTTGCGCTGCTCCTTCCAGAGCCGTTTGATGTCACGGCCGAGTCGGGCGTAGGAGGCGAAGAAGCCGACCTTCTCGCGCTCGACGGCCGCGGGGTTGCGATACTCGGGCACCGCGAAGAGCACGGGAAGCGCGAACAGACCGAACCACACGGCGGAGACGATCATCGTCACGCGCACGTCGAGACCGTTCTCGTCGGTGACGCCGAAGAGGCCGACCTCGGGGTTGATGAAGCCGAAGTACACGACGAGCAGCAGCACGATGCCGCCGACGTAGCCCATGCCCCAGCCGAAGCCCGACACCTTGCCGATCGAGCGGGGCGTCGAGACCTGCACGAGCATGGCGTTGTAGTTGACGCCCGCGAACTCGAAGAAGACGTTGCCCGCGGCGACGAGGAAGAGCCCGAGCAGCAGGTACTCGGGTGCCGGCAGCACGAAGAACATCGCGACGGTGATCGCGACGACGATGTAGGTGTTGACCGCGAGCCAGAACTTGCGCCGCCCGCTCGTGTCGGAGCGCTGGCCCGTGATCGGCGCGAGCAGCGCGATGAGCACGCCGGCGATCGCGAGCGCCCAGCCGAGCTGCGCCTCGACCGTGCCGCTCGGCCCGAACGACTCGCTTCGGAGATACACCGTGAACACGAAGGTCGTGACCACGGCGTTGAAGGCGGCCGAGCCCCAGTCCCACAGGCCCCACGCGAGGATGCGGCCCTTTCGGGCGCCGGCTTCGGTCACGGCCTCGACCTGGCTGGTCGAGACGCCGATCGTCGCGGCCGCGCCGTCGGGCGGCGTCAGGTGCGAGGGCGGGAAGTTGCGGGCGGGCGCGGGCGAGGAGGGGGTCGCGCCGTGCTCGGTCGGGTCGGTCATGGGGGCAGTCTCCCGGCATCCGGTGAACGGGTGGTGACGACGCGCACCGGGGCCGATCCGCGTCGATCGAGTTGCACTGTACCGCGCGGCGGGCCCGGGCAGGTGTCCGGCGTGCAGAATTCAGGATGCCTCGGCCGAAACGCCGAGACGTCGGCGCCCGCGCGCGGCGCGGCGCGGGAGGCATCCTGAATTCTGCACTGCCGCCGACATCACATCGCGACCATGCCGACGAGCTCGCCGAACAGCTCCTCGGGGTCGCACTCGAGCCGCTGCCGCGTGAACCACGAGCACACGTTGACGCAGTCGCGGTGCAGCAGGTCGAAGCCCTGCGGGTTCGAGATGACGTCGACGACCTGGGGCAGGTCGATCGCGACCACCCGGCCGTCGTGCACGAGCAGGTTGTACGGCGAGAGGTCGCCGTGCGCGAGCCCGCCGGCGGCGAGCGTGTGCATGAAGTCGACGATCTGGTGGAACAGCTCGCGCAGCTCGTCGGGCGTCGCGCGCACCTGCGCGAGCCGGGGAGCCGCGACGCGGCCGTCGCCGATGAACTCCATGAGCACCTCGGTGCCGCCCACCTGCACCGGGTACGGCACGGCCGCACCCAGCTCGGTGAGCCGCGACAAGGCCTCGAACTCGGCGTACGCCCACTGCACCCGCGCGACCTCGCGACCGAAGGTCGTGCCCTTCGCGAGGGCGCGCGCGTCACGGCTGCGGCGGGTGCCGCGGCCCTCGGTGTAGACGGTCGAGCGGTGGAAGTCGCTGTGCTCGGTGCTGCGGTACCGCTTGGCGGCGAGCAGCACCGAGTTGCCGGCGACCAGCGGGTCGGCGCCAGGCACGGCGCGTTCGATGAGCGAGAGGTCGGCCTCCTTGCCGGTCTTCACGACGCCGAGCTCGGTGTCGATCGCCGCGGCGGAGGTGACCAGCCAGTCGGGGCGCGGCGCGGGGCCGCGCTCGGAGGGTGTGGTCGCCGGCCAGGTGGACCAGCGTTGGCCCTCGCCGGGTTCCGCGTCGAGGAAGGCGAGGTCGCCCGCGTCGAAACGCGGGGTCGTGAACGATGTCGATGCGTCGCGCGCGGTGGTGATCGAGCGCACGACGGCGGATTCGTCGAGTGACGAGATGAGATGCAAGGTGGTTTCTCCGAAGGATTGCGGAGGCCACCGGGCCGCGATTCGCGGCTAGAGGGCCTCGCAGGATGAAGGGATGTCGAGGGACATGACAAGGACAGCCATGGTCGTCTCCTCTCCTTCAGCCGGATGCTCCGGACCCGATGCCGCGCGTTGCACGCGGCTTCGGCAGTCTAGGGGGCGCGGCGGCTCGCGTCCAGACCCGATTTCTCGGGCAGGGATGCCTCGAGGTACAGCCGTTGCGACGCGATCTCCTGCTCGTAGGGCGCGCGATCGGCGAGCCGTTCGACCGTGAAGCCCGCGGCCTCGGCCGCCGCCGCGAGCTCCTCCGCCCTGAACTCGGCCCAGTAGACGGCGATGCCCGAGCCGAGCGGGTCGGACGCGACGCCGTCCGCGGCGCCCTCCTTCGTCACGACCAGCAGCCGGCCGCCCGGCCTGAGCGCGGCGGCCCACGCCGCGAAGGTGCCGTGCAGCATCGCCTTCGGCTGGTCGTGCAGCGAGTAGTTCGAGACGATCCCGTCGAAGCGCCCGCCGAGGGCGGCGAGATCGGGCGCGCGCTGGTCGCCGAGCTCGAAGCGCAGCCCGGGCCGCTCGCGGCGCGCGAGCTCGACGCATCGCGGCGAGAGGTCGAGGCCGGTGACCTCGAGCCCGTGGGCGTCGAGGGCGGCGGCGACGTGTCCGCACGGGCCGCAGCCCACGTCGAGCACCCTGCCGCCGGGGCCGATGCGGCGGGCGAACCCGGCCAGCAGCGCGAGATCGTGCGGCTTGCCCTCGAGCTCGTCGCGGAACAGCTCCAGGTAGTGGTCCGCGCGGGCGTCCCACGAGCGCACGACGTCCGCGGCGCTGCCGGGCTCGGGCTCGGGGGCGCTCGTCATCCCGTCATCGTACGGCCGCGCGCGGCGGCTACGGCTGCACCCAGTCGGCCGGCGGCTTGACCTGGTCGTACAGCCAGGTCTCGAAGAACTCGTCGAGATCCTCGCCCGAGACCTCCTCGTAGACCGCCCGGAAGTCGTCGGCCGTCGCCGCGGAGTCGTCGTAGCGCTCGAGCCAGAGCCGCGTGCCTTCGAAGAACGCCTCGTCGCCGACCTCGACCCGGAGCGCGTGCAGCGTGCCCGCGCCACGGTTGTAGACCTGCGTGGCGAACAGCCCCATCGGCCCCGGGTCGCCGATCTGCAGCTGCCAGTAGGCGGGCGTCCGGGCGGGGGCGTACCAGGCGTTGAAGCTCTGCTGCGCGGTGCGTCCGCCGGCCTCCTCCGTCCACATCCAGCCGGCGTACGTCGCCCAGCCCTCGTTCAGCCAGATGTCCTGCCAGCGCTCGGGGCTGACGGCGTCGCCGAACCACTGGTGCGCGAGCTCGTGCGCGACCGTGCCCTCGCCGGCCTGGGTCGAGTAGATGGGGCGAGTCTGCGTCTCGAGGGCGTAGCCGATGTCGTCGTCGTCGACGATCGAGCCGTACGCGGTGAACGGGTACGGGCCGAAGCGGTTCTCGAAGAAGTCGATCATGTCGGCCTGGCGGGCGAGGCTCGCGTTCGTCGTCGCGAGCCGGTTCGGTGCGAGGTCGAGGTCGACCGCGTCGATGATCGGCACCCCGCTCGACGAGTAGCGCGTCTCGCGCAGTTCGAAGTCACCGACCGAGGCGGTCGTGAGGTAGCTCGCCTGCGCGTCGGGCGCGTCCCAGTACCAGGTGGTGAGGCCGTCGGCGGTCTCCTCGGGCTTCGGCTGGATGCCGTTGGCGACGGCGACCTTGCCCTCGGGCACGGTGATCGCGAAGCTGTAGCTCGCCTTGTCGGTCTGGTGGTCGCTGACGGGGTACCAGGTCATCGAGCCGTCGGGCTCGCTCGCGACCATCGCGCCGTCGCGGGTCGTCACCCAGCCGTACAGGGCCTCCTCGATGTCCTCGGGCTGCGTCGTGACGCCGCCGTACTGGATGACCACCGTCGCGCGCTGCCCGGCCTTCAGCTTCGGCCGGGGCTGCACCGTGAGCTCCCACACGCGGGCGTCGTCGTCCTGCACGTGCCAGTATGCGGCGCCGTCGACCTCGGCGCCGGCCATCGGCGGTGCGACCGCGGCGGCCGTCTTGCCGTTCACGGTGAGCGACTCGACCTCCATGCCGCGGAGGTCGAGGTTGAAGCGGTCGAGATCCTGGGTCGCGACGAGGTCGATCGTCGCGGTGCCGTCGAGCCGCCCCTCGAGCGGGGCCGGCGCCGGTGCAGGGGGCGTGTAGTCGAGATCGAGGTCGTAGTGCTGCACGTCGTAGCCGCCGTTGCCCGCGAACGGGAAGTACGCGTCACCGGCGCCCGCGGCGCCCGCCGTGTATCGCGGACCCGGTCCCTTCGGAGCCGCGGCGGCGCCGATGGCTCCCAGGCCTCCGAACACCAGCACCGCGGCGGTCGCACCGCCGAGCAGTCGTGCGCCCATCCTGTCCACGATTCCCCCCATCGTCCGGCCTGCCTACGGGCCGACTCTAGACGCGTGCGCGCGCGGCCGGTAGACCCCGACGGGGATGGGGGGCGGAGTAGGGTCGCAGCATGCGCGCCGTGGTCATCGCCGAGGCATCCACCGTGGTGCTCGTCGAGGGCGAGAGCGACCGACTCGCCCTCGAGGCGCTCGCCGTGCGCCTCGGCGCCGACCTGGCGGCGGCCGACGCGGCCGTCGTCTCGATGGGCGGGGTGACGAACCTGCACCACCACCTCGCCGCGCTCGCCGCCGAGGCGGCCACCGCAGCGACCCGGCGCCCGAGCCGCCGCGTGCTCGGCCTCTTCGATGCGTCCGAGACCGCCTACGTGCGCCGGGCCGTCGACGACGCGGGGCTCGGGGGAGTCGGTGCCCCGCTCGACGAACTGGGCTTCTACTCGTGCGAGCCCGACCTCGAGGGCGAGCTGATCCGCGCGCTCGGCCCCGCCCGCGTCGAGGAGTTGCTCGCCGACCAGGGGGAGCTCGCGCGGTTCCGTACCTTCCAGCGGCAGCCGTTCCAGCGCGGGCGCGAGCTCGACGCGCAGCTGCGGCGCTTCATGGGCACCCACGCGGGCCGCAAGGCGCAGTTCGCGCCGATCCTCGTCGGGGCGCTCGAGGCGGCGCGCATCCCGGTCGCGATGGCGGCGCTCGTCGCCGCCGCGGTCGACGGCCGCGGCATCCGGCCCGCCGAGACGTGACCCCCCGCGCCGTGGACTACCGCACCATGAAGTAGACGAGCGCCGCGACGCCGATCACCACGATCACGACGCGGTACGCCGTCTGCGGGAGGTACCGGCCGTAGCGGCCGCCGAGCGCCCCGCCGATGAAGGCGCCGACCGCGATCGCGAGCGCCGCGAGCCAGGCGACCTCGGTGACCGCGACGAACACGAGCGCGGCGACGAGGTTCGCGGTGGCGGCCATCGCGTTCTTGTACGCGTTCGCCCGGATGAGCGGACCCGCCATGGTGATCGAGAGCAGCGCCAGCAGCAGCACGCCCTGCGCTGCCCCGAAGTAGCCGCCGTAGACCGCCGTGAGTCCGGCGACCGCCATCGTCGCGACCGGGTGGTCGTGGTGCTCGGCCTGGCCGTGCAGCCGCGCCGTCCACCGCTTGATCTGCGGGCCGAAGACCACCAGCAGCAGCGCGAGCACGATGAGCGCGGGCACGATCATGTCGAACGCCTCGCTCGGCAGCTGCAGCAGCAGGAGCGCGCCGGTCACGCCGCCCGCCGCCGAGAAGCAGAGGAAGACGCCGAGGCGACGCCACTCTCCGCGGAACTCGGCGCGCCCCGCGAACGTGGCGACGAGCGAGGCGGGCAGCACGCCGACGTTGTTCGTGACGTTCGCGAGCACGGGCGGGTAGCCGAACGCCAGCAGGATCGGGAACGTCACGAGCGACCCCGAGCCGACCACCGAGTTGATGCCGCCCGCGACGATGCCGCCGAGCACGAGGGCCGCGAATTCGAGCGGGTTCATCGGGCGGTCACGGCGGTTCGGCGCATCCCTCGATTCAATCAGGCGGGATGCCCCGTGCCGCGCGTCGTGGGTCCGGGATATGGGCGGGCGGAGGACGGAATGTCGGGCGGGCGGGTGCGGAGCTCAGCCGGCGGGCGCGATCCAGACCGCGAAGTCGGGTGCGCTCACGTAGGTGATCGCGTCGTCGGTCCGCACCACGACCGGCGCGATGCCGCTGCCGGGCTCGACGGGGCCGAGGTAGGCGTCCGGGACGGGATCGTCGCCCTGCGTGAAGCCCGCCGCGGTGAGCGCGGTCTCCCATGCGGGCCAGGTCTCGCCGTCGACCGGGAGCCGGGCCACCCAGAAGGCGATGTCCGACTGATCCTTCGCCCAGCGGCAGCCGAGGGCGCCGGCGTCGAGCAGGTCGCCCATGAACGGCGTGTGCGCCGTGGCGTCGCGCGGGGTCAGCCCGTCGGCCTCGAGCTCGGCGTACGCGTCGGGCGTCAGCACCGTCTCGCACGTGACCGTGCTCGGGGTCGGCGCGGTCGGTGCGGGCGTGGCTTCTGCGGAGGGCTCGCCCGCCGCGCTCGGCGCGGGTTCGCTCGCGGTCGGCTCGGCCGGGGTCGCGGTGCATCCGCTGAGCAGCAGCAGGGCGAGGCCGGTCGTCGCGGTCAGCGCCCGCGGCAGGGTTCGTCGGGTCATCCCCGCACCCTATCGGCGCGCGAGGCGCGACGTCACAGGGAGTGCCCTGATGCGATCCCGCCTCGGAACGCTCAGCCGCCGGCAGGTGCTCGGTCGAACTCGCGGCCGTGCACCTCGCTCGGGATGATCCGGACCCAGCGGTCCTTCGACTCGGGCGCCCAGGGCGTGACGCCGAGCGCCTCGGCGGCCTCGATCTCGCTCTGGCGGTCGAACTCCTCTGCGGTGCCCTTCACGACGACGCTGAACGCCTCGGTGTCGCTGAACCCGTCGATCTGGAAGGCGACGCCGTGCCGGATCGTCAGCTCGAGCAGCTTCGTGCCCGCCGCGGTGCGGAAGACGATGACCGGCCCGTTCGCGCCGCTCGCGTCGACGACGTGGTTCACCGGGAAGATGTCGACCTCCCCGCCGGCGGCCATCGCGATGCGCCCGTACGGCGCGCGCGAGAGTCGCTCCCAGCAGTCGGCCTCGGAGAGCGATCGTGTCGGCGTGCGTCCCTCTTCGGTGTCGTTCATGGCTCGATTCTCCTCGCTTCGCCGGGCGCCGGGAAGGGCGAGGCGCGGCTCGGCGCCGAGACGCCCGGCTCAGTCGAGGACGATGGGCGCGAACGACGCGTCGTCGAGCGTGCCGACCGGTGCGGCCGCCTGCTCGTAGCGGCTGCGGGTCGCGAGGGCGGAGGCATCCGGATGCTCGAAGAGGTGCCTCGCGACGACGCCGTACTCGGCCAGCCGACCGTCGGGCACCCGGCTCTCGCGCAGCGAGGCGCCGGCGACGAGGGCCGCGGCCATCGCCGTCCAGTAGACGCCGATGCCGCGGAACGAGCGCGGGGGTCGTTGCGGCTCCGCGTCGGTGAGCAGGATGTCGTGGGTGCTGCTCGCGCAGGCGATCGCGAGCCGCCGCCCGAGCTCCGAGTACTCGGCGAAGCCCTCGGCGAGTGCGTCGTACTGCAGCCAGCCCGCGGCCCTGACGACGCTGCGGAGTTCGCGACCCGTGCCGGTCACGGCGCCGAACGGCACGTCGAGCGCCGCGGTGATGATCTGGTCGAGCGAGCGGGAGTCGCCGTCGTACTGGATGAATCGGCCGATGTAGCCGCGCTCGCCGCCGCCGTCGCCCGTCGGCGCGGCGGTGCGGGCCTCCTCCACCTGGCGGCGGATGAGGTCGAGGTTGTCGTCGGCCTGCTCGAGCAGCGCCGCCGAGAGGGCGAACAGCCGGTCGACCTCGCGCGGGAGCTGGCGGGCCGACTTGTAGCGGAAGTCGTGTTCGAGCTCCGACCAGGTGTCGGAGAGCGCGGTGCGCAGCTGCACCTCGAGCTGGGTCCCGGTCGGCTCGGCGTCGTCGCCCGGCGCCTGCTGCCCGTCGGGCAGCAGGCCGACGAACTGCACCGAGCGATAGCCGAAGGCGTCGAGCGGGAGCAGCGCCGACTTGTCGATCCAGGAGTCGTCGTCGACGATGAGCGCCTCGCGCACGACCTGCTCCATGCCGGGCAGGTCGCCCTCGAAGTGGGCGATGATGCGCACGCCGAGGATGTCGCGGACCTCCCGGTCGGGCGCACGGCGCACCTTGCGCTCGAACGACTCCCGCGACTTCACCCTCGCCGTGACCTGGAAGTAGCGGAACCCGGCGGCCTCGATGCGGCGTGCGAAGTCGGCCTCGATCCGGCTGCGCAGCTTGCGGTACCGCCGCAGCTCGCGGTCGTACCTGGCGAGCTCGGCGGCGACGAGCTGCTCGTCCTGCTCGCGCGCATCCATGTCCGGCAGGCTACTGCCTCGGGGCGGAATACTGAGCGGCAGCCGTGAGTTGAGTCAAGTACGCTCAAGTTTCACCGGCTCGACTTGACACGTTCATTCGGCGCTGCGAGGCTTGAGTCGTCAAGGCTCAAGTCTTGACGCATCTGACTTCGGTTGCGGGCCAGGAAGGCCGAACCGACCGCTGAACCATCCGGGGTCTCGATACGCATGCGACGTCGTCGCGCGCTACTCGACCACCGGAACAGCAGAAGGAGAGAAACACATGTCACGTGCAGTAGGAATCGACCTCGGAACCACCAACTCGGTCGTCTCGGTCCTCGAGGGCGGCGAGCCCGTCGTCATCGCGAACGCCGAGGGCTTCCGCACCACCCCGTCGGTGGTCGCATTCACCAAGGACGGCGAGGTGCTCGTCGGCGAGACCGCGAAGCGCCAGGCCGTCACCAACGTCGACCGCACCATCGCCTCGGTCAAGCGCCACATGGGCACCGACTGGAAGACCGACGAGATCGACGGCAAGAAGTACACGCCGCAGGAGATCTCGGCCCGCATCCTGCAGAAGCTCAAGCGCGACGCCGAGCAGTACCTCGGCGACACCGTCACCGACGCGGTCATCACCGTGCCCGCGTACTTCAACGACGCCGAGCGCCAGGCCACCAAGGAGGCCGGTGAGATCGCGGGTCTCAACGTGCTCCGCATCATCAACGAGCCCACCGCCGCCGCGCTCGCGTACGGCCTCGACAAGGGCAAGGAGGACGAGCTCATCCTCGTCTTCGACCTCGGTGGCGGCACCTTCGACGTCTCCCTCCTCGAGGTGGGCAAGGACGACGACTTCTCGACCATCCAGGTCCGCGCGACCGCCGGCGACAACCGCCTCGGCGGCGACGACTGGGACCAGCGCATCGTCGACTGGCTCATCAAGAAGTTCAAGGACTCGACCGGCGTCGACGTCGCGAACGACAAGATCGCGAAGCAGCGCCTCAAGGAGGCCGCCGAGCAGGCCAAGAAGGAGCTGTCCTCGAACCTGAAGACCTCCATCCAGCTGCCCTACCTCTCGCTCACCGAGAACGGCCCGGCGAACCTCGACGAGACGCTTACCCGCGCCGAGTTCGAGAACATGACGAGCGACCTGCTCGACCGCACGAAGAAGCCCTTCGAAGACGTCATCCGCGAGGCCGGCGTCAAGCTCTCCGACATCGCGCACGTCGTGCTCGTCGGCGGCTCGACCCGCATGCCCGCGGTCTCCGAGCTCGTCAAGAAGGAGACCGGCCAGGAGCCCAACAAGGGCGTCAACCCCGATGAGGTCGTCGCCGTCGGCGCGGCCCTCCAGGCGGGCGTCCTCAAGGGCGAGCGCAAGGACGTGCTGCTCATCGACGTCACCCCCCTCAGCCTCGGCATCGAGACCAAGGGCGGCATCATGACGAAGCTCATCGAGCGCAACACGGCCATCCCGACCAAGCGCTCGGAGACCTTCACGACCGCCGACGACAACCAGCCGTCGGTCGCGATCCAGGTCTTCCAGGGCGAGCGCGACTTCACGCGCGACAACAAGGCGCTCGGCACCTTCGAGCTGACCGGCATCGCGCCCGCGCCCCGGGGCATCCCGCAGATCGAGGTCACCTTCGACATCGACGCCAACGGCATCGTGCACGTGTCCGCGAAGGACAAGGGCACCGGCAAGGAGCAGTCGATGACGATCTCGGGCGGCTCGAGCCTCCCGAAGGACGACATCGACCGCATGGTGCGCGAGGCCGAGGAGCACGCCGCAGAAGACAAGGCGCGTCGCGAGTCCGCCGAGACCCGCAACTCCGCCGAGCAGCTCGCCTACTCGGTCGAGAAGCTCATCAAGGACAACGAGGACAAGCTCCCCGCCGACGTCAAGGACGAGGTGCAGGGCGACGTCGACGCGCTGAAGTCGGCGCTCGCGGGCGACGACGACGACGCTGTCAAGACCGCGTTCGAGAAGCTCTCGCAGTCGCAGACCAAGCTCGGCGAGGCGATCTACGCCCAGTCGCAGGCGGATGCCTCCGCCGCGGCCGGCGAGGACGCCTCGGCGACCGGCCAGGCCGGTGACGCCGCGTCCGACGAGGACGTGGTCGACGCCGAGGTCGTGGACGACGAGGACGAGAAGAAGTAATCATGACCGACGAGCAGAACCAGAACCACGAGGAGCCGGTGATCCGCGACAAGCGTCGCATCGACCCCGAGACCGGTGAGGTTCGGCAGCCGGCCGCCGACGGGGCGCCCGAGGAGGGCGCCCCCGAGGCGGGCGGTTCGAACGGCACGGGCGCGGAGGCATCCGACTCGTTCGACGACGAGGCCGAGCTCACGGTCGACGACATCCTGAACGCGGCGAACGCCGAGGTCCAGGACCCGAGCGAGGAGCACCTCGCCGACCTCAAGCGGGTCACCGCCGAGTACGCGAACTACCGCAAGCGCACCGAGGCGAACCGCGAGGTCGAGCGCGAGCGTGCGGTCGGTGCGGCCGTCGCCGTGCTGCTGCCGGTGCTCGACGACCTCGACCGGGCCGAGAAGCACGGCGACCTCGAGGGCGACTCCGCCTTCGCGACGATCGCCGCGAAGCTCCGAGGCGCCGTCGAGAAGCTCGGACTCACGGCCTTCGGCGAGGTGGGCGAGCCGTTCGACCCGCAGCGTCACGAGGCGATCTTCCAGCAGCCGAGCGCCGACGTCGAGGTCGACACCGTCGCCGACGTCGTCGAGACCGGCTACACGCTGGGCGGCGTGCAGCTCCGCGCGGCGAAGGTCGTCGTCACGACCCCGTCGGCGTAGCCGACCACCCGGTGGTCGAGTAGCGCGACGTGCTGCTCGACCACCGGACCCGTTTCAGACAGACTCAGAGAGAGGAGGTGCCGATGGCCAGTCAGGACTGGTTCGACAAGGACTTCTACCAGGTGCTCGGCGTCTCCAAGGACGTGAGCGACGCGGAGCTGAAGAAGGTCTACCGCAAGCTCGCGCGCAAGTACCACCCCGACTCCAACGCCGGCGACGCCGCCGCCGAGGCGAAGTTCAAGGAGATCAGCGAGGCGCACTCCGTGCTCGCCGATCCCGAGCAGCGCAAGGAGTACGACGCGATCCGGGCGATGGGCTCGGGCGCGCGATTCACCGCGCCCGGCGGTGCGGGCGGCGCCGGCGGATTCGACGACGTCTTCGGCGGCATGTTCGGCCAGGGCGGCGCCGGCCGCAGCCAGTCGTACACCTTCCAGCAGGGCGGCGACTACGACGACCTGCTCGGCGGGCTCTTCGGCGGCGGCCGGTTCGGCCAGTCGACGGGCGGCTACCGCGGGTTCGGCGGCCCCACTCCCGGTCGCGACGTCACCGCGACGACGACGCTCGACTTCATCACCGCGACCAAGGGCGACCAGGTCACCCTGCAGACGGCCGAGGGCAAGCCGATCACGGTGCGCATCCCCGCCGGCGTCTCCGACGGGCAGAAGATCCGGCTGCGCGGCAAGGGCCACCCCTCGCCCGACGGCGGTGAGGCGGGCGACCTCATCCTCACCGTCAACGTGCGCAAGCACCCCGTCTTCGAGCGCGACGGCCTGAACCTCCGCGTCACCGTGCCGGTGACCTTCGCCGAGGCCGCGCTCGGTGCGACCATCCAGGTGCCGACGCTCGGCGGCGACCCCGTGAAGCTCCGCGTCGCGCCCGGCACGCCGAGTGGACGCGTGCTGCGCGTGAAGGGCCGCGGCGTCGAGACGAAGAAGGGCACCGGCGACCTGCTCGCCGTGGTCCAGATCGCGGTGCCGTCGCACCTCTCGAAGGACGCGCAGGCGGCCGTCGAGGCGCTCGCCGCAGCACTGCCCGACGAGAACCCGCGCGACGAGCTGCTCGCCAGGGCGAAGGGCTAGGTGATGGAGGTGCACGAGAGGAGCCCGCTCTTCGTGATCTCCGTCGCGGCCGAGCTCGCCGGCATGCACCCGCAGACGCTGCGGCAGTACGACCGCCTCGGTCTCGTCTCGCCCACCCGCACGGCGGGCAAGTCGCGGCGCTACTCGATGCACGACGTCGTCCAGCTGCGCGAGATCGCGCAGCTCTCGAGCGAGGGCGTGAGCCTCGAGGGCATCCGCCGGGTGCTCGGGCTCGAGGAGGAGGTCGCGACCCTGCGCGCGCGAGTGCGCGAGCTCGAGGGCGCGCTCGCCGACGAGATGCTGAACCGCCCCGGGCGGCGCGTCTTCGCGGCCGGCTCGGCGGGCGAGGTGATCAGCCTCAAGGCGGGCACCCGGGTGCGCCGCGAGAACGCGGTGGTCGTCTGGCGGCCGCTGGAGCGCGGATGACCGGCGTCCCGCCGGCACCTTCGGCGGTCGCGGCGGGCACGGCGACGCCGTCGGGCCCCGGCGCGCCCGTGCGATCGGCCGGGCCGGTCGGAGCCTGGGCGCTGCCGCTCGTGACCCTCGGCTTCTCGATCGGCGTGCTGCCCGCGCTCGTCTTCGTCGTGGTGCTCGCGGTGTTCGTCGTGGTCGGCCTCGTCGCAGGAGGGCTCGGCGGGGCCGCGATCGTCGGGTTCCTCACCACGCTCGTCGGCGGCGGCGCGGTCGCCGCGCAGCCCTGGCTCGTCATCGTCCCCGTGCTGCTCGGCGTCGTCGCCTTCGCCGCCGGCATCGCCGGCAGCGTCGTCGCGCTGCGGCGCCGGGGCCATCCCGCCCCGCACGCGGTGACCTGGTCGTCCGCCGGCATCGGACTGCTCGTCCAGCTGTTCGTGAACGGCGCCGTCTACTTCGTGCTGACCTTCGTCGTCGCCGCGGTCGTCGAAGGCGGAACCGGTGTCGTCTTCTTCGGCGGAGATCCCGCCCCGCTCACGGTCTTCGTGCTGTGCGCACTGGCCGTCACCGTCGGCCTCGGCTGGCTCGTGTGGTGGCTCTTCGGCCGGGTCTTCGCGGGCAGGGCGTCGGCACCGCCGTACGCCGGCTGAGTCGGGCCGCTAGCGACCCCACGCCGAGGCCGGCGCCTCGATGACCTCGTACGGGCGCGAGCTCCAGTGCGTGCCGTAGCCGTAGTGGCTCGACGCCCACGGCGAGGCCCAGATCGCCTGCGCGGTCGCCTCGGCGGAGTCGCCCCGGGCGAGTGCGGCGTCGACCTCGGGATAGCGGCCGGAGCGGAGGTTCTCGGCCGCGTAATAGGCCGCCTCCACGAGCGTGGGGTAGCTCCCGAGTCCCGATCCGCCGCCCGAACCCTGCCCGTTGTTCAGCGGGTTGTTGCGGTTCCACCAGTTGTCGGCGCCGTTCTCCTGGCGCATCCAGCGCATCATGAACGTGACGTTCTCGTCGGTGAGCGGCCACCCGCCCTCGACGATGACGAGCTTGGCCCAGTCGACGTTGGTGCCGCCCGCGATGAGCGTCTCGGGGCCGGTGGAGGCCACGTACGACTCGGTCGACAGCGCCGTCGACTCGGTGCCCGGTGCCACGCTGACGCGCTGCGCTGCGGCGGCGACCGAGTCGCGGGCGAGGCCCTCGGCCGCAGCGGTGCGGATCGTCTCGAGGTTCGTGAGCGGGGCGACGGCGACCGTGGCGGTGAGGCCGAAGACCGCGAACGCGGCGAGTACGCCGAACGGGCGGCGGACGCGACGCCCGCCGCGAGTGTCGCCCCCGTGCCGATCTCGCCGCATGCGGAGCCGAGGGTAGCAAACCGAGCCGTGGGCCGCACCCAGGAATCGGGGCGCGCCCCGCCGCGTACCCTTGGTGCATGCCCTTCGACCTCGGCGCCCTCCGGCGGTACCCCGACGTCGAAGGACCGGGACTCGAGGCCTCCGACGCCGCCGATCGGCTGCTGATCGACGAGGCCGCCGAGCGCGGCGCCGCGATCGCACCGCCGCTCGCGCCCGACGACGTCGTCGTCCTCGACGACGCGTACGGGGCGATCGCGCTCGCCGCGGCCGACGCGTTCGGCGCCACCCCGGCGCGGCCGATCCGCGTGCATCAGGACCTCGTGACGGGCGAGCGCGCCCTCCACCTCAACGCCGAGCGGCTCGCGCTCGGCGAGGCGGTCGCCTCGCTGCCGCTCGGCCCCGAGCTCGTCGCCGGCGCGCGGCTCGTGCTGGTGCGGCTCCCGCGGTCGCTCGACCGGCTCGACGAGCTGGCCGCGCTCGTCGCCCGCCACGCGGCATCCGATGTCGTGATCGTCGCCGGCGGGCGGCTGAAGCACATGACCCTCGCGATGAACGAGGTGCTCGGCCGCTCCTTCGGCCGGGTCGACGTGAGCCTCGCCCGCCAGAAGTCGCGCGTGCTCATCGCCTCGGAGGCCAGGCCCGCGGCGCGGACGTCGGCCCCCGCGTGGCCGCGCCGGGAACGCCACGGGGCCGAGGGCCTCGAGGTCGTCGCGCACGGCGGCGTGTTCGCGGGCACCGGCATCGACATCGGCACGCGGTTCCTGCTCGAGCACCTCGGCGACGCGGTTCCGGATGCCGCGCACGCGATCGATCTCGCCTGTGGCACCGGCGTCGTGGCGGCACGGCTCGCCCGCACGCGGCCGGGCCTCGTCGTCGCCGCCACCGATCGCTCGGCCTCCGCGGCGGCCTCGGCCCGGCTCACCGCCGAGGCGAATGGGGTCGCCGCGCGCGTCGAGGTGACGCAGGCCGACGGGCTCGAGGGCTTCGCCGACGCGAGCGAACGGCTCATCGTGCTGAACCCGCCGTTCCACAGCGAGGCGGCGATCTCGACGGGCATCGCCGCGCACCTCTTCGCGGACGCCGGCCGCGTGCTCGCCCCCGGTGGCGAGCTCTGGTGCGTCTGGAACTCGCACCTGCGCTACCGGCCCCTGCTCGAACGCACGGTCGGACCGACCCGGCAGATCGCGCGCAACGCCAAGTTCACGATCACCGCTTCGCGCCGCGCCGCGCCGGTCGCGTAGCGCGGGGCGCGTCCCGGCGCCCGGCATCCGCGGTCTCGAGACGCTTCGCTACTCGCTCGGCGAGAAACGTGTCAGGCTGGAGTGGTGACCGCGACACTCGAAGAGCTCGACCTCGACCTCGCCGCCCAAGGTGCAGCAGAGGTGCCGTGGCGCGCCGTCGTGTGGGACGACCCGATCAACCTGATGAGCTACGTCAGCTACGTCTTCCGCAGCTACTTCGGGTATCCGCGCGACGAGGCGGAGCGGCTCATGCTGCTCGTCCACCACGAGGGGCGCGCGGTCGTCGCGTCGGGCTACCGCGAGGCGATGGAGCGGCACGTGCAGGCGATGCACGGCTACGGGCTGCAGGCGACGGTCGTGAGGGGCGACGGGTGATCGTCGCGGGCCGCGGGGGCGGCGGCGAGGGGGTACGGCTGGTGCTCGAGACCGAGGAGGCGATGCTCCTCTCCGAGCTCGCCGACCAGGTCGACTCCGTGCTGCTGCTCGGCGAGCCCGACGACCCCGCGCTCGGGCGGCTGCTGCCCAGCGCGTACCCCGACGACGCCGAGGCCTCAGCCGAGTACGCGCGCTACACCCGCGAGAGCCTCGTCGACGGCAAGCGGCAGGCCGCGCAGCGGGTGCGCGACGCGACCGCCGCGCAGACCGAGAGCGGGCTCGTCGAGATCGAGCTCGACCAGTCCGAGGCGTGGGGCTGGCTCACCTTCCTCACCGACCTGCGGCTCATCCTCGCCGAGCGGGTCGGCGTCGACGACACCGACGACGACGAGCCCGACGTCGACTCCGAGACGAGGGACGACTACCTCCGTGCGGCGTACGAGTGGGCGGGTTTCGTGCAGGGCTCGATGCTCGAGGTGCTGGATCCCACAGATGGGTGAGCCCCAGCCCTAGAGTGGTGCCCGACAGAGAGATCGGAGCACCAGCGTGACTCAGACCCCGACCAAGGCCCCATCGCCCGCCGAGCACCGCCCCGCCGCCGTCGGTGCGGCGCTGCGACATTCCGCGCAGAACGTCGAGTCGCTCGAATCGGCGGCGCTGCTCGTCGGTGCGGCGTTCTTCGTGGTCGGCGGGATCGTCAGCGGAATCGCGTTCTGGGGGCGCGACCTCCCCATCTCGGGCGCGGGGTCGATCGGCGAGTTCGTCTCGATCGCCGCGGCCGTGACGGCGGTGATCGCGTTCGTGCTCGGCCGCGTGCTCGCCCGGCGCACCGAGAACGCCGCGCTGCGTCGCGAGATCGGCCAGGGCCTGTCGGTGCCGGGCGCACGACTGCACTGGTTCGACGTCGCCGCCCTCGCGATCGCGCACGCCGTCATCGCACTGCTCGGCTGGGTGGCCCTGTCGACCGTCCTCGAGCAGAGCTTCCGCGACGCCGTCGTGTTCACGCTGCCGGCGATCGCGCTCGCCGCCGTCGCGATCGCGCTCACCGGCTACGTCGCCTTCCTCTCCTCGGCGCGGATGACCCCGATGCTGCTCTCGCTCGTGCTCGCCGTGTTCCTCGTCGTCGGCGCGCTCACGAGCATGCTCTCGGCGAGCGACCCGCACTGGTGGAAGGAGAACCTCTCGGCGCTCGGCATGACCAACGACATCTCGGCCATGGCGTTCAACGTCACCCTGATCGTGGCCGGCGCGATCGTCACGATCGTCGCGCGCTACGCGACGGCGACCCTGCCGGTCGGCACTCCGCCCGACAAGCGGGGCCGCGACATCGTGCGCGTCGGACTCGTGCTGATCGGCATCTTCCTCGCGTGCGTCGGCATCTTCCCGGTCGACGAGTTCTTCGCCGTGCACAACACCGTCGCGACCGGCATGGCGGTCTGCTTCGCCGTGATCGTGATCGGGCTGCCGTGGTTCATCCGCAGCGTGCCGAAGGTGTTCGTCGGACTCGGGTACCTCTACGTGCTCGTCATCATCGTCGTCGCGATCTTCTTCGCGACCGGCTACTACAATCTCACCGCGGTCGAGCTCGTCGCCGCCTGCCTCATCTTCAGCTGGATCATCGTGTTCCTCCGCACCGCGAGCGCGTCGGGCGCGGCCGAGGCCGACGCCGCGGCGCTCGCGCCGTCGGCGCCCGCCGAGTAGCGCGACGACGACGAAGGGCCGGATGCCACTGGCATCCGGCCCTTCGTTCGTTGCGAGGGATCAGGCGGTGTGCGAGAGCGCCTTCGCCTTGAGCGCCTCGTACTCCTGCTGGTTGATCGAGCCCGAGTCGAGGAGTGCCTTGGCCTTGGCGATCTCGTCGGAGGGGCTCGCCGAGGTGCCGGCCGTCTGGCGGATGTACTGGTCGGTCGCGGCCTGCGCGGCGCGCGCGTCACGAGCCGAGCGCTCGGCCATGCCCTTGCCGCGGGCGATCAGGTAGATCAGCGCGGTGAGGAACGGCACGAAGATCAGGAAGATGATCCACACCGCCTTCCACCAGCCGTTCAGCTTCTGGTCGCGGAACAGGTCGCCGATGATCGCGAAGAGTGCGAACAGGTAGGCGATGAACGCGAACGCCCAGAGGAACCACCAGATCAGGTCCCAGAAATTCTCCCAGATGCTCATCAAGAGCCTTTCTTCGATACGAGGGGGCGACGCCGATTGCGACGCCGAGACGCCCCGCGTTCAGAGGGGTTGGGCGAGAAGGAACTCACGTCGTACCCCCCGACCGTGACCGTCCTGAGCACGACACTAGCGTGACCACGGGCCCGAGCACAGGGATTGCCGCACGTGACGACCCGCGGCGTGGCGCGGAATCGTGGCGCGCGGGTCGCTCGCACCGGCGCCCCGCGTCGCGGTAGCCTCGCCGTGGGGAGGTGCGCATGGGGGATGTGTGGGCGTCGCTCGAGCTGAACGGCTGGAGCATCGCAGGCATCGTCGCGACCCTGCTCGCGACCTGGCTCCTGGCCTCGCTCGCCCGCAAAGGCGTGCGAGCCGCGCTGGCCAGGGTCCCCAACCTCACCGTCGGCGTGCAGCGCCTCGCGGAGCGCATCGTCGTCTACGGCATCTGGCTCATCGGCATCGGCATCTCGCTGAGCTTCCTCGGCGCCTCGATGCAGCCGGTGCTCGCGATCGCGCTCGTCGTCGGGGTCGTGCTCGTGCTCGTGCTGCGCGGGATCGCCGACAACTTCGCCGCGAGCGTCGTGCTGCAGACCCGCCATCCGGTCGCGGTCGGCGACGAGATCGAGAGCGGCGGCTTCGTCGGCACGGTCACCGAGCTCAACGGGCGCTCGGTCGTCATCCGCACGGTCGACGGACGCACGGTGCACGTGCCCAACTCGGAGCTCCTGGGGGAGCGATTCGTCAACAACTCGGCGCACGGCGCGAGGCGGAGCGAGATCGAGGTCCGCATCGAGCACCCGGGAGAGCCCGGCACGGGCGCCGAGAACGCCTCCGCTCCCGACCCCGTGCGAGCGCTCGTCGTCGAGGCCGTCGAGGAGGCGAAGGGAGTGCACCGTCACGAGAGCGTGCAGCTGCGGCCCATCACCCTCGGCGCCGGACGCGCCGTGTACCGGGTGCGCTACTGGCATCACCCCCAGCACGGCGTCGCCGTGACCGATGCGGTGGTCGACTCGGTCGCGTCGGCGCTCGCCGCTCGCGGCGTACGCGCGGTCGTGACGAGCGACCTGCCGCCCGCCCCGCTCACCCCGCCGATGGAACTCTGAGGAAGCACGGATGATCGACCCCACCGCCGCGCCGACGGTCAAGCAGCTCGCGCTCCTCTCCATTCCCGCGATCGTGATCGGCGCGGTCTCCGCGCTCGTGCTGTGGCTGCTCGACGTCGGCGCCGGGTGGCTCCAGGACCAGCTGTGGACCGAGCTTCCGGCGCTCGTCGGCGCGACCGGCTCGACGCCGTGGTGGATCATCCTGATGATGACCCTCGTCGGGGCCGCGGTCGGCCTCGTCGCGCAGTTCATGCCGGGGCACGCCGGGCCCGACTCCGCGATCGGCGGGCTCGAGGGGCCGCCGCCCCCGATCGCCGTGCTGCCGAGCCTGCTCATCGCGGTGGTGATCGGCCTCGCCGGCGGCGTGAGCCTCGGCCCCGAGAACCCGATCATGGCGATCAACGGCGCGCTCGCCGTCGCGGCCCTCGCGCGCCTGTCGAACGTCGTTCCGCCGAGGCTCGTCGTGCTGCTCTCCGCCGCAGGCACGCTCGGCGCGCTGTTCGGCACCCCCGTCGGCGCCGCGCTGGTGCTCACCGGCATGGTCGCCGCGGTGAAGGCGGGCGGCTCGCTCTGGGACCGCATGTTCCTGCCGCTCGCCTCGGCGGGCGCGGGCGCGATCACGATGCACGTCCTCGGCGCGCCGACGTTGGCGTTCGACGTCGAACCGATGAAGGAGGTCGACGGGTTCGACCTCCTCTCTGGGTTCCTGATCGCGGCGGTCGCCGCGGTGGCGGCGATCGCGATCGCCTGGGCGTTCCCGTACGTGCATCGCGCCTTCCACGCACTCAAGTACCCGATCGTGTTCACCACGCTGGGCGGTCTGGTGCTCGGCGTCCTCGGGGCGATCGGCGGCCCGATCACGATGTTCAAGGGCCTCGAGGAGACGGGCGAGCTCATCTCCGACCCCGGTGCGTACACCGTGCCGCAACTCGCGATGTTCGCGGTCGTGAAGCTCATCGCCCTGCTCGTCGCGGCCAGCGCGGGGTTCAGGGGCGGGCGCATCTTCCCGATCGTGTTCGTCGGCGTCGCCATCGGACTCGTCGGCCACGGGCTCTTCCCCGACGTGCCGCTGTCGCTCGCGATCGCCTCGGGCGTGCTCGGCACGGTGCTCGTCGGCACCCGGGACGGCTGGATGGCGCTGTTCGTCGCGGCGATCCTCGTCGGCGACCCGCTCGTGCTGCCGCTGCTGTGCCTCATCATCGTGCCGGTGTGGCTGATCGTCACCAAGGCGCCCGCGCTCGAGCTCGAGGCGCCCGAGGCTCCTGCCCCGACCCCGCCCGCCCCCGCCGAGTCGCCCCGTCAGTAGTCCCATGGAGTCGAGAAGGAGCCCGATGCAGAAGCCGCTGGCCGGACTGAGCCGACGCAATCTCGTCCGCGAGCTCACGGCGGGGGTCACCCTGCTCGCGATCGCGATCCCGTTGAACATCGGGTACGCGCAGATCGCGGGGCTGCCGCCGACCGCCGGCCTCTACGCGCTCATCGTGCCGACGATCGTGTACGCGCTCGCCGTCTCCAGCCGCCAGCTCGTGGCCTCGCCCGACGCGGCGGCCGCGGCGCTCGTGGCGAGCTCGATCGGCGGGCTCGCCGCAGCCGGCAGCGCCGACTACGCGACGCTCGCGCTCGCGCAGGCGATCCTCTGCGGCGTCATGTTCCTGCTGCTCGCGGTCTTCAAGCTCGGGTTCCTCGCGAACTTCCTCTCGAAGCCGATCCTCGTCGGCTTCGTCGGCGGCCTCGCCCTCGACATCCTCGTGAGCCAGATCGCCAAGATGCTCGGCGTCAAGATCGACTCCGGCGGCGAGTTCGTCGACAAGGTCACGGGCCTCGTCACCGGCCTCGGCACGACGAACCCCGTCTCGCTGACGATCTCGGTGCTCGCCGTCGCGGTGCTGCTGCTCGGCAAGCGCTACCTCAAGGCGGTGCCGTGGGCGCTCGTCGTGCTCGTCGTGGCGACCCTCGCGGTCGTGCTCCTGCACCTCGACGACCTCGGCGTCTCGGTGCTCGGCGAGGTGCCCGCAGGGCCGCCGGCGATCACCTGGCCGATCATCGACTGGACGATGTGGCTCGCGCTCATCCCGTCGGCCATGGCGCTCACGCTCGTGACCACCGCCGAGGGGCTGCTGGTGTCGCGCTCCTACGGCGAGAAGCGCGGGTACGCGACGAGTCCCAACCGCGATCTCTTCGCCTTCGGGCTCGGCAACATCGCGGCCGGCGCCTCGGGCAGCTTCGCGGTCGGATCGTCGACGTCGCGCACCGCGGCGATGGACCAGGCGGGCTCGCGCACCCAGCTGCCCTCGCTCGTGCTCGCGGTCGGCACCCTGCTGCTCCTGCTGTTCGGCACGGCGCTGCTGGCCGACATCCCCTCGCCGGCGATCGGCGCGATCGTGGGCGTCGCGATCCTGCCGCTCCTCGGCGTCAAGGAGTTCGCCCAGCTCTGGCGGGCCGACCGCTTCGAGTTCGGGGTCGGCGCCGTCTGCTTCCTGGTCACGCTGTTCATCGGCTCGATCCCCGGCATCCTCGTCGCGTTCGTGCTGGCGCTCATCAACCTCGCCAAGCGCGCCGCCAACCCGGCCATCGACGTGCTCGAATCGAGCGGGGAGCCCCGCGACTCGCTCCTCGACGAGGCGCCGAAGGGCGAGGTCACCGCGCCCGGCGTCATCGTCGTGCGACTCGCGGCTCCGCTGTTCTTCGCCAACGGCTCGGTCTTCGACGACGCCGTGAAGAAGGCGGTCCGGCGTGCGACCGCCGCGGGCAACGGCCCGGTCCGCCACGTCGTCATCGACATGGAGGCGGTGACCGACGTCGACGTCACGGGCGCCGAGAGCTTCGAGGCGCTGCTCACCTGGCTCGAGCGCGAGCAGATCGAGCTGTCGTTCAGCAGGGTGCGCGCCGACGCGCGGCGCCGGCTCGACAAGCTCGACCTGCTCGGCGACCACGACGTCTACGAGACGAACCGCGCCGCCCTCGCGGCGCTGGTACCGATGAAGGGGGATGCATGACCGACCACCAGGCCACCAGCATGAGCGCCGACGAGCTCGCCGAGGCGATCAGGCGGGTGAGCACGCCCGACGAGATCGACACGCCGTTCGGGCGGCTCGAGCTCTTCGACGGCGTTCCGCGCGAGGCATCCGTCGACAAGATCTACGACGCGCTCGACCTCATGCGGGCGGCCGAGGCGTACCTCAACACGATTCCCGGGGCGTCGCTCGTCGCCATGCGCCGGGGGCTGCGAGCCGCCGGCATCACCGAGCCCGGCACGGTCGGATTCACCGACCCGCGGGCCGACTCGGGCAGCATCTTCCTGACGCCGAACACCGAGACGACGTACGGCACGACCTTCCTCGACCTCAAGGCCTGGGGGTCGACGGTGATCGAGGCGCCGCCGCAGTCGCTCTGCGTCGTCGACGACTTCTGGTTCCGCTACGTCGCCGACATGGGCATCGCCGGGCCCGACAAGGGCGCCGGGGGCAAGTACCTCTTCCTTCCGCCGGGCTACGACGGCGAGCGGCCCGACGGCTACTTCACGTACGAGTCGCCGACGTACACGAACTGGGTCGTGCTGCGTGCGCTCGGGGGCGTGCCCGCGATGAAGCAGTCGCGGATCTACCCGCTCGCCGAGGCCGCGGCCCCGCGCGAGACGACGTTCGTGAACATCGCGGGCGCGAAGTTCAACAGCGTGCACTCGAACGACTTCGACTTCTTCAACGAGATCGACGAGCTCATCCAGGAGGAGCCCGCCGAGGCGCTCGACGTCGAGCGGGCCGGGCAGCTCGCCGGGCTCGGCATCGCGCACGGCACGGCCTTCGCCCCCGACGACCGTCGCCGGCGCCTGCTCGACGAGGGTGCGAAGCTCGGCGCCGCGATCTCGCGTGCGCTCGTCTACAAGCCGCGCGACCCCGCCGCGTTCTTCTGGGAGGGCAACTCGTGGAAGAACGCCTTCGTCGGCGGCAGCTACGAGTTCCTCCACAACGGCGCCCGCATGCTCGACGCGCGCACGCAGTTCCACTACTTCGCGACGGTGATCACCCCGGCGATGGCGCACGCGCAGGTCGGGGCGGGATCCGCGTACGCGTACACGGCCGAGGACGCCGACGGCCGGGTGCTCGACGGCGGCGCGACGTACTCGCTCACCATCCCGGCGAACCCGCCGGCGAAGAACTTCTGGTCGGTCGACGTCTACGACACGCAGACCCGTTCGCTGCTCCAGGTGCCGTCGACGCCGTACCCCGCCCTCTCGAGCCTCGAGGGCACCGTGCAGGCCGAGGCCGACGGCAGCTACGTGCTGCACTTCGGCCCCGAGGCGCCGGCCGGCAGGGAGTCCAACTGGGTCGAGACCCTTCCCGGCAAGAGCTGGTTCCCGATCGTGCGTCTCTACGGCCCGCTCGAGCCCTGGTTCGACGGCAGCTGGCGCATCCCCGAGATCGTCAAGCAGTAAGCGGAAGAAGGAGAACTGACCATGGGCAGCGTCATCGGAGACATCCTCCCGCTCGCCGTCGGCATCGCGATCAGCCCGATCCCGATCATCGCGGCGATCCTCATGCTCCTCTCGCCGAAGGCGAAGGGCACGAGCGTCGGCTTCCTGATCGGGTGGGTGCTCGGCATCGTCGTCGCGGTGGTGCTGTTCACCCTGCTGGCCGGCGTCATCCCCGAGAGCGATTCGGATGCCTCGAAGCCCGTCGCGGGCACCATCAAGCTGCTCCTCGGCGCGCTCCTGCTGCTGCTCGCCGTGAAGCAGTGGCGCAGCCGCCCCAAGGGCGACGAGGAGCCGACGATGCCGAAGTGGATGTCGGCGATCGACCAGATGACGTTCGGCAAGGGCCTCGGACTCGGGTTCCTGCTCTCGGCGGTCAACCCGAAGAACCTCATCATGGGCGTCGGCGCGGGCGTCGCGATCGGCTCGGCCGGCCTCTCGGGCGGCGAGCAGACGATCGCGATCGTCGTCTTCGTGCTCATCGCCGCGTGCTCGGTCGCGATCCCGGTGATCGGCTACCTGCTCGCGTCGAAGCAGATGGCCCGACCGCTCGAGTCGCTGCGCCAGTGGCTCGTGCACAACAACGCGACGGTCATGGCCGTGCTGCTGCTCGTCATCGGCGTCGTCATGATCGGCAAGGGCATCGGGAACTTCTAGATGGATGCCTCGCGGACGGCCCTGGCACCGGGCACGCGCACGCTGCTGACGCTCGCCGCCGCGGTCGTCGTGTTCGCCGGCGTGTGGTTCGCCCGCGACCTGCTCGCCCCGGCCGCGGTCGCCGCGGTCGTCGTGATCATCTCCTACCCCGTGCGGCGTCCGCTCGAGCGCGCAGGCTGGCCCGTGTGGCTGGCCTCGACGGCCGTCATCGTCGTGAGCTACCTCATCCTCGCGGTGCTCGCCGTCATGCTCGTGTACGCCGCCGCGCAGTTCGTGGGCATGCTGCCCGACTACGCCGACGAGCTCGCCGACACCGCCGACGGGGTGCTCGCCTCGCTGCAGGCGCTCGGCTTCTCGGCGCCCTCGGCGGAGACCGCATCGGGATGGCTCGACCCCGCCGTCCTCGGGCAGGCCGCCGTCGGCGTCGCCGACTGGGTGCTCGGCCTCGCTGCGGCGTTCTTCTTCGTGCTCGCCTACGTGATCTTCATGGCGGTCGACGGGGCGCGGTTCCGTGCGGCCGCTGGCGCGGCATCCACCCGGATCTTCGGCGACGAGACCAGCGACGGCATCGCCCGCCGCTACTTCGGCGGTGTGCGCCGCTACTACGTCGTCAACGCGACGTTCGGCGCGATCGTCGCCGTGCTCGACGGCCTGCTGCTGTGGGCGGTCGGCATCCCGATCCCGATCGTGTGGGCGATCCTCGCCTTCGTCACGAACTTCATCCCGAACATCGGGTTCGTGATCGGCCTCATCCCGCCGGCGATCCTCGCGCTCGTCATCGGCGGCTGGCCGCTCATGCTGATCGTGATCGCGATCTACTGCATCATCAACGTCGTGCTGCAGGTGCTCGTGCAGCCGAAGTTCGTGAGCGACGCGGTCGGCCTGAGCCTGACGCTCACCTTCTTCTCGGTCGCGTTCTGGGCGTTCGTGATCGGGCCGATCGGTGCGATCCTCTGCATCCCGCTGACGCTGCTCGTGCGGGCGCTCTTCATCGACGGCGACCCGCGCATGCGCACGCTCGCTCGGCTGTCGGGCGCCGACGACGCGTCCCTGCCCACCGGTCAGGAGCCGGTCCGCGCGCTCACCGCCGAGGCGCAGCCGACCGAGGCGTCGCCCGCCGACGTCGCGACCGCGCCGCAGGGCGACGCCGACGGAGGATGACGGATCACCCGAGAAACACGATGACGGGCAGCCGTCGGGCCCCGATACTGGTACCGGAATCGAGGAGGAACCCATGTGGTGGAACAAGAAGCGAGAGCAGGCCGCCCAGCCGCCCGCGGGCGAGGCGCGGGTGACCATGACGCCGCCGATTCCGCACCGCAACGCCTTCCTGCTGATGGGGCTCGCCGGGCTCGTCATCACGCTGTTCGGCATCGCGGCCATGCGCGACATCTTCTCCGCGATCTTCCTGGCGCTCGTGCTCGTGATCTGCGTGCACCCGGTTCGTCGCGGTCTGGAGCGGCGCGGGGTGTCGCGCGGCATCTCGACCCTGGTCGTGCTCGTCACGGTCGTGCTGCTGCTCGGCGGCTTCGTGTTCCTGCTGATCATCTCGTTCGCGCAGTTCGCAACCCTCCTGCCCGACTACCTGCCGGAGTTCGAGACGTGGGCCAACACGATCGAGTCGTGGCTCTCGAGTCTCGGCGTCGGACAGGAGCAGATCAACGCGATGCTGGGGTCGTTCAACCCGGCCGACATCGTCAACGCGATCGGCGGCTTCGTGAGCGGCCTGCTCGGGGGTGCGGCCGGATTCATCTCGTTCGCCGTGATCCTGCTGACCATGCTCATGCTCATCACGTTCGACTCGTCGTACGTTCCGACGGTCGTCGCCGGCATCGGGCGCAAGCGACCCGAGGTCGCCACCGGCCTCGTGCGCTTCGCCGACGGCGTGCGCCGCTACATGGTCGCAACGACCGGGTTGGGCGTCGCGCAGGGCATCATCAACTGGATCGCGCTCGCGCTCCTCGGCATCCCCGGCGCGGCCCTCTGGGGCATGCTGTCGTTCCTCTGCAGCTTCATCCCGAACATCGGGTACTTCATCGCCCTGATCCCGCCGCTCGTGTTCGGCGCGCTCGTCGGCGGCTGGCCGATGGTCGTCGCCGTGATCGTCGTGTACGGCGTCATCAACGCCGTGATCCAGTCGGTCATCCAGCCGCGGATCGTCGGCAATGCGGTCTCGCTCAGCCAGTCGCTCACCTTCGCGTCCGTGCTCGTCTGGGCCATCATCCTCGGGCCGATGGGCGCCATCCTCGCCGTGCCGCTGACGCTGCTCATGCGCATGCTGCTCGTCGACACGAACCCGGCGATCGCGTGGGTGCTGCCGGCGCTCGGCGAGGTCGACGACGCGAAGCGCGAGATGAGCATGATCGACGCGGAGGCGAAGGTCGCGCGCATGCAGCGCCGCGAGGAGAAGAAGCAGGAGCACGCGACCGTCCGCGCCGAGCACACCGCCGAGAAGGCCGGGAAGGCCGACGACACCGCAGAGCGCTGACCCGGTCGGAGCGGCCTTCCGACTTCCCCGAACGACGGATGCCCCGGCGAGCAGCTGCTCGCCGAGGCATCCGTGTTCGTGGTGCGACTACTCGCGCGCGAAGGCGGCGAGCGCCTCGAGCTCGAGGTCGAGGTACTGCTCCTCGCTCACGTCGACCGCGACGCCGAGCAGCTTGCCGCCCGAGAACGGGAAGGAGTCGGTGTACTGGCTGCTCACCGCGTCGCCGCTGTCGTAGCCGACGCAGAGGCCGTCGCCGCAGAGCGTGAACTTGCCGATCTGCGACCGCATCGGCCCTTCGGCGACGACCTGGTCGTCGACGTAGAGCTTGCAGGTGCCCACCGACTCGCCGTGCTCGCCCGCGCTCTCGCGGACGAACTCCATGCCGAGTGCGTGCTTGCCCGGCGTCAGCTGCTCCGACGTGAACGTCTGCTCGGGCGGGATGCCGAGGAAGTTGTACACGTAGTTGAGCCTGCCGTCCTTGATGAACAGCGAGTGCCCGCCGAAGCGCGACCCGTGGGCGAAGAGCACGCCCTGCGTGCCGGCCTCGACCTCGACGTCGGCGATGATCTTGAACGAGCGGCCGCGCACGTTGACCGCCACGCTCTCGGCGACCGCACCCGTGTCGGGGTAGTAGACGTAGCGCGTGCGGGGCGCCTCGGACTGCGGGCGCTCGATCGTGAGCTGCTCGCGAGCCGACCGGTCGTCGAGCGGCAGCACGTGGTTGCGCTCGGCCTCGGAGAACCAGAGGTCGATGAGCTCCTTGAGCTTCTCGGGGTGCTCGGCCGCGAGGTCCTTCGACTCGGAGCGGTCGACGTCGACGTGGTAGAGCTCCCAGCGGTCCTCGTCGAACTTCCCGTGCCCGGTGAGCGGCGCGTGGATGCTCGCCGCCTTCCAGCCGTCCTTCCAGATGCCGCGCGTGCCGATCATCGTGTAGTACTGCACGTGCTTCTCGGTCGGGCCGTCGGGCTCGGCGTCGAAGCTGTACTTCATCGAGACGCCGTCGAGCGGCCGCTGCTTCACTCCGCGGAACACCTCGGGGAACTCGATGCCGATGACGTCGAGGATCGTCGCGACGATGTCGGTCGAGTGGTGGTACTGGTGCCGGATCTCGCCCTTGGCCGAGATGCCCGCCGGCCAGTGGATGATCATCGGGTCGCAGGTGCCGCCCGAGAACTGCGAGTAGCGCTTGAACATCTGGAACGGCGTCGAGAACGCGGCGGCCCAGCCGGTCGGGTAGTGGTTGTAGGTCTCGGGGCCGCCGAGCACGTCGATCTTCGCGAGGTTCTCGGCGAGGTCGTCGGGGAACCCGTTGAAGAACTTGTTCTCGTTGACCGAGCCGTCGGGCGAGCCCTCGCCCGAGGCGCCGTTGTCGGCGCAGTAGAAGATGAGCGTGTTCTCGAGCTGCCCCGAGGCCTCGAGGTAGTCGACGACGCGGCCGATCTGCGCGTCGGTGTACTCGCTGAAGCCCGCGAAGACCTCGGCCATGCGGCTGAAGAGCCGCTTCTCGTCGTCGGAGAGCGAGTCCCACGGCTTGACGTAGTCGGCGGCGTTGGCCTGGTCGTCGGGCAGCGGGTTGAACGGCGTGAGGTCGGTGCCCTCGGGCATGACGCCGCGTTCGACCATGCGCTCGAGCACCCACGTGCGGTACGCGTCGTAGCCGTCGTCGAACTTGCCCGCGTACTTGTCGATGTACTCCTGCGGCGAGTGGTGGGGAGCGTGGTTCGCGCCGGGGCAGAACCACGTGAACCACGGCTTCGAGGGGTTCGACGACTTCTGGTCGCGGATCATGCGGATCGCCTGGTCGGCGAGGTCCTTCGAGAGGTGGTAGCCGTCTTCGGGCGAGTAGGGCTGCTCGATGAACCGGTTGTCCTCGACGAGGTCGGGGTACCAGTTGTTGGTCTCGCCGCCGAGGAACCCGTAGAAGCGATCGAAGCCCATCGCGAGCGGCCACTGCGCCTTCGAACCGCCGGCCGAGACGTCCTCCTCGGGGACGTTGTGGTTCTTGCCGAGCCAGAACGTCGAATAGCCGTTCTGCTGGAGCACCTGGCCGATGGTCGCGCACTCGGCGGGGATGTAGCCGGACGCGCCCGGGAAGCCGTTCGTCGCCTCCATGATCACGCCCATGCCGTTCGCGTGGTGGTTGCGCCCGGTCAGGAACGTCGAGCGGGTCGGCGAGCACAGCGCCGTCGTGTGCCACTGGGTGTAGGTGAGCCCGTTCTCGGCGAGCCGGTCGAGGGTCGGCATGTTGATGCGGCCGCCGTACGGCGACCACGAGGCCATGCCGGTGTCGTCGTAGAGGATGACCAGGATGTTCGGCGCTCCCTCGGGCGCCTTCGGCTGCGCGTACGGAGCCCAGTCCGCGACCGAGTCGCGCACATCCAACTCGATCTTTCCCCTGAATTCTGCGGACATGGAACGCCTTCCCCTCGTCGATGTACCCGCGCGGCGCTGCCGCACCCTTCCGACGCTACCCGCCGCGGGTGCGGCGGGGAAGGGTCGGCGCGCCGGGCGGAGGCGGCCGGAGGCGAGCGACGGACCGGGCTCGCGAATTCGCCCCCGAATCGGGGCCGCTCGGCTCTGGCGCCGCCCGACGGGCCGGGGTTAGTCTTCGGATGTGTGGTCGGCGACCGCCGGCCGCCATCGTTCGAGCCAAGGGGAATCATGGCGGAGTTCGCATACGGCCCGGTGGAGCTGTATCTGGTGGGGTTCGAGGGGGACCGGCTCGATCCGGGCACGGTCGAGGCGCTCGAAGAGCTGGTCGAGGGCGGCGAGGTGCGCCTGCTCGACCTCGTGATCGTCTCGCGCGAGCCCGACGGCTCGGTGCGCATCGTCGAGATCGAGGACGAGGGCGAGTCGTACGGCTTCGGCGTGCTCGAACTCGAGCAGTCGGGGCTCGTCGGCGCTGAGGACGTCGACGACTTCGCCGAGCTCATCCCCCCGGGCACCTCGGCCGCGCTCGCGGCGTTCGAGCTGCTCTGGGCCAAGAAGCTCGCATCGCGTTTCGCCGAAGGCGGCGGCGTGGTGCTGTCGACCGAGCGCATTCCCGCGCCGGTCGTGAACCAGTTGCTCGCCGAGGCGAGCGGGGAGGAAGGCTGATCATGCCTCTGGGACGTATGGGTCGCCCGGGTCTCATCGGGATGGCGGCGCGCACGGCGGTCGTCGCAGGCACCGCGACGGCGGTCTCCGGCAACGTCGCCCGCCGTCAGAACGAGCGCGCGCAGCAGAAGTACGACGCGCAGCAGTACGAGCAGCAGCAGCAGTACGAGCAGCAGCAGGCGTACGCGCAGCAGGCGGCGGCGCAGCAGGCGGCGCAGCAGCAGGCCGCGGCTCCGGCTGCCCCGGCCGGCGGCGTCGACGTCGTCGCCGAGCTGCAGAAGCTCGCCGCCCTGCAGCAGCAGGGCATCCTCTCGGCCGACGAGTTCGCGGCCGCGAAGGCGAAGCTGCTCGCCTGACCCTGCACACATCGAGACGGATGCCGCGGGCGACAGCCGCCCGCGGCATCCGTGCGTCTGCGCCCGTCTCCGCCCGGATCGGTCCGTTCGGTCCGGGCGGTCCGTTCGGTGCCGGGTTCAGTCGTCGCCCGCGGCGGCCGGCTCGGGCTCGGCGGGGTCGGGTTCGGCGGGGTCGCGGCGCCCGGGCAGCCGGCGGGTGGCCGGCAGGGCGAGCAGCGCGGCGGCGGCGCACGCCAGCATGCCGACCTTGACGCCCCAGAGCTGCGACGCCGCGTAGTGGCCGACGAGGTCGTCGACCTGGTCGGCCGGGATCCCGGCGTCGAGCAGCGCCTGCTCGGCTTCGGCGGGCGGGATGTACTCGAGGCCCTGCGACACCCTGACCGTCGTCTGGTCGGCCACCGCCGCCTCGATGTCGGGGTCGTCGGCGATGAGCCCGAGCACCGACGCGGCGAGTGCGCCGACCATGAGCGAGCCGATCAGCGCCGTGCCGAGCGACGAGCCCAGGTTCTGCGCGGTGTACTGCAGGCCGCCCGCCTCGCTGCGGGCCTCCGGCGGCACCGAGGACTGCACGACGTTGCCGAGCTGCGAGGCGAGCAGGCCCGTGCCGAGGCCGACGAGCGTCATGCCGATCGCGAACGGCGTCGTCGCGAGCTGCGGCTCGATCGTGGCGATGATGACGAGGCACGCGAGCGTGATCGTGATGAGCCCCGTGCGCACGACGGCACGCGAGCCGAACCTCGCCCCGACGCGTGCGCCGAGGGCGGCGGCGATGAGCATCGCGATCGAGGTGGGCAGCAGCCGGAGTCCGGTCTGGAAGGCGTCCATGCCCTGGGTGACCTGCAGGTAGAGCGGCACGGCGAAGAAGATGCCGAGCAGCACGAGGTTCTGCGCGAGCAGGCTCGCGAGGCCCGACCGCAGGGCGGGGATGCGCAGGTTGCGCACGTCGAGCAGCGGCACGCGGCCGGCGGCGGCGACCCGGCGCTCCCAGGCGAAGAACGCCCAGAGCACGAGCAGCCCGGCGCCGATGACGAACGGCGTGAGCGCGAAGCCGAGCGGGGTGATCGGCGAACTGAGCGGCTGGATCCACCCCCAGGTGCCGCTCTGCAGCACGCCGACGACGACGAGCGCCAGTCCCAGTGCCGACAGCACGGCGCCGAAGCCGTCGAGCTTGAACTTCTCGCGCACGTGGTCGTCGGTGATCCAGTTGCCCACGATGAGCACGAAGATCACGAACACGACCTCGCCCGCGAACACCCAGCGCCACGAGTACTCGGTCGTGAGCCAGCCGCCGAGCAGCGGGCCGATCGCGATGCCCGCGCCGGCGACCCCGCCGATGATGCCGTACGCGCGCGCCCGCGCCGGACCCTCGTAGCTGCCGGCGACGAGCGCGGCGAGGGCGGGCAGCACGAGCGCTGCGCCGGCGCCCTCGATGAACGACCAGCCGACGATGAGCACCTCGACGGTCGGCGCGAGCGCCGTCATGAGCGAGCCGATCGCGTAGATCACGAGCCCGATGCGGAAGACCCGGAGGCGTCCGAACAGGTCGCCGATCTTGCCGCCCGTGAGCATCAGCGCCGCCATCACGAGGGCGTACAGCGTGATCGCGAGCTGGATCATCGACACGGTGGTGTCGAACTCCTCGACCAGCTGGCTGATCGACACGCTCATCACCGAGCTGTCGAGCACCATGATGAACTGCGCGACCGCGAGCGGGATGACCGCCCGTGACGCCGTGCTCCGTGCCGACTCCGTCGTGGCCATGCATCCCCCGCTCGATGCGTCGCCGGGCGGCGCCGACGATCCTGTGTGCAGGATACGACCCCCGGGGTCGCGACGACAGTCCCGTGAGCGGGGCGTCGCGCGCGACTGCGAACCACCCGAGAGCTCGGCGCCACCCCTTGCCGTGGAGCCCGGTCGCGACCCTACGATGGGGCATGACCGTCGCACTGCGGGGACTCTCGACCGTCGTTCCGCCGACCGTGCTCGTCCAGCCCGAGGTGCGCGACGTGTTCGCCGCACAGCCGGGGCTGAACCGCCTCGCCCAGCGCATCATCACCACGAGCTTCGACGTCTCGGCCATCGAGACGCGGCACACCGTGATCGCCGAGCTGAGTCGCGATGCGCACCCCGACGACCCCGTCTTCTTCGACATCGACTCGGGCGTGCTGCTGCAACCCGGCACGAAGGCCCGCAACGAGCTCTACGCCGAGCAGGCGACGGGGCTCTACGTCGCCGCCGGACGGGCGGCGATCGACGCCACGCCGGGCATCGATCCCGCCGACGTGACCCACATCGTCACGGTGAGCTGCACCGGCTTCTACGCACCCGGTCCCGACTTCATGATCGCCAGGGAGCTCGGCCTCGACGCGGGGGTCGAGCGCTACCACCTCGGCTTCATGGGCTGCTACGCGTCGATCCCGGCGCTGCGCCTGGCGAAGCAGCTCTGCGAGGCGGACGCCTCGGCGGTCGTGCTCGTCGTCTCCGTCGAGCTCTGCACGCTGCACCTGCGGTCGTCGAACGACCCCGACACGATCGTGGCGTCGTCGCTCTTCTCCGACGGGGCCGGTGCGGCGATCGTCACCGCGCTCCCGCCCGAGCCCGGTGAGCGGGCGCTCGTGCTCGACCGGTTCGCGACCCGCATCACGCCCACCGGCGAAGGCGACATGGCGTGGAAGATCGGCGACCACGGGTTCGAGATGGTGCTCTCGAACGCCGTTCCCGCGCTCATCGACGAGCACATCACCGGCGCGCTCGAGCCGCTCTTCGCGCACGACCCCGCGCTCGTCGGGGCCCTCGAGACGGATGCCTCGGGGCAGGCCGTCGAGCACTGGGCGATCCACCCGGGCGGTCGCAGCATCCTCGACAAGGTCGAGACGCGGCTCGTGCTGAGCGAGGCGCAGCTCGTGCCCGCGCGCGACACGCTGCGCGACTACGGCAACATGTCGAGCGCGACCGTGCTCTTCGTGCTGCGGCACATCCTCGACGGCGACGCGGGCGCAGGCGAGCGCGTCGCCGCGATGGCGTTCGGGCCGGGGCTCACCGTCGAGTCGGCGCTCATGACGGTCAGCGGCTGAGGCTCGCCGACGTGACGGGGCGGACCGGGGCGGCCGGGCTGGCGGTGCGCGACGAGGGCGCCCGCGAGCTCATGGACGCTCCCGACGCCGACGAGGCCATGCTCGCGAAGACGTACGAGCGTTTCCGGCTCGTGAACGCCGTCGTATCGGGCGAGCGCGCGGTGTACCGCGACTGGGTGCGTCCGCGGCTCTCGCCGGTGTGGGGCACGCGCCTGCTCGACGTGGGCACCGGCAGCGCTGACCTGCCGCGCCGGCTGCTGCGCTGGGCGCACGCCGAGGGCCTGCGGCTCGAGGTGACCGCGATCGACCCCGACGGGCGGGCGATCGCGTGGGCGCGGGCGCAGCCGCCGACCCCCGGGCTCACCCTCCTGCAGACCACGAGCCGCGTGCTCGCCGACGCGGGCCAGCACTTCGACCTGGTGCTCTCGAACCACGTGCTGCACCACCTCGACGGGCAGGAGTTCGGGGCGCTCCTCGCCGACAGCGAACGGCTCGCCGAGTTCGGCGGCACCGTCGTGCACGGCGACATCGAGCGCAGCCGGCTGGGCTACGCGGGCTTCGCGCTCGGCACGCTGCCGTTCGCGCCGAACCTGCTGCGCGGTTCGTACATCAGGGCCGACGGACTCACGTCGATCCGGCGGAGCCACACGGCCCGCGAGCTCGCGGCCGTGCTGCCGCAGGGGTGGCGGGTGCGCCGGGCGTTCCCGTCGCGCCTCGAGGTGGTCTGGCAAGGGGATGCCGCGGGGCGCCCCCGTGCCTGAACCCGGCGAACGGGCCCGGGTCGTCGTCGTCGGCGGCGGGCCGGTCGGGTTGCTGACGGCCGTGCTGCTCGCCGCGCGGGGCATCGACGTGCGCGTGTTCGAGCGACGTCGCGAGCGCTCGACGCGGCCGAAGGCGATCGGGGTGCACGGCCCGGGGGTGCGCGCCCTCGACGCCGCAGGCGTCCTCGACGAGCTCGAGCGGGCGGGCACCCGCATCACCGGGGGCGAGGTGAGCGTCGCGGGACGCCGGCTCGGAAGCCTGCGCTTCGCCGAGTCGTCCGCCGTGCTGTCGGTGCCGCAGCACCTCGTCGAAGCGACGCTCGAGCAGCGGCTCGCCGAGCTCGCGCCGACCGCGCTTCGGCGGGGTGCCGAGGTCGCCGAGCTGGGGGCCGCGGAGCACGGCGTGCGGCTGCGCCTCGTCGGCGGCGACGAAGTCGATGCGGAGTACGTCATCGCCGCCGACGGGGTGCGCAGCGCGATGCGCACGCGTCTCGGCATCCCGTGGCGGAGACGGCACGGCACGGCGGGATACGCGATGGCCGATCTCACCTCGCCCGGCGACGACGTCGCGAGGCTGCACTTCGAGGCCGGCGGCGTCGTCGAGTCGCTGCCCCTGCCCGGAGGGCGGCGCTGGGTCGCGCACCTCGCCGACCGCGACCCCGGTGCACCGCTCGACGCCGCCGAGTTCACGGCGATCGTGGCCGAACGGGTCGGGGTGCGGCTCGAGGCCGTACCCGAGCCGAGCGTGTTCCTCGCGAGCCAGCACGTCGCCCGACGGTTCGCCGCGGGTCGCGTCGTGCTCGCCGGCGACGCCGCGCACGAGGTCAGCCCGATCGGCGGCCAGGGCATGAGCCTCGGCTTCCTCGACGCGCTCGCGCTCGCCGAGCTGCTGCCGGCCGCGCTCGACGATCCCCGCGGTGCCGCGTCGGCGTTCGGGCGCTACGAGCGCACCCGCCGGCGAGCGGCCGTGCGGGCCTGTCGGCGGGCGAGGTTCAACATGGCGATGGGGGCACCGGCACGCGGCGTCCGACTCGCCCTTCGCAACACCGCCGTGCGCCTGCTCGCGGTGCGGCCGGCGCGCGCGGTGCTCGCCCGGGTGTTCACGATGCGCGGCCTCTAGCCGCAGCTCGCGGGCGCCGGGCTCAGGCGGCGGTGCGCCGCAGCACGAACACCGGGATCAGCCGGTCCGTCTTCGTCTGGTAGTTCGCGTAGTCGGGCCAGGTCTCGTTGGCGCGCTCCCACCATGCGTCGCGCTCCTCGCCCTCGAGCTCGTGCGCGAGGTAGTCGTGCTTCTGGTCGCCGTCCTGCAGCTCGACCTCGGGGTGCGCCTTGAGGTTCCAGTACCACTGGGGCTGCTCGGGTGCGCCGCCCTTCGACGCGACGACCGCGTACTCGCCCTCGTGCTCGACGCGCATGAGCGCCGTCTTGCGGAGCTTGCCGCTCTTGGCGCCGCGGGTCGTCAGCACGATGATCGGGCGGCCGCGCAGCAGGTTCGCCGCGGCGCCGTCGGAGGCTTCGTACGCCTCGGCCTGCTTGCGGGCCCAATCGGAGGTGCTGGGGGCGTACTCGCCGTCGAGTGGCATGGATTCTCCTCAGAGTCGTTTCCTCGGGTCAACAGACGAGGCCCCCGAGTTCTTCCCGCGCGGCCCGCGGAGGTCTCGGCCTGGATCATCCCATGTCGTGCGGGCGCGAGAGATTCGGCAGGTGCGGCCCGCGCACCGAACCGTGCGAGAATCGCGCCGATGGCGGCACACGAACTCGAGCACCTCCGCACCTTCCTCACCGTGCTGCGTGCGGGGTCGATGAGCGAGGGCGCGCGATTGCTCGGACTCTCGCAGGCGACGGCGAGCTCGCACGTGCAGGCCCTCGAGCAGCGGCTCGGCACCGTGCTCTTCGAACGCGGCGCCGCGGGAGTCGTCCCGACCCCGCGCGCGGTGGCCCTCGCCCGCGAGGTCGCCGGGCCGCTCGACGCACTCGACGACGCGCTCGCCCCCGCAGCAGCCGGCGGTACCGAGACCATCGACCTCGGGGGAGCGGCCGAGTTCCTCGGCGAGGTGCTCGCACCGCGCCTCGACGAGCTCGCGGATGCCTCGGCGTCGCGCCTGCGGCTGCGCTTCGGCCTGGCCGACGGGCTGCTCGACGAGCTGCGCGCGGGCGCCCTCGACCTCGTCGTGAGCTCGGTGCGCCCGTCGCAGCGCGGCCTCAGCGCGATGCCGCTCGTCGACGAGGAGTTCGTGCTCGTGGCGGCACCCCGCTGGCGCCTCGCTGGCCCGCCCGGGCGTGCGGACGCGGTCGCCGCCGCGCTCGCCGAGGTGCCCCTGCTCGCGTACGGCGACGAACTGCCGATCGTTCGGCGCTACTGGCGCTCGGTGTTCGGGCACCGCCCCGACGCGCTGCACCCCATCGCGGTGATCCCCGACCTCCGCGCGATCCGCGCCGCACTCGTCGCGGGCGCCGGCATGTCGGTGCTCCCGCGCTATCTCGTCGAGTCCGAGCTCGCCGCGGGGCGTCTCGTGGCCCTCCACGAACCCGAGATGGCGCCGCTCAACACGCTCTACCTCGTCGCCCGCACGGGCGAGCTCGACCGCCGAGACCGCCTCCGCGCGCTCGCGGAGGCGATCGTCGGGATCGCGCGCGCCTGAACGCTGCTCGGGGCCCGGTCGGCGCACTCGCGCTCGCCGATGCCCGAAGTCGGATCAGGCCGCCGCGCGCTCGCCCAGGGCGGCGAGGAGGGCTGCTGCGACCGCGGCGCTCGACTGCGGGTTCTGGCCGCTGATGAGGTTGCCGTCGCGCACGACGTGACTCGTCCAGGGCTCGCCGCCCTCGACGCGGGCACCGCGCTCGGCGAGGGTCGCCGCGACGAACCACGGCGTGCCGTCGCCGAGTCCGCCCGTGCGCTCCTCCTCGTCGGTGAACACCGTGAGACGGCGACCGGCGAAGGCGAACGCGCCGTCGTCGCCCGTCGCGCTGAGCAGTGCGGCGGGGCCGTGGCAGAAGGGGGCGATGAGCACGTCGGCCCGGTCGGCGGCGATGAGCGCGGCACCGACCGCGGGGTCGCCGGCGAGATCGGCCATCGGCCCGTGACCGCCCGGCAGGACGACCGCGTCGAAACCGGTCGCGTCGAGCTCGGCGATCGATGCGGGCGAGGCGAGTTCGGCGGCGATGCCGTCCAGGTAGTCGCGGAACTCCTCCACCTTCGCCTCGTCGCCGACGATCTCGGCCGTCAGCGAGCCCGGGTCGACCGGGGCGGGCGCGCCGCCGGGCGTCGCGATGACGACCTCGGCGCCGGTCGCGGCGAGTGCGCGGTGCGCGACGACGAGCTCCTCGGCCCAGAAGCCGGTGGGGTGCAGCGAGCCGTCGGCGAGTTCGAGGGCGTCGGCCGCGGTCACGATCATGAGGATGCGGGGCATGGGGTACCTTTCGACGTCGACGAGTCTGCCCGCGAGGCATCCGCCGTGGTCATCGGAAAGCCGATGGCCCCCCTCAGCCGTTCGCGGAGCCGTGCGCTCAGCGCTCGAGCGCGCGCACGGCGAGCCACGCCGCCGTGCGGTCGTCGGGGTTCGCCATCGAGAGCCCGCTGAGCTCCTCGATGCGGTGGAGGCGGGCCGCGAGGGTCTGGCGGTGCACGCCGAGCGCCGCCGCGGTCGCCCCGAGGGCGCCGTGCTCGGCGAGGTAGGCCCGCAGCGTCTGCAGCAGCTCGCCGTGGCCGCCGTCGGCGCCGCGCAGCGGGTCGAGCAGCTCGGCGATGCCCGCGGTCGCGTCGGCGTCGAGGCGCTCGAGCACGAGGGCGACCGTCGGCAGGGCCCGGTACCGCACGACCGTGCGGGCGTCGGCGACGGCCGACTCGTGCGCCTGGCGCGCCTCGGCCGCGCTGCGCGCGAGTGCGTCGCCCGGAGCCGACGAGCCGAGCCCGAGCCGCAGCACCGCACTGCCGTCGAGTGTGAACTCGAGCGCCCTGCGGGCGAACGCGTCGACCTGGTCGTCGCGGAGGAAGCCGAGCACGCGGTCGTGCGCCTCGGTCATGACGTGCACCGCGCCGAGCTCGTCGAGCCAGCGCGCGACGAGCCGTTCGAGGTCGACGCCCTTCGACCGGCTGGAGAGCGCGAAGGCGGTCAGGCTGCGCTCGCGCACGCCCCACCGGCGCAGCAGCGCGGATGCCTCGGCGCCGCCCGCGAGCAGGGTGTCGACCATGATCGCGCGACCGAGGCGCTCGGTGCCGGCGTGGTCGTGCGTGCGCAGCACGAGGTCGAGGAGCGCGGCCGTCTGCGACGCGAGGTCGCGCGCGCGGCTCGTCGAGCTCTCGCGCGAGGCGATCACGAGGAGGGCGGTGAGGTCCTCGCCGGAGCCGACCGGGTGCACCTGCAGCCCGGGGTGCCGCACCCGCACCGGGCGGTTGAACGCCACGGCGACCGCGTCCTGCACGTGCAGGCCGCCGGCGCCTGCGGTCGTGATGACCTGGCCGTGCGCGTCGAGCAGCACCGCCCAGCCGTCGATGCGATGGGCGAGCTCGGCGATGACCGCCTTCGCTCCGCCGCGGCGCGCGACCTGGGTGAGCACCTTCGTGCCCGTCGTCACGAGGCGGTCCTCGGCGGCCTGGTCCGCCGCGAGCAGGGCGACGATCGTCGGGAGCACGGCGGTCGGGTGCCCGGGCGCGCCGACCAGGGCGGTCACCCCGGCATCGGCCAGGCCCGCGCGGAGTGCGGGGTCGTCGGCGCCGGTCACGAGCACCGCCTCGGCGAGCGATTCGGCGCGGGCGTCTCGGGCGGCGAGGGCCGCGACGAGCTCGTCGCGATCGCCCACCACGAGGGTCGCGAAGGACGGGTGCGCGACGACCGAGAAGTCGTCGAGCGCGACCGCCGAGTCGACGGGTCGCGAGGGCTCGACCCGGCCGGGCACCAGTGCGGCACCGAGGGTCGAGGCCACGGAATCGAGTCGACGAGCCATCCCTGCAGTGTAAGAGATGTCGAGCGAGCCGCCCTCGATCCACACTTTCTCGCAGTGCCGAACCGATGCGGTCCTGCCTAGCATCGGCATGCCCAGCAACAGATCCAAGGGAGCATCATGAAAGCCATCGTCTTCCGGCAGCCGGAGACGCCGATCGAGGTCGCCGACGTCGACCTCGCCGCCCCCAAGGCCGGCGAGGTGCGCGTCAAGATCGCCGCGGCCGGCGTCTGCCACTCCGACCTGCACGTGAAGCGAGGGGAATGGGACGCCCCGGCTCCGCTCGTCATGGGTCACGAGGGCTCGGGCGTGGTCGTCGAGCTCGGCGAGGGCGTCACCTCGCTCGCCGTCGGCGACCACGTCGTGCTCAGCTGGGTGCCGCCGTGCGGCGAGTGCCGCTACTGCCGCTCGGGCCACGAGGCGCGCTGCCAGAAGGTCGCGACGGTCGTCGCGCCCAAGGGCGTGCTCTTCGACGGCACCTCGCGCCTCGAGCAGGGCGGCGAGCCGGTGCACCACTACCTCGGCGTCTCGTCGTTCGCCGAAGAGGTCGTCGTGCCCGCGTCCGGCGCCGTGAAGGTGCGCGACGACGCCCCGCTCGACGTGATCGCCGTCGTCGGCTGCGCCGTCGCCACCGGCGTGGGCGCCGTGCTCAACACCGCCGCCGTCGAGCCGGGTTCGACCGTCGTGGTGATCGGCTGCGGCGGCGTCGGCCTCAACGTCGTGCAGGGTGCGAAGCTCGCCGGCGCCGAGCGCATCATCGCGATCGACGTGCTCGCCGAGAAGACCAAGCTCGCCTTGCAGTTCGGGGCCACCGACCGCATCGACGCCTCGCAGGGCGACGCGGTCGAGCAGCTGTTCGAGCTCATCCCCGACGGCGTCGACTACGCCTTCGACGCCATCGGCCGCACCGTCACCACCGAGCAGGCGATCCGCATGCTCGGCCTCGGCGGCGCCGCCGTGATCGTCGGCCTGCCGCCGACCGGTGCGAAGGCCTCGTTCGAGCCGCTCGTGCTCGCCGAGGCCGACCAGCGCATCCTCGGCTCGAACTACGGCTCGGTGCGCCCCTCGATCGACATCCCCGCGCTCGTCGACCGCTACATGGACGGCCAGCTCAAGCTCGACCCGCTCATCTCCGCCCGCCGGCCCCTCAGCGAGGCGGCCGAGGCATTCGACGACCTCGAATCGGGCGAGGCGCTCCGCACGCTGCTCATCCCGTAGCCCCACCTCCCGGACGCCCCGACGTCCCCGCCGCCCCGGCAGATCCATCCGACCCACCGACTCATTGGAGAGTTCGACATGACCGCCCCCACCCAGGCCGCCGCCCCCGCGCAGGCCCCCGTCGACGCCGGCCTCCGCCGCGGCGTCATGAGCGGCCCCGAGCTGGCCGCGCAGGCCATCGCCAACATCGCGCCGAGCGCCGTCATCGCGTTCACCGCGGCCGGCATCTACCTCGGCGCCGGCAACGGCACGATCTACTCGTTCATCCTCGCGACGCTCGTGATCCTCGCCGTCGGCTACTGCGTCGTCGTGTTCGCACGGCGCCACGCCTCGGCCGGGTCGCTCTACACCTACGTCGCCAAGGGCCTCGGCCCGTTCGGCGCGTACCTCGCGGGCATCGCCCTCCTCGTGGGCTGCTGGGGCATCGCGGCCGGCTCGCTCGGCGGTGCGGTCTCGTACATGAGCCAGTTCCTCGTGCTCATCGGCATCCCGGCCGAGGGCATCGGCTGGTCGATGGCGCTCGCCGTCGTGCTCGGCGGCCTCGCGACGCTGTTCACCATCCGAGGCATCCGTCTCTCGGCGCGCGTCTCGCTGGTGCTCGAGCTCGTCTCGGTCGCGATCATCCTCGTGCTGCTGGTGCTCGCCCTCGTGTGGGCCGGCCCGGCCGCCTGGGACCCGGCGCAGTTCTCGCTCGAGGGGGTGCCGTTCCAGGGCGTCGCCGCGGGCATGGTGCTCGGCATCCTCGGCTTCGTGGGCTTCTCCTCGGCCGACGCGCTCGGCCGTGAGGCGAAGAACCCGTACGTCGCCATCCCGCGCGCGATCATGTGGAGCGCGGTCACCGTCGGCATCCTCTACGTCTTCGCCGCGTACACCCAGATCGCGATCCTCGGCGAGGACCTCGCCACCGTGGCGAGCCCGCTCGAGGCGATCGCGACGCAGATCGGCATGCCCGCCTGGTTCGCGCCGGTCCTCACCTTCGGCGTCGGCGCCTCGTTCTTCGCCGTCGTGGTCGCCCCGCTCAACGTCGTCGGCCGCATCATCTACGTGATGGGCAAGGAGGGCGTCGTCGCCGAGCGCTTCGGCCGCACCCACGAGCGGCACCTCACGCCGCACCGCGTGCTGCTCGTCGCCGGCCCCGCCGCGATCGCGCTCGACCTCGTGCTGCTCGGCATCGGCGTGAACCCGATGGACATCGTCGTCTGGGTCGACACCTACGGCACCTACGGATACATGGTCGCGTACGCGCTCGTCGCGATCGCGTGCGTCGCGTACACCCGCCGCGAGAAGATGCGCAACGGCCTCGTGTGGCTCTGCGCGGTCGTCTCCGTCGGCGCGATGGCGTACGTGTTCTTCGCGAACGTGTGGCCCGTGCCGGCCTGGCCGCTCAACGTCATCCCGTACCTGTTCCTCATCACGATGATCGCGGCGATCGCCTGGTACCTCCACCTCGCGAAGCACCGCCCCGAGGTCATCGCGGCCATCGGCAACACCGAGACCGACGCGCTCGACGGCGTCGGCTGAGTCTCGTCGGACGACACGGATGCCTCTCCGCGGACTCGTGGGGAGGCATCCGTCATGCCGGGGCGCGGCCGCGGCGGCCCGAACGGGTGCGCACGGCGAGACCCGCGCAGGCGACGACCGCGAGCCCGCCGACGATCGTCGCCCAGCCGAGCTGCTCGCGCAGCAGGAGCGCCGCCCACAGGATGTTCAGCACGGGTTGCACGAGCTGCACCTGGCTGACCTGGGCCATCGGGCCGATCGCGAGTCCCCGGTACCAGGCGAAGAAGCCGAGGAACATGCTGACGACGGCGAGGTAGGCGAAGGCCAGCCACTCGACCGGCGTCGCGTCGACGGGCGGCTGCTAGGCGATCGAGACGAGCGACAGCACGACCATGAGCGGAGCGGCGAGCACGAGCGCCCACGACACCGTCTGCCAGGAGCCGAGCTCGCGCGCGAGCAGCCCGCCTTCCGCGTACCCGATCGCCGCCGCGAGCACCGCGCCGAACAGCAGCAGGTCGGACCAGTGCAGGGTGCCGAGCCCGCCGTTCTGCAGCGCGGCGAACACGACGACGGCGACGGCGCCGAGGCCGGCGTAGAGCCAGAACGAGCGCTGCGGGCGCTCGGAGGTGCGGAGGACGGCGATCACGGCGGTCGCCGCGGGCAGCAGGCCGACGACGACGGCGCCATGGCTCGCCGGTGCGGTGGTGAGCGCGAAGGAGGTCAGCATCGGGAACCCGATGACGACTCCGCCGGCGACGATCGAGAGCCGCAGCCACTGCCGGGCGGTCGGCCAGTGCTGGCGGGTCGCGGCGAGGGCGATGATCGCGAGGGCGGCCGCGACGACGGCCCGGCCCGAGCCGATGAGGAGGGGCGACAGCCCGCCGACCGCGACGCGGGTGAACGGCAGGGTGAACGAGAAGGCGACGACCCCGAGCAGGCCCCACCAGAGGCCGGCGTGTCGCGATAGCGCTGTCGCGCGAAGTGCAGTAACGCTACTCTGTACAGACATGAATCAGAGTAGCACCGACCGGATCCTCGCCGGCCTGCGGGCGTGGATCGCGTCCGCGTCGCCCGGTCAGCAGCTGCCGTCGAGCCGCTCCCTCACCGCCGAGTACGGCGCGAGCCCGGTGACCGTGCAGAAGGCCGTGCGCCGACTCGTCGCGCTCGGTCTCGTCGAGAGCCGGCCGGGCGCGGGCACCTTCGTCAGCGCACCCCGCGCGACCCGGCCCGTCGACTACGGCTGGCAGGCCGCCGCGCTCGGCGCGCAGCAGTCGCGGGCGTGGTCGCTGTCGTCGACCCAACGCATCGTCGCGCCCGACGCGATCGCCCTGCACTCGGGGTACCCGGCCGCCGAGCTGCTGCCCGAGCGGGCGGTGCGCCGGGCGATCGCGGGGGCGTCGCGCACCGCGGTCGCGATGACGCGCTCGCCCGCGGCCGGCCTGCCGGAGCTCAGGGCCTGGTTCGCCGGCGAGCTCGTCGCCGACATGCCGGCGGGCATCCCCCCGGTGTCGGCGCAGGACGTGCTCGTCATCGCGGGCAGCCAGAGCGGACTCAGCTCGATCTTCCGCGCGGTCGCCGGCCAGGGGCGCCCCCTGCTCATCGAGTCGCCGAGCTACTGGGGCGCGCTGCTCGCGGCCGAGCAGGCGGGCGTGACGGTCGTGCCCGTGCCCGCGGGGCCGGCAGGGCCGGATCCGGCCGACGTCGAGCGCGCCTTCGCCGAGACGGGGGCGCGGGCGTTCTACGCGCAGCCGAACTTCGCGAATCCGAGCGGCGCGGTCTGGCCCGACGAGACTCGGCGGGCCGTGCTCGAGTCGGCCCGTCGGCACGGCGCCTTCCTCGTCGAGGACGACTGGGCGCACGATCTCGCGATCGGGGCGCGGCCGCGACCCGTCGCCGCGCTCGACGACGACGGCCATGTCATCTACCTGCGGTCGCTCACGAAGAGCGTGTCGCCCGCGGTGCGGGTCGCGGCGGTGATCGCCCGCGGCCCGGCGCGCGACCGCATCCTCGCCGACCGCGCCGCCGAGTCGATGTACGTGAGCGGGCTCCTGCAGGCGGCCGCGCTCGAGGTCGTCAGCCAGCCCGGCTGGGCGACGCACCTGCGCGGCCTGCGCGATCGGCTGCGCGAGCGGCGCGACCTGCTCGTGCAGAGCCTCGGCGAGCATGCGCCGGCGGTGCACCTCGAGCTCGTACCCTCCGGCGGGCTGAACGCCTGGGCGCGGCTGCCCGACGGCACCGACGTCGACCGCGTCGTGCGCGACGCGGAACTGCGCGGTCTCGTCGTCGCGCCCGGCCGCGAGTGGTTCCCGGCCGAGCCGGCCGGTCCGTTCGTGCGGCTCAACTACGCCGGCGAGAACCCGGCCCGGTTCCCCGAGGCCGCGCGCATCCTCGCCGAGGTGCTCGCGCCCCCGGACTGACGGGCCGCGGGGCGCCTCAGGCGCGCTCGAGCTCGAGCGAGAACTCGACGAAGCCGTCGGGCTCGACCGAGACGAAGCCGAGGTCGGGCGCCTCGACGCCGAAGTCGGCGAAGGTGATCGGGATGCTCCCGGCCACCTGGCCGCCGGCGCCGTTCAGCACCGCCTCGAGCTCGACCGTGACCGCCCGCGTCACGCCCGCGAGCTCGAGCTCGCCGGTCGCCGTGACCTGCTGCACCTCGCCCGCCGCCGGGGCGGTGTCGACGGTGATCGGCTCGGTGAGCACGAAGCTCGCCGTCGGGTACTGATCGACCCGCATCGCGTTCGAACGGAAGTAGTCGTCGCGGTTGCCCGAGTCGGTCGCGATGGAGGCGACGTCGACCGTGAACGACGCGGCGGTGAGCGTGAGCCCGTCGACGGCGAGCTCGCCGGTCACCTGCTCGGTGCGGCCGGTGACGGTCACGTCGGTGCCGTTCAGCACCTCGTCGACGCGGTACCCCGCGAACGAGCCGTCGGCCACGGCCCACTCGCCGCTGAGGTCGGCGGGGGCGGCCGAGTCATCCGCCGCGCTCGTCTCGGTGGGGCGGGCGGTGACGCTCGGCGCTGCGTCGGCCTCGCCGACGACGAGGTCGCGGTAGATGAGCGGGCCGGCGATGGCGGCCGTCGCGCCGAGGGCGAGCACCCCCGCGAGGATCGAGGCGGTGATGATCTTCGTGCGCTTCTGCATGCGGCTCCTGCTCGGGGCTGGGGGTCGTCGGAGTTCGAGCATTGCGCACGAACGTATGAGAACGCATTGAATCGCCCGAGAAGGTACCAACATGACGCCGGATGGCCCAGACTGGGCGCCATGAGCGATGAAGCTTCGGGGGCGGGGTTCGTGCGCGACGCCGTGGGGGAGCCCGATCCGGCCGGCGACGATCCGCACGTCCTCGGGCCGGGGCTCCTCCCGACGCCGTTCACGGCCGACGAGATCCGCGCGGCGGCCGGCACCGGCAAGACGATCCGGCTGCTCGTCGAACTGCCCGGAGGCGAGCGCTTCGAGCGCGTCAACCGCTTCAGCGACTGCGACGCCGAGGGCGCGACGCTCGAGCAGTGGCGGCTCGACGCCGCCGGCGCCGTCGACGGCGTGGTCACGAGCGAGCGCGTGACCTGGCGCGAGCTCCAGGAGCACGCCGCCTTCCCCGCCGAGCACACCCGTCGCACGGCGGCGACGCTGACGCTCGACGAGGGCGGGCTCGGAACCGTCGACTGCCTGCACTACGAGGCGCGGCACGGCGACGGCGACGCCGCGCAGGCGTCGCGGTTCTGGTTCGCGCTCGATCACCCGGGGATGCCCGTGCGCTACGAGATCCCGACGCCGTCGGGGGTCATGCGCACGACGGTCGTCGCGGTCGAACGGGACGCCCCGGAGGCGCTTCCGGTGGTCGAGTAGCCGCGTTCCCTACTCGCCCGTCGGGACGGTCGGCCGCCAGCCGAGGCTCGGGGCCACGTGCTCGGCGAACGCGGCGACGAGCCGCAGGTTGAACTCGACGCCGAGCTGGCTCGGGATCGTCAGCATGAGCGTGTCGGCCTCGCGGATCGCCGCGTCGCGCAGCAGCTGCTCGACGAGCTTGTCGGGCGTGCCCGCGTAGGTCTTGCCGAACGTCGAGCGCATGCCGTCGATCATGCCGACCCCGTCGCCGTCCTGTCGCCCGCCGAAGTAGAGCTCGTCCTCGGCGGTCGTGATCGGGAAGATCGAGCGGCTCACGGAGGTGCGCGGCTCGCCGGGATGGCCCGCCTCGCGCCAGGCGTCGCGGAACGCGCGGATCTGCTGCGCCTGGAGCTCGTCGAACGGGAGGCCGCGGTCCTCGGTGAGGAGCGTCGACGACATGAGGTTGACGCCCGCGCGCCCGGCCCACTCGGCCGAGTCGCGGTTGCCGGCGCCCCACCAGATGCGCGAGCGCAGGCCGGGGGAGTACGGCTCGATGCGCTGCATGCCGCGGCCGCCGAACGGCGACGAGGCATCCAGCTCGGCGAGGCCCTTGCCCTCGATCGCCTCGAGGAACCGCGCGAAGTGCTCGCGCGCGATGTCGGCGCCGCGCGGGTCCTGCGAGCCGGTGTAGCCGAAGGCCTCGTAGCCGCGCACGACGGACTCGGGTGATCCCCGGCTCACGCCGAGCGCGAGCCGCCCGCCCGAGATGAGGTCGACCGCGGCGGCGTCCTCGGCGAGGTGCAGCGGGTTCTCGTAGCGCATGTCGACGACGCCGGTGCCCATCTCGATGCGCTCGGTGCGGGCCGCGATCGCCGCGAGGAGCGGCATCGGCGAGGCCTGCTGCCTGGCGAAGTGGTGCACGCGGAAGTAGACGCCGTTGACGCCCAGCTCGTCCATGCCCTGGGCGAGGTCGATCGCCTGCAGCATCGAGTCGGCCGCCGAGAGCTCGCGCCCGCCGCCGAGGGGTCCGTAGTGTCCGAATGAGAGCGTTCCGAAGCGTTCCACGTGAAATCGGAACGCCGTGCCGCGCACGTCTATTCCTACGCATGGATGCCTCGGGGTCCGCCGTGCGGCGATCGTGGACGACCCCGGTGTGCGGTGGCGCACCCCGGGGCATCCGTCTACCGTGAAGGCGGGGGAGATTTCGGCCGTGAGCCGGAATATCGATCCCCTTCGCAAAGTTGAGTTCAGTAGACTCAAGTTTGAAACGAAGGGAGCATTGAGTGGCAAACATGCAGGGCGCGCCGAACTCGCAGGACGAGCAGAAGTCGGCGCTCGAACAGTTCGGCGTCAACCTGACCGACCTCGCGAAGGCCGGCAAGCTCGACCCGGTGATCGGCCGCGACGCCGAGATCCGGCGCGTGAGCCAGGTGCTGACCCGTCGCACGAAGAACAACCCCGTGCTCATCGGCGAGCCCGGCGTCGGCAAGACCGCCGTCGTCGAGGGCCTCGCCCAGCGCATCGTCGCCGGCGACGTCGCCGAGTCGCTGAAGGACAAGCAGCTCGTCTCGCTCGACATCTCCGCGCTCGTCGCGGGCGCCATGTACCGCGGCCAGTTCGAGGAGCGGCTGAAGGCCGTGCTGAAGGAGATCAACGAGGCCGAGGGCGGCATCATCACCTTCGTCGACGAGCTGCACCTGCTCATGGGCGCGGGCGGCGGCGAGGGCTCGGTCGCGGCCTCGAACATGCTGAAGCCCATGCTCGCCCGCGGCGAGCTGCACCTCATCGGCGCGACCACCCTCGACGAGTACCGCGAGTACATCGAGAAGGACGCCGCGCTCGAGCGCCGCTTCCAGCAGGTCTACGTCGGCGAGCCGTCGGTCGAAGACACGATCGCGATCCTCCGCGGGCTCAAGGGTCGCTACGAGGCCCACCACGGGGTCACGATCTCCGACGCCGCGCTCGTCGCCGCGGCATCCCTGTCGAACCGGTACATCACCGCCCGGCAGCTGCCCGACAAGGCCATCGACCTCATCGACGAGGCCATGTCGCGCCTCAAGATGGAGATCGACTCCTCGCCCGTCGAGATCGACCAGCTCAAGCGCCAGGTCGACCGCATGAAGCTCGAGGAGCTCGCCCTCAAGAAGGAGAAGGACGACGCCTCGAAGGAGCGGCTCGCGAAGCTGCGGGAGACGCTCGTCGCGCAGGAGCGCGAGCTCGCCGGGCTCGAAGAGCGCTGGTCGCGCGAGCGGCAGGGCCTCAACCGCGTCGGCGACCTCAAGAAGCGCATCGACGAGGCCGTCACCCAGCGCGACCTCGCGCTGCGCGCCGGCGACTACCAGAAGGCGTCGAAGCTCGAGTACGAGACCATCAAGAACCTGCAGCGCGACCTCGAGGCCGCCGAGCAGGCCGACGCCGCGGGCAACGCCGGGGGCGAGCCGCGCATGGTCAACGAGCAGGTCACCGACGAGGACATCGCCGCCGTGATCGCCGCGTGGACGGGCATCCCCGTCGGGCGGCTCATGCAGGGCGAGACCGAGAAGCTGCTGCACCTCGAGGCCGAGCTCGGCAAGCGCCTCATCGGCCAGAAGCGGGCCGTCGCGGCAGTCGCCGACGCGGTGCGCCGTTCGCGGGCGGGCATCAACGACCCGAACCGGCCGACCGGCTCGTTCCTGTTCCTCGGCCCGACCGGCGTCGGCAAGACCGAGCTCGCGAAGGCACTCGCCGAGTTCCTCTTCGACGACGAACGCGCCATGGTGCGCATCGACATGTCGGAGTACGGCGAGAAGCACTCGGTCTCGCGACTCGTCGGCGCCCCTCCGGGCTACGTCGGCTACGACCAGGGCGGGCAGCTCACCGAGGCCGTGCGTCGGCGCCCCTACTCGGTGATCCTCTTCGACGAGGTCGAGAAGGCGCACCCCGAGGTGTTCGACGTGCTGCTGCAGGTGCTCGACGACGGCCGGCTCACCGACGGGCAGGGCCGCACGGTCGACTTCCGCAACACGATCCTGATCCTGACGTCGAACCTCGGCTCGCACTACCTCATCGACCCCTCGCTCAGCTGGAGCGAGAAGGAGGAGGCGGTCATGCAGACGGTGAGGCAGTCGTTCAAGCCCGAGTTCGTGAACCGGCTCGACGACCTCGTCGTGTTCTCCGCCCTCAGCGAGCAGGACCTCGCCGAGATCGTGAACCTCTACATCGACCGCCTCACGGCCCGGCTGCACGAGCGTCGGCTCGCGCTCGGCGTCACCCCCGACGCCCGGGCCTGGCTCGCCGAGCGGGGCTACGACCCGCTGTACGGCGCCCGGCCGCTGCGCCGGCTCATGCAGCGCGAGATCGACGACCGGCTCGCACGGGCGCTGCTCGACGGCAGCGTGCGCGACGGCGACACCGTCGTGGTCGGGCTCTCCGCCGACGGCGAGGCGCTCACCGTCGCCCGCGCCGACGCCGGCACCGGCGGCTCGCGCGACGAGGGCGCCGGCTTCGACGACGAGATCGTCGACGCCGAACTGCTCGACTGAGACGGCTCCGGGGCATCCGATCGCATCGCGGCGGATGCCCCGGCGTCGTCGCGGGCCATCGGCTGCCCCCAGTCCGGGGGAGTCGAGCGCCATCCGTCCCCCATTCCGCACGGCCGCGTGTCCCCCGCGAGTAACGTGACGGCCGGCTCGTCCGAGGGCCACGCCGCGGGGCGACCGGGGGGATCGTCCCGCGGATCCCCGGCGTCCCTCCGGAGGTCGTCGTGACCCGTCCGCTCGCCGTGGCAGCCGCGCTCGCCGCATCCGCACTCGTCGTCACCCAGCCCGTCGCCGCCTTCGCGGCGCCAGGGGCCGAGGCGCCGCCAGATCCGGCCGAGGAGTTCGGCACCGCGCTCGTCGCGTTCGACGCCGCGGGCGACGTGCGCTCGGTGCTGAACCCGACCGGACCGCTCACCGAACCGTCGGGCGATGCGCCGGAGGACATCGCACTCGGCTACCTCGCCGAGCATCGCGACGCCTTCGGGCTCGACGGCGCCGGGCTCGAATCGCTGACGGTCGACGAGGTCGTCACCGACCCCAACGGCGTCGCCTACGTGCAGCTGCGCCAGTCCGTCGACGGCATCCCGGTGCACCAGGCCGTCATCACCGCGAGCGTCGACGCCGACGGGCGGCTCGTGCATGTCGGCGGCACCACCGCCGACGTCGCACCGGCGACGCCCGCCGCGCCCGAGGTCACCGCGGCGGAGGCGATCGCGGAGGCCGCGGTCGTGGCATCCGGCGCCGACGTCGTGGCGGAGGACCTGCCGGACGCCGCGCAGACCACCGAGCGCGACGTCGTCGAGGTTCCCAATTCGATCGCGGTCGACGGGCTCGTCGACCCGACGCCGCTGAAGGCCGAGCAGCGCTGGTACATGGACGACGAGGGTCGCAGCCTGCGGCTCGCGTGGGTCACCGACGTCGAGTTCTCGGGCGAGGTCTGGGTCGAGTCGGTCGTCGACGCGTCCACCGGAGCGGTGCTCGCCGAGTCGAGCCGCTACGCCGAGGTCGGTCCGGAGGGCGAGGTGTTCGACGAGGAGCACCCTGAAGCCGCGGGCGCCTCGCGCGAGCTGCACCCGTTCTCGGGCATCAACGGCACGTGGGTCGACGACACGACCACGAGCGGCAACAACGTCAACGCGTATCGCGACCTCGACGACAACGACGCGAACGACGAGTACCAGCCGAACACCCCGGCGTCGGGCGACCCCGACCACCAGGTCTTCGACTACCCGTTCACCGACGCGTGGGCGGTGAACTCCGACTCCAGCCAGGCGAGCCTCGACGCCGACCTCGACGCGATCATCACCCAGCTCTTCTACTACACGAACGTGATGCACGACTACACCTACGAGCTCGGGTTCACCGAGGCGTGGCGCAACTTCCAGGTCGACAACTTCGGCAACGGCGGCAGCGACGGCGACCCGGTGCTCGCCGAGGCGCAGGACGGCTGGGACTTCGGCTGCGTCGACAACGCGTCGAACCCGATCCGCTGCATGAACAACGCGAACTTCGGCACGCCCGGCGACGGGTCGAGCCCCCGCATGCAGATGTACATGTGGACGCTGCCGTTCCGCGACGGCTCGCTCGACGGCGACGTCATCGCGCACGAGTACGGGCACGGCGTCTCGACGCGGCTCGTCGGCGGCGGAAGCTTCGACTACGGCGACGACCAGACCGGCGCCCTCGGCGAGGGCTGGAGCGACGTGGTCTCGTACCTCAAGTGGAACGATGCCGTCGTCGGGGAGTACGCCACCGGCGACGCGGCCACCGGCGTGCGCAACGTCGCCTACGACACCTCGCCGCTCGTCTACTCGGACTACGACGACTACGTTCCCGGACCGAACACCTCGCCGCACGGCAACGGCACGATCTGGGCGACCATGGTCTACGCCGTGCGCGCCTTCCTCGGGGTTCCCGTCACCGAACAGCTCGTGATCGACGGCATGAAGAACACGGCGGGCGGTGCCAAGCCGACCTTCGTCGACGCCCGCAACGGTCTGCTCGCCGCCGACATCGCCACCAACGGCGGCGACAACGTGTGCGCCATCTGGTCGGCGTTCGCGCAGCGGGGGCTCGGCGAGGGCGCGGTCGCGGCCGGCACCGACGGCCACGCCGCCCAGGTGAACGAGAACACCCTGCCCGCGGCCTGCGCCCCGACCGCCGACGCCGGCGGACCGTACGCGACGCTCGAGGGCACCGACATCCCGGTGACCGCCGCCGGCTCGAGTGCGGGCAGCGACCCGAGCGCGGGCGCGATCTCGGCCTGGGAGTGGGACTTCGACGGAGACGGCCAGTACGACGACGCCTTCGGGCTGAACCCGTCGTTCGACCGGGTCGGACAGGACGGCACCTTCACGATCGGCCTGCGGGTCACCGACCTCTACGGCAACACGGCCACCGACACCGCGGAGGTCGACGTCGCGAACGTCGCGCCGACGGTGACGATCGACCCGGTCGCGCCCCTCGACGAGGCGACGCGCACCGCGACGATCACCGGCGTCGTCACCGACCCCGGATGGCTCGACGACCTCTCGGCGACGATCGACTTCGACGACGGCTCGGGCCCCCAGCCGCTGACCGGAGACGAGGAGAACACCCGGCCCGACGCGTCGCTCGCCTTCGAGACGAGCTTCGACTACGGCGACGACGGACTGTTCGACGTCGAGGTCTGCGGGTCGGACGACGACACCACCACCTGCGCGACCGTCGTCGTCGACGTGGCGAACGTCGATCCGTCGACCACGATCGACACCTCGGGCACGCAGGTCTACGACGGCGTCGAGGCGTTCGTGCTCGACGCGGGCGGCAGCGTCACGATCCCGGTGAACGCGACCGACCCCGGCAGCGACGACCTCACGGTCGTCTGGGACTGGGACGACGGCACCACGAGCGACGAGACCTCGCTCGTGAACCCGCCCGTGCCCGACCCGCTGAAGTCGCCGACCGTGCAGCCGCGGGACGTCGACCTCTCGGCCGACCACGTCTACGCCGACGCATGCCTCTACGAGCTCGTCACCGAGGCGACCGACGACGACGGCGGCTCGGCGACCGATGAGGCCGTGATCGTCGTGGTGGGCGACGGCACGAAGTCGAAGCAGCACGGCTGGTGGCTGAATCAGATGCGCGTGAAGAACGGCAACGACTTCACGACGGCCGAGCTCGAGTGCTACCTCGAGATCGCGGTGTTCTTCAGCACGGTGTTCGACACGCCGCTCGACCGCGACGACGCCGTGGCGATCTTCCACTCGCCGCCGAAGAACGACGCCGCCGAGCAGTTCGACCAGTTCCTGCTGGCCGCCTGGCTCAACTTCGCCAACGGCTCGGTCGACCTCGCGACGCCGGTGACGGTGCACGGCGCGGCGACGACGTGGGGCGACGCGATGCTCGAGGTCGAGACGGTGCGCACGAACCCCGCCTCCACCGCGCAGCAGCTGCGGCAGGCGAAGGGGGTGCTCGCGTCGCTCGCGACGACGAGCGGCTGAACGGTCGCGTCGGCGACGCCGCGCGGCATCCGTTCTCGCAACGGATGCCGCGTGGTCATGTCGCTGCACCGCACCGACTCGCTAGCGTGGGCGGTGAACGCGGGTCGAAGGGGGAGACATGACCGAACAGTTCGAGACCGGTGGCGCGGTGCTGAGCCGCTCGCAGGTGAACGTGGTGCGACTGACGGGGCTCGCCGGCATCGTCGGCGGGATCGTGATGATCATCGTGGCGATCGTCGCGTGGTTCGGGGTCTCGTCGCAGCTGCGTGCCGAGAACATCGTCATTCCCGACGACGCCCCGATCTTCGCGGGCAAGGTCGTCGACGGGCCCATCGACGCCTACGTGCAGGCGGGCGTGATCGACATGCATGCGCGCGAGATGGCCGACGGCAAGACCTACGCGGAGCTCGACCGCGACGACCCGCTGCGTGCGACCGTCATGGACGCCTCGTTCCTGCGGGCCTCGCTGTTCACCTCGGTGATCGCCTTCGGCGTCGCGCTCTTCGCGGGCGGCGTCGGCGTGCTGTTCGTGCTGTTCGGCTGGTCGGTGCGCGTGATGGTGCCACCCTTGCCGAAGACCGCCTAGCCGACCTCGCCGGGCCGGGTATCCTCGGGGCGTGAATCGCGCTCCGAAGTCGACCTCTCGCCGCATCCAGCGTGTCTGGGGGGTCGGCGCGCTCGTCGGCGTCGTCCTGTTCGCCGTCGGTCTGGCAGCCCTGATCGTCGTCGGCGCAGCCGGCGGCGAGACCGATGCCGGGTGGATCGTCGGGCCGACGTTCGCAGGCCTGGTCGTCATCGCCGGATGCTGGCCGGTGTGGTCGATCTGGTCGAGCACACTCGACCGGGCCGAGAAGCGCGCACTGCAGAAGTCGCAGCAGGCGCGGAAGGCGCAGAGGCGGGCGCAGCACGCCACGGCCGGTACCGACGGCGCACCCTCGGGCGCCGTGAGACTCGAGCGCACCCCGACGGTCACGCTCTGGATGCTCGCGCTCGTCGGCATCGGCGCCATGCTCCTCCTGGCATCGGGCCTGCCGTTCCTGCTCGTCGAGGACGGATCGGACGCGCTCGCCGTCGTGCTCTTCGCGATGATGCTGCTCGGTGCCTCGATGATCGGCTTCGCGATCGCCTTCTCGGCGATCGCCGGCGGCATCGCGCTCGGCGGCGGCCGCTGGTGGTGGGTCGGCGTGATCTTCGACCTCGGCTTCGTGCTCACGGTCTGGGGCATCTCCGCGAGCTCGGCCGCGCTCTGGGTTCCCGGTGCCGCGGTCCTCGCCGGCTCGGCGTGGGGATACACGGCGGCACTGCGTGACGGGCTCCGGCAGGGGCGCGAAGATGCGATCGAGGCGAAGCTGCAGAAGGACCGCGGGACCTTCGTCTGAGTTGGCACCGCACGGTGCCGCACGGCGCGTGCACCGCCACCCGGCAGGGCGGCCGATACGGCTCAGTCGGCTGCGGAGGGCGGTGCCGGCTGAGTCGACGGCGGTGCCGGCTGGGTCGACGGCGGTGCCGGCTCGATCGACGGGTCGGACGGGGCCTCGCCCTCGGGCACCCCGTTCGCGCTCGCGGGAATGCGGCGCTCGACCGCGAGGGCGAGCAGGACGATGCCGGCGCAGCCGAGCACCATCACCGCGATGTACCAGGCGTCGAGCCCGTGCTCGAGCAGCACGCCCGCGGCGACCGGCCCGGCGATCGCCCCGCCCTGGAATGCCGCCGAGTTGATCGCGTTGTAGCGGCCGCGATTGCGGTCGGCGGCCAGGTCGTTGTAGACGGCCGGCACGGTCGGCTGCAGCATCGTCTCGCCGAAGGCGAAGACGCCCATGAAGGCGAGCACGCCGATCGCGGCGGCGAGCGTGTCGGGCAGCAGGCCGGCGCCGCCGAGCAGCAGCCACGACACCGCCCACACGAGCGCCATGACCTGCATGACCCGGGTGCGCCGGTGCCCGCTGATCAGCTTGAGCACGGTGAACTGCAGCAGCACGATGACCGCCGTGTTGATGGCGAACGCGAAGCCGATGACCTGCGTCGAGACCTCGGCGACCTGGCGGGCGAAGGCCGGGAACCCTGCCTCCATCTGGCCGTAGCCGATGAACACCGAGATGAAGGTGAGGAGGGTGAGCCACAGCACGACCGGCTGCCGGATGATCTCGCGGTAGCCGCCGACGGGCGGCGCGTCGGCGTCGTGCTCGCCGTGGGTGCGCACGTGGCGCAGCGGGCCGAGCAGCAGCGCCATCGGGATGAGGCTCGTCGCCGCGTCGACCAGGAAGATCGTGGTGAAGGTGCCCGGGTCGTCGACGTCGATGAAGAAGCCGCCGACGATGCCGCCCACCCCGATGCCGAGGTTGACGAGCGCGAAGTTGATGCCGAAGTACTGCTGGCGCAGCTCGCCCTCGACGATCGTGGCGATGAGGGCGTTGAAGCCGGGCCACGAGACGCCGAAGTTGATGCCGATGAGCACGAGCGCGACGGCCGCGACCGCAGGCGTCGTCGCGAAGGCGAGCAGCGCGCAGCCGACGATCATCGCCGAGAGGCCGACGAGCAGCACGACCTTGGCGCCGAAGCGGTCGATGAGGGTGCCGCCGGGCCCCGTGACCACGAGCCCGGTGATCGCGATGAGGCTCATGAGCGCGCCCGACAGCCCGAGCTCGAAGCCGCGCACCTCGTGCAGGTAGATGATCGTGAACGGCAGTGTGAGACCGCGCCCGAGCGTCTGGATGGCGACGGTCGACAGCAGCCAGCGCCCCTCGGTCGGCAGCGCAGCCCAGAACCCTCTCATGCCGGTCACTGGGATATCTTGGCGCACGCCGCCGACATCGGCGAACCGCTCCGCGGCGTCGGGCCGGCGGTACGATTCGACCATGAGCGAACTGCTCGGCCGCCTCGCGGCCGAAGACGACGAGTTGCGGTTCGCCGCGTTCACCCTCGACGACGCCTGGGTCCTCGGCTCCCGGCTCCGCGCGGTCGCGGCCGAGCGCGGCCTGCCGATCGCGATCGCGATCTGGTTCGGGCCGCAGCGCGTCTTCCACGCCGCGCTGCCCGGTGCGAGCGCCGACAACGACGGCTGGCTCGAGCGCAAGCACCGGGTCGTCGAGCGCTACGGCAAGTCCTCGCTGCTGGTCGGCGAGGAGTTCCGCGCGAAGGGCGAGGACTTCGACACCCACGCCCGCCTCGACCCGCAGCTGTTCGCCGCCCACGGCGGAGTCGTGCCGCTGCGGCTCGTCTCGGGCGCGGTGGTCGGCGCCGTCGGCGTCTCGGGGCTGCCGCAGCTCGACGACCACGAGCTCGTCGTCGCGCAGCTCCGCGCGATGCTCGGCGAGGCGAGCGAGGGCTGACGGCCCGGGCGGCGCACGTCGACGCCGCCCGAGCCGCCGACGGTCACCGACTCAGCTGGACGCCGCGAGGGTGGTCGACCGCCCCGGGAACGAGCGCGCGCAGCGCGACCAGGCCGGGGTCGCCGTCGGCCCACTCGGTGGTCAGCGCCACGTACCGCGCGGTCGCGCCGACCGCCACTGCGCCGCGCGTCGCGCCGGCCTCGATCGCGCCGACCTCCCGGAACGTGATGCCGTCGTCGCTCACCGACACCGTCGCTGCCGGGGCGTCGTCGCCGTCCCACAGCGTGGTGACGGTGCCGATCGCCTGAGCGGAGCCGAGGTCGACGACCATGCGGCCGTCAGCCCCCGGGGTCCACGCGGTGCCGGGGTCGCCGTCGACCGCGGCCTGCGGCGAGCTCATGCCCTCGGGCAGCACCGAGGCCGGGAACGTGAGCGTGGCGAGCGCCAGGTCGGGCACCGGGAACGCGGTCGCGCCCGGGAACGAGGTGGGCGCCGCGACCTTCGGCTTGCCCACGGGCACCGTGCGCTTCTCGCCGGTCTCGACGTTCGTGACGTCGATCGTCCGGGCGGCGCCCTTCGCGTCGGAGTCCCCGCCGTCCTGCCTCGCGACGCGCACCGTGCGCCCGTCGAGCACTGACACCGAGACGCCGGCAGCCTGCGCGGCCGCGGTCGGCACCGTGGCGCGCGGGGCGAGCACGACGGCGTCGCCCGCGGGCACCGTGACGGTGAGCGTCGAGGCATCCGCTCCGAGCACCTGGTCGCCGGCGAAGAGCGCCACGGCGTCGCCGGAGTACGGGATCGTGACGTCGGTCGTGACGTCCGCGCCCGTGAGGTTGAAAGCGGTGAGGTAGCCGTCGAGCGAGCTCACGAGCAGGCCGTCGGCGCTCGGCTGCGGCGCCGCGTCCTGCGCGGCCGTCGCGTCGGCGTCGCCCGGCACCATCTCGACGAGCATCGGGTCGTCGCCGCCGCCGAGGCGCACGGTGTTGATCCCCTCCTTCTCGCTCGAGACGGTGATCGGGGCCTGTCCGCCGCGCACGACGTAGCCGGCCGTGCCCTCGACGTTGATCCACGACCCCTCGGTCGTGGTGACCTGGTCGCCCGTGTAGCGGAAGCTCGCGGCATCCTGCCAGGTCTCACCGTCGGCCGACACCTGGATGCGGTACTCGCGACCGGCCGAGACCTCCCAGCCCAGCTGCACCTGCGCGATCGCGGTGGGCCCGCCGAGGTCGACCTGGATCCACGAGTCGGCCCGGGTGCGGTCGGCGCGCGACACCGCCCAGCGCGAGGCGGGGTCGCTGTCGGTCACGCTCGACGGGGCGCGTCCCGAGTCCGCGCTCGACGCCGTGGCCGGCTTGCCCGCGGCGGCGTCGACGCCGGCCGCCGTCAGCGCGCGCATCGTGTAGAGCGAGTAGCCGTAGGCGGGGTCGCCCTGCACGCCCTGCATGCGCACGAACCTCGCCTCGACCGGAGCCGGCGCGGTCGCGCCGGCCGGGGTCAGGTCGACCGTGTCGAGGCGTGCGACGTTGGCGTCGACGCCGCCGGTGTAGGCGGTCTGCGTGGTCCACGTCCGGCCGTCCGACGAGGTCTGCACGAGGTAGCGCTCACCGGCGCTCGCCTCCCAGGCCAGGCGCACCGAACCGACGGTCTGCTCTGCGCCCAGGTCGACCTGGATCCACGAGTCCGCGCGCGTGCGCTCGGCGACGGCGACGGCCCAGCGGGTGGTCGGGCTGGCATCGGTGACGGTCGAGGCCCGGCGAGCCGGGTCCTCGCTCGAGGCGGTCGCGGGGCGCCCGGCGGCCAGGTCGGTCGTGGCCTCGGCGCCCGCTCCGTAGGCGTGCAGCGAGTACAGCGAGTAGCCGTACCGGGCGTTGCCCTGCTGGCCCTGGATGCGCACGTAACGGGCGGGCACCGGGGCGAACGACAGGTCGTCGATGCGGGCGGCGTTCGCGTCGGCCGGGTCCGCCGGCGTCACGACGGGCAGGGTGTCGGTGGCCGATCCCTCGGCCGTTGAGTAGGTGCGCGAGCCGTCGAGGCCGTTGTAGCCGCCGAGGTCGAGGTTGCGCACCGAGACGGTGCCGTCCTGCCAGCCGGCACCGGTCGTGGCGTACAGCGCCGCGCCGCTCGGCAGCGTCGCCTGGCCCGCGTACTCGTCGCCGACGCGGAAGACGGACGTCGTGCCCTCGAAGCCGTCGCGCGGCCCGGTGTAGGTGCTCGTGTTCCGGGCGTCGACGGTCGCCGCCGAGTTCGGGTACAGGTACGGCGTCGCGCCCGACAGGGCGAACAGCCACGAGTCGTGGCCCGGAACCCAGGGGAACTTCACGAAGCCCTTCTTGCTGGATGCGGCAGCCCACGCGTCCGCGGACTGCTGCACCGAGAGGCCGGGCCCGGCGCCGAAGTCGCGCACGCCGGCGAGGCGGGCGAAGAACTCGTCCTGCGGGGTGGCCTCGACGACGCCCTCGGGCGACTCGGCGGCCTCGACGTGCAGCAGGTACGAGATCGCGATCTCGGCGCGCGCCTCGGGCTCGTACTTCGGCTCTCCCGAGAACTTGGCGAGCCGGTCGACCGGCTTGTACGCCTGGTACGCCTCGAGCGATGCGGCCATGTTCGCCTCGGCGCGCACGGCGTCGGGGTCGCGCAGCACCTGGCCGAGGAAGGCCATCGGGATCACGTCGCGGCCGTAGAGGTACTCGCGGTCGTTGACCATCGGCATGAACGGCTCGCCCTGGTTCGACATCACCATCTCGATCGAGCGCCAGAGCTCGGCCGAGTTCGGCTGGTGCTTCAGATACTCGGGGATCGGCTCGTCGTTCAGGATGAACTGGATCGCGTTGCGCCCGCCGGAGCGCCAGATGTCGGACTGGTAGTGCGGGCCGAACGACCCGTGGTTCTCGACGAGGTAGGTGTCGTAGATCGTCTGCAGCGTGTTCGTCGACACCGGCTCGCCGGCGACGACGGCCGGGTTGTTGAGGTCGGCGGTGGGCTGGCCGGCGGCGTTGCGCGCCCAGTCGCCGAGCTGCTCGGCCCACTGCGAGGCGTCCGCATGGTCGGGCGCCCACGCGAGGCCGGGGGCGAGCGCCTGCGTGTACACCCCCGCCTCCTCCTGCGCGGTGTCGCCGACGTGCTTGCCGGTGGGCCAGTCGGCCGTCCACGAGCCCGAGAGCGGGTCGTCGCCGTGGTCGAGGGCGGCCGTGTAGGCCGACTGGCCGACGGCGATCGTCTCGAGGTTCTGCTGCGTCGTGGCGTCGAGCCGATCCCACAGCACGCGCCCCGCGTCGAGGAAGTACGACTGGAACGTGGAGTCCCAGAACATCTTCTTGCCCCAGGTTCCGTTCGGGTCGACGAAGCGGTTCTTGGCGGCGTAGTAGCGGATCGTGTCGATCGTGCGCTGGGTGAGCTCGTCCTTCGAGATGCCGGTGATCTCGGCGTCGTAGTCGCCGTGCGTGACGATCACGGCGTTGCCGAGCACGACCGCGAAGTTGAAGTCCTTGAACTGGTACGCGTTGATCGCCGGATCCCAGACGGTGTTCACCCAGCGCGTGTGGCGCAGCAGGGCGGCGTAGTAGTCGGCCGCGATCTCGTCGGGGGCGCCGAAGGCGGCGGTCGTCGCGAAGGGGGCGGCGGATGCCGCGGCCGCGGGTGCGAGAGTCGCCGGCGCGAGGCCGGCGAGCGGCGCGGCGAGGGCCGCCGCGACGGCGAGGGCGACGGTGCGACGCCGTCGGGGTGAGCTCGCGCAGCGAGCGGTGGTGGGGCCGGAGGGGGCCATGGTGTCTCCTGGAATCGGCGGGGCCTTCGGGGGTGCCGCGTGCGGATCGACAGGAGTCACGTCCGAGAACTCGAAATGACAACGCTGTCAGATTGGTGCGGCAAGAGTAACCCGACGTCGGCCGGGGCGTCAAGGCGCGATCGGGCATCCGCCGCCCGCCGTTCACCCGCGCGGCGTACGCTCCGAACATGCCGACACGCGTGGCGACGAACGACGGAACGGTGATCGAGACCGACGCCGGAGCCGTGCGCGGGCTCCGGCGCGACGGCCTGAGGCTGTGGCGGGGCATCCCGTACGCGGCGTCGACCGCGGGCGACGGCCGCTTCCGGGCGCCCCGGCCCGCACCCGGCTGGGACGGCGTGCGCGACGCCCTCGCCTTCGGGCCGGTCGCACCGCAACTGCGACGCGGGCAGTTCATCGGCGCGCACCCGAGGCTCGAGCGCAGCGAGGACTGCCTCAGCCTCAACGTCATCGCACCCGACGAGCCGGATGCCCCGGCCCGGGGCCGCCCGGTCATGCTGTTCCTGCACGGGGGCGCCTACAGCGTCGGCTCCTCGGGCGAGTACCCGCGCCAGGGCGAGCGGCTCGTCCGCCGGCACGGGGTGGTCTACGTCAGCTGCAACTACCGGCTCGGCGCGCTCGGCTGGCTCGACCTGCGCCGCTACGCGAGCGCGCGGCATCCGATCGAGTGCAATCTCGGCCTTCGCGACCAGATCGCCGCCCTCGAGTGGGTGCGCCGCACCATCCGGGCCTTCGGGGGCGACCCCGACCGGGTGACCCTCTTCGGCGAGTCCGCGGGCGCCAACTCGGTGACGACCCTCATGACCGTGCCCGCCGCCGAGGGCCTGTTCGCCGGGGCGATCGCGCAGTCCTCGCCCGCGAACGCGGTCTACGCGGCCGAGACCGCGCAGGCCTGGGCGGGCGAGTACGTGCGCATCCTCAGCCGCATCGTCGACGACGACGACCTCGACAGCGAGGCGCCGCAGGACGCGGCGGTCATGCTCCGCACCGCCGACCCGGTGCTGCTCGCCAGGGCGACCACCGAGCTCGCGGTGCGCACCCCCGACGAGAACCCGGGCACGATCAGCCTCGCGCCCGTGATCGACGGCGAGTTCCTGCCCGAGCGGCCCCTCGACGCGTTCAAGGCGGGCCGAGCCCACCGCGTGCCGCTCGTCATCGGCACGAACGACCGCGAGGGCTCGCTCTTCGAGGGCCGCATCGACATCCTCCCGACGACGAAGCCGCGCATCCGCGCCATCTTCGCGAACACGCGCAAGAAGTCGCGCAAGGCGATCAAGCGGCAGTACCCGGGCCTGCCCGAGCGCCGCCCCGCGGCCGACTTCGCCGGCGACTTCACCTTCTGGTACCCGAGCGTGAAGCTCGCCGAGCGGCACTCGCGCTTCGCGCCGACCTACATGTACCGATTCGACGCGGCGCCCCGCACGGCGCGGCTGCTCGGCCTCGACGCGACGCACGGCCTCGAGCTCTTCGCGCTCTTCGAGAAGTCGGACACCCTCGTCGGCGCCGGCCTGACGCTGCTCGGCGGGGGCCGGATGTTCCGCGCGGTCGGGCGACGCATGCAGGTGCACTGGGTCGCGTTCGCCGAGCACGGCGAACCGCGCGGCGGGGCGGCCGGATGCCTCGACTGGCCCCGCTACGACGAGGAACGCCGCCTCACCCTCGTGTTCGACGGCCCCGACCGCATCGAGGCCGACCCGCGCGGCGAGCGCCGGATCGCCTGGCAGCGCTTCGTTCCGCACGTGTGAGCCGCGCGCGGCCGGGTCTCGCGGGCGCCCCTGCTGATTCGCTACCCTTCCTCGCATGTCGACATCGCAGCCGGCGACGGCCCCCGTGCCCGACGACGGCCGAGCCCCGGTCGAGGCGTCGGCGGAGCGGCTCAAGGCCTTCACCGACGCCGTGGTCGCGATCGCCATGACCGTGCTCGTGCTGCCCCTCATGGAGAGCGTGACCGATCTCGGCGGCGAGGGCGGCGGCGTCGCCGAGTGGTTCGACCGGCACAGCGGGCAGCTCATGAGCTTCGCGCTCAGCTTCGTGCTCATCGCGACGTTCTGGCTCACCAACCATCGCGTCTTCGCGCAGCTCGAGCGCACCACCCCGGCGCTGCTCTGGCTCAGCATCGCGTGGATGTTCACGATCGTCTGGCTGCCCGTGCCCACCGCGATGCTGGGGTCGATGGAGGAGGACGACGCGCAGAAGCTCGTCTACGTCGGCAGCCTCATCGTGACGAGCCTCGTCTCGCTCGCGCTCCGCTGGTACCTGCTGCGCCACCCCCGACTGCACGGCACGGCGCCGCTGCGCCTGCGCCGGGGCATCCTCGCCGATGCGATCTCGACTGTGCTGTTCGCGCTCGCCCTGCTCGTCTCGATCACGGTGCCGGCCATCGGCTACTGGGCGATGTTCCTGCTCCTGCTGGTCTCGCCGCTGCACACCCTGGCGAGCCGGGCGTTCGAGCGTCGGCCCGGCCGCGGCGGCGAGGCCGACGCCGACGGGGCATAGGCTCGGAGCATGCTCGCCACCGTGATCCACGCCGCCCGCGACATCCGCGTCGAGACCGTGCCCGACCCCGTCATCACCACGGGTGACGACGCCGTCGTGAAGGTCGTGGCCGCCTGCGTCTGCGGCTCCGACCTGTGGCCGTACCGCGGCGTCACGCCGACCCACGAGCCGCACCGCATCGGCCACGAGTTCATCGGGGTCGTCGAGGCCGTCGGCGACGACGTCGTCTCGGTGCAGGTCGGCGACTTCGTGATCGCACCGTTCTACGTGTGCGACAACACCTGCGTGAACTGCCGCAACGGCGTCTCGACCTCCTGCCTGCACGGCGGGTGGTGGGGCGGCGACGACCGCAAGGGCGCCTTCGCCGACGCCGGCCAGGGCGAACGCGTGCGGGTGCCGCTCGCCGACGGCACGCTCGCCGTCGTGCCCGGTCCCGTGCGCGACGAGCAGATCCCTGGGCTCCTCACCCTCTCCGACGTCATGGGCACGGGCCACCACGCCGCGGTCTCGGCCGGGGTCGGTCCCGGCGACACCGTCGCCGTCGTGGGCGACGGGGCCGTGGGGCTCTGCGCGATCATCGCCGCGAAGCGGCTCGGTGCGGGCACGATCATCGCGATGAGCCGTCACCCCGAGCGGCAGGCGCTCGCCCGCCGCTTCGGCGCCACCGAGGTCGTCGCCGAGCGCGGCGCGGAGGGCATCGAGCGGGTGCGCGAGCTCACCGGCGGCATCGGCGCCGACCGGGTGCTCGAGTGCGTCGGCACGAAGGAGTCGATGGACCAGGCGATCCGTTCGGCGCGTCCCGGCGGCATGGTCGGCTACGTCGGCGTGCCCAACGGCGGCCCCGAGCTGCCGGTGCGCCAGCTGTTCAACACGAACGTGGGCGTCAACGGCGGCGTCGCGCCCGTGCGCGGCTACATCGAGGAGTTGCTGCCCGACGTGCTCTCGGGCGCGATCGAGCCGGGGCTCGTGTTCGACCTCGAGCTCCCGCTCGCCGAGGCCGCCGAGGCCTATGCCGCCATGGACGAGCGCCGGGCGATCAAGGTGCTGCTCCGCCCGTAGGGCGGGGCGAGAGACTCAGGAGGGGCATCCGTGACCGACGAACTGCAGCTCAGCGACCGTGTGCGCGAACGGCTCGCCGCCGAGGAGACCATCTGGCTCACCACGGTGAACCGGCACGGCACGCCCGTGCCGACGCCCGTGTGGTTCGTCTGGAACGACGGCGAGCTCATGCTGCTCTCGCAGCCCGGCACGCCGAAGCTCGCGAACCTCGCGCGCAACCCGCGTACCTCGCTGCACTTCAACACCGACGCCGAGGGCGACGACGTCGCGGTGTTCACGGGCACGGCGCGCATCGGCGAGATCGGCGATGCGCCCGAGTGGGCGCAGTACGCCGAGAAGTACGCGCGGGCGATCGTGCGCGTCGGGTTCACGGCGGAGAGCTACATCGCCGAGTACTCGGTGCCGGTGCGCGTGACGGTGGAGCGGGTCAGGGCCTGGTAGGGGGCTGAGGCCCCTCGCAGCTGTCGTCGGGGCCGCGGCTCGGCCGCCGACGGCGGGGTCTCGATACGCTTCGCTACTCGACCGCCGGGAGCGGCTCGACCGCAGGGGCCGGCTCGACCGCCGGGACCGCATCGGTCGCCGGTGCGCGGCGCACGGCGGCGACGACCGCCGCGACGGCGCCGACGAGGCATCCGAGCAGCGCGCCCGTGAGCGCCGACACCGCGACGCCCGCGACGAGCTGACCGAGGTAGGTGCCGAGGTCGGCGTTCACCGCGAAGCTGAGGAAGACGCTGCGCACGAGGTTGCCGCCGATGATCGCGACGGTCGTGACGCCGACGGCGGTGCCGAACGCGCGACCCGGGCCGGGATCGGGTCGCTTGCGCGCCGCGGCCCGCAGCTGCAGCGCGGCGATCGCGAGCATCACGAGGGCACCGAGCGTGTCGGAGAGCCAGAACGCCCACGTGGTCTCGCCGAGCGGCCAGAGCCGCAGCGGCGGGATGAGGGACGGCAGGCCCGCCGCCTCTGGGACGATGAGCGCCGGCGCCCACGTCGCGAGGAGGCCGGCGATCGGCCAGATGCCGGCGAGCACGGAGGCGAGCGCGAGGAGCGCGAACACGGTGATCGGGACCCGTCGGAACGAAAGTGGGTCAACTGTCCTAGTCGACATGGGATCGATGCTAGCCTCTCGACCACGTGAGTCAAGGAGGACCATGAAGATCTCCGCCCGCGCCGGAATCGCCGCCGCTCTCGGCATCGCCCTGGTCGCCGGCGGCGTCGCCGCCGCACTGCGCACGCCCGGCCCCGCGACGGCCGCGGGCTTCATGACCGACGAGGACGGGCGAAGCCTCGTGCAGCACGGCTTCTCGACCGCATCGAGCGCGAAGTCGACGCCCGACGGGTTCCCCGAGTTCGAGGAGGAGGAGCTCGACGTCGAGTACTCCGACATGGGCACGAACTTCGTGCGGTTCCTCATCTCGTGGCGCTCGGTCGAGCCCGAGCCGGGCCAGTACTCCGAGGAGTACCTCGACGGCGTGCAGGAGCGCGTCGACTGGTACGCCGAGCGGGGCTACCACGTCATGCTCGACATGCATCAGGACCTCTGGGGCTCGGCGATCACGCCCTCGGGCATGAGCGGCAACGGCGCGCCGGCGTGGGCGACGTACCTGGACGGCCTGCCCGTCGCCGACCACGACATGTGGGAGCTCTACTACCTCGAGCCCGGCGTCATCCGTGCGTTCGACAACTTCTGGAACACGACGGGCGCCCACCCCGAGCTCGCCGAGCACTACGCGGGCGCCTGGCGCGTCGTCGCCGAGCGCTTCGCCGACGACCCGACGGTCGTCGCCTACGACCTCATGAACGAGCCGTACGGCGGCACCGTGCAGGGGCCGGCGTTCGAGGCCGGTCCGCTGACGACGCTCTACCAGGAGGTCACCGACGAGATCCGCGAGGTCGACGAGAACACCTGGGTCTGCCTCGAGCCGCAGGCGATGGGCTTCAACTGGGGTCTGCCGAGCGGGCTCGGCAGGGTCGACGACCCGCGCGAGGGCGAGCCGCGCGTCGCGTTCTGCCCGCACCTCTACCCGCTGCCGATGGACCTCGGCGACGGCTTCAGCGGCACGTCGCGCGAGCTCGTCGAGGGCACCGTCGCGGCCTGGCGCTCGAACGTGCTGCGCACGGCCGAGCGGCTCGGCGGGGTGCCGATCATCCTCGGCGAGTTCGGCCTCGACACCACGCTGCCGGGTGCGCTCGACTACGTCGACCTCGTCTACGAGACGGCGGACGCCTCGGGCATGGGCGTCGCGTACTGGTCGCGCGACCCGGGCAGCTGGGGGCCGTACGAGGTCGACGGCACGCCGCGCAACCTGATCGGTGCGCTCGACCGGCCGTACCCGCGGGCCGTCGCGGGCGAGCTCGTCGGCTGGGACTCGGAGCCCGAGCGGCTCGTGATCACGGTCGTGCCCCGCGCCGCCGGGGCGGCCGGGTCCTCCGGTGCGGCCGGGTCCTCCGGTGCGGCTCAGGTCAGCGAGGCGTACCTGCCGTCGGACGCGTTCCCGAATGGCGGCGAGGTCGTCGGCGGCGAGGCCGTCGAGTGGGATGCCGCGACCCGCGTGCTCATGTTCGAGATCGACCCCGGTGCGACCGAGGTGGTGATCACGCCGCGGTGAGGCGGGCGGCGGGGGAGTGCCGCGTTCGGCGGCTACGTCACTGAGTCGCCCGGGGCATCAGCGCGGGGGAGCGAGGCGTGCGGCCGTTACGTCACTGAGTCGCCCGGGGCATCAGTACAGGGGAGCGGGGCGTGCGGCCGCTACGTCACTGAGTCGCCCGGGGCATCAGTACGGGCGAGCGGGGCGTGCGGCCGTTACGTCACTGATGCCAGGAGCGGGTCAGTGACGTAGTGCGGGCGAGAGGACGTGCCGGAGCCGTCGTCCGCAAGGAGCGGGATCCGCCGCGGCGGTGGCGGTTGCGCTGCCCCCGCGGGGCCCAGCCGGGAAGCGCGTCTACGCGTCGATGTCGTCGAGGCGTGCGATGACGACCTCGAGCAGGCGGGCGAGCTCGCCCCGCTCGTCGTCGCTCAGGTCCTGCAGCACGTCGGACTCGACGACGTCGGAGCCGCGGATCGCGACGCTGAACAGCTGCCACCCCGCGTCGGTCAGGCTGACGAAGATGCGGGTGCGGTTCTCGGCGTCGGGCGTGCGCTCGATGAGGCCGCGCTCGGCGAGCTTGTCGAGGCGGTGCGTCATCGAGGACGGGGCGACATTCGTGAGCTCGGCGAGCTGGCTCGGCGTGAGCGCCTCGCCGGCCTTCGCGAGCGAGGTCACGACGGCCCACTCGCCGGCCGTCACCTCGAGGTCGACGAGCTGGCGCGCGTACCACTGGTCGAGCTTCTTCGTCAGGCTCTGCACGGCGGTGATGACCCGCTGCACCGACTCCTCGCCGCCCGCCTTCACGTAGGTCGCGACGGCGCGCCGGTGCAGCTCCTGGGCGCTCGGGGTGCGTTTGGCCATACGGGAATTCTCTCACGCAACTTTCGGTTGCTAATATTTCGATATCGAAGACTTCGTATTCGAAGGGTAGAGGGATGCTTCGCGGCCGGCGTCGGCTCGAGGCATCCCTCTGCTCGTCGAGACCTCGGGAGGAGGACACCATCATGCGCGCGAGACTGCTCATCCTGGCCAGTGCCATCGGTTCGCTGGGTTGGGGCGCGGTGCTGCCGTACCAGTACGCCTACGCGGCCGACACCCGTGACTGGGGCGCTCTCGTCGCCGCGGGCGCCTCGTCGCTCTTCTCGATCGGCGCCCTCGTCGCCGCGCCGCTCGCCGGTCGCCTCGCCGACCGCTTCGACCCCGTGCGCGTCGCCGTCATCGCCCAGCTGCTCGGCGCGGCGGGCGTCGCCTCGCTCGTCTTCGCCGACGTGCCGGCGCTCTTCCTCGCGGGCATGCTCGTCTTCGGGCTCGGCCTCTCGGCCGCCGTGCCCGCGAAGCAGGTGCTCGCGCTCAACTGGTCGTCGAGCGACGACCGTCGCAAGGTCTTCGCCTACAAGTTCACGGGCGAGGCGCTCGGCATGGCGGCGGGTGCGTTCCTCGCGGGGCTCGTCGTCGACCTCGACCGGGCCGACGGGCTCGACATCGGGTTCATGATGGCCGCGGGCGGCTTCGTGCTGTCGTCGGCGATCATCGCGCTCGCCGGGCGGCTGAGCTTCGCGCGCCGCGGGGCCGGTGGTCGGCCAGGTGCGCGCGCCGCGACCGCCGGTGCCGCCTCGGTCTCGACCGCGACCGGCTCGATCGGGGCGATCGACGCCGCCACCGGGGCGATCGCCGCGGTCGACCTCGACGGCGACGGGCATGCCGACGGCGCCGCGCGCTCCCGCGGTGCGCTCCGCGTGATCTTCGCCCAGCCCGCGATGCGCTGGACGGCCGTCGTGACGATCGCGCTCGCCCTCGGCTTCTACGCGCAGTTCGAGTCGGGCCTGCCCGCCTACGGCATCACCGTGCTCGACGTCGACCCCTCGGCGATCGGCCTCGCCGCCGCGATCAACTGCCTCGTCATCGTGGCGCTGCAGGTCATCGTGGTGAAGCTCACCGCGAAGCGCAGCGCCCCGGCCCTGCTGATGGCAGTCGGCTCGATCTGGGTGGTGTCGTGGCTCATCCTCTCGGCGGCGCAGTTCTCGCCCGGCATCGCCACGGCCCTGTTCGTCACGACCTACGGCATCTTCGCCGTCGGCGAGACGATCTACAGCCCCGTGCTGAACCCGCTCACCGCCCAGCTCGCGCCGAAGGGCATGGTCGGGCAGACGCTCGGTACGATCGCCGCGCTGCAGACCGCGTTCTCGGCGGCGGGCCCGCTCGTCGCGGGCGTGCTGCTCGGCGCGGGCCTCACCGACGTGTTCCTCGGCATGCACCTCGCGGTGAGCGCGCTCGCAGTGTTCGCGGCGTGGCGCATCAAGAAGGCGCTCGACTCGGTGCCGGTGCCGGCCGATGCGGATGCCGAGCCGGCGGATGCCGTCGAGACCGCCGCCGGGCCCGCCGAGGCCGCCGCCGTGATCGTGCGCGAGGAGCCGCCGACCACGCCGGTCGACCTGGTGCGGGCGTAGTCCTCGACCGAGGCCGGGCCCGGTCGCTCGCGCGCTGACGAGTCGACGGAGTGCATCGGTGCCGAGCCGGGCTCGTGCGGCGTGTCGGCCCGATCGTCCTGCGACTCGTCGGCGACCGACTCACGTCAGCGACCGACTCACGGCAGCGACCGACTCACGGCAGCGACCGACGCTCGGCAGCGACCGACGCTCGGCAGCGACCGACGCTCGGCAGCGACCGGACGGGCCTCCCGCACGCACGGATGCCCCGGGGCGAACCCCGGGGCATCCGTGTCTCTGCTGACGGGCGCGACTACTCGCCGACGGTGACGAACTCGTCGAGCGCCTTGCGCTGACGGGGCGCGACCTCGCGCTCGCGCAGCACCTCGGGCAGGCGGTCGACGTCGCCGAGCGCGCCGATCGTGGTGATCGAGACGACCTCGAGCGAGTCGGCCAGGCCGAAGGCGTCGTGGATGGCCTTCGCGTCGAAGCCGCCCATCTGGTGCGTGTGCAGGCCCTCGTGCTGCGCCTGCACGGTGAGGTGCGCGACCGCCTGGCCGAGGTCGTAGCGCGCCCACGGCCGCTCGCGGCCCTCGGCGTCGACGGTCTCGGCGAGGTTCGCGATGAGCACCGCGGCCGAGTCGGCCCAGGCCTGGTTGAAGCCGGCCATCGCGTCGTGCAGCTTCGCGAACGCGGCGGTGCCGCGGCGCGCGACGATGAAGCGCCACGGCTGCGAGTTGTTCGCCGACGGCGCCCAGCGGGCCGCCTCGAGGATGGTGCGCAGGGTCTCGGTGTCGACGACGGCGTCGGGGTCGAAGGCGCGGGGGCTCCAGCGGTCGGCGAGGGGGTCGATGAGCGGTGCGGCGGTGTCGGCCTTGCGCGAGGTGAGGTCGGTGACGAGGGTCATGGTGGTGCCTTCTGGATCGAGTGATGTGCCGGGTCGCCGTCGTCCCGAAAATGCAAACGCATGGATGCTACGCCGCATTCCCCGAGCATCCGCTGAGGGCCGTCCGCCCGGGCCGGCGCCCTCCGCGCGCCCCCTATCCGAGGGGCGTCGGGCTGTGACAGCATGGCCGGGCAAGTTCCATCAATGAGGAAGGAATCTCAATGCTGAAGATGCGATCCATCGCAGCAGCTTCCGTGTTCGCGCTGGGGTTGACCGCGCTCGCCGCGGCACCCGCGGGCGCCGCCATCGGAGCGGAGGCGGGCGGCGACCACGAGTACGTCGTGCTCTTCGCCGAGGGCGTCTCGAGCGCCGACGCCGTCGCCGCGGTCGAGGCCGCGGGCGGCACCGTCGTGGCCGAGAACGCGGCCGTCGGCGTCGCCACCGTCACCGCCGGGGCAGGCTTCGCCGCCGCGGCCGACGCGCAGGCGGCGATCGAGGGCACCGCCGAGAACCGGGTGATCGGCGACGTCCCCGAGTCGCGCGCCGCGAACGGCGAGGCCCGCAAGCTCGACGCCGTCGAGCAGGAGACCCGCGAGGCGGGCCTGGCCGACGGGCCGCGCAGCGCGAAGGGCGACGCGACGTCGAACTCGGGCAAGAAGCACCGTCCGGGTGCGCCCGAGGCCGAGCCGCTCGCCGACCTCCAGTGGGACATGCAGCAGATCGACGCGACCGCCGACGGCTCGTACGCGCGCCAGCAGGGCTCGAAGGGCGTGCGGGTCGGCATCATCGACACCGGCGTCGACGGCAGCCACCCCGACATCGCACCGAACTTCGACGCCGAGCTGAGCCGCAACTTCACGGTCGACGTGCCCGTCGACGCGAACGGCGACGAGATCGACGGCGCCTGCGCCGACGACCCCGACGGCTCCTGCGAGGACGCGGCCGACGTCGACGAGAACGGCCACGGCACCCACGTCGCCTCGACGATCGGCTCGCCGATCAACGGCCTCGGCATGGCCGGCGTCGCCCCGAACGTGACCCTCGTGAACCTCCGCGCAGGCCAGGACTCGGGCTACTTCTTCCTCCAGCCCTCGATCGACGCGCTCACCTACGCGGGCGACAACGGCATCGACGTCGTCAACATGAGCTACTACGTCGACCCGTGGCTGTTCAACTGCACGAGCCACCCGGCCGACTCGGCCGAGGACCAGGCCGAGCAGGCCGTCATCATCGAGGCCATGCAGCGCGCGCTCGACTACGCCCGCGGCCACGGCGTGACCCTCGTCGCCGCAGCGGGCAACGAGGCGATCGACTACACCAAGGCGGTCACCGACGCGGGCAGCCCCGACTTCGCGAGCGTGCCCGGTGAGGCGGCCTACGTGCGCGACCTGCTCGACCCGGCCTCGTGCGTCTCGATGCCCGCCGAGGGCGACGGCGTGATCTCGGTCTCGAGCACGGGCATCTCGGAGCGCAAGGCGTACTACTCGAGCTACGGCAACGGGTACATCGACGTGGCGGCGCCCGGCGGCGACTCGTACGACACCCCGGCCGGCACGCGCGACGTCACGAAGACGATCCTCGCGGCCTACCCCGAGTCGCTCGCGATCGCGAACGGCCAGATCGACGAGAACGGCGACCCGCTCGTTTCGAACGTCGTGAAGAGCTGCGACGACGAGGGCACCTGCGGCTACTACCAGTTCATCCAGGGCACCTCGATGGCCTCGCCCCACGCCGCCGGCGTCGCGGCGCTCATCGTGAGCCAGTACGGCGCGAAGGACCCGCTGAAGGGCGGCCTGCGCATGAACCCGAACGCGGTCGAGAGCAAGCTGCTGAAGACCGCGGTCGACGAGGCGTGCCCGGTTCCGGCCGACTTCACGTACACGCGCCACCTGCCCACCGGGCAGACCGCGACGGCGACCCACACGTGCGAGAGCGCCAAGAAGACCAACGGCTTCTTCGGCGACGGCATCGTGAACGCGCTGCGGGCCGTCGGCCGGTAGTCCCCGCGCGGCGCCGGTGACGGCGCTCGCCGACGCACGAGGCGCGGCATCCGTTCTCTCGAACGGGTGCCGCGCCTTCGTCGTGCGGCCGCCCGTACGATGTGCAGATGATCACCGTCGATGGGCAGGCCGCCCGAGTCCTCACCGCGTACACCGACCTGCTGGTCGAGCGGGGCATCCGCGGGGCGACGCTCGAGGCGATCGCGAGCCGGGCGGGCCTGTCGAAGTCGGGCCTGCTGCACCACTTCGGGTCGGTCGGGGCGCTGCGCGCCGCGCTCCTCGTCGAGATGCGGGCGCAGGCCGGCCGCGACGCCGACGAGATGCGCTCCGCGCCCGAGGCGGCCGTGCGCTACTACCTCGTGTCGTCGCTCGATCGCGACAGCGAGCTCGAGCGGCTCATCGAGGCCGGCTACCGCGTCGCGCAGACCGGCGACGAGGCGGCGCTCGATGCGCTGCGCGCGTGCCGCGACGACTGGCTCGAGGCGCTCGTCTCGGCGACGGGCGATGAGGGTCTCGCCCGCATGGTGCTCTTCATCGGCGACGGCATGAACCACAACGCGCTGATGAGCCCGCCGGAGGGCGACGGGGTGCTGACCCCCGCGCACGTCGACGGCCTCATCGCGACGCTCGAGGCGATGCGTCGACCGGTACCGACCGATTAGTCGACCGCCACCGACCGACTAGTCGGTCGGTGGGGTAGGATGTTCGCATTCCCCCGCCCCTCGACGACGAGCAGGTCCCCGTGAGCACCACCCGTGCGGTTGACGCCGCCTCCCCCGCGAACACCCCCGGCGCAGGCACCCCCACCAAGGGCCTCGCCATCGGCAAGCTCGGGCTCTGGGGCTCGACCGTCATCGGCATCGCCTCGACCGCGCCCCTGTTCTCGCTCGCCGCGACCCTCGGCTACGTGATCATCGCCGTCGGCGCGCAGGCGCCCGTCGCGTTCATCCTCGCGTTCGTGCCGATGCTGTTCACCGCCTTCGCCTACCGCGAGCTCAACAACGACGTGCCCGACTGCGGCACGGTGTTCACCTGGGCCGCCAAGGCCTTCGGCCCCCGCACCGGCTGGATGGCGGGCTGGAGCATCGCCGTCGCCGGCGTGCTCGTCATGGCGAACCTCGCCGAGATCGCCTCGGTCTACCTGCTCAGCCTGCTCGGCGACGGCTCGCTCGCCGAGAACCGGGTCATCGTCACCGCGTTCGGATGCCTCATCATCGCCGTCATGACGTGGGTGTCGCTGCGCGGCGTCGAGATCGGCGAGCGCATGCAGCAGGTGCTGCTCGCGATCCAGTACCTCGCGATGGCCGTGTTCGTGATCGGATGCCTCGTCGGCTACTTCTCGGGCAACGCCCCCGACGCGACCCCGGTCTCGATCGACTGGTTCAACCCGTTCCTCGCCGACGGCACCGGCATGGTGCAGGCGATCCTGCTCGCGCTGTTCATCTACTGGGGCTGGGACACCTGCCTCGCCCTGACCGAGGAGACGAAGGACCCGCGCCGCACGCCCGGTCGTGCCGCGACCCTCACCACGGTGATCCTGCTGGTCACCTACGTCGGCATCACCGTCGTCGCGATGATGTTCGCGGGCCTCGGCGACACCGGCACGGGACTCGCGAACGAGTCGAACGCCGACGACGTCTTCTCGGTGCTCGCCGGCATGGCGATGGGGCCGATGGGCTGGTTCCTCGTGATCGCGGTCGCGATCTCGGCGCTCTCCTCCTCGCAGACGACGATCCTCCCGACCGCCCGCGGCACCTTCGCCATGGGCGTCTACCAGGCGCTGCCCGCCCGCTTCGCGAGGGTGCACGAGGCCTCGAAGACGCCGACGTTCTCGACGACGCTCGTCGGCGTCATCGCGATCGTCTACTACGCCGGGATGAACCTCGTCTCGACCGACGTGCTCGCCGACTCGCTGCTCTCGATGGGCCTCGCCATCGCGTTCTTCTACGCCATCGCGAGCTTCGCGTGCGTCTGGTACTTCCGTCGCACGCTCTTCGCGAGCCGACGCAACTTCTTCTACCGCCTCCTCTTCCCCCTGCTCGGCGGCCTCTTCATGACCTGGGCGTTCGTGCAGTCGGCGATCGACATGCTGAACCCCGACTACGGCTACTCGCAGGTCGCGGGCGTCGGCGGCGCCTTCATCGTCGGCATCGGCTCGCTCCTGCTCGGCGTGGTGCTCATGTTCGTCTGGGCGATGTTCCCGGGCTCCCGCGACTACTTCCAGAAGCGTTCGCTCAACCGCGACACCGAGGTGCTCGCGCCCGAGTGAGCCACGGCGGGGATGCCTCGCCGGCGTCCCGTGCCGTCACCACCTTCCCGAGCGAATGGATGAGAAGCCCATGTTCGACACCGTCATCGTCGGAGCCGGCGTCGCCGGACTGACCGCGGCAAGGCTGCTGCGGGCGGCAGGCCGCAGCGTCGTCGTGCTCGAGGCGCGCGACCGCATCGGCGGGCGCACCTGGACCGACCGCTCGCCGGGCTTCAGCGTCGACCGGGGCGCCTCGTGGATCCACGGACTCGACGGCAACCCGCTCACCGAGCTCGTCGAGGCCTTCGGCATGCAGACCTCGGAGTTCACCGTCGGCAGCTTCCAGGCCGGCGGCCGTCCGATCGCGAACTACGACGAGGCGGGCCGCGAGCTCGACGCGGCGGCGACCGAGGCGTGGCTCGCCGATGCCGGGGCGGTCGCCGACCGTCTCGCAGCGGCGGCCGACGCCTCCGAGGAGGGCGACAGCTACGCCGACGTCGTCGAACGGGTGCTCGACGAGCTCGGCTGGGGCGGGGAGCGCGCGGAGCGCGCCCGGGCGTTCCACCGTCACCGCACCGAGGAGCAGTGCGGCGCCGACAACCGCGACGTCGACGCCCACGGACTCGACGAGGACGCGATCGACGGCGACGAGGTCGTCTTCCCCGGCGGCTACGACGCGCTCGCGACGGCGCTCGCCGAGGGGCTCGACGTGCGGCTCGGCCAGGTCGTCACGGCGGTCGACCGGTCGCGCGCCGACGCCGACGCCGACGCCGACGGCGGTGCGCGGGTGCGGGTCACCACCGCCACGGAGTCGTTCGACGCCCGCGTCGTCGTCGTCACGGTGCCGCTCGGCGTGCTCAAGGCGGGGTCGATCGCCTTCGAGCCGCCGCTGCCCGAGGCGGTGGCCGGGGCGATCGACCGCGTCGGCATGGGTACCTTCGATAAGGTCTTCCTGCAGTTCCCCGAGCGCTTCTGGCAGGACGGCGCCTACGCGATCCGCCGGCTCGGCGCCGACGGCGTGCCCTGGCACTCGTGGTACGACGTGTCGGTCGTGAGCGGCACGCCGATGCTGCTCACCTTCGCGGGCGGCGACTGGGCCCGCCGCATCGAGCAGATGCCCGACGACGAGATCGTCGCCTCGGTGCTCGAGGGGCTCCGGAGCCTCTACGGCGAAGCCGTGCCCGAACCGAGCGGCCACTGGATCACCCGTTGGGGCTCCGACCCGTTCTCGCTGGGCTCGTACTCCTACGTCGCACGAGGCGCCTCGTACGACGACCACGACGTCATCGCCACGCCCATCGACGGTGTGCTGCACCTCGCGGGCGAGGCGACCTGGGCCGACTGCCCGGCGACCGTCAACGGGGCGCTCCTCTCGGGGCACCGCGCCGCCGAGCGCATCCTCGGCGAGGCGATCCCGCTCGACCGCCTGATCGCCGGGGGCTGAGCCCGAGCGCCGTCGTCCGACCCGGCGCACGGGAGTCCGGCGCCCGCTCCGAGGCGGCCGCCCGCCGGCGCCCGCGTGCGGCGCTACGTCACTGAACCGCCCGGGGCATCAGTGACGTAGGCGCGGGAGGGCAGCAGCGCTCCCCGCTGATGCCAGGGGCGGCTCAGTGACGTCGGCGCGGGAGGGCAGCAGCGCTCCCCGCTGATGCCAGGAGCGGTGCAGTGACGTGACGCCGCGGAGACTACGCCCCCGCGAGCTCCCCGCTGATGCCAGGGGCGGTTCAGTGACGTCGGCGCGGGAGGGCAGCAGCGCTCCCCGCTGATGCCAGGAGCGGTGCAGTGACGTGACGCCGCGGAGACTACGCCCCCGCGAGCT